>NZ_JBHTJP010000035.1:0-792269 GCF_042676025.1 Salinimicrobium gaetbulicola
TTATTATTAAAACGACAAGAAAATAATAAAACGTTGCACAACAATGAATAACACAAATTGCTCAATACCTTCCAAAAGTGACATTTTTGACTACCTTTAAAATTGACCTTTTAACTAACAAATTCGAGTTCCCAGGCCGCAACTTGCGATAATCGCAACCGTTAGGCAAAATTTCAGAAAATTCCAATAATGAAGAAAATCTTACTGACCTTGATCCTGCTTTCTACAAGTTTAAACTTCTATTCTCAATCTGATAAAGATGAGTTATTAGAACAAAATATTGAACAATTAGTTGAAGAATTAAAATTCATGTATCACTATGATCAAGCTACAAGAGAATATTTGTACTATCAAACATTTGATAAATCGATCACAGATAGCATTGAAAATTTAAGCGATGAATTAAAGAAAAACAGGTTAGAATTTACTCCGATAAAATCTGATAGCCTGGAAAACCAAATCTGGCAGAACTATATTACTCCAATGGATAAAATCCATACGGAGAGAATGATTGAAATAACAAAAAAATATGGCTTTCCTTCAGCAGAAAGATTGAAAAAATATTCGGAGGAATCAATAGATTTCAGCCCTCTGATATTATTAATTCATTCTCCATTTTCATATTCAGAGGATTTAAAGAAAATAGCTAAAATAGAAAAGGAACAAGGAAGATTGGAAAAATGTGATTATGGATATTTATTATGGCATCTAAATGGAAGATCTGATTTTCAACCAATGCTCGATAATGGTTATGAAATGATAAAAAATGAAGATGGAACTGTCAAACTAAAACCGGTAGATTGCGATTAGAAACTTTACACAACAACGGTTAACGAGCAAATTGCGGAGACCTTTCAAAAATGACATTTTTGACTACTTTTAAAATCAACAATTAAACTGACAAACCCGCGTCTCCAAACCCGCAACTTGCGTTAACCGGGAACGTTGCCCAACATTTAAAAATCTCATTTATGACCAAAAAAGATTTCTTTAGAATACTTATTAAGTTGTTCGGAATTTATGCGCTCATATTATCATTATTCACTTATATACCTTCTAATATTAGTTATATCACTTATCAATTTGAGCCAATTAATCTGATTTATGTTTTTGGATTCACTGCTCTAATAATTGGAGTTTATATTTTACTTATTCGCCAAACAGATCGGATAATAAACCTTCTTAAAATTGATAAAGGATTCGATGATGAAAGAATAATTCTTGGCGAATTAAACGCTGTTAAAATACTTCAGCTCGGACTTATAATTATTGGAGGATTTTTAATTATTGATTATTTACCAAATTTTTTAAACTATACTTTTTTAGCTTTTAAAGGTCAGGTATCGCCCAGCGGACTAAATTATATGGAACAAGTTCAGTTCGGATCACCAACTGATTATTTGAATTGGTTTGTTTCCGGATTTAATTTAATCCTGGGCTACTTACTACTGACCAACTATTTAAGAATAGCTAAATGGTTGAATAGAAAAGATAAAAACGTTGGGCAACAGCGGTTAACGAGCAAATAGCGTCAGATCCTTCTAAAATGACAGTAGAAGAAATAAAACTAAAGATAAAATGGTGGGAATCTAAAAGGTGGATTTTCAACCTCGTTGTTGGATTATTTGGTGCCTATGCCGTTTACGACGGACTTTCAAGAGAGGAAATTTATTGGTCTAATGCAGACCTGATCGGAATCCTTCTTTGGGGAATTGGAGCCAACATCTTTTATTCAGCAGGAATATTGGTCGAACTATTCAATTGGTATTACTTAAATAACAGGATCACTTTTGCAAAGTTCCGGATGATGTTTTTTATAGCCGGACTTTTATTTAGTTGCTTTTGGACTTTATGGTGTGGATGGAATTACTTTTCTAAACCTTTTCTATGGTAAAAAAAACTAACTACAACATCGGTTAACGAGCAAATAGCGGGAGATCTTTTAAAATGACATTTTTGACTACCTTTAAAAATACTATTTAATCGACAAATTTCGTTTCCCAGGCCCGCTACTTACGTTGACCGGGCGGGTTGTAAGCAATGCAAAAAACTAACGATTAAGAACATTGGATGGAGACAATAGTAACGATAATATCAATCATTCTTTTGCTCCCACTCCTTTCGGTCCCAGTTCTTCTTTTCATTGGAATAAAAAAATGGAAACGACCAAAAGTTAACTTTCCGACTTATTTGATGATTGGACTGATAATCACAGCAGTTATTTCAGGGACATTTGCGTGGTGGGCGGACTATTCTGACCAACTTTTAATGATTCATTACGGCTATGACTTTGACGCAATGAACGACACAGATCGATTTGAAAATGTGGTACTCCAGAATCTTGAAAGAGTAAAACAACTCGAAATTGGATACTTTGGAATCGGTTGGCCGTTACAAGCAATTATGACTTTCGTTTTCTATTCGCCATTCCTGGTAATAGTTTACTTGGTCGGGCATTTGATAACGAAAGCTAAAAGAAAAAATAAAGAACATGCGCCTAACAACGGTTAACGAGCAAATAGCGGAAGAGCCTTCTAAAATGACATTTTTGACTACCTTTAAAACTATAACTTAACCGACAAATTCACGTTTCCCAAGCCGCCACTTTCGTTAACCGGGAACGTTAGAGCCAATGTGAAATGACACAGGAAGAAATTATGTTTTTTGAACTAAAAGGAAGTGGAGACTTTCTCCGAATTGATGTAATCGGAATTGCTCTTCCAGACGTAGAAGACGACTGGGATCAAAAGTGGGTAAAATCAAAAGTATCTCTAAAAGCAGGAGGGTTCTCTGGACAATTTGATTGTGATTTGGTGACAACAGACTTTAAAAAATTTAGAGACCAGTTATCTGAACTTTACGAAAAGATGAACGGAGTTGCCCTTTTTGACACCCTAGAAGAACAAATTTATCTCAAAATAAAAGGAGACGGAATCGGACATTTTAAAGCTGATTGTAAAGTTATGGATAGTATTGGAACAGGTAACGCTCTTGAATTTAAGTTAGAATTTGACCAAACCTTTATCCCTCAAATGATAATCCAACTTGACGATATAATGCGGACTTTTCCAAATTCCGCTAATCAAAAATAGCACCTGATAAAAAAAACACAGGCGCTAACAACGGTTATCAAAAACGGCTTTTTTGAGAGATATTTTCCTACATTTATTTCCACAAGAAAAATCGTTTCCGCCCAAAGTGCCATCTTCCCTACTCGCCACTTTTGTTAACCGGAGACGTTGTACACAAAATCTACGCAAACATGAACAAAAGAATATTCCTTTTAATTTTTTCTGTAGTAACAATATCCTGTAAGTCTCAAAACCATTTTAATTATTCTAAGGGATTTTCTGACTGCTTATCCAACAAGGACATAGAACTTTTGGACAAAGCAACACAAATATTCGAACAGAAATTATCTGAATATTATGGAGGTAAAAATGCCAATGAAAACTTTATGTTGTACCTAAAGGATTCGGGTTCGATACCTCCCTCATTAAAACCTCCCAAATTTTATTACAACCATGAATCTTTGGAGATTATTCAAGAATTGAAACGCAATGGAACTTATGAAAAGATATGGAGAGATTATGACCCCGATGATTCTTCAGAGGATAATATTGAGATTATACAACTGGATGGATCTGATGAACCCGAAAGGAAACCATTAAAGATGGCCTTTCTAGATCCAAATGGTGATTATCTTGATTGTATCAAAAGATACTATTCCAATAAACCAATAAAAGAAGTCTTAATTATTCAATCAGAACATGGAGATATTGCTACTTCAGTTATCGCAAGTGTTTTAAAAAAGCAATTAAAAGAAAAAGATTTTGAAAATGGTTTAAATAAAGTAATAGTGGCTATCTCGTCGTACTATGAAATGACTATTCTACTTAAGAACAATCCGAAGCCTTGATACTGCAGCCAACATCGGTTATCAGCAAATAACTGGCATTTCAGTAAAATGTGATATTTTAGACAACAAGTAACAAACAACAAAGCCGACAAGAACGCGTCCCTACTCCACGCTACTTGCGTCAACCAGCGGCGTTGGCCACAAGCAAAAAAATGAAATCAACTAAGAAGAAAAACTACTTAAAAGGGAAAACCGTCTTTATAGTTTCAATGATTGTAATTCTAGCAACCTTCTTAACGGTGTGGCTGACTGGAATAAATTACAACAGAGAAATAACTTCTAATTTATATTTATCCCTCTCCATAATTGGTGTAATTCTATTTCTATTCATGACATACGGACTATATAAAGGAGTCGGATTAGAAGATGATTTTCCAAAATATAGAAGCTTTAAAAAAGGAGATCTATTTGGAAGTACTCATCCAGGAACAATAGAAACACCAGATACAGATGTGGGAGATGGAATTGCGGGCTTAATTTTATCCATTGTATTATGGATATTGGTAACAATCGCAATGATTATATTATTGATCCTATTGGAAGCAATTTTCTGGTTCTCTTTATTTATAATTATAATGATGCTTTATTGGGTCTTTTTCAGAGCTCTAAAATTAGTTTTTAGCAAATCAGACAAAACATTTGGAGACATTTTTTCATCTATCTCATATTCTTTGACATATACAATTCTATATTTAGGATGGATATATGGAATAGTTTACCTGACAGAAATTTTATAGACAAGCCTGTGGCCAACAACGGTTCATCGCCAATAAGCGGCAGAAATTTAGTGCAACCCAATAACCAGAACATCAATGGAACTAAAATCTTTTCCGACATTAACCACAGAAAGACTTTTATTGAGGGAAATTAAACTTTCAGACTCTGATGTTATACTTTTCTTACGCTCTGATGAGACTGTCACTAAATTCATTGAAAGACCTGAAAACAGAAAAACCAGGAATATCGCTGATGCCAGGAAATTCATAAAAGAAATAGATAAATACTTTGAAACAAACAGATCGATCACCTGGGGGATAACATTAAAAAATGACCCCGGGCTCATAGGAACGATTTGTCTTTGGAATTTTTCTAAGGATCATAAAATTGCTGAAGTTGGATATGATTTAGACCCTAAGTTTCAAAAACAGGGAATAATGAATGAAGCTTTAAAGGAGACTATCAGATATGCTTTTCAAAAATTGAAACTGGAAAAAATCGAAGCTTTTACCCATAATGAAAACCATGATTCGAAGAGATTGTTAGGAAAAAACGGATTCCGGTTTGTTGAAAATAGAAAAGACCTTAATAATGAATCCAATGTTATTTTTGAACTTAATTCCTTTATGTAAAGAGTCAGACTAAAAAACAAATGACAATAGGTATTTCAAAAACATCAGTTATAAAAAAAGGAACCCAAATGGGTTCCTTTACTTTTATGTTTTAATTCACTTATCCTCTGGTCAACCAACCTCTCCTACTTGCCGTTGCAATAGCATACGGAGTGATCCAGAACAATCCGAAGGTGTAAAGGATGCTGTATGAATAAGCCCAGAAAGATTCTGATAATTTATATCGCTTCGCATAGAACAGTACCGGGAAGCTGGATAATATCAATATACTTAATAGCGTAGAGCTAATGAACAACACCGGATGCATCGAAATAAAGAACAGCATCAGCAATATTGAAGGGTAACTCATGACTAACTTTATTACCTGGTTAATGAACAGTATTCGTGATCCGGCCTTAGAACCTTCTCTGAAGTCTGTAAACACATACTTCGCCATTGCCAGGTTTTCACGCACGTTACTTCGTCCCCATCTAATGAACATCTTATATAGTCCGGTATATTTCTCGGGAACATTAGTAAAGGCGTAAGCGTTTCTTTGGAAAAGAACATGGTATCCCTGCTTCAGGATCATGTTCGTCATGGCTCTGTCCTCCCCAATATCTGAAGGTTGCCCCATAAAGGTCTGGTTGATCCACTCATCGAGACATCCAAAAACAGCATCTCTTCTATAGGCAGCAAGGGCTCCGGGAGTACACAATACCGATTCCAGGCTACTTTCAGCAGAACGAACAAATTCAAAGCTCAACACGAAACTCACATCGAGCATTTTAGGCAATAATGCCTTTTTTCCGTTATTCAGAACACGAATGTTACCGGCTACCGCCCCGCATTTCTCATTCACTACGAATGGGCTTACCAGGTTACGCAGTGTATCTTCAGTAACTTCAGAATCACTGTCTACAGTCACGAAAACCTCACCGGTCCCAATATTAAAACCACGGTAAAGAGCATGACGCTTTCCTTTATTTTCAGGCTGCTGGTAGATACTTACACGGTCACCAAGACTTTTCTTGGCTTCCTGCATCCAATGCCAGGTATCATCCTTACTCCCATCATCAATGGCCAGCAACTGTAGTTTTCCAGCAGGATAATCACTCTTTGCTAGGCTCATCAAGGTTGCCCACACTTGTTTACCTTCATTATACGCCGGAACGATCACCGTACAGGTAGGCAACTCTTCGTTAGATACAGACTCTACGGGCTTATAGCGGAAATATAGATACAGGTTATAAACAAAGAATCCGGCTTTGAACAAGAATAGTCCTCCTGCAATGATGAAAAATGCCATCCCCCAATTGGAATCCAGCTTTTCCATGTGATACCTGTCAAAATCATTTTGCAAAGCATACACCAGGTAGGCAGCGCCCATGAGAAGAACCAGGCTGCTTGCTCTTACTAAAATTCCTCTAAGATCTCTTTGCTTTTTAGGTTTAATGGATTTATTATTCTTTGTATTCGCTTGATTTGAAGCTATTGTTTCACTTTTCATTCTTATGCTGTGTTTAGTTTGTTTGTGCCGGAACCGCATCTTTCGTTCTACATTGGCTCCTGCCCTCAATAAGCAATCTGTGTACCAAGCCTAAAAAGCCAACAAACAGAGGTGTTTATGAGTTGTTTTAACCGAAAACTGGGGAATTATTCCACAGCATTTAAGGGCGATTACCCAACTTCAGCTAAACACGCGCAATATTAGCCAAAAAGATGATTGGTTGTAGGAATTAAGAACAGATAAGTAAGAATATTTAAGGAGTATGCTTCCACCCATTTTTCAAGCAAATTTTGAGTTTATTAAAGAATTACTATTTTAACAACCAGAAACATGGTTTTCCATCAAATCAATCTGAAATTATCATGAAAAAAATCACTTTTTTACTTCTTCTGGCAATAGCATTCATTTCCTGTACTGCAGATGACAAACTTAAGATAGACAGTTCAGAAATTGTGGGCGTCTGGAACTGGACCAGTACTGATGGAGGTATGGCTTTCAACATTCACGAAACTCCCCAGTCTACCGGAAATGAATATCAGTTAATTCTAAATTCAAATTATTCTTATTCCCTTCTTGAAAACGGGAACACAATTTCCAGCGGCACATTTGAATTAAGTATGAGAGAGTCTCAATTATTCAATAGAACAAGTAAATTCATCACTTTCTCCGGAGACATAGAAGAGGCTGATAATTTGGTCCTTAATGGAATGATCACCAGAACTGATCAGGAAACATTAACTATCGCTAATGACTTCCCAGACGGGATTGGTAGTACATTTTCAAAAATAGAATAGGTTCTTCAAAGATTATTTAGTCTCACCCGCAGCTACGGGCTCAGGTTCTTCAAACACATTTTCACTTTCTGAGAAATCAAGGGTTTCGGCCTCTTCAACGTATTTAACGATTTGGTCCAGACCTTTTTCAAGCATGAGCTCTGTGGAGAATTTTCGGCTGTTCGCCAGGACCAGCCCGCCTTTAGAGATCCTAAAAAAATGCTTTCCGGATTTCTTTTTCCTGGTAATGGTAAAATCTGAGAAGTTTTCTCTAATCGCGTTTATTATTAATTCGCAATCAGATTTCTTCTTTAAGGAAAAGCTGGTAAAGATGGTCTTCCCTTTTCGGTTAGCGAATGTGAATTTAAATTCTCCATTAAATCTCTTACTTATAACAAATGCACTCATAGATATCCTCAAATTTTCAACGCCTGCAAATCTAAAAAATCTGCTATATGCAGCAGTTCGCTGTGAAAATATCTATTGAAAAGTTATTAAGAATTCGATTTGATAAAATGGATTTCCTTCAATTTTCAGGCCCGGATCAAAGCATGAATTTCACCTCAATTTAAACCCTTAATAATTTGAAAATCATAACAATATTTATATTTTAGACAACTCTATACTTTTTGTCTTTTAGCCAACAGGAAACAGTCCCTACAATGTTTCTTGTTTCCTAAATGTATTCCTGCATAAGCCCAATGAGTGTATTGGCATCCTGTTCGCCACTTTGGCGCCACTTCATTTCACCTTCCTTATAGATCATTAAAGTAGGTAAGGTTTTCACTCGAAGTGCCTCGGCAAGCTGTGAATTTTTATCCACATTGATCTTTATGACTTTGCCTTTATCACCAAGTGCGGCCGCTACATCTCGTAATACCGGATGCATGGCACTGGAAGCGTCATTCCATTCTGTATAAAAGTCCAGGAGGACCGGAACGCGCAAGTCAATTAATTCACCAAATTTTGACATAAACCCAATTTTTAAATGAGCTGAAATGCCTGCGGAAAAATGACAGATTTCCGTGGGCTTTATCAAATATAGTGAAATCTTTAAATTATACGGGTTTAGGGCCTTTTCGCAGTTCAATGACCGATATTTCCGGCCAGATACCAACCCTTCCGGGATATGCTAAAAATCCAAAGCCCCGGTTCACGTTTAGGTAACGCCCGAACTCTTCATAAATACCTGCCCAGTTCTCATACCTATACTGCACAGGACTCCATTTAAACCAACCCGGGATCTCGATCCCGAACTGCATTCCGTGGGTGTGACCACTCAACGTAAGATGGTAATGCTTGGAATCCTTTTTGATCTTTTCCTGCCAGTAAGAAGGATCATGAGAAAGTAACACTTTAAAATCTTCATTATGCACACTTGACGCAGCCTTATCGAGATCTCCTTTCTTCTTAAAACCACCGGCACCCCAGTTCTCTACTCCAACCAAAGCGATGCGCTGACCGTTCTTTTCCAAAAACCTGTGTTCGTTCAACAGCAGGTCCCAGCCCATTTCGGCATGCACCCCTTTTAATTCTTCCAGGTTTCGAGTTTTCGCTTCGGCAGATTCCCAGTTCACATAATCTCCATAATCATGATTTCCCAAAACCGAGTACACTCCGTCTTTGGCACGAATACTTCCGAAGAGCTCTTTCCAGTCTTTCATTTCTGAAGCCTTGTTGTTGACAAGGTCACCCGTAAAGGTAACCACATCACTTTCCTGCTCATTGATAAGGTCGATCCCGTATTTGATCTTTTCGGGGTTATCAAAACTTCCGCTGTGAACATCACTTATTTGCGTGATACGATATTTATCGAAGGCTTCCGGAAGGTCGTCGAAATACAACACATATTTAAGCACCTTGTAATTGTAACGTCCCTGGTACATTCCGTAAAGAAGGGATGCGAACGGAATGGCAGCAATACCCAATGCGATCTGGCTAATGAATTTTCTCCTGGAAGGGACAGAAAAATCAGAATTAGAGTGTGCTAATTTATTAGCTCCGCCCACGATCAGTCTCACAAGATCCTCCCCAAAAAGAAGAAAGAACATGATCAATTTAGGCACAAAAAAGGCCAAAAAGAAACCTACGGAATAACTGCGTGCACCCGACCAACCTTCATTGCCGGGACCTACAAACTGATATAAAAGATTCCCCAGCGCCAAAAGTGACAAAAACAGGTAAATGTAATAGATCCAGTTGTGACGTGTGATCGTCTTAAAAGCCTGATAGGCGTAAATGTCCAGAACTACATAAATAATCACAAAAATGATCCAGCGCATGAGCAATATTTTTTTCGAAGATACTTCGGCAGCTGTTCATTAACCCTACTTTTTTAGTGGAATTAATTAATGAACCTATAGCTTCTTTTTATCAACGGGAACAATAATAGAGCCATGAATAAAAATATCCCGGAATGTAAAAACTACTCCCCGGCTTGAGATTGGAGTTTTAAGAACGGGGCTCGTGTTTTTTAGCCAGAACTTCGTAGTTTTGGGATCCTATCAAAAACACAAAAATGGCTAAACAAAAGCGACTTTTTCTTCTCGATGCATACGCCCTGATCTTTCGTGGGTATTACGCGTTCATAAAAAATCCGCGTATCAACTCAAAAGGACTGGATACCTCTGCGATCATGGGGTTCACCAATTCCCTTTTTGACGTAATACGCCGCGAAAAACCAGATCATCTGGCTGTATGTTTTGACAAAGAAGGAAGCGCCGCAAGAACCGAAATGTTCGAGGCGTATAAGGCGCATCGTGACGCGACTCCTGAGCCAATCCTTCAGGCCATTCCCTACATTCAGAATATTTTAAAAGCCATGCATATCCCGGTGGTCGTTCTCCCCGGATGCGAGGCAGATGACATCATAGGCACTCTGGCTAAACAGGCCGAAAAAGAAGGCTATAAGGTTTTTATGGTCACTCCAGATAAAGATTTCGCACAGCTGGTTTCTGAAAACATTTTCATGTACCGCCCCGCAAGAATGGGTAACGGAATTGAGATCTGGGGAATACCTGAGGTTCAGAAGAAATTTGAGGTAGAAAGGCCCGAGCAGGTTATCGATTTCCTCGGAATGATGGGAGATGCCGTTGATAATATTCCCGGATTACCGGGGGTGGGAGAAAAAACCGCCAAGAAATTCCTGAAGGAGTTCGGAAGCATGGAAGAGTTACTTGCCAACACAGACAAACTGAAAGGTAAGATGCGCGAAAAGGTAGAAGCCAATGCCGAACTTGGAATCCTATCCAAGAAGCTGGCTGCTATACTTACCGATTGTGACGTAAAATTCCACGCTGAAGATTACGAATTATCCATGCCCGATTCAGAAAAGGTACAGGAGATCTTTGAAGACCTGGAATTCCGAAGGTTAAAAGATCAATTCCTGAAGCTATTTTCAGGAGAGCAGACCTCTGCGCCAACCCAGGTTACCAGTACTCCCACCGCTAAAGCTCAGGCTCAGCCTGCCGGGGCAGGACAATTCTCCTTATTTGGCGGCGAGGAGCCCGAAAAAATGGAATCCTTCAGCGGAAGAAAAACCCTAAAAGAGACTGCGCATATGTATCAGAGTGTATCTCAGGGAATGGCCATGCAGTTTTTCCTTCAAAATTTAGTGAAACAAAACTGCGTTTGCCTGGAGCTTACCACTACAGAACTTGACCCTATCACGGCAGAAGTGATCGGGATCGCTTTTTCATGGGAAGCCGGAAAAGGGTTCTACCTGCCGGTTCCGGAAGACAAGGAGCAGGCACAGTCTATAATAGATACGCTAAAACCCTTTTTTGAGGCGGAAAATATTGAGAAGGTTGGTCAAAACCTGAAAAACGACATTAAAACCCTGGCTAAATACGGTGTTGAGATCAAAGGTCCGCTCTTTGACACCATGATCGCCCATTACCTGATAAATCCGGATATGCGTCACGGGTTGGATGTACTTTCGGAAACCTATCTTAACTACACGCCCGTTTTCGTGGAAGACCTGTTAGGAAAAGGAAAGAACCGCAAGTCTATGCGAAGCATCCCACTGGAAGAGCAAACCGAATTCAGTGTGGAAGACGCCGATGTGATCCTTCAGCTGAAACAAAAGTTTTCACCTGAGCTGAAAGAGGCAAATACAGAAAAACTTTTTAATGAGATCGAGATCCCGCTCGTAAGAGTGCTGGCCGACATGGAACTGGAAGGCATCAGGCTGGACAAAGACTTCCTGAGTAATCTTTCCGAAGCGCTTGAAAACGACATTGAAAACCTCGAAAAGGGAATTTACGAGACCGCCGGGGAAGAGTTCAATATTGGTTCCCCAAAACAGCTGGGGATCATACTTTTTGAAAAACTGAAACTGGTCGATAAACCCAAAAAGACCAAGACCGGACAATATTCCACAGGGGAGGACATTCTTTCTACTCTGGCTTCCGAACACAAGATAGTGCAACAGGTATTGGATTACCGCGGACTCGTAAAACTGAAGAATACATATATCGACGCGCTTCCGCTGCAGGTGGAGGAAAGTACGGGCCGGGTGCATACAGAATACCTGCAAACCGTTGCTGCCACCGGAAGACTAAGTTCCAATAACCCGAACCTTCAGAATATACCTATCAGGACAGAAAGAGGTCGACAGGTGAGAAAAGCGTTCGTACCAAGAGATGAAAACCATGTGTTACTGGCCGCCGATTATTCCCAGATAGAATTACGGATAATCGCTTCACTGAGCCAGGAGGATAACATGATAAAAGCGTTCAAGGAAGGACAGGATATTCACACTTCCACAGCGGCCAACGTCTTTAACGTACCTATCGAAGAGGTGACCCGCGAGCAGCGAAGTAATGCCAAAACAGTGAATTTCGGGATCGTGTATGGAGTTTCAGCCTTTGGACTGAGCAACCAGACAAATCTTTCCCGCAGCGAATCAAAAGATCTTATTGACACCTACTATAAGACCTATCCAAAACTCAGAAATTACATCAGTGACCAGGTAGATTTCGCCCGCGAACATGGATACGTTCAAACCGTACTTGGCAGAAGGCGTTATTTAAGAGATATCAATTCTCAAAATGCGATGGTGCGCGGTGCCGCAGAAAGGAACGCCGTGAACGCCCCTATCCAGGGAAGTGCAGCCGACATCATCAAGCTGGCCATGATCAATATTCATAAAAACCTCAAGGAAGGCAATTTCAAGACCAAAATGTTACTGCAGGTGCATGATGAATTGGTTTTCGATGTATACAAACCCGAACTGGAAGAGATCAAGACCCTGGTAAAATCTGAAATGGAGAATGCCTTTAAAATGGATGTTCCGCTAGAAGTCGATCTTGGAACCGGTCTTAACTGGCTGGAAGCCCATTAAAAAAACCGCATAAAAAAAGCCCTTTTTGGAGAATCAAGAAGAGCTTTTTCTTTGGCTAAATAATCTTATAATAAGAACCTGTAGGTCGCCTTTATTAAAAAGGTATTCTGCGGTTTTTGTCGCAACAGCTGGTTATCAACTATTCCGCTGAAATCATTATTAACATCTCCCATTCCGTTAATCCCCTGTGACCATACGAGGAAGATCTCAGACCCCGGTATGTATTCCCAACGGGCCACCAGGTTAGACCTGTATTGTACGAAAGCGAAATCAGGATTGGAAACCGTATAATCGGTTACATTATCCCTGTTCTCATCTATAAGATAACTTCCGTTTTCCAGAGAGATCTGGTCATCACCGTACCATGATACTCGATCGTTCAGGTCTTTAGCAACTGGGTCTACCACATAATTTAGGTTTGAGTAGTTCGCCTTGAAAATAAATGGCTGTCCATAATACTGAATGGTAAGGTTTGGATTAATATTATAGTTCAGTCGCAAGGTCGCGCTCAGGGTTTCCTGGTCGATTGCACCTAAAATATACCGGGCCGAATTGTTGAAAGCCTTCTCTGCCACATATTGAGTCCTATTCGGATTTTTCTCATATTCCAGGTCAAGGGACAGACTCAGGGAATTAAGAGGTTGATATTTCATGCCGACAACAAAACGGTCCAGGCTGAATTGATTTTGAGTGGCTTCGGAATGTACCCATCCAAATTTGGTTGCCAGTTTTTTCCTTTGATCACTTCCGGAGAAAATAAAGAAGTAGTTCTCTTCATTAAACCTCCATCGAGGTCCTCCTCTAAGAAAAGTATTAGTAAAGATGCGGGGTTTATGAGCCGCTCCGCCTTCACTCCACCAGTTATTCTTATAATTCACAAAACCAACCACCTCATATTGCACCCGGTTGTAATTTCCTTCAAAATCAAAGGATGTATGCTGATTTAACCCAAGCACCGCTCTCCTGAACCAGGATGTGGGCTTGGTGAACATTCTGCGAACAGTTAAATACTGCCTGATGTCATCTGCCTGGCGAAGGAATCCAATATCATTTAGTTCCAGCTCCGGTGAGATCCACTTACCTCCCAGCTTATATTGCCAGTCGCCTCCACCCATTCGCCCATATTCCAGCCGGCCTCCGGTCCCGGTAAGGGATGTTCTTTCAGGATCTACTTCCACATGCTCTGCATCAACTCGTTGAAATAAATGCACGATGGAGTTCTGAGTGCTGGCAATAGCTTCGGAATTTCCTTCTACCCTGCTCAGAACACCGCTTCCTGAAAGGTAATATTTCCTGTCCTTCCAGGTGTGTTTAAAATCAAGTCCGCCTGAAAAAGCACGGGTATGCAAAAAGGAAACTTCCTCTTCCATGTTTCGGTTTGTTGCGGTAAAAATTCCGCCCACATAACTATTCCTTTCATTCAGGTCTTTTTGAACTCTTCCCACCAGGTAATTGGTCAAAGGTTCCACCAGCCTTTCGGCTTCTTCGCCCGAATCGGTCACAACATCTGCGAATTCCCTTCCAGTAACAGATTCCAGCACCCCTATGGTCCATCCGTTTTCGGTCTTTCCGCTGAATTTTGCCGCACCTAGAATCGTAGTGTTCTGTGGCTGGTCTACATAAGCGGTATTTGGCCCCGAAGCACTTCCCTGGGGACTCCTGCCTATTCTTCGGGAAAAGAATAGATTATCCTGGCTGTCTGCAAAAGCATAATTGAAGACACTTTTATTTTCTACGAAGAAAGGCCTTCTTTCCTCAAAGAATATTTCAAATCCGTCTAGAGAAACAGCTCCCGGATCGGCATCTACCTGCCCAAAATCGGGATTTATAGTAAGGTCTACCGTTAGGTCGTTCGTTATTCCGATCTTGGCATCCAGCCCGGCAGTAAACTCCCCGTCTCTTCCATCTTTAAAAGGATTCCCCTGTTGCTCTTCATATGAATCATATTTTCCCACGGTATAAGGCTGAATCTCCAATTGCTTTTGAGGCTGCAAACCTTTTAACCCTCTCAATTCTCCGAATGAACTTACCCAGCCGGTAGGATTTGCAGGAACCGGTTGCCAGGTGGAACGTTCCTCTTTATTAAAATATCTTCTGGTGGCCTGGATTCCCCATACCTGGTCCTGTTCAGCGCTGAACCTTAACTGACTTAACGGGATCTTCACTTCGGCAGTCCATCCATCATCATCGATATTGGTCTTTAAATACCAGATAGGGTTCCAGCTGGGGTCAAACTGACCATTATTGGAAATGAATTCATCCCCTTTCACCCCACTGGCAGAAATAGTGAACGAAAAAGCGGTACGATCGTCATTGTAACTGTCAATATTCAGCTCCACCCAATCACCTGGAAATTCATCCCTTCTTCCCATTCTTTGAACGATCGTTTCAGGATTTGGTTCAAAGCATTTAAAAGCTACATAGAGATTTTTAGCGTCATAAAGGATCTTCATCCTGGTCTGCTGGGTAGGAGGCGTATTGTTATCGGGTTCGAATTCCACAAACCCGGAAGTCCAGGCAGCTTCATTCCATGTGGAATCGTCCAGGTAGCCGTCAATTTTTATAGCTTCTTTTCCTTCCACGGAAGTAGTGGTATAGGAACGTTTCGCGAAATCAAAATTTAATTCCGGCTCATTGCTGACCTGTGAAATTGATTGCTGGGAAATTACAGTACTCAAAAGGAGTACTGCTCCTGCTTTAAAATAATTCATTGCTCGTTTTCTGGTTGATTTGTTTAATAGACTGCAGAAAAAGCAATTTGTGACAAAAAAATTGAACTTTTTGAAATTTTTGAGTCGTTTGGAGCATAATTCCTGAGATTAACCCAAGAAAAAAGCCTTCGGAAAACTCCGAAGGCTCTAAGTATTAAGGGGGGCAAAAAAAGGTCTTATTGTTTTTTATAGATCATTTCAATTCTATTGATCGAAGAAACCGAAGTGTTCCCCGGATCTTTAACCAGTTCTTCAACTTCATAATCTTCAATAGCCACATGCAGGTACATTGCACCGTCTACAGTACTTAGACCAATAGTCTTTGTGAAAGTTAAAGTAGTTTCACCACTTTGAAAGCTAACCGAAAGTTCATTACCGGCTACCTCATAGGTAGCAGCATAATCACCTTCTCCATCACACTGCATTTCGCCATCAACAAAATTCAATCTGGCCTGGTGAGCTAAAACTCCACCTTCGGCATTGAAATTAAAGAACAGGTTGTCAAAACAAGTGGTCTCTTCAAGAATATTTGTGTTACTGGTCCCGTCTGCATCAAGGTCTACAGCAACATCAGAATTCATGGCTTTGATCTTCCAGGTTCCCACTAGATCATTCTGGCGGATATCCTGCTTCTCAAAAACGTTTGTTGTAGAGTTCAGGGAGGTCATTTCATCGTTCACAGATTCCGAAGAACAACTCACCAAAAGGGCGGCAGTAATGGTCAAAGCAAATAAGTTCAGGGCAATTTTTTTCATTATATAAATAATTAAGGTTCTGATATTTAGGAGTGACAAACATACAATGGAAAAAAATATTTTAGCAAAACTTTAACGTTAAAATTTCCTTTTGTCGGGGAATACTTACCTTTTAACGGAGAGAGCCTTAAAAACACCTATAAAGAGAAAAATTCAAATCCCGATCTATTCCGGGTAAAAAATAAAGTGAAATTCCATTTTAAAGAAGGAATGCAACTTAGGTTAAGAAAGCACTTTTCTAAGTCGTCTGAGAATCAGATTCTTTTACTATATCAAATTAATGAAATGCCGTTTGTAATATAAATTTATAATTGTACATTTGCACCCCTGTTTTATGCAGGGAATGGAATGTTTAATTATTAAGTAAATTTAATTAGTGTGGACACATTAAGCTACAAAACGGTTTCTGCCAACAAAGCCACTGTAAATAAGGAGTGGGTTGTTGTAGACGCTGAAGGACAAGCCCTTGGTCGCCTTTCATCTATAGTTGCGAAACTATTGAGAGGAAAGTACAAGGCTAATTTTACCCCACACGTTGATTGCGGAGATAACGTAGTTGTTATCAATGCCGAAAAGATCAACTTGACAGGAAAGAAATGGGACTCTAAAGAGTACATTCGCCACACCGGCTACCCTGGGGGTCAAAAAAGTTTAACTGCATCGGAATTATTCGGAAAAGGTCCTGAGAGACTTGTCGAAAATGCAGTAAAAGGAATGCTTCCTAAGAACAAATTAGGAGCTGACCTATTCCGTAATTTAAGGGTTTTCGCAGGATCTGAACACGATCTTCAAGCGCAAAAACCAAAAACTATTAACTTAAACGATCTTAAGTAATGGAAGTTATTCACAAAATTGGCCGTAGAAAAACGGCAGTTGCACGTGTTTATGTTTCTAGCGGAAGCGGGAACATCACTGTTAACAAAAAAGACGTTCAGGATTACTTCTCTACAGGCACTCTTCAATACAAAGTAAGACAGCCGCTTAACATGACCGGAAACAACGAGAACTTTGACATCAAAGTAAACGTTTACGGTGGTGGGATCACAGGACAGGCCGAAGCTATTCGTCTTGCCTTATCCAGAGCAATGGTAGAGCTTGATGCTGAGAACAGAACTACTCTTAAGCCGGAAGGTCTTCTAACTAGGGACCCAAGAATGGTAGAGCGTAAGAAATTCGGACAGAAGAAAGCTCGTAAGAAATTCCAGTTCTCTAAACGTTAATTTTTATTTGATGCTGCGGCGTCAAAAAGTTCATTTAAAAAAAGATTTTTGTTGTTACGCCGAATTCACACTGGGCAGAGTCTTAGTGTCGGTGGTTAGTTTAGCATCTAAACAGACAAGGCCGGATATATTTAGGTATCGCCACTTGCCTGTTGCTATCTCAACAGAACGTAAACTATTACAAAAATGGCAAACAAAGTAGAAGTAAAAGAATTACTTGATGCAGGTGTACATTTTGGACACTTGACAAGAAGATGGAATCCAAACATGGCTCCTTACATATACATGGAGCGCAACGGGATTCACATCATCAACCTTTACAAGAGTGCTGCTAAAATGCAAGAAGCTGCTGAAGCTCTTAGCAAAATCGCAGCCAGTGGTAGAAAGATACTCTTCGTAGCTACCAAGAAACAAGCAAAAGAAATCGTTGCTGAACAAGCCGAAAGAGCTAACATGCCTTACATCACAGAAAGATGGCCTGGTGGTATGTTGACCAACTTCGTAACTATTAGAAAAGCTGTTAAGAAAATGGCTTCTATCGATAGAATGAAGAAAGACGGTACATTCAACACGCTTTCTAAGAAAGAACGCTTACAAGTAGATCGTTTAAGAGCTAAGTTAGAAAAGAACTTAGGTTCTATTTCAGACATGAGCCGCCTTCCTGGTGCCTTGTTTGTAGTAGACATCACTCGTGAACACATCGCGATTAAAGAAGCTCAAAAATTAAACATTCCAATTTTTGCAATGGTTGACACCAATTCAGATCCAAGAGATGTGGATTATGTGATCCCTGCAAATGATGATGCTTCAAAATCAATCAACAAAGTTGTTTCTTATGTTGCTGATTCTATAGTAGAAGGATTGTCTGAAAGAAAAGCCGGAAAAGATTCTAAAGAGTCTGAAGGTGAAGACAAGCCAAAAAAAGCTCCTAAAGCTAAAAAGCCGGAACTAGAAACTGAAGTTCCTTCTACAGAGCCTGAAGATAAAAAGGCAATGAAAGAAGCTAAAGAAGACGTGAAACTAGAGTCTAAGAAAGAGACTTTAGCAAAATCTTCTAAAGAAGGCGAAGAAGAATAGAAGTAACACATAGAAGTTAATTATATGAGTCGTTTAGTTTCTTTCATCGCAAATTAGCTAAACGACTTATCCATTCTAATAAAACATTTAAGACTATGGCTAAAATAACCGCCGCAGAAGTAAATAAATTAAGAAAAGCTACCGGTGCCGGTATGATGGATTGCAAAAAGGCATTGGTTGAAGCTGAAGGAGATTACGACAAAGCTATTGAGATCCTTCGTAAAAAAGGACAGAAAGTTGCCGCTAACCGTGCCGACAGAGAATCTTCTGAAGGAGCTGTGATCGCAACCGTAAACGCTGACAACTCAAGAGGTGTGATCGTTTCGCTTAACTGTGAAACTGACTTCGTTGCTAAGAATGATTCTTTCGTTCAAATGGCACAAGACTTCGCTAACCTTGCTTTAGACGTAAACTCTAAAGATGAGCTTTTAGCTAAGGATTACAACGGACTTAGCGTTCAGGAGAAATTGACTGAGCAAACCGGTGTTATCGGTGAGAAGATCGAGATTGGTGACTTTAGAACTCTAGAGGCTCCATTCGTAGGATCTTACATCCACGCAGGTAACAAGATCGCTGTACTTACAGGGCTTTCTGCAAAAACTGACAACGCTGAGGAGATCGCAAAGAACGTTTCTATGCAGGCAGCTGCTATGAACCCTGTTGCTTTAAACGAAGATGGTGTTGACCAGACTATAGTAGAAAAAGAGATCGAGATCGCTAAAGATCAATTGAGACAAGAAGGAAAACCAGAAGAAATGTTAGACAATATCGCTAAAGGTAAGATCAAGCGTTTCTTTAAAGACAACACTCTTGTTAACCAGGCGTATATCAAAGACAACAAAATGTCTGTTGCTGAGTACGTGAAAACTGGAGGAGATGTTGAAGTTGTAGCTTTTGAAAGAGTTGCCTTAGGATAATTTCTTTGGAAAAATCATATAAAAAACCCGCTTCTGCAAAGGAGCGGGTTTTTAGTTTTTAGATGGCTCACACTACAACCTCTCAAAGGTCATGAACTTATTTGGGTCACTTTCCGGAATAGAAGGGTATAAATACCCAATATTGAATCTTCCCGGGTCGAGTTTATCAAAAGATAAAGCAGTTTCGCCCTCCGAGCCTTCCAAGCTCAAATAGATTTCGTCCCCATCAATACGGTAAGTGTAAATTTCAGTATACCCCTCCCCGTCTATTAGTGTCATTTTATTGTTGGCAGTAAAGATCAAGGTAGTGCGTTCACTTTGTGGATATACTTCCACCCATTCACCGGTAAGGGATTCTTCAATATCTTCATCGTTCATACAACCCACAACCCCTGATAGGGTCAATACAAGGACAATGAACTTAGTTATTATATTAGTTTTCATCATGTGATATTTGTTATTAAAATCCCAATAAAAATATAAAATTTCGGGCGGCTAAAATCTTCCGGTCAATTATATATTTTGACTTAATAATCTCAGCAATAAATTCCTTAGTTTTGCACAACCCACAATTCACATACATGCATTACAAAAGGATCTTATTAAAACTTTCAGGAGAAGCACTAATGGGTGACCGTCAATACGGTATCGACCCGGTTCGTCTCGCTGAATACGCGAAAGAAATTAAGGCAGTTACAGACAAAGGTGTCGAAGTTGCCATAGTTATTGGAGGAGGAAACATTTTTAGAGGAGTATCAGGAGCCAGCAAAGGTATGGACCGGGTAACCGGAGATCATATGGGAATGCTCGCAACCGTGATCAATGGACTTGCACTGCAGAGTGCCCTTGAAGATGCCGGAATTCAAACCAGACTTCAGTCGGCAGTAAAGATCAATGAGGTAGCCGAACCATTTATCAGAAGAAAAGCAATGCGCCATCTTGAAAAAGGCAGAGTTGTTATCTTTGGAGGAGGAACCGGAAATCCATATTTCACGACCGATTCCGCAGCCGTTTTACGCGCCATTGAAATTCACGCCGATGTGATCCTGAAAGGAACACGTGTTGACGGAATTTACACCGCAGACCCTGAAAAAGACAAAAAAGCTACTAAATTTGATTTTATTAGCTTTGATGATGTGTTGACCAAAGGATTAAAGGTAATGGATACAACAGCCTTTACCCTTAGCCAGGAAAACAAGTTACCTATCATAGTTTTTGATATGAACAAACCGGGGAATCTTGAAAAAGTAGTTACCGGAGAAAATATTGGAACCAAAGTAAACCTGTAACAGGGTTAAAATCTTGAAAAGTAGTTTTTAATTAAGTTTAAAAAAATGAACGACGAAGTAGAATTTATTATTGATAGCGCCAGGGAAGCTATGCAAAATGCCATCATCCACCTGGAAAAACAATTGGTAAATATTCGTGCCGGAAAAGCGAGTCCGGCTATGCTGGGAAGCGTAAAGGTTGACTACTACGGAAGCCAGACGCCACTTAACCAGGTTGCGAACGTAAACACGCCTGATGCCCGCACCATTACCATTCAACCTTTTGAAAAAAGTCTTATCCAGGCAATAGAAAAAGGGATCATGGTGGCGAATCTAGGGTTCAATCCAATGAACAATGGAGACAGCGTTATCATAAATGTTCCGCCTTTAACCGAGGAACGTCGTAGAGAATTGGCAAAACAAGCCAAAGCTGAAGCTGAAGAAGCTAAGATTGGGGTTCGAAACGATCGTAAAAATGCTAATCAGGACATCAAAAAGGTCGACATCTCTGAAGACGAGAAGAAAATGGCTGAAGCTGAGATCCAGAAATTGACCGATACTTACATTGAAAAGATCGATAATATATTAGCAGTAAAAGAAAAAGAGATCATGACAGTTTAATTGATCTGAACATATTTTAAAAGCGGCCTCGAGCCGCTTTTTTTATTCCCTCTCAAAAAGCTCTTTTTCAAAGCATTACTTAAGCCGCTTTTCCTGAGAAAAGTAAGAAGGCTTTCATACCTTTGCAGCCCTTAAAAATGTCTAATGTCCAAGTTTCTGAGTTTTGAATTCTGGAATACTGTTGCCCGTACTATTCTTCGGAACAGGATTCTCATCCTTATATTAATTTTTGCCACCACCGTTTTCCTTGCTTCCCAGTGGAAAAACATGAAATTTTCCTATACAGAAGCAAACCTTTTACCCGATGATGACGAGATAAACCTAAGATACCAGGAGTTTCTCGACAAATTTGGAGAGGAAGGAAATTTGATCGTGATGGCGACCAACGATTCTACGCTTTTCACGCCCGAAAAATTCAAGGCCTGGAACGATCTGGCCAAACGCCTGAATTCCTATGACGAGATCGATTTTACGGTATCAATCGGAGACCTGAAAAAACTTCAAAAGTTTGAAGATCCCGGCAGATTTGAGATGGTGCCTTTTATCAAGGATTCTACATTTAGTAGTGAAGAGGTATCGGGCTACCGGGAAGAACTCTTTGAAAGATTACCATTTTACGAAGGATTGGTTTACAGCAAGAATAGCAACACCGTTCAATCTGCCATTTACCTTAAAAAAGACATTGTAAACAGTAAGCTGAGAAAGGATTTTGTTGTCAATGACCTCATTCCTATAGTGGAAGAATTTGAAGAACAAACCGGCATGAACGTGTATGTCTCTGGAATGCCATACATACGAACCCTGAACTCGCAAAACATCATTGATGAGATAGGAATGTTCATTGGGGCCGCACTTTTGGTCACTTCCCTTATCTTTTTCTTCTTTTTCAGATCCTTCAGGGCTACCTTGATCTCCATGATCACTGTGGTAATTGGTGTGATGTGGGCCTTTGGGGTTTTAGGCCTATTGCATTATGAGATCACTGTATTAACCGCCATCATCCCACCACTTATTATCGTGATCGGGATCCCGAACTGTATCTTCCTAATCAATAAATATCAGCAGGAGATCAAGAAACACGGGAACCAGGCGAAATCCCTGCAACGAGTGATCACAAAAGTTGGGAACGCCACTTTGATCACCAATTTAACGACCGCTTCAGGATTCGCGACTTTTATCTTAACTGAAAGTACCCTTTTGAAAGAATTCGGTATTGTAGCCTCAATAAACATCCTTGCTATTTTCATTCTAAGCCTGTTGATCATCCCGATCATCTACAGTTACATGAGAATTCCGAAGCAAAAACACTTGAAACACCTTAATAAGAGGTGGATAGGTGGATTTGTGGACTGGATGGAGCGCATGGTGAGGCATCACAGGATAAGCATATTCATCATTTCCTTATTACTGCTGGTAGGAAGTATCATCGGGATCTACACAATCAAGATCTCAGGCAGCCTTTTAGAAGACATGCCTAAATCGGCAGGGTTCTTCCAGGATATTGAATTCTTTGAAGAAGAATTTGATGGGATCATGCCTTTGGAGATACTTATTGACACTCAGCGCGAAAAAGGGGTAATGAAACTTTCCACCCTTAAAAGAATGGATCAGCTTCAAGATCTCTTAGCCGAAGAAGAAGAGCTTTCAAAACCACTTTCTGTCGTTAACCTTGTCAAGTATTCAAAACAAGCGTACTATAACGGAAATCCCAAATACTTTCAGCTTCCTACCTCACAGGAACAGAATTTCATTCTCCCGTATGCAAAGAATCTGGGAGGGGACGGAAATAACATTTTAAACACTTATGTTGACAGCACCGGCCGCTATGCACGAATGACCACTTTCATGAAGGACATTGGCACCGAGGAAATGGAAAAGATCGAGGAAGATCTGTGGCCTAAGATCAATAAGATCTTTCCTGAGGACCGCTACGAGGTTGAAATGACCGGAAAAGCCCTGATCTTTCAAAAGGGAACGAATTACCTGGTGAAGAACCTGGTGATCTCATTAAGCTTAGCGATACTTTTGATAGCACTTATAATGGCCTGGATGTTCAAATCCTGGAAAATGATCCTGGTCTCTTTAGTCCCAAACCTCTTGCCGTTATTGGTGACGGCGGGATTGATGGGGTTTCTGGGAGTCCCTATAAAGCCATCTACCATTCTTGTCTTTAGTATCGCGTTTGGTATTTCGGTAGATGATACGATACATTTCCTGGCAAAGTACCGCCAGGAGTTAAAGGCCAATAAATGGAAAGTTAAACGCTCAGTATATGCATCGCTTCGGGAGACCGGGGTGAGTATGTTCTATACCTCGATCGTATTATTCTTCGGTTTTTCGGTATTTATGATCAGTAGTTTCGGAGGAACCGTAGCCCTGGGAGGATTAGTTTCGGCAACCTTATTATTTGCCATGCTTTCCAACCTGTTATTACTTCCTTCCATGCTGTTATCCCTTGAAAAAGAGATCGCAAACAAACAGGTTCTTAAGAAACCTGCCATTGATATTATTTCAGAAGAAGATGATTTCCTCGAAGAGGAAGAAGACCTAAAAAATTAAGTATGAATAAACACAGATAATTCCCTAAAAACAGGCTATTTCGAAGTATTGATTTACTTGCCAAGCTACGGGGGAAAAATTATCTTTGTTTTCCAAATTTCGAAAAGATGATAAAAGGAAAAGTTGCTGACCTTTTGGAAAGCACTCAATATTTACAGGAAGTACAGGTTAAAGGATGGGTTCGCTCTTTCCGAAGTAACAGGTTCATTGCATTGAATGACGGTTCTACGATCAACAACCTGCAGTGTGTGGTTGACTTTGAGAAAATGAATGAAGAGCTATTAAAGCGCATTACAGTTGGTGCCGCCATAAAAGTTACGGGTACGCTCCAGGAGAGTCTTGGCAGTGGCCAGAAAGTGGAGATTCAGGCATCTTCCATTGATATTTTGGGTGATGCAGATCCTGAAGAGGTAAAACTGACCATACTTTCTCCAAAACGTCACTCCCTTGAAAAGCTCCGCGAACAGGCTCATTTGCGTGTTCGAACGAATACTTTTGGAGCCGTGATGCGTTTACGTTCTAAATTATCGTACGCTGTACACAGCTATTTTCAGCAGAATAACTTCCATTATGTGAACACACCTATCATAACCGGAAGTGACGCCGAAGGCGCAGGTGAAATGTTCAAAGTGACCTCTTTTGATCTTGAGAACCCACCTAAAAATGAAGATGGGAGCATCAATTTTAAAGAAGATTTTTTCGGAAAAGAGACCAATCTAACCGTATCCGGTCAGCTGGAAGCTGAAACTTACGCGCTTGGACTTGGACAGGTTTATACTTTTGGACCAACCTTCCGCGCAGAAAATTCAAATACCTCAAGACACCTTGCAGAATTCTGGATGGTGGAGCCCGAAATGGCCTTTTGCGACCTTGACGGTAATATGGATATAGCCGAAGATTTTATAAAATACGTTCTAAAGTACATTTTAGAGAACTGTAAAGACGATCTTGCTTTTCTGGAACAACGCCTTGCCAACGAAGACAAAGCGAAGCCTGAAGCTGAAAGAAGTCCTATGTCGCTAACAGACAAGTTAAAATTCGTCATAGAGAACAACTTTAAAAGAGTGAGTTATACAGAGGCGATCGAGATTCTGAAGAACTCTAAGCCAAATAAGAAAAAGAAATTCAACTATATCATTGAGGAGTGGGGAGCTGATTTGCAGAGTGAGCACGAGCGCTATCTTGTTGAAAAGCACTTTAAATGTCCGGTAATACTTTTTGATTACCCTGCAAACATCAAAGCTTTCTATATGCGCCTTAATGAGGATGGGAAAACTGTTCGCGCCATGGATATTCTTTTCCCGGGAATTGGGGAGATCGTTGGAGGTTCTCAAAGAGAAGAGCGCCTTGACGTATTAAAGCAGAAAATGCAGGCTCTGGGCATCGATGAAAAAGAACTTTGGTGGTATCTTGATACCAGAAAGTTTGGAACTTGTGTACACAGTGGTTTCGGACTTGGATTTGAGCGTTTAGTACAGTTTGCTACAGGTATGTCAAACATCAGGGATGTAATTCCATTCCCACGCACACCGCTTAATGCAGAATTCTAAAAATCCTTTCCTAAAGTAGTCATAAAACAATCTGCAAAGTTTTACGTTTGGAGATTGTTTTTTTATTTTTATAGAAAGCCCATTAAATCTATGCTTAAACAGCAATTAAATCTAAAATTATCTCAGAAGCTCTCTCCGCAGCAGATTCAGCTGATGAAGCTTATTCAATTGCCTACCCAGGCCTTTGAACAAAGACTTAAGCAGGAAATGGAAGAAAACCCGGCTCTTGAAGGCGGGAAAGAGGAAAAGGAGGAATACGAGGATGAATTTAGTACAGATGACTACCAGGATGATGATCCGGGAAATGAGTCTATTGAGGCAGAGATCGATGTAGATGAATACCTTAGTGATGACGAGATTCCCAGTTACCGACTGCAGGCCAATAACTATAGTGCAGATGATGAAGACAAACACGTTCCTTATGCATCTGGCACCTCTTTCACCCAATTTTTAAAAACCCAATTAAGTACCCTGCGACTTTCAGATGACGAAAAAGAGATAGCAGAATTTTTGGTTGGAAGCGTTGATGAAAGCGGGTACATTAGAAGGTCAACTCAGGATATCGTTGATGACCTGGCCTTTACTCAAAATGTTTACACTGATGAGGCCAAGGTTGAAAAAGTACTCAAATATGTACATGAACTGGATCCGGCCGGAGTTGGAGCACGCTCCCTTCAGGAGTGCCTTTTAATTCAACTCAACCGCAAGGAACCCACCAAACAGGTCTCACTTGCTGCAGATATTATTGAAAAATCCTTTGATCAATTCAGTAAGAAGCATTATCAAAAATTGCTTTCCAAACACGATATTTCCGAAGATGAATTACGTGAAGCAATTGACGTAATTGAACATTTGAACCCGAAACCGGGAGGCGCCTATGCGGGCAATACCAGAATGGTGGAACATGTAATCCCAGATTTCACCATTAAGATCGTTGACGGCGAACTGGAACTGAGCTTGAATGGCCGGAATGCTCCGGAAATGCATGTTTCCAAAGATTATAGTGAAATGCTGAAGGGTTACAAGGCTTCCAAGGAAAAGTCAAAGGCCCAGAAGGATGCAGTCATGTTCATCAAACAAAAACTCGATGCGGCCAAGTGGTTTATCGAAGCCATTAAGCAGCGACAAACAACGCTGTTTGTTACTATGAGCGCCATAATGAATTACCAGAAAGAATATTTCCTTTCCGGTGATGAACGAAACTTGAAACCCATGATCCTCAAGGACATTGCTGATGAGATCGATATGGATGTGTCAACGGTTTCAAGGGTTGCTAACAGTAAATATGTTGATACCCCATATGGGACAAAACTCATCAAGGATTTCTTCTCAGAATCTATGAAAAATGACCAGGGAGAAGATGTTTCAACAAGAGAGATCAAGAAGATCCTTGAAATTACCATTGATGAAGAGAATAAACGCAGACCATTAACCGACGAGAAGCTGGCAAAAATGCTGAAGGAGAAAGGATATCCTATTGCGCGAAGAACGGTTGCCAAATACAGGGAACAGCTTGACATTCCTGTCGCCCGTTTACGCAAAGAAATTTAATGAAGTTCCTCTTAAAGTTGGCCTCCTACCTCTTTCATCCTATTTGGATGCCATTTGCGGGCTCTTTACTTTATTTTATAACATCACCCAGATTTTTTCCTGAATCGGTCATTAAAGCCAAAATACTGGCTATCTCGATCCTGACGATCTTCATTCCCTATGTCTTCGTCATGTTACTTAAAACAATTGGTAAATCAAAATCCCACTTTTTTCCAGATGTGCGGGAACGCAAAATGCCTTTATTATTCAATTCCCTGGTTTACCTGCTCACCCTTAAACTGGTCTTGGACTCCTTTGACTACCCTGAATTATATTTTTTCTTTTTAGGGGTATTCATTGCCACCATGACCGCTCTGTCAATGGTTTACTTAAATTTCAAGGTAAGTCTTCATATGATAGGACTGGCAGGATTGACAAGTTTCTTGATTTTACTGAGCATTCATTTTAACCTGAACCTAATTTTCACCATTAGCTTTTTTATTGCAGTAACAGGATTAACAGCCACCTCAAGGCTTACCCAAAAAGCACATACCACAAAAGAGTTAATTATAGGCCTTCTGGTTGGAGCTATTCCGCAATTTTTTCTGGCAATACTCTGGTTATAAAAGGAAGAACATTAAACCAACCTGGAAGGTTTTAAGATCTACCTGCTCACCATCAATTAGGGCATCTTCATTAAAAAAGGAATTCAGACTGTAGTAGAAGTTAAAGTTAAAGGTGTTGTATCCGAAAGTAAATGTTGCCCCCAATCTAAATCTATTGAATTCAGGAACATCTGTTTGTTTAACAGTAAGTTCGGGCTGCACAAATTTAGAACGGAAGTAATAAACGTATGAAGGCCTGAGACCAGCGTAAATTCGCCAAAATTTATAAGACTCGGGAGTTGAAGTTCTCCATCTGAATTGTAGCGGTAGATCTATAGCCTGTGTAGAGAATCTATTCTTATCAAATTCAATTTCCTCTGCGTCTAAATTGATGAAATTGGTGTTGCCTTCTGCATCCTCCCCTAAAAAGAGATTTTGACCATAGGTATTGATAGACCACCCTAAACCAACTCCAAGAGCTACATTTCGTCTTTGGTTAAGCGGAAAATCTCTCACAAAACCTGTATGAAATCCCCCTGAGAATTGCTTCCCCGTAATACCATCGGGTGTACCCATTAATAAATTATAAGTGAAGCCAAAATAGATCTGGTCTTCTCTATAAAGACTATCTACTGTAGACTCATTATTTTCCTGAGCTACGGCCTCGGGAAAGTTTACGAAACCCAGAAGAAGAAAAAAAAGGCAAAAATATTTGCTCATTGCACAGGTTTTGAACAAAGATAGAATTAAAGTAAGAGTCTAAATAAAAAAATCCCCTTTCAACAAAGTTAAAAGAGGATCCTTTATATAAATAAGTAATGATAAGATTTACTCCATATTTTGAGCAGCATCTCCCGTACGGGTGGTGTAGTTGATCTTAAGCGCTTCAGCTTTTCTCAATTCCTGCTTGATATCTGAAACTAATCCCATGTTTGTTTCCTTGTCAACCTTTAAGGCTGTAGTAAGGAATGGAACAAGTTCTTCCCTTTTGGTTTCCCTTTCAGAATAAATGAACTGCTGAATTTCACTCACATCCGCAAAATTATCGTTCAACTGGATACGAGCTTCAGTACCAAAACTGGATTTATATCGTGAACTGGGCTTCCCTGCATAGATGTACATCACCAGGTCTTTCTTGTCAAGTTTCTCAACCTGATCAGCGAAAGGCAATGTATTCTCCACCTTCAACGTAGTCTCCCGCATCGTGGTAGCCACCATGAAGAAGAAAAGTAGCATGAACACGATATCCGGTAAAGACGCGGTATTAACAGCAGGTAGTTCACTACTCTTTTTCTTTGTGAATTTAGCCATTTTAAAAATTTTTGTTCAATTAATTACTCTTCGGTTCAGCTTCTGATAACTTCTGAGGCCACATATCTTTGATCTCCTGGATTCTTTCTTTCAAAAGGTCCTTATTACCACGATAGTTTACATCATCATAATCAGCTTCCATCTTCGTGAAACTCTTTCCGTATAAACGTTGAGCAGTTCTATCACGTAGTTCGTTATATGCTGCTACCAGTTCATTCTGTACTGCAATATAAGTACCGTATTCAGTTTGACGGTCATTAACCAACATGATTACAGCCTTATCTGGATTATCAGAGGATTCTGGACTTTTGGCGCCTTGACAATAATCACATGCCTCAGGCCCTACTCCTCCTCCGTTATCAAGGAACTTTTTGGCAGCTTCTCTAAGATCGCCAAGTTCCATGATTTCATCTTCTACAAAGAGTTGATTGTTTCGGTTTACAATCACCTGGAAGATGTTTTTCTGCTTAATAATTGGCGGTTCCACTTCCTCTTCCTGCATTGGCGGCAACTTTCGGCTAATACCACTATCTGTTTCGATAGTTGTGGTCACCAAAAAGAAGATTAAAAGCAGGAAGGCGATATCGGCCATCGAACCGGCATTTACTTCAGGTGAAGATCGTCTTGGCATAATTTGCTATTTAATAAGTTTTTTCACTCCAGAAACAACCATCAACAAAATTGCTGTTGCAGCAAGGATGTAGAAAGTCACTAATCCTGCACCAACCCAATGAGTCGTACTTGCTGAAAATACTTCTCCGTCAGACATGGTCATTTCAGTTCCGCTGGTTACTAAGTAAGAGATCACTACTATCAGTAAAAATGCACCAACAGAAAGTAATGTCTTCTTAATATTACCTGTGAACAGACCTTTGATCACGAAGACCAGTACCAGCAATACAATAAGTGCAAATATGATGTACGCCACAATTAAAAATGGTGTAACCACACTCGCCTGTAGGTCGGCAGAGCTCTCGATAGCCTCATCTCCGGCAAGTAGTACTCTACCCCAAAGGATAAGTCCTAATACTCCGATTACGAGCGCTAAATATTTTAAAATTTTATGTAAGGTCATAATATAAGTTCGGTATTGTTATACTCTTCTTTTGTTCTTGTAGTCAACTAACATATCGATCAACGTGATGGAAGCATCTTCCATATCGTTTACGATTCTATCGATTTTAGCGATAATGTAGTTGTAGAAGATCTGAAGAATAATAGCAACGATCAAACCGAATACTGTAGTAAGAAGTGCTACTTTAATACCTCCGGCAACTAATGATGGTTGCATATCTCCTGCTGCTTCAATTTTATCGAAGGCCTGGATCATACCAATTACAGTACCCATGAACCCAAGCATTGGAGCCAAAGCAATGAATAAAGATACCCAAGATACGTTTTTCTCTAATTGTCCCATTTGAACACCACCATAAGCTACAACAGCTTTTTCAGCAGCCTCTGTGCTTTCGTCTGCACGGTCAAGACCCTGGTAGTAGATAGAAGCAACAGGTCCTTTTGTATTTCTACAAACTTCCTTAGCAGCTTCGATTCCTCCTGTGTTCAATGCGTCCTCAACTTCCTGAGCTAACTTCTTAGTGTTAGTAGTAGAAAGGTTAAGGTAAATGATTCTTTCAATGGCAATCGCCAAACCTAGGATCAAACACAAAAGAACGATCCCCATAAATCCGGGACCACCTTCAATAAAACGCTTTTTAAGCTCTTGGTGAAAACCTTCGCTTTCAGCCTCAACATCATCGGAAGCAGCAGCCGCCTCATCATCTTGCTGAACAAAGTTCATCATAGTCGCTGGCAAGGCATTTACGTTATTTGTCGCATTTACATTTACGGCTCCGAACACCATAATTGTAGCGATTACCAAAATTGAAAATAATCTTTTCATTACTTTTTGTCTTATTTTAATTAGTTAACGGGTTAAAGATATAAATATTTATTCAAATAAAAATAACTTGCAGAGAGGAAGGGATTCGAACCCTCGATACGCTTTTGGCGTATACACACTTTCCAGGCGTGCGCCTTCGACCACTCGGCCACCTCTCTAAAAATATAAAATTACCGCTTTTTTCAACGGTGCGCCAAATAACGAAAAAAATAATTTGCTGGTCAAGAAACAACCTGACTTTTTACGTTATTTCGCCCCTTAAAGACGTTTCAAAGATCGTCTTGAAAACTTTGGGAGATAAATCTTTCGCCAACAGGTACATCACCTTCGCCACAGCGGCCTCAGTCGTGATATCTTTTCCTGAAATTACACCTGCCTTTTTTAGCTGTGTACTTGTTTCGTATTGACCCATGGCAACACTTCCTCCAATACATTGAGTTACGTTCACTACAACCACTCCTCTGGAAATGGTATTCTTTACAAGGTCCACGAACCATTCCTCGGTCGGTGCATTGCCACTACCATAGGTTTCCAGGATCACCCCCTTAAGATCTTCTTTGGAAAAAATATGCTCCAACAAAGAACGGTTGATGCCCGGGAAGATCTTAACCAAAGCAATGCGATCGTCAAGCCCTTTATGAAGCTTCATTTTCCTTCTGCGGTTCGGTTTCCACAAAACAGCATCATTCACTGCAAGGTGAACGCCAGACTCTACTAAAGGGGGATAATTCAGGGATGAAAAAGCCTGAAAATGCTCTGCATTGATCTTTGTGGTCCTGTTTCCCCTGTATAATTTATACTCAAAATATAATCCCACCTCGGTGATCACAGGTCGGCCATGCTTCTGCAAACCGGCGATCTGTATACTGGTAATGAGGTTTTCCTTGGCATCTGTTCGAAGATCCCCTATAGGCAATTGCGAACCCGTAAGTATGATGGGCTTGGATAGATTCTCAAACATAAAGCTTAACGCTGAAGCACTGTAAGACATGGTGTCGCTGCCGTGAAGCACCACAAAACCATCATATTTATCGTAATTCTCTTCAATGATCTCTGCCATCTGTAACCAAAATGACGGACGCATATTTGAAGAATCTATAGGTTTACTGAAACTTACAGTTTCAATACTGTGCTCAAGTAATTTTAATTCAGGGATATTTTGAAGTAACTCGTCAAAATTAAAGGCCTTTAAAGCCCCGGTCTCAAAATCTTTCACCATACCAATGGTACCACCGGTATAGATCAACAGGATATTAGAGCTGGTCTTCATTCAGTCCTTTTTTATTTAAAACCGGATTGGCATACATTAAAAGATAGCTATTTACCTCCAGGGCATTTTTAAAATCTACCCTCCTGGTGAGACGCCTTTCAAACTGCCTTTTCTCTTTAACACTATAATATTCCTCAAAGCGGGATTTTCCGCTTAATAGGTCACAAGCTATATAATTGGCGGGCCACAGCCTGTAATTCCTATGTATCTGCTTATCAATATAAGAGGTCAAACTCTGTAATTGCTCATTTACAGAAATCGAGCCCTCCTCAAGTTTTTCAAATTCCGAAGCACTAATAGGCTCTCCCGCGCTTAGATGGATCCTACCTTTATTACCTAACGCGCCCTTTAAAATTGATTTAAAATCTTCATTGGCCGATTTAATATAGATAGTTTCCATGCGTTTTGCAAGGATCTCAGGCATCTTCAAGACATCTGTAGGATCAAATTCATAAGAAATAGAAACCGGAACGATCTTAAGCTTTGATAGGTATTGAGCTACAGTATCATCATGCTTAGCCATAGCCAGCATCTTAAGAACCCCCTGCTGGGTATGGTCATTCCCATCTTTAGTCCTTCCCTCGCGCTGCGCCATCCAAACAGATCTTTTTTCTTCAAGAATGAGCTGACGAATATATTCGGAAAGTTTTTGAGAGCTTTTGAGCATCTCCCTTGGCCCTAGTCCTCTTTTGACCAGAAAGTTCCTGTTCAATTTTGAAAGGGCCAGCAAAAATGGTTTCTGCACAAGGTTATCTCCAATCGCCGAAGCGGTCATTTTGAGATCGGCTTCATACAAAACGCAATTCAGCAGAGAAGTATCAAGAACTATATCCCGGTGATTTGAAATATACAGATAAGCCTCGTCTTTTTTAAGGTTATCAAAGCCTGAATAAGTAAGCCCTTCTGAACTTTTCTCCAGCACCTTTTGAACGGTAAGGTAAATGATCTTGGTTTGGAAATCCCGAATGGAATGACAACTCAGAACCTTTTCTTCAATAGCCGAAAAAGCAGCGTTGGGAAACGTAAACTGCAATAAGGCCTTAATCATGGGGTGTTTTACATATTCGCGAAGTGCCTGCTGCACTTCATCCTCATTATAAAACCGAATATCATCGTAATTTGCCACTATTATTACTTTAGGGTTAGCAAATGAACAAAAATTAAAATAATTCCTCCCCTCAAATATTAAATATCTCCTTTGAATTCTCTGTTGTCACCCGGGCCACTTCTTCTGGTGAAACCTCATAAATTTCAGCTACTCTATTAAGCACCTGCACTATATACAAACTCTCATTCCTTTTACCACGGTAAGGTACAGGCGCCAGGTAAGGCGCGTCAGTTTCCAGCACGATCTCCTTTAGCGGGATCTCTTTTAAAAATTTATCAATTTTACCATTTTTGAAGGTTACAACTCCCCCAATTCCCAGTTTCATATTATAGGACAGCGCTTGTTTAGCCTGTTCTAAACTTCCGGTAAAACAATGGAATATCCCGAAGAGATCTTCACCTTTTTCGGACTCCAGCACTTCGAAAACCTCATCAAAAGCGTCCCGACAATGTATTACTATGGGCAACTTATACTTTTTAGCCAGTCTTATCTGGTGACGGAAAGCTTCCTGCTGAATACCCAGGGTTGATTTATCCCAGTAAAGATCGATCCCGGTTTCCCCAACTGCATAAAACTTCTTTTCGGAAAGTTCCTTTTCCACAAAAGCGAGCTCCTCCTTAAAGTTATCCTTTACGTGCGTAGGATGCAAACCGGCCATTAAAAATATATTTTCCGGAAAGGCTTTTTCAAGCTCATGCATAGACTCGGCATATGCTGAGTCGATCGCAGGAATAAAGAATCGCTTCACATTGGCATCAATGGCCCGCCTGATCATCTCTTTACGGTCTTCATCAAATGCTTCGCTATATAAATGGGTATGAGTATCTGTAATTATCATGATTGCAAAAATAATTTATTTTATACACCTATCTTTGTCAAAAAGAAAAGAATGTCGTCTCTGAAAAAGTTTTTAAAAGAAAAAGGGTACAAGAAAATACCACTCACATATACTGCCACTCAACACCTGGAAGTCAAAGCCAAGATCAATCAAATTGAGGGAACTTTCATTCTCGACACCGGAGCTTCCAGTTCGTGCGTGGGCTTCGATGCGGTTTCCTATTTCAAACTCCTGGCCGAGGATAGCGATGTGAAAGCAGCGGGAGCCGGAGGCACGAATATGATGACACAGATCGCGCAAAAGAACATCATCGAGATCAAAGGCTGGAAAAAGAAAAAAGTTGACCTTGTCCTGTTCGACCTGCAGCACGTTAATGACGCTCTTGTAAAACACAAAGCTGAAAAGGTGCAGGGGATCATTGGAGCAGATATTCTTAAAAAAGGCAAAGCCATCATTGATTATAAATCAATGAACCTCTTCCTGAAATAAAGTTTTCTTAAAAGCTGTTTTTAGCCTGTGTATTTTATCGGGTTTTTACGTACCTTGTAGGTAACCCAAAAAATCATATGCTATGAATTTATTTGACCACGACCATCACATCCCAATTTTGCCGGCCATTTTAGCTGTCGCGATTATTTTAGTGATCCTACTGAACATTTACATGCTCATCCAGGGAATCTAACTATAATACTTAAAAGCAAAAAAGGCAACGATTTGAAACCGTTGCCTTTTTTTTTATTCTGATCATTGAATGACTACAATTCCAATGCTCGTTTTACATCGTTATCCATCAACAGTTCTTCAGGGTTTTCAAGCGCCTCTTTTACAGCTACAAGGAACCCAACAGATTCTCTTCCGTCAATGATTCGGTGGTCATAAGATAACGCAACATACATGATAGGACGAATTTCCACATGACCGTCAATTGCCACAGGTCTGTCTACGATGTTGTGCATTCCCAGGATACCACTCTGAGGAGGATTGATGATCGGAGTGGACAACATAGATCCAAATACTCCCCCGTTAGAAATGGTAAAAGTACCTCCTGTCATTTCATCAACCGTGATCTGTCCGTCACGGGCACGTATGGCCAATCTCTTAACCTCAGCTTCTACCCCGCGGAAGCTCATATTCTCCACATTACGCATCACCGGAACCATTAATCCTTTTGGACCTGATACGGCAATACTAATGTCTTTAAAATCATATTTGATCTGGTAATCTCCATCGATCATAGAATTCACATCTGGATACATATCCAGAGCTCTTACAACTGCGAGTGTAAAGAACGACATGAATCCTAAGCTCACACCGTGCTTATCCTTGAACTCTTCCTTATACTGCTTACGCAAAGAATAGATCGCGCTCATGTCAACCTCATTGAAAGTGGTCAACATCGCTGTCTGGTTCTTAGCCTCTACAAGACGCTCGGCAACTTTTCTGCGAAGCATGGACATTTTCTTGCGGCTTTCACCACGAGAACCTTTACCCGGAGTACCCATAGAAGGCTGAGCTTTCACAGCATCCTCTTTAGTTACTCTTCCGTCTCGACCGGTTCCGGAAACAGACTTTGCATCCATTCCTTTTTCGTCAAGGATCTTCTTTGCAGCTGGAGACGGGCTTCCCGTAGCATAAGTCTCCTCTTTTTTAGGAGCTTCTTTGGATTCTTCTTTTGCAGGCGCTTCTTCTTTTGAAGACTCTTCTTTAGTCTCCTTTGCTTCAGAAGACTTTTCTCCACCTCCCGGTTTCGGCGCATCTGTATCGATCAAACATACCACTTCTCCTACAGCAACGGCATCCCCTTCTTCTGCTTTAAGGGTTATGATCCCACTTGCTTCAGCAGGAAGCTCAAGGGTTGCCTTGTCGCTATCCACTTCGGCGATCGCCTGATCTTTTTCAACATAATCTCCGTCTTCAACCAACCATTGAGCGATTTCAACTTCGGTGATGGATTCTCCCGGAGAAGGGACTTTCATTTCTAAAGCCATGATCTTTTGTTTTTATTGTTTCCGGTACTGGACCGGGGAATTTTAGTTATTTACTTTTTATAATGGACTATCTGAACTCTTATCGAATACGGCAGCGATCACTCTTTCATGACGCTTCTTGAACCTTACAGAACTACCTGCCGCAGGGGAACCATAGAATTTCCTGCTGCATACCCTGAAGTTCTTGGATTCTTCAAAATGAAGCAACAAGTGACTATATGCCCCCATGTTTCTTGGCTCTTCCTGAGCCCAAACTATATCGTCTGCATTTTTATATTTCTCCATCACCTTTTTCATTTGGTCTGCAGGTAACGGGAATAATTGTTCAATTCTAACCAGCGCAACATCATCACGATTTTCCTCTTCCTTACGCTCTAAAAGGTCGTAATAGAATTTACCGGTACAAAATACCAAAGATGTAACTTTTTCTGCTGAAGCGGAATCATCATCCAATAAAGGCTGGAACGTTCCGTTCGCGAATTCTTCCTTAGTAGAAACCACTTTTGGATGTCTCAGCAAACTCTTCGGAGTGAAGACGATCAAGGGTTTTCTATAATTCACCTTCATTTGTCTTCTCAATAAATGGAACATGTTGGCAGGCGTGGTAACATCTGCTACAAACATATTATCCTTAGCGCATAACTGAAGGTATCTCTCCATTCTTGCGGAAGAATGCTCTGCACCCTGACCTTCATATCCGTGAGGCAACAACATCACCAACCCGTTTTGAAGCTTCCATTTATCTTCGGCTGCAGAAATATACTGGTCGATCATGATCTGGGCTCCGTTACTAAAGTCCCCGAACTGCGCCTCCCAAATGGTCAGTGATTTAGGACTTGCCATGGCATATCCATAATCAAAACCAACCACTCCATACTCTGAAAGCAGGGAGTTATAGATCTGGAAGTCTCCTTCAGATCCATTTATATTATTAAGAAGAATCACTTCTTCTTCACTGTCTTCTACTTTTACAACAGCATGCCTGTGAGAGAAAGTCCCACGTTCCACATCCTGTCCGCTCATTCTCACAAAATACCCTTCCTTAAGAAGTGTTCCGTAAGCCAGTAATTCAGCCATGGCCCAGTCTAAGCTATTGGCATCAAAGAACATCTTATGACGTTGATCGATGAGCTTCTGGATCTTGCGAAGGAACTTTTTATCTTCCGGAAGTTTTGTAATTACATCAGCCACTTCGGTCAACATGTCCATTGGCACGGTCGTGTCAACCTCCTCCATCATTTTGGTTTCGTCTACGTTATCGAAACCTTCCCATTCATCCTGCATGAAAGGAGTGATCCTTGTTGTTTCCTCTTTTCGGGAATCTTCAAGATTTTCTTCCAGTTTGGCCTTATATTCCTCTTCGAGCTTAGCTACATGGTCTTCACCTATAATGCCCTGCTCCTTTAACTTTTCAGCATAGATGTCACGCGGATTCTTATGCGCGCTGATTGCCTTATATAATTTAGGCTGGGTGAACCTTGGCTCATCCCCTTCGTTGTGCCCGTACTTTCTATATCCTAAAAGGTCAATAAACACATCCCTTCCAAAGGTCATTCTGAAATCTAACGCGAACAATACTGCATGCACTACGGCTTCGGCATCATCGGCATTTACGTGAAGTACCGGTGATAATGTCACTTTCGCCACATCTGTACAATACGTAGAAGAACGTCCATCCAGATAATTGGTAGTAAACCCTACCTGGTTGTTCACTACTATATGCACAGTACCTCCGGTTTTATAACCATCAAGTTGCGCCATCTGCACGATCTCGTAAACAAGACCCTGGCCTGAGATCGCCGCATCTCCATGTACAATAATTGGAAGTACATTTTGAATGTTGTCTTTATAGTGACGATCCTGTTTTCCACGTGCAATACCTTCCACCACAGCGCCTACTGTTTCCAGGTGCGATGGGTTTGGAGCGATATTGATATTTATCTCTTTTCCGTGGTCTGTTTGCCTGCAGGATGTCCATCCAAGGTGGTATTTAACGTCCCCGTCAAAAATGTCCTGCTCGTAATCTTTTCCGTCAAATTCACTAAAGATATCCTTGGCGCTTTTTCCGAAGATATTGGTAAGCGTACTAAGACGTCCGCGGTGAGCCATCCCCATCACGAAATCCTTAACTCCAAGATCGGCGGCTTTTTCAATAAGCGCGTCTAAAGCAGGAATAAGGCTTTCCCCTCCCTCAAGAGAGAAACGCTTTTGACCTACGTATTTGGTATGAAGGAAGCTCTCGAAAGAAACCGCCTCATTTAATTTTTTAAGAATGTGCTTTTTCTCCTCAGCATCAAAGTTCGGCTGATTCTCATTGATGTTCAGCTTATTCTGGATCCATTGGATCTCTTCAGGCTTTCGAATGTACATGTATTCGATCCCGATCGAGTCACAATAAACTTTCTCAAGATGAACTATGATCCCTCTTAAGGTAGTAGGCCCTATTCCAAGGATCTCACCGGCATTGAAAGTGGTATCAAGATCACTTTCCTCAAGTCCGAAATTCTGAATATCTAATGTAGGCCTGTATTTTCTTCTGGCGCGAACCGGGTTGGTTTTGGTAAAAAGGTGGCCGCGGGTTCGATATCCGTCTATCAACTTCACAACCTGGAACTCTTTTATAACCGGCTCGGGGATATCAATGGCTTCCCCGTTTTGAGGAAGTTCAAATACGGCCTGGCCGTTAGAAGAACTTTCCATCCCAAAATCAAAGCCTTGGAAAAAAGCCCTCCAGCTTGGTTCTACACTATCGGGATACTGTAAATACTGATCATATAATTCAGCAAAATATGCTGTATGTGCGGCATTTAAAAATGAAAATTTATCCATAAGGTGAAACTCCTGTTTCTTTTTTTTAAAACTTTACAAAAGTACAATTTTTCAAATGACAGGCCGATGCATTTCCTATATTTATCCTCTAACTTAGAGTTTTTTTAACAAGATGAACATACGTATTTTCAAGAAAAAGCAGATTTTCTTTTCAATAATAATAGCCTTATGCACTCATTCTTACTCGATTGCACAGTCCTCAAGCGGGACAGACGGGTCCGATTTTTTTGAACACGTTCGTTTCGGCGGAAGTCTAGGTGCCAGTTTCACCAATGACGGCTACGGAATATTTTTAGCACCAAAAGCTATTTATGACTTCAACCAATTCACCTCTGCGGGAGTTGGTCTTGCCGGATCTTATACAAGTGTTGATGATTTTTCTGCCTCCTCTTTCTCCGGAAGTCTGATAGGGCTACTTAGACCTGTTAAAAATATTCAGCTTTCGGCCGAATTCGAAGAGAACTATGTATCTAAAAACTGGGAACTGGAAGGCGCTAACAGGAAAGATTCTTACTGGTATCCCGCCCTTTTTCTGGGATTAGGCTACACCGCCGGACCTGTAACAGCAGGAATTAGGTATGATATTTTGTATGATGACACTAAAAGTATTTACGGAAGTGCCCTAATGCCTTTCATAAGTGTCTATTTCTAGACATCTCTGTTCATTAGGTTTTCTCCAAATTTTCTCAGCATAGATTTTTTATCCTCCTCGATATCCAGGTCATTTAAAACCTGAAATGCCTTGTGAGTGTATTTCTCGATCTCCAGACGGGTTTGCTCGGCTGCACCGCTGCTTTCAAAAAGAGCTTTTACGGTCTCCACTTTTGCCCGGGAATCTGGAGGATTAATAGAATACAAATGCCCCAACTGGATCGCCGTTTCTTCAGCGTTTAAGGATGTAAGGTATAAGAAGGTCTTTTTGTTCTCAATAATATCGCCCCCCACTTGCTTTCCGAAGGTTTCAGGATCCCCAAAAGCGTCAAGATAATCATCCTGTAACTGGAAAGCGATACCCAGAAGTCGGCCGAATTCATAGATCTTCTTCTTGTTATCTTGTGAAGTATTGGCTACAATCGCACCCATTTTAAGAGAAGCTCCCACCAGCACTGCAGTTTTGTATTCGATCATCTTCATGTATTCGGGAATACTCACATCATCACGGGTCTCAAAATCTATATCATATTGCTGTCCTTCACACACCTCGATGGCTGTTTTAGAGAAAAGCTGGGCAAGTTCCCTGAAAGTAGAACCTTCATAGTTTTCGAATAATTGGTAAGCTCTTATCAGCATGGCATCCCCAGAAAGTATACCGGTGTTAAGATCCCACTTTTCATGCACAGTTTTTTTTCCTCGCCTTAGAGGAGCATCGTCCATAATATCATCATGGACTAAAGAGAAATTGTGGAAGATCTCGATCGCAAGCGCAGCATCCAGCGCTTTCTTATGATCACTTCCAAAGATCTCTGCAGCCATAAGCACCAAAACCGGACGCACCCGCTTTCCTCCCAGTCCCAAAATATAAACCATGGGATCGTAAAGATTTTCCGGCTCTTTGGTTTTTACTTTCTCTGAAAGATAGGCGACAAATTCTTCCCTGTATTGGTCAATGGCGTGCATAAAATAGATTTTCGGCTAAAATACCAAAACAGGAATAAATTTCCCTCTTAATCAGTTTACTCTTATCAGAAAAAAACTACGGAAACTTGAATTGTATTGAAAGTTTCCTTTTGTATATTTGCGCGCCCAAAAATCTGAAAAATCATGAAGGAGAAAATTTTAAACAAAGCTGCTGAAAAGTTTCTCAATTTGGGAGTAAAAAGTGTGACTATGGATGAGATCGCCGGGGACCTGGGGATGTCTAAAAAGACCATCTATGCACATTTCTCGACCAAGACCAAACTGGTAGAAGCCACCGCTCTTCACGTATTTCAGAAGATCTCTGAAGGAATTCAGGCCATCAGGGAAGAAAAGAACGATCCCATTGAAGAGATGTACGAGATCAAGAACTTTGCCTGTACCCACTTACGCAATGAGCGCTCTTCCCCACAATTTCAGCTAAAAAAATATTACCCTAAGATCTTTGAAACCATTCGCACTAAACAGCAGCAGGTCATGGAAGCACAGATCAAGCAGAACCTGGAACGGGGAATGGCTGCGGGAATATACCGAAAAGACCTGCCATTATCTTTTACCAGCAGGATCTACTTCGTGGGCTTGTTGGGAATAAAGGACCTGGATCTGTTTCCGGAAGGAGATTACACCACGGCCGAGCTTATTGAAAAACACCTGGAATACCACTTAAGAGCCATCGTTACCGATAAGGGACGGGCCAAATTGAATAAACTTTTAAACACGAACAGTTAAATGAAAAGGATCAGCATTTTCCTTATCGCCTTCGTTTGCATGAGCCTTACAGCTCAAACGCCACGGGACACCACAGCACTTTCCCTTTCTCTGAAAGAGGCGCTGGCTATGGGAATGGAAAACAATTACAACTCTGTAAAGTCTGAAAAGGAGGTTGAGATTGCGCTTAAACAGAAATGGGAGATCATTTCACAAGGTTTACCGCAAATAAACGGGAACGTAGATTATCAAAATTTCCTGAAGCAACCGGTAACCCTAATTCCCGGGGAGATCGCAGATGGCGACCCAGGAACTTTCGTACCTGTAAGGTTTGGAACCAAGCAAAACCTCAACGCTACTGCCACCTGGTCACAGCTTATTTTTGACGGCTCTTATATTGTAGGAGTACAATCTGCCAGAACCCTGCTGCAGATCTCCAAAAATGCCAAAGTGAAGACCGATCTTGAAGTACGTAAAGCTATTATTAATGCCTACGGAAATGTCCTGTTGGCTGAAGAAAGCGTGGAGATTTTAAAAAGCAATCTTTCTACTGTTGAGAAGAATCTGAATGACACCCAGAAGATCTTTGAAAACGGCCTGGCAGAAGAGGAAGATGTGGAACAATTGAAGATAACACGTATTGGGCTTGAAAATAACCTCAACCGAAGCATTCGCATGAAAGACATTTCTTATCAAATGCTGAACATGGCACTGGGAATGCCGGTAGACACTAAAATAGTTCTAACAGAGGATCTGGATGCTCTTGCTATGCGCTTCCTCGACCTCGAGTTATTGGAAAAATCCATACCTGTAGAGGAAAACATCGATGTGCGTATCGCTCAAAATACAGCCGAAGCCGCTAACATCTTTGTACGCCTTGAAAAGGCCAAAGCCCTGCCAAGCCTCACCGGATTCTTAAATTATGGAGCAGCAGGATACAGTGATGATTTCAGTTTTTTTGAGGACGATCAAAAGTATTATTCTCAATCTATACTTGGGGTAAGTATGAACATCCCCATTTTCAGCAGTGGGATGCGAAGTTCAAGAACTCAGCAAAAGGAACTGGAATTTGAACAGGCCCTTTTAGACCTGGAACAGACCAGAAATCAGATTCGACTTGAAATTGAATCTGCCCGATCAAATTATAAGTTCAGTATCGAGAATTATCAGGCGCAGCAGGAAAACCTGGCACTTGCTCAGAGAATTGAAAACAAGAATCAAATCAAATTCTTTGAAGGTCTTGCCAGTAGTTTTGAACTAAGCGAGGCACAAAGACAGCTCTACGTAGCTCAGCAAAATTTACTGCAGTCGATGTTGGAAGTGATCACTTCAAAGGTTGAACTTGAAAATAAATTAAGCACTCAAACTTATCCCGAAGAGGAGTAAAAAAAGAATATTAAAACATCTAATTGTTTAGAAAATGAAGAAAATAAGTCTTGTAATGTTTAGCCTGTTGGCACTTTCCTCTTGCGGAAATTCTGAAAAATCTGTTGAAGAGATCATTGAGGGGGAGAATATTTCAGAAATAAGAGCTAAAAAAGCAGAATTGAGTGCGCAACAAAGTGAGCTAAGCTCTAAGATCGCCAATCTTGATGCTGCTATCCAAAGATTGGATAAAAACAAACAGTTCACCCTTGTGGAAACCATGGTGGTAAAAGACACCCTTTTCAAACATTATGTTGAAATTCCCGGAGATGTGGAGACTGACGAGAATATCACAATTTATCCTGAATTTTCAGGCGTCCTGACGCAGATGCTGGTTAATGAAGGAGACCGTGTTCAAAAAGGACAGGTTCTGGCAAGAATCGATGACGGTGGTTTAGGAAGTCAGCTGGCGCAACTGGAAACTCAGGAAGCGCTCGCAAAGACCACTTTTGAAAGAAAAAAAAGATTGTGGGAGCAGAACATTGGTTCTGAGATACAGTATTTGGAAGCCAAAGCCAATTTTGAAGCGGTTCAAAATTCAGTGAACCAGTTACAGGCTCAGCTGGCAAAAACGGTTGTGAGAGCACCTTTTAGCGGGGTGATCGACGAGAAGTTTTCTGAAAAAGGCGAGGTGGTTGCACCGGGACAAAGCAGGTTGTTCAGGTTGATCAATCTTTCTAACATGTATATTACCGCTGCCGTGCCCGAATCATACCTCGGAAAGATCCAAAAAGGGACAGATGTGATGATCGAGATCGCGGCGACGGGGACCGAATTCAAAAGTAAGATCGCACAGGTAGGAAACTTCATCAATCCGAACAACAGAACCTTTGAGATCAAGGTGGCCGTGCCGGCAGATAAGGAACAGGTAAAACCTAATCTTATCGCCACTGTAAAACTAAACGATTACAGTGCCGAAAACGCGATCACCATTCCTGAAAGTGTGATCCAGAAGAATGCGGCAGGTGAGAACGTAGCATATGTTTACAACCCAACCACCGACAGTACCGGGGTGGCCGAAAAAAGGATTTTAGAGACCGGTCTTATTTATAATGAGAAAGTGGAGATCCTTTCCGGAGTAAAAACAGGAGAGATCCTTATTACCGAGGGAGCAAAGAATGTTCAGGAAGGTGAGAAAGTAAGCATAAAAGACTAAAAACAGGCAGTCTTTTCGAAACAGAGAAACAACAGCATGAAAATAGAAAACGACTTTAAATTATCCTCCTGGGCCATTGACAACAAGATGACGGTGTACGTTATCATCGCCATCATTATGATAGGCGGATTGATGTCCTATTACAGTATGCCTAGGGAATCCTTCCCGGAGATCGTGGAGACCAAGATCTACGTAAGTTCGATCAATCCGGGGAACTCGGCAGAGGATATTGAAAAATTCATCACAGAACCCCTCGAAGAGGAGTTTAATAATATTGGAGGAGTCAACGAGATCACCTCCACCACCCTTCAGGATTACTCGTTGATTATCGTTCAGTTTGACGAGGATATTTCGGTTGATGCAGCCAAGCAAAAGGTAAAAGACAAGGTAGACCAGGAAAAAGCGGCTACCACCTGGCCAACTATGGATAATGGCGCAAAGGTTGAACCCAATGTGTTTGACCTGAATCTTTCCGAAGAAATGCCCATCTTGAATGTGAATCTTACAGGAGATTTCCCAGTGCAGCAGTTGAAGGAATATGCCGAATACCTGCAGGACAAAATAGAATTACTACCACAGATAAAGGAAGCTTCGATTCGCGGAGCTGAAGAAATGGAAGTGGAGATCGCGGTTGACGTGCATAAAATGACAGCTTCAAAAGTGAGTTTTGGAGACATTATCAGCGCGGTGAGCATGGAGAACCAGACCATTTCTGGAGGAAACGTAATTACCGGAGGGGTTCAAAAGAACATCCGTATTCTGGGTGAGATCGAAGACCCCAAGGAACTGGAAAATATCATTGTAAAACGCGAAGAAGGAAATGTCTTCCTGAGAGATATCGCAGACGTAAAATTCCAGGAGAAAGAGCCTACCACATATGCCCGCGAATATGGGAAACCGGTGGTGATGCTGGATATTAAAAAGCGCAGCGGAAAGAACATGATCGAGGCGATAGATGACATCAAAGCTATCATCAAAAAAGAACAGGAAACTTCGTTGCCGGACGGACTTACAATTACCTATTCCAACGACCAGTCGACCACTACCCAGAATATGGTAGATGACCTTGTGAATAACATCATTTTTGGGGTGATCCTTGTGGTATTGGTACTGATGTTCTTCCTTGGCTTCCGCAACGCGTTGTTCGTTGGTTTTGCCATCCCGCTTTCCATGTTCCTTTCTTTCATCATCCTTTCCAGTTTAGGTTTCACCCTGAATACCATGGTACTTTTCGCCCTGGTTATGGGACTTGGGATGCTGGTAGATAACGGGATCGTGGTAGTAGAGAACGTTTACAGTCTCATGGATCAGGGGATGCCCCGTCTGAAAGCAGCGAAACAAGGGGTTGGCGAGATCGCATGGCCTATCATTGCTTCCACGGCGACCACCCTTGCGGCGTTTTTTCCGCTTGGGCTTTGGCCAGGAACCATCGGGAAATTCATGATCTACTTCCCTATTACTTTATCGATAGTACTTGGTTCGTCACTTTTTGTGGCCCTGATCATCAACTCCATGTTGACCTCGCAGTTCATGAAGACAGAAGAAAAGGAATTCACCAGGAAAAAACTGATCAGGTTAAGTGCCATTTTAGGAGGTACAGGTTTGATCCTTGTGATCGCCGGATTCATACTGAATATGGGAGCATTCAGAGGAATTGGGAATTTGGCAATTCTGATTGCCATCTTACTCTGGGCATATAAATATTTCCTGAGTTCCTGGGTAGATTTCTTCCAGTTCAGGGCACTAAAGAAACTGGAAACAAAATACGAGGATACACTTCGTTTCTCTTTGGAAGGAAAGAAGGCCTATTTGGTCTTCTTCGGAACAGTTTTAATGCTGATCATTTCCTTCGTATTGGTTGGAATTGTAAAGCCTACGGTGCTTTTCTTTCCCGAAAACCAACCGAACCAGATCATAACTTATATCGAATATCCTGAAGGTACCGACATTCGCAAAACGAATGAACTTACCAAAAAGGTAGAGGACCGAATCTATAAGGCTATTGAAAAATACGAAGATGAGGACGGCTATAACTATATGGTAGAATCGGCTATCTCACAGGTAGGCCAGGGTGCCGGAAACCCGCAGACAGACGGTGGACAGCAGAATGAAATGCCTCATAAAGCGAAAGTCACTCTCTCGATGAGGGAGTTCAAAAAGCGTCGTGGTGTGAAAAGTAGCCACGTGCTTTCCGAGATAAGGGATGCAGTCCAAGGATTCCCCGGAGCATCTATTATTGTTGAGAAAGATGCCGCCGGACCTCCAACAGGATACCCCATCAACCTGGAGTTAAGAGGTGAAGATTACGGTGAAATGCTTATTGAGGCTGAAAAACTGAGAGAATACATCAACGAAATGAATATTCCGGGAATCGAGGAATTGAACATTGATGTAAATAAATCCAAACCAGAACTGAATGTTACGGTTGATCGCGTAAAGGCGGGTCAGCTGGGAGTATCTTCTGCTTCTGTGGGGCAAACCCTGAGAAGAGCCATTTATGGAGAAGAGATCTCAACTTTCAAGGACGGAGATGAAGATTACGAGATCAACGTGAGATTCAATGAAGATTTCAGGTATAACGAAAACGCGCTTTTCAACCAGCCTATTACCTTTAAGAATCAGAATACAGGTGAGATCGTACAGGTTCCTATTTCATCTGTAACAAAGAAAGATCTTAACTCGGCTTTCAGTTCCATTAAGAGAAAAGATCTAAAAAGGGTTATTACTATTTATTCTAACGTACTTGAGGGTTATAACGGAAATGCCATTGTTGAGCAGTTACAGAGTGAACTTCAGAATTATGAACTACCGGATGATGTGAACCTTCAATTCACAGGGGAGCAAGAGGAACAGCAGGAGAACATGGCGTTTTTACTTAGGGCCTTACTAATTGGCCTGGGTGCAATTCTATTGATCCTGGTAGCCCAGTTCAACTCAATACCAAAACCCTTGATCATTTTAATGGCAGTTTTCTTGAGTTTAGCAGGGGTCTTCTTCGGAATGGTGGTCTTCCAGATGGATTTTATCATAATCATGACCATGATGGGAATTATCTCCCTGGCGGGAATTGTGGTAAACAATGCCATCGTACTGGTAGACTACACCCAGATCTTAATTGACCGCAAAAAGTTGTCATTAGGACTGGATGACCATGATGTGCTGACAAAAGAACAGTATTTTGAAATGATCGTAGCCGGAGGTAAATCCAGGTTGCGTCCTGTGCTTCTAACTGCCATTACGACAGTTTTAGGCCTCATTCCACTGGCGATAGGGTTAAACATTGACTTTTTTACACTTTTCACAGATTATGACCCGCAGGTCTATATTGGAGGGGATAACGTGATCTTTTGGGGACCACTGGCCTGGACGGTGATCTTCGGATTGATCTTTGCCACCTTCCTAACCCTAGTGGTAGTGCCGGCTATGCTCTATATGGTTAACCGATGGAGAGTGAGAATTCACGAAAAAAGAAATAAATAAGCATTATATATTTTCAATAATATTTGAAACCTCCGGCCTTTAACCGGAGGTTTTCTTTTTATTCCGGAGTCTGGCAAAGAGTTTGCGCTTTATTAGTCGAAGTTCAATTATTTATTAATTAAAAATCAAAGAATGAACACGCTATTAACCATTGATGAACGAAACAAAGTTTTGCTGTCAATGGCCAAACTTGTAGAAAAGGAAAGAGAAAGTATTTTAAAAGCAAATAAGATCGACCTGGATGGTTATTCAGGAGACGATCTGGCCATGGAAGACCGACTAAAAGTCAACGATTCCAAAATTGAAGGTATGGTTGAGTCTTTGGAGCACCTTGCGTCACAGGAAGATCCTGTGGGCGTGGAACGCTTCAGCTTTAAACATGACAACGGGATGCAGGTATATAACAAGACCGCATCTTTTGGAACTGTCATGATCATATATGAATCCAGACCCGACGTAACTGTCGAAGCCGCAGGGATCGCCTTTAAATCAGGTAACAAGATCCTTCTTAAAGGAGGTAAAGAATCCCTAAATTCAAACCTAAGGATCGTAGAATTGTGGCACCAGGCTCTTAAGGAGAACAATGTCTCTACCGACTGGGTAGAATATCTTCAATATGACAGAAAGCAAACCCAGGAATTCCTGGCAAATCCAACCCAACCTGTAGATCTTATCGTGCCTCGAGGAGGGGAGCGATTGATCAAGTTCGTAAAAGAGAACTCTTCGGCACAGGTGATCGTGAGCGGACGAGGTAACAACTTCGTTTATGTTCACGACAAAGCAGATACAGATATCGCGATAAATGTGATCCTCAACGGGAAAACCGGGAAGATCTCAGCATGTAACGCGGTAGACAAAGTTTTGATCGATTCAAACCTTCCGAATAAAAAGGAATTTCTGAAAGAATTGACAGTCAAACTTAAAGAACACAACGTAGAACTTATTGCAGACAAGTCTCTGGAAGGAGAACTTCAGGAAGCAAGGCCTCTTAAAAGTGAGGACGAGTGGTATGAAGAATTCCTGGATTACAAAGCCCTTATTGGCGAAGTAGATTCAGTTCAGGAAGCCATTGAGAAGATTAATAAGTACTCAGGTGGACACTCGGCTTCTATTATCTCAAGAGATGATGAAGCTGCAAAACAATTTATGGAGACCGTAGATAATGCGGCGGTTTATCACAACGCATCTACGCGTTTCACAGATGGCGGGCAGTTAGGACTTGGTGGAGAGCTCGCTATTAGTACAGATAAACTACACCAGCGTGGGCCAATTGGCCTTCAGCATTTGGTAACCAATAAATGGTATATACACGGAAATGGACAAACAAGATAAGGATACACTAAATAAGATTTTAGAAACTAATAATATAGAAATGGACAAGCCTAAGCAGAAGAAGAGAATTTTATTAAAGTTAGGATCCAATACTCTTACAAGAGAAACAGACCAGATCTCCCGTGGGAAGATCGAAGATATAGGAAGACAGATCGCGGCACTTAAAGATGATTATGAGTTCGTGCTCATTAGTTCTGGTGCGGTAGCTGTTGCAAAACAATTCGTGAACCTGGAGAGAAGTGGAGAAAATATTGACGTGAAACAAGCGCTGGCTTCTATTGGACAACCTCACTTGATGAGAATTTTCCAGGAAAGCTTCAGGGAACTGGGGTTATTGACCTCTCAGATCTTGCTCTCTCCAAATGATTTTGGAAGGGAAGATTCCAAAAAGAACATCATTAATACAATGAATGTTTTACTTGAGAATGATTATATCCCGATCATTAATGAGAATGATACTTCTTCAACTGAGGCGATCCAGTTTGGAGATAACGATAACCTGGCGGCACAGACCGCAGCTTTACTGGATGTAGACCTTTTCATCATTGCGACCAATACGCATGGGGTTTACAAGAAAGGATCCATCAGCGCCGATACTCCTGAGACCATCCGCAAGGTGAATGACCTGGACGAGTTGAAGAAAGAGGTAATGAGCGATACCAAATCTGCTCATGGTACCGGTGGTATGGAGTCAAAAGTTTCAGCTGCCGAGATCACTCAAAAAGCGAAAATTGAGACGTGGATCGTAAATGGTCTTGATGAGAATTTTATTCTGAATGCTATTAATGACGAGGTGCATTTCACCAAGATCCACCATTAGTCGATAGCGATTATATAATTGAACATGAAAAATCCGGAGAGCGATCTCCGGATTTTTTTGTTTTATTTCTTCGGAAGGCATTCCATTAAGGAGCTTCTTTAAAAACTTCAGAATTATTTTTGACTGCAATTCCGCAGAATCCGCTCAGTTCTTCTTATTTTTGCAACTTCGAAAATCAGGAAATTATGTACAGAAGTCACAGCTGTGGTGAATTAAGAATAGAAGATATAAATCAGGAAGTTACCCTTTCGGGATGGGTGCAAAAACTGCGCGATAAAGGATTCATGATGTGGGTCGATCTTAGAGACCGTTATGGAGTAACGCAGTTGATCTTTGATGAGGAGCGCACACCGAAAGAAATGATGGAAAAAGCCTCAAAACTAGGGCGTGAATTCGTAATCCAGGTAAAAGGTACGGTGATAGAAAGGGTTTCAAAGAATCCTAATATGCCTACCGGAGACGTGGAGATCCTTGTTTCTGAATTGACTATTCTGAATGCTGCGGAATTGCCTCCGTTCACCATCGAAGATGAGACCGATGGTGGGGAAGACTTAAGAATGAAGTACCGCTATCTTGATATTCGCAGAAATCCTGTGAAGAACAAACTTATCTTCCGAAGCAAAGTAGCCATGGAAGTGAGAAAATTTCTTTCTGAAAAAGGCTTTATTGAGGTGGAGACTCCGGTACTTATCAAGTCTACCCCTGAAGGTGCACGTGATTTCGTGGTACCAAGCCGTATGAATGAAGGACAGTTCTATGCCTTGCCGCAATCCCCTCAAACATTCAAACAGTTATTGATGGTTGGCGGAATGGATAAATATTTTCAGATCGTAAAGTGTTTCAGGGACGAAGACCTTCGTGCCGACAGGCAGCCTGAATTCACGCAGATTGACTGTGAAATGGCATTCGTGGAACAGGAAGATATTTTGAACATTTTTGAAGACTTCACCCGTCATCTTATTAAAGAGGTAAAAGGAGTGGATGTTACAGAATTCCCTCGCATGACCTATGCAGAAGCCATGCAAAAGTATGGTAACGACAAGCCTGATATAAGGTTTGGAATGGAGTTCGGGGAATTGAAGGACCTTGCAAAAAATAAAGGATTCAATGTATTCGATCAGCAGGAGCTGGTAGTTGGGATCTCGGTTCCGGGAGCTGCAGGCTTCACCCGCAAAGAGATCGACAAATTGATTGATTGGGTGAAACGCCCTCAGATCGGTGCCAACGGACTGGTTTGGGTAAAATACAATGAAGACGGAAGCCTAAAATCTTCTGTTGACAAGTTCTATTCTGAAGCAGACCTGAAAGAATGGGCTGAAAGAACCGGGGCAAAAGCCGGTGATCTGATCCTGGTGATGGCCGGCGAAACAGACAAGACCAGAACTCAGTTGAGTGCGCTGCGTATGCACTTAGGAAATGAAATGGGCTTAAGAAAGTCTGACGAGTTTGCTCCGCTATGGGTAGTAGATTTTCCACTTTTAGAGTGGGATGAAGATACTAAGCGCTACCATGCCATGCACCACCCGTTCACCTCTCCAAAACCGGAAGATATTGATCTTCTGGATACAGATCCGGGGAAAGTGAGAGCGAACGCCTATGATCTTGTTCTTAACGGAAACGAGATAGGAGGAGGTTCCATCAGGATCCACGACAAGAATACCCAGGCGATGATGTTCCGTCATTTAGGGTTCACCCCTGAAGAGGCCAAAGCACAGTTCGGTTTCTTAATGGACGCTTTCCAGTATGGAGCACCACCGCACGGAGGGATCGCATTCGGGTTTGACCGATTGGTTGCGATCCTTGGAGGTCAGGAAACTATCAGGGATTATATCGCTTTCCCGAAGAACAATTCAGGTAGAGACGTAATGATAGATGCTCCTGCAAAAATCGATGAAGAGCAACTTAAAGAACTAAGCTTAAAACTAACTTCAGAATCATAAATTAAAAATCCTGCTTCGGCAGGATTTTTTGGTCATTTAAGAAGATGCCGGGGAAAAAGAGAAATCCGTTACTGCTTAGGTTCCTCATCTGGAGGACCAAGAACATGACGCAGCAGCAGTTCGTGATGTTGTTGAGCGCCCTCATTGGGCTTACGGCTGGGATAGGAGCGGTGGTGATCAAGAACCTCACTCACTTTATTCAGGAATTACTGGAGGGAAAGTTCATTAATTATTACCATCATGCCTTTTACTTTGTATTCCCTATTATCGGACTAACGCTCACCGCATTTATTATCAGGTACGTAATTAAAAGTCCGATAGGCCACGGTATTCCCTCTACCCTATATGCCATCTCGAAGAAGAAAGGTATTATGCGACCTTTACAAATGTATGCCTCGCTTATAACGGCGCCTATTACAGTAGGTTTTGGAGGATCTGTCGGTCTGGAGGGACCTACGGTTGCTACCGGGGCATCTTTGGGTTCGAACATTTCAAGGATGTTCAACATGAACCAGACCACCCGAACTTTATTGATTGGTTGTGCAGCGGCAGGAGCAATGTCCTCGATCTTTAAGGCTCCTATTGCTGCGATCATCTTTGCGATAGAAGTTTTTAGTCTTGACCTGACTATTGCATCCCTGCTTCCTTTACTTTTAGCTTCGGTTTCGGCCATCCTTACCTCCTATTTCTTTTTTGGATCGGGAACAGTTTTACCTTTTACACTTAAGGATAGTTTTGTGATAGCAGATGTACCTTACTACGTATTACTGGGTGTCATCGCGGCGCTCTGCTCAATCTATTTTACCAAGGTCTATTTTAAGATCAATGATCTTTTTAAAAATATTAACTCCAGGTTACACCGACTTCTGTTGGGAGGATCACTTTTAGGACTGCTCATTTATTTTATTCCTCCATTGTATGGGGAAGGTTATGACGTGATCAATAACCTGCTACAGGAAGATTACCTGAAAGCGATGGGGAATAACCCCTTTACAGCTTATATGGATAACTTCTGGATCGTGATAAGCCTTCTGGCCGGGCTTGTGATCTTTAAGATCGTTGCCACTTCCCTCACCTTTAACGCTGGTGGAGTTGGTGGGATTTTCGCACCTGTTTTGTTCATGGGAAGTACAATGGGCCATTGCGTCGCCCTTTTCCTTAACCACCTTAATATTCTGAAAAGTCCGCTTTCAGTAAGTAATTTTACCCTGGTAGGAATGGCCGGATTAATGGCCGGGGTGTTACAGGCGCCACTTACAGCTATTTTCCTCATTGCCGAACTCACTCACGGTTACGAATTGTTCGTGCCGTTAATGATCACGGCTGCCATTTCGTTTATGATCACCACACGTTTTCTGCCTCATTCTGTTTATACTATGGAACTGGCAGTACGCGGGGAGTTAATAACCCATAACAAAGATCACGCGGTACTTACCTTAATGGAGATCAACCAGGTCATTGAAAAGAATTTCATTCCTTTAAAACTTGGTATGACCCTTGGTGAAATAGTTTATAAAGGGGTGGTTAAATCTTCCAGAAACATATTTCCCGTGGTTGATAAGGACAATAATTTTATGGGTATCTTGCTGCTGGACGATATTCGGCCTGTCATGTTCGACAAAAACCTGTACGACACGGTTAAGATCGACGAACTTATGCAAAGCGCACCCGAAGTTATTGACCGGAACGCCGATGGCGTTAAAAGCATCATGAAAAAATTCCAGGACAGCGATGCCTGGAACCTACCAGTCGTAAGTCATGGCAAATACCAGGGCTTCGTTTCCAAATCAAAATTATTGACCGCTTATCGTAAAAAATTAATAGAAGTAACAGTTTAATTATGAATACTTTAATGAAAATAATCGGTATCCTGATCCTCCTGGCAATTGGAGTCGGATACTATTTTAGACTGAACGAAGATGTTCAAACAGGTGACCGCATTATAGGTATCGCAGTGCTTGCAAGTGCTTTCATACTTATGCCCATCTTCCTCTACCATAGATGGAAGGGGAAAAAATTAAAAGATTACACACTTTCAGATGAAAATTTGAAAAAAATGAAAGAGAGAAACAGGGACTAAATCTCAGAAAATAAAATTTTTAGAAATAAATAACACTTTCATTAACAACTGTTTCAAGAATTAGTCTATGTTTGTACTTTATTAATTATTATTTTTTTTACAATGGAAGGTACAGTTAAATTTTTCAATGAGTCTAAAGGTTACGGATTCATCACCAACGACGAAACAGGAAGAGACATCTTCGTACACGTTACCGGTTTAAACGGTGAGTCACTTAATGAAGGTGACAAAGTGGAGTATGTTGAAGAAGAAGGAAGAAAAGGAATGACCGCAGCTCAAGTGCGTGTTATCGGATAATATAAAGTTATTTGTATTTCAAACGTCCTGCCAGGCAGGACGTTTTTTTTTGCCTTTATTTTTCTTATCTAATCATAGTGAACTTCCTTCACACCTTCCAGCATCTCTGTTGTCATCCTGTCTAGGTCAAACTCATGCTTCCATCCCCAGTCCTCACGGGCACTGCTATCATCAATACTTGACGGCCATGAATCAGCGATCGCCTGCCTAAAGTCAGGAGCGTAATCGATCTCAAATTCAGGAATGTGTTTTTGAATTGCCTCAGCCAGAGTCTTAGGAGTAAAATTAAGAGCAGCGAGGTTATAAGAAGATCTTACTTTCACCTCTTCCGCAGGAGTTTCCATCAAAGAAATCGTAGCTCTAATCGCATCATCCATAAACATCATTGGAAGTTCGGTATCCTCTTTAAGGAAGGAGGTATATTTTTGATTTTTCAGGGCCTCATGATAGATCTCCACAGCATAGTCTGTAGTTCCACCTCCGGGAGGAGTCTTGTAACTGATCAAGCCGGGATAACGCACACTTCTTACATCTACCCCAAATTTGTTATGGTAGTATTCACACCAGCGCTCCCCGGCCTGCTTACTAATCCCGTATACCGTGCTTGGTTCCATGATCGTGGTTTGAGGGGTATCATGTTTTGGAGTGGTAGGTCCGAAGACCGCAATACTAGATGGCCAGAAGACCTTTGAAACTTTTTTATCCTTTGCCAGGTTCAACACATGAAATAGCGAATTCATGTTCAAGGCCCAGCCTTTCATTGGAAATTTTTCAGCAGTAGCGCTCAGCATGGCTGCCATCAAATAAACCTCATCGATCTCGTGTTGAATGACTAGGTCCTGAATTTGCTCAAAGTTAGTAGCATCGGCGATCTCAAAAGGTCCCGAAGCCATTAGCTCAGGGCTGCCCTCCCTAATATCGCTGGCAATTACGTTCTTATTGCCAACCTTTTCCCGCAAAGCCATAGTAAGTTCGGTTCCTATTTGCCCGCAAGCACCAATAATCAATATCTTTGAAGCCATAAAAATTCTGTTTTTGAGTTAAGCAAAGATATCTATTTCGAGAAAGATGAGAAACCACAGGTCCTAAATCCTTGCTGAAAGTCCCGATTTATTTTTTACTTCGGAAGCATTCATCAGAAACAGAAATTAAGGTGTAAACCCTATCTTTAAAAAATGAAAAAAATACTCTTTTTACTCTCCATATTGACACTGATCTCCTGCAAGGAAAATGTTCAGCAGAAAACGGAAACCACGGCTACAAACGGTTCTAAATTTTCAGATACCCTGAAAGTTACCACCAACCGAAAAGTCAACTTGTTGCCCGAAGCCAAAACTGAAGTGAGTCAATGGCTGGCCTATGTAACTGCTCAAAATGAGATCGAGTCGCTACGCACCAGCACCGGGCGTGATATTCTGGATACTTCCAACAGCATAATGCAGATAATGGAATCTCTTTCAACTTCAATTCCGGATAGTTTAAGAACTACGGCCGTTAATTCCCGGGCGAACGTTTTGCTAACAAAAGCGAAGATCCTGCATCAGCTGGCGAACAAAAAAGAGAAAAATGCCGATGAAATTTTTGAGGTCGCCAACGACCTGATCGTCGAATTCGACAATTTCAAATTACAGCTAAATGAGCTCTATTTAAAAAGTCCGGGAGATTTTGAACTGGAACTGGATGAAGAATTCGAAAAGGCAAAAGAAGAAGCCCTTGAAGCGGAACCCACGAGGGATTCATTAGATGAAGATGTAGATCCCAACGCCTTCAGGTAATCCCTTTTTAAACAACTCTATTTGAATAACCTTTCATCAAAAGGAAATTTTTCAACCGTAGAAATCTTGATCTTCTTAAAATCGGGGTGCTTGGGATTGATCAGGTAATTATGATCTCCAGGGACCACCGCCGAAGGGATCTTTAACAAACAAAATTCCTCTTTTCTCACAAAGTCATCCCCTACTCCCTGTGTATTGAGATCATAAGGAAACGCATTCCAGTTTTTAGAGAGTTCAGTTCTTTCTGCGACTGTAAACTTTACTTCGTCAGGGATCTCAATTTCTACCATTACAAAATCATCGGGCATGGTAGCCAGGGTAAGGTGCACGGCAACTTCGGCCATGGCCAGCGCCCTGCTCTCAGCGGTATAGATGATCTCGGTTCCACGGGAATTCCACCTGCCTCCTACCATGGCAGCTCCTTTCCCAGAAAGTTCTTCAGAATATTTTTTTCTTGACAACCGGTATACTTTCATTACGCGAAGATTCCCTGGTCAATATGGTGCAGTTCTTCTACCACCAGCTCCTTTCCGTAGGAATCTTTTAGCAACTCCTTCGGTTTCAGATTCCCCAATGCGTAGTTGGGAGTTTGCAGCCACAGGTAAAATTTTTCAGGCCCGAAAACTGAATTCCCCAGGGAAGTCACCTCAGCCAGTTCCAGAATCTTCTCAGAATGAATCGGCTTAAAAACGTGATTTTTGGAAGCCCTGTATCTCTGTAATGTCTTGGTAGAAATATTCAGGATCTCTGCCCACTCTTCTTCGGAAAATGGGGTTTTTTCCTGGATTAATTTAAACAGCCGGTAAGGAATGCCTTCGCGAATGGAATGTACAATGAGCATCCTGTTAGACAGGAATTCTTTGTAGGTGATCTCCCTATCACTAAGATTCAGGTGCTGGTCCTGCTCTACCTTTTTGAGATAGGTGCGCACCGCTTTATCAATTTTTAAATTGGCTTCCATAGCTTAGACATTTGTCTGTAAATTTACGACAAATGTCTTTAATAATTTAAATCTTATTGGAAAATAATCTATACAAGTATGAAAACGTAACATTTGGGCCCGAAAGTCGTCTTAGTAAAAAAGCTTTTCATGAGATCTTTCCGCTATATATTCACATTACTTCTATTTTCAATTATCAGTTTTACTGCTGAAGCACAGGAAATAAAAGCCCGGGTGCTGGACGCTGAAACTAAGGAGCCGATACAATACGCGAACGTGCTTTTTGGTGAACACCACGGTGTAGTAACCAATGACGAAGGATACTTCAGTTTTACTACCGGAAAACTTCCGAAGTCCATCAAGATCTCTTCTTTGGGTTATGATGCTCAGGAATTGGATCCCAATGAAGTTCAGAATAAGACCATTCTATTAAAACCTTCCACCATCGAACTTGGAGAGGTCTTTCTCTCCAACAAAACGTTAACTCCAAGTGAGATCCTAGAAAAAGTAAAGGATGAAGTTCCCAACAATTACGATTTAGGCCTTGGTCAAAAAAGAGTCTTTTTGAGACAATCTTATTTCACCAACATAAAAAAGTTCAAAATGGAGGTAGATGAATCCACTATCCCTGGGATTGATCAAAACCTGATGGACCGCATCACTGCCGAAATGCCAAAATTCACCGACTCTTACCGGGAGGTGTTGGGAGATCTTTACGGAAATTACGACAATCAGAAATTTAAAATCGTAAAAGCGGCGAATCTATATAATCCAGAAAACTCCCAGTCTCTGGAACAGCTCACAGATCACCTGGAAGAAGCCTTCAGAAAGAATCTGAAAAAGGGATCTTTCCTTAAGATCCGATCTGGGATCATTGGAGTGAAAGTTGACGAAGAGGAATTGGAAGAAAGCATGGCCGATCTGGAAAAAGAGAAAAAGGAAAAGACCCCTGAAGAAATTGCAGAAAGCAATGCCAAAAATCAGAAGTACCTCAAGGAGAACGCTACCCAAACTATCAACTCCTTGCTGGGAAACATCTTCTGGAAAAAGGACATTGATTTCGATCTTTTTGAAAAGACCCGTAAGTATGAACTTACGCTGGAAGGCTACCTGCGGATGGGAGAAAATACTGTTTACGTGATCAATTTTGAACCTAAACGCGGTGCAGATTACAAAGGGAAGATCTATGTAAACACCCTGGATTACGGGGTACATCGATTGGATTTTGAAAATGTAAAACCGCTGAGCAAGTTCAAATTATTTGGAATTAGCACTTCAAAGGATGTGCATAAAGGTAAAATGATCTTTACCCGCAACGAGCAGGGCAAATACAGCATTAATTACCTGGAACAGGAAAAAGGCGAAACTGTAGGCCTGGACCGGCCGCTAACAATTATTGAAAAGAACCGTCATGTACCGGGCCGTAACAAGCAGAACGAACTCGACCTGGACCTTGATTTCAGGGTTGGAGAAGTAGAAAAAGTGCAGCTGGTTGTATATGAGGACCGACCCCTTGACAAAACCGATTACGAAAAACTCAAAGTGAAGGACGATTTTGAATATCAAAAGTTCAAGACCTATAATGCAGATTTCTGGGCCGGGTATAATATTATTGAACCCAATGCTGCTATCCGGAAATTCAGTGCTTTGGAAAAAGAATAAGGCCTTTGGTTTCTTCGGAAAGCAATACCTGAAAATTGTATCTTGGGCTAAATTTTTTAACCCATGAAAAAACTACTTTTTTTAAGCCTGCTCCTGCTTTCAACTTTGGGAGTCAAGGCACAATCTGATACTAAGGAAAAGATCAACACGGTGTTGGAAAACTGGCATGATGCGGCCAGCCGTGCCGATTATGACGACTACTTCAACATTATGGCCGATGAATCTACTTTCATAGGGACAGATCCTACAGAAAACTGGGAAAAAGGAGAATTCGCTGAATGGTCTAAGCCTTATTTTGACAAAGGCAAAGCCTGGAGTTTTTCTACTTTAGAAAGAAATATTTTTCTAAAACAGGACTGCGAGATCGCCTGGTTCGATGAACTTTTGGAAACCCACATGGGAATTTGCCGCGGCTCTGGCGTTATGACTTATGAGGAAGGGGAATGGAAGGTTAAACATTATGTGCTTTCCATTGAGATCCCGAATGAAAATGTTGACGAGATCACCCTTATCAAAAAAGATTTTGACACCAGGCTGATGGAAAAGCTAAAAAAATAGTCCTTTCGGGACGGTTTTTGATGCTTCGGCTTCCGAAGAAATTTAACGACTTTAACATATATACTTAACTTCAATTTTATCATCAATGAACAGAATACCTAAGGCATTTTTGTTTTCTATGATCGCGGCGGTGTTGTCCACGGGATGTAAGAACGACAAGGAAACCGTTAAAACCGAAGAAAGCAGGGGAATCAACCTTGCCAATATGGATACCACTGTAACTGCCCGCGAAGACTTTTTCCGTTTTGTGAACGGAAGATGGCTGGACACGAACGAAATCCCGGCTGACAAGACCGTATGGGGCAGTTTCCACGAGCTAAGAAAACAAACCGATACCGATGCGCTGGCTTTATTAGAATCGGCAGCCGAAAATGATAACCTGGAGCCGGGTTCTGATCAGGCCAAAGCTGTTTTCCTGTACAAGACCATCATGGACACAGTGAGTAGAAATGAGCAGGGAATCAAACCTATCGAACCTTACCTCGCGAAGATCGAGGCCATTCAGAATAAAGCCGATCTTCAAAATTTCCTTACTGAAATGCATAAATATGGCGGTGCCGGATTTTTCAATTTTGGAGTAGGTGCAGACGCCAAGAATTCCAACATGAACGCGGCCTACCTTTACCCGGGAAGCCTGGGACTGCCAGACCGTGATTACTACATAGGTACAGATCCCGATTCCAAAGAAAAAAGGGAACTTTACAAGGCACACATTACCCGTATGCTTCAGTACCTTGGAATTTCTGAGCAGGAAGCCGACTTAAGCGCTAAAAAGATCCTGGCTTTCGAAACCGCTTTGGCAACACCAAGACTGGATAAAGTTGACCGTCGCGATGCGAGGAAGACGTATAATCCAATGACAGTTTCAGAATTACAGAATACCACTCCGGCCATTAAGTGGGAAAAATTCTTTAACGAGATAGGTGCTGAAAAGGTAGATACTGTGATCGTGCGTCAGCCAAAATACATGGAAGCTTTGCAGAACGTTTTGGCAGCCAATGACGTGGAAGAATGGAAAGAATACCTGAGATGGACGCTTTTCAATGATGCTTCTTCCATGCTTACTACAGAGATCGAAACGGCCAACTGGGAATTTTATGAAAAGACCCTGAGAGGAGCCAAGGAGCAGTTGCCACGCAACGAGAGAGCCCTGGCTACCATCAACCGTGCTGTAGGTGAGGCCCTGGGTAAATTGTATGTAGAACAGCACTTCCCTGCCGAAGCTAAAGAAAAGGCAGAGGAGATGATCCAGAATGTTATCAAAGCCTTTGAAACCAGAATTGACAACCTAAGCTGGATGAGCGACAGCACCAAGGTGAAGGCCAAACAAAAACTGAACACTACCGTGATCAAAGTAGGTTATCCAGATGAATGGAAAGATTACAGCAGCCTGGAGATAACTGGTCCTGCCGAAGGCGGATCTTACTTCCAGAATATGCTGAATGCCGCCAGATGGAACGTGGAGGATGATATGTCAAAACTGGGTGAGCCGGTTGACAAGACCGAATGGTTCATGGCACCACAGATCGTGAACGCCTACTACAACCCAAGTTACAACGAGATCGTGTTTCCGGCAGCAATTTTACAGCCGCCATTCTACGATTACAAGGCAGATGCCGCGGTGAATTACGGAGGAATTGGAGCCGTAATTGGGCACGAGATCTCTCACGGGTTCGATGACAGCGGTTCCCGTTTTGATTCTGAAGGAAACCTGAACAACTGGTGGACCGAAAAAGACCTCGAGCAGTTCGAGACCTTAGGCGGAAAACTGGCAGACCAGTACAGCGCTATCGAAGTATTGGACAGCGTATATATCAACGGAAAATTCACCCTGGGTGAGAACATCGGAGACCTTGGTGGAGTGAATGCCGCGTATGACGGACTTCAGATTCACCTAAAGGAACACGGAAACCCCGGCAAGATCGACGGGTTCACGCCAGAACAGCGTTTCTTCCTTTCCTGGGCAACCGTGTGGAGAACCAAGATGCGTGAGGAAGCTTTGAGAAACAGGATCAAGACAGATCCTCACTCTCCGGGTCAATACCGTGCTTACGTACCATTACAGAACATCGATGCTTTTTATGAAGCTTTCGATATTCAGGAAGGCGACCCAATGTATTTGAAGCCTGAGAACCGCGTGAAGATCTGGTAATCTTCTTCTGAAAAAAGATAATTAAAAGCCTCTTCTTAGGAAGGGGCTTTTTTTATTCTCCTGTAAGACATAAATTCCACTGTTTTCAAATCGGCAGAATTTCCCCGACCCCCATTGGATGTAATTTTTATAGCCCGAACCCAATATTTTACGCCCTAAAACATTAAATTAGAGTAGCTTAATCCAGTTTTCCCCTTCTGATTATTCCGGTAATTATTCCCCCGCAGTCCCTCACGGCAAAACCAGATCCCCCAATTTTACTTAGCCCTCGTATTAGCGATCATAATGAAATACTCATACTATCATGATTCCTTATTTCAGAAAGATTCGAAAGAAACTCGCAGAAAACAACAGGCCTATGAAATACATGCGATATGCCATAGGAGAAATAATACTCGTGGTGATAGGGATTTTGATCGCGATCCAGATCAATAACTGGAACCAGGAAAGGATCCAAAGCGAAGAATTAGACGGGTTGCTGCAAAGTGTGGCGAACGGGGTGAATTCAGATGTCAGGACTTTGAACCTGCTGTTGATCGCCCGGGAAAATATAGCCATCATGGCCGACTCCATTTACAGGACCCACATCGCTCCCGACAAACCACCCGCAAATGCCGTTGAAGCCGCGTATATTTCCTATGCGTTCAACGACATAAACAGCGCTATTTATTTTAACCCCAATACCAGTGCTTTCCAGGCCTTAAAGAACTCTACCTATATTGGAAAGCTTCAGGGTACAGACCTGGCATTGTTGATCAATACGTACTATAGCAATGCCGAAAAGCTTCGTGGTATTGAAGAGGAAATTAACCAGAACACCCGGAACCTGGTCCAGGATTGGGAAGCTGACTTCACAAAGCAGGATATAGCGCTCTTTTACCGTCCCTTCCCTGCCTATGATCAATCCCCTGCTGTCAGGACCCGTTTTTATGAGATCCTGAAAGATGATCAGTCCATCAATCTTCTAAGGAACTCAACTTATGAAGCTGCATTGGTGGGATTTTATGAGGAACAAATACTCCTGGGTAACAAGCTCATACAAATGATCAAGAATTCAAAGGAAACCTTTGACGAGCAGACCAAACTTGAATTCAGCGGGATCTTATTCTCTTTTGGCGACGCAGACCTGGTGAGCCTGCTTATCAATGGTCAGGTGCCAACAGAGTTCAATATAAATTATGCTGCCTCCAGCAATCCTACAGGCCTTCTCTCTTTGGAAAACGATTACATGGTGATCGAATACCCGAGCGATACGTATACCTGGGGGGCTCCTTATTTCAGGGTAAATGCCCTTAAAGGAAGGGTACATGAAATGGATTTCTCGCCCTATGACAAATTATTGATCGAGATGAAGGGGGCAACCGGCGGGGAGGAATTTGAGGTTACCATGAAAGATAAAAAGGACCCGCCCGATGGTTCAGAAGCCCGGGTAAGAATGCAGGTGACCGACGAATGGAAGGTCTATGAAATTGACACCGCTGAATTCACTACTGCCGACATGAAAACCATAGAGGTCCCGCTCGCGTTCGTTTTTCAGGGCCCCGAAGGACAAACGATCCACGTAAGATCTGTGCGGTTTAAAAAAGGCTGATTCATAGCTGCAAGTGAGACCTTAGACATGAGGCCAAGAACCGCGTGAAGATCTGGTAATTTAAATGAAATTGTCATTCCGACGCAGGAGGAATCTCACTGAACCATTATCTAAGTTCGATCTTATCGAGAAAGAGTTTGAATTTCTCCTTCTTCTTGTTCCCTATCAGGATGGCGATCTCTTCAAAATGCGCTGCGGAAAAATTCGGTTGCTCCAGTCTTCTTCCCCTAAAGGAGGGATACATGTCTTTCAGCGGGATCTCTATCTCCTGCCATTCTCCCGAAGTCTGAAAAGAAGCGACATACGAATAGGCATCTGCGGCATCGGCTTTAAGCCTGAACTGGTATTTTTTGCCGTCCCCTTTTAGCCTGAGCACGACCTTCGTGTGATCGTTCACCTCAATTTTACCCGACCTGTAACGCACCGAGGAGAAACCCCCGTTGTTCTCCAGGGAGATCTCCCCTTCGAAAACCCCGTGCCCGTCCTCATTTAAGCTGAAGTTGCCTAAGGAACGTCCTCCCATCACTATATCATCCACGACCACCCATTTCTGAAGGTCTGAACCTTTGGTAAAATCAAATATGAGCTGCGATGTCATGGAAGAAAAAAAGATCATTAAGATTAAGACTGGTACCATCACCCGTTTTTTAAGACTCCCTAATTTACCAATTAATTATCAGGGTTTTAACCAGATCACAAGTAAAAAACTCCAAAAAGAGCTTTTTTTATGGATTTCCGTAAAACTGTTAAAAAATTAACGTTAACTTAGACTGATTATTTTAATTTGAAATTCCCTACCGAAAGATTTTTCTAATAAAATCAACCTTTAAAAATAACTATATGGAATTTATTGTAGGAATTATCGTGATGGTAGTATTCGTATTCGTGATAAGGCTTTTCGGAGCTTGGATGTTACGAATTGATGAAATAATAACCAATCAAAAAGAAATTTTAGTTGAATTAAGAAAAGGGAATAAAGTTGATAATATATAAAATATCATGGCAGTAAAGCACATACCCACAGGAGAAGTTCACAAAGGATCCAAAGGTGGAACCACCGGATGTGGATTCAATACAAATGAACAATCAAATCATTGGACAAACACGGGAGAGAAAATTACCTGTGCGAAAAATGGTTGTAATTGATAAAATCTGTGAACCTTTTTTAAATTAAGCTATTCATCAACCAGGAAGAACCCCTGATATACTAAAAAGGACTTTTTTGGAGATTTTTTTATGGTATCCCGCAAATTTTGTAGGAATTTTCATTTCAATTTACGAGCCGCGCTTTTCTTCCCCTCACCTGTACGGCCATATAAGTTTGAAAAATCGGGTTTCTAAGCTCTGATATTTCAGAACATTCAAGGAGTTTGAAAAATTTTAAAGCATGTCAGAAGAGATCAAGATCAAAGGTTGGGTAAGGATCCTGTTAATTATTATCCCGTATATTTTTATCGTCGGCATTTTACAATTCATAGCCATAAGCCTGGCGGGTTCTGATTTCATTGATTTAAATATTCCGCAGCCGATAACACAGAAATTATTAACGCTTGTATTTTCATTTCTAGGTACCCTTATTATAGTGGCGGTATTTGTAAAATACGTGGATAAAGAAAAATTTTCAGAAATAGGTTTTAGGGTAAAGAATAAGGTCAATGAATTCTGGATAGGGTTTTTCTTAGGCTTGCTGATAATGTTTGGGGCCTTCGGAATACTGGAACTGCTGGATCAAATCCAATATCAGGCATTTGAATTTGACCTCAGCCAATTGATCGCGACCATACTCATATTCATCTTAGTGTCATTTACTGAAGAGATCCTTTTTCGGGGATATATTCTCAGAAACCTGATGTACTCCTTCAATAAGTATTTCGCCTTAATACTGTCTGCTTCAATATTTTCTTTTTTGCACGGATTCAACCCCAATATTGACATCATAGGATTTGCCAATATCTTTCTGGCGGGAATCCTGTTAGGGATCACCTATATACATACAAAAAGCCTGTGGTTCCCGATGGCTTTGCATTTTAGCTGGAACTTTTTCCAGGCCATTTTAGGTTTCAAGGTGAGCGGACAAAATTCTTATTCCATGATCAGGTTCAGCATGACTGAGCCCACCCTTTTAAATGGAGGAGCGTTTGGTTTTGAGGGCTCCATCCTGGCATTGATCACTATGATAGTCAGCATTATTGCGATCATACTATATTATCGTAGAAAAAAACCGGCCGTAACTTTAGTAAACCACAAAAAGCCCAGAACCTTTTAAAAAGATAGATAACTAAAATTTTCGTTCTTCAATTACATCACCTGCGTTAACCGGCAGCGTCGACAATAATTCACCTCCCATGACAAAAATAATTTTAAAATCGAATTTCCAGGCACATCAAAAATTAGTTTTGATCCTGCTGTTTATAGTGACCTTCTTCATTGGGTCGCTGGTGTTATTAGCCTTTTTGCTGGGGCCAGCTAATAAAATTGGGATTAGCGTTTGGGATTATGTCTATTTAATGCTCTTCCCCTTATCTCTGTATATAATGTTACTTCTTTTAAGCAAAAACGGGGTTGTCATTGACGATAACCAGTTATTCACATCCAAATTCATATTTAAAAAACCCTGGTACAGGAAAAAGGTAGATATGGCTGGAATGACAGATATCAGTATTCTAAAGTTTCGGGGAAAACAGAAATTCATGTTTGCTTCGGCTGCAGATCCAGACAAAGCATATTCGGTAGGACTTCAAAGAGCATTTCTTCTCAATGAAAATCACACTAAAAAAAAGTTATTATTTGAGGTGAATAATGAAGAAATGGCTCAACAGGCGGTTCACACCATTAAAGAAGAAACTGATTTGAATTTTACAGTGTATAGTCCAAAGATCAGGTCCAGAAGAAGGTAAAATTATTGCCAAAAAAATTACAGTTCTTTCTAGATCAATTTTTACAAATTTCCAAAACAATGAAAACAAAACCCTTCCTCATCTTATTATTGTTAACCCTGGCATTTAGTGTGAATGCACAAAGATCCGACCTCATAGTTGGAAACTGGGTTTTTAAAGATGCCCTGAACAAAGAAATAGATGAAGCCGGTAGAGCTTATATAGAAGCAGAAGTGATTGATAAATGGAAATTTTCATTTCACCCCAATGGCCTTTTTGAAACATCAATGATGGGTGAAAAGGAAACCGGGGAATGGAAATTAAGTTCAGATTCAAAAGGTATTATCTTATTAGGAATGGAGGGAGAACCAACAGAGTTCAAGATCCTGAAGGCTACCGAAAAAGAACTGACCTTAAAACTTGGATTAGGCGAGTTCGTGTTGATAAGAATTAATGAAAACTAATTTTATACCCATGTTCCCCGCAGACTTTTACACTTATTTATCAAACCACACCCTGGTCGAGATCAAGGGAGGTACCACGAGAGAAACCTTTTTACCAATCTGGATGGTCACGGTAGACGGCCGCGTCTTCTCCAGGAGCTGGAACAAAAGCGCGAAAAGTTGGTTCACAGAATTCCTCAACACCGGCGTGGGCGAGATCAAAACCGGCGACCGCGTGCTACAGGTAAGCGGGAAGAAGCTAAGTCCGGATGACCCGATCAACCCAAAGATCAGCGAGGCCTACCTGCGCAAATATGACCAGCCGGGAAATCTCACATATTCCCAGGGCATCTCCCAACCAGAATACTTCGATCATACCATGGAATTTTTCGTGAGAGAAGCATGAAGCACCCCTGGAAAACAGCCTTCTGGGCATGCTTTTTTATGTTGATCGCGGTCACCTGCCTCGGCGCGTATGCTGTTCTTGACCAGGGCGTGACCCTTACCTATCTTCGGGATGACCATTCCGTAAAAGAAAGGGAACTGGAAGCCATTACTCAGATGCTGGAAGGTGCGCCAATTCCAAAGCAACAGGTACTTCACGCGCTGGAAAAACATCTCTTATATGAAATCCCGGATGCCGAAGCAGATACCATTCGGCTGGCCAATCTTACTTTCGTCTTCCAAAATGACAGTCTGCAAAGGCTCATTAAAAACCCTTGAGCCCATCCTCACAATAGATCACTATGCCTGACCGCAACCTTATCAAAATTCTGAGAACGACCTCAGATGACCCAAATTTCAGAGCTCTTGTAAAGTTTCTGGACCAGGACCTGGCAAGAAGGGACGGCAAGGATCACGCGTTCTTCGCCCAATACAATAACCTGGATACGATCAGGCACGCGGTGGTGGCCTATGACAATGAACTGCCAGGCGCCATCAAGGAGTATGATAAATACACGATGGAAGTGAAGAGAATGTACACCCTTCCGGAAAGCCGCGGAAAAGGGATCGCTTCCCTGATCCTTTCAGAACTGGAAGAATGGGCCACAGAACTCTCTTATAGCAGGTGCATTTTGGAAACCGGGATCAGGCAACCGGAAGCCATCAGGCTGTATGAAAAGAACTCCTATCAGCTCATCCCGAATTATGGCCAATACAAGGAAGTGGCTAGCAGCAGATGTTTTGAAAAGCACCCTGGGCTGTAGGCTTCCTTAAGCCAGATTGCAAAACACTTCGACTTAAATAAAAAGCTTTCTACTCCGCAAGATTAATTTTAAAGAAATAGGTATATTCTTCCTGATTCACCCCGGTATTTTCTGCCCTGGCAAGGACCACTGTTTCATCATCTATGAATACCATTGACGAAATATCTCCAGTAGGTAACTGAGGATATTTCCAGACCATTTCCAGGTCATCAAAGTTATAAAGTGCTTCAAAAGTTGCAAGAAATTTATTGCCTGGACTTGCAGCTTTCATTTTTTCTTCGAAACTTCTAATCAAATTGAGACCGAGATCCAATTGGAACTTTTCCCAAAGTATGTATTGGTTGTCATCTGAAAGAAAAATATAGGGCTCAGGATAAGCAGCATATTCTGGCCATGAAGGATAATCCCTGTCCCAATTAATAGAATAACCATCTACTAAAAACCTATGCATCCTGCCACTACTGGTGTTACTTTCCCCTCCATAAAGGGAGCTGTTATTCTTGTTATATTCAATATCCCCGTGTCTTAAACCGGAGGTATTACTGCTTATAAGTTTTCCGCTATCTCCATTGTAGATCCAGAAGGAGGAGCTGCCCGAAGTAGGAGGGTTTCTGTGACAATAAAGAGTACTGTTCAGACCCACTTCAATCTTATGGAATCCCCAGCTATTGGTGTTGGTCACGAAGGTTTCTGCCTCGAGCAGGTCAAGGTCTAATTTAGTTATTTGGTCAACATTCTTCTGTACCAGGAAAAGATATTGCCCGTCTGGAGAAATATCCAGGTCGGCAAATTTTCGATCCTGCAAAATATGTGATTCGATCTCAAAGGTATTCTCCTTAACATCGATTATAAGGAGTCCGAAAGTGGTGGAATCATAATGAGAATATTGAGGGCCTACTATAGCATATACCTTTTGACGCAAAGGATCCTTTATAATTTTATGCACAAAATGAGGGAACATGAAAAATATCCCGGCATGCTGCTTTGCAATATTGCTTCCAACAGGATGATCATGCGGCCTTGTCGTTCGTACCACTACCTGGTACTCATGTTCTGCAATGAAGGAGTTCCCACCGGTCAACAGGTAGTCTAAAGTATTAATATCTGTAATTTCGGCAACAGGAGTGTAATCCTGTTTGTATATCAAATAAGAGATGAAATCTTCTCCCTGGTATTTTGACCAATGCAACCGTACAGACCTACCGGTATTCTCTGCTCGCAGTTCTATGCTGTTGGATAATATTATTGAATCTTTTGCGGTAAAAGTAGTTCCGGGAATCGAAGCTTCGAGAAAAACGGTATGAATACCTTTGGATAACTTTTTCTGAAGATTGGTATCTCCATTATCTTCGAGCCTTCCCTGAAAGAGTATCCCGTCTATATTGCTTCTCCACACCACCTCAACAGGAGGCATTTCCTCTGCCTGTGCGTCCCCCGAATGTTCAATTTGAACAGCTCCCGTAAAGGACAATTCCTTCCCAGGATCAGCGAATACACCTTCATAACCTTGTAAAGGTTCCTCTGCATTATGAAAGGAATAATCGCGAATTTGTTTTGGAGTAAGGATTTCAGCGGTAATACCTGTGAGAGGGTTCTGCGGTTCAGGTTCATTTCCATTTTTCTCTTCGGGACTGCATCCCACAACGATCCCCACAAGGAGGATTAAAAAACCATTTTTGATCATTTTATGTTGTTCTCTGTTACTTTACGCCTTCATCACAAATTGACAGACCTGAGTACTAATTCCTGAATTTTTTCAAAAGTAAGAATTTTACTATATCTTCCCCTCCTTACATAGTATTAACCGTTTTAAAAACCTTTAATGAAATTTTCGTTTTTATCCCTCTTTCTTGCATTTTTTCTATTTTCATGTAGTTCTGAAAGTCCTTCAGAAGAACCCAATCCTGAACCTGCCGAAAAATACTTCAACAACCATAAAAGTCTTACAACACAGACCGAAGTAGAAGATTTCGGCGAAAAAGGCTTTACCGTCATTACAGGTAATTTAATCATTGGAGTTGAGACATCTTCAGATCCCATTACTAATCTAAGCAGCCTTAGCAGCCTTACAAGCGTGAGAGGTGACATTGTTATCATTGGGACAAGCCTGGAGGATCTGGATGGCCTTGAGAACATAGATCTTGAAGACGACTCTTACCTTTCGTTGATCAACAACCCACATCTTATGGAAATTAGAGGTTTAAGAGGAATAACCGGGCAGTTGAAACAATTAGACATCAGGTTAAGCCCAAAACTCGAAAGCCTGGCAGGTCTGGAAGGAGTTACCAATGTAACCTATAACCTCGAACTGAGGGACCTTGAAAAACTGAATAATCTAAGCGCTCTCAGTAATATTCAGCATCCGGTAGAATATTTAACTCTTAACCAAACGGGAATTACCTCTACCACAGGCTTATCTAACATTCCTGCAGTGACCGACCTTTCTTTATTTCATAACGACAATCTCATATCCCTGCATTTGGCTGGACTTCAACAGGTAAAAAGATTCTCTATAAGTCATAATTCAAGCCTTGAAAACATTAATGGATTAACCGGACTTAAAGAAGTAGAGAATTTTAATATTGGCTACAACGCAAGTCTTCAAAATTTAGACGGACTTGAGACTCTGGAAAGGCCTGTAAATATGTCGATGTCAGTATCAAATAATTCTTCTTTGGGTAATTTCTGTGGTCTTCAAACCCTGACTTCTAAAGGCTGGACAGGATTTAACGCCTATCAGAACCTTTATAATCCAACCATAGAGCAGGTAGCAGGCGAAGAATGCCAGATCTAGGCACATAGCACACCTCTTTCACCGTGCAGTTTTATTCTTGCTCATTGCTGAATCGGGAGTTTTATTCTTTTGAATCGATTTGTTGTTTCAGGAAGGTAAGCTTTCTTTCTATTGGTTTTTTTTAGCGGGATTTTAATAAATTTACATTTATTACCCACTATTTCGTTCACATCCTGCATAGAAAATCTGATGAAAAAATTCATTTTAAGAACCAGTCCGATTTTAAGCCTTCTATTTCTGCTATTTATTTTTTATTCCTGCAACGAAAAGTATCTTAAGGAGAAGAAAATGTTCCTGGGAAACCAGGAACATACGGGAAATTATGATTCTCCTTCTGTAAAGGACGAACCAGAAATACTCTGGAAATTTGAAACGGGAGGACAGGTTATCTCTTCACCGGTAATCTTTGACAACACGGTATATATTGGGAGCAGCGACAACCGTCTTTACGCGATAAACGCAGGTACCGGGAAAGTGCTATGGGAATTCGAAACAGGCGGCGCCGTCAATTCCACGCCCGTGGTAACCAAAGACAAAGTGATGTTCTTGAGCTATGACGGGTTCTTTTACGCCTTGAACCGGGAGGATGGTAAGCTCGTTTGGAAGTTCAAAACCCAGGGAGAATCCAGGTTTTTGGTAAAAGATTATTTCAACAAATCCTTCAAACCAGATTTCTGGGACTTCTATCTCTCCTCGCCTGTCGTGAAGGGAGATAAAGTCTATTTCGGGTCCAGTGACTCGAATATCTATGCCCTGGATATCGTAACGGGAGAAAAGATCTGGAGTTACAAAACAGGTGGCAGTGTACACTCCTCACCTGCCATTTCGGGCAATTCCCTGGTTATAGGCTCTTGGGACAGTAATGTCTATTGCCTGAACGCGAGCACCGGAAAGGAAAAATGGAAATTCGAGACCGGTAAGGATCTTAAATCCTACATCTGGCATGGCGTACAGGCTTCACCCGCTATTGATGATAGTACAGTCTATATAGGCTCCAGGGACGCGAAATTCTACGCTTTGGACCTTGAAACCGGGAAACCAATATGGATAACCGATGAGTTTAACCGGTCCTGGATGCCGAGTTCCACGGCCGTAGGACCTAAAAACATCTATACCGGTTCCTCCGATTCCTTCAGCTTTTTTTCAATTGACAGGAAGTCGGGAGATATCAACTACGCGGTCGATACCAAAGCGTATACCTTTTCGAGCCCCGCCATAGACCGGGAAATGGCTTACATAGGTTCTGCGAACGGCAGGTTATATGGCATCGAACTGACTTCAGGAGATATCAAATGGGAGTTCGAGACCATGGGCGCCAGGAAAGATACCATCCATTTGTTCAATGCCGGCGGAGGCCTCGATAAGGAAAAGTATAAAGTACTGACAAAGGACATTAGGGACATGCCTGCCCTTTCAAGCCTGATGGAAAAGATCTTTAGCAGCACAGGAGCCATCGTGTCTTCCCCTGTGATCTCAGACCGGGTCATTTACTTCGGAAGCTCGGACGGACATGTCTACGCGATCACAGATAAAAAGTAACGTTCAGACCCCGAGCAGCCTTATACCTGAAAGATCCTTAAAAAATGGAAATAAAAAAGCAGGCCCTAAAGCCTGCTTTTCTTATGCCGGACGAAAAATATCATTCGGAACATTTTGGTTGGATTTACAATTCACGAGCCATCTTTCTTTACGAGAAGAAGTGCCGGATAGTTGCATTTTATATTAATTCAGAACTTTTGATCACCTAAGAAGCCTTTGCAACGGTTTCCTGGTTGGTTTTCAAAATATCAATAACCTCATTGCGTTTTTTATCCAATTTGGTTTCGATCCTTTTGATCAGATCTATTTCTTTCCCATTTTCAAATTTCACATCCTCACTAGTCAGTTTTGGATATTTTGCTTTTAAAGCTTTAGATTGTTTGTCCCAATCTCCTTTAACTTTAAAAGATTCATTCGGCATTGTTTGGTTTTCTTTTTTCTTGGTTTCCATAATTCAATTTTAACGAGTACTTAATTGCACTGGCACAAAGATGACCCTAAACCCCTCTTAATATGTTACATAAGTAAAAATCAAGCTTACATATGTTACAGGTTTTCCAGGTTTCCCTTTCTCTTTTTCCCTAATTTCTTATAATAAGAAGGGGTATGACCGGTAACTTTTTTGAACTGGTTCGATAAATGAGCCACACTGCTGTAGTGCAACCTGTATGCTATTTCGGTAAGATTCAATTCATCGTACAGGATGAGTTCTTTAGCTTTTTCTATTTTATGCTTAATGATAAAATGTTGTATGGTAACCCCTTTCACTTCGGAAAAGAGGTTGGATAAATAGGTATAATCATAGCCCAGTTTTTCACTGATAAACTCTGAATAATTCACTTTTGGCACCTCTTCCGAAACATGTATCATTTCAATAATCACATTTTTGATCCTGTCGATCAATATACTCTTCTTATCTTCTAATAATTCCAAACCTGAAACGGCGAGGTTCTGTTTCAACTGCTGAAGTTGTTCCTTTTGGATGTTTTCTTTTATTTCGATCATCCCCAACTCCAGACTTGTGTATTCGATCCCCAGCTTTTCTAATTCCAATTTTACCATGAGCTTACATCTCAAACTAACCATGTATTTAATATAGAGCTTCATGGATCACAATTATTTTATTGATTTACAATACCTTAAAGATAAGTTATTCAGCACGTGTACAGCTTTAAAGAATGAAGGAATAGAGAACTAAGAGTAATTCAATTATGTTCCTGTCTCCTCCATAATATTCCCCACAGGGAAAGATTTCATACCTTTCAGGAACCTAATATAATTCCACTTTTGAGTGAAAACCGAGACCCATTTAGTTCCTGAAGAAGTCATACCTATCCGGCTGCAGGAATACGGCGTGGGGATCTTCCGGGAATTCCCCACAAAGTCGGCGCTCAAAAAGGCCCTGAAGAAGCGGTATATAACGGTAAATGGGAAACCGGGGAGCACGGCAACGATGATCACCGGCGGGGAAAACATCCGGCTGGAAGTGCCTCCCGCCAAGGCTACCAATAAAAAACTGGTTTTTCCGCTCGAGGTCCTTTTCGAAGACGAGCACCTGGCGCTGGTATACAAACCTGCGGGCATCGTGGTTAGCGGCAACAGTTTCAAGACCCTGGCCAATGCCCTGCCCCAAAACCTGCGACCCAGCAAGCTTCCCGATGCCGCTACTCCCCGGCCCGTTCACAGGCTTGATCTTGCCACTACGGGCATCTTACTGGCCGGCAAAACCGGCAGCGCCATCCGTGCCCTTAACAAGCTTTTCGAGGATAAGCAGGTGGAAAAGACCTATTACGCGGTATGCATCGCAGAAATGTTCTCCTTCGGTAACATCTCCACGCCTGTCGACGGTAAAAGTGCCCTTACAGAATACCGCGTACTGGAAAAGGTAACTTCGGAAAGATTCGGTTACCTCAACCTGGTCGAGTTAAAACCCCAGACCGGAAGAAGACACCAGCTGCGGAAACATTTGTCGGGCCTTGGAAATCCCATTTTAGGGGATAAAGAATACGGACTCGAAGGCCTCATTTTGAAAGGCAAAGGCCTTTACTTGCATGCCGGCAGCCTCAGGTTCGAACATCCTTTTACCGGGAAAAACTTGAACATACAGACAGACCTTCCGAAGAAGTTTAGAAAGATATTTGGACCGGTTCAGGAAACAAGTTTAGGCTCGAATGAAGGCTAACAGTTAATAAAAAATAACCTCCTGATCTTTCTTCAGATTGTCAGGCTGAGCCTTTTTGTGGCCGCAAGGCAAACAAAAAGAAAGGTCGAAGCCTGATCTTTAAAGGAATAATTTCGCGACGCCGGTACATTTTATCTACCGGATCTATTATTTTTGAATATGGAGTTAAAAAAAGCCTTCAACTCATGTTGAAGGCCTTCTAAATTAAAGTATAACCCGGGTTTAACTGGTTTTGTTCTTACCTACTTTTTGATCAACTTCAGCCCGGATCAAAGCAAATTCAATAGAATTAAACCTTTCTTCTGCAATTTCTTGATATAAGGCCATTGCCTCTTCGGTATTTCCGGCCTTCTCGTAAATTTTGGCTTTCCAATACTTATCGTGAATATAATCTTCATCGGTCTGGTCGATGTGTTCCACAGCCTTTTCAATATTGCCCATCTTGTAATTAATAATAGCCAAAGCCCGGTGGTAAGGCTCTAACTTATCGGGACTGTTGAGGGAGTCTACGGCTTTTTTGATCGATTCCGCTTTTTCCTTGGCGGCATCATATTTTTTGCTGGTTACCAGTACCATGGTGTCCCAGTAATTCATGAGGGCATTTTGATTTGCTGTCACGCTGGGACTATTGGCATCACTGGCCAGTTGCTTTGATATTGGTCTCAGATCATTTACGATTTTCTCCATGCGTTTAGCGTCTCCATCATGCATGGCAATATGGGCAGCCGTAATAGCAGCCTGAAATTTACCGATAGTCTTATTGCTTTCAGGTACATTTAAGCTGTCCAGCGACTTGGTTCCCTCGTCAAGAAAGGCCAGTGCTTCTTTTGATTTACCTTCGTAAACAAAAGTATTGGCTTCAGCCGAAAAATTTGTTCCAAATTCACTTACTTCCCGGGCGTCCTTAAAATTTTTACGGGCTTCCTCATAATTACCGAGAATTGAATTGGCATGACCGGATTTTGCCAAAGCCACTTCATCCTGAGGGTCCAGTGAGGCCGCTTTTTCATAGCTCGCCAGCGCCTGGTCCAGCTGGTCTTGATCACGGTAATAATCACCCAATAAAATATGTGATCGAGGACTGTTAGGAGCCGTTTTTACGAGCATGTCGAAGTATTTTTTGGCCTGGTCCTTATCCTTTGGTGAATCAAATAAATAGGAAACTCCTAAACTTGCTATCGCCGGAACATATTTGGGATTCAATTCCAAAGCTTTCTTCCAGTGTTCTCTTGCCTTTTCTTCCTGGTCATTACCATTGTAATAAATGGCTAGATTATCCTGGGCCCGGGCAGATTTTGGATATTTCTCCACCATTTTTTTGCTGATCTTCAATTCCCGGTCCGTGTCACTTTTTAATCCGGCTTCCGTCGCATCCATCATCATGACCTCGGCATCATTAGCCTTTTCACGCATGGCCATGAATTTCTCACGATTTGTCGCCCAGTCTTTGGCAGAATTGGCAGCATAGGTCCTATACATTTGAGCCGATACAAAATCGGGGTCATGTTCCAGTGCTTCGTCAAACTTGGTGCGAGCCTTCCTGGAACTTCCATTGTCGAAATATTCCAGTCCTTCCTTAAAGGCCTCCATGGCCTCTTCAGAATCGGTGTTAACGGGTAATTCATTTCCAGCATAATCGGTTTCAACTTCTGTTTCCGGTTCCTTTTCAGAATCTTTACAGCCAGCAACAAAAACTATTGCTACCAGGAAAATGTAAATTGGCAATTTTTTGATATAAAACATAGTCATAATTATTTGGTTAGTACAACATCTATTCTACCTAAGTTAATGATTTTCAGTTAATAACTAATTTTTATTGGGTTAATAGCTTAAATAAATCTGGTACTTTTTGTAGGTTTAATCTTCACTCTTTTAAGGAAAATTTCAAGCATAATATCCTCACCGATATTTCGTCCTCATTTTTTGGTTCTTGGTCTTAAATTTCAAATTCACATTTTAAACTCAAAAATTTAATTTCCTGACCATATGCAGAAATAACCTGATGACCAAAAAAAGCCTTAATACACAGACAGCCCTTCCGAAGAAGTTCATAAAGATATTTGGATCGGTTCGGGAAACACATTTGGGCTCGTTTGCAGGAGAACAGTATGTCAGGCTGAGCCTTTTTGCGGCCGCAAGGCAAACATAAAGAAAGGTCGAAGCTTGCTAAGAAGTAAGAAGTCCTACCAAAAAGAACTTCGACTAATCCTCGGCTGAAGCCTCGGGCTCAGTTTGACAGCCGTGGTACAAAATGATTGTTAACTGATATTTGTCTTAAACTCATACTCCAGCTCCCGCCTCACTTTGGAGGCTGAAATGATCTTGCCCACGGAAGGTTTTGAGTGATCGAACTCCGGAAGTTCTAGTGCGGCTTCTCCGGCTTTCTTACGGTAGTACTCTTCTTTAGGCGGATTGAGCGGATACACCGCGTTGAACACCTCCCCGAAAATGTCCTTTTCGAGCAGGCTAATAATAATCCCGATACAATCCTCCTGGTGGATAAGATTCACCGGGCCCAACGGATTGGAAAGGTTCTTCCTGCCGGCCATGTACTTCACCGGGTGCCTCCCTGCTCCTATTAGTCCGCCGAACCTCAGCACCGTGGCCTCAAAAGAGTTGTTTCCAAGCAGGACTTTTTCAGCATTGGCCAGTTCGCTTCCGTTTCGGGAAGTGGCGTTGGGCTGCGAGTCTTCGGTGTAGATCTTAAAACTTTCGGTCTCCTCATACACCGAAATGGAACTTATGAATAACACTTTTTTAATGGCCACTTTTTCAATTTCTGAAGCCAGTTTCTGAATGCTTCCCGAAAAATCCAGGTCGGGATCTTTTCGCAGTCCCGGCGGGATGTCGACAATCAGCACGTCTGTCCCCTCTAAAAATTCGGAAACCTCTCCCTCCACTCCTTCAGGCTTCACCCGAACCAAATAGGGATCTATGCCTTCAGCCTGCAATTGGGAAAGTTTGTCCTGAGAAGTGGTGGAACCCTTCACAAAAAACCCTTTCTTCAACAGCGTTTTTGCCAGGGGAAGTCCCAGCCAGCCGGTGCCTAAAATCGAAATGTTCTTCATCAGTTCTCTGTTGTAAGTTATCAGTTGTCGGTTGGCCCACGGCTAATTGACAAAGTTATTCCAGTACAAAACTACGTTTTAAAATCACGGCGTCATTGAGCACGAACGGTCTTGGGATCATGTCTTCCCCGCGTGATTTCACGTGCAGCTCTGGGTTATCAAACAGGTCGTAAGCGGCCTCGAACATGGTGATCTCAGGATGCGTTCCTTTCTCCACGCTCATTTCCATTCTCAAGGTGTCGCGGTTCACCGGGTAATATTCCAGCAGTCGGTCACTCCAGCGAAGGCTGAACACGTTCAAGTTGCTTTCACCGGGTTGAAGATCTGGCGCCGGTTTATCATTTACGGTCATGTTCTCAAAACCAATGGTCTTATCGGCGTACAGCTCTATGCGGTTGATATCACGGTTGGAAGCGATCTTTACCGAATAGCTGTCCAGGTCAGGATCCAGGGAAGCTTTCCTTTCAATTCCGACGAAAGGCTTCGAAATTTCCACTTTCGGAGCAACCGCGGTATGTTTAAAGGAAGTGCCGTATTTGCTGCTGAATTCGGTTTTTACGCCTGCTTCGGAAGCATTTTCAAAATAGGGCGAGTTCCAGGTATCCAGTTGGGTGTCATAGGAATTCCAGGTCGCCACGCCCGACTCCTCATCCAGGAGATATACCAAACTGTTGGGCTTGGGTCTTTCCGCAGAAAAATCGGCTTTGAAATGAGCGATCACAAAGAGCGTCAAAAAGCTTAAAAAACTCAGGAACCCCAGCAACTGAAGTTTTGAATAATGGGAAAATACCGGCCAAACCAATACCCATAGCAGAACCGTGAGTATTCCGGCCAGAAACAGCATTTTCAAGCCCAGGGCAACCGGGAAGCTGACCACGAAAGGCATCAGGATAAAAATGGCAGGCAGGCTTAACAGGCTTTGAGCGAACAGGTTGAATTTTGGCTTTTTCAGCAGGAGATACCACTGCAGCAGTCCTACCAGCACGAGAATCACGAAATAAGACGCGCCTTTGAGAAAGAAGGCTGCCAGCGCGCTTATAAAGAGCCAGAAGAACAGCGGGGCCCCGAAAAAGGCTGCCTTATTCTCCTCTTTCCGGAAGTAATTATAGGTGTAGAAACAGATGCTTAGCCCCAGGAAGATCACCGCGGCGATGTAATAGTAGCCGTTGTAGGTGAACCCGTGTTCCATCTCGGTATACTGGGGGTACAGGAAAAGCGCGAATTTCCACAGCCCGTAAGCGAGTCCGCCACTTAACAACAAAGAGACCAATAGAGGAACAAAACCTTTAAGCACTCCCCTTATTGAAAGCAGGTCCTTGCCGGCGGCATAGAATAGCAATGCCAGGAAACCGATCGTCGCCAGGAGGAGCAACGGAAAGATCCATGAATAGGGATAATGCAGCATTTGAAAGGCCGGCACATTGAAGAACACCAGGTCTTCTTCAGAATTCATTTCCTTGAACGGGGTACCGGCGAAATAATTTAAAATAGGCATCAGGTAACTGCCCTGGTGGGCTAGCGTATTGACATCCAGATTTTCGGGCAGGTCACGGGCGGTATGATAATCAAAGTGGTCGTCTATAAAGGCGAAATTGAAGCCGCTGATTTCTCCCTGTTCCCTCAGCACCGTGAGATCGGTGTCATTCGGCAGCATTTTATAGACACTGTAGGCCAGCGAATTGGTGACGGGAAATTCCGGATCGGCCTCAAAAAATTGTTCCAGCAGGGCCTTATTTCCCCCGTTGGTCTCCAGCAGCATGAAGGAATTTCCGCCGCTGCCTCGTGCTTCAAAGTTCAGCGCGAGAGCCACGTCCTTTGCCCAGGGATGTTCTTCCACGAAAATATCGGCCCCGTTGAGGCCAAGCTCTTCGGCATCTGTAAATACCAGCATGATGTCATTCACCGGTTTCACGCCTGTGGCCAAATAGGCGCGGATGCCTTCCAGGATGGTGGCGACGCCGCTGGCCGCGTCACTGGCCCCATAAGAAGAATGCATGGCGCTGTCGTAATGCGTGAGCAGTAAAAGAGCTTTACCGTCACCCGAACCTTCTATGCGGGAAAGGATATTGCGGGGGCGGGTGACCGTCCCGTGCTTGTTCACAGACCAGCCTTCCTGGGTCTGCACCAGCAGGCCCATGTCCTGTAATTCGTTGATTATATAATTGCGAACCTCGATGTGCTCATCACTCCCCACATAATGCGGATGTTGAGACAGGGCTTCCACATGCCGAAAAGCTCTGGCGGTGGAAAATTCGGTCGCGGGGATTTCCCGGTTGAGATCAACATGAGGTTTGGTTCCGTAGAAGCTCCAAAACACGGCCGCGACCAGGATTAGAAAAGAAACGGGAAGCTGTAATTTTTCTGACATAACTCAAATATATTTAAAAGAAGTACAACTAATGAAGGGCTTAAGGATCATTTCTTAAATTATTATTAAGAAATGTATGGAAAAGGCAATTTTTGACTATTTTATAGTTTCACAATTAAACACTTAGGGTTATGGGTATAAAAAGTTTTCAAGGGAGAAGAGCCGAACCTGAAAAGGTACAAAGCGCTCCAATTAGTGTCTCAGATTACATGGCGACAGATCTCATCACCTTCAGGGAAGACCAGACGATCTTCGAGGTGATGGAACTATTAATGAAGCACCGCATTTCCGGGGGCTGCGTGGTAAATGATAAGAATGAATTACTGGGAGTGATCTCTGAAGGAGATTGTATCAAACATATTTCAGACAGCAGGTATTACAACATGCCTATGGAAGATTACACGGTGAAGAACCGGATGACCTGTAATGTGGAAAGTATAGACCCCGACATGAACGTACTGGATGCAGCTAAAAAATTCATTGAACACAAATTCAGGCGGTTCCCGATCTGTAAGGACGGGAAACTGATAGGCTTAATAAGCCAGCGTGACGTGTTGCGCGCAGCTATCAACCTGAAAGGCCAGAACTGGCATATCTAAATGCGTTTTACTAGGGCGTAGAAATCTCCTTCCAGCGGAAGATATCCCTGGTCGTAGACAAAGTAATAGGTATTCCCGGTCTTAGTGGTATAGATGCTCGTGAAATATTCAAAATTAAAACCTTTGGCCAGCAATTTCGTTTTGCTGGCCTTTGTTTTATCGTTCGGGTTGAGTTCCTCGAGGATCCGGTAATTCTTGCGCAGCAGGTTGTTCACATTACGTACGAGATTCTTCCTGTCCTTGTTGAGATTGTTGTTATAGGCATTGCGGCAGTAGTCGCTGCAGAACTTCTTGTCTGTTCTGCCCACGATCTTTTCCCCGCATTCCGGGCATGCTTTTTCCATACTTAAAGATATAAATTATTCAAGATCCTCCAGTTCCATTTCAAAATCGTGCTGCAGGTCTTCGTGCAGCTTTTGAATGTTCTTTCTTACCAGTGCCAGTTGGCGGTCAAATAAATTCTGCAGGGTCCTGTTCTTGTGTATTGAGGGACTGAAATCATGCATCTTGTGTAAAAAGTAAATAAGCAGTTCGGTTTCGGTTTCCTTTTTCCCGGAGTAGCGGCTGTACTTTTTCACATTCCTGAGGATCTTGCGCATGCTCTTCTTCATGAAATAATAGCTGCTGCGGTTGATCTCCTCAAATTGTCCGTCCATTTCCTGTTTTACGCCCTCTATGTATTCCTCTTCATTATCTGCGGAAAAAAGCAGGTAAGTAAGCAGCTCTTTATTTTCCTTTTTAAAACGGGAGAGCCTGAGAACGATCTCCAGGAGTTCCTGTGGAGACCGGTGTTTCAGTTCATCTTTAAGTTCCTTGACCGATGCGGGTTTCATCAATATTCATTGTTTCCTGCAAGATAAAGTTTTGCTGCCTGAAGTATAAGTGCTTCCGCATATTTATTCATGAAGTGCTTTTTCAAAGAACGCTGCGATCTCCTGTTTCACCTCCTCCGGATGTTCGTGCCCGAGCTGTTCATAGGTCCTTATTTCAGCGTTCACCCCTTCCCGCTTATAGATAGCTTTGGTCTTCTGCCACCGCGCAGGCAACATTTCCTTGCCCAGTACATTTTCAATGGCAGCACGCTCGGGCTCATCATAGGCATCACTATAGGGCAGGGCGTCATTGTCATCCAGGGCGCCCATAAAATAGAATTGCGGGGTGTTCATAAAAGCTTCAGATTCAAAGGCCTTCCCGAAAAATTTGACGAAATCAGCAGTCCCTACAGGATAATTAAGTTCCACTTCATTCTCTTCGGAAAATGGCAGCATCAAAATACCGTTCACCCCACCCGCAACAACCGCTTTCACCTTTTCAGGATGAATTAAGGTAAATCTATTAGCGAAACTTCCCGAAGCGGAAAATCCGGTCATCAAAAATTGAGGTGCCACAGAAATGCCTTTTTGCTGAAGTCTCTCCTTCGCGTCTTCCACCATGGCCAGCAATTGCATGTCCACGCGTTCCAGTTCATTTCCCTTCTGAAGCATCACGTCCCGGTCAAGACTGTGGGTATACATCTGACTGGTAGATTTTTCCCTGGGGAAAACCGGAACCAGTAACGGAAATCCGAGCTGGCGGGCAGTGTAGTTTCCAAGGTAATATTCATTGGTGGCATTGCTTTTTGCCCGGTCTATATGTTCCTGAAAATCATCGGTCACCATACCCGAATTATTGGGTTCCACCACCAGGTATTTCTCCGGATTTTCAGAAAGATCATCGGGAATAAAAAGATAGTATGGATAATTAAAGCCCTTCGAAGTATTTTTCTCGATGAGGGTCACTTCCCCTTCAATATCCTTTTTACAGGAAAGCAAAAGCGCCGTTAAAAAAAAGAGAAATAAAAAGCGTAACCGGAAAATTAGAAAAGAAGACATATTTGAACTTTTTGAATAAATCGGGTTTTACACTGTCTAAGGATGATATAATTAAGGGGTCATCCGCGCCACACCTGCCTTCACAAGTTAAATGTATGATTTTTAGGTTAAAGGAAAAAGGCCTCATATCCGTTTACAAACGCTTACAAACGAATGTAAACGAAAACAAATCTTTCCCAACCGAATATCGATGAAAACCCGCTGTACGTTTGTCCTGTTGAAATGAACGAATGATTTTCAGCTAACTAAATTTTTAAGTCATGAATACACTAAGAAACAAAGTACAGTTGATCGGCCACGTAGGAAACGCACCAGAGATCTTAACTCTTGAATCAGGAAAGAAACTAGCTAAATTTTCCATCGCTACTAATGAATCATACAAGAACGCGAAAGGGGAAAAGATCACAGATACCCAATGGCACAATGTAGTTGCCTGGGGCAAGACCGCAGAACTTATTGAGAACTATGTTCCAAAAGGTAAAGAAGTTGGTGTGGAAGGCAAACTTACCAGCCGCAGCTATGAGGACAAGGAGGGTGTAAAAAGATACATTACAGAAGTGGTTTGTAACGAGCTCTTATTGCTGGGTAAGTAAACTTCGGAAAAATAAAAATCCCGCCACAACGGCGGGATTTTTATTTTAGTTCCTCACAGAAGGTTCTTTTTGCTAAAAAAAGATCTCCTTCGCGAGCCTGAAGGTATTGGCGTGCGCATCCACGATATTCCTGATCTGGGGAGAATAGCCTCCTCCCATACTCACCTCAACAGGGATCTTAAGGTCATGACAGGTTTGAAGTACGAAGCGGTCTCGTTCCTTGCATCCGGCCTGGGTGCAGTCAAGCTTGCCCAGCTTATCGGTGGCCAGGATATCCACTCCGCTTAGGTAAAAAATGAAATCGGGCTTCACCCGGTCGATTAGTTTTGGAAGAGTGTTTTTCAGGATTCTAAGGTATTCCTCATCTCCCGTACCGTTTTCAAGTTCGATATCAAGATCAGATCTTTCCTTTTTGAAAGGATAATTGTTCTTGCCGTGCATGGAAAAAGTGAAGACTGAAGGATCTCCTGCGAAGATCTCGGCTGTACCATTTCCCTGATGTACATCGAGGTCTACGATGAGGATCTGCTCTGCCAGTTCATTCTTCTGAAGCCATCTGGCTGCTACAGCCTGATCATTGAACATGCAAAAACCTTCCCCCATATTGGAATAGGCATGGTGTGTGCCGCCTGCAACGTTCATGGCGACTCCATATTTCAAAGCATATTCAGCTGCTTTTATGGTGCCCTGGGAAATAATGAATTCGCGCTCTATGAGACGTTTAGACAAGGGTAAACCTATTTTCCTGGCCTCCCGCGGACTCAAAGTTTGATCTTTGAGAGCCTCTACATAGTGCTTATCATGCACGGCAAATATATTGGCTTCATCGGGAAATTTGGGTTCAAAGAAGTTTTCCTGAGTACAGATGCCTTCGTGTAGTAATTGCTGTGGTATCAGCTCATATTTTTCCATCGGAAAACGATGCCCCTTGGGCAAGGGCAATACAAATATGGGATGGTACGCGATTTTGAGCATGTTTATGCCAAAGATAAAAAACCTATTCCCCGACCGAAACTGTTTTCACATCATAAATTAATTTCCCGTCTGTAGTAAAACCTTCGATGATCATCTGGAAATCCACTTCAGGCTTTTTGATCTTGAAAATTACATCTTCTCCTACTCCCGCATAAAGATCTGGCTTCCAATCGATAACACCATACTTTTGAAAAAATTCATCATGGTTGTTTTCATACCTGGGTACATAAAATAATTTCGGACTACTGTAGGCCAATGGAATTTCAAATTGTTGAACCCTGTTGCGATCTCTTGCAGGGGTTCCTGATTTTAACAGCGAATAAATTTTAATTGCACCGTTACCACCCGTTATTCCCTCACCCAAACCATGTTTATTGATCTCAATGTAGTCAATAGAAGATAAGGGATATTGGTGAAACATTGTTTGATCTACAATACGTATTCCATCAAGAAAAACAGCCATTCCTTTGGATGGAGCAGGTTTTCCAAAGGATGCCCCAGAACCTGATTCATTTGCCGCAACAGCAAATTTATTATTGACACTAAAGCTTCCTCCCGCTTCAGAAACCATTAAACCTTTACTTTTTAAATAACCTGCTAAGGTTTGATATAAGGGTACTTCATTCTCCTTTATCACATGAATGCGCCCAAAGCTGTGGATTCCTAACTTCCTCTCCCGCTCCAGTAACTTGTCTATCTTGATTTCCAAAAGCACCTCCTTGAGTTCCTCCGCCTGACCTTCAAAAGGAAGTACGGGTGTCATTAAATTGCCGTTTATACTATACTCACTGTTTTTCTGCAGCAAAAACTTTGAATGATGGCTAAGATAAGGAATCTTCTGAGGCGAAAACTGGACTGCAAGTCCTGCAGGTAAGAGTTTATCATTGTCTTTAATGCGGGAAATAACAAGCTCTTCCCCTTCAAGAGGACGAAAACCATCAAAAACAAAGGCACCATTTCCCGGTGGTATATCCAGGAACAGCGGTTCATTATTTGAATTAGCATGGACGAGATAACGCAGCCGGTTTCGATTAGAACCTTTATTAATGTACCCAGTGAGTTCGATGTTGTTCTCAAACCTATACTTTAATTCCAGTGGCTTTTCGAAGATGGCCCCCCAGTCATAACTGCTCCATCCCTGGGTGATTAAAAGGTTGTCCAGTGCATATTTCTTTTCTTCGGTGATTTCATGAAAATACCAACTTCCGTTCTCAATGTTTCCACGGAGGTAAGGCTGAAGCATAGTATAAGAGACAATGTTGTGATTGCTGTTATTCGAAATGGAATTTTGAGGAAGAATGGAAACACTCAAATGAGAACTATCTGCTCCATTCCTGAGAAATCTTACCGCTAAAGAATCCTGGGCTTCAATAAGCCGTGGATCCTGAATCTCCCGAAGAGGTATTCCTTCATAATTGAAGAAAAGTCGTTCCGCAATAGGGCGACAAGCCTCGTCCATAAGGGTAATTATATTCATCCCCGATGCCAGGTAATCCAGATCCAGTACTACAGGAATGGATTTTTTATCTCCGAATTTAATATCAATTGTCTCTATGCGTTTCCGATTCTGAATTACCAGAAAGTATGGCTTATTTTCAATTTTTGGAAGACTCGCAGAATTGGAATTCACAACAAGCCGCAACTCTTTATTCCTTTGAACAGCAGACAGTATAATGCCTTCGGAAGCTACCGGGGTTTGAAACGATACCGAGATCTCCTTTCCTTCGAAAACAACTATCGCAGAATACTTCTCATTTGGATCGGGGATCAAAGTAAATTTACCTATTCCATACCTGTTAAGTGCTACGTCTGAAAGCAACCTATTGCGGCTATCCCTTATCTGAACCGCGGCGTTTGGCAAACCATATCCGGTTTTATCCTTAACAACAACTCCAACGGTATTGGTTACATCGCTTAGTAAATGCCCACTTTCAGGTAAAAATTGAGCATCGATTTCCGTGAGATCGTCTTTGTTTACTTTGAAATCAAGGTTGGAGTCCCGGACTACGAAACTTCCTTTAAAGAAATTTTGTTCATCGAAATTTCTCATCCAGTTGGTAAAACCGGTCAAAACGTAGTCTCCGGAAGTAAAAGAAGTGTCAATTTGAATTGTATTTGAAGCCACTCCATTCTTCACCAGCAGCATTTTCTCCTTCACCACTTCTCCTGCAGAATTACTTATCTGCACATATAAATTAGTGGTCTCTATGGAGGGTTTTAAATCGTTTTTATTAACTACATAAGCTGAAAAGCCAAGTTGTTCCCCCATCAACAGGATGGTTTTATTCAGATGCAAATAAGCGACTTCTTTAGGAATAGAATGATATTCTTTTAAAGTGGATTCAAGTTTTGCCTCCTGAATTTGAGCTTTTAAAGATGGGAGGATAAACATAATAATAAAGAGAGGGAAAGACAGACGGGTAAATTTATTCATGTTATTCCAAATTAATTAAAGAATTAATAAAAAATGTCTGCAGGGAATAAAAATTACTCAATAAATATACCGAAAAGATAATTTTATCAGGTATTGTTCAGCGGCCTGAAAATCAGAACAATAGGAGAGATCTAAAATAGAAAAACTCACAAATTCTTCAAATTGTGAGTTCCTGCTGTGAGTCTATTCCGTCAGATTTTGGAGATTACAAGCCTTTATTGGACCTGTTATTTAAGAAAATAAAGGATTTTAAATCATGAATCTTTCCACGAAAGGATTAGACCCCACAGGTTTTAAAAACCTGTGAGGTCTTGTAGTGTTTTTACGAGATCACTGTCCCAGGCTTCACCCCGTCCTCATCAGGATTTACGAAAACCAGTTTCCCTTCAGCATTCTCGGTCATTAGGATCATCCCTTCGCTCTCCACTCCTCTCAACTTTCGAGGAGCAAGGTTCACAAGAACGGTCACTTTCTTTCCAACAATATCTTCCGGTTTAAAACTTTGTGCGATCCCCGAAACAATGGTTCGAACGTCAATCCCGGTATCCACTTTCAACACCAGAAGCTTGTTTGCTTTTGGCATCTTTTCAGCTTCTACAATGGTTCCTACTCTCAGGTCCATCTTGGTAAAGTCTTCAAAAGTGGCGATTTCCTTCTGTGGTTCTGCCTGTTTGTTCTCGGCTTCGTTCGCCGCTTTAGTAGCTTCCAATTTATCCAGTTGTTTTTGTATTTGTTCGTCCTCTATTTTTGAGAACAGTAATTCCGCTTTTCCTATTTGGTGTCCTGCCGGTAACAATTCGTCCTGTCCGGCAATCTTGTGCCAGCTGCTTTCTTCAGATTCGTTCTCACCTCCTGCTTCGGAAGTAGACTGCCCGTGATTCAGCATTCTCTTCAATTTTTCCGCGGAAAAAGGAAGGAAAGGTTCACTTAATGTAGCTAAAGAGGAAGCGATCTGAAGGGCCACATACATAATGGTTTTTACTCGCTCCTCATCGGTCTTGATGAGTTTCCAGGGCTCCTCATCGGCCAGGTACTTGTTTCCTAAACGAGCTACGTTCATCAGCTCTGCTTGTGCTTCCCTGAACCTGTAGCGCTCTATGGAACTTTCTATCACCGCAGGATACGCTCTCAATTCGGCAAGGGTCTGCTCATCAACTTCGGAATATTCTCCGGGAGCCGGAACGATTCCGTTGTAATATTTATTGGTCAGCACCACTACACGGTTGATGAAGTTTCCGAAAATGGCAACCAGCTCATTATTATTTCTCGCCTGAAAATCCTTCCAGGTAAAGTCGTTGTCCTTGGTTTCAGGCGCATTGGCGGTAAGAGCGTACCTCAGCACATCCTGCTGATCTGGAAAATCTTCCAGGTATTCATGCAGCCAAACCGCCCAGTTCTTCGACGTTGAAAGCTTATTTCCCTCCAGGTTCAAAAATTCGTTGGCGGGGACATTTTCAGGAAGTATATAACTTCCTTCAGCTTTTAACATGGCCGGGAAAATGATGCAATGGAAAACGATGTTATCCTTACCAATAAAATGCACCAGTTTAGTATCCTTATCTTTCCAGTAAGGCTCCCAGTCTTTTCCGGTTCTTTCAGCCCACTCTTTGGTAGAAGAAATATACCCGATCGGCGCGTCAAACCACACATATAATACTTTTCCTTCGGCTCCTTCTACAGGCACCGGAATTCCCCAGTCAAGATCACGGGTCACCGCACGAGGCCTCAAGCCGTCATCGATCCAGGATTTCACCTGTCCGTAAACGTTAGGTTTCCAGTCCTTTTTATGGCCTTGGAGGATCCATTCTTTCAGCCAGCTTTCATATTGATCTAAAGGAAGGAACCAGTGTCTGGTCTCTTTTAAAATTGGGGTTTCCCCGGTAATAGCCGATTTTGGGTTTATAAGATCTGTCGCGTTATGGCTGGTACCGCACTTTTCGCACTGGTCACCATAGCTCTCTTCATACCCGCATTTTGGACAGGTTCCTACCACAAAACGATCCGCCAGGAACTGCTGGGCTTTCTCGTCATATAACTGCTTGGTGGTCTCTTCTGTGAATTTTCCGGCTTCATATAATTTCCTGAAGAATTCTGAAGCCGTTTTATGATGCATCTCCCCTGAAGTACGGGAATAATTGTCAAAAGAAATTCCGAAGTCCTGAAAAGAGTCCTTGATGATCTTGTTATATTTATCAACGACATCTTGTGGAGATACTCCTTCTTTTTTGGCCTTTATCGTAATTGGTACGCCGTGTTCGTCACTTCCGCAGACAAAAGCGACATCCTTTCCCTGCATTCTTAAAAAACGCGAATAAATATCGGCCGGCACATAAACTCCTGCCAAATGACCAATATGAATAGGTCCGTTAGTGTATGGCAGGGCTGCCGTGATCGTATATCTCTTAGATGATTCCATCAAAAATAAGGTTCAGTTTTAAAAGCTGTAAAGTTAAGGAAGTGCAAGGGATTACACGTTAAATTCTTGTAAAAGGGGTAGGCTTTGACCGGAAAGCGAACTAATTTTAAGAAAAACCTTAATCCATGCGTAAACTTCTACTCCTATCTGCAATTATCTTGCTGGTTTCCTGCAAGAGTAAACAACTGACTGCCAATTCCCCGGAAAAATACGACCTCGAAGTACTGGCCCAGGTAATCTCTGATAATAAACTGGATGAGATCTATCCCGGCTCCAACAAGACCGAAGGAACAGAATTGTTCGAAGAAGGAACTGAAGAACGCTCTTATACCATTCTTTATCCTCAAACCCCTGATAATTGTTTGATAATTTGGGCCGATAAAGACCGTACAAAATTACACCAGATCTATGTTGAAAAAGAAAGTCGCTGGCGTTCCAATACCGGAATTCGCGTAGGATCAACTTATGATGAACTCGAAGAGATCAATGGCGGACCTATAAAGTTCTATGGCTTTGGATGGGATCATAGCGGCGCGGTTGACTGGAACAAAGGCGGACTTGAAAATAGTAAAATCAGGGTTTTTCTAGCTCCAAAAATAGCGCCTCCAAAAGATTTTTACACAGACAAGATGATTACTACTACCGATGATGAGATCGATGCCATGCAATTAAAAGTAAGGGCGATCCTTTTTCAGGAACCGACAGAAAATTAATGTAAAGTACGTTTAAAAGGGAATGGCAGATCACAATGAATTGGGAAAGGAAGGGGAAGATCTTGCCGTAACTCACCTTTTAAAGAACGGGTATAAGATCGTCGCGCGAAACTTTAGGTATCAAAAAGCTGAAGTAGATATCATTGCCCGAAAAAAAGATGTTCTCGCGGTTATTGAGGTAAAAACCAGGAGCACCCCCGACTTTGGAGATCCACAGAATTTTTTAAAGCAAAAGCAGATCAATTCCCTGGTAAAGGCCATCGATTTTTTTGTGAATGAACATGATCTCGAGGTGAACGTTAGATTTGATATCATCGCCATCATCAAGAACAAGGCAGGTACTAAAATCGAACATCTTAAAGATGCTTTTTTACATTTCTGACCTATCTAAAACCTCTTCAAAAGTCGTTTCTCCTTGCCTATCTGTTTTTCCAATTACAGAAAATGAGGCATCTATCTCAAGGATAACGGCAGCAACGTCCTCCATTCTACCGAAGCCCTCTTTTCGTGCTGCCTCCACTACTTTACTTTTATCGAGCCTCTCTTTTCTGAGATTTCTCTCTAAAAATTCATCATTATAGAAAAGCAAGATAGGCGTTGTACTTATCAGCCTCTTAAAGAATTTCGATTTGCGCTCCAGGGTTGCAAATAAATACTGAAGCACAGCCAGCAACATAAAAGCTGTTATAGCTTCTGACAGGGAAAGGCTTTTGGCAGTAAGCACCCTTCCGAAGACCGAACCAATTGCTACCATAATGATCATATCAAAAGCACTGATCTTTGCCAGGGTCCTTTTACCTGAGACCCGCAAAATAAAAACTATAGAAAGGTAGGCAGCGATCCCCACCACGATCACCCTAAGGATGGGTTCCCATCCGGCCCAAAAGAAAATCGTCTGGTCTTCCATACAAGAAATTTAATTTTAATTAATCTTCCACTATTTTGATCTGATACACCTCATGCAGATTGTCATCCTGGTACCTGATATTCTTTTTAAGGTGGTCAATAATCGTCATTTTGAGATCCTTTTCATTCATTTTTTTATTCTTCGGAAGGACCGTAACATCATATTGCACGGTAGCCTTTCCGTTAATTTTGATCTGTGTGAAACTGACCTCTTTACTGATCACTTCGATATTTTCCAGTTTTTGCAATTCTGAAGCCAGCAACTCCGTAAGCTCGGTGTTCATACTGGCCTTCCGAAGAAAGGGCGGCTCACTGAACTGCCAGAACATCATGGCACCGATCGCTAACACTACAAAACCGCTGGTAAGCCAGGTCATTATTTTATTCCCCTGAAGAAAACGCACTCCGTCAGGTTTCACTTTTCCATAGAAATAAAAAACCAATGTTGCAGCCAGGTGAATTCCGAAGAGCTGTAAGACAACCCTAAAAACACTGCTCCAAATCACTCCCCAGTCCATCATATAAATTCCTGCGCCAATAAGCCCCACGGGAGGAGCCAGGGAAGCAGCGACCAATATTCCAACGGCCGCTCCCGAAACCAGGCTGTCGCGCTCAGATTGCACGATGTTGATCGCCCCGGCGAAACCGGAAACCAGCGGCAGCAAAAGTGCCACTTTGGAAACCTGACTGATCTCAACCATTAACGGGGTGAGGACCTCCAGCGGGAAAATGACGCTCATCAAATAACTTACGGCCACACCGATCCCTATAGCGAGAATATATCGTTTTAAACTGCTTCTTAACAGGTCCTTTGTCCCCGCAGATGTTGCCAGCGCCGCATTCATGGCAGGTCCCGCAAAGGGGGCTACCAGCATGGCTGCGATCAATAAAAAGATATTACTGGTATACAAACCGATCCATACAATGATCCCGGCCGCTATGGAATAGCCTATCAATCCTTTTAGAGAACCTACGCTTTGAATACCTCCCAGATAGATCTCCAGCGAGCTTTTTGGCTGCACATCGATCACCTGGTCCGGAGAATCGGAAGCAGGAGGATAAAGTGTAATTACACCACGGGGTATAAGACTGATCTCGGGTTTACCGAAATCATCCAGTTTTTTAAGGAAATCATTGACCTTCTGATTAGGTAAAAAGATCACAAAAACATCATTTCCCCCTTCTTCTAGACAAATACTGTTGATGCCGTTTAGATCTTCTGCCAGATCCAGGATCTCTTCTTTTTTCCCTTTAGGGATCTTGATTATTAGTTGCCGCATCCTGCTATTTGGTTAGTTAGGAAAAGCTTGATCTCCTACAAGTTAAAAAAAGCAGGCCATCCTGAGGCGACCGTTAAGGGTAATTTAGGGAATCTTCTATTCCACCTCCACCTTCGCCTTCACATCCAGCGGCTTCAATACCTGCAAAGCGCGATCTATTGAAGTCACTTTTTCGAAGGTTAATAACAATCTTAATCCTGAACGGGTTTTCTTTTCTTTCATGGTACAGGAATGCGGATGCGTCTGCACGTACTGCAAGACCTTTGTAAAGTTCTTACTCTGGTAGAATCCGGAATTTTGATCAGCAATAAAGTAGCCTATCAATTTGCCCTGCTTCATCACGATCTTCTCCAAACCGATTGCCGATGCGATCCATTTTATGCGGACGCTGTTCAGAAGATCTTCTGCCGGATCAGGCAGTTCTCCGAACCGGTCGACCAGTTCAGCCTCGAATTTCTCCAGCTCTTCTTCACTTTTGACATTATTGAGCTGGGTATAAAGATTCAGACGTTCAGAAATATTGTTAATGTAATCATCAGGGAACAACAGTTCAAAGTCACTGTCGATCTGGGTGTCTTTTACATATTCCTTATCTTCCGAAGCCTGGTCTGCATACAGTTCCTTGAACTCATTTTCCTTGAGCTCTTCGATGGCTTCATTCAATATCTTCTGATAGGTGTCAAAGCCGATCTCGTTGATAAATCCTGATTGTTCGCCTCCTAAAAGGTCTCCCGCACCGCGTATTTCAAGATCTTTCATCGCGATATTGAACCCGCTGCCCAGTTCACTGAACTGCTCGAGAGCTGTGATACGTTTTCGGGCATCATCGGTCATAGCCGAATATGGCGGAGTGATAAAATAACAGAAAGCTTTTTTGTTGCTTCGGCCAACCCGTCCGCGCATCTGGTGCAGGTCTGAAAGTCCGAAGTTGTTGGCATTATTGATAAAGATGGTATTGGCGTTTGAAACGTCCAGTCCACTTTCCACGATCGTGGTTGAAACGAGAACGTCGAATTCCCCGTTCATGAATTTCAGCATCAGCTGCTCCAGTTTCTTTCCTTCCATCTGCCCGTGACCGATCCCGATCTTTGCGTCGGGCACCAGTCGCTGTATCATACCCGCGACTTCCTTGATGTTCTCGACCCTGTTATGGATGAAGAACACCTGCCCTCCACGTTGGATCTCGTAAGAGACAGCGTCGCGAATGGTCTCTTCGGAAAAACGTATTACATGTGATTCTATCGGATACCTGTTTGGCGGCGGAGTCGTAATTGTAGAAAGATCCCGCGCGGCCATCAAACTAAATTGCAGCGTCCTCGGAATTGGCGTCGCGGTCAACGTGAGGGTATCCACATTTTCCTTAATGGTCTTCAGTTTATCTTTTACGGCCACCCCAAATTTCTGTTCCTCATCAACGATCAGCAATCCGAGATCCTTGAATTTTACGGTCTTGTTCACCAGTTGGTGTGTCCCGATAATGATGTCGACTTTCCCGTTCTCCAATTCTTCTAAAGTCGTCCTTCTCTCCTTGGCCGTTCTGAAACGGTTCAGATAATCGACTGTAACCGGAAAGTCCTTGAGTCGTTCGGTAAATGTTTTATAGTGCTGAAAAGCCAGAATGGTTGTAGGCACTAAAACAGCAACCTGTTTCCCGTTATCCACCGCTTTGAAGGCGGCACGGATTGCCACCTCAGTTTTTCCGAAGCCAACATCCCCACACACAAGGCGATCCATGGGGCGTTCGTTTTCCATATCAGCCTTCACATCCGCCGTGGCCGTACTTTGATCGGGAGTATCTTCGTAAATAAAGGATGCTTCCAGCTCGTGCTGCAGGTAAGAATCGGGACCAAATCCGAAGCCTTTTTGCAGCCTACGTTTGGCATAAAGCTCAATAAGGTTGTATGCGATGTGTTTAACCCGTGCCTTGGTCTTCTGCTTCAGGTTCTTCCAGGCATTACTGCCCAATTTATATATCTTGGGCGGTTTCCCGTCTTTCCCGTTATACTTGGAAATCTTGTGCAGGGAGTGAATGCTCAGGTAAAGAATATCACGTTCTCCATAAATGAGCTTTATCGCTTCCTGCTTTTTGCCCTCAACATCTATTTTTTGAAGCCCACCGAATTTCCCGATTCCGTGGTCAATGTGAGTCACATAATCTCCCACTTCCAGGCTGGTAAGTTCCTTGAGAGTAATGGCCTGCTTCTTGGCATACCCGTTCTTCAGGTGGAATTTATGATACCGCTCAAAGATCTGGTGATCTGTATAACATACCATCTTTGAAGCTTCATCAATAAAACCCTGGTACATGGATAACACCACTGTCTGGTACTTCACATCCTTGTCAACATCGTCAAAAATGTCATGGAATCGCTTGGCCTGCTGCTCGCTTACGCAGAAAATATAGTTGGTATATCCTTCTTCAGACCGCTCATGCAGATCCTGTATCAGGAGGTCGAAATGCTTGTTGAAAGAAGGCTGTGGTTTGGTATTGAATTCAATGGTCTGAGGTTCTTCTCCCGGCCTTAACTGGTAATGCCGGCTTGACATTTCCACTACCGAATAGTCCTGCATTTGCTCCTTTAAAAGAGTGGAACTACAGAACAATTCTTCAGGCGTGCCGTGTTTCACCTCTTCCGGAAGGGTTTTGAAAGCTTCCAGGGCCTTTACAAAAAGCTTGTCTACCTGCGCAGAAAGCAATTCCAGGTCTTTGGTGAAAACGACGGTCTTATTGGAAATATATTTCAGGAAACTCTCCCGTACTTCCTCGGTTCTCTTGTGTTCTACATTTGGAATAATAGTGATCTTCTTGACCTTTTCCGTGGAAAGCTGGGTTTCCACATCAAAGGTCCTGATGCTTTCCACCTCATCTCCGAAAAATTCAATTCGGTAAGGCTCATCATTGCTAAAGGAGAATACATCCAGAATCCCCCCGCGCACCGAAAATTCACCTGGTTCGGTCACAAAATCCACTCTTTTGAACTTGTATTCGAACATGATCTCATTGACAAAGTCAATAGAAAGCTGATCGTTCACATGTATCTTCAAGGTGTTCTTATCGAGCTCCTTTCGGGTGACCACCTTTTCAAAAAGGGCATCAGGATAAGTAACTATAAGAGCTGGCTTCTTCCGGGAGTTGATCCGGTTAAGCACCTCTGCCCTTAGAAGCACGTTAGCATTGTCGGTCTCTTCTATCTGGTAGGGCCTGCGATAACTTCCGGGGTAAAAAAGCACATGCTTTTCCCCCACCAGCTGCTCGAGGTCATTCAGGTAATAGGCCGCCTCTTCCTTATCATTGAAAATGAGCAGAAAAGGTTTGTCTGATTCCTCAAAAGCGTTGGCGATCACAAAAGAAAGGGCCGAGCCTACAAGGCCTTTTATATGAATATTATTTTGAGGTTGGGCAATAGCTTTCCCCAGTTCCAGCTGTTGGGCCGACTGTGCAAAACTTTGGGCGATAGAAGATTTACTCAAAAATTAGAATTTTGCGCAAAGATACTAAGTTCTGAGCTTTCGGATAAGACCAGAGGTTTTAAGGTGAAGTTAAATTCCTCCCACCAAACATATCACCTCTTCTTTGGTGATCACAAAAACCTCATCGCCTTTCTTAGGACTTAGAATATGTTTACCCGTAAATTCCCCAAATGCCGGCAGGATCATCTGGGTTTCAGTTTTGAAAAAGCATGGTAATTTCAGACTTTGTCGGGCCCACCCTTTGATTCGCACCCCGGGATGAAGGTGTCCCGAAAAGTTGAAAAACCCGGGTCTTTCTTCCGGATGATGTGTGAGAAGAAAATTCTTCAGAATGATCTCAGGAGTCAGTTTTACTCCTAAAGCTTCATATTTTAAGGGTGAAATTATATCATGGTTCCCCTCTACCAGTATCACTTCGGAAGAAACATTTTCCATCCAGGCTTCAAAGAACAGCCATTCCTTGTTCAGTGAACTGTGAAACAGATCTCCAAGGAAAACCAGCTTTTGAGGTTTGAAAAAATCGACTGCCTCGTCCAATTTCTGATAATTGCCCAAAAGGGCATTTTGGGGCACTGCACTGCCAAACTTTCTGAAATGGGACACCTTGCCAAGGTGTACATCACTGATCAGCAACATATCCTCCTCTTCCCAAAACAGTGCTCCGGAAGCATGCAGGATAAAATTCTGGTCAAAAATAGAAATGGATTTTGTCATTTTAGAAGTTACAGGTTTTCCCATTGCGCCATCATTCTTTTAACCCGGTCTTCCAGCTTTTCGGAAGTCAGTTTTTGCCGCAACCGGTCGGTAATGATCGGAAAGGCAAAAGGAGTGGGCTTTTCACAATCCTTCCAGACGATGGTCTGTTGTTCGATGCGTTCCACGGCCATAAGCAAACGGCCTTCTTCTAGCTGGTGTTCAAAGGTTTCCCGGAAGGCCTGCTGAAACAAGAGATTGTCACTTTCATAATCCCTAAAAACGCTGAAAAGCAATTGGGAATTGGATTGCAGATGTTTTGTTTTGATCATTTTATTCGGAAAACCAGTAAAAACCATGCCTGAAATTACCGCAATATCACGAAATTTCCTTCGGGCCATTTCTGTAGCGTTCAAACTCTTCTGAAGGTCGTCCATCACATATTCAGAAGATATCAGATTATTGTCAAAAACCTGGTCCATGTCTATCGGTTGATCTGAGAGCAACTCAAAGCCGTAGTCGTTGAAAGCCAGCGAGAAGGTGATCGGGGACAAGAGACTTATGCGGTAAGCCAGCAAACTTGCCATCGCTTCGTGCACGAACCGGCCTTCAAAAGGGTAAAAGATAGCGTGGTATCCCTCGCGGGTCTTAAAAGTTTCTATCAGAAATTCATATTTCCCCGGGATTATTGATTCCTTCTTTTGCCGCTCAAAAATATGAGAAAGGGCCTTTAATTCAACAGACTTGTGAGTTTTGCCCGCGGCCACGAACATCTCTTCCCGTAGCAATTCACTCATTTGTGCCGAAAAGGTCATTCTCCCCCCGGCCCAACTGGGAAAACGCGAACTTTTCTGTTTCGACTTCTTAACGATCACCTGCATATTTTTGATCTGGTACAGTTTTAGGTTCTTTCCGGCAAAGGTGAAAACATCCCCGGGATTCAGTTTTGAAATGAACCATTCCTCGATAGTGCCGATATATCCTCCACCCAGATATTTAACAGAAAGTACGGCATCTCCCACAATAGTTCCTATTTGTAAACGGTGACGCATCGCGATCGCCCGGCTGTTCACTTTAAATTTTCCATCTTTTTCAATTTCCACTTTTTTGTATTCATCATAAGCCTGCAGCGTCTGGCTACCTTTGGTGATAAAATTCAGGATCCATTCCCATTGTTCTTCGGAAAGAGCCTGATAACAGAAAGTTGATTTTACTTCCGGATAGATTTCCTTCGGAAAGAATCCGTCTGAAACCGCCAGGGTAGTCAAATACTGGACCAGCACGTCATAACTTTGGAGGTATGGAATCCGGTCTTCAACCACCGTATTCTTAACCGCTTTTTGCAGTGCTGAAGCTTCTATAAGTTCCATGGCGTGAGTCGGCAAAAAATAGATGACGCTTTCCTCGCCGGGACGGTGTCCGCTACGTCCGGCCCTCTGGAGAAACCTCGCGACTCCTTTTGGCCCGCCTATTTGGATAATAGTTTCCACCGGCGCGAAATCCACTCCCAGGTCAAGGCTGGAAGTCGCGACCACGGCCTTAAGCCGTTCTTCCCTGATAGCCTGTTCCACCCACAGTCGTGTTTCCTTATTAATGCTTCCGTGATGCATCGCCAACTCACCGGCAAACTCCGGGTACTTCTGAAGTATTCGCTGAAACCAGATCTCACATTGAGACCGCGTATTTGTAAATAGCAAAGTTGTTTTGCTTTTTCGAATGATGGGGATGACCTCATCCAAAAGATGCATTCCCAGGTGCCCCCTCCAGGGGAAGGTTTCCATTTTCTCGGGAATAATAGAACTCACCCTGATCTTCTTATTGATCTTCGCCCTTATCAAAACCGAATTTTCAAAGGCTTTTGAATTCGGGCCCAATAAAACTTCCCGTGCCTGCTGCAGGTTTCCTATTGTAGCCGAAATCCCCCAGATCTTCATTTTTGGAGACACGGTCTTTAGTCGTGAAAGGGCAAGCTCCACCTGCACCCCGCGTTTAGTTCCCAACAACTCATGCCATTCGTCGATCACGATCGCATTCAGATTCTTAAAAGTCTTGTCATAACCTTTGGAGGAAAGCAAGAGTTGCAAACTTTCAGGAGTGGTAATTAGCAGATCGGGTATTTGCTTTTTTTGTGCCGCACGAACCTTTTGCGGTGTATCGCCAGTTCGTATTCCCACCGTCAATTGTGTTCCTATTTCCTCAGCAAAGCGGTTTGCAGCCTGTTCTATTTCTACGGAAAGCGCCCGCAACGGGGTGATCCAGATGGCTTTTAAACCGGGTTTGTGTTTGTTCTTGTAATCAGGGTTCTTCCTGATATAATCCAGCACGATAGGGATCCAGAGGGCATAGGTCTTCCCGCTACCGGTAGGCGCGTTCAGGAGTCCGTTCTTACCTTGCAAAAAGGCATTCCAGGTCTGTTTCTGGAATGGGAAGGGCTTCCAGTTTTGATTTTCAAACCAGGTATCCGCTATTTTTATGAGTTCGTTTTTGTTCATAACCCTTCCGTCCGATTTCATCGGACACCTTCCCTTGGAAAGGGAAGGAACTTTTTGTTTAGTACTTCAATTAATTTCTTAGAGGCTCCCCTCCTCCCTGAGGAGGGGTGTCCGAAGGACGGGGTGGTCCGTCGTCCCTAAAATTATTTTTTATTTCACCCAATACCCAATCCAAATTCTCAAACACACTTTTGTTCTCAAACCTTATTACTTTAAATCCTATATTCTCCAACATCGCAGTTCTCTTCCTGTCTTTTTCTTCTGCCGTAAGGTTCATATGGCCCTGCCCGTCAAGCTCAATGATCAGTTTCTCTTCTGGACAGTAGAAATCTACTATAAAATTAAGAATGCTGTGTTGCCTTCTGAACTTTCTGCCCTCCAGCTTCTTTTGCTGCAAATATTTCCAGAGAAATGCCTCGGCTGAAGTGCCTTGATTTCGCAGTTTTTTTCGATACGACTCGAGAGATTTCTTGTTGTGGATCTTCTTCTTCATCACTTAGGAATTAATGCTTTCAGATCCTCCAGGGTATTTGCTTCTTCAACTTTCTTATCCTGCCGCCATCTTAGTATTCTCGGAAAACGTGTCGCCACCCCGCTTTTGTGCCGATTGGATTCAGCTATCCCTTCAAAAGCGATCTCGAAAACCAGTTCAGGTTTTACGCTGCGTACCGGACCAAAACGCTCCAGAGTATTCTTCTTTATAAAGGCATCCACCTGCCGGAATTCAGCATCTGTCAGCCCTGAATAGGCCTTGGCAAAGGTTACCAATTCTTCTTTTTCCTCATCCCATAATCCGAAGGTATAATCTGTAAACAAATTCGACCTCCTTCCATGGCCGCGCATGGCATAGGTCAACACAGCATCAATGGTCAGAGGCTCCATTTTCCACTTCCACCAGTCGCCTTTTTTTCTTCCTACCAGGTAGGGAGAATCCCAGCGCTTTAACATAAGGCCCTCACTTTTCACTTCCCGGGCACGTTCCCTTTCGGCAGCGGCTTCATCCCACTTGTTAAATGTGATCGTGTGAGAAAGATGAAGAGGCAACTCTTCGTGTTTTACCTTCGAATGAAGTTCTTCCAAAATCTCCCTTCTGTGTGAAAATGCCCGAGCCCTAAGATCTTCGCCCTGCCATTCCAAAAGGTCGTAAGCTTTCAGGATGACCGGAGTTTTCTTCAGTAAGGCTTTGGAAACGGTTTTTCTGCCTATCCTGGTTTGTAGGTCTTTGAAAGTCCCAATCTCTCCTTTTGGAAATGGCAATATTTCCCCGTCCAAAACAGTACCGTCAGGAAGTACTTCTGTGAAAACGGAAAACTCAGGGTATTTATCGGTTACCAGTTCTTCTCCCCGGCTCCACACAAAAACTTCACCATTACGCACCACCACCTGGGAGCGAATTCCGTCCCACTTATGCTCTGCACTCCATTCGGCAGGATCTCCCAGGTCTCCCGGCTTCCCTTCAATAGCGTAAGCCAGGTAAAACGGATATGGTTTAGAAAGGTAGTCCTCCTCATTTTCTTCCAGAATAAGTTTCTCAAAAGTGATCTTTTGAGGGTCCCAGTTCCCCATAAGTTTATACGCCAGGATATCTTCATCAATATCTGTAGCTTTTGAAAGAGCCCGGGTCATCAATTTCTGACTTACCCCGATCCTGAAACTCCCGGTGATCAATTTGGTGAAAACGAATCGTTCATAGTAATTCAATGCGAGCCAGTTCTCTTGCAGGTATTCTTTCTTTTCTGATTCCGTGGCCGATTTAAGGTCAATCATCTCATCCAAAAACTGGGAAAGGCTTTTTTCACTATTCTCTTCGGAAGGAGGAATCACCAAAGCTATGGTTTCAGCCAGGTCTCCTACAATGTGGTAGGATTCTTCGAAAAGCCACAACGGAATTTGAGCCAGTTCGGCAGCGAAAGTCCGCAATAAAGTGGTGTTCACAGGCCGGGGCGGCCTTCTGTGAGAAAGGATCGCGATGGCCCATACCTTATCCTTACCCGGCACCCTTTGAAAATAGCGGGTCAATGCCGCCACTTTTACCGTGGTCTTATTGGTGCTGTCCAGTTCTTTTATGAGTGCTGCGAATTCTTCCATAACCCCTCCCCGGCCCTCCCCTAAAAGAGGAGGGAGTTTTAGTTTTTTTAATTAATCTTCTTCATTTTTAACCTCTTCCGTTTTAGTATCCATTTCAGCCAGTTCTCCTTCATACTGAGTTTCGGCAGTTCGCGCATCATATCCTTGTTCAGCGAGAAACCGGGAGAATATTTCAGAATAACCATGGGTGCAGATCACCCTTTCACAACCGGTAGCCTTGATCGACGTGATCAAGCCCTGCCAGTCACAATGATCTGAAAGCACAAAGCCCCTATCTACAGCACGTCTTCTTCGCGCTCCGCGGAAAGCCATCCATCCACTTGCCATCGCCGATTCATAGGGAACCATTTTCCGGATCCAGGTACTTCCATGGGCACTGGGCGGTGCCAGCACAACCCCACCCTTGATCTCCTCTTTTTTGACCTCCCGTGTTATTCGGGTGGTTTCGGGAAAGTCTACCATAGGCCGAATCACATCGGTCATATTTTCGATCGCGCCATGCGTAAAGATCCTGCCAATAGAAGGATCCAGAAATTTTAAGAGCCGTTGTGCTTTCCCTAAGGAATATCCAAAAAGAACCGAAGTCTTTCCTTCATCGCGATTTTGTCGCCACCAGTTATTGATCTCTTCCATAACCTGCGCCTGTGGCTGCCATTTAAATGCCGGCAAACCAAATGTACATTCCGTAATGAAAGCATCACAGCGGATTGGTTCATAAGGAACTGCAATTCCATCATCTTCGGTCTTGTAATCTCCGGAAAACACCCAGACCTCTCCTTTATATTCCACCCTCACCTGGGAAGAACCAATAATATGCCCTGCCGGATGTAGTGAAAATTTGACATTATTGACCGTGAAGGTTTCCCCATAGTTCACACCGGAAACATTTATATCTCCCAGCCTATGTTCCATGATAGGTATATTATCGTGATGGGTAATGTATTGATGGTGGCCCCATCGAGAATGGTCTGCATGACCATGGGTGATTATAGCTTTATCAACCGGTTTCCATGGATCCAGGTAGACCCCGGCCTGTTCACAGAAAATGCCTTTCTCATCAAAGCAAAGCAGGGGTTTTTTGTTTTTTCGTACCGGCATAATCTCAAGTTAGGGATTTTCATGCAGGGCAACTTTGGCATTAGGAAAAAATTAAAATTCTATCGTGGTTTTTGGGTAAGCGATTGCAGCGGATAGCTCCCGAAGGTTTCCGAAAACTGAGGGACTATGAGCGGAAAGCGCGGTCCCGACCTTAGGAGGGATACCCCAAAGTTTTATAAAAAAATCGGAGAGTAAAAATGGTTTCTTTATCTTTATCTAAAACAAAAAAGTATGTCATTTTCAGATCTATTTGGTACCGGGGAACACCTTCGGAATTTAGGGCACTTCGCCGCTATCGTAAATCTCGCTGCAGTTGACGGGGAAATAAATGAACGGGAGGAAGAACAGTTAAAGCGTTTTGCTGCAAAAATGAATATCCAGGAAGAAGAATATATGAAGGTGCTGAAAAACCCAACGGCTTTTCCAATCCACCCTAATAACAGTGTAGAAGGAAGGCTGGAGCGCTTACATGATCTTTTCAAGATCATATTCGCTGACCATATTATCGACGAAGAGGAGGAAGAATTGCTGAAAAAATATGCGATTGGCCTGGGCTTCTCGTCAGAAGTTTCGGAAGGGATCATCAAACGATCTATACAGATATTTAGCGGACAGATAAGTTTTGATGACTATTTGTTCCTGCTGAACAAAGAGTAAGGAAACATTATCCAATAAAAAAAGGACCTCTTCAGGTCCTTTTTTCGAATCAACTAATTAAGCTATTTATACTTAGCCATAAACTCTTCAGCTTTCTCTACCATAGATCTGCTGCCGCAGAAAAATGGCACTCTTTGATGCAGTTCCTGAGGTTCAATATCCAGAATACGACTGAAACCATCGCTGGCTTTACCACTTGCCTGCTCAGCGATGAACGCCATGGGATTACATTCATATAATAACCTCAACTTTCCGTTTGGAGCCTTCGAACTTGTGGGATAGAAATAGATTCCTCCTTTAATCATATTCCTGTGAAAGTCTGAAACCAAAGAACCAATATACCTTGAGGTATACGGGCGATCATCCTTTTCTTCCTGGCAATACTTGATATAATCTTTTACTCCCTGCGGAAAATGCACATAATTCCCCTCGTTTACCGAGTAGATATGGCCGTTTTCAGGATATTTCATGTCCGGGTGGGATAGATACCACGAACCCAATGCAGGGTTCAGGGTAAATCCGTTCACCCCGTGCCCAGTAGTATAGACCAGCATAGTCGAGGTGCCGTAAACTATATATCCGGCTGCTACCTGTTTGTTTCCCGGTTGCAGAAAATCTTCCAGTTGCACGGGCGTACCTACCGGTGTCACCCTTCTGTAAATCGAAAAAATAGTTCCTACTGAAACGTTGACGTCAATATTAGAACTTCCGTCAAGCGGATCCATCAACACAACGTACTTGTTCTTATGATCTTTATTACAGCCTTCAATGGTTATGAAGTCATCATTTTCTTCGGAAGCGATCCCACAAACGATCTCACGGTTGGTCAAGGTTTGAATGAACTTCTCATTGGCATAAACATCCAATTTTTGCTGGTCTTCCCCCTGAACGTTTGTTTCACCTACGGCTCCCGTGATATCTACAAGACCTGCTTTATTAACCTCGTGATTAACCACTTTTGCGGCCAGACGAATGGAATTTATTAGTCGGGAAAGTTCTCCCGATGAGTATGCGAATTCTGATTGATTTTCAATGATAAACTCCCCAAGAGTTTGGTTTTTCTTGACCATTTGGTTATTATAAATTTGGTACTCAACAAAACTAAATCAAATTAATTTAAGCAACTATAACGTTTTCGTAAATTTTATCTTAAAATCAATTTCTATTTTTGTCGTTAAATAAAGTCTATGGAAACCATCATCAGAAAAGGAAAGAAAGAAGACATGCCGGCGGTACTTGAACTCATCAAGGAACTGGCAGCATTTGAGAAGGAGCCCGATGCAGTAGTTACCACTGTAGAGACTTTAGAACAGGAAGGGTTCGGTGAGAACCCGCTATTCCACGTTTTTGTGGCCGAAGTGGACGGGAGAATCGAAGGGATGGCCCTAGTCTATTACCGTTTTTCTACCTGGAAAGGTCGTACTTTACATTTGGAAGATCTCATTGTTAGAGAGGAAAAACGCGGCACCGGCTTAGGAAACGCTTTGTATAAGAAAGTAATAGAGTTCGCAAAAGAACAGAACTTAAAACGTGTAGAATGGGTGGTACTGGATTGGAACCAGCATGCCATTGATTTTTATGAGCGAAGCGGAGCCAACATATTAAAAGACTGGTACACGGTACAAATGGATGAGGACGGAATCACCAAATACGTAGAAACCAACACATGAAAGTATTCAAATTTGGAGGCGCCTCTGTAAAAGATGCTGAAGGAGTAAAAAATGTACTCAAAGTCCTGGAGACCACCGGCACTTCACAAAAACTGGTCGTGATCTCTGCAATGGGAAAAACCACCAATGCCCTTGAAGAGGTGGTGAAGGATTACCTGGATACAGGAAACTATAACAACAGTCTTCAAACTATAAAGGAATATCATCACCAGATAATTCTCGAGCTTTTCCAAAGCAAGGAACATCCAATTTTCAAAAAGGTGAGCGGCTTCTTTCAGGAACTGGAAAACTTCCTGAACCACAACCGCTCGCAACAATACGATTTTGTATATGACCAGGTAGTGATCTACGGTGAACTTTTGTCAACCTCTATCGTTGGTGAATATCTTTCTTCGGAAGGAATCCGCACCGAGTGGCTTGACGCCAGAAACTGTATCAAGACCGACAGCACTTACCGTGACGCGCAGGTGAACTGGGAAGAGACCCAATCGCAGATCACCAAATTTGTAAAAAGAGATAATCTGACCATAACTCAGGGTTTCATCGGTTCTGACGCCAATAACTTCTCCACCACACTTGGTCGGGAAGGAAGTGATTACACTGCCGGGATCTTCGCATATTGCCTTAACGCCGATAGTGTAACTATCTGGAAAGACGTTCCGGGGGTGTTAAACGCAGATCCGCGTGTGTTCCAGGATCCAACATTACTGGAACAGATCTCCTATGAAGAAGCGATCGAACTTGCATTTTACGGGGCTTCGGTCATTCACCCTAAAACACTTCAGCCTTTACAGAGAAAAGAAATTCCACTTTATGTAAGATCATTCCTAAACCTGTCGCAGGAAGGAACAGCCGTAAAAAAGGGGCATACCATCCTGCCCAGGATTCCGTGTTTTATAGTGAAGAAAAATCAGGTTTTGATCTCGCTATCTTCGCTTGATTTCTCATTCATCATGGAAGATAAGATCAGTGAGATCTTCAGTTTATTCCATAAATACCAGATCAAGGTCGACCTCATTCAGAACTCCGCGATCAGCTTTTCAGTTTGTGTTGATAATAAATTTAATAATTTAGAAAAGTTAATTAATCAGCTAAAAGCTACTTTTAGAGTCACCTACAATACCGGAGTTTCTTTATATACCATCAGGCATTTCAATGATGCAGCGATAAAAGAGCTTGAAAAGGACAAAAAGATTCTCTTGAAACAAACCACAAGGGAAACTGTCCAGATAGTAGCGACTCCCTGAGCATTTTAGTGCATTAAATTTTATACAAATGGGAATTGTAAGCGCCAAAGAGGTTGCCAGGTTCATGAACCTAGATAAATTCGGATTTTTAGGGACTTCTGTAGGATGGATCGTTTTACAATCCACCAGGCTTTCTGTAATCAATAAGGAATATGAAAAGCGGAAAAACCTTCCTGCTACAGAATTTATTGATTCCATATTAGAAGCTTTCGAAATAGACTTCGAGATCCCCGAAGAAGATCTTAAAAGGATTCCGAAGACAGGTCCTTTCATCACCATTTCAAATCATCCGTTAGGCGGGATCGACGGAATGATCCTGCTGAAGTTGTTGCTGGCAAAGCGGGAAGATTATAAGGTGATCGCCAATTTCCTGCTACAGCGTATAGAGCCTTTGGAATCTTACATCATGCCGGTCAATCCTTTTGAAGATCACAAGGAAGCAAAATCCAGCCTGAAAGGTATCAAGGACGCTATTTTACACATCCGTGAAGGGAAAGCTTTGGGAATCTTCCCCGCGGGCGAGGTTTCCACCTACCGGGACCACCGCATGATCGTTGACCGCCCCTGGGATCCTGCAGCAATGAAATTGATCCAGAAGGCCAATGTGCCGATCATACCAATCTATTTTCACGCGAAGAACAGTACTTTTTTCTACAGACTGGCATCTTTGAGCGATGTACTACGCACTGCTAAATTGCCCAGCGAAATGCTATCTCAAAAGAAAAGAAAGATCAAAGTGCGTATTGGAAATGCCATAAACCCTTCTGATATTGAGGAAATCCCAACTATTGAAGCGCTAACGGCCTTTTTAAGAAGAAAGACCTATATGCTGGCAAATGCCTTTGAAAAAAAGCCATTTTTTAAAGGCTTACCTAAAAATCTGAAAAAGACGAGAGCCCCAAAAGAGATCGTAGAAGCTACCCGCGATGACCTTATGATCGAAGAGGTGGAGAACTGTCGGAAAATGGATAAAAGGCTGCTGGAAAGCAAGAACTATGAAGTATTCCTGGCAAAAAAAGAGATCATTCCTAACATCTTAAAGGAAATAGGTAGGCTGCGGGAGATCACTTTCAGGGCGATCGGGGAAGGCACCAATAATCCCATTGATTTAGATGAATTCGATGATTACTACTATCACATGTTTCTCTGGGATAATGAAGCCAACAAACTGGCTGGAGCTTACCGAATGGGAATGGGCTGTGAGATCTATGAAAAATACGGAATAAACGGATTTTATTTACAGGACCTCTTTAGGTTTGAACCAGAACTGCATACTATGATGAGCCAGTCCATTGAAATGGGGAGAGCCTTCATCATTAAAGAATATCAACAAAAACCGATGCCCCTTTTCTTACTTTGGAAAGGGATCGTACACTGTACTTTACGTTTCCCGTCCCATAAATACCTTATTGGCGGGGTAAGTATCAGCAATAAGTTTTCGAATTTTTCCAAATCGCTGATGATCGAATTCATGAGGTCCCATTATTACGATCCATACATTGCACAGTATGTAAGACCTAAGAAGGAATTCAAGGTCAAACTGAAGGATGGTGACAAGGACTTTGTTTTTGACGAAACCCAGGCCGACCTCAACAAATTTGACAAGATCATTGATGAAGTGGAGCCGGGAAGTTTACGTTTACCGGTACTTATCAAGAAATACATTAAACAGAACGCCAAGGTGATCGCTTTCAATGTGGACCCATTGTTCAATGATGCGGTTGACGGCCTAATGTATATTCGCATTGCAGACCTTCCGGAAAGCACCGTAAAGCCAGTGATGGAAGAATTTCAGGTGGAACTTGAACGCAAGGTAACAGAGATGCGGAAGCAAGAGAAAAACTGAATTATTTTATTGACAAGATTCTCTTCTACAGTTGTAAATCTTTTTTAGGATCGTTATATTACCTGAATAGAAAAAGAAATACTATGGAAAAAATATTGATAGCCGGAGCTACCGGAAGTACAGGAAAAAGGATCATCGAAATTCTGAATAACAGTCAGAGTTTTGACCCTGTGGCCATGATCAGGAAAGAGGAGCAAAAGACCATTTTTGACGATATGGAAGTAAAATGGGTGTTGGCCGATCTGGAAGGAGATGTTTCCGAAGCAGTAAAGGGGGTTGATAAGATCATTTTTGCGGCAGGCTCAGGTGGAAGTACCGGTCCTGAAAAGACAGATGCAGTAGATCGTGACGGAGCAATAAAGCTAATTGACGCAGCCAAAAAAGCCAAGGTCAAAAAATTCATTATGCTGAGTTCCATGGGTGCAGATGATCCCGCCGCTCATGAAGAATTGAAACATTACCTGGAAGCGAAGGCTGCCGCAGATGAACACCTGAGAAAAAGTAAATTAAAATATACCATTTTACGCCCCGGAAGACTTACAGATGATATGGGACTTGGAAAGGTGAATCTGGCCGAAAAACTGGATGACCTTGGAGAGATCCCGAGAGATGACGTGGCTTTCTTATTGATCATGTCGCTGGCAGACCCGCTTCTTCCTAATATGACCGTAGAAGCCATTGAAGGTGAGGAACCTATTAAGTCGGCAATGATCGAACTAAGCAGAGGATAAAATGAAACCACTTCGGAAGGATATCAGTCCCGGTACAGCGGTAAGAATTGTACAAAAACAGGATCAGCGATCCGGAAAACTTACGGAAGGTATTGTGGCTGATATGCTGACGAAATCCCCTTCCCACCCACATGGGATAAAAGTACGCCTGGAAACAGGAGAAGTAGGAAGAGTACAGTCTATAATTTAGCTGTTAAAACTTCCGGATCCGTTGGGAGTTAAGAATGGTCAAGGCCATTGCGCCAAAGATTCCCAAAATGATCGACTCGAAACTGATTCCCATGTCGATCATAAATCCAACTACCAGTGGTCCCAATGCTGTACTTACGACCATAAACATGGTAAATACACTTCTTATGGCTCCCATTTTCTCGGTGCCGTAGATCTCGGCGATCAAAGAAGTTTTAACGGTACCGGACATTCCAACGGTAACGCCCATTAGTACCAGGAAGATCAAAGCTCCAATAATACTATTCATTAATGCTAATGGTAATAGTCCCAGACAAACAGGAATCAGGTAATACCTGAACATTTTCTTGGCGGTGAACTTATCGACCCATACCCCGCCGAAAAGGGAAAACAGGAACCGGGTAGCCGCATAGACCGTGAAAAATGTAGCGTAGAGCTGGACAGACCAACCTTTATTCTCTACAAATACATACTGGTAGAAAATGATGGCTGTAACCGAAAAGCTCAGCATAAAACTCGCTGGCACCATCACCCCGAATTTTTTATCGAAAACGATGCTTTTGTAATCCTTCAGAAGTGACCAGAAGGAAGGTCTGGCCGCAGTAGACAGTTGCTCATCAAAAGCCTCAAGATTGGTGAATTTTAATCTTAGTAAGTACAACAGCAGAAATACGCCACTGGTAATGGCGGCAATACGCCAGTCGTAAAAGGCAATTAAAAGCGAGATCAAAACAGGGAATACAGCTTCACCTACAGAAAATCCGAGAGATGAAAAACTCAAAGCCTTACCTCGATCGGCAACGAATTGCTTAGACATGATGGTCATACTTATATGCGTAAGTAAGCCCTGACCGGTAAGGCGCAGCCCTGTTATTGCAACGATGAGGAAAAGGATATTTTGAGAAAATCCCAGCAGCATACTGGAAAGCCCTAGTCCTATAATAGTAAAGGCTGTCACTTTTTTGGCCGGTTTATGGTCGACGGTGTGCCCTACCGAAAGCATGATCATGGAAGCCGTAACCGTACACCCGGCGTAAATGGCTCCAAAGGTACCTTCAGAAATGCTAAATGATTTTATTATTTCCGGCACATAAAGCGATATCAGGAAGGTCTGTCCAAATCCTGACAAAAAGGTCAATAACCATCCAAAACTTACTTTTCTAAAGTTCCCTTTCAGAAAGTGGTAGAAATCTTTCAAACCTGTATTTTTTCAATTAGTGCGCAAAGGTAACAGGCTTTATTCGGAAATCTCGGAAAGGACTTAAGTATATCTTTTAGCGCTATAGAAAAGCTTTATCTTCTTCAAATAAAACGATGCCGCAAAAGACTGGTACATGAAACATTTGGGCTTAAATACAGATCCTATTTTTCTTCGGAAGCAGTTCCGAAACGTTCAATGATCTTGGCCGCTATGGTATCTGCCAGTTTACGATGAGATTCCAGCGTCCACCCCGCCACATGCGGCGTAAAAAGCACATTATCCATCACCAGTAACTCCTGGAGGGCCTGAGGAAGTTTTTCTTCTCCGGAAAAAAGATCTTCAAAAGAGGATTTTTCGTACTCCAGCACATCCAGCCCTGCACCCAGGATCTTTTTCTCCTGAAGCGCTTTCACCAGGTCGGCGGTCACCACACTTTTTCCCCTAGCGGTATTCAGGAACCAAAAAGGCTTTTCAAAAGCATTAATGAAGTTCTTATTGATCATATGATTGGTTTGCGGGGTCCAGGGGGTGTGCAGACTTAACACATCTATTTTTTTCCTGAATTCTTCAAGGGAGACCTGGCGCGCATTTTCATCACCTACTCCGTCCAGAATATCGTAGCAAAGCACCTCCACTTCAAATCCGCACAGTTTTTTTGCGAAGGCCTTTCCCATATTTCCGTAGCCTATGATCCCCACGGTCTTGCCGTCCAGCTCCACTCCCCTGTTCGCTTCCCGAAACCAAAAGCCTTCCCGAACCTGCCTGTCTGCCTTATTCAAATTATTGAAAAGGGACAATAACATTCCGAGGGCGTGTTCTCCTACCGCGTTCCGGTTACCTTCAGGAGCTGAGAACAAAGCCACCCCCTTCTTTTCGGCATGTTCCACATCAATACTTTCCAACCCTGCTCCTACGCGGGCGATAAACTTTAGGTTGGGAGCGGCATCTAAAAAATCCCTTCCTATTTTAAACCTGCTCCTGATCACGATCCCGTCATACAAATGCTGGTTTTCCAGGATCTCTTCAGAACTCAGTTTATAACCTTCAATATTTTGATGTCCTGCAGCTTCTAACTGCTGCATAAGGGTCGGGTGGTTACTATCGGCGTGAAGAATGGTCATAAATTAGATTTTTGGATAGTCGGTCTTTGTGAGTTCGGCGTTCACCTCCCCTGTATGTTTGATGCTGAGCTTTTCAAAAAGCATGATGTGCACCTCTTCCCCATTCTTGGTCATGGGACAATGCCGCACTCCTTTTGGGACCACGATGATCTCTCCTTCCTTTATGGTTTCGGTCCGGTCCTCAAACTGGATATACAGGGTACCCTTGACGACCTGAAAAAGCTCATCTTCCTCCTCATGTTGATGCCATACGAACTCGCCTTTGACCTTTGCCAGCAGTACCTGCATGTCGTTGACGACAGCTATCTGGTGCGGATGCCAGTGATCCCGGAATTTAGTGAGTTTTTCTTGTGGATTGATCGAGTGCATAAAACTTTCAGAAACAGGTTCTTTACAAAACTACTGAATGAAAATGGAATTCAGGACAGCCACCACAGGTATCGGTAGCAGCTTTTATTCAATTAAAATCCTAAGATAACCTTCGCGATGGTGAAATAAATAAGGATCCCGAAAATGTCATTACTGGTGGTGATGAACGGGCCGGTTGCCATCGCAGGATCGATCCCGAACTTATCCAGAATGATAGGTACGAAAGTTCCAATAAGCGATGCGATCACGATCACCGAGATCAATGATATCCCTACGGTAAGACCGAACCAGAAATCAAATCCAAGAAGGAAAATCCCACCAATAAGCAATAAAAGCGCCAGGGCGGCACCATTGAGCAAACTCAGTAATATCTCTTTAAAAAGTCGGTTTAGCAAAGATCCGCTCAGGCTTTGATTTGCCAGACCCTGCAACACGATCGCCGAAGATTGTACCCCTACGTTTCCTGCCATCGCCGCGATAAGCGGTACGAAGAAGAATAAGGCTGCATGTTCTTGCATTGCGGCATCAAAGGTTCCCAGCACGGTCACTGATACAAATCCTCCCAATAACGCAAGAATAAGCCATGGTAAACGGGCTCGGGTAAGACGTAAAATAGAATCATCTGCCTCAACATCTTCAGAGATACCGGCTGCCATCTGGTAATCTTTTTCAGCCTCGTCCCTTATAAAATCAACGATATCATCAATAGTGACACGACCTACGAGTCGCCCCATTTCATCTACCACGGGAATGGCTTCCAAATCATATTTTTGCATGATACGAGCCACCTCATCACCTTTGGTATGAACGTTCACATAATCCACCTTAGGAATGTAAACATCACTTATATTGGCCCTGCTAGGCGCGGTAAGCAGATCTTTCAAAGACAAACGTCCCTTTAATTTGCCCTTATCGTCCACCACGTAAATGGAATGCACGCGGGTCACATTCTCGGCTTGGGAGCGCATCTCTGTCATACATCCGGTCACACTCCAGTTCTCATTGACTTTTACAAGTTCTTTCGCCATTAAACCCCCGGCAGAATTCTCATCATATCGAAGCAGTTCGACGATGTGCTCGGCGTGTTCCTCGTCAATGATCTCTCCAATAACCTCCTGCTTCCTTTCTTCGGAAAGTTCAGAGATAATATCGGCGGCATCATCGGTATCCATATTCTCGAGCTCCTCGGCGATCTCCTTGGCCGAAAGATTATCAAGAATGCGTTCCCGCACGTCTTCTTCCAGCTCCATAAGAGCTTCGGAAGTTTTCGTACTATCGAGAAGTTTAATGATATAGGTAGCCTGGTCGAGATCAAGTTCATCAATGATCTCGGCAATATCGGCGTGGTGCACCTCCTCAAGCTGCACCAACAATTCATCATCCCGCTGTTCTTCGATGAGATGTTGAATGTTCTCGATATATTCTTCGGTTACCTCAAACTGCATGCGGTTCTATTTTTTGGGTCAATTCAATAAAGCGGGCAACAGAAAGCTGCTCCGGGCGCAGTCCAAAGATACTATCTTCTTTTATATCTTCAGGCAGATCGAATATTTTGAGACTGTTCCTAAGGGTTTTTCTGCGTTGCTGAAAAGCGGTTTTTACCACTCTAAAGAATAATTTCTCATTGCAAGGAAGTGAAAAATCCTCTTTCCGGGTCAGTCTCAGCACCCCGCTATCCACCTTTGGAGGCGGATTAAAAACTGTTGGCGGAACTGTAAAAAGATATTCGGCTTCATAAAAAGCCTGTACCAGAACTGATAATATTCCGTAGGTCTTACTGCCTTCCTTTTCGCAGATTCGTTTGGCTACTTCCATTTGGAACATCCCCGAAAATTCAGGGATAAAGTCCCGTAATTCCAGCATCTTAAAAACGATCTGGGAAGAAATATTATAAGGGAAATTGCCGATAATGGCGAATTGATCTTTCCCGAACACCTCGCTTATATCATATTTCAAAAAGTCCTTTTCGTGGATCTTTCCGTGAAGAGGGGGATAATGTTCATTCAAATAGATGACACTCTCGGTATCGATCTCAATGACGTGTACATCAATATCCTTTTTCAAAAGGTATTTGGTGAGCACTCCCATCCCGGGACCTATTTCAAGTACATAATCATAACCTTGATAAGTCAAAGTTTCAGCGATCTTTTCTGCTACGTTCTCATCTTTCAAAAAATGCTGCCCCAAATGTTTCTTGGCGCGTACCTCTCCCTGAGAATCTTCATTTTTGAAATGTTGCCCTTTACCCGGACGATTTTTACCGTATTTTTTCTTCATGTTCCGGAGTTTTGGCTTTGGAAAGCCGAATGGAAATTATTGTTCGCTGATCACTTCAAGTTCTGTTCTAAAGGCTACGAATTTACCTTCAAATGCTTTTGAGCTTGCCCGCAAGCGCTGCGCGTCTTCGTCGTAATACTTCTGAAGCATTTCCTTGCTGGGCGTCGTATACTGCACTGAATATGTGATCCCGCCCATTTCCTCTTTCACCATCACCCGGGTCATAAGAGCCTTAGAGAATTTTCCGGTATTTAACATGTCTGGAATATGTACGGTCTTCATCCAATCTACCCACTCATGGTGGACATCTTCCTGGATGTTTATGGTCACGTTATAAATATACATAGCTTCTGAAATAAATTTTGAGAATTAGCGGCGATCATTCGATCTCATCGCCCCTTAATTGACGGAATTTTTTCCGCGCGTCGACAAAGTAAATACTATCAGCGTAATTAAAGATAATTTTTTCATAAAAGTCCTGCGCTTTTTCGGGCTGCTGAAGTTTTCCGAGGTATAATTCGGCCAAACGGAAATAGGCATTGTCGGCTAAAACTCCTTTTTGGTAATGCTGAATTATCTTTAAATAGTTCGCCTCGGCCTTTTCATACTCCTCTGTCTCTTCAAACAGTAAGGCCTGCTTTAAAAGAGCATCATCCTCAATTTTTTCACCTTTGTGATGGGTTAATATTGAATCCAGCTCTTGAATAGCCTGCTCTTTCTTCTCCTGAAAAGCCATGAGATCTGCTCTCGCATATTTTTTCAAAGCAGTTTGAGTGGAATCCTCCAGGCTGTTTTCACTAATCAACAGGCTTAGTTCCATCGCATCATTTGCAATAAGCTGGGAGGTGGCAGACTTCAAAACATCCAGCTGAATATTGGCCCACTTAAAATCTCCTTTGTAATAACTTGTTTTTGCAACCTTGAACCGGGCCATTTGTGCAACCACATCATTCTCAACCAGATTTTGAACCTGCGTAAAATAAATGAGTGCCTGGTTGAACTTTTCGTCCAGGACCAGAATATCAGCAAGTGCCATTTTCAAGGCTGCTTCTTCAAACTTTTTGAGATCCTCATCAAAAAACGTTTTCAAAACCGCCTCGCCCTCTTCATTCTTTCCCATGTTGAAGGCCAGGAAATTCGCGTAATCAATATGTAAAGAAAGAGTCTTAAGGCCTGTCCCGTAACTGTCAAAAAGCTGTTGGTAAGCTTCAATTATTTCTGGATATTTTTTCTTCGGAAGGGTATGCTTTAAAATGTTGAGTTTTAACTGGTGAGCCTGAAGTTTCACTTCTTCCTGCGGAGCTTCAGCTATGATAAAATCCAGCACCTCCAGGGCCGTATCATTCTGACCTTCTTCGTTAGCAAGCATGGTCAATCTCATAATGGCACCCAGGCCCTGCTGGGATCGCCTATAGATAGCCTTCTCCTGTAAAAAGGCCTTTTTAAAGTCCTTTTGCTGAATAAACAGCCAGCTTAGCATTTCATTGAAGAGAATATTCTGGTCTTCCTGAAGCTTTTTCAACAGTAAGGTCCTAAAGATAACATTGGCTTCATTTCCCGGATCATCAGTAATAAACTGACCGTAAATTCGGCTAACTCCCGGCAATAATTGGGGGTTATTCCCCAGTACTTCAATATAATTGCTGAACATTTTTTCGATCTCGCCCTGCTCTCCGTATAATCTTGCCAGCTGGATATTATATTCGGCATCGGGGTTGCCTTTCATCCCCAATTCGTAAGCCGAAACGGCTTTATTCAGCAGGCTGTATTTCTCAAAGGTCTGCGCTATGGAAAGTGCGTAATTTGGTCTCGATTCAATAGCTCTAAGAGCCTCATTGTAGAATTGCTCTGCCTGTTCCTTGTTCTGCTGAAGTTCATAATTGTGTCCCAGTTCTACCAGATAATAAGGAGCATTGGCCGTGTTATTGAGCTTAAATTTCAGCAGTTCTTCCGCCTTTTTAAAGTTTTCCAGCTGCTGGTAAGTAGCGATCAGGCCAAAGAAAATACTTGGGCTGTGCGGCTGATCTTCAAACAGGCGTTCGTAGATATTCTGCGCTTTCTTAAAGTCCCCCCTGTCAAAATAGTTCTTCGCCAGTTGTTCTGACTGCGCAAAACCGGCATAACTGAAGAGTAAAAAAAAAGTAAGGATATAAAAAAAGCGCATTCAGTTGTTTTTTATAAAGATAACAAAATGCGCTTTTAGATTTTGAATATCAGCCTCTTAATCTATGATATCAAAACCGGTATATGGGATCAATACTTCAGGAACCTTAATTCCCTGCGGAGTCTGGTAATTTTCAAGAATTCCTGCCAACACTCTTGGTAAGGCAAGAGAACTTCCGTTAAGGGTATGAGCGAGCTGCTTTTTCCCGTCGGCAGTTTTGTAGCGCAGCTTTAAACGGTTTGCCTGGAAGGTCTCAAAATTAGAAACCGAACTAATCTCCAGCCAACGATCCTGAGCGGTTGAAAACACCTCAAAATCGTAGGTAAGCGCAGAAGTGAATCCAAGGTCACCACCGCAAAGTCTCAAAATACGGTAAGGCAATTTCAATTCACGTAAAATATCTTTTACCTGCTCCACCATTCCGTCTAATGCGGCATATGAATTTTCAGGTTTTTCAATTCGAACGATCTCCACTTTATCAAACTGGTGCAGACGATTCAATCCTCGCACATGTGCCCCGTAAGATCCGGCTTCCCTTCTAAAACACGGCGTGTACCCGGTACAGGCGATAGGTAGATCGCTTTCAGAAAGCAGATCATCCCTGAACATGTTGGTCACAGGTACCTCAGCGGTTGGAATGAGGTACAGGTTGTCTTCGGTCACGTGGTACATTTGCCCTTCTTTGTCTGGCAGCTGCCCGGTTCCATAACCCGAAGCTTCATTTACCAAAAGCGGCATTTGATACTCTGTGTATCCCGCGGCCACATTTTTGTCTAAAAAGTAAGAAATAAGCGCGCGTTGCAACCTTGCTCCTTTTCCTTTATACACAGGGAATCCGGCGCCTGTGATCTTGTTCCCAAGTTCAAAGTCAATAATGTCATATTTTTTGGCCAGTTCCCAGTGAGGCAAGGCAGCTTTGTCAAGTTGCGGCACTTCACCTTCCTTAAATATCTCTTCGTTGTCTTCTTCTGAAACTCCCGCAGGTACGATCGCATTCGGAATATTAGGAATGTTGTACAGGTGTTTGTTAAGCGCCTCGGTAGTTTCGGCCAGCTTCTCAGAAAGTGCTTTTGACTTCTCTTTTAGATCTGAAGTTTTCTGCTTTAAAAGATTCGCTTTTTGATGTTCGCCATTTTTGAACATCAAACCTATCTCTTTGGAAAGCTTATTAGATTCAGCTAAGGTCTCGTCCAGCTCAGCCTGTGTGGAACGACGGGTTTCGTCTAATTCCAGCACTTCGGAAAAGATCTGGTCGGCTTCAAAATTTCTCTTTTTCAAGGCCTCGATATATGCCTCTTTATTCGCCCGAATATTGGCTACCTGTAACATAAGTTCTGTTTTTTGAAGATTAACTGAAGTGAATATTTCAGCTCAAGGAACAAAAATAACAAAAGCCCTTAAACATTAGTCAATCGAAGAGGGTAAAATCCAGGGAGCATGCCCAAAATGGTTCCATTTCACCGAAGCCAGGTCGACCGAAGGATCAATAAAGGGCGCATACGACCTACCGTTAACGCTCAGCCTGCTTTCTACATAGATCTCCACATCTTTACCTTTTTCGGCGTATTCTTTTTTAATATGCTGGGCAAACTGCCAGATAAGATCTGCTTTGGCCGGCATGGAACGCAGCTGTTTCGGGCTGAGATAATCTTTATTGTCAATTTTTATCGTGTCCTGTCGATTCGCTTTATCAACTACCTTAAACCGGGCGATACCGCTTTTTGAACGCAGCATCATGCGCCAGCTAAGGCGATGGCCTTCTTCGGTCCACAAGACATCATCCTGGAAGAACCAGTGTCTTACCGGTAAAGCAAGTTGCACGGCAAACCAGATCCCACATAAAATGAGCAGGGGTTTGCGGTAAGCGGGTACTTCCAGCTCATTTTTGGAGTAGTAAGGTTTCTTCCAGAGAAAATACCTGTTGATTTTTTCCGAAGGAAAAAAGAACAGTGTAAATGCCAGTGCCAGATAAGGGAAGATCCCAATGTGGAAAACGAAGCTGTTGAAAAGGTGAAAAAATACGGCTGCCAAAAATGCAAAGATCCGGGTTCGTTTCCATAACAACAACGGGATGATCAATAGGTCAAATAAAAATCCGTAGTAGGCAATGGAATAATGTACCCATTCATGCTGCAGGAATTCCCCGATAAGCGGAAGGTCTTTTTTTCCCGCCATAAGCAAAGCCGGAAACCTAAGGCTGAACCAATCTGGATAAAGCTTAGCAATGGCCGCGTAGGTATAGACGATCCAGAGTTGAAAAACTATCAGCAACCATACCCAGCGAGGCATGTTTATATTTTTAAGACTCGGTTTTCGCCATACATCAACAGATGCATAACGATGTGCCGGTAACAGGGTCATTATAAAACACAACAACATCAAAAGATAATAATGGTTGTTGTAAGAAGATTTTTGCATGAGGTAAACTCCGGCCCACATGATCGCATACATGAACACACTTAGGCGGTATTTGAAACCAACCATCACGAAGAGACCAAAGATTCCAAGAATGGCGTAATACCAGATCATGCCATTTCCCGGTAAAGGCTGCAAAAATTCGAATCCAATAAAGTTAAAAGTAAATTCAGGCTCAATGAGAATGCGTCTCACCCAACCTGTAAAGATAGCGCCGAATGCTTCAATGGCGAGCAGGGCACCAAAACATATCCTGAAGACTATCAGGGCGGAATTGTCAATACGGGTAAACAGCCATTTATTTAGCATAGTTATCACGGATAAACTGCCTGCTGAACGCCTCATCCTGTTTCATGGCGCGTTTCAGGTTTTCAACGGTATCGAATTTCTTCTCATCCCTTATGCGGGTGAGCAGTTCTATACTCAGGTATTTTCCGTAGAGATCCTTGTCCAGATCCAGAAAATGGGTCTCTATGGTCTTATCTGTCCCGCCAACGGTGGGGTTGGTACCAATGTTCATCATTCCAAACACCTCTGCCCCATCAATTTCTGAACGCACCACGTAAACCCCATTTTTGGGGATCAACTTATATTCTTCTTTTATTTCAAGGTTAGCGGTTGGAAATTCGAATTCCTTACCGAGGCCTTTACCCTTTACTACCGTGCCTGCCAGGGAAAAAGGGTAACTCAGGTAGCGGTTTGCTTTTTCAACATATCCGTCAAGCAAAGCCTGCCTGATCTTGGTTGAGCTAACCGCGACTTCCTCGACATCCTGTTTGGAAATCTCTTCTACTTCAAACTCGTATTCCCGACCAAACTCGCGAAGATCATTGATATCGGCAGTTCGATTCCTTCCGAAGCGGTGATCATACCCAATAATGACCTTTTTGGCCTTTAATTTATGAACCAGGATATCTCTTACAAATTCACGGGCACTAAGCCTTGAGAATTGCTGAGTGAACGGATGAATAATGAGATGATCCACCCCGCTTTTTGCGAGGATCTCCTTGCGTTCTTCTATGGTGTTGATAAGCTTGATTCCGGCATCTTTTTGCAGCACCATTCTTGGGTGCGGGAAAAAGGTGAGGATCGCAGATTCCAGGTTCCCGGCTTTCGCTGTGTTTACGAGCCTTTCAATTATTTTTTGATGCCCCACATGCACTCCATCAAAAGTCCCAATCGTAACCACCGTGTGGTGATCACTTTCAAATGCGTAAGCTCCTTTATGTTCTTTCAAGGCAAAAAGCTATTTTCCGTTAAAGGTATTCATTGTATTATTAATTCCAGCGGTGCCAAAAGATTTTATGACTTCAACCGACTTTTTAAGACGCTCGGGTAGGTTCTTCTCCTCTCCTTCATCCCATTCCCCAAGGACGTAATCTACCTGGCGGCCTTTTGAGAACTCATCACTAATTCCAAATCGGAATCTATTGTAATTGGTGGTACCCAACTGCCCTTGGATATCTTTTAATCCGTTATGTCCTCCGTCACTTCCTTTGGTCTTCACTCTAATTGTCCCAAAAGGTAGATTAAGATCATCAGTTATCACCAACAGGTTTTCAACAGGAACTTTTTCCTTCTGTAGCCAGTAATTCACAGCTTTTCCGCTTAGGTTCATATACGTGCTTGGCTTCAGCAGAATAAAAGTACGGCCTTTAAATTTGTAGGTCGCAATATCTCCCAACTTTTGGGTTTCAAAAGTTAGGGATTCCTGTTCGGCTAAATAATCCAGCACTTTAAAACCAATATTGTGACGGGTATTATGATATTTGGGCCCAATGTTGCCTAGCCCAACGATGAGAAACTTCTTCATAGGGGGAATTTCTTCTTGTTTTTCTTTTCCAATCAATCTTCCGAAGAAGGATAGCATAGTTTCGTTTTGGTAAAAATAAAAAAGCATCCCGAAATGGGATGCTTTTATGATCGAAAACTCTTAAAGTTTTACTCGTTAACTTCAGTTGCCGGTACTTCGTCAGCTGCAGTTTCTTCTTCTTCATCTTCGTCGTCAATAGCAACAACGTTACGAGAAGTTCTAACCTGACAAACCACTGTGTTATCTGGGTGCATGATCTTGTAATCATCGCTTTTCAATGCAGTAACATATAATTTGTTACCAATTTTAAGCGGAGTGATATCAGCCTCGATAAAGTCAGGAAGGTTTCCTGGAAGACCTTTAACTCTCATACGACGAAGGTTGAAACGCAACACCCCACCGTTTTTAACTCCACGTGCAACACCGGTAGTGTGAACAGGGATTTCCATAGAGATCTCTTTATCTTCGAAGATCTCATAGAAGTCAATGTGCAAAATAGCATCGGTTACAGGGTGGAATTGGATATCTTGAAGAACAGCATTAAACTTCTCTCCTCCTTTTAATTCAATAACTACAGTGTGTACATCTGGTGTATACACTAAGTCTTTGAAGGCAATTTCGTCTGCTGCAAAGTGTAATGGCTGATCTCCTCCGTATAATACGCAAGGAACCTGTCCAGCATTACGTAAGGCTTTTGTAGCTTTCTTGCCTACGCTTTCTCTTTTAGATCCGTTGATCGTAATTGATTTCATTGTAAAAAATTTTAGGCTGCAAAAGTAAATCTTTTTTTCGATTTACTAAAAGCTTCGCAGCGAATAATTTAAACAATTAGGCTTTCTTTTATTTCCTCGGAAGGATTCCGGGCCTTACATGATGAATTTTGAGCTTATTGACCTGTTGTCGTGTACTCTTCTCATCACATCTGCAAATAGATCTGCGCAGGTAAGTACACGAATCTTATTACTTTCCTGTTTCAGCGGAATGGAATCTGTCACAATCAACTCTAATAATTTAGAATTTTCAATTCGCTCGTAGGCTTCTCCCGAAAGTACAGGATGTGTACAGATAGCGCGAACACTCTTTGCGCCTCTTTCCATCATTACATCGGCAGCTTTGGTAAGGGTTCCTGCTGTATCTACCATATCGTCTACCAGAACAACATTCTTACCTTCTACATTCCCGATCAATTCCATGTGAGAGATCACGTTGGCCTTGGCTCGTTGCTTATAGCAGATAACCACGTCACTTTCCATGGTTTTGGAATAAGCGTAAGCTCTTTTCGAACCTCCCATATCAGGTGATGCGATCGTAAGATTTTCAAGGTTCAAGCTCCTTAAGTAAGGCAGAAATACAGTGGAAGCGAACAGATGATCGACCGGCTTTTCAAAGAATCCCTGGATCTGGTCTGCATGGAGGTCCATTGTAATAATACGGGTCGCACCGGCAGTTTCCAGCATTTTAGCGATCAATTTCGCCGCGATTGGAACACGAGGCTTGTCTTTTCTATCTTGGCGGGCCCAACCGTAATAAGGAATCACAGCAGTAATATGCCTTGCCGAAGCTCTTTTGGCAGCGTCAAGCATGAGAAGCATTTCCATAAGGTGATCAGATCCCGGGTGGGTAGAACCAATTATAAATACTCGTGATCCTCTTACTGATTCTTCAAAAGAAGGCTGGAATTCACCGTCACTATAAGTGGAGGTAATCACATTTCCAAGCTTGGTGCCGTAGGCTTCAGCTATTTTTTCAGCGAGATTTCTACTCTGGGTACAGGAAAAGATCTTGGCTTCGGTAATTACGTTAGGCATGTTGTGTTGTTTTTGAAGTGTTTGTTGTTGCTCTGCAAATTTAGAAATTAAATTATAGTAGGCCCTTGAATTCCCACCTCAAAAGCACAAATTTTGTTTTATTATTCAAATAATAAAATCATGAATAGAATCCTGAATTTTTATTAAAAAAATAAACTCGGACCAAAATACCTTTTTTAAGGTATTTTTTAGGCCACTGAAACTGTTTAACTTAGCATCGCCAAAAATATGAATTGAGCAACAAGTTTGGGTATACATGGAGAATCGGTGTAGGGGCGATAATCCGAAATGTAGGTCAAAACTTCACTGCTAATCATAAAACTTGGCATTAAAGCCTTTTGGATTTTCCAGAAGGCTTTCTGTTTTTTAAACATTTCCAGAAAATGGGATTGAATTATTGCGACTAAATCTGCAGGATTTATATAATTCATATATTTACTACTCCCAATTAAAAACCGCTATGCAAAAGGATCTACAAAAGATCTCAGATTACTGGAAGGAGATGTATTCCAGCCAGGTGAAAGAGTATCGCGCTTTTGAAATCTCTGATGATTTTAAAAGGTATGCCTCTATGTTCGCTTTGGGAAACTCCTACTTATATATTGTGAATCTTCACAACTTTAAATTGGAATATATCTCAGACTCTGTAGAGCGCTTTGTGACTAAGAAACCTGGCGATGTAGACCTCGAGGATCTTTTAGCAACCGTACTTCCAGAAGACCTTGAAAACATAAATCTTAAAAGCAAGGTCATAAACGATTTCTACACCTCATTTCTAGACCCAGATAATGTCCTGGCTTATAAGAATATATTTTCTTACCGCATGAAGGATGCCAGTGGAAAAGTAAAAACAATGCTTTATCAGGCAATGCCTCTAACTGTTTTAGAAAATGGGGCCCCTGAACATGTTTTATGCATTCAAACAGATGTTTCTCATTTAAAGGTGACCAGCACAAGTGCTGTTTCATTTATTAATATGAATGGCGGAAAATGCTATTACAACGTTGACATCTCTAAAGGGAAATTCGACCCCAGGGTTTGTGAAGGTGGCGAAAAAGATCTTTCAGAGCTTTTTTCTGAAAGGGAAAAAGAGATAGTCATTAAGTTTTCACGAGGACTCAATGCAGAACAGATCGCAGAGGAATTAAACCTCTCCCATCACACGGTCAAGACTCACCGAAGAAATATTTTAAAGAAAAGCGGCTGTACAAATACTACTGAATTAGTTGCAAAATGCCTTACCAATGGAATAATTTCACCAAGTCTCTTTTAAAATTTAAAGCTTTAAAAGCTTTTTAATAGAGACTGTTTTAGTTTAGAAAATTAATCTTCCTAAAATACATTTGAAAAAAGAAAATTTTTATATTTTTGCCGTCCACTTGCTCGAGTGGCGGAACTGGTAGACGCGCTGGATTCAAAATCCAGTTTCTTCGGAAGTGCGGGTTCGATTCCCGCCTCGAGTACTTAAAAACCCTATCATTTTTTGATGGGGTTTTTGTTTTTATGACTATCTGAACCAGCCTAATTGAGAAAAGATCAAAAAGAAGGTTAGTAAAATGATCAAAGGAACAACTGCAAAGTAGAGCCACTTTTTCTCGATCTCCCTTCTCAAACTGTCCTTAACAAGCCGCTCCTCGAATCTTTCCAAGGATATAAACTTTTTAACATCAGATCGTAAGGCTTCTCTTCCCTTTTGAGATATAATGAAAACTCCCCGGGGAGTTGCATATATCAAGTTGTATTTCTGTAATTGCAAAAAAATCTTCTCTTCAGCTGTACTTCTGAAATGCGGAATGTCTTCAATTCCATTTTCAAATTTCAGAAGCACCTCTCTTTCAAGGTTAGGCTCCATTTGTTTAGGGTACAAGGATTTGGGGCTGCAAAACTATCTAAAAAAGAGGGAATAAAAAACATAAATGTTCCACCCTTTAAGCCTAAATGAAAAGAAAAGATTTTCATGAATTGATCCTGAAATATGAATTTTTAAACCGATACAATGTAGACCTCTCCCCCAGGTTCTTTTAAATTGAATTTCAGACTTTTTCACTATCCTGAGAGGTATTTGAGTAATAATATCACTTTTCAATTACCTTTCTCTTTTTGGATTTTTGGTAATAAATCGTACTTTCGACCCCCTCACTAGCCCCCATTAATTATGTCTGAATTCTGGTTATACTTCAAATTAGGCCTGGAACATGTTCTGGACTGGAAAGCCTATGATCACATCTTATTTTTAATCGTACTGGTTGCCTGCCACAGCTTTCACGGTGCCAAAAGGGTATTCTGGCTGGTCACTCTTTTTACGTTGGGCCACACTTTATCTCTCTTTTTATCTACCTACGGAATTATCTCGGTAAGCGTAAAATGGGTGGAATTCCTAATTGCATTAACCATTTTCATCACCGCAGTCTTCAATATCATTACCGCGAAAAAGCCTGAAAACAGGAAGGATATTACAGTACTTTATATAGCTTCGGTTTTCTTCGGAATAATTCACGGGCTCGGATTTTCCTCTTATTTCAAGATGATCTCAGCTGGGACTGAAAGTAAACTTTTACCACTGCTCGAGTTTGCACTCGGTATTGAAGCTGCTCAGCTTATTGTTGTGTTGATCGTGCTCATTTTGGCATTTATTTTCCAGGGAGTCTTGGGAGTTACCCGAAGAGACTGGATATTGGTTCTTTCCTCTATTGTGATTGGGGTGGTACTTCCAATTCTTATCGAAAATATCCTGGCCCTCTAAGTAAAATTTAACATCAGGAAATTGTTTTAACTTCGTGCCTGCAATATTTTAGTAGTGCACAAGTTTACTGGGCAAAGCTTCATATATTGCACGTTATTACACATTATGCAAAAAAAGAAGCAACTTAAATACGACAAAGCCTATCTCAGGATTGCCCGGGAATGGAGTAAACTTTCCCATTGTAAGCGAAAGCAAGTTGGCGCGCTTATTGTGAAAGATAGAATGATAATTTCCGACGGATATAACGGTACCCCCACCGGTTTTGAAAATCCGTGCGAGAATGAAGAGGGATATACCAAATGGTATGTATTGCATGCGGAAGCTAACGCCATTCTAAAAGTGGCCGGTTCTACACAATCCTGCCGGGGAGCAACCCTTTACATTACGATGTCACCCTGCAAAGAATGCAGTAAATTGATACACCAGTCAGGTATAAAGAGATTGGTTTATTCAATAGATTATAAGGACAATTCCGGACTTGAATTTCTTAAAAAAGCCGGAGTCGAGATAGAAAAAATTGAAGAACTTGACGATTGAAGAAGAATTCGAATAAATACCTGCCCTTAATAATAGGATTCGCCTGCGCTATTGGAGTGATCTTAGGTGCAGCTCTCGATTTTTCAGATTACACCTCTTCCCCATTCCTTTCCAATAACACCAAAAAGGAAAAATTAGCCCGTCTTATAGATTATATTGAATATGAATATGTAGACGACGTAAATATTGACAGCATTGTTGATATTACGGTAAACGGCATCCTTACAGACCTTGATCCACACTCAGTTTATATTCCTCAGGAAGAATACGCGATGGTAAGCGAGAGCATGAAAGGCGATTTTGTAGGGATCGGGGTGAGCTTTTATAGCGTGAACGATACTATAGTCGTAATACAACCTCTTGAAGGCGGACCTAGTCAAAAAGTAGGCATCCAGGGAGGTGACCGCATATTATACGCCGATGGAAAACCTTTATTCAACAAGAACATCAGTAATGACTCCATCACAGAGCATTTAAAAGGGGAAGAAAATACTAAGGTAGTTCTTAAGGTATATCGAAAAGGTAATCCAGAACTGCTGGAATTTAACGTAAGACGCGGCCGGGTACCCCTGAGAAGCGTAGATGCCGCCTATATGCTTACCGACAAATTGGGTTACATTAAAATTAACAGATTTGCTGAATCTACATACAAAGAGTTCAAGGAAAGCCTGATTAATCTAAAGGAACAGGGTGCCACAAAAATAGCCTTAGACCTTCGGAATAATCCCGGCGGATATCTTGGGGAAGCTACCCAGATCGTAGATGAATTCCTGCCAGATGACAAGTTGATCCTGATCACCCGGAATAAAAAAGGAGCTGTTGAAAAAACCTTTGCCACCAATTCCGGAAACTTTGAAGAAGGAGAATTATTCGTATTAATAAATGAAAATTCAGCATCGGCAAGCGAGATCGTAGCCGGAGCTCTTCAGGATAATGACAAAGGAACCATTGTGGGACGCAGGTCTTACGGAAAAGGACTGGTGCAGCGAGAAATGGCATTAGGTGACGGAAGCGCTGTTCGCCTCACCATTGCCCGATACTACACCCCTACCGGAAGATCTATACAAAAACCTTACGACCACGGCAATAAGGAATATTTCAATGACTATCTAAACCGCTACAAGAATGGCGAATTGATCAACGCCGATAGCATTACAGTGGCAGACAGCCTTAAATATATTACCCCCGGCGGAAAAGTAGTTTTTGGCGGCGGCGGTATCATTCCAGATGTCTTTGTGGCCAAGGATACCAATTTTGAAAAAGAAAGCCTCAATCTGATGCTCCGAAGCGGGTATATGGATCGCTTTATATTTGAAGTTCTTGAAAATGACAGAGAATATTACAATTCACTCGTATTCGAGGATTTCATGCAGATAGAAATGGTTGATGAAAAAATTCTTGACCAGTTCAGAACCTTCACCATAAGAGAAAACTTCCAGGTTAAGATCACAGATTATGAACCGGTTTTAAGGCGTTATCTCAAGGCCACCATGGCGCAGCAGCTTTTTGGCAGCAACGCATTTGAGCAAATTGTGAATGAGGAAGACCGGATGATCGAAAAAGTAATCGAATTATCTTTGAAAAAATAGTATTTTAGGAACGTGAAAGAACCGTTTCTTTATGGACAGGCAATTTTGTTCCTGTCTCCTCTTCTCATGTTCATAATTGCCGTTGCCTTCCGTTTGTTAGACAACAGCGCTTACCTCTTTTTACAAAAAGAGATCATCATCAATTCTTCCTATATTTCGGTCAGGCTTTTAAGATTGCATGCACAACGCACACATGATCCTAAATTCGCAAGGCAACTAAGACGCATGTTACTCTATAGAAAGCTGCATAGGCTATTCCTGTATCTTATGATACCCGCTTCGGTCTTCACCATTTACTACGGAAGACTCTTGTTTTAATAATCTGGTAAGATAAACCCTATTCCTTATTTACCTTTTCTGAAATGGCGCGTGACATCAGAAGGATGATCATTAGGACCACAACGCAGCTTGATGCCAGAATTCCTATCAGCGCGGTGGCGCTATCTCCTGAAAAAGCATTATTGAAATCCACGAAAGTAAAATTATAGACTATTAACGCAGCCGCTAGGAACAGTAATAGGTAGATGAAGATTTTCATAAAAACAAACTCTTAATATTTGTAGCAAATAGTTTAACAGCAATGGCAAGCAGGATTACCCCGAAGATCTTTCGGATGACATTGATCCCCTGTTTTCCAAGAAAGTGTTCGATCTTGCCCGATGCTTTAAGCACGATGTACACAAAAATGATATTTATAATAATGGCCGCAATAATGTTTACGGTCTCATATTCAGCTCTAAGTGACAATAAAGATGTCATGGTCCCCGCTCCCGCTATCAAAGGAAAAGCAATGGGCACTACCGCAGAGGTTTCAGGGGCATCATCTTTATAAAGTGTAATCCCGAGTATCATCTCCAAAGCCAGGAAGAACAGGATCAAGGAACCTGCCACGGCAAAAGAATTAACATCGATCCCAATAAGGTTAAGGATCTCTTTCCCAACAAACAAAAAGGCGATCATTAAAATTCCCGCTACCACAGTAGCCTTCTCACTTTGAATATGTCCGGCTTTTTTTCGCAGTTCAATGATAATAGGGATACTACCAATAATATCAATGACCGCAAATAGGATCATACCGGCAGTTGCTATTTCTCTAAAATTCAGATTCATGTAGATAAAAAAGTGGGATGCAAAAATACATTGAAAAATTACAACGAGGGCAGGTCTATGTGAAAATTTTAACACAATTGGAAAGACTGAGGTTTATTTTAAGGACATTAAAAAGTATCTTTGCAGCATGTTTCAAATAGGAAAAACCATCGTTAGTGAAGAGATCCTGGAAAAGGATTTTGTGTGCAACCTTTCAGCTTGTAAAGGAGCATGTTGTATTGCGGGAGATGCGGGAGCGCCTCTGGACCAACAGGAAACTGAGATACTTAAGGATATTTACCCCAAAGTAAAACCCTTTCTTCGCAAAGAAGGGATCAAAGCCATAGAAGAACAAGGAACTTCAATAATTGGTGCTGACGGGGAATTTGAAACTCCGCTTATTGATGGAGCAGATTGCGCATATGTGACTTTTGATAACAAAGGAACCGCCCTCTGCGGAATTGAAGAAGCCTACAACCAGGGCGATATCGACTGGAAAAAACCCGTTTCCTGTCACCTGTACCCGGTAAGAACCCAGGATTATTCAGAATTTTCAGCCGTAAACTACCATCACTGGCACATTTGTGATGACGCATGCACCCTTGGAAAAGAACTCCAGGTACCGGTTTACAAATTTGTGAAAGAAGCACTCATTAGAAAATATGGCGAAGACTGGTATGCGGAACTTGAAAAAGTAGCCGAGAAGATCCAAAAATAACCCTCTTAAAATTACATTCCCACCTCACGGTCTTACCTCAAATATGACCCAATTTGGTATGCTCCTATTTCAGGCTTACATCAGCATGGTTTTCGGTCAGAAGCTTATTTTCTTCATAAAATTACATTTTCAGGACTACTAAAATTTTAACTCTTTTACCTACTATGCCGTCAGACAGAGTTAACAACGCTTCAAAAGTTCATAATCTTATTAACAGGTTATAAGGTATTGTTTTTCAGTGTATTAATGTATTCTTTTAACAAGAACTCAATAACAATGAGGGTTTTGCGTGTTGAAAACTTTGTTGAAAACGTTTCAGCAGACATCTTCATATATCTGCCTGATTTTCCAATATTTGTTAAAACCAACTAAACAAACAAACAACCCAACCAAAAGCGTAAAGAATTATGTCTCAGTTAGAACCCATTTTACAAGAGAACAAAGACCGATTTGTGATCTTCCCAATCAAACACCACGATATTTGGGACTGGTATAAAAAAATGGAGGCTAGTTTTTGGACTGCAGAAGAAATTGACCTGCACCAGGACCTTACTGACTGGAGCCACAAATTAACTTCAGATGAACGTTATTTCATCAAACACATTCTTGCCTTTTTTGCCGCTTCTGACGGAATCGTAAATGAAAACCTTGCCGAGAACTTTGTAAATGAAGTCCAGTATTCCGAAGCAAAGTTCTTTTACGGCTTCCAGATCATGATGGAGAACATCCATTCAGAAACCTACTCCCTTCTCATAGATACTTACGTCAAGGATGAGAAAGAAAAAAATCAGCTTTTTAAAGCTATAGAAGTATTCCCGGCTATTCAGAAAAAAGCTCAATGGGCTTTAAAATGGATCGAATCTGATTCTTTTGCCGAGAGGCTGATCGCCTTCGCGGCGGTTGAAGGGATCTTCTTTTCCGGAGCATTCTGTTCTATCTTCTGGCTGAAGAAGCGCGGACTCATGCCCGGATTGACCTTTTCAAATGAATTGATCTCAAGAGATGAAGGCGTACACTGTGATTTCGCGGTACACCTTCACAATAATCACCTTATCAATAAAGTTCCAAAAGAGCGAATTCGTGAGATCCTTATGGATGCCCTGAATATTGAAAGAGAGTTCATTACTGAATCTCTTCCGGTAAGCCTTATTGGAATGAACTCTAAATTAATGACTCAATACCTTGAGTTCGTTACAGACAGATTGCTGGTAGAACTGGAATGTGAGAAAGAATACGGCACCGCCAATCCGTTTGATTTTATGGACATGATCAACCTGCAGGGAAAAACCAATTTCTTTGAAAAAAGAGTGGGTGAATACCAGAAAGCGGGTGTCATGAACAAAGACAAAGAATCTGACAAGATCAGCTTCGATGCCGATTTTTAGATAATCCTATTTTTCAATGCCATGCACGCCCCCCAGCGTGGCGTTGTTTTCTTATAAATTATTTGAATTTTCCGGGTTGTTAAAACCTACAGGAACCAGCTATTCCATAATGAACCGGAAACAACAAAAACTGTAACGTATGTACGTAGTAAAAAGAGACGGGCGCAAAGAGCCTATCATGTTTGACAAGATTACAGCCCGGGTAAGAAAACTTTGTTACGGCTTAAATGAACTGGTAGACCCTGTAAAAGTTGCCATGCGGGTAATTGAAGGGCTTTACGACGGGGTAACAACCAGCGAACTGGATAACCTGGCGGCCGAGATCGCGGCTACCTTAACCACTGCCCATCCCGATTATGCTAAGCTAGCCGCGAGAATTTCAGTCTCCAACCTTCACAAGAACACAAAAAAGACATTTTCAGAGGTCATGACAGACCTTTATGAATACGTGAATCCACGCACCGGTCAGAAAGCCCCCCTTTTGGCCGATGACGTTTATGAGGTAATTCAGAAACATAAAGAACGCCTGGATTCAACAATTATCTACAACCGCGATTTCCAGTATGATTACTTCGGATTTAAAACGCTGGAGAGATCTTACCTGTTGAAGTTAAACGGAAAGATCGCCGAACGACCTCAGCATATGCTGATGCGCGTTTCCATCGGAATTCATCCCGATGACCTTGACGCGGCCATAGAGACCTATGAGCTGATGTCTAAAAAATATTTTACACACGCCACTCCTACCCTTTTCAACGCGGGTACTCCAAAACCACAAATGTCTTCCTGTTTCCTGTTAACCATGCAGGATGACAGCATCGATGGAATTTATGACACTTTAAAGCAGACTGCGAAAATCTCCCAGTCAGCCGGAGGGATCGGCCTTTCTATACACAACGTGAGAGCTACCGGTTCTTATATCTCCGGAACTAACGGAACTTCAAACGGGATCGTACCCATGCTTAGGGTTTTTAACGACACCGCGCGATACGTGGACCAGGGAGGCGGAAAACGTAAAGGTTCCTTCGCGATCTATGTAGAACCATGGCATGCCGATATTTTTGACTTTTTAGACCTTAAGAAGAATCATGGAAAAGAAGAAATGCGTGCCCGTGACCTGTTCTATGCGATGTGGATCCCTGATCTTTTCATGAAGCGAGTAGAAGAAGACGGAAAATGGACCCTGATGTGCCCGAATGAATGTCCTGATCTTTACAATAAACACGGAGAAGAATTCGAATCTCTTTATCTGAAGTATGAAAGTGAAGACAAAGGCAGAAGAACCATAAAAGCTCGTGAACTATGGGAAAAGATCCTGGAATCTCAAATTGAGACCGGTACTCCTTATATGCTGTACAAAGATTCGGCAAACCGCAAATCAAATCAGCAAAACCTGGGAACAATTCGCTCATCCAACCTTTGCACAGAGATCCTGGAATATACCAGTGAAGATGAAGTAGCGGTTTGTAACCTGGCTTCTATCGCCCTTCCAATGTTCATCAAAGGGAATGAATTTGATCATAAAGAATTGTTTAGGATCACGAAACGCGTAACCCGCAACCTGAATAAAGTTATTGATAGGAATTACTATCCGGTAAAAGAGGCTGAAAATTCAAATTTCAGGCACCGTCCAGTTGGATTGGGAGTGCAGGGTCTTGCAGATACTTTCATTAAACTAAGAATGCCTTTTACCAGTGACGAAGCCAAAAAACTGAACCAGGAGATCTTCGAAACCTTATATTTCGCGGCGGTTACCGCTTCTATGGAAATGGCTTCTGAAGAAGGACCCTATTCCACTTACGAAGGTTCTCCAATGAGCAAAGGACAGTTCCAGTTCAACCTTTGGGGAATAGACGATAAGGATCTAAGCGGACGCTGGGATTGGGCTAAGCTGAGAAAGCAGGTGCTTAAAAACGGGGTTAGAAACTCCCTTTTAGTAGCGCCTATGCCTACAGCTTCCACTTCTCAGATCCTTGGGAACAACGAAGCTTTTGAACCCTATACTTCAAATATCTATACCAGGAGGGTGCTTTCAGGCGAATTTATCGTGGTGAACAAGCATTTACTGGAAGACCTTGTTGAAAGGAATCTTTGGAACGAAGAAGTGAAGAACGCGATTATGCGTTCAAACGGATCGGTTCAGAACATTGACGTGATTCCTCAGGATCTAAAAGAACTCTATAAGACTGTTTGGGAATTGAGCATGAAAGACATCATAGACATGTCCAGGCATCGTGGTTACTTCATTGACCAGTCCCAGTCCCTGAACCTTTTTATGGAAAATGCGAATATGAGCAAGCTTACTTCCATGCATTTTTACGCCTGGAAAAGCGGTTTAAAAACAGGAATGTATTATTTGAGAACCAAAAGCGCGGTAGATGCTATTAAGTTCACTCTCGCAAAAGAGGAGAAAAAAGAAGATCTTCCCAAGTCATCTTCCGCAGCAGAAAAAGCGGCGGAAACCCTGACAGAAGCCTCTGCAACTATTGCACCGGAAGGAACCTCATTATCACCTGATGAATTGCGCGCCTTGATCGCCCAATCTAAAGAAGCCGAAGGTGATGATTGCTTGATGTGCGGATCATAAACCAACATAAAATTTTAGTAACAAAATGAGTATAAAAACCATTATGAAAAACAATCAGACCGAAGCCGCTTACAGTATCGAAGATCTAGAGGTAAGCATTAGTTCAATTGGGAATGACCTTGACCTTGTTGAAGAATTCGTAAAAGAGGATTCTGTAGAATATTTTGTCATAAATATTTAGCCTGCAGGATGAGTGTTCATTCACATACTCACTTTGACTAACAAAAAGGGAAGCTATCAAAAGATAACTTCCCTTTTTTGCTATTTTTGGCTTCGGTGATCGTTCACCTTAACATTTAGAGACTTCATAAAATGATGAACTGGGAACAACTTCTATCCCTTAGAAAGGCAGGAGACACAAATAAAAGACTACGAAAAGAGCAAAATGAAACCCGTCTTGGGTTTGAAGTAGATTACGACCGCATCATATTTTCTTCTGCTTTCAGAAGTTTGCAGGACAAAACCCAGGTGATTCCGCTTTCAAAGACAGATTTTGTTCACACCCGTTTAACTCACAGCCTTGAAGTTTCGGTGGTAGGTCGTTCTCTGGGGCGTCTTGCCGGCCAAAAGATCCTGGAAAAACATCCGCACCTAAAGAACATTCACGGCTACCAGATGAACGATTTTGGCGCCATCGTGGCCGCTGCTGCTTTAGCTCATGATATTGGGAATCCTCCTTTTGGTCATTCCGGAGAAAAAGCCATCGGGGAATACTTCAGCAATGGCAATGGGAAAAGATTTCGAGATAGGCTTTCTGCGGAAGAATTTCAGGATCTTGTAAAGTTCGAAGGTAACGCCAACGGCTTCAGGATCCTTACAGAAGACAGGCCCGGCAACCCGGGAGGAATTCGGCTATCTTATGCCACTTTGGGAGCATTTATAAAATATCCGAAAGAGTCCCTTCCTCATAAACCCACCAGCAAAATAGCCGATAAGAAATTCGGAGTTTTCCAGAGCGAAAAGAAGTTTTTCAAGGAAGTGACAGAAGAACTTGGGTTAATCGCTACCGGAAACGGTAAAAACCTAAGCTACAATCGTCACCCATTAGCATTCCTGGTTGAAGCAGCAGATGATATTTGCTATACGATTATAGATTTTGAAGACGGGATCAATCTAGGTTTGATCCAGGAAGAATACGCGCTTGAATACCTGATAAAGCTGGTAAAGGATTCGATCAACACCAAGAAATATCACAATTTACAAACCCGCGCAGACAGGTTGAGTTACCTACGAGCATTAGCGATCAATACCTTGATCACCGAAGCGGTTGAGATCTTTTTGGATAACGAAGAAGCCATTCTAAAAGGAGAATTTCACGAGGCTTTATTTGACAAAAGTAAGTATGAAGCGCAGATCACAGATATTATTAAGATAAGCATCGATAAGATCTACCGGAGTGAAGAGGTAATAGGAAAAGAGATCGCCGGCTACGAAATGCTTTCACATCTTTTAGATACTTATACAAATGCCCTCTTGCCTGTTGAAGGTGAAACGCCTACTAATTACAATAAACTGGTGCTGAAATTGATCCCTCAGGCCGAGGAATATGAGGAACTTTCAGATTACGGAAAACTCATTAAACTTTGCAGCTATATCTCCTCATTGACAGATAGTAACATTGTAGCTTCCTTCAAAAAGTTCAAAGGTTTAAAGATATAATTTCGTATTTTGCAAAAACTACTACCCTACACTTCGTGAGTAGTGATGCAACCCTAACATGAGTAAAAGATTATACTTCATAGCTCCGGTAATTGTGTTTGCCATATTTTTTGGCATATACAACTTTGTCGAAGATTCAAATAATGACATTTTAAGCCAAAGAGAGCGACACGCTGCGTTTTTAAAAGAGCATGTTCCGGCTAATAATAATGGTCTCTCCCGTACAGAAAGGATAAGGAAGGGACTACCTCCCAATCCTTACTATGAGTTGATGCAATACCTTACCATGAACCCTTCCCTGGGATATCCTGAGCCTTATAAGGTGCGAGAGGTAAGTGAAAAGTTGAGAAAAAATAAGAAAAGCTGGAGTCAGAAAGCTCCTGGTGAAAAAGATGAAAGTCCGTGGGTTTCTCGCGGCCCTAACAATGTGGGTGGTCGTACCAGAATGGTACTGTTTGATCCTAATGATTCAGATTTTAACCGTGTATTTGCAGCTTCGGTAAGTGGCGGGTTATGGGTAAATAATAATATCACCAATGAAAATTCGGGATGGACATTGGTCCCCGGCCTTCCTTCCAATTTGAACGTTTCATGCATTACGGTTGACCCAAGAGATTCCATGACCTGGTACATTGGGACCGGGGAACAATATACCGGCGGGGATGTAATTGGAACAGGAGTTTATAAAACTACCAATGGCGGAGATACCTGGACGAAGATCCTTGATGAAAAGGATTTTGTAACTCCCGGTTCAGGTCAAAATTCTGAAGTAATAGGAGGTCTGTATTTCATAAATGATATCATTGCCTGGGATAATGGCACTTCTACTGAAGTTTTCATTGGAGTGGCAACACATATTTATGCAGATGCCCGAAACCCGGTAAATTTTCTTGGCTTTTTTGATCGTGGGCTTTACAACTCAACTGATGGCGGAAATACATGGGAGCAGATCATAGAAGAAGATTCATTCAACGATTTTGAAATAGATGCTGCAGGAAACCTGTGGGTAGCTACTACAGATTCACCCGGGGATGGGGAAGATGCCAGAGGGGGAAAGATCTATAAAAGAGAATTGGGAGAAGATAGTACTTTTGAGCTTATTAATACGGTACCTGATGTTTTAAGGACCGAAATAGAAGCCTCGGCTACTAATCCTGATAAATTTTATATAGCTGCTGAAAGCCTATCCGAAGAAGCTGATCTTTTTATTACTACTGACGGGTTTGCAACCATCAATAAAATTAACGAACCTGATGATGCTGATAATGATATTTCTCCTTCCGATTTCTCGCGCGGACTGGCTTTTTACGCATTGATGCTGGAATCAGATCCTACCAACGATGAAATTGTATATGCCGGAAGTATTGACCTTTTCAGGTCGACCGACAGCGGACAGACCTGGGAACAAATTTCGAAATGGTCAGAGAATCCGGGGTTGAATAATCTTCCCGTTTCAGAGGTGCATGCAGATCATCATGTAATGACTTTCAGACCCGGTAATGCCAACCAGGCGGCTTTTGGTCATGACGGTGGCGTTTCTTTTGCCAGCGATCTTTCTGCGGCAAGTTCATCAGATGTTTTTATAACTCCCGAAACAAATTATATTACCACGCAGTTCTATACGATGGCGGTGGCTCCTAACTCTTTTGCCTCAGGTGATTATTTCCTGGGAGGCACTCAGGATAATGGAACTTTGTTAGTGCAAAATGGCGATCCAAATTCAATTGGTGTTTTAGATGGAGATGGCGCATACTCTTTTTACGACCAGGTAGACACTAAATATTTTATTGCCAACATCACCTACAATGACGGGATCTTCGCCTACAATTATGAAAAAGATGATTATACGCTGGTATATTATAATTTCGACGGAGCTGACAGCAGTGAAGGAACTTTTATAAATCCGCAGGCACTTGATTCCAACCTTGATAAATTGTTCTCAAATGGTGCCAACGGGGAGTTCTTCAGGTATGATAACATTGATGATCTTGAACCTTTAGGAGGGGATTTGAATGAAAATGTTACCCCAGCTGAAAGGATCACTTTCAGCAACTCGCTTTTAAACACACAACCAAGTGACCGTTCCTCAATCACTGCGATGACGGTTTCTCCATATACCACGTCAAGCACCACACTATTAATAGGTCTTATAAATGGAAAACTGATTAGAGTTAAAAATGCCGATGGCGAACCTTCTCAAGCGGTTTGGGAAAACATTACCGGAAATGCTTTCCTCGGAAGTATCTCAGATGTCGAATACGGCACGAGTGAAGATGAGATCTATGTGACCTTTTACAACTTTGGAGTGCGAAACATTTGGTACACTAAAAATGGAACTTCTGCAAATCCAACCTGGACAAGTAAAGACGGGAATTTTCCTGATCTTCCGGTGTTGTCGATCATGCCCAATCCCCAAGATGAAGATGAAGTTATAATTGGAACAGATCTGGGAGTTTGGGTCTCAAACAATTTTACAGACGTTTCTCCTACCTGGGAACATGCCTACAACGGAATGAGTGATGTGAAGGTGACCGACCTTGATCTAAAAAAAGGAACCTTAAAAGTATTCGCGGCAACTTATGGCCGGGGTATCTTTTCAGGAGAATTTAAAGCATCAGATACAGGCGGGGGAACTCCACCTCCCGGAACTGAAGAAGAGGAACTGGTAATCTATCAAAGAGATTCAGACCCTGACGGTATTTTCAATATTGTCACCGGAGAAAACCTTGGTCCTGCTACCATTTTTGTATTTGACCTGCGAGGGCAACTTATAAACATGCAAACAGGACAGTTTGATTCCAATATACCTGTACAGATCGACCTCAGCGGAAGAGCTTCAGGGGTCTACATCGTAAAAGTAGAGTCTTCAGAAGGAAATTTTGTTGGAAAGGTCGCGCGTAAGTAAAGAGATATCTTAAAACTGGTAAACCAATCCAACACCTAGCAGTTGTTTGAACTGGATCCTGGCACCACCGGTATCTAGTTTTCCGTCGCCATCAAGATCCTTTTTGAATTTGACATCATCATCATATTTCAAATGCGAGCCTACATTAGCCTTGACGTACTCGTTTACCTTAAGATCAAGGTTTAATTCCCAGTCAACGTCAATATTCCCGAACTTATTGAGATAATCAGAATATAAACGCAGTTGGTTATTAAGTCCTATGTTGTCGAAGATCTCTGTGCTAAATCCACTGCTCACTAAAAATCCAAACTCGGTCCGGATCTTTTCTCCTTTCTGAATAATATTTCCCTCCTCATCCCTGACCGCAGGAGTAACTCCGAACATTCCTTCATTAGCCAGTTTTTGGTCGAGCACGAAGGTAGATTTTTCGGTTACTGGAGAAACATACACGGTAAGGTCTTCTGAAGGAGAAGAGTATTCAGTACCCACACCAATAAAGGCATAACCTGGCGCCATAAATTTGGAAATAGGTTCTTCGGTATTCGGGTAACGATATCCGTAAGTAAATTGGGTATTAAAATTTAGCTTGGCCGAATAATACCAGTTACTAACCGAATCTCTTCTATAACCGAAGTTTGAGTTTATCTCGAGGTTATCTTCAGTTTTTCTAAGCTCTCTTCCTTCCTGGGCATTTAACCCGTATTTCACCGCGAGAGTTGTATTCCAGTTCAAAAGTTCCTTTTTAAACTTTCTTCCGAAAGTGGCATTCATTAAGGCCGAAACAGAGTTATTTCCTCCCGAGTTCCAGTTTACAAATGCGACTTCAGATAAATTAACACCCACTTTATTCACTTTCTTCCAGTAGGTGATCTTTTCCTGAACTACACGCGTAGTATCCACAACAATGGTATCGGCAATGTTTCCGTAAGAACTTAATGAAATCAATAAGAAAAGGAGGAGAGAGTATAATTTAGTCATGGGGGCAATGGGGATTTCTGTTCTTATAAAATTATTTTAAAAGTGAAATAAAGGTTGCACTTAAGTTACTAACGTCAATTTTTGCAATTTCTTGCAATTCAGTTACTTTACCATGGTCAATAAAACAGTCAGGTACTCCTAAAACTTTCACGGGCACAAAATACTTATTTCTTTGAGCAAATTCAAGAATCGCCGACCCAAATCCTCCGTTAATTGTTCCATCCTCTAAAGTCACTATGTTTCTGAACTTCTGAAAGATAGTATGAAGCAAATCTTCATCCAGCGGCTTCGCAAAACGCATGTCGTAATGAGCGATTTTTTCCTTTTCGGAAATATTCTCAATGGCTTCCATTGCATTTTGGCCAATAGCCCCAAAACTTAAGATCGCGAGATCTGTTCCTTCCTTTAAACACCGTCCTTTACCAAAATTTATGATCTCAAAAGGAAGTTCCCATTCTTTCCGGAATCCACGACCGCGAGGATAACGAATGGCTAATGGCCCATCCGGTTTATTTTCCTGGGTGGTATATAGCATATTTCTCAGCTCTACCTCATCGAGCGGTGAAAAAATGCTCATATTAGGGATGCACCGCAAAAAGGCAATGTCAAAAACCCCGTGATGGGTGGCGCCATCCTCTCCAACAAGTCCCGCCCTGTCAAGACAAAAGATCACCGGTAAGTTTTGTAAGGCAACGTCATGGATCACCTGGTCATATGCCCTTTGCAGGAAAGTGGAATAGATCGCACAAAAGACGGTAAATCCTTGTGTAGCCATCCCGGCCGCAAGAGTAACCGAGTGTTGTTCGGCGATGCCCACATCAAATGCCCTTTCAGGAAAGGCATCCATCATATATTTTAAAGAACTACCCGTAGGCATGGCAGGGGTAATCCCAATAATTTTTTCATTCTTCTCAGCAAGCTCTACCAATGTCAACCCGAAGACGTCCTGAAATTTCAAAGAAAGATCAGTCGTATCATAAGGAAGTAATTCTCCGGTATCGGGAATGAATTTACCAGGAGCATGATATTTTACCTGGTCTTCTTCAGCCTTTTGAAGCCCCTTCCCTTTTTTGGTAATTACATGCAGAAATTTGGGTCCGTTTATATGTTTCAGTTTTTCAAAAACTTTCAGAAGACTGGGGAGGTCATGACCATCCACCGGACCGAAGTATTGAAAATTCAAGGCTTCAATGATATTAGCCTGGGCCGGTTTATGCCCTACCGTAGCTTTTATAAGATAATCTTTTAGCGCTCCTACACTAGGATCAATCCCTATTGAATTATCATTAAGCACGATCAGGAGATTGGCATCGGTCACTCCGGCATGATTCAGGCCTTCAAAAGCCATTCCGCTGGCAATGGAAGCATCTCCAACAACAGCAATATGTTGTTTGTTCTTTTCCCCTTTTAGTCCCGAGGCAATAGCCATTCCCAGAGCTGCAGAGATGGCCGTGGAAGAATGCCCTACCCCAAAGGTGTCATATTCACTTTCACTTCTCTTAGGAAAGCCGCTAATGCCGTTTAATTGCCGATTGGTGTGGAAGACATCACGTCTTCCCGTTAGGATCTTATGACCATAGGCCTGATGCCCAACATCCCAAACCAGGAGATCTTCAGGAGTGTTAAAAATATAATGCAGGGCTATGGTCAATTCCACCACTCCAAGACTGGCACCCAAATGCCCTTCTTTGGTGGCAACGATCTCAATGATAAACCGGCGCAATTCCGCAGCCAGTTGCGTTAACTTTTCCGCAGGAAGTCTGCGAAGATCAGCTGGAGAATTGATGGTTTGTAGAATACTTTCGGCCATAAAAAGCAAAGGTACATTTTGAAATTGTATTTTTGAATATGCAATTAGTATTTGACGACAGCTATTTTATGCGGAAGGCTTTGGAAGAGGCAGAACTCGCATACGAAAAAGGAGAGATCCCTGTGGGGGTGGTAATTGTTGCCAATCAACAGATCATCGCCCGAGGACATAACCTCACCGAACTCCTCAATGACGTGACCGCCCACGCCGAAATGCAGGCTATTACGGCCGCTGCTAATTCGCTGGGAGGAAAATATCTCATTGACTGTACCATGTACGTCACCCTCGAACCCTGCCAGATGTGTGCCGGAGCACTATATTGGAGCCAGATCTCAAACCTGGTTTTCGCTGCGGAAGACCCTGCAAGAGGTTATCGAAAAATGGGAGCCAAGCTACATCCTAAAACGAAGGTGATAAATGGCATTTTAGAGGAGGAAGCTTCAGAGCTTTTGAAGCGATTCTTTATTGAAAGAAGAAACCTTAATTAAAGACGCTGGATCACTAAGTTTCTAAAGTGGCGAGCCAGGATAATCTTTAATTTAAAAAGATCCTTTCCAAAAACAGCGTTTTCGAAAAGGGATCTTGAATTAATTTTGTTTATTCTTTTGAGTAATTAGCACCCAGTCTACAAGTACTTCTGCTTTTCCTTCCTTGATCAGATCTACGGTTGAGGCCGGAAGTCCGTTGTAGGGTTCTTCCACGCCATTTGTTTTAAAGGGATACGCTCCTCCAACGGCAAGATTTAAGATCAAAAATTTAGGGTTATCAAAGGCCCATTCTCCATAATGTTCCACCATAGGTTTCGTTACTCGGTATATCAAACGACCATCGACCTTAAATGCGAGTCCAGTCAACTGAATATACATGCCAATCGGTCGCATCTTTCCCTTCCGGAAAGAAGTATTTATTCACCAGCGGAGTTTCCCTAAAGTAGCCCGGTCCATGTAAAGCCACTCCAATCCAATCTGTTTCCCCTACATATTCCATTATATCTATCTCCCCGGTATCCGGCCATTTCCCGACTCCCAAAGCCCAGAAAGCCGGCCAAAAACCCGAACCTTCCGGTAATTTCATACGAGCAGCAGCGGTACCATATGTAAACATTACCTTGTTCTTAGTATTGATCCTTCCGGAGATGAAATTGAAATCCTTCCCTTTGTAGGTTATAAAATCGGGACTATAAAGTGCTTTAAGCACCAGCGCATTTTCGACACCTTTAGCGTCTTCATTTATGACATTAAAAATAGTCGCAGCAGAATCCACATAAACCTGCTGTTCGTTATTCACCCAAAAATTAGGGCCAACAACATTCCACTTTTCTCTGTCAAGAGAACTTCCGGAGAAATCATCAAAGAATAAGGTGTCTGTGCTTTTCGCAGCCTGGTATTCCTGCGAATAACTAATTCCAGATGTGAGCAACACTAATACTAAAAAGATAACCGTTGATCTGCTTTTCATAATTTGGTCACCTTTATATAGTCTACATAAAACTTCTTCGGAAAAATTGAATCATCAACTTCCGGACCACCAAAGCTTCCGCCTATTGCCATATTGATCAGGAAATAGAAAGGCTTCCTGTATGGATAGTGTTCATCATCATATTTTTCAGGGATGAATTTATAAACCGAATTTCCGTCTATAAAAAACTCGATACTTTTTTCAGTCCAAACCGCCTTATAAATATGGAAACCCTCTTCTATGTCTTCAATGAAAACTTTTTTGGTGTTAATTGTGTTGCCATGACTGGCAGGAGTGTGAAGGGATGTAAAAACTCGCTGCGGTTCCTTACCAACATACTCCATAATATCAATCTCCCCGGCAGCAGGCCAACTAACTTCATCAATATCACAACCTAACATCCATACGGCAGGCCATAGGCCTTTTCCCTGAGCTACTTTCGCCCTTACCTCAATCTCGCCATACAAGATTTCCACTCTGTCTTTCGAATTGATCTTTCCAGAGAAATACTTATCCCCCTTCTTAACCGCAGTGATCACAAGATTACCATCTTTAACCTCAACATAGTTTCGATCATAGATTTGTAATTCTCTGTTACCCCAACCGCAATTACCGGGACAGCCATCACCTTCCTCATAATTCCAGTGATCCATATTCAGCTGGTTCCCATCGAAATTTTCTTCGAAGATAACCTGCGCATTCACTTTAAAAGATATTAATGTGATTATGCTCAGTATGTAAAATCTTGTTCTTATCATTTTCTATTTTTTCAAGTAAAACTCAGCCTCCTGAAGATCTCTTGAATTTCCTCCAACCATTATTTTGAAAACACCTTCTTCGGAAGTCCATTTCTTATCGGCATTATAAAATTCAAGCATCTCATTTGTTATATTGAAAGATATTTCTTTTGTTTCCCCCGGATTAAGCTCTACCATTTCAAAAGCTTTCAGCTCCTTAATTGGGCGGGTGGTGCTTGCCACCATATCTCTTAGATATAACTGAACGACTTCTTTTCCGGCAACTTCACCCGTGTTGGTCAAAGCAATACTAACAATAATTTCGCCGTTTTGATCCATTTCATCTGAAGAAAGCTTCAAATCTCCATATTCAAAGGTTGTATAGCTCAACCCAAATCCAAACGGATACAGGGCATCCTTTTGTACATCCTGGTAGCCCGAATAGGTTACTTCTACAGGGTTTGCAGGTCTTCCTGTATTTTTTTGATTATAGTAAAGCGGCTCCTGTCCAACTGCACGCGGGAATGATACCGGTAACTTTCCAGAGGGATTATACTTTCCAAAAAGTACATCTGCAATGGCATTTCCACTTTCTGACCCTAATAACCAGGCTTCCACAATAGCCGGAATATTTTCTGAAGCCCAGGTAATTTCTAACGGCCTACCATTGAATAAAACCAGGATTACGTTCTTATTGACCTTATAAACAGCTTCCAGCAGCTCCTGCTGTACCCCCGGAAGATCGATATTGACCTGACTTCTGCCCTCCCCGGTCTGGAAAGCGTCTTCTCCAAGCGCCATGATGACCAGCTCTGCATTTTTAGCTTTTTCAACAGCCTCCTCAAACCCCGATTTATCGGTTGTGTTGATTTTTAAAGGTTTCATAAAGCTCCTTTCGCCCATTCCAAGATCCGCGCCTTTGGCGTAAGTGACTTTAACATCTTTGCCTACGGCATTTTTCAAACCTTCTAAAAGTGATACCGCTGAATTTGGTTCTCCCTGAGCTCTCCAATTGCCAATTGGACTGTCTTTATCGTTAGCCAATGGACCGATCACAGCAATTTTCTTAACTGAAGATTTTATAGGCAATAATTGCTTTTCATTCTTGAGTAAAACAATTGATTTCTTAGCTATATCTCTAGCTTCCCTGAGGTGTTGGTCATAATCAATTTGCAATTGGGTTTCAGGATTGGAATACAAATACGGATCGTCAAAAAGCCCCAGTTTAAACTTCACCCGCAGCACACGTCGAACGGCATCATCAATTAGAGCTTCCTCCACTTTTCCTTCCTCAACAAGTTCAACAAGCCCCACCTCATAGGCTCTACCTTCCATGTCCATATCGCTACCTGCTTTTATAGCTATTTCAGAGGCATGTTTTCTATCCCGGGCAAGACCATGTGTTACCAGTTCTGCAATAGTACCCCAATCTGTTATTACAAATCCCTGGAAATCCCATTTCTCTTTGAGAATTTCCCTTTGGAGCATTTTACTTGCGGTCGCAGGAGTACCATCAAGGTCATTGAATGAATTCATAAAGGTTGCGACTCCTGCATCGGCTGCAGCCTTAAATGGAGGTAAAATGGTATTGTGAAGTTCATTTTCACCCACGTGAACAGTGTTATATTCCCTTCCGGCTTCCGCGAAACCATAGCCCGCGAAGTGCTTAGCGGTAGCCGCAATAGTTCTTGGATCTGAAAGATCGTCTCCCTGATATCCTTTTACTTTGGCTACTGCTACTTTTGAAGTAAGAAACGGATCTTCTCCAGATCCTTCCATGATCCTTCCCCAACGGGCATCTCTAGAAATATCTATCATAGGAGAAAAGGTCCAGTTCACACCTTCAGCAACAGATTCTAAAGCGGCAATTTGTGCAGATCTTTCGGCTGCTGCCATATCCCAACTTGCTGTTTCTCCTAACGGCACTGGGAATATCGTTTTATATCCATGAATAACGTCATACCCAAACATCAAAGGGATCTTCAGTCTGGAGTTCTCCATAACCATCTTTTGTGCTTCAGTAGTGGCTTCAATTGAAAGTACGTTCAACATGGAACCTACAAGTCCTTTTTTAAGTTTCTCTTCCTTTTCTTTATTCCCAACCTCTGAAGCCGGACCGGTTAGATCCCAACTCCCATTATACTGGACAAGCTGCCCCACTTTCTCCTCAAGGGTCATTAAAGCAAGAACTGAATCTACTTTTGCCTCAGCATTTTGAATCGAGCTCTTAATTCCCGTATTCTGTGCTGTTCCTGAAAAAGTTATCCCCATCGCCACTAAGATTAGTTTGTAAGACTTCATAATCATTTTATTTTCTGAATCACTTAAAAAAGTGTCTTCTATTATTCAATGTTTAGACTGAAATTATCATTCTTTGAAAAAGTTCAACTTTCATTCACTCATTTAAAAACCTTAAATCATAAGGGCTTTAGAACTTTTGTAGCAAAAGTAAAAGATACAAATCTTGTTTGTCTCGGTTTTAAGGATATTTTTTAAGCAGTTAACTGTGTAAATTAAACCCAGTTTGTTTATTCACTATAAATCCTAAAAACTTAGAAACCTCCTGATTTCTCAAAAGGTTTCATTAGTAATTTTAAATCCAGCTAAAAACGTTAGTTATTCTGATGATTTTTTTCAAGGATCTTTTGCATTACGAGCTTTGGAGTTCTATCTACCTTAAACAAGCCCCAGTGCTTTTCGGGTTCATTAGGATCTGGAGATCCTTTCCATGGCTCATCAAATGCTTCAAATACGAAAGTGAGTATATTATCTTGTTTACTCCACTCCACAAGCTCATTGTAATAAATATCTTGTAAGTCCTCATTTACATTTTCCTGATCAATACCCCTTCCGTTAGAGTTCGTAGCCCAACCAGCCTCTGTGATAACTACCGGCTTATCCGGATATTTATGCGCTACAGAATAATAATTGCTTTTGGTATATTCTAAGGCATTCAAAATATTCTGGTATTCCCAAACAGGATAGGTATGGATCGAAATAAAATCTATTTCAGCCACAAGTGGTTCTAGTTTATGAAGCCAGGGAACATAATTTTCACAGAAAGTTACCGGCTGTTTGGCTCCGGCTTTCACTAACCTAACATACTTTATCACACTTTCTACTGGAACATAATGATCTGTCCAATCTACACAGGCCTCATTACCTACAGATAATGAAAAAATAATATCTGAATATTTGTTAGCAAACCCTATCAGCTTGTCAATCTTATTAAGATTCACCTTTTTATTCTCCTGTAAAACTTCGTCTGGATAAGTTCCGCCCCAGGGACAACCAAAATTATTCATTTCGGCCTCAATATAAGCCCCCAACATCACTTTAAGATCCAGCCTCTCCTCTTCTATTACCTTTAAAACAGTTTCTGAATGAGGGCCGCAATCGTATAATCTAATATATTTCCAATGATCCTTAAGTATAAGAAGATCTTCCTTCACCTGGTCATAATCAGGGTATGCTACCCCGGGTCGCTGTCCTTCTCTATAGCCGGAATAGCAAATAGCGTTGCCCGGCTCTATTTTTAGTGCTTTAGTATAGTTCATTTAATTTTGTTCGTCTGTAAATACAGGAAAGAGCAGCTACCTTAGAATTTTAAGTTGCCATTCTTATCCCATAATCCCCAATAAGCTCCAACATCACCTTCTGTACCCGTTTTCCATCCTTCATCGAAAGATGAGAAATAGAAGAGCTCGACATTTTGATTATCTGCCCACACCTGAGAATTAATAAAATATTTCATAGCATTTTCTGAAGAAGAATGTGCGCCGCGTAGACTTCCTCCTTCGCTTGGCCATCCCGTTTCGGTGATGATAACCCTTTTCCCTTTTCCAGCGTCTTTAGCGTGATGATACATTTGGCGCATATGGTTTAGCGAATGCTCTATATCACAACCCTCCCAATAAGGGTAGCAGTTGGAGAGGATAACATCGCAAGCGTCGGCAATTTCAGGGTGGTCTGTAAATTCATAATAGGCATCTACATATCCTACAGGAATTTCAGGTATAGCTTTCTTTACACGCTGAATATATTTCAATAATTGTTCTTCAGTTAACTCTTTTCTGTATAATACCTCATTTCCTACTGCTGCTATATCGACTACTCCTTCTTTAGCCAGAGAAATTAGGCTTTCGATTTCAGTTTCATTCTTTTCAAGGTCATCTCCCAACCAGGCACCAACAAGAGTTTTTATCCCATTTTGATGTGCGATCCTGGGTATATGTTCATTTCCTTCAATACAGGAAAAGGACCGAACCCATTTTATGTAAGGCTTAATAATCTGTATCCTTTTTCTCACCTGCAATTCTGAAATGGTCTCACCTGGCTTCTGGTTATCCTCATACATACTGAAGCATAAACCGTGCATTCCATTTTTAAGAGTATCTCTCCACAAGTCACGCAAATCTTCAGTAGACATCTCACTAAAATCTACACCAACGTACTCTGTGAATTTTAAATCTTTCAGGGAAAAATGATGACCTTTCCTATATGACATCTGTGAAAAGTTTTTAATTGGAAATTATATATCTCCTCTTCGATCAATTAGTTCTTCTTTGATCTCACGGGCCCTTTTCTCATTCAGACTGTAAGTCCACATGATCCAGATTGCAAGAGCAGCTGTAATTGCCGGAATTGCAATATCTGCAATTCTTAATTTAACCATTGTGTCAGCAGTTTGAGTTGGAGCGTCAGAAATAAAACCTACCAATTTAAGAACAAGTCCTCCTAACACTAAAGCAATAGCCTGTCCTAATTTTACCATCCACCAATAGATGGCTCCAAAAGTCCCTTCTTTACGTGGCATTCCATTCTCTAACTCATCCAGGTCACAAACATCTGCGGTCATACTCATCATAATTGTGAATAAGCCACCAAGCCCAAAAGCAATTAATGGGATTGGAATGAACATTAACCATGGAATTCCCTGACTTGCATCAATACTGAACCAGGTCATCCCCGCTGTCTCCAGGTATGGATTTAAAAATTCAAAAATATGAGCTACTCCGTTGCTTAGAGTTTGTCCTAATTCTGTATTATTAAATCTTGCGTTAAGAGTAACATCAAAGCCCCACCATTTTAAAATATACCCAATAATTGAAAGGAAAGTTGAAATAATAAAAGCTTCACGCTTACCCCATTTATTAGAAATAGCAGTAACAATAGGGATAACTACAAATGCAGTAATAATAGCTGTTATACTGGAGAACCACGCAGGCCATGTTCCTGCTGCGCCATAGCTTCCATTAAACATGTAAAAAACAATAATATATACACTGAAAGCCGCAACGATTTGGAAGCCGTTAAACACCAAAAAGGTGGCGCCACATAACTTCATAAAAGGTTTGTTTTTCGACATTAGACCAATTCCCCTAAATAATTCTTTAAGGTTCGAAAACATGGTTTTAAAAGAAATTTTCTTTCTATTTTCCATATGAGTAGAGTCAATCTCTTTACAGAATAAGGCTGGTAAGATTCCCAAAACCATACAAATCCCTCCAACAATAATAGATAGTTGCCTTACTCCTACTGCCTGAGATTCAAATATATTTGGATCAGCTATGATCACCCAAAACCATGGCACGATCATCCAGGCAACTTGGCCTATTGTATTACCAAAGGCCATAATACGGGTACGCTCATTATAATCTGACGACATCTCGTAACCCAGACCCACCAATGGTGTTGCGAACATGGTATTCCCAATTAGAAATATCATCGAAAAAATTAAAAAATACCAGAAGTTAAACAATTCACTATTCTCAGGATCTAATTGCCATAGTACAGCGAACAAGATTCCACTTAGTATTGCTCCAACAAATATATAAGGCCTTCTACGACCCCATCTTGATTTAGTATTATCTGAAATGAATCCCATTATAGGATCAGTAAGCGCGTCAAAGATCCTTGGCAGCCCTCCTAATAGCCCGGCTAAAAATGGGTCCATGCCAAAGGCGGTCAATAAGAAAAACATAAAGAAGCCCAAGGCTCCGGGTAGTAGATTGAGAACTAAATGTCCCGCACCAAAAGCCATTTTTTGTCCCGTAGGTACAATATCCTTTGCAGGGGTTTTAATTTGAGCCATTAGTTTTTAGTTTTGTAATTATTCAAAATTTTCGTTTTATGATTGGGATTTCCCAATTAGTATTGTTTGTATAGCTTGTCCATTAATTTTAATTGACACTTCCTGATCTTCCAGTGCCAGGGTAACAACTTTTTCTTCTGGGCCTTCGTTAAATAGAATAACAGCTATAGTCCCGTCAACATTTTTTGCCGCGGTGGCCATTAATGCTTCGTCTGACACCTCTATACCTATGCGTTTTGCTTCGGGCCTTATATATTTACTAAAATGAGATAAAGTATAATAAATAGGTGTGAAATAAACCTCATCCTTTTCAGGGTCTACTAATACCGGAGCTACGCACCAGTTTTCTGCCCAGTTAGGTCCTCCCTGCCTGTCGAGCACCATATTCCAGTCTACCCATCCGTCTACATAGTTATTAAGGCATCCAATAATGTCTCTGGCATATCTGTTTACCGGAGCATATTTCGGATGTAAGTGTTTTTGATCGTCCGGAGCCCAGTCAAATCCCCAGTCAGTTGCTTCTTTACTCCAATACCACTTATCATCTTTCCACTTTGGCACCTCTGCGTCTACACAAGCTTCCGAGTTAATTAAGTGCTTATTCGGGGCCTTTTTATGAGCATATTGCAAGGCCTCAGGGAAGTAATCATATGTACTGGCATACCAATGCACTGCCGCACCGGAGTAATATTTTGAGGCAGTCTCATCCCCATACATTACATCTACCCATTTATGTAGTTCCTCTCTATTTTGGTCATAACCAAGGATCTTTACATCGTGATTATCAGCTTCCAACCTTGGGCCTAAATGGTTTGTCACAAAACTGGTCATTTCCTCAGGAGAAAAATGCATACTCTCCCAGTTGCTATCGTTTCCTAAAGGCTCATTTTCCACCGTAAAGCCCCAAATATCAATTCCTTCAGCCTTATAGGCATCAATGTATTTTGAGAAGAACAAAGCCCAGGTGTCATTGTATTTCGGAAGCAGTTTTCCACCTTCCCATTTCTTATTATCCTTCATCCAAATTGGAGCGGTCCAGGGAGAGGAAATGATCTTAAAACCATCCTTAGATACCGCCATCGCATCTTTTATCATTGGAATAATATCTTCCCGATCTTCATCTATAGAAAAATGCTCTAACTCCATATCATCTTCAACCGGTGCATATGAATAGTTACCTAGTGAAAAATCACAGGAATTCATATGGGTACGGGTAAGTGAATATTTAGCGCCACTTTCTCCAAAATAAGCTTCAAGGACTTTATTCCTGTTTTCTTTACTCACCTGGTTAAGCAGGTAAGCTGAAGATTCTGTAAATGAACCTCCAAAACCGGTGATGGTCTGGAACTCTTCCTGGGGTAAAATCTTAACACTTGAAGAATTTTCTGCTTTTGCAACTGGTTTTATCTCTGTTAATTTATTACCATTTGCAGAGGTTTCAAGAATAGTAACCTCTAAATCGTTATTTTTCTCATTACAACTCATTATCACCAATGTAAATAGTAAGCATAAAAGGGGGTTGATTGTTTTCATATATGAGAGTGTTTAAACAAATCATTTTTAGTTAATTGTTGTTTCATTTTTAGAAGGAGGTACAAGGACATTTTTCATTAATAACTCCTTGTTGCCATCATGGGTTTTTGTAATTGGGTTACCGTTTCTTGTAAGCCCATCAAACAAGCCGGCGTCGACGAGTTCCCATAAAGCATATTTTGCCTGCCCGTCTATAGTAAATAATCCAAAATGATTTTCAGATCCTTTTTGATTCGCGGCGTCTTTCCACCGCTCATTAAAGGCTTCGAAATAAAAGCAAGAGATGTTGTTCTCATTTGTCCAATCTCTTATCATGCTATGATATTTTGCCTGTTTATATTGATCGGTAGCTTTAGAGCCTTTCGGGCCGTAAAAACCATTAGAAGTAGTAGCCCAACCCGTTTCACCAATATGTATGGGTTTATCAACACCAATACTTTTCATATAGTTTGAAACGCTATTGTATTGAGCTTTTGCAAATTCTACTGCTCTTTGCATTGCCGCATCTACCTTTTGTATGTCATCCAGGTTTTCCTCCTCTAGCGGAACTTGCCAGAATTCAGGATTATAGTGTGAATTGTGGTAAGGATATGTATGCATGGACACATAATCTACTGCATGGTAAAGTTTTTCAAGGTCATCTGTATGATAAAGAGGATCGCCTCCTCCCCATGATGCAAAATCATCAGAACTTGTGATCCATAGCTTTTCGGGTAATTCCCCGGAAGCCTTTTTTTCCTGGAGGTAGGTTACCCACTTTAAAATAACATCGGGCTGTACATAATAGCTGGCAGCCCATTTTACCATAGCTTCATTTCCGACCGCTATTACTTTAACGATTTCGGGATATCGCTTAGCTAATGCGACGGCTCTTTCAATTTCCGCCGCATTAGCCTCACTTTCTTTATTATGATTGGGAGTTTTACCCGTCCAGGCATTCTCACAATCTATCCAAGCCCCTAACATAACATACATCTCAAGCGATGGATCTGCTTGCTTCAACTCACTAATCGCTTTTAACAAATTAGGTGCTTGTTTAAGCTGAACATTATAGGTGCGAAGTATTTTGATCCCCATGGCTGATAAGATCATCATATCGTCTTTTAACTCCTTGATGGTCGGTTGAGAATCTCTAGACATCTTACGATACCCCCCATATGAAATGGCCAAATACTCCGGATTTCCTAAAATGTCTTCTGCATTCACTTCTGTTCTGGTTTTAGATTCCTTATTCACTTCGTTGCTTTCCTGATTTTTGCATCCGATACTCAAGACAGAAACTAAAATCAATAAGGCTAAGACATTAAGGGGCTTGAAAGTTTTCATTTTATCTTAATTTCTCTTCTTGGAGATAAACCGTTAGGTAATCTACTTCTCCTGTTCTTTTAAAAATTTTCTCGCTGGTAGCAGGATCCAGAGTTAAAGAATCAAATTGATCTGTTGATCCATTATTGAATTTCACTTCAACACCCTCTTTTGGAGCTTTCTTGTATACTACCGGCACCTGGCAAATAGTGTAGCAAAGCGAACCTTTCTCCAGATTAATTTCTTTGCTCTCTGAAGTCACGGTTTCATAAACAAATGTTTCCGCTTCAGTTAAGAACTCATCTTTTTTCAATAAACCTGGGTGGAAGTACAATTGACCGTTCTTCACAAAAACTCCCAGTTCTCCAAATCTGCTCAGGATATCCTCCTTCACCTGTCCCGTCATTCCCGGTTGCTGCGCACCTTTTCCTGCAGGAGTGTGAGAGTAAGGATCTGTTGGAAACGCTCCGTAAAGCTTAGGATCTTTATGAACGCCAATACCTTCATTGATTTCATAGTAATGCTCTAACAGGCCACCTACGATCTCTGGGCTTGCGTCTTCATTTATAGCTCTAATACAGGTTTCCTGAACGGCCAGTAATAACTTTGAAACCATATGCCAGTAAATAGAACCTAAACCTTCATAACCATAGAAAGTTCCAGATCTACCAGTAAATGCTTTATGATTGAAGACCTGTTCAAAAGCTTTTAAAAGAAGTGACCTTTCTTTTTCTATCAGTTCGCTATACTGTTCTTCTGCCAGCTTATCTAATGCCTCCTCCAGGCTTCTTTTATTATTAAAACTACCATTGAAATGAGTTTCTCCATTCACATCTTTTTGGACGATCTGAGTATTGCCATCCTGAATTAATTTTTGCATTAATTCTGAATTTTCTACTGCAGATTCGGGAATGGTGTTTTTAACTGTAAAACGAGCTAATTGTTTGTTCGGATACAGAATATAACTGTACTGATCCTTACGGAAGAGTTTGCTGTTCTTTAAGCTATTTAAAACTTTCAGACCTTCTTCAGAATTTAAATAACCGGAACTTAGTACTGCAACCTGCCCTTCCAACATCTCGGCCAAGTAAGAAATGGAAATTTCTTCTTCGTTCTCAAGAGTCATCAAATTGTAAGCGTGGTAAAGCTCATCTTCTCTCTTGTTGGCTTTGATCGTGTGATCTACAAAAGCTAAAGTTGTAGTTACAAAGTCTTTTAGATCTGAAAGGGATACAGTTGATTTTTCACCTGAGAAAGATTCAGTATAAACTTTAGACCTATAGTCACTTGCAGCTTGTGCAAGTCCATCAAGTACTGTTTTTCTTTCCTTATCGGAAATATTTCCAGACAACAAGTTTTTATGGTCCTCTAAAGTTGATTTCACTTTATTAAAGAACACCAACAGATCTTCTGAGATCATTGTATCTTCTACAGAAGATTTATTAAGAATCTCCTCCATGAAGCTTAGAAATCGTCTTATGTAGTAGAGAGTGACCATGGAGACCCCATTCCCAACAAGGGCATTGTTAGCATCATTCCATTCTGGTCTTTGAGTATTCAACCAAATTCCGGCTTCAGGAATAAAGTTAGAGATCTTAGCAAGAAGGGTAGCCAATATTTTCTCTATAAAGTTTACTCTATAAAGCTCATTGTTCTTATCTGTCAATAAGGTCGCATCTGCTCCTAATTCATGGCGTCTATCTCTTATTTTAAGGTCAAGATCAGTATCGAATTCGATTGTGTCCTTAGGATTCTTTAAAATATCCTGATAGGTCTTTATCTTGTATGGCACATTGGCGTAGACAAAAATATCTTCATTGAAGTACTCCGATAATTTATTAGGAGAAACCTCTTCCATAAATTCTAAGAATTTAAGCAAGTAGATTATCTGGTGATCTCCCCAATATCCAATATATGACCATGGATTATCAGGCTCAATTGTTTCCCAGTCAAATCCTCCTTTTGTAACTCTATATGGGTTGTACCCGTCAAAAGTTGTAGCATTCAGGAATTTATGGATCATGCTCTCAATAAATTCCGGGTAAGATCGTGACAACACCTCCCAGTTCTGGAAAATATCTCTCCAGTTACCTTCATAATCAAGGATCTTTGATCCATCGTTCTCATTACGGGTATTTATAGAGAATTTATTCCAAGGCCTACTAGGATCTCCGTGACGACGACTAAACTTAAGTGGCATGTACTCAAAAGCCAGTCTCTTAAAATCTTTATCTTCAGTTTTCTCGGCAATAGCTTTTAATTCTGAATGCGTGAATTCTGAAGGAAGCTCATTTATTAATTTGGCAGATGCCTTATAAACATTAAGATTTGCTTTTTTAAGGTAATCTTTAAAATCCCACTTTTCAATTTGATAGTTATTATCAAATATTCCACCCCGCATTATATTAAAGAGCGTATTGGCGAAATGTCTAGTGTCTTTAAAAGTATCTGCAGTAGCCTGAACCCCATCTGAAGCATTTACAAGCTCTATCAATTTCTTTGTCCCAGATTCTATATCTTCATTAACTGAATCATATAACCCGGTATCTTCTTTAATAGCCTTTTCTATAGTAGCAATCGCTGCATGGTTTTTATTTACATCTGCAACGATCAACCATTCCTTTTCAGCATTTCCAGCCAAATTAAGCGTGTCATGAACAAAGTAAGCACCTTTCTCTGCTCTTACATCTGTTTCTTCCTGGATATCTATTCCTTCCCTGAAGTTATTAAGCTGAAGGGAGGATACTAAATGAACAGGGTTTTCCAATCCTAAAGACCATGCTACAGTGGCTTTAAGCGCTTCACTAGGCTCAGCCTTGTCAACAATAATTGCACTCAGGGCAAAGATCCCTAAACCAGATTCGGTTTCAAGTTCATTCTTTTTGTAGGCATCAACCAGGTTACTTACACTGTTTTGAAGATCACTTCCTACTCCGTAAGGCAGAATGTTTTGAATCCCATCAACAAATGATACTTTCGAAGCTTTAGAAGAGTTGTTGATAAGCCTGGATCTTTTTACAAATCCATATTTATCACTTGAACTCCACTGATATCTGAAAGTCAGGCCAAGGTCTTCATTTACCTCTTCAAAAATCACTTTGTTACCGTAAGCATTTTTGTAAAGATTTCTTTGAAGGGAATAACTTCCCTTAAATCTGTCAGAAAACGGTTCCCATAATTGTATTTTTCCCTCCACATCTACAAGGAAAATTGTCTTATTACCTGTTATTTCAGATAATTCAGTGATTTTATCATCTGTATAATAAGGAAACAAAGCGCTTTGAGCATTCTGTCTTCCTGCTGTCAATCCGCCATTACTGGAAATAAACATCCAGTGATTGGAATCACTCACTATACTCATAAAGAAAGGACGCATGGCGTCGCTATTCGATATCTTATAGTAATTTTCATTTTCAATTTGAACCAATTCTCCGGCAATCTCCTTTTTTCCAAAATTAGCTTTGCAGTCGCCTATAAAAATCTCTCTCTTACTCATCAATTCTTGCATTAAATTTTCATCTATCTTAAATAGGCCTTGGCTTATACATATCTCCTTAACCTACCTTTCAACATCTAATTATTTTCTTTTATTATTCTTTCAAATTTGAGAGCATTACTATCTGATCTAGCCTCTAAAACTGCTCCCATTATATTTATTTTATTAAAATGGTCTTCTAAACCTTCAATACAGGCAGATCTTTTATAAGGATTATATTCATGCACTTTTGTAAGCGCGTAATAAGCGGCTCTGGGATAAAGATGGTAGCGTTGATTTCCATCTGAAGGGCCTTTGGCACAAATCCCAAACCATTCTTCATTCATATTATTCAACCCTTCACGGAAATCATTTTTATAGCCTCCATTTGACCATGAGGCATGATCATCCTGCACAGACAAATTGACCGTTTGCCCATACTTCCACCATCCATCGCTAAATTGAAAAGTAAATCCGCCTAAAGAGTTCCCTGCCTTTCCCAGGCCTGCAGCGTTTTGATAAATCTCTTTCCAATTACCCAATAGATAATAGGCTTGAGATTTCTGATCTTCCTTTTTCTCAAGAACATCAAATGCATCTGCACCAAATTCTGTTAGTAATACAGGTTTATTCAATACTTCTTTAACTTGTTGAAAAGTGTCTCCAAAAGAAACACCTCGATATATGTTAGCACCAAAAATGTCCATAGCCAGACACTCTTCTTTTATAATATTAAGAAATTGAAGATCTCCGTTGCATATAGCTATGGGATGTTGGCTGTCAACTTCCTTCATTGCCAAAATTCCTTCGTTGAATAATCTGTATAAAGCACGAGCCGATTCTTCGGTGCTTTGAGTGTCAACGGGAATGTCTTCGGTTTCGGCTCCTTCCCAAAAAAGACCATAATTATTTTCGTTACCTAGAAGAAACAGTAACAGTCCGGGAGTGTCTTTATATATACTTGCCATTTGAGAAACTTCAGCAAGCAATACTTCTTTGGTCCTTGGATCTGCATAATCGGTTTTTGCGATCCATTCGCCTTGAATCTCTAAACCGTAGCGACCATAAGAATGGTTAAGCATGGTAAAGATCCCATAATTTTCGTAGATATATTGAATCCATTTAGGCTGAATACCGGTATACACCCGTATGGTGTTAACACCCATATTTTGAAGTAAAGCCATTTCATAATCAAGAACGGACTCAATAAATTCATCAGATTGATCCCATAGATTAAAGGAATAATTAGTTCCAATTGGAAAATAATCCCAATTCATTCCATTTATCATCATTTCATCTCCATCTACAATCATCTTCACGCCATCTTCTTCGGATAAAATTTCGACCAAATTAGCTTGTGCAAAAATTGGGTTCAGTCCAAAAAAGAGGAAGAGATATAGTAGTGTATGACGGATGATAAGCATCTTAATCTGATTGATCATAAATTTATTATCAATAATTCAGAATTCAATAAAATATGCCCCAACAAAATGTATACATCCTAATTAAAATGGCTTTCATTATCAAGTTTATTTCGAAAGCCCTCACAAATGGGATTTTAGAAAACTTTAACAAATTATAAGTTATACTAAAACTTTGACAATTGTATGGGTAATGTTGTAGTACAAGAGGTGCTTGTTGTGTTTAGAAATGAAATTCAAAAGCTCTAAAATGCAATGGAAATGCCGATTCTTAGCAATCTACGAACATACCGCCCTCTCAATTGTAATTCGTACAGATCTGCCTTTAGAATGTTGGACTATTAAATTGCACCTATTATTCTTTAAAAAGCTTAGAGTTTGAACTTAAACGCACAGACCCTAAAGCATCTAACTAGCCTGCCCTTAATTTCAATTTGGGCAATTAAATTCCAGGGGAGCAATTTGCTCCCCCGGATTTTAACAAAGTCTAGGGCTAATAATTATTCTTGAAATACCTTCACATAGTCAATGACCATAGAAGATTCTGTAAAGTTGGCATCGATATCACCTCCAAAGGTTCCTCCCATGGCTACATTCAGGATAAGAAAGAAATCTTTATTGAACGGAACGTCATTAGAGTTTGCAAACTCATGATACACTACGTTATCTACCAAGAAAACTATCTTCTCCTCAGTCCACTCCACCGAATACAGATGAAAGTCAGATTCAACATTGGCAACAGTGGTGGACTCAGTCACGGCGTCACCTCCTGAATTCCCAGGAAAGTGAAGCGATCCATGAATTACGTTAGGCTCATTGCCTTTATATTCCATAATATCGATCTCACCTGTAGCAGGCCAACCAGCAGTGTCAAAGTCGGCTCCTAACATCCAGATAGCAGGCCAAACGCCTCCGCCGGAAGGCAATTGAGCTTTTACTTCAACCCTACCATAAGTGAAATCAAAATTACCTTTTGTAGTGATTCGGGCTGAAGTGAAATTATATTCATTAAAAGCTTCAGCTTTGGCGGTGATAACCAGGTTACCATCCTGTACGGTTACGTTATCTGCTGTGTAGTACTGATCTTCTTCATTACCCCAACCGTTATTATTACCGGTTTCTATATTCCATGTATTGGTGTCTAATGAAGCCGCATCAAAGTTATCTTCCCATAGCAGGGTGTTAAACTGGCTTTGAAACTCTTCAGGTTCTGAAGTTCCGCCTTCTGGCTCAGAAGTAAGAAGGAACCACCAATCTAATTCTCCTCTTCCATCTGTAGTTCTAAGAAGCAATTCATTTCCAGAGCGATCCCAAATTTCATATTTATGATCTCCACCAACGTAATAGCCAATGAATCCGTTCCCTGTAAGATTTATAGTTTCTGCACCTCCAGGAGCCGTAATGAACCAATTTTCACTATAATTTGAATATGGCACATTAAGAATATCATTTCCATCAGACTCGATTACACAATCTGAACATGAAGCTATCTCATCGATTAAACCGGTTCTTCCAAATATAGTTCCAGTATCATCTCCACTGTTAATATCTGTAATATGGGTGAAAGTACCGTCTTCACTAAAGATATAACGATCATCATACATACCTCTACCTGCTTTGTCATTTGGTCCGGCACCATACCACTCATTAGGTACAACACCTCCTACAGGTCCTAATCCAAAATGGCCAGGAGCTTCTGACTTAATACGCCACTCTTTACCAACTAATTTATCAATTAGATCCTGTGGTGGCTCATACGTAACAAGTACTTCCACTTCGGTTGTCATTGAACTGGCAGTTCCACCGGGCCCATAAGCGATAACATTAACGGTATAAACTTTGGTTCCTGTTTGTGAAAAACTGTGAGAATAAACACCACTAGGGGTGATTACTGAACTTCCGTTTTCAAAAACATACTTATAGGTCATGGCTCCATCTGCAGAGGCATTGAAAATCACTTCTCCTGTACCATCTCCAAATGGATTTTCTTCACTCTGTCCAACAACCTCAGCAGAAACGCTGAGATTGGATGGTGTGGTAAGCTCGCCGAATTCAAAATCGTCATCCACACAGCTGGTATAGAATACCAGCATGAAGACTGAAAGGGCTATGTTTATTAGATTATTTTTCATTTGAATACTTTTTAATTTATGAGTTGAATATCATCGTAATAGTAAACAGTTCCATCTCCAGGCAGCATGGAACCATCTCCAAACTCAAAGAACATGATCACTTTTCCAAACTCCTGTGCGGTATCTATTCCTACTGTCGAGAAATCGAAGACTAACTCTTCCCATTGATTTTCCTTTGAGGTCACTACAGACACTTCACTTTTGATATTGTTATCGTTGCTATTTTCAAGTTTCATCAATACAGGAATCCCGGCTTTAGGAGAATATACTTTTACACTGATTTTCGTAGTAGAAGAAAAGTCTATCGGCGCCTCAAGTTCTAGAGTGGCTCCTGCCCAAGGTTGGGAATCAACAGTTTTTGTAAATTTAACTACTGTGCTACTAGGGTTTATACCTCCTGGGTACGGATTAGCCTCAATTGCAGTTTCTGCCCCTTCAAAAGGTAATAAAGAATAAGTCAATGAAGAGTTTTCAAAAGTCACCGGTAATGTAACGGTAGTTGCATTACTCGCAGAAGAGAAGTAAAGGTTGTCAATATAAAATGTACCTCCAGGAGCAGCTGTCACATCAAATTTGAACTGGAATATATCGCTTACATCAAGACCCTGACTCGTAAATTCAGACAGTGGTATTTGAATACTGTTCCACTGATTTGGCATTAAATCCAAGGTTACGCTTCTTTCTATTGGTCCAGGAGCAATGAGGAAGAATGGAATTGAAGTATAATCTCCAGACCATACATCAATGTGTACGTAATCAAATCCTGTTAAATTTAAAGACTCACCGATATCAATTCCCTCATAATTCGCATTGCCATATTTTATCGCGGAATTTCCGTTAATCGAAACCATTTCATAGGTTGTGGTTTGACCCCAATTAGGGAAATAGTTAACTCCTGCAGGATCAGTGTATTTATCACTGAATATGGACTGCACATCTGCCTCAACATGTACTGGTGTAGGAGCGGCCATAACAGGTGAAGTTGGCACTTGTACTCTGTCATCATAAAAGAATACGTTATCAACAAGAACAGTAGTCTCACCTGCTGGTGCAGCAGAATAAATCAACTGGGAAATATTTGCTCTAGTAGTAAGACCGGTAAAATCTTCAAGAGGTATATCTAGGGTCACCCATTCTCCCTGAGGAATATTTTCAAATACAACCTCGTGTTCAACATCATCTCCACCCTGCCACGCTCCGTCAGGTCCAAAGTCTACAAGTTTTACTCTAAAGGTTTCTGCATCAAGAGAGAAAATATCAGTACGGAAATGAGTCATTCCTGTTGCATCAATCTGAGTACTTTCTGTTATAACTCCAACAAAATTTAAATTAGAATATTTCTTGACATCATTTCCTTCAATATCAGTTTCTTCAAGTTCAGCCTGAGACCAATCAGTTATCCACATATCTACCGGGACATTCGTATAAGCATTACTGAATAATGAGATCACACTTTCAGGTAACTTATTAGGAGTAGGAGCCGGTACCGGACCTGTCATCTCCACAGTTTCTGTATATTCAACAGTTGCTGAACCACCACTCAGGGCTACTACCTTAATGTCATAAGTACCGATTTCCGCATAGGTATGTGTAACAGATTCACCTATCATAAGCGGTGTTGGATCCTCGGCTTCAACCTCTCCGAAATAAACTTCGAACATTGCAGCATAATCTGCTGAAGCCGAAACCGTAACAGAATAACCATCAGTACCTTTTGAAATCACAACTTCCAGGTTTTCCGGTTGTCTAAAGGAAACTGTCAAAGGCTGTGTGCCTTGACCGGTTTTTCCTGCAAGGTTAGTACCAGTCACTACCACATCGTAATCACCTTCAGCATATACATGGGTTACGGTTTCTCCCGGTTTGATCTCATCAGCAGATGGAGAACCATCTCCAAAATCAACTGAGTATTGTGTTGCACCACTTCCGGTTGGAATTATTGTCACCACTCCAGAGTTATCCTGGGTGATCTGGAACGTAGCTCCTAGATCAGATGGCGCGGCCAATCCTTCAAGGTCTACATTCAAACTATCATCATCCATATCACATGCAGCTATGGCCAAAGTGATAAAGACTGATAAGATTATTTTAAAATATTTTTTCATGTGACTCATTTTTTAGTAGTTCGGGTTTTGACTCCAGTTTCCTTGTGAAAATTCAATTTCTTCAAGAGGGATTGGGAACAACTCATGTTTTCCGGCCACAAAGCCATCGATCTCCTGAGCAGCTCTTCCCGTACGCACGAGGTCAAAGAAACGGTGGCCTTCACCAACCAATTCTAATCTTCTTTCAGCATAGATAATTTCCAGTAATGCACCTTGAGCAGTGACCGGCACCAATCCGGCTCTTTCTCTTACCATACTAACATATCTAGCAGCTCTGTCAGCGTCAATATTACCTCTTACAAGAGCTTCCGCAGCCATTAACAGTACGTCAGCATATCTGATCGCACGATAATTATTCGGCTGTGTAATATTCGCATCTCCCTGGTTGTCATTCTTACGAGGGATGTATTTACGGTTAAAGTAACCTGTATGCTCATAACCCTCACCATAGGAAGCTCCGGTTTCTGCAGCCCAAGCTTCAATGTCAAGTATCGAATAGTCTCTCCTGATATCATCTTCAGTAAAGGCATCATACACCTCCTGTACAGGTACGTTAAAACTGAAACCTGATTCATACAATGGACCAGTATAGTTTCTTACTCCCTGGAATCCAACTGCTACGTTACCCTCACTACACTGAAGACAATCAAAACCAGCACCTTCTGCACCAGAATATTGAATTTCAAAAACAGACTCTGGACCGTTTTCTCCTACAAATTCAAAAAGATCAGTATACTCTTCATTTCCCTGGGTTCCAAGAAGGTGGTATTGCCCGCTATTGATAAGATCTGTCAATACCGCAGCTGACTTCTGGAATTCCTCCTGGTATAAGTAAGCTTTTCCAAGAAGTGCCTGGGCGGCACCTTTGGTAGCACGGCCTACCTGAGGCGCAGTATAATCAAGGTTTTCAACAGCAAATTGAAGATCTGATACTATTTGGGCGTAAACTTCGCTTACAGGAGCACGAGGAATCGTTTTTTCGTCTCCAAGGTTAAAGCGTTGGTCACCTTTTAAAGGAATAGGACCAAACCACTTAACTAGTTCAAAAGTGAAATATGCTCTTAAGAAGCGAGCTTCAGCTATGATCTTTTCCCTTCCAGGAAATTCAGTTTTATCCTTAAACTCCAATATGTAATTAGCTCTTTGCACTCCGGCAAAGTTCCAGTCCCATACGTCGTCAAGGTTATCATTAACAGGTGTATGTGTCATATCATCCACTTGCTGGAATCCTATAACGTCTGTTGCACTTTCTCCTCCTGCCAGGGTATTATCTGAGGCAATCTCTCCAAGTAAAACGTTCACGTAAGTTGACTGGAGGATATCGTACGCCCCAATAAGAGCGTTTAGATAGTCTTTTTCAGAATTAAAATAATTCTCAGAATCTTCGGTATATTCTGCAGTTTCATCCAAATACTCTTCTGAGCAACCAAAGAACAGAGTTAGCCCAAGAAGCAATAAAAGGGGTTTAAATTTCAAATTATATTTCTTCATGTTGCAATTTTTTAAAAGTTAAGGTTAAGACCAACCTGATAGATACGTGGTAACGGATAGAATCCATAATCAATTCCACCACCTATGGCAGCTCCACCGGTAGCAGAAGGATCAAATCCTTTGTATTCGGTAAAGGTGTAAAGGTTGTTTACCGCGGCGTAAACACGTAATCTATTCATGCCAATTTTTTCAAGTACATCACCTGGCAGGCTATATCCTAACTGAACAGTCTGGATTCTCGCAAAAGAAGCATCTTCAACATAATAGTCTGAGAAGGCTAAATTAGTGGTAGCTCCAGTTGTTACTCTAGGAACAGTATTGCTGGTACCTGGTCCAGTCCATCGGTCCAAAATAAAAGCCGGACGGTTCACATTAGGTTGCGCTCTCTCATAATTCCTTACCATATCGTTTCCTATAGATGCAAATGTGTAAGCAACTAAATCAACAGGTCCATAATTAACATTAAGGTTAAGACCCATTGTAGCAGTTGGAATTGGATCCCCAATATTAGTACGATCCTCTGTATTGATCACACCATCTCCATTGATATCCACATAACGAAGGTCTCCGGGAGCTGATACAGCACCAAGAGCCGTTTGAGATGGGTGAGCGGCAACTTCTTCAGGAGTCTGGAAGATTCCATCAGTCTTGTACCCGTAGAAATAACCTACTGGGAAACCTTCTTCAAATCTTGAAGGCTGTGGTTGACCAACACTAAATTGACCTCCTGGTAGAAATTCGGTTCCTCGCACTTCAATCACCTCATTATCAAGGAACATGGCGTTATATGAGATATTGAAATCAAGATCGTCGCTTACCACCTGAGAATATTTGATAGCAAATTCAACACCCTGGTTTCTAGTGGTACCAGCGTTGATAGTTGGCGCCCCAGAACCCGGTGCACCTCCTCCAAAGATTCCTGAAACAGGAATTCCGGAAATTAGCAGACTGTTTCGGTCTTCTCTAAATACATCAGCAGAAATATCTATCATATTATTCCAAAGACGAAGATCCATACCTATGTTAGTCTTTTCAGCTTCCTCCCATTGAGCATTTGGATTTGCAATAGTACCAAGCGCAGTACCATTAATCAATTTGCCATCAAGAACATAAGTTGCCTCCCCGCTTAATAAACTGCGGTAATAGCGACTTCCTCCCGTATTATCATTACCTAGAGTACCATAACTGGCTCTAAACTTAAGGAATTCGATGACGTCACTATTCTGAAGGAAAGACTCTTCAGACACAACCCAACCTCCTGTAACAGAAGGAAAATATCCTACTCTGTTAGAAGGGCTAAAATTGTTTGAAGAATCACGTCTTAACATTCCTGAAACAAGGTATTTTCCTTTGTAATCATACTGCAATCTTCCAAAGAAAGAAAGTTTTCTGATGTCATATACATAACCTCCGCTGGTTTGTGCATCACTAGCACCTCTTGCCAAACTTATATCAGCAAAGTCCCAGGAGTTGTTAGGCACATCAAAACCGGTTGTAGATAAACCGTCACCGTATGTTCTGATAACTGTCGTACCACCAGTTAATGTAACGTGGTGCGCCTCGTCAAACGTATCTTCATAAGTACCAAATAAATCAAACGTATAGCTATTATCATTTATCCTGTTTTGATTTACCTGGCTACGAGCATTGTTAAATACTTTCCCTGGGCCGTACTCTATAATAGGGAAAAATGTTTTCCCTTTACTGTTAGCAAGGCTATAACCAAACCTTGAAGTAAAAGTAAGTTCTTCTATAGGATTGTATTCTAAAGCGAAAGTACCATTAAGTCTCTTCAGGTTATAGTCATTAAATGTATTCTCAATTTGAGATAATGGGTTGATGATCTCATTCCCAAGAATACCTTCAGTATCCTCATCGTTGATTCCAAAAGTAGGCGCAATATTTAATGCGTTAAAAAGAACCGAACCAAGACCATTTTCATTTAGTGAACGTCTGTTAAGATCTGTAAAAACACTATTGGCTGTAAAATTCAAATCTTCAAAGAACTCAACTCCTATACTGAAACGTCCTGTGCTTCTTGTAAAGTCAGATTTATCAGATCCAACAATACCTTCCTGAAATAAGTGAGAACCACCTACAGAATAAGTGATCTTTTCTGTACCTCCAGATAAACTCAAAAAGTGACTATAAAGAGGTGCAGTATCAAATACTTCATCCTGGAAATTGGTTCCTTTTCCAAGTGCACTTACATCTGGATAAGGAAGCTCTTCCCCATTATTAGCATATGCTTCATTAAGAATTAAAGCATATTCGGTAGCATTTAAAAGAGGAATTTTTCGAGTAGTTTCCTGGATCCCCATATAAGTGTCATATTTCACTGTTGGGGCAGTATTTTTCTTACCCGTTTTTGTTGTAACCAGTACAACACCATTCGCACCGGCGATTCCATAAATGGCAGCCTGTGCATCTTTAAGAATAGAAATAGAGGCAATATCGTTTGGATTCAAGGTGTTAAGATCTCCCTGATATCCATCGATTAGCACCAATGGTTCATTCACAGAGTTTGATGCAATACCACGAATGTTAATGCTGATCCCTGCACCAGGAGAACCTGAAGAAGGTAAAACGTTAACACCGGCAGCAGTACCTTGCAGAGCTTGCTCTACTTTAATAGGATTTAGTTCCTCAAAAACATCTTCAGAAACTACCGATACAGAACCAGTGATATCCTTACGTTGCTGAGTACCGTATCCAATTACTACTACTTCAGCTAAAGACTCTGAATCTGTTTGTAAAACTACATTTAAAAAGGTGTTGTCTTTGACAACTATTTCGCGGGGTTCAAACCCCACATAGGAAAACTGAAGTACATCTCCTGCAGAAACTTCTAAACTAAAGTTTCCATCAAAATCTGTTACTGTTCCCTTCGCTTGATCTTTGACCAAAACGTTTACTCCCAATAAAGGCATACTACTTTCGTCAGTTACATTCCCCTCAACCGAAATCGTTTGAGCGTGCAGTGACAAAAATCCTCCAAAAAGAGCAATTAAAAGGCATTTAAATTTCTTCATGTGACTGATTGTTAAATTTCGTTAACTAAATTATCAGAATATTTTCTGTTTTGAACCGAAAGCACCTTTACAAAAAATATACAGGAGTAAAATATCTTTTAATCGGTTGTTAAGATGCTCGTTTCCCCCAGCAAAACAGGGATTTTAAGCTAGAACAAGGATTAAAATCAAGCCAATCAATATGAAGATTATAAGAAGTTGTATAGTTAATGTAGAGTTATACGAGACAATTGTATAGGTACTAAATCTCTAAAATATAATCTACAAGATTAATTTCCCTAGGAAGGTCCATTTTTTTACGCAATCGATATCGTTTTACTTCCACACTTTTTACGGAAATATTAAGAAGTGGAGCTATTTCTTTAGAGGTTAAATTAAGTCTTAGATAAGCACATAATTTCAAATCATTCGATGTTAACTCAGGATGTTTAGCCTTGATCTTCTTAAAGAAATCTTTATCGGCATTACTAAACGCCTCTTTGAAGAATTTCCAGTTGTCCTTGTCGCTTATGTCTTTATCAATGGTCTTTATGACAGATTCTACCTGTGAGGATCCTTCAGACTCTTTCAGTTTCTCCTTTATACTTGAAAGAAATTCATTTTTCTTAATCAGGCTCATAGTAGAAACTGCTAATTCTTTACTTTTACCCGCCATTTCCTTTTCAAGTTGTTCATTCTGGAGTTTAATAATCTTTTGCTCTGCTTCCAGGTTTTTCATCCTTAGTGCCTTTTCATTTTCCATGGCCCGTTTTTTATGGTGCCTTTTGTAGGCTAAATGAACCAGGAATACTACTAGTAAGAAAAAGACTATATAAACAACCACTGCATAATTACTGAGGTACCAGGGTCTTTCTACCTCAAAATTGAATACCGAAGATTCAGTGACCTCATCACCTACTTTACCTCTTACTTCAAATTCATAATCTCCGAATCGAAGATTTTCAAACGTTGCGGAAGAAGTTGTCTCCCAATCACTCCAGCGGGAACTTAAACCCCGAAGACGATAGCTATAAAGAGGTAAAATAAACTTATCATATTCAGGAATACTAAAATGAAACTGAATATTATTTTCTTGAAAATCAAGGGAAGCTACACGGTCTAACTTTACAGGATGAGAATCCTCATTTAAAACCGCTTTAGAAATCTTGTCGATCCTTACCTCAAAGTCATTGAATTCTGCAGGAAACCTGCCATCAAAGATCAAATAACCATTCACAAGACCTAATAGATAAGTATTTGCATCAAGCTTTGAAATATTTTCATAACCGGCAGGAGTGCTTCGTAACGCGCGTGGTATGAAAACTGATTCTGAAGTATAGCCAGATTTAAGACTTGAGGGCGTTATTTTAACCAGGGCATTTTCAGTAAATGTCCAGATCTCTTTATCCAAAACAACAACCCGGCCAGAAACAAGATCTAATCTATCCATAACCTTTGCCAAAGCATCGCCTGTGGTAAATTCCAGCTTTTGGCGATCATATGTAAAAAGCTTGCTTTTGGCAGCGTAATAAATAGACTCGTTGAACTTAAAAATACTGGAGGTGATACCCACTATTTCGGGAAAATTATAATTCTTAAGTTCCTTTATTGACCTAAGCGAATCTCCCAATTTAAGTTGAAAAACCCCTTTATGTTCATTTCCAATCCAAAGATCACCATTCTTCTCAGAAATAATGTGCCTGGAAGAATGAGGGAAATCAATAACCATTGGAAGATCTTCAAATCCATTTTCATTTTGTTTTAAAAAGCTAAAGCCATTATAATGTCCCTGGACAAAGGTATTCTCCCGGTCTAACAATTTTTTCACCGTCCAGGTTCCCAATCGCTCTGAAATCTTTTTGGCATTCGCTCCTTCTACTACAAAAGTTCCATTATTATGACCGCAAAACAAAACACCGCCTTCGAGCTGTAAGCTCCAAACCTGCCCATTGGTGCCTTCAACAAAAGTAAAATCAGCTTCTCCACTTTGCCTGTAATACAACCCCTGATTTGTGCCCAGGTATAAGTAATCCTCCAGCCTGAAAGAAGTATAAACGGTGCCAATTTTGCCAACATTGTCCTGGTAAAGATTAAAGGGAGAGTTAACATTTAAAATACTTAATCCATTATCAAGTGCCACCCACACATTATTATCCTTGTCCAGAAAAAGATTTAATACCGTATTATTTTGAAGTCCGTTTTCCTGCTTAACATGGTGTAGAATAGTTCCATTGATATCCACATGATAAATACCGTTCTCTACGCTACCTAATAAAAAAGTGGTGTCGGAAAGTTTCAATGCGGAAAAAACACTAATTCCACCAAGCTTTTCGGTAAGTGAAGAATTAAATTGCTTCAACACCCCTTCTTCCCATTGGAAAAACTCCCCTCTCCTATTTACGATTTGGAGATTCTCGTTTTCCTCAAAAATTTGAATAATCTCATTATCCCCCAATATTTCCTTAGGAATTATGAGTTTAGGCTCCCCCTTTTCAAGGGTATAAATTCCTTTTTCAGGAATTATAAAATAAATGCTCTTGCCGGCTTTATATAAACTAGTAACAGGAAATCCTTTTGGAAGACCAAGAGATATAACTTCTGCCTTATCGATATCATATAAGTATATCCCGTCAAAACTTTGAATGATAACAGTACCCTCAATATTTTCAATATGCCAGAATTGCTCACCGTCCTTGACTCCTTCTGGGAAATCTGATATCAGGCTGGTGTATTCAAGATTTCCGAATTCATTTTCCTCCCAAAATCCGGCCTCCATATATGCCCCTGTAAATATTTTATCACGTACCACCTTTACAGCTCGCACAATAGTATTATTAGGAACCGGGTATAAATTCCACTTCGCACCGGTATATTCCAGAAGTCCAAGGCCGTTTGCGATGTAGACGTTCTTGTTCTCAGCTTGCGAGATCATCCAGTTCTGGTTTCCCGCTTCATAATCATTGGGACTGTAATTAATTACAGGCGGTAATTCCTGAGCGACCATCGCAATAGGAAAAAGCAAAAGAAATAATAGAAGTCTACGCAAATATGTAAGTTTTGAATTGATAGTTAAAGGGTTTCAGACAAATATAAACTCAATTTCCCTTTATGAAAACTTTTAGGGAAAGCTTTTCCGAATTGTTATAATGCGTTAAATTTTCGTGCGAGCGCCCATTTTTTGTGAAATTGAGTCGGAAATACCTGAAATAAGATCCAACTTCTAAAGTTCGCATATGAATAAGATAAAAGGAAAAATCCCAAATCTTAATTTATTGACCCTTTTACTTTTCTTTTTACTTGCCATGCCCGTCCTGGGCCAAGACAGTATTTTTCATGGAAAAAAAATAACTCATTCCTTTTATATTACTGCCAACACAGGTAACAGCACGCAAACAGATATACTTAGAAACATTACAGAGCAGTCGCAAAAAGACCATTCTTCAAGCCTACTCTTAGTGGGCAACATTACCAATGAAAAGGGATTTCCCGCAGAAGGCCCTGAAAGAGAAGCGCAGCGTGAATTTCTTCGAAAAGATCTCCTTAAACCACTTAAAAATTTTAACGGAAAAGTATTTTTTACTCCCGGAGTGAATGAATGGAATATGGCAGCGCCAGAAAGTATTGATGACCTGGAATCATTTCTACAGCATAATAGTAATTCTGAATTTTGGCCTGATGACGGATGCCCTATAGAAAATGAATCGATCTCAGAAAATATTGAAATTGTAAGTGTCGACTCGCAATGGTTTTTAGAAGATTGGGATGAACATCCCACCATGAATACCAACTGTAGTTACAAGACCAGGGAAGAATTCTTTACCGAATTCAAGGACGATCTAAAAGACTACCAGAGAAAACTGGTAATTGTTGCCGTCCATCACCCGGTTATGAGCAATTCTTCGATCCCTTTTTTCAATAAAGTAACAGGAGCTTCTCCTGCTCATTTTGAAAGTGCCCGACAAAAAGAACTCAAAGGAAAACTGGAAACCCTGGCCAGCCTTTTTGAGGATGTGATCTTTGTTTCCGGAAATCACAATAATCTGCAATTTTTGCATAACGGTAGAAATCCACAGATCATAAGTGGTGCTGCATCACAAACAAATCCGGCTAAAGTAAAAAAGGACGGACTTTTTGCTTCTTCCGAAAAAGGCTTCGCTAAACTTACTGTTTTTGAAGATTTGTCTTCCGCGGTCCAATTTTTTGAAATAAAGGAGGGAAAACCGGTGTTGGTCTATGCCCACTCAATTCCCCGGGAAAGGATCGAATTCAAGGAACTGGAGGTGGAATTTCCAGGAAAAAGGTTAAAAAAGGCCACTTCTTCAATCTATACTACCCAAGAGACATCAAAAAATGCCCTTTATAGAGGTCTTTGGGGAAAACGTCACCGGGAGGTATACAGTCAGCCGGTGGAAGCTAAGGTATTGTATCTCGACTCTCTGATGAAAAACCCTGAACCCATTGCAGAAGGGGGTGGTCAACAATCTAGAAGTCTTCGCCTAATAAATGATACTCAGAACGAGTTCACCCTTCGGGCTATGAGAAAAGATCCTATTAGGTATCTGCAGGCAGATATCATTCAGACAAATTTTGTTGGAGATTTTCTTGAAAATACCATTGCCCAGCGTTTTGTTGCCGATTTTTTCACTACCGCCCATCCATATGCCCCTTTCGCGGTCAATGAACTTTCTGAAGACCTGGACATTCTTCACGCCAATCCTGAGCTCTTTTACCTCCCAAAACAGAAGGATCTAGGCATTTATAATGAAGATTACGGGAATGCTCTGTATATGTTCGAAGAACACGTTGGAGACGAAAACAAGGAATTTGAAACATTTGGATCTCCCGATAATATAATAAGCACAGCCGATCTACTGTTGGAACTGCGGAAGACCAAAGATTCTTACGTTGACCAGGAAGCTTATCTGAGAGCTCGAATTTTCGATATGCTTATTGGCGACTGGGATCGTCACAGCGATCAATGGCGCTGGGCACGGTATAATGAAAATGGCAAAAAAAGGTATTTACCAATCCCGCGGGACAGAGATCATGCTTTTCCAAAATATGACGGGTTGGTATTTCCACTTTTGAAGTCTGTAGTACCTTTACTTCGGAAGATGCAGAGCTATGATGCAGAGCTCAAAAATGCCAAATGGTTCAATCTTTCAGGATATCCAATGGACCAGCGATTTATCTCCAACGCAAACTGGAATGAATGGAAGGAACAAGTGTCCTATATTCAGGAAAATCTCACAGATGAATCTATTGACAATGCATTTGAAACCCTTCCGAAGGAAGTGACCGGTAACGAAGAAATCTCTGAGATCAGGAAAAATCTGAAATTAAGAAGAGACAATCTTCTCTCGATCACCAGGGATTATTACGACTATTTCAGAAGATTCCAGAGCATTACAGGGACCGAGGAAAACGATCATTTCCTTATAACCAGAAAACCCAATGGGATAACGACAGTCAAGATCAGCAATGAGAAGGGAGATGTCTTCAACGAGGATTATATCTCTTCTGAAACTAAAGAGATCTGGATCTACGGCCTTCAGGGCGATGATACCTTTAAGATAGACGGCAAGGGAGATGATCTTATTAAATTAAAAGTTCTGGGCGGGGTTGATGAAGATACTTATGATTTTGATAATTCAAAGAAGGCCAAACTTTACGACTTTAAGAGCACTAAAAGCACCATTACTAAGTCTTCTTCCCGAAAATGGCTGGTAGATTCATATGACATCAACCACTTTCATTATAAAAAAAGAAAATACAGTGAAAATAAAGTAATCCCTGTTTTGGATTGGGTTACAGATGCGGGGCTTACGGTAGGAATAAAAGATATCTATACCCGGTATGGGCTGATCCAAAACCCATTCACCAGCCAGTACATTTTGAGCGCTCAATATTTCTTCGCCAGCAGTGGTTATGAGATCAATGCTTCGGCGGAATTTGCTCATGTACTCTACGAATGGAATTTAATGTTGGAAGGTCGGTATTCCAGCCCGAATTACTTCATCAATTATTTTGGCTCAGGAAATGAAACTACTTTTGACCGGGACGAAATTGATAAGGAATATAATCGCGTGAAGCTCGAACAATACGAATTCAGTCCCAGCTTGAACTGGAGAAGTGAATCCGGAGCCTATTTTTCTGCAGGTCCGGTTCTGGAAAGTGTAAAAGTAGGTTATGCGGAAGATTCTTTTTTAGCCGATAACTTCTCTCCCGAAAATGACATTTTTGACCTCCAGGTTTATTCCGGTGCTGAAAGCCATTTCGCCTTCGAAAACAAGAACAATCCTTCATATCCCAGCCTGGGAACCCGTTTAGATCTAATTGCAGGTTATAAACAGAATATTGATGAGTACGACAATAAGTTCGGATATTTTAAACCCTCCTTTTCAATTGATTATCCACTCATTCCAAGCGGTTTTGCTGTATTTGCAACAAAACTGGGAGGAACTGTAATGGTGGGAGATGAATTTGAATTCTATCACGCTGCGACTCTCGGTGGAAACAGAAGTCTGAGAGGATACCGCAACCACAGATTCAACGGAAAATATTCCTTCTATCACAGTACCGATCTGCGAACTGCCCTGGGATTGATCAGAACAGATTTCGTTCCATTGATTGTAGGAATAAGTGCAGGTTTCGATTACGGAAGGGTCTGGCTTGATGACGATACTTCAGGAAAATGGCATAATAACTACGGGGGATCCTTCTGGGTGAACGGCTTTTATGCTTTAACAGCAAACTTCGGATATTACCAGGGCGGAGATGGCGGACGGTTTACCTTTACAGTCAACTTCAAATATTAGAAAATAACAAGAGCCGGCGAAAACGCTATTTTTGCCGGCCCTTACCACCCTCTATCATGAAAAACAGGAATCACATTTTAACCTAAAAATTGTCGGGGGTGGGGATTAGATCATGTTTTTAATTCACCCTTTAAAGATACCATCAATAAAGGGTTGCGACTGTAACATGAGTTACACTTCAAGCATAAAAATGAAATTTTTATGTCTTTTTTTTAAAAAAAGAAGGCCGGATGTTTCATCCGGCCTTCTCACACCAACTTAACTATCTGACAATTGCTAAATAAACAACATTTGGGTTCCTTCCTGATCGGCCTGATTATAAAAATCTCCGATGGTTAAAACCCCATCCAGATCTTCGATCAAATCCTCCTCTTTAAGATGAAACATATCAACAGCCAGTTTACATGCCCATAATTTCACCCCTGAAGCGGAAAGGATTTCAAGGAATTCATCTACCGGAGGCATATCAAGTTTCTCCATTTCCTTTTTCATCATCTTGGTCGCCAATGCTTCCATGCCCGGAAGTCCTCCTACCATAGTAGGAATATGCATGGCCGGGTTACCCACAGTGGCAACATGTAATTTATTCAGTTTCTTTTTTTGGATCGCTTCTAATCCAAAGAATGTGAAAAATATTTCAGATTCAATGCCTTCCATTCTGGCCCCATTGGCCATTACAAAAGCCGCATATACGTTTTCAATGGTAGCTTTTGATAAGATGAAGAGCATCTTTTTTACTTTCGTCTTGCTCATTTTAGTAGGTTTTAAATTAGATACAGCTTTTAGGTTTAGGTACACCTGCGATCTTGGTTGAGATCTTTAGTGGTCCTCCAGGGAAAAGTGCGTAGAATTCTTTGATGTCAAGCACGCCACTTTTTTTAATACCTCTTATAGAAAGCGGCTTATCTGCTTTTACCTGTCCTTGAAGCCATTCAATAACTTCCCAGTGACGTGGGGTCATTGTGATACCTTCAGCATTTGCAATTTCTTCTCCCACCTCACGGTTCCATTGAGAAAAATCTAGTAAATAACCTTCTTCGTTTACTTTTACGTTTGATCCTGCGATTAAAGTTTCCATGATATTTAATTTTTAAATTATTCTTTTTAAAGTCTTTTTCCTTTTGTACTCATATTTCGGCTTACCAGCGGAATGGGAATTCCTTTTAACAACATGTTCCAGTAGATCCATCTAAAAGCTAATTTCCCCCAATGGTTAAAGACACTTTCTTTAAGTAATTTCAGAGGTCCTAAACCTGGGATTGGGAATGTTCCTTCAACCGGCTCCTGTTTGTAATTGAAATCGATCAACAAAGCCTTGTTCTTTCCGGTTTCAATGAAACAGTTAGCGTGCCCGTCAAATTCAGGTTTTAAAGGTTTGCCTTCAATATGTAATAGGATATTGTCTGTAAGGGTTTCCGCTTCAAAGTGTGCTACAGATCCAGCTTTTGAGGCCGGCACGTTCGTAGCGTCACCAATTACGAATACATCTTTATATTCTTTAGATTGTAAAGTATTATGGTCTGTCGGCACGAAGTTGAGATCGTCTCCCATGCCTGATCGTGCAATTACCTCATCCCCCATGTTTGTAGGGATAGTAACTAAAAGGTCATATTCAACCTCTCTTCCGCCGTAATCAACGATCTTATTATTTTCATTATCCACACTTTCGATCGCAAAATCGATCTCCAGGTTGATATTCTTCTCTTTCATAAGATAGCCTAGAGCCGCAGAACTTTTCTCCTTTGTAAATGCTCCGGAAAGAGGCGTCACATAAGTGAGTTTCACCTTATCCCTCATGCCTTTCTTCTCAAAATAGGAATCTGCAAGGAATGCGAATTCCAGCGGAGCTACTGGACACTTAATAGGCATTTCGGTTAAATGAACTACCATATTACCGCCTTCCCATTCTCTTAGCTTGTTTCTAAGAGCCAATGCTCCTTCATAAGTATAGAAGTCAAAAACATTTTTATGCCAGTTCTTTCCCTTCATACCCTCCACTTCTTCAGGGGCGATCTTTGACCCGGTCGCGATGATAAGAATATCATAATTCAGGGTTTCATCTTCCAGTTTTACCTTTCTATCTTCAGGGAAGATCTGATCGATCTTTTTCTGAACATAATTAACTCCTTTCGGAATGAATTTTTTCCCGACTTTCTTTACCTGATCTTCGGTATAAATATCAAAGGGAAGAAATAAAAATCCTGGTTGATAATAATGGGTTTTATATTGATCTACTATGGTTATATTCCAATCAGCCTTCTTTAATTTCGGTCTTAAATGGTTCGCCATCATGGTACCTGCGGTACCGGCTCCAAGGATTACTAAATTTTTCATGATAGTCGTTTTAAAAATCTGAAGTAAAGATACAATCAGAGCATTATCAATAATGTAACAATTGTTACAATAGACTTAAATTATTTAAAATTTAATCTGTAATATTTATTTATTATAAAAATTACATACCTTTACAGCGTATTAAATGATAATTTCATAATCATTGTTTATGAGTAAAACAATGATGAAAATCAGTTTTTAGTGAATTAATTTTAGAGAAAGCCAGATTGAAAAATCTGGCTTTCTTGATTCTAAATGGGTTTAATTTTGATTGTCTTTTTCGGCAATAGATTTTGAAAATTTATAACTGATACCTACCATGATAAGATCAGTTGTCATTTCATAAGAAACCTCACTTCCGGGAATGGTTCCATATGGCGGATAAGTCTGAGCCATATTTGGGTGATATATTGATCCTGCAGTTTCTTCGCTGCTCTCCCCATGATGGTAAACCGCATCTATGGTGAAGTTCTCAGATACGTCATAACCAAATCCAATCTGGAAAGCATTTTTAATAATCGCTGTCGCCGGTATATTAAAGAAGGTAACTTTATTATCAATTGGCACGCTGCTATAAGTGTAACCCAGTCTAAGTGGTAATTTTTGGATCCCTTTATATTGTAGCCCTGCAGAGATCACATTCATATTCTCCCATCCAAATCCTTTAACTGCAGCTGTTTCAGTCCATCCTGTTTCAGAAAAACCATCGGTATTTTCATAATCAACCAGTCTATAATCCAAAGCCAGATCAAAAGCGCCGGCAGAGTATCCTAGCCCAACAGAGAAAATTGCAGGGTAATCCATATTAAACTCGTTAGTGGAAGTTGATCCGTCTAAATAAGTGTTCTCAAATTCGAAATCGCTGAAGTGTTGACCGGTTTTATATGCAATCCCGGCTTTAAATCCGGTGTCTCCACCATAGAAAAGACCTACCTGGCCTCCAAAACCAAAAGCAGAAGCCCTGTCAGTCCCCGGGTAACCGGCTGAAGTTGGGTTAGCTGTGGGGTTAGGCAGTAATTCCAAAGAAGCGTAATTAATTGTAGGACTTAAGCCAAATGATAACTTATCTGTTATTTCATAAGCATAGGTGACCCCACCTTGCAGCAACATATAATCTGATTCTATTCTTCCGAAGCCACCCATACTTTGCGGCATATTGACAGGGTTGGTATTGCTTTCGGGAAAGGTTACCCCAAACCCACTTATTCCGAAAAGAGAGGCACCAAAAGTGTGTTTACTATCCTCACTTCCCCACACCACTCCTAAAGCAGGCATAGGTGATACCCCTCGATCATCCTTGGTAGTCCCGCTGAAATAATTCCCGGTAGGCTGCCCATTTTGATCCATTTCAGGAACAGTACTGTTTAACTCAGGAGAGGAGAAGAAAAGACCGATGTCAAAACGAATTCTGGTATCGTTAAACTTAGATATCGCTGCCGGGTTCCACTGGAGAGCTCCCGAGATGTCAATTGGCTGGGCTGTGGCGGCGCCGCCCATAGACATATTGCTGGAACCGACACCTTGCATGATATGTCCGGCCTGCCCGAAAGCCAGGGTGACAACCAGCAGCAACAACGAGGTGAGATGAAATTTTTTCATAATGTAATGTTTAAAGGGTGAATTTTGATAGAGAATTTCAGCTTGCAGTCAAAAAAGCCTGATCCGGTCATTTGTTTTCTGAAGACAAGATGAGTGGTCGTACAAATTTGTTTTGTACCGGTTAAAAGAAGAAGGAAATCTGGCATTTCTGACACCGGATAAAATTTCAGAATAAAGGTAAGGGCCGGCAGAAAAGCATTGTGTAACATTTGTTACATTCAAGAAAAAAAACTAGAAATAATTCAATAAAATAGGATAATTTTGTCTATTTTCCACTAAAATTGCAAATAAATAAGATTTTCATTACTCAATTAAATCTTATTAAAATATGAGGAAAGTCAGTTTCCGGAAGATTTACGCACAAAAAAACCGGATCGATTGATCCGGTTTTTTGTTCTTTAAAATTTAAAATTAATCGGCGTCCCGATAATCAAATTCCTGTCCGCCAATTGAAATACCAACCATGGCTCCTGCTTTAGGCATTAGGGCTACTCCTATTCCATCTTTGAACTGGATGCTTTCTCCTTTTCCTTTATCCCAAACCACCGCGGAAGCACTACCTTCAAAACTGAAGTTTCCTTTCTTGAATTTATCAAGTGCAGATTGGGTTCTGAAAATAATGAGTTCTCTAAATGCCTGACCTCCAAATTGGAATCCGACATCTACTTGTCTCAACTCAGAAAAACCAACTACCTGCCCATTTTCAAAGACAACTCCGTTTCCGGCAGCTCCACCCAGGATCCAGGCACCTTTCCCTACATTAGGGAAAATAGCATATCCTACGGCGTTATTAAGGTGTTCCTGAATTCTGGAATCTTCATCAATAAAGGCCTTCTTGGCTCTTTTAGAGTCTTTTATAAGCCTCTGTCTTTCATTTTGATCGACAACTTCTTCCTTATCTTTCTTTTTATCTTTCTTGTCGTGATCCTGTGCCATTAATGGTAAGGCTGAAAAAAGGAAGATAATCGGAATTATTCGGGTTAAAAACTTCATGTAATGTTTCATAACAAATTCCTTTTTTTGGTTATTCCAATGAATGTAAACATTATCTGCGCCGAAGAGTGTTAACCGCAAGTTATTTCACTAAAAATTAATGATATAGCATGCTTTTTTAGACTTCTTTCATAAAAAAAGCCGGATGAAAAGTAATTCATCCGACTTTAACTAACGTAGCCTCGCCAAGAATCGAACTTGGATCTAAAGTTTAGGAAACTTCTATTCTATCCATTGAACTACGAGGCCGGGCAAACAAATTTAAAAACTTCCTGAATCTTTCACCATCCTAAAACTCATTTTTTCCGGTGTTTTTCCGCTCGTATAATGCATTCCTAAACTTCTTGGAAAATTTTCTATTTTTAAGAAAACAATTCTCCGTATGAAAAAGTTTTATTTCTTCCTCTTTGCAATTATATGCGTATGGACGGGAACCGCCCAGGACTATGACTTTCAAAAAGATGCATTTGCCCACACCTTTTCAATTGTCGCTAGAGACGCCGAAACCGGGGAAATGGCCGTAGGAGTACAAAGCCACTGGTTTTCGGTAGGCAGCGTGGTGCCATGGGGAAAATCAGGTGTTGGGGTCGTAGCCACGCAGAGTTTTGTGAATCCGGCATACGGACCACAGGGACTTGAATTGATGGAGCAGGGAAAGTCGGCCACCGAGGCATTGGGGATTTTAGTATCACAGGATCCCGGAAAAGAGTATCGCCAGGTAGCCTTTTTGGATGCCAATGGAAGAACCCAGGCATTTACAGGAGCCAAATGTGTGGAAGCAGCTTCCGATATTACAGGCCAAAACTTTTCGGTACAGGCCAACATGATGTTGAATAAAGATGTAGTTCCTGCTATGGAGGTAGCCTTCCGAAGCCATGCCGACCTTCCTTTAGCCGAAAGAGTTCTAAAAGTGCTTCAGGCAGCCCAACAGGCCGGTGGGGATATAAGAGGTAAACAGTCTGCTGCGATCATAGTTGTGGGAGCCGATAAAGTAGAAAACAGCTGGGAAGACAAGAAAATCGACTTGCGTGTTGATGACCATGATGAACCTTTAAAGGAATTGGAACGCCTTTTAAAAGTCGCCCGGGCTTATGAATTTATGAATAGAGGCGACCTGGCTATGGAAAAAAATAATATTGAAGAAGCGCTCACCCAATATGGACAAGCCATGAAAATGTTTCCTGAAAATCTGGAAATGCGATACTGGACCGCGGTCGCTTTAGCAAATTCCAAGCGTATGAATGAAGCACTTCCACTATTTCATTCTATATTTGAAGAAGATGAAAACTGGAGGGAAATGACCCGTCGTTTGCCAAACTCTGGGCTGTTAAATGTTTCTTCGGAAGAAATGAACCAAATTGTCAACAAAAAATAACACTATGAAAATTCGAAAAATAACCTTTATTATGGCTGCCCTGGCCATTGGTCTTGTTTCTTGTAACAATTCTGAAAAAGAGGCGGAAAAAGCAACCACTAATACCGAGCAGGCTGCTCCTGAGGGGGAAGACCTAGGGCTAAAAGTGAATCCTGCCCACGGACTTCCTGGACACAGATGTGATCTTCCGGTTGGCGCTCCGCTTGACGGATCTCAGCCAACAGCTCAACCAAGTACTCCTGCCCAGCCGGTTTCAACTTCTGTCTCCCCGATCAGAGTAGATCAAAAACCGGATAAAAATCCGCCACACGGAGAGCCTTATCACGATTGTACCATTCCCGTTGGAGCTGATTTGAAGTAATCACTAAAGATCAACCCTCAAAAAACGATTTAAACCTGACGTTTTTTCCGAATTAAGCGGCAGCTGACGGTTTGGCACTTTTCAACAGTTTATTTAAAAACAGCCTTACCCCTTAAATAACAAGGGATAAGGCTTTTTAGTTTCGGATTTTTTAAAAAAGTCATTTTCTTTCACGCCCCCGTACAGTCTTTGCACAGTAAAGACAAGAAACTTATTCGTAAATTATAGTCTGCTTGAAGAAATAGCAGGCCAAACAATTTTAAAAGTAAAAAATAAATGAAAGTTTTAGTTATCGGAGCAGGGAATATGGGATTAACTTATGCTGAAGGCATGGCCTCTTCAACATTTTTAAACCGTAGAAAGTTAATGGTCTTTGATGTCTCCCCAGACAAGATCCTTTCATTAAAGGAAATGGGAATGTTTGACGTCTATGAAAACCTTGAAGACGCTCTTCCTAAAGCAGATGTTGTATTCCTCGCGGTTAAACCATACCATAGCGAAGAGTTATTCGGTAAGATGAAGCCCATGATGAACGATGAGCAGATCGCTGTCTCGTTAATGGCCGGTGTAACCATAGAGACCATACAGGAAGGCCTTGGAATCAAGAAAGTGATCAGAACAATGCCGAACCTGCCTGCACAGGTAGGGAAAGGAGTTACCTCTTATACAGAATCTGATGAGGTTTCCAGGGTAGAGTTACTTATGGTGCGAAACCTATTAGATACCACCGGAGAATCTATACATGTGAAAAACCAGAATTTTATTGATGCCTCTACCGGGATTTCGGGAAGTGGACCGGCATATGTATTTTATTTCATGAATTCGATGCTGGAAGCAGCCTTGAAAATGGGATTCTCTAAAAACGACTCTAAGGTATTGGTGTCCCAGACCTTTGAAGGAGCGGTCGAACTCTTTAATCAAAATGACCTGTCTCCAACCCTTTGGATGGATCGGGTAGCCTCTAAAGGAGGTACGACAAGAGCGGCATTGGACTCAATGGATGACAACAACGTAAAGGAATTGATCAAAGAAGCCGCCTATGCTGCGTTTAACCGTGCTGTTGAGCTAGGAGAAGAAGACTAAACTTTTTAATCAATTAGATATCATATAAAGCATCCTTCGGGATGCTTTTTTATTTCACTAGAATTTTGGAACTATAAAAACTGTAGACATGACCAAAAACAAAAAACCCCGCATAAAAATGCGGGGCTGTATTTTGCTCCTCCTCTTGGGCTCGAACCAAGGACCCTCTGATTAACAGTCAGATGCTCTAACCAACTGAGCTAAGGAGGAATTTCAATATGTCTTATCGTTTTTAAAAAGGTGATAATTCCTTTTTTGTTGCTCCTCCTCTTGGGCTCGAACCAAGGACCCTCTGATTAACAGTCAGATGCTCTAACCAACTGAGCTAAGGAGGAATTTCACAACCAATTTTGCGGTTGCAAATATAATGTAATTTTTGGTTTTCGCTAAATATTCAAGAAAAAAAGAAAAGAAAATTCTTCAATTTTTCTGCAGCTAACCATAGCCTATCAGATACTGTTATTACAGTCTTCATAATCAATTACCGACTGGTATTCCTGAAGGTATTCGATCAAATACTCAGCCGTGGTTTTCTCAAAGGTTTTTACAGGTGATGCAAAATTATCTGCATGTACATTTGAAATATAATCGTTCATGCCAATTACCAAAACCTCATTATCGCTCATTACATTTTCTTCGCTGTCATAAATGGTAATATTTCCATTGGTTCTGGCGATCCTAACTCCGGAATAAGCCAGAGAAGGCGCCTCTGGATCCATCAAAAAGTTCTTGAGTTCAGCAACGGTCATTGAAAATGTGTCCAAGCCATTTCCGAAGGGATCGATCGTATAAATATCAAATGGGGTGATCGGGCCATAGTCCAGTCCGGCACGAATTCCTCCGTAATTCTGAAAAACAAGATCAGCCCCGGTGATAGTACGAAGCGCATCAGTATAAAAACAACCGGTTTCCCTGGAGTCATGATCCTGCATAGAAGTCCCTATTTCTACAAAGAATTCAGGCTGGTTATTATATTCAGCGATCAATTGAGCCATTTCAGCGTCTTCCTCAGTCCTTTCTTCCAGATCAATCAACTCATAATTGTAATTCACTATTTCCCCTTCAAGAACTTCCAAACTAAGCTTTGTCATCTTCTTGAGGTTAGAACCGCTTTGAACCATGTACCTACCGGCAACCTTCCTGTTATATATGTCATGATTATGCCCTCCGATCACAAGGTCGACGAAATCATGATTTCTCAGGATCATTTCATCACCTCTGGAACCATAGTGAGTAAGTGCAACTACAAGATCTGCATTTTTTACGGCTGCGGAATCCCGGTACTGTTCAACCGCTTCAACTCCTTCGAAAAAGTCCAGTCCCTTTATCCTTTTAGGGTGCGTAGAAGGAATATTACCGGGAGAACTGGTTTCCACTACCCCGATAAATGCGATCTCAAAACCATCTTTTTCAATATTCACCTGTCCTTTGGGCACATTAAGCTCGCCTGCAGAATTATTCACATTGGCACACAGGAACGGGAAAGTAGCCTGTTGCATCCTGGCATTTAAAATATCCTGCCCGTAATCAAATTCGTGATTTCCGAGGGCGCTCACATCCATACCGGCTTTTCCCATAAGGTCAATTATTGGGAAGCCTTTTTCTGGATGAAAATCAACGATCGGGTTTCCGGAGAAAAGGTCTCCTCCTGCTACGAAGAATACCTGAGATTCCTTTTCTTTCTCCTCATCTATGATGGCTTTGACCTTCGCGAAATTTTCAATCTTTCCATGCGGATCATTAATAGTAAAGATCACAATTGACTCGGGAGTTTTTGAAGGAACCGGATCTGTAGTACTGTTTTCTGTACTGGAACAGCTGTTCAGCAGCACAACGAACACTGAAAGCTTCAGTAATATGGATTGTACGGATACTGAGAAGTGTTTTTTCATTTTATTAGATAAATAAAGAGCCAGGGATCCTGAAGATCTCCGGCTCGTATAATTAGAATATTTTAGTTTTCTTATTCAAACAACCAGCGGTATATATCATTTCCGTTAGCAAATAAAACCAGGGCGATCAACAGGAAGAAGCCTACCAATTGGGCATATTCCATAAACTTTTCGTTTGGTTTTCTTCCGGAGATCATTTCATATAAAAGGAACATCACATGCCCCCCATCTAACGCCGGAATAGGCAGGATGTTCATAAAGGCCAGGATAATGGAAATAAAGGCCGTCGTCATCCAGAAGGCTTGCCAGTTCCACTGATCAGGGAATAAACCTCCAATGGCTCCAAATCCTCCCACTTGGGTAGCTCCTTTCTTGGTAAACACATATTTGAACTGTGCGACATAGTCGTGTAAAGTCCAATAAGCCAGATCAAATCCTTTAACAACACTTTCACCAAGACTGTATTTTTCATGACGAATATTCAATCTTGTGATCTTTGGATAAACGCCCAGTTTACCTTCCTCATCTGGAGTAATTTTAATGGTTTTCATTCCGCCGGCCAGTAATTTCTTGCCTTCGCCGTCAAGCTCCATGCTTTCAAATTCACCTTCACGTTGAATTACCAGTCTCAACTCTTCATCCTGACTCGCCTTTACCTGACGGGTGAGTTCATGCCAGTAACCTATCTCTGTATCATTAACCGCTATGATTCGGTCACCTTTTTGAAGACCTGCACGTTCAGCCGGACTGTCAGCGGTAATAGAATCCAAAATCGGATATTCCATCGGTACGAATGGAAGCATTACCCCTTGCTGGAACATGGTTGAGCCGATATCTTCAGGAATAGAGATTGTTTCTTTTTTTCCATCAGGATGTTGAACCGTAACATTATTCACATCACGCAACATCAGGTATTTATTGATATCAATAGTATTCTTAAGTTCTTCCCCGTCAACTTTAATGACCTTATCTCCGTCCTGGAATCCCATTTCCTTGAAAGTATCATCAACAGCAAAACCATTCGGAAGATCTTCAGGAGTGATGTATGGACTTCCCCATACAAAAAGCACCATCATATAAATAAGGAAACCGAGTACAATGTTCACCGTCACACCTCCAAGCATGATGATCAATCGCTGCCATGCCGGCTTACTGCGGAATTCCCAAGGTTGTGGCGGCTGGGCCATTTGTTCCTTGTCCATACTCTCATCGATCATCCCGGCGATCTTCACATAACCTCCTAACGGAAGCCATCCAATCCCGTAAACCGTACCCCCGATCTTCTTTTTGAAAAGGGCGAATTTTACATCAAAAAAGAGAAAGAACTTTTCAACTCTCGTCTTAAAGATCTTTGCAGGGATGAAATGCCCCAATTCATGCAGAACAATAAGTATTGATAAACTTAAAATTAGTTGAAGGGCTTTTATAAAAAATGGATCCATAGTCATTCTCAAAATTAAAATCGCACAAAAGTAACCTTTTCAAGGTTGTTACAAAAGTTTAAAACCCCAGTGAAAAAATTACTTCCCTTTTTTGCCGCATACAGCCTTATAAATTGATTTTTAGAGTGTAATTTTGCGCTAAATGTGATATTATGCTCAAATTTTTTGCGAAATATAAGTTCTTCGGAATCTTTCTCTTTGTTCTTTCGGCAATAATAATTACCATCATTTATAATATCCTCAAGCCTAAAGAACGCCTGCCTGTTTACCAGCCAAACATGGTGACAAGTGAACTGGTTGATTCCACTATGCAGGAGGTAAGAAAATATCATACCATTTCTGATTTTGAACTATATAATCAGAATGGAGACACCATTACCCAGGATTTTTACAAGGACAAGATCTATGTAGCCGACTTTTTTTTCACCACCTGTTTGACCATCTGTCCAATAATGACAGATCATATGCTACAAATTCAGGAGCGTTTAAAAGACGACCCGGAAGTTCTGTTATTATCCCACACGGTCATCCCAAATGCTGACAGTGTTCCTCAATTGAAAAAATATGCGGTTGAAAAGGGCATTAATGACGAAAAATGGAACCTGGTCACAGGAGACAAAAAAGAGATCTATGACCTGGCCAGAAAATCATATCTGGCAGCAAAAAGCCAGGGAGACGCAGGTCCTTTTGACATGATACACACCGAAAATTTTGTGCTGGTTGACAAAAAGAAGCGCATTCGCGGCTTTTATGACGGAACAGACGCTGAAGCAATCGAAGAGCTAATGCACGATATAGAGGTTTTAAAAAAAGAATAAAGCTTTCCGTCTTAAAATGCGGTGATTGCTGATAAAGATCATCTTTAACTCAATTCTACTTTCTTTTCCCTTTACAAGTTTTTCTAATCCTGAATTTTGCCTTATTTTTGCCTTGTTTAAATTCAATCTAAATAAACATTGAGTAGCACGATCGCCGATCTGAAAAGAGGCCAACGAGGTATCATTAAGGAATTTTCCGCAGATATTATTCCGCTGAAACTTCTGGAAATGGGCTGCCTTCCAGGCAATGAAGTGGAGTTAGTGCAAACTGCACCCTTTAGAGATCCCATGTACCTTAACATCAACGGAAGCCATCTGGCAATCAGAAAGGAAACCGCGCAGAATATTCATATAGAAATAATCCCGTAATATGGGCAAACAGATCAATGTTGCACTAATTGGGAATCCCAATACAGGAAAAACTTCGGTTTTCAATCAGCTTACCGGTCTTAACCAGCAGGTAGGGAACTACCCCGGTATTACGGTGGAAAAAAAGGAAGGGGTTTGCAAGTTGCCACGTAATGTAAAGGCGCATATCCTTGACCTTCCGGGAACATACAGTCTTAACGCTTCCTCCCTCGATGAAAACGTAGTCATAGAACTGCTTCTCAACAAGAACGACAAAGATCACCCCGATGTCGCCGTAGTGGTAAGTGACGTTGAGAACCTAAAAAGAAATCTGTTACTTTTTACCCAGATCAAGGATCTGGAAATACCAACCATCCTGGTCATAAATATGGCAGACCGTATGGATCGCAAAGGAATTTCACTTGATATTCCTGAGCTGGAAAAAGAACTTAAAACACGTATCGCACTGGTAAGTGCGAGAAAAAATTCAGGAATTGACCAGCTTAAGGAGCATATCCTTAATTACCGTCACATTTCTACCGAACCCTGTTTGAATGCATCCATCATGGATCCTGAATATTTCAACAGGCTCCGAAATGCTTTTCCCAGCCAGTCCCTTTACAAGCTTTGGCTGGTCATCACCCAGGATGTGAACTTTGGTAATGTGAACCGAAATACCCTTGAACACACCAAGGATTTCGTTACTAAAGACCACAGCACATTAAAAAAAATGCAACAGAAGGAAACGATCCTTCGTTACCAGTTCATAAATGGTGTCCTTAAAAAAACCATGACGGTAGATGTTAATGCCGCAAAAGGTCTTAGGGCAACTTTCGATAAGATCCTTACCCATAAGGTTTGGGGATATTTGATCTTTTTCGCGATCCTGATGCTGATCTTTCAGGCCATATACAATTGGTCCAGTTATCCAATGGATTTTATCGACGACACCTTTGTGGTTCTTAGTGAACTAACAAAGGAGCTGTTGCCTTCAGGTGCTTTTACGAATCTTATAGCAGAAGGGATCATTCCCGGTTTAGGCGGGATCGTCATCTTCATACCACAGATAGCATTTTTGTTCCTTTTCATCTCAATTCTGGAAGAAAGCGGCTATATGAGTCGGGTGGTTTTCTTAATGGACCGCACCATGCGGCGTTTCGGCTTGAGCGGAAAAAGCGTTGTCCCCCTGGTATCAGGAACCGCCTGCGCCATTCCGGCTGTTATGGCTTCTCGGAATATTGAAGACTGGAAAGAACGACTGATCACAATTCTCGTTGTGCCTTTTACCACCTGTTCTGCGAGACTACCTGTGTACCTCATAATTATTGCCCTGGTAATTCCCGAAAAATCATTTTTAGGATTCAATCTGCAGGGACTCACCTTAATGTTATTATACCTGCTCGGCTTCGGAATGGCAATCTTTTCAGCATGGGTACTCAATAAAATACTTAAGATAAAAAGCAAGTCTTACTTTGTTATTGAAATGCCCAACTATAAAGTTCCTATGCTCAAAAATGTAGGGATCAATGTGATGGAAAAAACCAAATCCTTTGTAATGGGTGCAGGTAAGATCATTTTGGCGATCTCAATTATTCTTTGGGTACTTGCGAGCTACGGCCCCGGGGAAGAATTTGAAAATGCCGAAGAGATCGTGCAAAAGGAATACAGTGAAATCCCGATTTCACAATCGGAGCTGGATAATAAGATCGCATCTTTTAAACTTCAGCATTCATATATAGGAAACATCGGAAAAGCCATTGAACCGGCTGTTGCACCTTTAGGTTACGACTGGAAGATTGGTATAGCAATTGTAAGTTCTTTTGCAGCGAGGGAGGTATTCGTAGGAACCCTTGCCACTATCTACAGTGTGGGTAGTGATGAGGAAGAGACGATCAAGGCGCGAATGAGCTCTGAAATTAATCCGATTTTGGGAGGACCACTATTCACGTTTGCCAGCGGTATAAGTCTGCTTTTATTCTACGCCTTTGCCATGCAGTGTATGAGTACCCTTGCTATTGTGAAGCGGGAAACAAATACCTGGAAGTGGCCGGTGATACAACTGGTAGCCATGACAGCGATCGCCTATTTTGCAGCCCTGGCAGCATTTCAGACACTTAGTTAAAAACGATACAGTATGGATTTAGTACAGGAAATATTAGTTTTTATAACCTTCTTTTTAGCCGTGGGATACATGTTCACTAAGTTCGTCTATAAGCCAAAATTCCTCTTCGGAAAGGCTCAAAAGAACACAAAATCCTGCGGAGTAGAATGTGGCAGCTGCCACTAAGATTCTGTAACCAGCTTTAATCCTAGGCAATATTCTTTTGGATTTGTCTTCTTTGTAGTTGTAGGATAAGGGTCTAAGTAGGAGATTAATATTTCCAGGTTTCCGAATTTTAAAATTCGTCCAAGTCTTCCGGAAATTACTATCTGCTTTTCAAAATAATTCTCGTTTATAGTAATTCCTAACAACACCTCAGCTTCCCCTTGCCAGATACATTCTACATTCTCAGGGCATCGAGAATCAGAGATCACCTTGATAAACTTTACTGAAGTTTTATCATTCAGTAACTCTCGCCCTATTTTTAGTTCACCACCTACATTTAAGACTTTTACCACCTCCATTGATTCCGGTTCTTGGGAATAAATGATGGAACTAAAAATTAAGACCAAGAGGATAATCACATGTTTCTTCATACAGTAAAGACGAAATAAAACTTCTTATGTGACAGATTATCCCAGTCCTACATCCAGGGTCATCATTACAAGGAAACCGCCAATGAATCCCATGGTCGCGATATCTGTATAGCGATCCTGCTGAGATTCAGGGATCACTTCTTCCACAACAACGAAGATCATTGCTCCTGCCGCGAAACATAAGGCATAAGGTAAGATAGGTTCAAAGGTCATAACAGCCCAGGCTCCTAACACTGCCGCAACAGGCTCAACGATAGCCGACATTTGTCCAAAATTAAAACTTCTCCACCTGCTTAAGCCCTGCCCTCTCAATGGCATGGCCACTGCGAAACCTTCCGGGAAGTTCTGGAGCCCGATCCCCATTGCAAGGGCAACCGCTCCACCAATACTCGCACCTTCCAGACCCATTGCTGCACCACCAAAAAGCACTCCTATCGCAAGACCTTCAGGTATATTGTGCATGGTAATGGCCAACGTAAGTAATACAGACCTGTGCCATGGCGTCTTAACCCCTTCCTTTTCACTCATTTTAAAGTTAACATGCAGGTGAGGTAACACTTTGTCCAGTCCAAAGATGAATAAGGCACCTAACGCAAAACCTACTACTGCAGGAATCACTTTTATGAATCCCTCTCCTTCACTCATTTCAATTCCCGGTGCCAGCAAGCTCCAAAAACTGGCCGCTACCATCACTCCTCCTGTAAACCCGAGCATTCCGTCGAAAAGCGCCCGATTCATTTTCTTAAAGAAAAAAACCAGCGATGCTCCTAAGGCAGTCAGCCCCCAGGTAAACAGGGTGGCATATAAGGCAGCCATCACGGGATCTAATTGTTCAAAATAGTTTATTATCGAATTCATAACTCAACAGGTTTTACAAAAAGATTATTTGAAATGCTTTTTGAGATTCTTAATTCATTCTCGTTAATTTTGATCAGTAAAGACTGGTCATATTCTTCCCGGTGTACCACTTCAATTGGTTTTCCAAGAGCAATATCATTCTTATCAAGGTATCGAAGGAATTCGGTAGAGGAATCTTTTACTCCCACGCAAACTCCGGATTGCCCTTCCTCAAGATCGGCCAGGATCATCTTATTAGCTATTCTAAAATTGCCTTCTGCATCTGGAATAGGATCTCCATGCGGATCCCTTTTTGGGTGTCCCAGGAAATTATCCAGTTCTTCGGTCAGTTTTTCAGATTTTATGTGCTCCAGTTGTTCGGCAATATCATGTACCTCATCCCAGGCAAAATTTAGTTTGTCCACCAGGAACACTTCCCAAAGGCGATGCTTCCGGATAACCTCTATAGCGGTTTTCCTTCCCTGCTCGCTCAAAGTAACTCCTTGATATTTCCGGTACTTCACCAGTTTTTTATCTGAAAGCTTCTTAACCATATCGGTTACGGAGGAGGCTTTGGTCTCCATTTCTTCCGCAAGGGCATTGGTGCTCACCCCGCCGGAATATTTCTTTTCTAAATGAAAGATAGCTTTCAGATAATTCTCTTCAGAAAGGCTAAACATATATTGGTTTGTTTTTACATGCCAAAACTACATTTTTTATCATTCAGAAACAATTTTTAGTCTAATCTAAAATTACTTTATACCTTTGTGAAAAATTAGTGCTTTGAAAATCTGTTTTACCCTACTGTTTACATTATCCGCCTTATTATGTCAGGCTCAAAAAGCTGAAGTTAGCGGAAAAGTGACGTCTAACGGAAGTCCGGTTCCCTTTGTGAACATTTTTCTGGAAGGAACACAAATCGGGACCACGTCCGATGAATCGGGCAATTATACGCTCGCTGCTCCGTTAGGTCATTATGAAATAATTATTCAGGCCATTGGCTATAAAACCATAAAAAACCACCTGGATCTATTGAGTCCTGAAAAACAAACGATGGACTTCTCCCTACAAGAAGACATCACAGGACTTGACCAGGTGGTAATTTCTGCCAGCCGAAATGGTCAGCTTCGGCATACTGCACCTGTAATCGTTTCGGTAACCTCCTCCAAAGATTTTAAAGCGACCCAATCTATCAGTCTTAGCGAAGGATTGAACTTTCAACCGGGCTTGAGAATGGAAACCAATTGCCAGAATTGTGGTTTTTCACAGGTACGCATGAATGGTTTGGATGGAGCATACTCCCAGATCCTTATCGACAGCCGACCAGTATTCAGCGCCTTAAATGGAGTCTACGGTCTTGACCAGATCCCGGCTAATTCCATCGACAGGATCGAAGTGGTACGAGGAGGAGGGTCTGCATTGTATGGGTCAAATGCCATAGCCGGAACAATTAATATAATCACTAAAAAGCCGACCGAAGATTATTTTGAAGTTGCCGGGAATGTCGCGGCAATTAACGCGGAATCTTCAGACAAGGCTGTAACCATGAACGGAACCGTTCTTACAAATGATTATAACGCAGGTCTGAATGTCTACGGAATGTTTCGCGATCGCAACCCTTATGACCATAATGATGACGGATTTACCGAAATCACCCAGGTGGAAAATAAAACCTTCGGATTTAAATCATTTTACAAACCTAATGATCGCAGTGAGATCAGCCTGGATTTTCACACTATCCATGAATTCCGAAGAGGCGGAAACAATTTGCATCTTCAGCCATTTGAAACGGATATCACCGAACAGATAGAAAGTGATGTCATAGGCGGGGGACTTACATACGAAGCCTTTTCAAAAAACAAGAATCTGCGATATTCTGTCTACGGAACGGCCCAGCTATCCAGAAATGAGAATTTTTACGGAGGAAAGGGAGAAACTCTCGAAGAGAGCATGAAAGGTTTCGGAAATTCCCTGGACAATACTTACTTACTGGGAACACAATTTTCATTTGACCAGGAAATTTTTCTGGGATCTACAGCCACTTTTACCGCCGGAAGTGAATTCAAGAACAACCTTATGAAGGATCGCAAACCGGGTTATAACGCCAGGATAGATCAAAACCTGAATATACTAGGACTATATGCCCAGCAGGAGTGGCAGGCTACTGAAAAACTTAAGGTTTTAGGGGGATTACGTGCAGACCTTCACAACGTAGCGGAAGAAAAAGTCGTTTTTAACCCCCGTTTGAATCTTTTGTATGCCGCAAACGACCAGCTTCAGTTCAGAACGAGTTACGCGAAAGGTTTCAGGGCCCCTCAGGTCTTTACTGAAGATATTCACGCCCGGATCGCAGCCGGAGAAGTGAGTTTGGTTCAGTTTTCAGACAACCTTGAATCTGAGACTTCTCACAGTTATCTGGCTTCCGCAGAATGGAGCAAAAGCACTTTGGATGAGAATTACCGACTTACTTTTGAGACCTTCTACACTAGGCTGGAAAAACCTTTTGTTCTGGAAAGGGTTTCTGAAACAGTTTTTGAGAAACGGAACGGGGAAGGCGCCAATGTCTACGGAATGAACCTGGACGCAGTGTTCGCTCCCAATCAGGATTGGATCCTGCAACTAGGAGGAACTTTGCAAAAAGCGAAATATGATTCCCCCGTGCAGTTCAGTGATGATCCATCTGTTTCCCTTGAGAACGCCAGGAACTTCTTTAAATCGCCGAATATCTATGGAAACTTCATACTTACCTACGCCCCGGTAAAGAACTGGCAAAACAATCTTTCGGGAGTATATACGGGCAGCATGTATGTGCCACACCTCGCAGGCTACATTGAAAATGACCGATTGGAAAAAACAGAAGATTTCATGGAAGTAAACTTCAAAACTGCCTACATTTTTGAACTGGCAAAAAGCTTTCAACTTGAGTTGAATCTGGGAGTTCAGAATATTTTCAACCAATACCAGAAAGATTTTGACATAGGGGTTGACCGGGACGCTAATTACGTGTATGGCCCATCAAGGCCACGAACAGTGTTCGTTGGTTTGAAATTCGGGAATAAACTGCTTCAGTAAAACTTTAGAAGCCTCGTTCTTTTTGAATCTGTTCGTAAGCCTCCTGAACTTTCCTGAATTTTTCTTCAGCTCCTTTGATATAGGCTTCATCCATATGCTGTATCCTGTCCGGGTGGTACTTCTTAGCCATGGTCCTAAAGGCCTTTTTAACCTCGGCATCGGTAGCTGACTTATCGATCTCCAGGATCTTATAGGCATTATCGGTCGTTTTGAAGAACATGGCCATAATACTCTCAAAATCCTTGGAGCCAAGCTTCAGGTAGCCGGCAATTTCTCGTATTTTTCGGGCTTCAGGTTCACTCACATGACCATCTGCATTGGCGATAGAAAATAGAAAGTGAACAATCTGCAACCTGGCAGCATATTGAGTCCTGACAGCAAGAAATTGAGATATGCGTGCCGCATTCATTTCCCGCTTGTTCACCACTTCATTAAAAGTTCTGAAAATGGCATTTGCACGCTCCTTTCCGTAGGATTGAACGAAATACATTCTCACATAATCCATCTCCCGCTGACTTACATTTCCGTCAGCCCTTATCACAATAGCGGAAAGTGACAACAAGTGTAGTTCGAAATCTCCGGGTGTCACCTTTCTTTCCTGGGTAAACGTTCCGAAGCCTCCGCTAGAAGACGAGGTTAGACTATCCAGTATACTTCCTATAATAAATCCTAAAATTGCTCCCCGGACCCCGTAGAACATTAAGCCGAGTATGGCGGCGATCCATTTGATCATGCGTACAAATTTTCAGGGGCAAAGATAACATTTTCAAGCTCTTTTCAAGAAGCCGTCTTTGAATAAGGTCTCTTACATCCAATCCTTTATGGCATAGATTTTTAGCCCAGCTGAACATAATTTGGTATCTTTGCACCTTTACAGATCTAATAAAAATTTAAAATATATGTATCCACCAGAATTAGTAAAGCCAATGCGTGAGGATTTGACGAGCATTGGATTTCAAGAATTACATACAGAAGCAGAAGTTGATGAGGCTATTGCCAAAAAAGGAACCACTTTAGTGGTTGTGAATTCGGTTTGTGGATGTGCAGCAGCAAACGCACGCCCGGGAGCTCGTATCTCCTTACAGAACAGCAAACGTCCTGATAACCTGGTAACCGTTTTCGCCGGGGTTGACAGAGAAGCTACAGATAAGGCACGTTCTTATATGGTACCATTCCCTCCATCTTCTCCAAGCATGGCTCTTTTCAAAGACGGAGAGTTAGTTCATATGCTGGAAAGACACCACATTGAAGGTCGTCCTGCTGAAATGATCGCAGAAAACCTTTCTGAGGCTTACAACGAGTTTTGCTAATCCTCTCGTTTGAATGATTTTAAGGCTGTGAGAAGACATACTTTTCACAGCCTTTTTTAATTCCCATTCCTACTTGTCCAACACTTATTAATTTGAGAAATTGCACCTGTTTTTTGCAACCCAATTCAAATGAAACAACTTAAGAAACTAATCTCATATCCGCTTTCGGTCCTTTTCTACATCTTCTTCTTTCTTACACTGTTTGTCTTTCATCCAATCCAGTGGGTAAGCCTTAAACTGGGCGGCTATGACGCTCATAAAAAAAGTGTGGATCTTTTCAATTTTATGCTCCTTAGATGCCTTAACATCCTGGGGACTAAATATGATGTTGAGAACCCTTATAAACTCCCGACAGACAGGCCGTGTATCTTTGTGGCCAACCACCAGGGAATGTATGATATCCCTCCAATAATCTGGCACTTTAGAGAGCAGCATCCAAAATTTGTGAGTAAAAAGGAACTTGGTAAAGGAATTCCTAGTATTTCTTTTAACCTAAGACACGGAGGTTCTATTCTTATTGACAGAAAAGATTCGAAACAGGCTCTTTCCGCCATTATGGGATTTGCAAAATACCTCAATGAAAATAACCGTTCGGCGGTAATTTTTCCTGAAGGGACCAGAAGTCGTACGGGAGCACCAAAAAGATTTGCGGTGCAGGGGCTTCAGCTTTTATTCAAAAAAATGCCCGAAGCTACTATCGTTCCCATCACCATTAACAATTCCTGGAAATTGTTCAGATATGGTAATTTTCCGATGGGGATAGGAACGCATCTTAAATTCAAAGTACATGAGCCAATTCCGGTAAAATCTGATCTTCCGGAAAACCTCGTTGCCAAAGTTGAAAGAATCATCACTGCAGATATAATCTAAAATGAACAAACCCCAGATCATCCACAACACCCGTAGTTTTGTCAAAGAAACCCTTCAAAATGCCGAAGGAGGGCACGATTGGTTCCATATTCAACGGGTTGTCAAAAATGCCAGGGAAATAGCTGAAGGAGAAGAAGTGGATCATTTCGTGGTGGAACTCGGTGCTTTGTTACATGATATCGCAGATTCCAAATTTCACGACGGGGATGAAAGTGTTGGCCCGAAAGTGGCGCGGGAATTCCTGAAAAAGCAGGAGGTTTCCGAAGAAATTATTGGCCACGTGGTGAAGATCATTGAAAATATCTCTTTTAAAGGCGGAAATGTGGACCAAAAATTCACTTCCGCAGAATTAGACGTGATACAGGATGCAGACCGTCTTGATGCTCTTGGAGCGATAGGAATTGCCCGCACCTTTAATTATGGAGGCCATAAAGGGCGGGCTTTGTATGACCCGGAAATAAAGCCGAACCTCAACATGACCAAAGAGGAATATAAAGCTTCCACCGCCCCAACGATCAACCATTTCTATGAAAAGCTCTTTTTACTGAAGGATCGCATGAACACTGATACCGGACGCAAAATAGCAGAAGAAAGACATCGTTTCATGGAGTTGTTTTTGGAGCAGTTCTATGCCGAGTGGGAAACAGATCTTGAATAACTTCCTAAAAAAGCTTCATTTGACCATCCTTATATTGTTCGTGTAAGGCACGGTTAAGTGCTGGTCGTTCTCTTCCTGAAAGATATTTTTTACGGGCTATTGCGAATTGTTGTGCCACCTGATCGGCAATATTCCCATCCCCTTTCATCCGTGTCCCGAAACGGCTGTCATTGAGGTTTCCGCTATGACATTCGGCGATCTGGTGTAGAACCTTTTCAGCCCTGTCGGGCATGGTTTTCCGAATCCACGTAGAAAAGACTTCGCCAATAGCTCCATTCAAACGCACCACTGTATAACCAACTCCGCACGCACCTCTTTCAGCTATTTCCTTGACCAAAGGCAGGATCTCGTGACTGTTTATGGACGGAATAATGGGAGCCATCATTACATTGACCGGAATGCCCCTTTCGTGCAACTTTTCAATGGTCTGAAGACGCTTTTTAATACTGGCGGTTCTGGGCTCCAAAAGTTGCCTGGTCTTTTCGTCAAGAGAGGTGATGGATAAATTCACCCTCACGAGATTGTCTTTTGCAAGCTCCTGCAGAATATCAATATCCCTTTGAATAAGCGCATTTTTGGTGATGATCCCAACAGGATGTTTATACTTCAGGAACACCTGAAGCAGTTGCCGGGTGATCTTTAATTTCCTTTCTATAGGCTGATAGCAATCGGTGTTTCCGGAAAGAATGATAGGGGCTGCCTGCCAGTTTTTGCTCCTGAGTTTCTTCTCCAGCAATTCAACGGAATTTCTCTTAACAAGTATCTTCTGTTCAAAATCCAATCCTGGTCCATATCCCCAGTATTCATGAGAATTACGGGCATAGCAATAAACACACCCGTGTTCACAACCCTGGTACGGGTTTAAAGAAAATTCCAGCCCCACATCGGGGCTGGTTACTTTGTTTACTATTGTCCTGGGAAAAGTATCAATAAATGTAGTTCGGGAATCTACAGCTTCCTCTCCTTCGCTGGCGCAGTAATTTAAAAAATCATCACGCATCTCATAAGAAAGCTCCAAAAACCTATTGGATACCTGGTGCTGTGCTCCCCTTCCTTTAATAATTTCGTTCCCCTTCATCGGGAACAAAATTAGGAAAATATCCTATTTAATGGAATTATTCCATGTTAAGATTATCTGCCGGGAAAATCTGCCTTACGTTTATTAAGAAAGGCTGAAGTCCCTTCCTTGAAATCTTCAGTTCCAAAAGCCTCACCAAATTGTTCGATCTCTACTTCATACCCGTTCACCCCGTCTTCATAATTAGCATTCACTGCCTTGATCGCTCCAGCTACGGCCACCATGGAGTTTTTCATGATCTTTTGTGCTAATTGCTCAGCCAGGGTCAAAAGATCCTCCTGGTTGGTAACGTGGTTTACAAGGTTGTATTCCAGCGCCTGTCTGGCATCTATCATTCCCGCAGTCATGATCATTTCCATAGCACGGCCTTTCCCTACCAGTTGAGGTAAACGTTGCGTACCGCCATATCCAGGGATCACTCCCAAGGAAACTTCCGGAAGTCCCATTTTCGCGTTTTCGCTGGCAATTCTAAAGTGTGCCGACATTGCCAGTTCCAGTCCGCCACCCAGGGCAAAACCGTTCACTGCCGCTATTACCGGCTTGGAAAGGTTGGCTACAAAGTCAAATAATTTATGCTGCCCGTCTGCTGCCAGTTTCTTGCCTTCTTCCGGAGAAAAATCAGCGAATTCACTAATATCTGCCCCGGCTACAAAAGCTTTTTCACCACTTCCGATCAGGATGATCACCTTCACTTCAGCCTCATCTTGGGCTTCTCTAAATGCCTCGTGGAGCTCCTGAATCGTAGCTTTATTTAACGCATTTAGCTTTTTAGGGCGGTTAATAGTTATAGTTGCAATTCCTTCGTTATGTTCAAATAGAATGTTCTCGAATTTCATAATTTATTAGTTTGGAAAACGTACTTTAAAGATAGTACCTTTATTTAATTTACTGGTGAAATCAATGGTGCCGTTACAGCTTTCCACAATATTTTTCACCATCGCAAGGCCCAATCCCATCCCGCTTGACTTGGTGGTAAACTTGGGCTCAAAAACTTTAGGTTTATTCTCTTCTGTAATTCCGGTTCCATTATCTGAAACTGTTAAGCAGGCAAACCCGTCTTCTTCGGTTACCGCCACCAGGATCGCTGGGTTTTCAACATCTTCGGTTGCCTGAATGGCATTTTTAACAAGATTGGTCACAACCCGAATCAGCTGGGTGCGATCGAATTTTGCAAGGATCTCTTCTTTTTCCGCGGAAAATAAAATATACTCCTCATTAAAAATATCGATCGCGAGTTTCACGATCTTCGGAACATTGAGGGTTTCATTTTGCTGCGCCGGCATTTTCGCGAAACTAGAGAAAGCCGAAGCAATCGAGCTCATCGTGTCAATTTGATTGATAAGCGTCTCACTGAACTCATTTACCTTATGGTTCACCTCAGGATCCCCAGGATCAAACTTGCGCTGGAAGTTCTGAACGCTCAACCTCATTGGTGTAAGCGGATTCTTGATCTCATGAGCAACCTGCTTTGCCATTTCCCTCCAGGCCTGTTCCCGCTCATTGGTCGCCAGTTTTACGGCACTTTCTTCGAGCTCATCGATCATACTGTTATAGGCGCTTACCAGTGTGTAGATCTCTTCGGAAACATTCCCGATATCGATCTTCTGGTTTCGTTTATCCAGCCTGGTTTGATGGATCTTTTCAGAAATGGTCTTTAGACTTCTGGTAATATACTTTGAAAGGAAATATGCCAGCAGCACTGCTATCAGAAGCATGAACAAATACACTTCCACCAGTTTAATGAGAAAATTCTCAAGGTCCCGTGTAATGAAATAGTCGTCTTCCAGGTAAGGAAGGTTTAAAATTGCCAGCGGCTTGAACTTATTGTCGGTTATATAGGTGTAAGAAGATTGAAAGCGCTTGTTGTTCTTGGTGGTATGCACCAAAACCCTTTTTCTGGAATTATTGCTCAAACCTTCCAGGATTCCATCGGCCAGCTGAAGATCTGTGGTATCGGGAAAAAAAGACTGCTTGGATTTCAAGATCAAATCTCCTTCCAGACTGTATATATTCAGAGGCATATTGTGAACCTGGGAGATCTCATGGATCTTTCCGCGTTCCTTCAGAATAAGGGTAATATTATCTTTGCTGACCTCGTAGGTGGTACTTTCAATGACGAACTTGATATTCTCCCTGATGGCCTCCTCTTTACGCTCCAGTCTTTCCTGGTGGTAATCTTTAGCCTCCTCTTTATATTGGTAAACCGTAATACCTCCAATTAAAATAGACGCCAGCAGCACCAGCAAGATCATGGAGAGGAAGATTCTTGTACGTAAGGAAAATTTTAAAAGCTTCATGTATTTCAGTTACGGCCTAGAAGTTACAATTATCAAACCACTTTTTAGAGTTCCGGATTTTTACTGCGCAATCGTTTATAGATCCTTATTCCCAGCATGAGCATTGCCGCCAAAAGGAAGATCCCGATCACTCCGTAGATCCAATTAACAGCATCCCGAACTATAACAAGAAAGACCACCGCAAACAGGATGAGGGTGGAACCTTCATTCCATAAACGCATTTGGTTGGATGTCCATTTAACAATGTCTTTTTGAAGTTCTTTAAAGATCCAATGGCACTTGAGGTGATAGAGATATAATAAAAAGACAAAGCCCAGCTTCACCAGCATCCAGTCCATTCTTAACCAGTAAGGATTCAGAAATAGCAGCCAGAAAGCGAACACACTGGCAAGAACAGCCGATGGCCAGGTTATGATATACCATAACCTTTTGGTCATCAATTTAAGCTGATTTGTCAAAAATGACCTTTCAGGCTCCGGTTTTTCGGTTGCTTCAATGTGATAAATAAACAGTCGGGGAATGTAAAAAAGACCTGCAAACCAGGTGATCACAAAGATCAGGTGGAGGGCTTTAATGTAATTGTAGTATTCCAAGTATTGAAGATTTTAAGTTTCAGGCTCATCACTACGCTCCCACTCTCACCAGGCCTTTGAACAAAGATACGCAATAGGTTTACTTCGGAAAACTTCCGGGAATTAAACTTTTTAAGCGGTCACAGGCTGTGTGGCCCACTCATCTACCCAACGCGCCAATACTTTCACCCATTCATCACGATCGTTGAGACAAGGCACGACGGTAAACTGCTCCCCACCTACTTCTTCAAAGATCTCTTTTCCTTCCATCGCGATCTCCTCAAGAGTCTCTAAACAGTCTGAAACAAATGCCGGTGTAACTATAGCAAGCTTTTTAGTGCCTTCAAGTCCCAATCTTTCAATGGTTCTGTCTGTATAGGGTTGCAACCATGGGTCGAATCCTAAACGTGACTGGAAGGAAACTGAATAGGAGTCCTTTTCCAGCTCTAAATATTCAGCTACCAGCCTGGTGGTTTCATAACACTGGTGACGATAGCAAAACTGGTGTGCCGCAGAAGGCGTCTGGCAGCAGCTGCCGTCTATCTTACAATGAGACTTGGTGATATCGCTCTTTCTAATATGCCTTTTAGGCACCCCGTGATAGGAGAATAAAAGATGTTCGTAATCAACATCCTTCAGTCTTTCTGAAATGCTGTTCGCGAGCACCCGAATGTAATCGGCGTGATTGTAAAATGCGGGAACAGAGGTGAATTTCATCTGCGGAAAATGCTTCTTCCGAAGTTCTTCTGCCAACACCAGAATGGTTTCGGTGGTAGCCATGGCAAATTGCGGGTAAAGCGGAAACAGCAATACCTCATCTACCCCTTGATCATGTAATTCCTGAAGCCCGTTCATGATGTTGGGCTTTCCGTAGCGCATGGCCAGGGAAATTGGAACAGAGGTGAGATCGTCCACTTTTTTCTGAAGTCTTTCAGAAAGGACAATAAGAGGCGAGCCTTCTTCCCACCAGATCTTTTGGTAGGCCTCTGCCGACTTCTTGGGACGGGTATTCAAAATGATCCCTCGCACCAAAAGTGTTCGCGCCCAATATGGCACATCAATCACCCTTTCGTCCATCAGGAACTCATCGAGGTACTTTTTTACATCTTTTGGATCTGTACTGTCCGGAGACCCTAAATTTACCAGTAAAACACCTTTACTCATTTTCAAAAATTTATGCTCAAAAATACGATTAATAAAACGTCACTTAAAAGTGATCTTCAAATTAAAGCCTGATAGGCTTATCGACGGGACTTATTAACCGGCGTCTGAGGTAAGTGACATTAAATACTTCTTTGGAGTGGTCCCGAACTTCTTTTTAAATGCCGCAATAAAATGACTGGACGTGCTGTAGCCAACTTTCAGCCCTACTTCATTTACATTGTACTCTCCACTATCTAAAAGTTTACGGGCATACTCCATTTTATAATCGAAAAGGAAACTGAAAACCGAATCTCCATAGATCTGCTTAAAGCCTTCCTTTAATTTCTTCAGACTAAGGCCGATTTCCCTTGACAACTCATGAAGCGATGGTGGTTCAGCCATATTCGCGATCACGATATCCTTGGCCTTCCTTATTTTCAGAACATTTTCTTCGTCTGTCAGGAAAGGACATTGCTCAACATCGGGCTCCTCAGACCGGTTGAAATACAAACTGAGCAGTTCATATGCCTTTGCTTTGTAATACAGATTCTTGATAGTGGGTACAATATTGTAGTTGGCCAACTGGTTGAGCACGATCACCATGCCCGGCGAAAGCGGGGCGTCTTTGTAATACTGCTTATCCCGATTCTCCAGGTTCAAAAAGCTGATATATCCGGCTTCTTCGGAAAAGAGCGCGTGAAACTTCTTTATGGAGATCACAATGGAGAATACCCAGCTTTTAGGCTCCAGCTGAAGGTCTATCGGCAAATCCCTTTTTGGATTGTACAAGAGTAAGGAATTCTCTTCAAAAAGGGGGATTTTATAACTCCCTCCATTAAAGAAGAACTTGCCTTCCCCTTTCCCTGAAAAATGAAATTGTATAAACTTACTGTTGATGTTTCGGGTCACCTTTACAGGCTCTTTCTGCTCATTGGTAAACTTTAAAAGGTAGAAGCCCTCTTCGAGTTTTGTCTTTTCAAAAATCCCTCCAGCGATATTTTTTTCATTTTCTTCCATAATGATCTTGATCATAAAATAAAGGACAAATTTGCCCAATTTTTTCTCAAACCCCTAGTTTCATGGTAAAATTACGCAAAAATATGATTTACATCAGTTTTTTCCCTAAAATCACGTGCAGCGACAAAAAATGTACTTTGAGCGTTGTTTTTTAAAATAGCCTTAGCTTAATTTTGTTAGCTGAATTCGTAATCAGGTAAATGGAGGATTATAACATTTCAAGAGGAAAGCATTTTTATACTATAGGCCTTAGCTACAAAAAGGCCGATGCTGAGATAAGAGGACATTTTAGTCTTAGTGACGAGGGTAAGAAAAACCTATTACAGCAGGCAAAAGTAGAAGGCATTGATGGCTTGATCGTCACTTCTACCTGCAACAGAACCGAAATTTACGGTTTTGCTCAGCACCCTTTTCAGTTAATCAAACTTTTATGTGAGCACACTCACGGTACTGTAGAAGAGTTTGAGAAAGTCGCTTATGTATATAAGAACAAAGAGGCCATCTCACATATGTTTCGTGTGGGAACCGGGCTGGACAGCCAGATCCTTGGGGACTTTGAGATCATAAGTCAGCTAAAGATTGCCTTTTTACAATCCCGTGAAGCCGGCGTTGGAAATCCCTTTTTAGAAAGATTGATCAACGCGGTGATTCAGGCGAGTAAAAGGATCAAGAATGAGACCCAGATCTCTTCCGGAGCAACCTCGGTAAGCTTCGCCTCTGTACAATATATCCTGAAGAATTTCGAAAACCCCGCCGAAAAGAACATTCTGCTTTTCGGGACCGGAAAAATAGGCCGCAACACTTGTGAGAACCTGGTAAAGCATACCAAAAATGATCATATCACCCTTATTAACCGTACCAAAGATAAGGCTGAAAGGATAGCGGGTAAATTCAATTTGACTGTAAAAGATTATGTAGACCTGCAGGCAGAGATCAGGGAGGCTGATATTCTTATTGTTGCTACTGGGGCACAGAACCCAACCATTACAAAAGAACTTATCTACAATAAAAAAGATCTGCTTATACTTGATCTTTCGATACCTAAAAACGTAGCCGATGACGTGATGGACCTTCCGGGTGTTACCTTGATACATTTAGACCACCTGTCTCAAATGACCGACGAGACCCTGGAGCGCAGAAAACAATCCATCCCGCAGGCAAAAGAGATCATCCGCGAAATTGAAACTGAATTCATTCAGTGGCTTGAAACCCGTAAGTTCGCACCAACCATCAAGGCCTTGAAGAAGAAATTAAAGGCTATGAAAGACGCTGAAATCGATTTTCAACGCAGAAAGATCAGCGACTTCAACGATTCCCAAGCCGAGATCATTAGTGACAGGATCATTCAGAAAATCATGAATCATTTTGCCAACCATCTTAAAGGCGATTCAAATTCGACCGACGAGAGTTTGGAGCTTATTCAAAAAATGTTTCAGCTGGAAGAACCTGTGAGAAAATGAAAAAAACCATACGCATAGGAACCCGCGATAGTGAACTGGCTTTATGGCAGGCCAACACCGTTAAGAACGCTTTGGAGGCCCTGGGTCATGAAACCGAATTGGTTCCTGTTAAATCACAAGGTGATCTTGTATTAGACAAACCTTTATATGAATTCGGCATCACAGGGATATTCACAAAAACCCTTGATGTCGCCATGTTAACCGATACTATCGATATCGCTGTTCATTCCATGAAGGATGTTCCTACTGCCCTTCCAAAGGGAATAGTGGAGGCTGCTGTCATGAAAAGAGCCCATACCCAGGACATACTTCTTCACAAGGGAACAGATTTTCTAAACGGAAAAGGGACCATAGCCACCGGAAGCCTTCGCAGGCAAGCACAATGGCTGAACAGGTATCCGCAACATGAGGTGGTAGATCTTAGAGGAAATGTCAATACCCGACTTAAAAAATTAGAGGACAATAACTGGAACGGGGCGATCTTCGCCGCGGCCGGCCTCGAAAGGATCAATCTTAAGCCTGAGACCTATCTTGATCTTGACTGGATGATCCCGGCACCCGCACAGGGAGCCATGTTAATAGTTGCCAAGGAAGAAGATGCTTTTTGCAGAAATGCTTTAGCAGCTTTAAATCATGAAGAATCAGAGATCTGCGTCCATATAGAGCGTGAGTTCCTGCGAACCCTGGAAGGCGGTTGTACCGCCCCAATTGGTGCCCTGGCAGTTATCGAAGAAAACGAGCTCCATTTTAAAGGCGCTCTTTTTAGTGTAGATGGAACCAAAAAGCTGGATATTGAGAAACGAATCAATGTTTCTGACAGCAAGAACTTTGGAAAGTTATGCGCAGAAGAGATCCTGCAGGCAGGCGGATCTGAATTAATGAAAGAGATCAAATCAAAACTCGCTCAAAAAGGTTAACTTTTTGAGGATATTTATAAAAATCCAGAAATGTCGGCTTCTATAGATACTTCTCAAAAGACCCTATTGTCGACCAAAAAACTGGCTGAGCATCAAAAGCAACTTTTGTTGAATTCCGGTTTGGGCCTGGTCGAATATGACTTTATTTCTGTAAAGCCACAATCTTTTGAGATCAATATAATTCCCCGAAACCTCATCTTTTCGAGTAAAAATGCGGTACTGGCAGTATTAGACCATCCAAAAGTTGATCTTTTAAAAGAAAGGAAAAGTTTTGCTGTAGGCGTAAAAACTTCGGCCCTCCTTAGAGAAAACGGATTTACGATCGCGAGAATCGCTAACAATGCTGAAGAACTGGCATATGAGATCAAAGAGTTTCATAAAATGGAAGAATTCATGTTCTTCTGCGGAAAAAAACGTCTGGATGCCATCCCTTCGCAATTGCGTGAAAACGGAATTGGTCTTACTGAAGTTGAAGTTTATGATACCATTCTGAAACCGAAAAAATTTGATCGTATCTTTGACGGGGTTCTTTTTTTCAGTCCCAGCGGGGTTGAAAGTTATTGTTCAGAGAACGATCTTTCTGAAAGTATTGCATTTTGCATAGGTAACACCACTGCTTCCGAAGCAAAAAAATATACGAACCAGGTAGTCATCGCCAGTAACCCAAGCATTGAAAATGTGATAGTGCAGGCGGTGAAAAAATTAGGAAAAAAACAGTGGCCCGGGTCACTTTAAAAAATCAAAGTAGATGATAAAGAACGATTTATTTCTTAGAGCTTTAAAAGGTGAAACGGTAGAACGTCCACCGGTATGGATGATGAGACAGGCAGGACGCTACTTACCTGACTTTATGAAGCTGAAGGAAAAATATGATTTTTTCACGCGCTGTCGCACACCCGAACTGGCTACCGAGATCACGGTGATGCCAATTCATCAGGTGGGCACAGATGCGGCTATACTTTTTAGCGACATTTTAGTGGTTCCGCAAGCGATGAATATTGAGGTGGAAATGAAACCCGGAGTTGGGCCATGGCTTCCAAATCCTGTTCGCAGCATGGAAGCCGTGAACAAAGTGATCGTGCCAGATGTTCACGAAACCCTCGGCTACGTAATGGATGCTGTGAAAATGACCAAAAAGGAGCTCAACAACGAGGTGCCATTGATCGGTTTCGCCGGTTCCCCATGGACTATACTTTGTTACGCGGTGCAAGGCCAGGGTTCTAAAAACTTTGATATTGCCAAAAAATTCTGTTTCACACAGCCACAAGCAGCCCACACATTGCTTCAAAAGATCACAGATACTACCATTGCTTATTTAAAAGCCAAGGTAGAAGCCGGTGTTGACGCTGTCCAGATCTTTGATTCCTGGGGAGGAATGCTATCTCCCAGAGATTATGAAGAGTTCTCATGGAAATATATTCAGCAGATCATTGATGCTTTAAAAGATGACATTCCTGTGATCGCTTTTGGAAAAGGATGCTGGTTCGCACTAGATAAAATGGCAGTTTCAGGCGCTTCTGCACTAGGTGTGGATTGGACCTGTTCTCCGAAAATGGCTCGAAAATTAACCGGTGGCGAGATCACGCTTCAGGGGAATTTTGACCCGAGCAGATTGTATTCTCCGCCTGCAGAAATTAAAGAAATGGTTCATACCATGATCGATGAATTTGGAAAAGACAGATACATTGTTAATCTGGGCCACGGAATTCTTCCTGATATTCCGGTTGAAAACGCGATCGCCTTTGTAGAAGCTGTGAAAGAATACAAATAATTCCGGCTCTTCCAATTCGGAAAAAAGTAAAAGATGAAAGAGAAGTTCTACGCATATATTCAGAATCTGCAGGATAAGATCACTTCCGGTTTGGAAGAGATCGACGGAAAAGCTGTTTTCAAGGAAGACCTATGGAAACGCAAGGAAGGTGGCGGCGGAAGGACCCGTGTCATTGAAGACGGAGCAGTTTTTGAAAAAGGGGGCGTAAATATTTCAAAGGTTCACGGACCGCTGGCACCAGCCATGCAGAAATACTTCAATGTTGGAGACGTGAATTTCTTTGCCTGCGGACTAAGTCTTGTGCTTCATCCGAAAAACCCGATGGTACCAACTGTCCATGCTAACTGGCGATATTTTGAGATGTACGACAAGGACGGCAAAGTGATCGACAGCTGGTTTGGCGGCGGACAGGACCTTACTCCTTATTACCTTTTTGATGAAGATGCGACACATTTTCATTCGGTTTGTAAGGCAGCTTGTGACCGTCACGACCCCGGTTTTTATTCTGAATACAAACAAAAATGCGACGAATACTTCTGGAATTCCCATAGAAATGAAGCCCGCGGCGTAGGCGGATTGTTCTTTGATTATTGCAAGGCTTCCGAAGAGAGATCTATGGAAGACTGGTACAACTTCGTGACCGACGTAGGAAACAGCTTTTTAGAAGCCTACATACCTATAGTGAAAAGAACTATGGACCTGCCTTATTCCGAAGAACAAAGAAAATGGCAGGAAATAAGACGCGGTCGTTATGTTGAATTCAACCTGGTGCATGATAAAGGAACCCTTTTTGGATTAAAGACCAACGGAAGGATTGAAAGCATCCTTATGAGCCTTCCGCCGCATGTCCAGTGGGTCTATGACCATCATCCCGAACACGGCAGCGAAGAAGAAAAATTGATCAAGGTACTGGAACAACCCAGAGAATGGGCTTAAAAAGCCAACAGCTACCTGAATAATAAAACTTAAAGCATTTGATATGTTAATAAGAAACCGAAGATTAAGAACCAACGAAGCCATTAGAAGCCTCGTGCGGGAAACTTCACTATCGCCAAATGATTTTATAGTTCCCCTTTTCGTAGTGGAAGGAAAGAATGTGAAGGAAGAGATCGCTTCCATGCCAAATTATTTCAGGTTTAGCCTTGACTTGTTGGAAAAGGAAGTGAAGGAGTTGTGGCAAATGGGTCTTAAATCGGTTTTGGTTTTTGTCAAGGTGCCCGATAACCTCAAGGACAACGAAGGAACAGAAGCGCTTAACAAGGAAGGTCTCATGCAGCGAGCCATCAAGACCATCAAAAACGCAGTTCCCGAAATGCTCGTAATGACTGATGTTGCTCTGGATCCTTATTCTTCATATGGTCACGACGGAATTGTTGAAAATGGAGAAATTTTGAATGACCCTACCACCAAGGTGCTTGCAAAAATGGCACTTTCGCATGTCAAGGCCGGGGCCGATTTTGTTGCACCAAGCGACATGATGGACGGCAGAATTTTAGCGATTCGGGAAACTCTAGAAGAAAACAACTTTCACAAGTCAGGCATCATGAGCTACAGTGCTAAATATGCTTCGGCTTTCTACGGACCTTTCAGGGATGCGCTTGATTCGGCTCCCGGGTTCGGAGACAAGAAAACCTATCAAATGGATCCTGCCAACCGGGAGGAGGCTATTAAGGAAACTATTATGGATATTGAAGAGGGAGCCGATATCGTGATGGTAAAACCCGGACTTTGTTACCTGGACATTGTGCGTGACATTCGCAACGCGGTTGACGTTCCTGTGGCCGTTTACCAGGTGAGCGGGGAATATGCCATGATCAAGGCAGCTTCAGAAAAAGGCTGGTTGGATCACGATGCCGTGATGCTGGAACAACTTTTATCCATCAAACGAGCAGGCGCCCATATGATCGCCAGCTACTTTGCAAAAGACGCTGTTAAATTATTATAAGGCAGTATCAAGCAATACTTTCTTTAATTACTTTTAACGGGTGAAAACACCTCAGTTTTTCTTCGGAAAATTTCTTCTCGTTCTACTGGCTTTTTTCAGCCAGGCAGGCATGTCTACTTTTGCCTTTCCTTCGGAATTATTTGAGCCTGATACAGAAAAAGCTCAATTTCGAGAAGCCCATCCGGTATTATTGGTCTTTGATCAAACTGAAAACCTCGAGGTTCCGGAAGCTTCCGAAAGAACTTCTTTAAGCTATGGAAAATCTAACCCTTCCGAAGTAATATTCCTGGAGAGGGTTTTCCTGACAAACTCATATTCTTTTCTAAAAAGGGATCTTCGGGCCGCGATCACCGCCCAGCTTTTTCCCTACCACTTCTTTCTTTGAATTAATGGCATTTTCATGCCCTCTTTAGGCTTCAGCTTTAGTCTGAAAAAAATTAAGTCAAAGAAAAAATAGAAAAATGGATACAACAACCACGCTTATGGGGTTAGGCCTGTTAATGGCATTTTTAGCACCTGTAGGCTACCTTCTTATAGAACAAAAAATCTCTCTGAGAAAGAAAGAAAAAGCGATCCAAAAGATCGCTGCCGAACATAACCTAATTTTAACGGAAATCGATTTCTTACCTGATCTTGCACTAGGGATCGACATGGACAAACGTAAGTTTTTAAGTGTACCGCATTCTAAAAAGGCTCACGTGAAATTGATCGACCTGGGACTCATTCAAAAATGTGAAGTTTCAAAGGAATATAATAAGAATAGCGTTTCTTCGAATCTTGATGAGGTACGGGAAATAATCCTGAATATCAATTTAAAGAACCGCCCGGCAGAGCACCTTCGTTTTTACACGGAAGAAGATCATCCCGTCACCGAAAAAGAGATGCGCCTGGCCAAGGCGGGAAAATGGCAAAAGATCATTTCTGATCTTTAATTCTAATTGTTGAACTTAATAACGGGAGAATGATCTCCCGTTATTTCTTTTGAAATTGCTGTTATAACTAGGGTTTAAGAATCATTTAGGCTAGTCTTAATACAATTTCACAATCACCTCCTGTACATTTGAACCATATTAGAACATCAGATTCTAAAAATTCATTTTTTCAGAACCACTGAAATTGAACCAGAATCTGCCCCTCTTCTATTTACTAACAGGAACTAAATGAACCGAACGCATATGAATGGACAAAAAATGAAGGTCTTAATGACTACGGATACGACGAATGGAATTTGGAATTATTCTCTGGAACTATGCAGGACACTTGAAAAATACAATATTCAGGTACATTTAGTAGCATTGGGCGGATGGCCTTCCCCATACCAGCAAACAGAAGCTGAAGAACGTCCCAATGTGACCTTTTACAAAAGTGATTTTAAATTAGACTGGCTCAGGGAAACATGGGAAGACCTCAACCCAACCCGCAAATGGCTCAACAGCATATACCACACTGTAAACCCGGATATATTTCATTTAAATAATTTCTCACATGTGGAGGAAAGCTGGACTACTGCTTTGATCACCGCATTCCATTCGGGAGGACAAACCTGGTGGCATGCTGCAAAAGGTGAAGAAGAGCCTGTTCTATGGAACGAATATATCCAGGAAATCACCCATTCTCTTGATACTCTATATCGTAAGGAGAATCCAATGTCGGGTGACATGAAGAATTTCAGGAACAGACGCCGAAATGCCCCAACCAGGCAGGCTGTCTAACATTGCCCCATACTTTAACCAACCAAGACGAAAACGTCATCTTATAAGATGACGTTTTTTATTTTGAACAATACCTTAAGCTACCTCCCGAAGAAAAACTGAAATTAATTTACAATTAGGAGTTTTCAGAATAAGCTTTCTTATTTTTGAAAGAACCAATTTTGCAAAAACATGCTGTGCATTAAACATCACTCCACCGATCCATACTTTAATATAGCGACAGATGAATATATTTTTAAGCATATGGAAGAGGATTGCTTCATGCTGTGGCGCAATGATAATGCGATCATCGTCGGCAAACATCAAAATACCCTTGCCGAGATCAACCATGAGTATGTGAAGGAACGAGGAATAAAGGTGGTAAGAAGACTTTCCGGTGGCGGGGCCGTTTATCACGACCTGGGCAACCTCAACTTCTCTTTCACAAGGACAGGAGACAGTTATGAAATGATCGATTTCCAAAGATATACCCAACCTATCATAGAGGTACTAAAGGAACTTGGGGTGAATGCGAAATTTGAAGGCCGAAACGATCTGACCATTGACGGAAAGAAGTTTTCAGGAAACGCTGAGCATGTCTTCAAGAACAAGGTCCTTCACCACGGAACCTTGCTTTTTTCATCTGAAATGAATGATATAAGCGGTGCTCTAAAGATCAATCCACTAAAATATAAAGATCGTGGTGTGAAGTCGGTTCCAAACCGGGTTACCAATATCAGTGATCACCTGCCGGAAAAGATCAGCCTGGATGAGTTCACCAATAAGATCATGGAATATATCACGAAAAATTTCCCCGAAGCCCGCATGTATGAGTTTACCGAGGAAGACCTTCAAAAGATCCAGGAAATACGTGATGAAAAATATAGTACCTGGGACTGGAACTTCGGGTATTCGCCTGATTATAACTTCAAGCAGGGTGCACGTACCAAAGGAGGAACCATTGAGATGAATATGAATGTCTCCCACGGGATCATCAATGATGTGAAGATCACCGGCGATTTCTTCCACATTCGGGATATCAGGCCGGTTGAGAAGGCACTTGAGAATACCAAACACGAAGAAGAGGCGATACGTTCTAAACTGGAACCCTTCAACCTGAAGGAATATTTTGATAAGATCACGGTTGATGATCTGATCTCAATAATGTTTTAGGTATTGTTAAGTTACTTTCAGGGCTTAACATCAATTATCCTCTTAACTTTTACTATATTGAAATCAGCAAACAGCGGTAGATGGGATTATTACTTTTTTACGCATTCATTTCTATATTCTTTTCCTTTCTGTGTTCTATACTGGAGGCCTCTTTTTTAAGCATTACTCCGGGTTATATCCAAATGAAAGCAAGGAAGGGGAAAGCGTATGCAAAAACACTTGCGAAATATAAACAGGATTTAGATAAGCCTCTTATTGCGATACTCACTATTAATACGGTAGCTCATACCGTGGGTGCCATTCTGGTGGGTGTTCAGGCAGAAAAGGTCTTTGGTGACGGTGGCAATATGGTTGGGATCGTATCTGCGCTCATGACCCTGGGAATCCTTGTGCTTTCCGAAATTATTCCGAAAACAATTGGAGCGACCTACTGGAAATCCTTAGGGTATTTCACGGCTCAAACCTTAAAGATCTTTGTTTTTCCGCTGAAGTATACCGGAATCCTTTGGCTTATGATGCTTACCACGAAACTTATAGGCAAAAGTGCTCACGTGAGTACGATGAGCAAAGAAGAGTTTATGGCCATTGCCGATGTTGCTGAAGAAGAAGGCGTTTTTGACGGAAAAGAAACTACGGTGATCAAGAATATGCTGGTGTTTGAAAAGGTTAAAGCCAAAGATATTATGACGCCGTTCTCTGTGGCGGTTATCGAGGATGAAACAACCACCATCGAACAATTTTACATCAACCACAAAAATTTAAAATTTTCGCGGATCCCTGTTTACAGTCGCAAATCACATAATATCACAGGTTTTATCCTAAAGGATGATGTACTGGAAGAAATGCTGAATCAAAAAGGGAATGAACCTTTGTCATCTCTTAAAATTGACATCCCAATTTTTTCTGAAGACACGCCTATTCCTGAACTTTTTGATAAGTTCCTGCAAAAGAGAACACACCTTTCGGCCGTGGTAGATCAATATGGGAATACTATTGGCCTAGTGACCATGGAAGACATTATTGAGACCTTGCTGGGGCTGGAGATCATGGATGAAAGTGACAATATTGAAGACATGCAGGTAATGGCTCGAAAGAACTGGGAGCAGCGTGCGCGCAAACTGGGAATTATAAAAGAGAAAAGAAAAGATGAATAGTACCGGCTTCAAAACCCCTCTTGGTTATGCCATTTTGGAAGGTGATGAAAACGGGCTTTCCCGGGTCTATGTGGCTGAGGACAAACCGAAATTTTCAGAAACAGTTCCGGAACCTCTTCAACAAGCTAAAATTCAATTGAAAGAATATTTCTTAGGAAAAAGGGAAACTTTCAACCTTAAGATCAATCCCGAAGGAACCGATTTTCAGAAGAAAGTCTGGGAATTATTACTGAAGATACCTTTCGGAAAAACCAGTTCCTACCTTGAACTTTCCAAGGAATTCGGAAATACTAAAGCTATACGTGCGGTTGCCGCCGCAAATGGGAGAAATCCTTTATGGATCATCGTTCCCTGTCATCGCGTAATAGGCAGTGACGGTTCACTCACAGGCTATGCCGGCGGGTTATGGCGTAAGAAATGGTTGCTGGAACATGAACAGCCTCAAAAACAACAAAGCTTATTCTAAACTATGAAACGTCTCTCCCGCAGCCTCCTGGGCATTATTGTATTTTTTCTGGCAGTGGTAGTCCTGCTGTATATTTTCAACTTTGAATATATCCTAAGGGCTTTACAGGTCACTTATTTCAATGGGTACACCACGGCCTACATTACAGATCACAGTGAATTTGCCAACCGGGAGATTGAAGCGGGGGAACCTCAACCCTGGCCCCAACATTCTAATTACAATAAAGCTGAAACTACGCCAGATCTCGAAAAGATCAACGAAGAACTTGGAACCGTAGCCTTTCTTATCATTAAAAATGACAGTATCTGGTACGAGAACTATTCCGAAGATTTCGGAAAGGACTCCAGAACGAACTCCTTTTCAATGGCGAAAAGCATAGTTTCTGCACTTCTGGGAAAAGCGATCAGGGACGGAAAAATAAAAAGTTTAGATCAGCCGGTAGCCGATTTCTTTCCGCAATTCGATAAACGGCTGACCGTGGGTGATCTTTCTTCCATGTCTTCTGGCCTCAACTGGGACGAAAGCTATTATAACCCTTTTTCAATGACTGCAAGGGCGTATTTTGGAGAGGACATTAGAGAACAGATCCTTGATCTGGAGGTTACTGAAGAGCCCGGCAAAGAATTCAAATACCTGAGCGGCAATACTGAACTATTGGCGATGGTGATCGAAAAGGCGACGGGAATAACAGTTTCTGAATACCTCAGCGAAAGCTTCTGGAAACCCCTGGGCATGCAGCAAGATGCTTTATGGCAACTGGATAGTGAGGAAAGCGGAATGGAGAAAGCGTATTGCTGTATCGCATCAAATGCCCGTGATTTTGCCCGCCTCGGAAAGCTATACAAACACTTTGGAACCTGGAATGGAAATCAATTGCTGGATTCCTCCTTTGTCGCCACCTCCATTCAACCACGCTTCGAAGACTCTCCGCATTATGGATACGGCCTGTGGTTGGAGAACTACAGGGACAAAGAGATATTTTACATGAGAGGAATACTTGGGCAGTATGTGATCGTGATCCCGGAAGATGACCTTATAATCGTACGTCTGGGAGAGGAGAAATACCCTAAAAAAGAAGACCAGGAACATTCAGACGATTTTTATGTCTATATTGATGAGGCCTATAAAATGCTGGGCGAAACGAAATGATCAAGAAGCTTTCTTTAAAGAACATTTTGTTCCTGGATATTGAAACTGTTCCGGAACATGCCTCCTACTCTGAACTTTCCGAAGTAAAAAAGAAACTCTGGGAACTCAAGACCCAGTATCAAAGAAAAGAAGATTTCACACCCGAAGAATTCTATGACCGTGCAGGGATCTGGGCCGAATTTGGAAAGATCGTCTGTATTTCTGTAGGTTTTATGGCATTTCAGGGAGACCTGAGAACTTTCAGAATCACCACTTTTCATGGGGAAGAAAAGAAATTGCTTCTCGAATTTAAAAACTTACTGGAAGATCATTTTTCGGGACCTCAGCATTTGCTTTGCGCCCATAACGGTAAGGAATTTGACTTTCCATACATCGCGCGCCGTATGCTGATCCATAATATTGAATTGCCATTCAAGCTGGATCTCTTCGGAAAAAAGCCTTGGGAAGTGCCACATCTGGATACTTTAGAACTATGGAAGTTTGGCGATTTTAAACATTACACTTCCCTGAAACTTTTATGCAATGTATTAAACGTCCCCTCTCCAAAAGATGATATTGACGGATCGGAGGTTAGAGATGTTTACTATAATGACCAAAACCTGGATCGTATTATTGTTTACTGTGAAAAGGATGTGGTGGCTATTGCACAGGTAGTCCTCAGACTACGGCAGGAAGAATTATTGACCGAGGAGGAGATACTTTCTGTATAACAAATCTTTCCGGAAACCTTAATCATTTGTTATTGTAGCCGCCTGTTTCTCAATTATTTGGTACATTTAAGTTAGATGACCGGAAAAATGTTCATTAAAAGACATTTTCCGAAGAAGGCATTTAGAAACCAAAGTCTAACCAAAATAAACGAATTATGTATCTATATGTGGAACAATGGAATGTAACCACCAAGTGGATGAACCTTCCCAAAGAGGATCGCAGAGCCTATATGAACAAGGTTCTGGGAGCGATCGCAGACCTCGAAAAAGCTGGAATTGAGAACCTGGGATGGGCATTGAATGATGAACATACTCCTTACCGCAGTGACTATCGTTATATCGCTGTTTGGAAAGTGCCTTCTCTTGATGATGTCAAACTTTTTGAAAAAGGCGTTGAGGAAGCCCACTGGCATAAATATTTCTCTCAAAAGAATTCCAGAGGAGAGATCATAACATTGAACGAAGCTGTTGATTTTCTTGTTAACCTTAAAAAACATTCGACTTCGGTAATTGACGATTAACCGAAATCTTCTAATAATAAAAGGTCCTGATTATTAAAACAGGACCTTTTTTATTCATTGCCATTTATATTATACAGAACGACATATGATAAAAAGACCCGAAAAAAATTCCGGGTCTTTTTTGCTGTAATGTGTTATAGCTTAATGAATTTTTTGACGATCTCTTTTTGACCGTCACTAAATTTAATAACGTAAGTGCCACTTTTCAGGGCTCCCACATTTATATCATTATCAACTTTTCCTTTTGCTACCTGAAAACCAACAGAATTAAATATTCCATAATCAAGAGTTCGGTTTTCCGGTAACGAAACAGTTAAACGGTTTCCGCTTACAACCGGATTTGGAGACAAGCTGACATCAAAAATATTTGGCTCATTCCCCATCGGCTCCAAAGTCTGGTGTGCAGAATTTATATTTGCAATTGAAGCAGAAGATTGACCCACAATTACTGTATAATCTTCTACTTCTCCATATGAGAATGTTTCACAGGCAGTTTGAGCCGAATTATATTTCATGGAAACCCTCATTCTGGTAGCTCCTGCAGCTGCAGTAGAAGGAACGGTAAAACTTGCCGATAATGTACCGCTGCTGGAAGAAGATCCGCTCACCATCAGTTCTGATGATTCAAAAGTTCCATTTTTATTATAATCTATCCATATTTTCCAGTATTCGGTATAGGAAGAACTGGCAAATCCTGTACTTATATAAATGGTATTAGAACCATATGGTAAACTTGCACTCAGGGCTGTATAATCTTTATAACCACCGTCATTTCCGGTCACATTATTAAGATCATTCAATTGAACTAGGTCTATCCATTCATAATTGGAATTGCTTCCTTTAGAGCTACAGTATGTAACAGCACTACCGGAAGTGGTCACAGAAATTGTATTCGATTTTGCGGAAACATTCCCCGCCTCATCTTTCGCCTTTACATAAAAACTATAGGTGGTTGAAGCTGTGAGACCATTCGCTGTATAACTGGTAGTGCCAACTGTAGCAAGGAAGCTACCGTTTTTGTAAATATCATATCCTGTTACTCCCACATTATCTGTAGAAGCATTCCAGGAAAGTGAAGTAGAGGTTTGAGTAGTTCCGCTAGCTGCCAGATTAGCAGGTGCAGAAGGTGCCTGAGTATCCGGAGCTCCTGCTCCAATATTTATGGTGTAATCTTCTACTTCTCCATATGAAAAAGTTTCACACTGTGTAGGGATACCATTGTATTTCATAGAAACTCTCATACGGGTCGCTCCATCCTTGGCTGAAGTGGGAACCGTAAACGAACCAGAAACCGGAGTGGTTTTAGATGCCGCTTTACTCCAGACTAATTCTCCGGAATCTCCAAAATCTCCATTCTGGTTGTAATCTATCCATACTGCATATCCTTCACTATAAACAGTACCTGTCCAGGTTGGCGTTACGGTTATGGTAGCCGAATTTCCTTTAGATAAATTAGCAGAGATAGAAGTAAAGTCGCTATAACCGTTTCCTCCGGAAGAAGTATTATCTATACCTTCTAACTGCACCCGACCGATATATTCATCAGAAACACTATTTCCCTTAGATGTACAATAATTAACTTCTCCATATGCAGCACCTACTCCCACCGCATAGAATGCGTTGGTTGTTGCAATCACTTCAGGAGAGTCTGCTCCATAAAGATCTGCAGCGGACTGAATTCCATAAGTTCTTGCGTTGGCATAGGTAGCATTAGCCGATAAATAAACGGTTTCCAATCGATATGCAATTTTAGCAGCTTTGTCTATACTTATCCCTGTTACATTATAAGAGTTCCCAAGATCATTGGTGCCGGATTTTCCAACGGCGAGTATATAAAACCAGTGATTTAAAACACCGCTGTTCGTATGAACTCCACAGTAGTCATTTTGATCTGTTGGTGTACAATTCGGATTAATCCAGTTAGTACCGCCATAAGTGTCCGGCTGTCCTTCAGATTTTGGATCGCTCATGGATCTCAAGGCAGCATGCCCGGATCTTCTTTCTATATCTTCCCCGATTAACCATGTGGATTTTGAAGGAGCTGCATAATACTCTACACAGGCTCCCCAAATATCAGAGAAGGCTTCGTTCATGGCACCCGATTCTTTTTGGTAAACCAGGTTCGCTGAAGTCTCACAAACGGCATGGCCAATTTCATGAGCCGCAACATCAATAGAGGTAAGAACATCAAAATAAGTTCCGCTACCGTCACCATAGGTCATGACGCTCCCATTCCAATAGGCATTATCATAAGCCACATCAAAGTGAACATAACTCTTAATCGCTGCTCCCTGGTTATCAAAACTGTTTCTACTGTGTACGTTATACAAGTAATCAAAGGTTTTTTGAGCTCCCCAATGCGCATCAAGTGCTCCATTGTCTTTTGCTGCATTATCATGTTCAGCCGCGGTCCAGTTATTATCATTATCTGTGAAGTTCACGGCATTGTTATAATTGGTGCCTGTATTCATATCATAGGTCTGTACACCATTTGCCCGTGTAACATCAGAAAGGATATAAGAGGATCCGCTTAAAGAAGTTTGAATGGTTTGAGAACCACTATAACGAGTGGCCGCATTTCCTGTGGCTAATGTTAATGCAGATGTTCCACTTTTTGACTTTGCTTTTTTTGAAGAATTTGAATGGCTGTACTTCCCTAAATGCTTAATGGTTGCATCATAAAGTAATACCCTGCCATTCTGGGCATCTATATAAAGATCCCCACGACTTACGGGGCTTGTTGCATAGATGTCAAATTTATAAGCCAGCCGAACTTCTTCTTTGAAACTTTTATCATTAACAACTTCAAATTTCCCGGTTGGCAATAAAACTAATTCACCTTCTGGTTTTTCATAGCCTATTTTAGAAGCACTTGCAGGGTCTTCCCACAAATAAGACTTAGCTCCAATGTGCTGTACAGCCATTCTAAAAGCCACAGAGCCGGAAAGCTTCGGCGTAACATCTACTTCTTCAAGATCATAGTACTCACCACTCATGGACTGCAATCGCTCACCCTCTGAGTGAATAGTGTAAGTAGCAAATTCCACTTTTACACCATCATAGAACATTTGATACTTGTCATGTTTATAACCGGCATTATCCCTTTCTGATTTAACTTTCGAAAAGTTTACCCGGTCACCGGCTTGCAACTGTTCTTTAAACAGTTTCCGATAATCACTGGCATTGAAACTTGAATTTTCTTTGAAAACGATAAGGGTAGGTTTCCCGTTTTCATCAGTGATCCTTTTTTTTACGTCCTTTTCAGAATCCTGCGCATTTGCCTGAAACGTAAAAAGGCTTAATCCCGCGATTAACACGGATTTAAAGAGTAATTTTTTCTTCATTTTAGTAGGTGGTATTTGGGGTTTAACGCCACAAAGTAGGAAAATTATTAAGCTTCACTAAAGTTTTAACACAATTCATCTATTATATAACGCATTTCAGCGATTATTGCAGAAGTAATTAAAATGCATGAAAAAAGGGTGTAGCAATGCTACACCCTTATCATTCCTGCTCTGTTAATTAGAACAAGACCTTTTGAATTTATAATGTAATTCTTTACAGCTGCATTTCAGGAATTTCTCCATCAACGATGAGGGTACCTTCGGTGGCGTTTTTGATCTCTTCCACACTTACTCCAGGAGCTCTTTCTAAAAGTTTAAATCCTTCATTGGTTACTTCCAGTACTGCGAGATTAGTTACGATCTTGGTAACACAGCCTACCCCTGTTAATGGTAGGGAGCATCTTTTAAGGAGTTTTGACTCTCCTGCGCGGTTCGTGTGCATCATCGCAACGATAATGTTCTCAGCGCTGGCTACAAGGTCCATAGCGCCACCCATTCCCTTGACCATTTTACCAGGGATTTTCCAGTTTGCGATATCTCCGTTTTCAGCTACTTCCATAGCACCGAGAATGGTAAGATCAACATGCTGTCCCCTGATCATTCCAAAGCTCATGGCCGAATCAAAGTAACTGGCACCAGGTAAAGCGGTAATGGTTTGCTTTCCTGCGTTAATTAAATCGGCGTCTTCTTCTCCATCTATTGGAAAAGGACCCATTCCCAAAATCCCGTTCTCACTTTGAAATTCTACCTGAATATCATCTCGAACAAAATTGGCTACTAAAGTGGGGATCCCTATCCCCAGGTTCACATAGTAACCGTCCTTTACTTCTTTCGCGATTCGTTTTGCGATTCCTTCTTTATCTAAAGCCATTTAGTTCGATTTTGGTCTAACAGTTCGTTGCTCAATTCGTTTTTCGTAATTTTTACCCTGGAAGATCCGTTGCACGAAAATTCCCGGAATATGGATCTCGTTAGGATCTAATTCACCCGGCTTTACAAGTTCTTCCACTTCAGCCACGGTAATTTTTGCGGCACCGCACATTAACGGATTAAAGTTGCGGGCAGTTCCTTTGAAAATAAGGTTTCCTGCTTCATCCCCTTTCCAAGCCTTCACAAAGGCAAAATCTGCTTTATAAGCTTCCTCCAGAACATACATTTTTCCATCAAATTCCCGGGTTTCTTTCCCTTCGGCTACTTCAGTCCCGTAACCTGCTGGAGTATATATCGCAGGAAATCCCTGTTGGGCAGCCTGGCATTTAGCTGCAAGTGTACCCTGTGGTGTTAATTCCACTTCGAGTTCCCCGCTAAGCATTTGACGTTCAAATTCGGCGTTTTCCCCCACATAGGAAGAGATCATCTTATCGATCTGTTTCTTCTGAAGCAATAATCCCAATCCGAAATCATCCACCCCTGCGTTATTGGAGATACAAGTAAGATTTTTGACATTGAGGCGAACCAGTTCAGAGATTGAATTTTCGGGAATTCCGCATAAACCAAATCCTCCCAGCATGAAGGTCATACCGTCATGAACTCCTTCCAGAGCTCTGGTCACATCCTCTACAGTTTTCTTGATCATTGTTAGTTATTTTATTCCGAAAAATACAAAAAAATGGCCGTGTCCCAACGGATTCACGGCCATAAATGTGATTTTTATAGTAATATGTTCGTTCTAGAAGTCGAGTTCGTCCGGAAGCGAATCAACCTCGCTTTCTCCATTCTTTCCGTAGTTCTCACAATTGGTTTCAATGGTAAGGTTCTCCGGCTTTGGAAAAGCTTCTTTTGACACGTTCAGTTCTTTATCTCCATACACTTTCTTCATATAGATCGCCCAAATTGGAAGCGCCATGGTAGCTCCCTGACCGTACGTGATCCCCGGGAAGTGAACAGCACGATCTTCAGCTCCCACCCAAACTCCGGTTACCAGATTTGGGACCATTCCCATGAACCAACCATCACTTTGATTTTGTGTGGTTCCTGTTTTTCCGGCAATAGGATTCTCAAATTCATAAGGATAGCCGGTAACGGCACGTTTATAATGGTCTGCATTGACTGCCCAGTTTCCGCGCAAGCGTTGACCAGATCCATATTGAGTAACCCCTTCCATTAGATTTAGGGTAACATAGGCAGCTTCACTGCTCAACACATCTCTTGTTTCAGGCACATGCTGATAAAGGATGGTTCCGTTCTTATCCTCGATCCTGTTTACGATCACAGGTTTTACATAAACACCTTCATTGGCAAAAGCTCCATATGCCGATACCATTTCAAAAACACTAAGATCAGCCGTTCCTAAAGCAATCGAAGGAACTTCAGGAATATTTCGGGTATCAATATCCAGTTTCTCAATAAGGTTGATCACAGGTTTAGGCCCGATCCTGTCAATGAGCCTTGCAGTAACCGTATTAACCGATTTTGCAAGAGCCTTCTTTAAAGTTACCATTCCAATATACTCATCACTGCTGTCACCACTGTTTCTTGGGGTCCAGTCATTCATGTTGCCGTGTTTTCCCGCTTCAATAGTGTAGAGGGACATAGGCAAAGTATCACAAGGTGACAAGTGCAACTGGTCGATAGCGGTGGCATAGACAAATGGCTTGAAGGTGGAACCAACCTGTCTTTTCGCCTGCTTAACGTGGTCGTATTTAAAATGTTTGAAGTTCACACCTCCTACCCACGCCTTTACCTCTCCGGTTTGTGGGGTCATGGACATCATTCCCGCAAGCAGATGTGATTTATAATGTTTTATAGAATCTCTGGGAGTCATGATAGTATCCTTAACTCCATCCCAGGTAAATACCTGCATTTCGGTCTTTTTTTCGAAAGAGGCTTCGATTTCCTTTTCCGACAATCCTTGAGATCTAAGAACTCTCCAGCGCTCACTTCGTCGCATGGCATTTTTAATAAGGTCGTTCGCCTCGCCTTGAGTAATATCTCTGAAAGGAGCGGTCTTATTATTCGCATTTTGACGATCAAATTCCTTCTGAAGATTGGAGATGTGCATCTTCACCGCTTCTTCGGCATATTCCTGCATACGGGAATCGATACTGGTGTATATTTTTAACCCGTCACGGTAAATGTTGTATTCGGTTCCATCGGGCTTCGGATTCTTTGCGATCCAATCTTTAAGAAATCCCTGAAGATACACCCTGAAGTAAGTTGCAATACCTTCATCATGTCCTTGAGGAGTGAAATCTATCTTTAAAGGTAATTGCTGAAGAGAATCTTTTTCAGCTTCACTAATGTAATCGTTTACCTCCATCTGACTCAGAACCACATTTCGGCGGGAAAGTGCATTATCCTTGAATTTTTCCTTAGCAGGATTATATAGGATCGGGTTTTTCAACATGGCCACAAGAACCGCTGACTCCTCGACATTCAGATCTTTAGGCTCCTTGTCAAAGTAAATTTTTGAAGCCGAACGCACTCCTACCGCCTGATACAGAAAATCATACTTATTGAGGTACATGGTGATGATCTCTTCCTTGGTGTACTGTCGCTCCAGCCTGGTAGCAATAACCCATTCCTTCGCTTTTTGTATTATACGCGAAAGTGGGTTTCGGGAAGCATTTTCAGTAAAAAGAAGTTTTGCAAGTTGCTGAGTAATGGTGCTCGCCCCTCCTTTTTTACCCAGGTAAACCGCTGCTCTCAAAGTCCCCCTGGCATCAATACCTGCATGTTCAAAGTAACGCTCATCCTCAGTAGCAACTAGCGCCTCGATCAAATGAGGCGGCAGGTCATCAAATTTTACCGGGGTACGGTTCTCATTGTAATATTTCCCCAACGTCTCTCCATCAGAAGAAAAGATCTCTGTTGCCAGGTTGGTTTCAGGGTTTTCGAGTTCCTCGAAGGTAGGCATCGGACCGAATACACCCCACCCTGCCAGTAAGAACAATAATACTCCCAGGGAGATCCCTATTGCAAAAAGGGACCAGAACCAGGATTTATATTTACTGAATTTCCTTCTTTTTTCGGCCTCCTGCTTTTTTTCTTTCGCAGTTTTCTTAGTATTGCCCATGGGCTGCTGATAAATTAATTTGTGGTCTTTTCTATTCTGAATCCAACTTCGGTCACCCCGGCAAGTCGTTCAATTCCTTTAGTACTGTCCCTTTTCCTCATGGCTTGCTGAATGGTTACTGAATATTCACCATCTTCCTCAAACCGGAAGTTCTCTTTATACCAAAGTTTACTTTCTTTCACCTCACCAAAGCCTGTACCAAGCCATTCTCCTGAAGGTTTCGCCATATCATATTGTAACGTGTCACTGATCACTTTTCCGTAGGGAAAATTGATCTCGGTAATTACGAACAGGTTACTGTATTTATAATCTGAATTATTCCGAAGATTAATGAACAGGTTATATTCATTGAGGGTATCGGGCGCCTCTACCTTGAAGGTCACCACCGAATCCTTATGCCATTCATTGGGAAGACTTTGATAATCGTCATGCACCCTGGTCTTATCACAGGAAACAAGGAACAGGAGGCTGCAAAAAATGAAAAAAGGTATTCCCTTACCCATTCTTTTGAGGTTTTCTCTTTTTACGTTTGTTCTTACGCTTCTTTTTCCCGGAGCCTTTATTATCAAATCTCGTAAGACTGTCCTGTCCTACCGCATTAGTGAAATCTGGTTTGGACTCCTGAGGTATTTCCACGGCATATTCCTCAAGGCTGTTTACAGGTTCCTTTTTAGAATTTGCTTTAATAACGGTATTGGCCTGTTCTGCTGTAAGCGTATGCCAGTTGCTCCAGTCACCTTCATAAGCATACCAAAGTAAACCTTTGAAAATATCTATTTTTTGACATACCGCTGCACCTTTCTTAGTGTGAAGTTTCACATCGCTCTTCGGAAAATCTTTCAACGCATCAAGATACGTGTCCAGCTCATAATTGAGGCAGCACTTCAATTTTCCACACTGTCCTGCAAGTTTTTGAGGGTTGAGGGAAAGTTGTTGATATCTAGCAGCGGAAGTATTCACCGATCTGAAATCGGTTAACCAGGTAGAACAACAAAGCTCCCTTCCGCAGGAACCAATTCCTCCAAGCCTGGAGGCTTCCTGACGGAAACCAATTTGTCGCATTTCGATCCTGGTATTGAACTCGCGTGCGAATTCCTTGATCAACTGGCGAAAATCTACACGTTCTTCGGCAGTATAATAAAATGTGGCTTTTGAACCGTCTCCCTGAAATTCGATATCACTGATCTTCATCTGAAGGTTCAGTCTAATTGCGATCTCACGGGCACGCACCTTCATTTTTTCTTCCCGGTCACGGCCTTCCTGCCAGATATCAATATCTCTTTGTGAAGCTTTTCGGTAAACCCTCAGGATTTCTTTACTGTCTGGTCGTACCTTTTTCTTTTTCATTTGTACCCGTACCAGTTCTCCGGTAAGACAAATTACTCCAACATCATGTCCAGGGGCTGCTTCGGTTGCAACCACATCACCTATGCTTAAACTTAAATTTTCGGTATTCTTATAGAAATGCTTCCGCCCGTTCTTAAAACGGACTTCCACAAAATTGAACGGCTCCATTCCCTGCGGAAGTGACATATTTGACAACCAGTCAAAAACAGATAATTTGTTACATCCGTCTGTCCCACAGGTGCCGTTGTTCTTACATCCTTTCGGCTGACCATCTTTGGTCGAGCAACTACTACATCCCATAATCTATATATTGTAATCCTAGACGCTGGTGTTCCAGCGTCTGGATTTTATTTTATTTATAAAACTGCTGAGGTAAATATACCATTATTTATGGAACGCAATGCGGAGAAACTAATTGTCACCGTTTGTATAAAAGAACTTCTGAGCGTCCTTTTTTGAATATTTTGTTGCTGTTACCCTTGCCTTTACGAAGTGCTTTTTGCTCCTCATACGGTAAAGCTGCGATATCCTGGCATTCGGTAGAACAGCAGGTATTCATTTTTTCAGCGCATTCCTCACACTGAATGAACAACAGGTGACAGGCTTCATTGGCACAGTTCACATGGGTATCACAAGGTTTTCCACATTGGTGGCAATTTGAGATAACGTCCTCGCTTATGCGTTCACCTCTTCTATGGTCAAAAACGAAGTTTTTACCTAAAAATTTATTTTCCAGTTTCAGGTTTTCAACCTGCCTAGCGTACTCTATGATCCCGCCTTCAAGCTGAAAAACCTTTTTGAACCCTTTATGTTTATAGTACGCACTGGCCTTCTCACATCGAATTCCACCTGTACAGTACATAACCAGGTTTTTGTCTTCCTTATACTCCTGAATGTCTTTTTCAATTATATCAAGACTGTCCCTAAACGTATCCACATCTGGTGTCATAGCTCCTTCAAAATGACCTATTTCACTCTCATAGTGGTTTCGCATGTCAACCAGTACGGTATTAGGGTCATCAAGAAGTTCATTGAATTTTTGCGCATCCACATGTACCCCTTTATTGGTTACATCAAAGGTTTCGTCATTCAAACCATCGGCAAGGATCTTTTCCCTCACTTTCACCTTTAGTTTCAGGAATGATTTAATATCATGCTCAATAGCAATGTTCAAACGTACATTTTCAAGAAAATAGATTCCGTCAAGGAAGTTTTTGAACTCTTCAAATCTTTTTGCCGGAACAGAAAGCTGGGCGTTGATACCTTCGTGCGCGACGTAGATACGTCCTAACACTTCCATTTGATCCCAGGCTACGAAAAGGTGATTTCTAAATAATTCGGGGTTTCCAATTTTTGCATACTGATAGAAAGAGAGCGTAAGGCGGTCTTCTCCGGCCTCTTCAAGGAGTGCTTCTCTTTCTTTAGCGCTTAATTTATTGTACAGTTGCATGCTATACTAATTTTTTAAGGTTAAAGAATTTTGCGCAAAGGTAAGGCTTTAAATGAAAAAATGCCCGGATTTTGCATCGGGGCATTTTTTTTCGAACGGCTAATTCGTTATTAATATTTTTTAATTCTTCAACTAAAAATAGAAATAACGTTAGCCACCGTCCACCCGGCAACTACAACTCAGATTCACTACTGAGGCAGCACCGGAAATACTTAGAATAATATTCCTTTTTAAAAATTTCATTAGTTATAGTGTTGCTTTACCCTATAGATGCAGGAAAGTAAAAAAGGTTGCGTATTAATGTTGCGTCGATACAAAAACTTAGTATTTTAGCACCAATATCATATAAATAGAAGCTGAAAATAATGAGTAACGAGAAAGAAAAAGAAGCAAAATTAAAGGCCCTCAAACTCACTCTTGACAAGATGGATAAAACCTACGGTAAGGGAACGGTGATGAAGATGAGTGACCAGTCTGTGATGGATATAGAAGCTATTTCCAGCGGATCATTAGGACTGGACCTTGCATTAGGGGTTGGAGGTTATCCGCGCGGAAGAGTGATCGAAATATACGGACCTGAATCTTCGGGTAAGACAACTTTGACGCTTCATGCCATTGCAGAGGCTCAAAAAGCCGGTGGAATTGCAGCTTTTATTGATGCTGAACATGCTTTTGACCGTTTTTATGCTGAAAAATTAGGGATCGATCTTGAAAACCTGATCATTTCTCAGCCGGACAACGGGGAGCAGGCACTTGAGATCGCAGATAACCTGATCCGTTCAGGAGCTATCGATATTATCGTGGTGGATTCTGTGGCTGCCCTTACTCCAAAGAGTGAAATTGAAGGAGAAATGGGAGATTCAAAAATGGGATTACACGCCCGTCTTATGTCTCAGGCTCTACGAAAGTTAACAGCTTCTATCAGCAAGACACATTGCACGGTAATCTTCATTAACCAGTTAAGGGAAAAGATTGGAGTGATGTTTGGAAACCCTGAAACTACTACAGGTGGTAACGCCTTGAAATTCTATGCTTCCATTCGTCTTGACATTAGAAGGTCTACCCAAATCAAGGATAGCAACAGTGAAGTACAGGGGAATAAGACCCGTGTGAAAGTAGTGAAGAACAAGGTTGCTCCTCCTTTCAAAACAGCCGAATTTGACATCATGTATGGAGAAGGAGTTTCTAAAATTGGTGAGATCATCGACATAGGTGTTGATTATGAGATCATCAAAAAGAGCGGTTCCTGGTTCAGTTATGAAGACACCAAGCTGGGACAAGGCCGTGACGCGGTGAAAACGCTTCTAAAAGACAATCCCGACCTCATGGAGGAACTGGAAACAAAGATCAAAGACGCGATCAAAGTCGCTAAAGCATAAGCAAATAAAATCCCGAATCTTTCGGGATTTTTTGTTTTCAGGCGCAACCTTTCAGTCCAAATTGCATCTGATAAAGACAGGTCCCCAAATAACCTGAATTTAATGAAGCTATTGGAATCCAATTCACTTTTGCCCTTATTCTGTAGTTCCAAAACGGAGCACGACCCCCCTATGCAATATTTTGAAAGTGAAGATTTAACACTGGTTCCAAAGACAAATGTTGTTGCCGTGACGAATGATTTTTATATATTTAAGTTCTGGCAGGAAAGTCATGGCCGGAAGGATTCTTCCTTTTTCATTTTTGAAAACAACTGTAACAATTTAGTTCATATTGGGGATCAACCAACTCATAAAAAAATGCAAGCAACAGGATATAAAAGCGCAAGAGCAGCTTTACAGGCTCTATGCGCATAAATTATTCCCGCTTTGCCTTAAATATTCTGCCAGTTACCAGCAGGCAGAAGATAATTTACAGGATGCATTTTTAATGATTTTTAAAAAGATCCCACAGTATAAACACAAAGGTTCTTTTGAAGGATGGATGAAAAGGGTTGCTATTAATACCGCCCTACAAAAATTTAGAAAACAAACGGTTTTTGAGATCATCAATGATGATCATTTAAAAGAACCGGAGATTGAAATTGATGAAGATACTGTTTCAGTAGATTATCTACTGGAAATCATTCAGCAGCTACCCGATCGATACAGACAGGTTTTTAACCTCTATGTGCTGGACGGTTTCTCTCACAAGGAAATAGCTGAGATCATGAATATTTCTACAGGAACTTCTAAATCTAACCTGGCCAGAGCCCGGGTGATCTTGAAAGAAAAGATTGAGAAAGGCCTCAATAAATCGAGTGCCCGGTCGATATAAAATGAGTGAAAGAAAACACATAGATAGGTTATTCCAGGAGAAATTCAAAGATTTTGAAGCTACTCCCAATGAAGCTATCTGGCGGAACATTTCAGCGAAACTGCAAGAAAAAGAGCGTCGCCGTCCTATCGTTGCACCAATTTGGTCACGCGTTGCAGGAATAGCTGCTGTACTAGCCATCATCTTCTTAATTGGTGAATGGATGTTCCCTGTTTCCAACACTAGCCTTATAGCAAGTGAAGATCTGGAAGAAACCTTTGATAAAACCAACCTTTCCATAGCCGATAATTCCACTTCTGAAATTCCTGCAGAAAGCAACGAAACCAATGCGACACCCGTTTTTGAAAAGAAAAAAACTAAAGCTTCCGAAGTTCCTTCTGAAGTAAAGGTAATTCCGCTGAAAACGCCTGTTCAAAGGGAAAACATCAGTTCTTCAGAAAAAACAATAGCTTCCACCAAGACCAGTGAGGGTCCTTCTAAAAAAGAAACACTTCAGAATAAAAAGTCTCTTTTTGATGCCATAACTGAACCTGAAATAGAAGTGGCTGAAGGCGGTTCAAAAGGGAATTTTGAAGTTTCCACCCATGCCGCCCCTATTTATTACGGTAATTTTGGAAACGGAAATTTCCTTGGTTCGCAATTCAGCCAGAACAGTAAAGAAAGCGAGATCACTTATTCCTACGGGATCAACATCGCGTATTCTATTTCAGATAAGGTGAAGATCCGTTCTGGGGTGAACAAGGTTTCCATGAGCTACAACACCAGTAACATTGCGTACAATGCCATAGTGGGGCCGGCTGCATCAAATGCAATCGCCTTAAATGAGGATCCCGGTGTAGAAGTTAATTCTAAAGGAAACTTAACCAAGCAACCACTTTCAAATACCACCAAAGATGCCATTGGTAGAATGAATTCGGGGTTACTGAATCAAAAAATGGGCTTTATCGAGGTTCCTGTCGAGCTTGAATATAATCTTATCGATAAACGATTTGAGCTGAATCTTATTGGAGGTGCCAGTACCTTGTTCCTAGATGAAAATAAGATTTCTGTGAACGACGGAAATATTTCGGCGGTTGGAAAAGCCAACAACCTCAATCAGGTTAGTTTCAGCACAAACATTGGTTTAGGGCTTGATTACAATCTTTCTGAAAAATTCAAGCTGAACATGGAGCCAATGCTGAAATATCAATTCAACACCTTTAATTCTCAGTCCTCGGGCAACCAGCCTTACTACCTGGGTATCTATTCAGGGTTTAGCTTTAAATTCTAAAAATCGGGGTTGTAAAGTTCTTCCAGGATCAGATTACGGGTTTTCTCGCGTAGTTCTTTTTTATCCTCCTGAGTCTTTCCTTCGGTATCTATAAAATTCTTGACCTTTACACGCATTTTTCCAGGTTTACCTTCAAATAGGATATAAGGGAATCGGTCTCGGTTATCATAAAAGACAATAGGCACTATAGGGATCTGGTGATCAATGGCCAGTCGGAAGGCACCATCTTTAAAGGTATCCAGTATCATATCAAGATTATCGGGTACACCTCCTTCCGGAAAAATACAAATACTCGTCCCTTCATTAAGTCTCTTTTGAGCTCGGTCAAAAACCTCCTTCCGGCTTTTCTGATTTCCCCGATCTACAAGGATACAAGTGCGTTTATAGAAATATCCAAAAAGGGGTATTTTCACCAGTTCTTTTTTCCCCACAAAAACAAACGGATTGCGCACGGTAGCCAGCATTAACATAATATCTGTCATTGAGGTATGATTGGCCACCAGCATATAGCTTTTCCCCTTTTCCAGTTGTTGTTCCCGCTTTATCTTCGGAAAGAATCCCATTCCGTAGAGAATAAAGAAAGCCCACCAACGCGCTAATAGAAAGAATTGAGGATAAAATTTTGTGTGCGAAGTGAATAAAAGCAGGAAGGGGAAAAATACGATTATGGGAACAGCCATTAGGATGTAAAACCAAATTCGCCATAAGGCATTTAAAAATGACCTGAGGATCTGCATAAGCACCAAAAATAAGCAAATGGATTGAAGGAATTCCTTAAAATAGATACCTTTGTTCAAAAATAGAAAAAGCCAATGTCCAGAGTACTTACAGGAATTCAAAGCACAGGAACACCCCATTTAGGAAATATATTAGGAGCGATCATCCCGGCTATTAACATGGCCAACGATCCAAAAAATGATTCTTACCTCTTCATCGCTAACCTGCATACTTTAACACAGATCAAAGATGCGGCGATCATGAAAGAAAACACCCTTTCTACTGCGGCCACCTGGCTGGCATTTGGTTTGGACATAGAAAAATCTGTTTTTTACCGTCAAAGTGATATTCCACAGGTGACCGAACTCAACTGGTACCTGAGCTGTTTTTTCCCATATCAACGACTTACCCTGGCGCATTCTTTCAAAGATAAGGCAGACAGGCTGGAAGATGTGAATTCAGGACTTTTCACATACCCGATGTTAATGGCTGCGGATATTCTATTATATGACGCAGAAATAGTTCCGGTAGGAAAAGACCAGCTACAACACCTGGAGATGACCCGGGATGTAGCATCGAGGTTCCATACAAAAATGGGAGAAACCTTCGTAATGCCAGAAGCTAAGGTACAGGAAGAGACCATGTATGTACCGGGGACCGATGGCGCAAAAATGAGTAAATCAAAAGGAAATACTATCAATATTTTCCTTACCGATAAGAAGCTGCGCAAACAGATCATGGGTATCCAGACAGACAGTACACCACTTGAAGAGCCTAAAGATCCAGATACTTGCAACGTATTCAATCTTTATAAGATCATGGCTTCCAAAGAGCAGATCGCAGAGATGCGCAGCAATTATGAAGGCGGGAATTATGGTTATGGCCACGCCAAACAGGCACTTTACGAACTTATCGTCGCAAGATTTGAAACTGAGCGTGAGAAATATCACTACTACATGGAAAATCCTGCTAAGATCGAAGAGGCTTTGCTAGTAGGTGCGAAAAAAGCACACGAAACCGCCGATAAGGTTCTGGCCAAAGTTCGTGAAAAGCTCGGGTATTAGATCACCTCAAAAAGCTTACCCGGCAACGGCCGTACAACCCCTTTAAGTTCCATATTCAACAAAAGGCTTGCGGCCTTAAAAGTTGGGATACTACAGTTAAGAGCGATTAGATCTAATTGCTCTTTTCCGTTTTCTTTAAGGTAGCCGTAAAGCAATTTCTCTTCGGAATCAAGCTCTACAAAAAGCTGTTTCTGAACAGGGTTCAATTTTTCTTCAGGATGCCAGTTCAGGATATAGAGTAGATCAGCAGCGCTGGTTAAAACATGTGCCTGCTGTGATTTTATAAGCATATTACAACCTGAACTTTGAGTGTCTGACGGGCGACCGGGCACTGCAAAAACTTCCCGGTTATAAGAATTGGCAATATCACCCGTCACTAAAGAACCTCCTTTTTCGGCACTTTCTATGACGATGGTCGCTTCACTCATCCCCGCGATTATGCGATTCCTTTTTAGAAAATTATTACGGTCAAAGGCATCAGCACTCCAGAAATCAGTTAAAAAGCCTCCGTGTTCTTCAATGCCGCTCACGTATTTCTGGTGGATCTTCGGATAGATCTGGTTCAAACCATGGGCAAGACAACCAATTGTTTGAAGTTCATTTTTAACCGCAGCCTTCTGGGCACAGATATCGATTCCATAAGCAAACCCCGAAACGATAACCGGATCTAAGGGACTCAGTTCTTCTATCAATCGCTCACAGAATGCAAGGCCGTGATTGGTCGCATTGCGAGTTCCCACTATGCTGATGATCTTTTTTTGTTTGAGATCGATATTTCCACGTTGAAAAAGGAGAATTGGACCATCAAGGCAATGTTTAAGTTTTTCAGGATAATCCTCATCTTGAAAATAGAGGCATTTGATCCTGTTCCTTTCTATGAATTCAATTTCTTTTTCAGCTGCGCGGAGGTGAGAAGGATCCTTCAGATCTTGAAGTTTGAATTTACCAACCCCATCAATTTTAAGCAGTGTGTTCAATTTTTCTTTGAAAACAGCTTCCGCAGAACCCGCATGCCTGATGAGTTTTTTAGCCGTGGCATCGCCCAGGTTCGGGACGTGCTGTAGCGCCAGAATAAATTGTAGATCAGACAGATGCATGCTTATTGGATATATTTAAATTTAGTCTAAAAATTTGTTAATAAAATTGGCCCGGGCTGTTTTATCTGAAATTAAAATGTTTTACATTTGTTCAAATGGCAGTAGAAAATTACATACACGATCTTTTGTACCGGTATGAATGTGTGATCCTACCGGGATTCGGTGCATTTATCACCCAACAGCATTCAGCTCAAATTCATTCAGCTACCAACCAGTTCTACCCTCCTAAAAAGACGGTTTCTTTTAACCGCCAGTTGGTTAACAACGATGGTTTGTTGGCTAATTATATCATGGAGGCCGAAAAGACCGGGTATGAAAATGCCATTTTCAAGATCAATTCTTTCGTTCAGGAACTGAATACCGTTCTAAAGGAAAACAAGACCGTTAGTTTTGGTCCTGTTGGATCTTTAAGGCTTACAGAAGATGATAAACTTCAGTTCGAGCCTTCTTCTAATAATGATTACCTGACGGAAGCTTTTGGACTTAGTTCGGTTGCTTCTTCAGAAATTACCAGGGAAACCTACAAGAAACAAGCAATTGCTCTGGAAGAGAAAGCGCCAGTAGCTTTCACTCCCGAAAAACGAGCTTCCAACTGGCTGAAATATGCCGCCGTAGGATTGCTTGCCATAGGACTTAGTGGTGCTGCCGGCCTGAATTTCTACAGCAATCAGGTTAACGAACACAATATAGCCGAACAGCAAAAAGCGGCTTCCCAATTGGAAAACCAAATTCAGCAGGCAACGTTTGTAATTGACAATCCGCTGCCAGCTGTGACATTAAAGGTTTCAAAGCAAACCGGAAAATACCACATTGTAGCGGGTGCTTTCAGAATGCAGGAAAATGCAGAAAAGAAAGTGCAGCAGCTAAAGGCCGAAGGGCATAAGGCGCGCGAGATCGGTGCGAACAGGTTCGGGCTTCACCAGGTTGTTTACAGCAGCTACGAAGACAGACTGGAAGCCTTAAGAGCTCTACGTGAAGTAAAAACTGCCAATCCTGGTGCCTGGTTACTGGTACAGGAGCTGTAATTACAACACCCATCTATCAACATCCTTTTTGGGAGAATAGTATTTTAATATACCATTAACGCGAATGGTTTGTTAAAGCAACTTACCTTTGCCAAAAATTTAGCTTCATGCACGCAAAAACTCCGGAAGAATCCAGAACTACTATGACCGACCTGGTTTTACCTAGTGAAACCAATCCCTTAAACAACCTTTTTGGAGGGGAATTATTAGCGAGAATGGACAGAGCTGCCAGTATCGCTGCCAGACGTCACAGCCGAAGAATAGTAGTGACTGCCTCTGTAAACCACGTTGCATTTAATAAAGCAGTGCCTCTTGGGAGTGTAGTGACCGTAGAAGCGGCCGTTTCCCGGGCTTTTAAGACCTCTATGGAGATCTATATCGATGTTTGGGTCGAAGACCGCGAGAGTGGTACCCGAAGTAAGGCAAATGAAGCTATTTACACGTTTGTAGCAGTCGATGAAACCGGAACTCCGGTTAAAATTCCAACTCTTGAGCCTGAAACCGATCTTGAAAAAGAGCGTTTCGCCGCTGCCTTAAGAAGAAAACAATTGAGTTTGGTGCTCGCCGGGAAAATGAAACCGGGAGAAGCCACTGAACTGAAAGCCCTTTTCGAAAACAGTTAGTTGTAATTACATTTTGTAGATCCAGTCAGCCGGATCTAGCTTTTGGTTGTTCTTAAACATTACGAAGTATAATGTAGTTCGGCCGTCTGTAATATCAGTTGCAATTTTTCCGATTTCATCACCCATGTTTACTTGTTGACCCTTTCGAACGTTTGAAGATGAAAGATGATTGTACACGGTTATATAATCACCATGCCTTAGCATGACCATTAAACTTGAGCCTTTTATTGCTATTATTTCACTTACGGTACCGGCAAAAACGGCTCTAGCACTGGATCCCGGATCTGTAGCAATTCTAACTCCATTACTGTTCTTAGTTGCCGATTTTACAATGGGGTGAGGTTGAACTCCAAATTTCATGACAACGGTACCAGTTCTAACAGGCCACGGCAATTTACCTTTATTCGATGCAAAGTTCGCGGCAAGAGCCTTGGCTTCAGGAGTTAGTGCAAATACTTCCCTAGAAGTAGATCCGCTTTCTTCATTATTTTTTGCAATAGCATCGGCAATTATTTTTTCAATAGCTCGGTCGATTGAATTAATTTCCTTTTGTTTTCTGTTGAGTTCGGCAGCAAATTGTCCCTCCTTTTTTCGAATTGTGGAAACCAAAACTTCCTGCGCTTTCTTACTTTCCTCCAGCTGCGCCCTGGTGGCTCTGTTCTCGGCGATCAGTTTTTCCTTGGTCTTTTTCTGCTCTGCCAGGTTTTGATTTAACTTTTGAAGATCTTCGGTGCGGGTTTTTATCTCATCTCCCTGTTGTTTCCTGTAGTTGGCATATTGCTTCATGTACTGAAGCCTTTTATAGGCCTGTAGAAAGCTTTCCGCGGAAAGAAGGAACATGATCCTGCTTTGCTGACTTTTACTTCTGTAGGACTTCTGGATCATCCTGCTGTAATCCTCTTTCAGCTTCTCCAACTCCTTACGAAGCGTCCCGATCTTATTCTGATTGGAATTTATTTCACGGGTAAGCAGGTTTGCCTGTTGATTGGTGACCCTGATAAGACTCTCGGTAGCGCGTATCTTCTGCTGAAGATCTTCCACCTCGGTAAGGATAGATTTCTCCTTCTTAAGGTTCGAGGTCCTGAGGTTATTGATCCGTTTTATCTCCTGTTGAAGTTCCAGCCTGCGCTGTTCAAGCTCTTCACGTTTGTCGGTTTGGGAAAAAGTTTGCAGGTTAAAAAACAGCAAACCTATGAGGATCAAATGTCTTACAAGGGGTCTTGTCATTATTCTAGTGAAATTTCATCGTAGCCCGAAGGTATGGAAAATGGAAAAGATACAGGCACATTAAAATCAACTCCTCTAAACTGCATATCTATTCGGGTGTTTTGTGCGCCTTCATTGGCCACAATCTGTATCTCACCCGGAAATAACTGCTGGCCTATTTTCTGATACTGGGGATAAGTGACCGTCACACTTCGGTTCGCGTTCGCCTGCCCTATTTGCTGAGCTACGGCTTTAAAATTACCGGCGTCCAAAAGAAATAGTTTTTTCAAAAATCCTTCCGCGGAAGGCTCCAGCTGATACCCTCGTGAAGATTCGGTTAATTTATACCGCTCATCCCTGAGATCATAAATAGCCTGCCCTATCAATAAGTTCTGAACTTTTTGATAATCCAGGGGAGTTCCCAAAAGATCGCTCAGCAACCTGAAGTCACCATCAAAATAGGTTTTTGAGATCTTTTCATAGAAGCGCACTGAATTTGGAGTGATCATGACCTTAGCTAATGGAATGCCCAGTAATTGGCCGCTCATCCAGATAGTATCATTCTTCTTCATCCTGAAATTCACGGTCACGCTTTGATCCCTTTCTTCGGTCGAGTATCGTACACTCAGTTTACCCTGTAGCGTCTCAAAATTGGCTTCATTAGTGTAATGCTGTGCTACCACTGCCGCGAGAGCCTCATCTTCGGGCGCCACGGTTCCCATCTTTGCATTACGGCTACCACAGGAAGCCAGGATCACTAAGGAAAACAGTAAGAGCGTTATTTGAAATTTCTTATTCATCAATTTTTTTAATTTTCGGGTTCATTTGCCTTTTCTCTGAATTTCGAAGCTTTTTCCGGCTCATTTAACCCGTTGTAAGTATTAACCAATTCCGAATAAAAACTGGTTTCCATTACACGGTCATCGATCAAATAATCCAATCCAAAAAGCAGACTTTCCTCGGCTTCCCGGTACTTCTTCAATTCATTCAGCGCTTTCCCTTTAAAAAGGTACAACATAGGTTGGGACGGAAAGATCTCCAGGGCTTTATCACTTAATGCCACCGCTTCTTCATTCTTATCGAATTCCAGTTGCAGTTCCAGCACGTCGCGGTAAAGACCAAAATTATCGGTTTCTGTCTCAAGCGCCAGTTCGAAGTACTTCAAAGCCTGTTCCTTTTTTCTCTTTTCAAGAAAAAAAGTTCCTAGTTGCCCATAAACCTTGGTATTATTTTCCTCCTCTGAAAAGATTCCAACGAGCGTAATAAGCTCATCCTCCAGCGTTGGGTTTTCTGAAACATACAGCAGAAAATCGTTCAACGCCTGATATTTAGTCGATTCATCTATTTCCCCACTGGAGAGCACGACCTTCATCGATTCAACGGCCTCTTCCGTTTCATTCTCATTGAGATGAAATTTATAAAGCGCCAGGTGCACCAATTCTGATTCGGGATCCATTTCAAGGAGTTTTTTGGCCGTTTCAAAAGCCTCCTCGGGGCGCCCATTCTCACTGTATACAAAAATGAGATTCAGATAACTTTTCTCATCGGTAGAATCTTTAGCGATGTTGTCCTGCAACTCTTTAAGTTGTGCATCTACATTATTGGTTTGGGAATATACCTGCCTTCTCAAACTATCGCGACTGGTACTGGAGCCTTTTTTCGCATCTAATGAATCCAGGAGTTTTATGGCGATATCAAAGTTTTCATTCAGAATTTGAAGGTTCACCAGGTCTTCGGAATAAGAAGTATCCAGAATGGCCAGGGTCTTCACTACCGGTAACGCTTTTTCGAAGCTCCTGCTTAAAAAATACGATTTATAGAGCTCCTGTAAAATCGCCGTATTCTTGGGAACTTTTTTGCGTCCCGTTTCAAGATAAGCAGCTGCTTCATCAAACTGCTGTAAGGCATTGAAGTTCTTTCCTAGCTCAAGGTAAACTACCGGTCTCGCCTCCAGAGAAAGGCTTTTAAGCAAGGCATCTATAGCCTTCCCGTAATTCTCGATTGCCTTTTGTTTAAGAGCTTCAAAAAAGTATTCCTGGAATGCATCTTCTACATCGCCCAGAGAATCTGAAGCAACTTCCACCACAGGTTTTCCCTTTTCCTGAGCATTGACTGAACCGGAAAAAGATAGCAAGGCGAAAAAGGTGATTATCAGGAAATATTTCTTCATACTTTTTTCGCCTTATGTTTTAATTATCTATTCTAAAACCGAATAATCGCCTATGCTGATCTCAGTAAACTCACCATTAAATTTAGCAAAGTTTCCTATCATGGCGTTCTTAAGTTTGGCATTTTCAACTTCCGAGAAGGTTTGGATCAAACTGTTCTCAATAGTCGAGTTCGTGATCTTACAACCATTTCCGATGGAAACATTCGGACCAATTTTCGCATTTTTAAGCACCACGTTCTCCCCAATAAAGCAAGGTTCAATGATCTCTGAATTTTCCATTTTCAGATCTTTAGAAACCAGTTCTTCCCCGTCTTCCTGAAGGAAATTGAGCATGCGGGTATTGGTTTCAACAGTCACCTGTTTGTTCCCGCAGTCCATCCACTCATCCACTTTTCCGGGAACAAAGATCTTCCCTTTCTGTTTCATGGCTTCGATCCCGTCATTGATCTGATACTCCCCGCCTCTTATGATGTTCTTATCCAGAACTTCCTGAAGTTCATTCTTCAGGACTGCAACATCTTTGAAGTAGTATATCCCGATCACAGCAAGATCTGAAACGAACTCAGATGGCTTTTCTACCAGGTCAACGATCTGTTTTTTGTCATTCAGCTGCACTACGCCATACGCTGAAGGGTTTTCTACCTGTTTTACCCATATCACCCCATCTGCATCTTTATCTAACGTAAAATCGGCTTTAAAAAGTGTATCTGCATAAGCGATCACCGCGGGACCCTCAAGTGAATCCTTTGCACACATGATTGCGTGACCGGTACCAAGGGGTTTGTCCTGGTAGTAAATGGTTCCTTTCGCACCCAATGCCTGGGCAATATCCTTAAGGTCTGATTCCACTTTTTCTCCGAAATCCTCCCCGATTATAAAGGCGATCTCATCGATCTTCTCATCCAATACCTTGGCAATATCTTCCACAAGACGGTGGACAATAGGTTTTCCTGCAATTGGAATTAATGGTTTAGGTACTGTTAGGGTATGGGGGCGAAGACGCGAACCGCGACCTGCCATAGGTACTATAATTTTCATTATTTCAGATTTGAGTATTTAGTCGTGAGAATTGAGTTGAATTTTTTAGCACAATTCTCCCGGTATATTTTTGTTAACTGTTAATTGATCATTGTTTATTGTTCATTGACCCTTGTTACTTTGTTCCGGTGCTGCCAAAGCCGCCTGCACCACGTGATGTTTCTTCAAGCACTTCAACCTCTTTCCAGAAAATGTGCTCATGACGTGCGATCACCAGCTGGGCAACGCGCTCTCCGTTCTCAACAGTAAAAGCATCATTTGAAAGGTTTACCAGGATCACCCCTATCTCACCACGGTAATCTGCATCGATTGTGCCCGGAGAATTCAGTACGGTAATGCCTTTTTTTGCTGCCAGTCCGCTTCTTGGTCTCACCTGGGCTTCATATCCAACTGGGAGTTCAATAAAAAGTCCGGTTTTGATAATGGCTCTTTCAAGAGGTTTTAAAGTCACCGGTTCAGAAAGGTTCGCTCTCAGGTCCATTCCTGCTGAACTTCCGGTCTCATATGCCGGCAAGTCGTGCTGGGACTTGTTGATAATCTTTACGTTCATGTGTTTTGATTTTCTTCGGAAGCTATGTTTGAGGCTTCTTCAAAAGTTGTTTTAATTGGTCTTTTTCAGCAAAATATATTAGGCCGAAAAAGATAAGAATTAATATACTGCCTAAATAATAATTATTTCTAAAAACATAGAAATAGACCGCCGAAAAAGTAATGGAAAGCAGCAGGTAACTGCCTATTCTTTTAAGGTCATAGGGAATGGGATAATATTTTCTTCCAAAATAAAAAGACAACAACATCATGCTGCCGTATGCCGCCATGGTGGCGATCGCCGAACCGACATAACTGAAATAAGGGATCAGCCAGAAGTTCAACACCAACGTGACCACCGCTCCGAAAATGGATATATAACCCGCGAACTTTGTACGATCACTCACCTTGTACCAAACCGAAAGGTTATGATAGATCCCTAAAAAAAGGTTTGCCATCAAGATCATTGGCACCACTTTCATCGCTTCCCAATAAGAGGAATCGCGGATCAATAAAAGTTTGAGCAGGTCTGAAAATACCGTGACAGTAATAAGGATGGCTGCTCCAAAGATCACAAAATACTTGGTGATCATTGCGTATGTTTTGGTAGCGTCCTTCTCTTTAGCATGACTAAAGAAGAAGGGCTCGATTCCCATTCTAAAAGCAGTTGCGAACAGCGTCATAAACAGGGCGAGCCTGTAACACGCGGCGTAAGCTCCCACTTCAGACTTTGCGATATCTTCAGGAAGCAGCTTACCTAAAAGGATCTTATCGAAAACCTCATTAATTACAAAACCAATCCCGGCGATAAGAATCGGGCTTCCGTAGCGAAGCATCTTTTTCCATAGCTGTGTATTGAATTGATATTTCAGCTTCAGGTAGAACGGAAGCATTACCAGTAAAGTAAGCGCACTTGCGATTAAGTTGGAGATGAAGATATATGCGATCTCAAAATCCGGTTTGTAGATCTTTTGAAGCATTGCGCTGTCTTCTGCCCAAATTGGGAGGAAAACGATAAAGAAAATATTCAGTCCCAGATTTACGGCAACGTTTCCAATCTTGACCAGAGCGAAAACCATGGGACGTTCTGTCGCCCGTAACCAGGCAAACGGAATTGTCACCAGGGCATCCAAAGCGAGAATCAATAATACATAGACGATATAATGCGAAGCGATATCGGTTGCTTCGGAAAGATCATCCTTCAGCAGAAAACCTAGCGCCAGAAATATTGTCGTGGTTCCAATTAGAGATATGGAAGAAGTGGAGACAACCTCTTTCCTGAAATCTTCCTGGTGGAAAAACCTGAAAAAAGAGGTTTCCATACCATAGGCCAGCAAGACATTAAATACGGCGATCCAGGAAAATACAATGGCTACTTCTCCAAAACCTTCGGTAGGCAGATAGGCGGAGTACAGCGGCAACAACAGAAAGGATAACATCCTTGGTACCACCGTGGCTACGCCATAAATAAAGGTTTGCTTAAATAGTTTTTGAAGGAGGGCCAATAGTAATTTGGTTGAGTTTTATCTCACAAATGTACTATAGGTGAGCTTAATGCCGAATATTTTCAGGCTTTTTTATTTTGACACCGGTTGAATCACGCTTCTTAATACCCGTGATCCTGAAATATTTCACCTTTCCGTGTTTTGTATAACGAACGACAGCCTCATCTTTTTCCATCCCAAAAGGCATTTTCTCAAGTCTCTCCGGAGCGGGGTTTCCAAATTCCTTTTTCGGGTCTTCATGCATGATCAATTCCGGAGCTTTTCCTTCCGCTGAAGGGATCTTAAAGGTCGCTATATAAAGATTTGGATGTTGTGAATCCTTCTGGAGTACCGCTTTTCTTCCGCGGAAATAAACCGTGTCCATATCGATCTTTGCACCTTTCTCAACCGGGATGAATAAATTAAATCCGGAATCGGCTCCTTTTACCCCACCGGTCCAGCTCGTATAATAAGCCTGTTCTAATGTGACAGGTGGTTCTTCCTGAAGCTTTTTGCCATTCGCGCAGTTGGCGAAAATGAATAAAAAAGTACAGAAAAACAGGATGTGCAAAAATGGTTTCATGAGCAGGGTTAGATTGGTTCATAAAATTGGAATCAAATTTAATACCAATTAAAAAAGAAAAACCCATACCAATCGGTATGGGTTTTCAAAAATCTGAATTTCAGACGATTATATTTTTAAAAGCCGCGCTTTTATTTATTTAAAGCTTCGGTTTTTTGATAATTTGACTCCGCTAACGCGTCGTCCAATTGATCTCAGCCCCGCTTTTATTTATTTAAAGCTTCGGCTCCACCAACAATTTCTAAGATCTCGTTGGTAATAGATGCCTGACGGGCTTTGTTGTATGATAATTTCAACGAATCACGCAATTCGGTCGCGTTATCGGTAGCTTTATGCATCGCGGTCATACGCGCACCATGCTCAGAAGCGAAGGAATCACGAAGAGCCTTAAAGATCTGCATTTTCAAAGACTTCGGGATCAATTCAAGAACGATCTCCTCTTTAGAAGGCTCAAAAATGTAATCAAGCACAGCTTCTTCATCGGTCTCAACAGGAACGATAGGTAGAAACTGCTCCTTCATCACGATCTGGGTAGCAGCATTCTTGAACTGGTTGTATACAACAACGATCTTGTCATATTTCCCGTCCACGAACTGCTTCATAAGATCTTCAGCAATGGCAGCCACGTTATCGTAGCTAAGATCGTCATAGATGGCATTGTCGTTCTTATAAACCTCAAAGGTCTTAGAAAGAATGTCATTCGCCTTCTTACCAATGGTCATAATCTCTACATTCTTACTGCTGAAATCCTCTGCAGCTAGCTGCTTGACAGCTTTAACAATGTTAGAGTTAAAAGCGCCGGCCAATCCTCTGTTAGAAGAAATAGCTACAATAAGGACATTATTGACCTCACGTTGCTCTGCATATTTACTGCTTTGATCACTATCTAAAGTAGCACTCAGGCTTTGAAGTAATTCAGAAAGCTTTTCGGCGTAAGGTCTCATCGCTGTAATAGCATCCTGAGCCTTACTCAACTTAGCAGCCGACACCATTTTCATGGCACTGGTGATCTGCATGGTTGAGGAAACCGATGTAATCCTACTTCGTAGTTCTTTTAAGTTTGCCATTTCTTAGTACTTGGTATTGAGAATTGAGTAGTGAGAAGATCCCACTACTCAACACAAACTTGTTTATTAGGCTTTAAATTTCGCTGAAAGTTCTTTAGAAACTTTAGTCAAGGTATCTGTAACCTCATCTGTAAGTTTTCCGGCTTTCAACGTATCAAGGATATCTCTGTGCTTAGCGTTAAGATACTCCAGGTAATCTTTTTCGAAATCTCTTACTTTCTCAACCGGCACATCTCTCAACAAGTTCTTAGAACCTGCATAGATGATAGCGATCTGCTCTTCAACCGGGTAAGGGTTGTTTTGAGCCTGCTTAAGGATCTCAACGTTACGTCTACCTTTCTCGATCACGCTTAAAGTAGCGGCATCAAGGTCTGAACCGAACTTGGCGAAAGCTTCCAATTCACGGAATTGTGCCTGGTCAAGTTTCAAAGTACCTGCAACTTTCTTCATAGACTTGATCTGAGCAGCCCCCCCAACACGAGATACAGAAATACCTACGTTAATTGCAGGACGAACCCCTGAGTTGAACAAATCTGAAGTTAAGAAGATCTGACCATCGGTAATCGAAATTACGTTAGTCGGGATATAAGCGGAAACGTCACCAGCCTGAGTCTCAATAAGCGGAAGTGCGGTTAAGGAACCACCACCTTTCACTTTATCTTTCAATACATCTGGAAGATCGTTCATGTTCTTCGCGATACTGTCATCAGCGATCACTTTTGCTGCACGCTCCAGTAATCTTGAGTGAAGGAAGAAAACGTCTCCAGGGTATGCCTCACGTCCCGGTGGACGACGAAGAAGCAAAGATACCTCACGGTAAGCTACCGCCTGCTTAGAAAGATCATCATAAACGATCAATGCAGGACGACCTGTATCCCTGAAATACTCACCGATCGCAGCACCTGCGAAAGGAGCATAAACCTGCATAGGAGCAGGATCTGATGCGTTAGCGGCAACAATAGTAGTATAAGCTAAAGCTCCTTTATCTTCAAGAGTCTTCGCGATACCGGCTACAGTAGAGGCTTTTTGCCCGATTGCCACATATATACAATAAACAGGTTCCCCTGCATCATAAAATTCCTTTTGGTTAAGGATGGTATCAATAACCACAGCAGTCTTACCTGTCTGACGGTCACCAATTACCAACTCCCTTTGTCCACGACCAATCGGCACCATGGCGTCGATCGCTTTAATTCCTGTTTGAAGAGGTTCAGTTACCGGTTGACGGTAAATTACTCCTGGAGCCTTACGTTCCAATGGCATCTGGAAAGTCTCTCCTTCAATAGGTCCTTTTCCGTCAATTGGCTGACCAAGGGTGTCAACTACACGACCAACAATTCCTTCTCCTACATTGATAGAAGCAATACGCTGTGTTCTTTTCACAGTTGCTCCCTCTTTCACATCCTTGTATGGACCTAAAAGTACCACCCCAACGTTATCTTCCTCAAGGTTAAGTACGATCCCTTCCAATCCGCTTTCGAATTCAACCAACTCACCGTATTGTGCGTTAGCAAGTCCGTAAACGTTGGCAATACCATCACCTACATTTAGTACAGTACCAACTTCATCCAATGAAGCTTTAGCTTCGAACCCGGAAAGTTGTTTTTTTAATATTGCTGATACTTCAGCCGGATTTATTTCTGCCATAATTATTTAGAATAAAATGCCACTTGACAAGTGACTGTTTTAATTAAATTTTTGAAACGTATGCGTTGTTTTTAAATTCCCTTTTCAGGTTGCTGAGTTGAGCTTTGACACTTCCGTTATACTGGATATCGCCAACTCTTAATATGAAACCACCAATGATGCTCTCATCAATGATGTTCTGGATCTTAGCCTCATTCCCGGTCAATTCCTTTACTTTCCCCTGAATCTTAGCTTCTAAAGCAGGGGTTAAAGGAAAAGCGGTAGTAACTTTGGCTACCTGTACATTGTTCATCTCATTATAAAGAGCTCTGTACTTAGAGGCCACCAAAGAAAGGATCTCAATCCTGTTATTCTCAATCAATAGTTTAAAAACCTCTACAGTAACCGGATTCACATTTTTAAAGATCTCTAAAAGAGCGTTCTTTTTAATGTCATTCTTGATAACCGGACTCTTAAGGAAAGTTCTCAATTCATCATTTTCTGAGATGGTCTCATTAATAAGCCCCATATCCTCATTGAGTTCCTTGGTAAGGTTTTTATCTTTCGCAAGGCTTATTACCGCCTTGGCATATCTTAAAGCTGCTTTGCTTCCCTGCATAATCTTAGTTTAAGGTAACGTCATCAAGCATGTCCTCTACCAACTTCTCTTGCTTGGCGTTAGAAGAAAGCTCTTCACGAACGACTTTCTCTGCGATCTCCACAGAAAGAGCTGCTACTTTATTTTTAAGCTCTGCTAATGCAGCATTCTTTTCATTTTGAATAGTGGCTTTAGCCTGTACAATCATTCTCTCGCCTTCTGCCTGAGCTTCTTCCTTAGCTTCAGCGATCATCTTGTCTTTGATCTCTCTGGCTTCTTTGATCATGTTGTCACGCTCAATACGAGCTTCCTTAAGCAACTTCTCATTATCAGCCTGAAGATTTTGCATCTCCTTACGAGCATTTTCAGCTGACTCAAGCGCATCCTGAATTCCTTGCTCACGTGCATTAAGCGCATCTAAGATCGGCTTCCATGCAAACTTCTTAAGTAAAAGAACAAGTACTACCAGAATGATGATCTGCCAGAAAAATAACCCAAAAGAAAAATCGTTAACTAACTTTTCCATATTCTATCTAATTTCTTGTATTGTTTAATTTTTTAATAATTCAAGCCTTGCAGCCAACCGCTGCAAAGCTTGAAGTTTCTCTGATTGATTAAACTGCGAAAAGAGCAGCAAAAGCAACACCTTCCAAAAGTGCAGCGATAATAATCATTGCAGTTTGGATTTTTCCGGCAGCTTCTGGCTGACGTGCAATTCCTTCCATTGCGGCGCTACCAATCTTACCTAGACCGAAACCGGCTCCAATAATAATTAAACCAGCTCCAATCATGTCTAAATTTAAGGCTTCCATACTTATTTATTAAAAATTAAACTTACTCTTATTTACGTTGATATATTATTAAATCACAGGGATATCTTCATTGTCTGCAGGGTGGTGATGATCGTGTTCTTCAACAGCCATACCAATGTACAGAGCACTTAATAAAGTGAAGATATAGGCTTGCAGGAACGCTACAAGCAATTCAATTACCGAAATGAAAATTGTGAATCCAAAGAAAGCAGGACCGGCGATCCAGTTCTGGAAGATCACGATCAATCCTAACAGGGTCATTACGATCACGTGACCTGCCGTCATGTTGGCAAAAAGTCGGATCATAAGCGCGAAAGGTTTGGTGAACATCCCCAGCACCTCAATTGGCGCAAGGATGATCTTCATCGGCACAGGCACTCCCGGCATCCAGAAAATGTGTTTCCAGTAATCTTTATTTCCGCTGAACTGAACGATGATGAAAGTTACCAGCGCAAGTGCGAATGTCACGGCGATATTACCGGTAACGTTCACCCCTAGCGGAGTCATCCCTAAAAGGTTCAGGATCCAGATGAAGAAGAATACCGTTAAAAGAAATCCGGTATACTTTCTATAATTCTTACCAATATTTGGTTTTGCTATTTCATCGCGAACATATAATACAAGCGGTTCAAGCACACGTCCAAATTTCTTCGGAAGTGGCTTATTTTTATATGTCTTAGCTAATTGAGTAAAAAGGACGAACATCAAAAGACTCACAAACAACATCATCACAACATTCTTAGTGATCGAGAAATCCCATGGTCTTTCATTACTTGGAAAACCAGCCTCATTGTAGTTAATTGTCCCTTCAGCATCGGTCTTATAAATGTGAGAGTGGTACAAACGATAAGTTTGTCCATCAACCTCAACTAAGTCCTCCCCGTGGTGGAATTTTCCGGAAGAAAATACTTTTAATCCGTTATCCCAAAGGATCACAGGAAGCGGAAAACCGTAGTGCGCACCGGTTTCACCATCTGAAAAGAAGTTAAAATAATAAGAATCCTGAAGGTGGTGGTCAATATAAGCCTGAACCTCTTCTTCTGTATTCACTTTAGCATCGCCTCCGGCTTGAGGTTCCTTAACGGAAAAAGCCTGTGAATTAAATGTCACAAACATTAAAAGGCAGGCTAACAAAAATTTCGCAACGTTTTCCTTTTGCATTTTCAGGTAAATTTCAGTCCTTTAATTTGGGTGCAAATGTACATAATTAAATAAAAAAACATACCCCTTGGGTCGGAATTGTTTTTTTCAGCCCTAAACCCAGTAATTACTTGTCTTTCCTAAAGTTAGCTCCGTTCAGGATCTTGATGACATAGATTATTTCAAGGACCACACACACCACATAAGGGATGAAAAAATGCAAAAACACAGATTTATCAATGGTGAAACCGGACGTTTTTATCAAAAATAGAAATATACCCAGTTTTACAAAGCCGCTTGCCATAAAAATAAAGCCTAACTGTTCCTTAAGTTGTTCGCTGGCGAGAATGATTGTAGTAGTAAACAAAAAAGTGATCCCTACATTGAATTTATAGGAAAATACCAGCAGGTCTAAAGGAGTTTCCGGAAAGAAATTAGTGACTGCAAGATAGTGAAGTAAATAGGTGATCCCTGCGGTTGACACCAACAGCAGGGAAAACCTTGATAAGTGTTTAAACATGAAATATTATTTATTGAAATGCTTTAACTGTCTAAGTACTACATAGACAGAAGCCACAAGCCCGAAAAGGACAAATCCAATAGTGAACCAATTCTTACCTGACGGATAGCGCTCATCAAGCTTTTTACCTATCCAGGCACAAACAAAGATAGTTGCTCCCATCTGGAAAGCAATACCCGAAAAGATAGCCCAGTTCTTAAGCTGACTTCTCTTCTTTTGGTCGTTGTTCTCCTTTTTCATTGTTTATGGCTTTCATAGCGCCTCTCATTGTACACGTAGCGTTAAAAGTCGCACCCGGTTCAACGGCCAGTTTTCCTACCACGGCCTCACCTTCAATATGAGCGGTACTTCTAAGGCTTAAAGTGCCTGAAATCTTCAGGGAGCCAGTAAATTTTCCTTCAATGTCGGCGTTTTCACATTCCAGGTCGCCATTTACAAATCCGTCTTTTCCAATGACCACCTTAGCCGGGGTCTTTATGGTTCCTTCAACGGTTCCGTCAATTCTAAAGCATCCTTCGGCTTCAATATCTCCTTTTAATCTGGTGCCGTGAGCGATCTTGTTCTGCTCCTTTGAAAGTTCAGAGGAGGGGCGGTTTTTCTTTTCTTGTGCAAACATTAGTAGTGGGGGGTTTGGGGGGTTAAATAATTTTCTAAGTTTTTATGGATCTGTATGATCCTGTAGTTTGGGGTCGTAATATAAAAAGAATTTTGCTTGATAAGATACTTCTTATTCACAGAAAGTAATTCTTTAAAACCTTCAGTCCGCCCCCTGGAGCTGAAACCGTGAACCACCACAAACACCTGCTCTGGATCGTAAACGTCAAATGACACTTTTAACTGCGTATAATCCAGTTCTTCAATGATCTCCTCCAATCTGTTTTCAAATTCAAGAGCATTTTCCCTTGCTGACACCTCAAATGGAAACACCAATTTAAATGAATTTGCAAGAGAATCAGGTGTGAATTCATTTGATGGCATGGCCGGGATCGAAACATTCAGGATCTCCTGTGCCTTTTTCCCTTCTTCAGTTTGAGGATAGTTCAATGACACAAAGTTCAGGCTTTCCTTATAGCCTTCCACACCGTAAAGCCTTCCTTTTGCCATAGCTTTCAAAAGTTCCAGTTTAGGAACGATCTCGTCTCCGGCATATTTTCGCCCTAGCTCGTTGCTTTGCACTATTACTTCGGAATAACGCTGCTTCTCAAAAAGTTTATATATTTCCTGGTAAAGGGTCGTCGGATTATTTTCATCCTCCAGTAAGCTTTCAGGGTTCTGAAGTATCGCCGCATAACGTGAATCAGGAGCCTGCGCAATTATGTCATTTTTGAGAGACTGTGCCCGCGCCAATTCTCCCATTTCCGAATAGATCTTATAAAGATTGTATTTCGCCGGAATCAATAATCGCTCCTCCGGATCATTGGCCAGAACCATTTCCAGTTTTTCGGCAGCCAGCTGGTTCTCACCGAATTTCTCGCGATAGATCAAACCAAGCTGGTAATTCGCGAAATTAAGGTCGGAAGATATACTATCGATCGCAGCTGGATCCTTCGGAATTCTTGCTATATACGTTTGCGGGTCAAATCGCGGATCGTCTTCAGAAAAACCTCCCGCACCGGTGGTATCGGTTACTGTCGCCAAACCTGACCCACCGCCTGTACGCCAGTTGTCGGTTAATTCCCTGTTGCCCCAAACTCTGAAGAATTCCTGTTTTCCGTACGCGACCGTGGTAGGATTATAAAAATAGAATGTCGAGCCAGGAGTTGGCATGCCCGGCATTCCGGTACGTTTCTTTTCGAAATAATTTTCAGCTACATTCTCTTCTGATCCTGCCTCGGTCTGTTCTAATATTTTAGTTTTCAGATCTTCAGTATAAGAATTGAAAAACGCGATTTGCTCCTCTTCGCTCATTGCCGAAAGTCTTAAAATACTGTCGGTCGACCTTGCTAAGTTCTCATAGTAGATCACGTCATCCAGGTTATCTCTCTTCCTTTTGATCTTGCGGTATTCCCTGGTATTGGGATCCAGTTTTTGAAGCGTGCTGTCGTAATAGGCTCCCGCAACTTCAAAAAGAGCGGCGTCAAAATTGATGTTTCCGAGGGTTTCATAATCCAGCGACTGCAGGTAAAGATCATTTGATGGAGCTTTAAGCGATCTATTGTAATAATCTACCGCGAGATCCAGGGAATCCATACTGTAATGGAATTCTGCCAGTTGAAAATAAACTTTATCCAGGTATGGCCTGTTCTCACGATCTTCAGCCAGATCATTCAGCCTGGCGAGCATAACAGCCTTTTCTGCCGGACTCACCTCCATATTGTTGATCTGGGCAAGATGGGCATTAATGAGATATATTCTGGGAGATCTTCTTTTAAGTTCGATCACCTCCTGAAAAGCCCAATTCGCACTGTCTTTTTTCTCAAGCAGGTTGTACAACTGCCCGGTTATGAAGTAATATCTCCCCTTATCTTTTTTAATATCGGTAAGCTCAGCTGCTTTTTTAATTTGGGTGACAGCACTATCTGGAGACGATATGTTCATATAGGCCTGACCTAACGTCGCGAGAGCCTCTGCCCTGTTCTCCTCTTCCAGCTTTTCGTTTTCGAGGATCTTTTTCAGGTTCTTGATTGCAAGCTCATTGAATTCGAGCCGCATGTTGGTCTTCTCCCGCCAGATCTTCGCTTCATTAATGGTATTTCCTAATGGATATTTGTGAAGTATGTAATTGAAAGCCTCAAGAGCAGGCACGAACCGCTGATCATAATAGCGAGCCTGTCCAAGCAATAGGTAAGCCTCGTCAATTTGAGGGTTTTTCTCCCTTTCATCGATCAACATGGAATGCCTCTGGATGGCTTTTACCGCTTTTTCTTCGGCAACCGCGAAATTTGGATTCTGATTTTCACCCGGAGCCATCACCTCTTCACTAACGTGCAGTCGTTCAACCGGCAAAATGGTCCAGTAATTATCTACGTAGGATTGCTGAAGTTCATCGATCCCTAGCTGTAAGGCAAGATTGCCATTATACAGCGTATTGTATTCAGCTGTGACCGCATGCCAGTTACGGTTGATAAAAGTGTTCTTTTTCCTTGAACAACCGGAAATAGCCGCCGCTAAAAACAGCAAACAAATAAATTTGGTTAATGCCTTCAAATCAATGCTTCATTGTTAGAAATAACTGAAAAACCTGAGATTTTAGTATAGTAAGAGTAAAAATAGGTAATTTTTCCCACCTTTAAACCCATTACCAAAACTCTTCTTTTCAATAATGAATTGAAGGCCTAATAAAGACTGAAAATAAGCGACAATTGTTCTAGGAAGATTTGAAATTAAAGATCTTTGACTTCCTGCCTTATTTGATCGCCAGCAAAATATTGTTCCAGCTCTTTTAAGGTCGCTTCGGAAGTTTTAATATCATTAACGATCTCTCCTTTGTCAAGCACCACAATCCGCTCACAAACTTCGGTCACGTGAATTAGATCATGACTGGAAATAAGTATGGTCACCTCAGGATTTTCAGAAAGCTCCCTGATGAGTGATTTCAACCTGATCTGCGTTGTTGGATCCAGGTTCGCGAAAGGTTCATCTAGAATGATCACTTCAGGATTTCCTATTAATGCGGCTACTATCCCGACTTTTTTCTGGTTCCCTTTTGACAGGTCACGAAGATATTTTCTACGACCAAGGATCTCACCATTAAAAAGATCTTCAAATTGCTCCAGGAATGAGGCCACATCGGCTTTATTTTGATTTCGTAACTCGCCTACGAAATTGAAATATTCTTCGGGAGTCAGGTATCCAATTAAAAAGCTTTCATCAATGAAAGAGGCAGTAAAAGGTTTCCATTCCTCACTTTCGCTTACGGTGATCTCATTATTAAAAACATTCCCGGTGGTAGGCTGAATAAGGTCCAGCAAGAGGCTGAAAAATGTGGTTTTCCCGGCCCCGTTATTTCCAACAAGCCCAAAGCTCTGGCCTTTCGGGATCTCTAACAAGGGAATGTTCAGAACACTGGTTCCGTTATATACTTTGGTAAGATTACTAGCTGTGATCATGTTTTTTAATTTGAATTATTCACCTGTCTGTTTAAAACCATTTATCATCGCATACTTGCTGCGTTTGTACGCTTGTTCAATTCCGTTCAATAAAGATTCTCTTATAAGGATTCCAATTGTTCCGCAGAGAAAAAGGATACCAACCGCAGCCGGGAACGACACGAATTTATAAAGTAACCAGAATAGTAAGATTGGGATCAACATCAAAGGCAAACTAATGATCCATTGCGTGGCTCCCGTCCCCTGGTAGTTCATAAAAGGACTTTTCTCCAGGTCTATTCTTTTTCGATTAAATGATCCAGCATATAAAAGTACCGGAACATTAACCCCAATATTGTAAACGGCACAGGCTATGTTTATCAATAAGATCTCCCATCCAAAATAGACGTAAGGCGTGGTCAGAATGGTTAAAACCAATATACTAAAGGTCATTAGTCCGGCTTTGGAGGCCAGGTACTTTTTAAGAGGAATGTTCTGGGACATCATCATGGAATAGTAAGATGCGTCCCAGGCCGGGATGAATTGACCAAAATTGATCATAAAGATCCCGGTCATAAAGATCCCTATGAACACGTAAAAGGCGGGCATGGTCGCATATACCTCCTGCGGATAAAAGATCATTCCATAACCCATTATCAAAAGGGAGATGAAAATGGTCGTCTTAGGGCGTTTATTACGCCAGATCAATTTGAGATCAAGCTGAAGGAAAGGTGCGATATCACCAAATTTCCGAACCCATTCAAAATCTCTGGTGTTGGCCTCCTCCACTTTTCCTTTTAAGGAACCATCCAGGTAGAACTTGCTCAATAAAGTTTTCTGGTTCCACATAAAAAGCGCAACAAGCAATATTATTGGGATTATTGCCAGCCATGGACTTAATAAGATCTCATCAAATATTCTTCCGAAGGAATCTGAAACACTAAATACTTCATAATAATCCAGACCAACAAGTGCCAGTACCATAACCACATAAGGAAGTAAAGCCTTCAGATTGTCAACAAATTTCTTCTTTAAAATGAAATTCGCGTAGTTCACACAAAGGTCGATAACATACACAGAAACCGTCCAGCCCAGCACCGAAAAAGCCGAAAATTCACCCTTATACCAGGTTATTATTCCAAAAGGAATGATCACAAGAAGTGGCAGAAAATTGAAAAAAGAAAAAAGTGATTTAGCCAGTACGTAATTGACAACTTTCACCTTTTTTATGGGTAAGCTCAATAATGGTTTGATGGAAATTACCGGCAGAGTCTGTAGCATGAACCGAACAATTAGTTCCATTGCGAACCAAATGATCAGGAAGTTGTTAACCATGTTAATTGGTGCCACATTTGGAAAGAGCTCCTTTAAAAGAGGATAGAGCCCTATCCCTAGAGAAAGAAACACTAAAGAAAAATAGATAGCTAAAAACCCCATCAAAATTTTCAAGCCCAGGCTTTTACCTAAGCTGGAAGAGCGAAAAAAGGCTTTCCACTGCAATGCAACAAAGTGTTTGAACATGCTTTTGGTTTGCTAATAGGTAGGGAAATTTACAATTTTGTTACAAATATTAAGTAGCAGACTTTGTACTTTTACGCCTAAACATTGAAATATGAGTAAGTTTTTTCCTCTAAAGATAAAAGATGTAATTAGAGAAACTTCTCAGGCAGTAAGCCTGGAATTTGAGATACCACAAGAATTAAAGTCAGAATTTAACTTTAAGGCTGGTCAATATATCACCATTAAAACACAGGTTGACGGGAAAGAAATAAGAAGAGCTTATTCGCTTTGCACTCCTCCTATAGATGAAACCTTTAAAGTGACTGTTAAGGAAGTGGAGAATGGTACATTCTCTGTGATCGCAAATAACAGGTTAAAAGCCGGTGATGTTCTTGAGGTACATCCTCCGGAAGGAAAATTCATTTTCGAACCAACAAAAGACGATCATCCTCATACATATATAGCTTTCGCAGCGGGAAGCGGGATCACCCCGGTACTTTCTATTCTGAAAACCATTCTTTCCGAGGAAAAATTCAGCCGCTTTGTTCTGGTTTACGGAAACAAAACTCCGGATGACACCATCTTTTTCAAGGAATTACTGGAACTGCAAATGAAGCATCCCGACAGGTTGTTCATTGAATTTATTTACAGCCAGGCTAAAGAAAGTGATTCTCACTACGGAAGGATCGATAAAAGCACTGTGAATTATGTCATCAAGAACAGGTTCAAGGACACCAATTTTACCAAATTCTATTTGTGCGGTCCTGAAGCCATGATCAATCACGTTACTGAAGTCCTTCTCGAAAATGGCATTCAAAAAGACCATATTTTATTCGAGTTATTTAATACCGAGGTGACCGGTGAAATAAAGTCTGATCTTTCCGGTAATACTGAACTTACAATTACAGTAGATGATGAAGAGGTTACTTTCACCATGGAGAAGAATACTACGGTACTTGAAGCTGCTTTAGACCATGGTCTGGATGTTCCTTACTCATGCCAGGGAGGAATTTGCAGTAGCTGCGTAGCCCGAATCATTGAAGGTAAAGCCGAAATGGAGAAAAATTCCATCCTGGTCGACAGTGAGATCGAGGAAGGTTTGATCCTTACCTGCCAGGCACATCCACTTACCCCTTCCCTGAAGGTGGATTATGATGATGTTTAAGATATTTTCAAAACAACAACACGCATTTAGCTGATTTTCAGGTTTTTGCATCCATCAGAATGATAAAAGTCACGTTCTAGGTTCAGAACAGATTTTATCTTTGATAAATGAAACACAACTACCTGAAAGCCAAATTATTAAACAATTTTGGCTGGGGCGCTATACTTCTAGTGCACCTGGTAGTCATTCTATTGAGATTGCTCTATGCGGTCAAGGCAGGCGTAGATCTGGATCCTGAAGAAGCCCAGTATTGGCTCTGGTCAAAACACCCAGATTGGTCTTATTATTCGAAACCCCCGTTGATCGCTTACATTAATGGATTCACCACTGGTATCTTGGGGAATTATGCCTGGGCCGTGCGACTAAACGCCATTTTATTGGGGAGCCTTATTGGTCTTCTCGTTTATCACATTACGAGAGACCTTTATAAAAGACCTAAGCTGGCCTTCGTAGTTTCAGTAGGCTTACTGTTATTGCCGGGCTTTCATTATATATCCCTCTTTTTCACCACAGATGTTCTGGCAGTTCTGGGTTGGCTGCTAACCACTTATTTATTCTGGAAAGCCATCAAAAAAGACAGTTTCAATTCCTGGGCCCTGGCTGGAGTTTTCTTCGGAATTGGACTGCTGGGAAAATATACCCTGCTTTATTTCATCCCATTTTCGTTTCTCTACCTGTTATTCACAAATCGGAGATTACTGAAAAAAAGCGGCTACTACCTTTTCCTGTTCACCGGTATATTTATCTTCCTCCCCGTTATCATTTGGAACCTTAAACACGGAATGTTAGGAGTTCTACACGTGGCACATCTTGCAGGCGCTGCAAATGAGTTTCCTGGCTGGAACAAAGTCCTCGCCTATCAAACCGAATTCTTTGGTGGACAATTGCTTCTAAACCTGCCCTTGCTATGTATTTTATTCTTCTGGAAAAAGTACGGGCTCCATGAGTATTTAAAAGGGGATTTTGAACGATACGTGCTCTCGGGGATCTTGTTTGTGGTCCTTTCCTTTACTTTCCTGGCCTTTTTTAAAAGAATTAGGATCAACTGGCTGCTTTTCTCCTATTTTCCATTGTATCTCATCCTTTTAAAAGCCATCTGGCAGTCCGGCCTGTTCAGGCGCGTAAAAGTATATATGAGCATCAGTTTTTTATTACTGGTAGGCCTCATCATCCAACCCATTTTTGCTACCCAGAGGGGGAAAGTGATTCCTGTGAAAGTAGATCCCTTCAGCAAACTTATAGGCTGGCAGCACCTTGCGGAATTTATTGACAGGGATATCAGGAAACAAACCGGAAATAAGGATTTTGTGATCCTGTCAGATAAATACCAGGTGGCAGCGCAGTTATCATTTTACACTCCCGGCCAGCCTACCACTTACTGCCTGCCGTATTCCAATAGGAGGATGAACCAATATGATGTATGGGGCATTCCGGAAGATCTTACAAATCATAACAAACCGGTGGCTTTTGTAAAAGACTTTCCGTTAGAAGATGATGAGGAACAGCATGAACTTATTAATTCCGGAAATGTGGTTTACAACACAACCTTTTCGATTAATTATAAAGGTGAAAAAGTGAAGACCTATTACATTTATTTACTGGAAAAAATGCCGGTGATCTCGAAAGAACAAACTTTGTTCGTGAGATATTAAAACAGGATCTCTTTGATCTTATCCACAACCTTGTGCGAAGGAATGCTTCTCATAACTTCCTCATAGCCTGCCGGGATATCTTTTCCGTAAATGGAAGTAGGAATTGCAGGATATTTGTCAAGGTCTGGAAGTAAAAAGTTTTCATCGGGCTGTCTGAAAGGGGCAAATCCGGTATACGGGTGTGTTAACCCCCATAAAGTGATCACAGGAACCCCAAAATTTGCTGCGAGATGTCCGTTTCCACTGTCCATAGAAACCATAGCATCTAATTGTGAGATCAGTGCCAGTTCCTCTTCAAAAGTGATCTTACCGGCAACACTTACCGCATTATCAAATTCCTCGTCCCATACCTCGAGTTCTTTTGTTTCCCGGGCGCCACCTCCAAAAAGAAAAATCTTAAGGTTGTTCTCCTTTTCAAGTTCTTTTAATACCTCTTTCATGAGGTCAACCGGATACGCTTTGGAATCATGCTGCGCAAAAGGTGCAATTCCCAGCCACTTTTTAGGCTCCTGACCGGTGATCTTTTTTACATTTTCAGAAAGCTTTCTCTTGTGAAGAACTTCCACTTCAAAAAGGTTGACAGGAAGGTTAAGAGCCGCGAAAACATCTGCATACCTTTGGTGGGTTGGCTTCAACCTTTTGAACACCTTATTGGTCTTCCTGGTCAATAACCTTCTTTCCTTCCGGCCTTTATCGATCTGTCGCACAGGAATTCCTGCCAGCTGAAAAAAGGCTTTTAAAATGTTAGATCTAAGTACATTGTGAAGATCTGCAACCGCATCAACACCCAGATTTTGAAGTTCCCTGGAGAGCTTTTTCAAACCAGCGATCCCTTTATGTTTCCCATGCACATCGGCTTCATACACCTCCAAATTCTTAATGTCTCTGAAAAGTGGCGCGAAGAATCTACGTGTCAGTACCGTGATCTTTACATCGGGATAGGTCTCGCTTACCCGTTTAATTACGGGAACGGTCATGGCAACATCCCCCATTGCCGAAAGTCTTATTACGAGAATGTGTTTGGGATGTTCCATTTTAGAGAAAGATTGAAATGAAAATGCGCTATTTTTTAGTCCCTCTAAGTACAGGGTTTAGCTCATCATCATTATACATCTTCATTTGCTTATAAACCTTCATGTACTTGTCACCATTCTCAATGTCCTGAAGTAGTTGATTGATAGCGGTAGAAAGATCTACACGTTGCTCTAAAAGTACGTCAAGTTTGGCCTGACATTTCATTTTGTGTTCTTGAGAAGCGTCCTCACGGTTCGCTTCCTCATTCATATGATAAATCTTTAAAGCAAGAATGGACAAGCGATCAATGGCCCAGGCAGGACTTTCAGAATTGATCGTAGCATCCTCTTTTGGAGTTACATCCTTGTATTTATCAAGAAAATAACTGTCAATATATTCCACCATATCAGTCCTGTCCTGGTTAGAGGCGTCGATCTGGCGTTTCAGCTTAAGTGCGGCAACAGGATCAATATTAGGATCACGAATAATATCTTCATAATGCCATTGTACGGTGTCGATCCAGCATTTTCTAAACAATAAATGTTCGATCAAATGCTCTTTTTCGTCATATGGGTTAGTGAATTCTTGTCCTACGGTGTTGATCACGTGGTATTTTTCAATTACCTCCTGAAAAACCTTGTTTGCCTTATCTGAAAACATATTCTATTTCTTTTAATAATGTGAACCGAAATACTTCCGAAGGAATCTTCGAAAAATTCGCGTTTTGCAAAGGTATTAGATTTTTAGCTTTTATACAGGTTTCTAAAGATTTTCAATTCCGTGGAAAAAAGAACAGGTCAAAAAAAGCTTACCAAAAAGACCGGAAGCAGTAGCAGTATCCACAATAATCCTTCCCTGAACCATTTGTCATCTGACACCTGAAAATAATTGGTCACTATAATAGCCAACGGTGCAAAAAAGAATAGCAGTTCACTACTGTTTTTTGTGGGAGCAACTATTGCAACTGTAATAGACAGAAGTGTGAATAAAAGGACCATAAACAAAGGAGTCTTATTCGTTGCACTGGATTTCTGGATCACACTCAGGTAGAAAAATGACGTCCATAGTGTTAAAGCCAGTAATAAGGCCAGGGGAATAAGGATCACAGGCTCACGATAAGCCGAAAAATCAAAATTACTGCTCTGAAACCAGGTTGAAAAAGTATAAAAACTGTCATAAATATAAAGATGAACCGAAGTTACAATCGATAAAAGGGTAAGAAAGGCAATGGGCGGAATCAGCCAGCTTTTAAAGCGATAGCCTTCGTGAACCAGCACTCCAAAGTAAACCAGGAACAGGAAAAGGATACTCCAAAAAAAGAACAGAGACGCTAAACAGATCCAGAAGGTAGCATCGAAGATCTTTTGGACTGTTTGTCGCTGGCTCTTTAGACTGATGATCCTACGGAGAGATAGCAATACCAGCAAGTTCGCGATGATAACGTCGTTGTTTTTCAAACTTGCCAGAAAGAGACAGGCAAAGACTGCAAATAAAATGGTCTTGTATGAATTGCGGCTGGTAAGCTCATTTCTTTTGGAAATAAAGTTGACCATCACCACACTTAGCAGTAATAAAACGAAGATCCCGGTTTCCTTGAAAAAGCTAAGCAGCGAAGTGCCAAACAGCTCGTTGAAGTTGGCGACCATAAAAAAACTCATCATGTAAACGGCCACGAGAACGAAGTTTATGGGCCTGGATTTGCTAAAAAAGCTTGTTAACATTATGGTTTTTTATATTTTTGTGGTTCTAAATATAACTACTATGAGGGATTTTTTCGAGGGTATACAGGCGTTTTTTGAGGATTTTGCATTTGCTCCTTTAGATTATTTAAGAACTCTGGAATTAGAAAGTTGGGCTTTGGCCAATATCGTGAACTGGTTGTTCATGCTAATTGGTTTTGTAGCATTCCTTTACTGGATGAAGCAATTGAAAGACATCAACGACCGTAACGAAGAGAACCGTGATTCTACGGCTCACTCGTTCTTAGGATAAATCAAATCCCAGGTCCTTTCTAAAATACATCTTATCGAAATGTAGTTTATCTGCATTTAGGTAAGATTTTTTTAGTGCCTGTTCGAAATCATTTCCAAAGGAAGTGATAGCCAAAACTCTCCCTCCACTGGTCTTGATCTTTCCATTCTCTTCGGAAGTACCCGCGTGAAAAACTATTGAATCCTCTACATTTTCAAAGCCGGTGATCTCCTTGCCTTTTTCATAAGCTTCGGGATATCCTCCTGAAACCAACATCACTGTAGCGGCAGATTCGGCTTTCAACTGAAGCTTCACTTCATTCAACTTTCCTTCAGAAACCTTTTCGAAGATCTCTACCAGGTCAGATTCTATTCTTGGCAAAACAACTTCAGTTTCAGGATCTCCCATTCGCACGTTGTATTCTATCACAAATGGATCCTCCCCTACTTTGATCAGGCCTATGAAAACAAAACCTTGGTAAGTGATCTTGTCCCTTTTCAAACCGTCTATGGTAGGTTTGATGATCCTGTTCTCGATCTTTCTCATCAAATCGGCATCTACGAAAGGTACGGGAGAAATGGCTCCCATTCCACCGGTATTCAGGCCGGTATCCCCTTCCCCTATTCTCTTGTAATCTTTGGCGGTAGGGAGAGTTATGTAATTTTTCCCGTCGGTCAACACAAAAACACTCAATTCAATTCCGTCTAAAAACTCCTCGATAACCACAGTAGCACTGGCTTCCCCAAATTTTTCATGGGCAAGCATGTTTTCCAGTTCAGTCTTTGCTTCCTCGAGATCTTTCAGGATCAAAACTCCCTTTCCGGCAGCCAGACCATCGGCTTTGAGAACATAAGGAGGTTGCAAACTTTCAAGGAATCTCTTTCCGGCATCCAGGCTTTTTTTCGTAAAACTTTGGTAAGCAGCAGTGGGAATATTGTTCATCGCCATAAATTCCTTGGCTCGCTCCTTACTTCCTTCCAGCAACGCGCCTCTTTTGGAGGGCCCAATCACAGCGACGTTTTTTAGAGCCTCATCTTCAGCAAAAAAGTCCTGGATCCCAAGAACCAAAGGATCTTCGGGACCTACCACCAGCATTTCGATGTTTTCTCTTAGTACCAGGGCTTTCACAGCCTCAAAATCGGTCACTTTTAATGCAATATTGTTCGCTATTTTTGCAGTCCCGGCATTCCCCGGAGCCACAAATAATTTATCGCATTTTGGACTCTGAGAGATCTTGTATGCAAAAGTGTGTTCACGGCCGCCCGATCCTAATATTAAGATATTCATAACTGGATTTTTTAGTTGTTGCGTCAAAAATAATTGTTTGTAAATTGAAGCGCCAATTAATTGGCATAAAAAACAAAGTATTTTAAGGTATTGAACTGGTTTAGCCTCTCTTTACAACTCAATAGATTTCCTATCAATAGGGCTAAAAATGCCCTATATGAGATCCTTCAAATTCCCGAATCGGAATTTGAGGACTATGTGGAGCGCAAAAAGAACGAGATCGTCACCTATCACCTCAATAACACTCCGTTTTACCGGGAATTCTTCGGAAACAGAGGTTTTGGCGACTGGGAAAACGTTCCCATCATGCAAAAAGCCGATCTGCAACGGCCTCTAAAAGGTCGTTTCAGCAAAGGGTTTTCCTCCAAAAACGTTTATGTAGGTAAGACTTCCGGGTCTAGCGGTCATCCCTTCATCTTTGCCAAAGACAGGTTTTGCCACGCCCTTTCCTGGGCCGAGTTCAATGACAGATACCAGTGGTATGGCATCAACCTGGACAGCTCTACCCAGGCACGGTTCTACGGAATTCCGTTAGATAGCTTCGGATATTTTAAGGAACGCCTTAAGGACCGCTTCGGATTCAGATACCGATTCCCGATTTTCGACCTCAGCGACCGAAAAATGGAAGAGTTCCTGAAGGATTTTCAGAACAAGAACTTTGATTACATCAATGGGTACACAAGTTCAATAGTTTTGTTTGCGAAATTTCTTCAGAAGAAAGGTATCATTTTGAAAGATGTAAACCCCAACCTGAAGTTGTGTATCGTGACCAGTGAAATGTTCTTTGAAGAAGACAAAAAGCTGCTTGAGAAACAATTTGGTGTGCCGGTAGTAAATGAATATGGAGCCAGCGAACTGGGATTATTGGCTTTTCAGAATCCACAAGGGGAATGGGTGCTCAACAGCGAAACCATGTTTGTGGAGGTAGTCGATGAAAAAGGAAAAGTTGTGCCTCACGGGGAACAGGGTCGTATCGTTATTACCTCACTTTATAACAAGGCCCATCCATTCATTCGCTATGAGATAGGGGATACAGGATCCATGTCACCTAAATCGACCTTCAAAAAACCGATTTTACAAGACCTACTAGGAAGGACCAATGATGTTGCGGTACTGCCCAGCGGAAAAGTGGTTCCCGGGCTCACATTTTACTACGTGACCAAGAGCGTGATCGAAAAAGATGGTTTTGTTAAGGAATTCATAGTCCAACAAACAGCTCCAGGCGCATTTAAAATAAGCTATGTATCAGAAGATCCGCTTTCTGCTGATAGGCTAAGAAAAGTAGAAAAAGCCATGGAAACCTACCTGGAAGAAGGGCTCGATCTCACCTTTAATCATAAGCGTACCCTCAGCCGGAATAAAAGAGGGAAATTAAAGCAGTTCGAGATCCTATTTTAAGCTCACTTTTTGACGGCTTTTCACGAAGAATTGCTCCCATAAGAACAACAACATCCTAAATCCGCTTTTTAGAGCAGAGAATCCCAGCACCTTTCTATAGACTTGATAATTGTAACTTAGCATTTCCCACTTGTTCCCTGAAATGGAATGCTTTCTCATTCGGTAATAAGCCAGGGGCTTTGAAATTCCCTTAGCATTCCCGGCCTTTTTGGTGGCTAGCAGCCACAAGCCCCAGTCCTGTCTTTTCCTAATTAGCGGACAATAGATCTTGCCCAGCTTTTTGGCATTATAGATCCCCGTAAGGTTGCCAACATAATTGGCTTTCAGCAATTTTTTAAAAGGAAGGTCAACAAGAGCCTTGATCATTTTGTGGAGGCGTTTTCCCTCTTCGTTTATAAGTTCATAGCTGGCATAACATACCTCAACATTATTCTTGTTCATAAAATCAAGTTGCACTTCCAGTTTTTCAGGTTTCCAAAGGTCATCAGCATCCAGGAAACAAATGTAATTGCCTTCAGAGGCTTTGATGCCTATATTTCGGGCAAATCCCGCCCCTTGATTAGTGGGTAAGGGATGTAGTCTGATCCTTTCGTCCTTTTCAAGCAATGCCTTAACGATCTCTATTGTCCCGTCTTGAGAAGCATCGTCGATTACCAGTAACTCCCAGTTTTCAAAGGTTTGTTCCTGTACGGACCGAATACTTTCAGAAATAAAATGAGCCGAATTATAGGCCGGCATCACAATAGAAACTAGAGGATTATTATTCATTAAATGAGTTTTGAGTTCATTCCCTGCTTCTATTATAAAAATATCTTTTGAACGACCAAATTCCCTCGGAAGGATCCCATAAACTTGTTATTTCCTGATGTGTTCTGAAAAATCCTTGTGAGCGCTTTTGTGAAGTTCTTCTTCAGTAAGCCCTTTAAAATATTCGTAGGTCTTCTGCATACCTTCACTTCTGGATACTTTCGGTTCCCATCCCAGGATGTCTTTTGCCCTTGTAATATCAGGTTGACGCTGCATAGGGTCGTCTTCCGGAAGCGTTTTATAAACCACCTTTTGATCTGTACCTGTAAGTTTGATGATCTCCTCTGCAAAATCCCTGATGGTGATCTCATGAGGATTACCAATATTTATAGGATATACATAATCGCTCAATAACAAACGGTAAATACCGTCTATTTGATCATCTACATAGCAGAAGGAACGGGTTTGAGAGCCGTCCCCAAAAACAGTAAGATCTTCCCCTCTTAAAGCCTGACCAATGAAAGCGGGGATCACCCTTCCGTCATTCAGCCTCATTCTTGGGCCATATGTGTTAAAGATTCGAACGATCCTTGTTTCCAGTCCGTGATAACGGTGATAAGCCATGGTAATGGATTCCTGAAAACGCTTGGCCTCATCATAAACTCCGCGGGGACCAATGGTATTCACATTCCCATAGTAATCTTCATTTTGAGGATGTACCAAAGGATCTCCATATACTTCCGAAGTGGAGGCAATAAGAATACGGGCATTCTTCTCCTTTGCCAATCCCAGCAGGTTATGAGTTCCAAGAGAACCAACCTTAAGGGTTTGAATTGGAATTTTAAGATAGTCAATCGGGCTGGCTGGAGATGCGAAATGCAGAATATAGTCCAGTTTTCCGGCCACATGCACGAACTTAGTCACATCATGGTGGTAAAATTCAAATTCCGGAAGTTTAAATAGGTGTTCAATGTTTCTTAGATCACCCGTAATAAGGTTATCCATTCCTATTACTTCATAGCCTTCCTGAATGAATTTATCACAGAGATGGGAGCCTAGAAAACCCGCGGCTCCGGTAATTAAGATCCTTTTTTTCATGGATTATTTTTAACAGTCTGAAATTAATCAATTTTTAAAGGCCTGCAAGACTTTTCCACAAATCGGAACCTGTAAAAATTGATTTAAGAATAATTTAACCCAAAATAAGCACTATATAAAACTCATTCCGCAGCTTAATGACTAAATTTAATAGGGAATTAAAAAAATTGTGCGGATATGAAGAATAGATTACCCCATTTTCATGTAAATGTAAGTCCCACAGAACGTGCGATATCGCTTTTCTCGGGGGCATTTTTCCTGGTTGATGCCTTTAGGGGAAATAAGAAAAGTATTCTGGAAACTGCTTTGGCCGGCTATCTGCTCTACCGGGGTGGCACAGGAAACTGTGCTATTTATAACGCCCTGGGAAAAACCAAACCTGATAATCGCAGCCGAAATGTAAACATTCAGGTGAGACAGCTCGTCAACCGACCCCGGAAACAGGTGTATGAATTCTGGAAGAACTTTGAAAACCTGCCCCTGTTCATGGAACACCTTGACAGCGTAAAACACCTAAATGATAGTATCTCTGTTTGGGAATCAAAAATTCCGGGAGGACTGGGCACACTGCGCTGGAAAAGTGAGATCGTAAAAGACAGGCCCTATGATCTCATTGGATGGCATTCGCTACCCGGATCTTCTGTGGTGAGCGCAGGGAAAGTTGAATTTAAAGAAGTGATAGAAGATGTTACCGAAGTACACGTAGTTATTTCATATCACGCTCCCGGTGGTATTCCCGGGGAAAGTGCCGCCAGAATGGTCAATCCCATTTTTGAAGAAATGGTTAGGGAAGATGTCAGAAATTTTAAATGGTATATGGAACTCAATACTCCGTTAACCGAGATCTGAAATTAGCTTCTCCAAACTAACTTTCCAGTCCTCTACAGGAGTGCTGAAAGCATTCTGTAACTTCTCCTTGCTCAAAACGCTGTATTCTGGTCTTGTGGCGATCGTTTGAAAATCGTTGTTCACCTTAAGTTGAGAATTGGTTTTCATGTGCTTTAGGATCTCTTCGGCAAAATCATACCAGGTGGCCTCACCCAGGTTACTATAATGATAAGTTCCGAAGTTTTGATTGTCATTAGCGATCAATTCAAGTATAAATTCAGCAAGATCATATGCGTTCGTAGGAGTTCCTTTTTGGGTGGTGGTAATGTTCAATTCCTCCCCTGCTTCAGCTTTTTTGCGAATGGTATTAAAAAAATTATGTCCGATGTCTGAATAAAGCCAGGAAGTCCGGAAAATAAAATAATCCTCCATCAATCCTCGGATATATTCCTCTCCCATAAGTTTAGAAGCCCCGTAAACATTGAGCGGACAAGTCTCGTCATCCTCGGTATAAGGAGTTTCCTGCTTACCGTCAAAAACATAATCGGTTGAAATGTGAATCAAGACACAGTCATTTTCCGCGCAGTTGGCAGCAAGGTTCTTCACCGCTTCGGCGTTTATAAGATAGGCCATCTCCTGCTCTTTCTCTGCCTGCTCAACTTTGGTATAGGCTGCGCAGTTTATACAGTAATCGAATTCGTGTAATCTCAGGTAGGCACTTACAACTCCAAAAAGTGTAAGATCCAGATCATCTGAAGATGCGAAAGTGAATTCCAATTCCTGGTATCTCGAAGACAATCGTTTAACGCACTGCCCCAACTGCCCAGATGCACCCGTTACCAGTACCTTTTTCATAGACCTAGTTCTTTAAAAGTGGGTAATTGAGCGTCCTTTTCGGAAAGCTTGATCTCTTCTTCAGGAAAATCCCAGTCAATGTTCAGGGTTGGATCATTCCATATCACACCGCCATCTGCTTCCTTGTTGTAATATTGGTCACATTTATATGCGAAAACAGAGGTTTCCGAAAGCGTTATGAAGCCATGAGCGAATCCGGCAGGTACAAATAGTTGGAATTGGTTTTCATCGCTTAAAACCACTTTAAATGACTTTTTAAAGGTCGGAGAATCAGGTCTCAGGTCTACAACTACATCCATTAATTCTCCAACCACAGCTCTCACCAGCTTTGCCTGGGCATGATCCCCGATTTGAAAATGAAGCCCTCTTAAAACCCCTCTTTCAGAAGTTGACTGGTTATCCTGTACAAAATGAATGTCCAGGCCTGTGGTATCCTTAAATCGCTTTTCATTGAAACTTTCCATAAAAGTTCCCCTTGCGTCGCTAAACACAGCAGGCTTCAGAATAAAACAATCTTTTAAGGGTGTGTTTTTGAGCTCTAACATTAATCCAGTTCTAATAAATATTCACCATAGCCACTCTTCAACAAAGGTTGAGCAAGTTCATGTAATTCTTCTTTTGTAATATAGCCCATTTTAAAGGCTGTTTCTTCGATAGCTCCTATCTTCAATCCCTGGCGTTCTTCGATCACCTGTACGAACTGAGATGCTTTCATAAGCGAATCAAAAGTTCCAGTATCAAGCCAGGCTGTACCTTTATCTAAAATACTGACCTGTAATTTGCCTTGTTTCAAATAGGCATTATTGACATCTGTAATTTCCAGTTCATTCCTGGAAGAAGGCTTAATGCCGCGAGCTATTTCAACTACCTCATTATCGTAAAAATAGATTCCCGGCACCGCAAAATTAGATTTTGGGGCTGAAGGTTTCTCCTCAATGGAGATCACTTTGCCAGTGGAATCGAAGTCAACCACTCCATAACGCTTTGGATCCTGCACATGATAGGCATAGATCAAACCTCCATCTGGATCATTATTGCTTTGCAACAAAGTATCCAGCCCGGAACCGTAAAAGATATTATCACCCAGTATAAGGGCAACTTTTTCTTTTCCGATGAAATCAGCGCCAATAATAAAAGCTTCTGCCAGTCCGCGAGGTTCATCCTGAACCGCGTATTCAAAGGTGCAGCCGAATTTGCTTCCGTCACCAAGCAGTTCCCTGAACAGCGGCAAATCTTTTGGCGTAGAAATTATAAGAATTTCCCTTATCCCGGCCATCATGAGGGTTGACAGCGGATAATAGATCATAGGCTTGTCGTAAACCGGCATCAGCTGCTTGCTGACCGCGAGTGTTAACGGGTGTAACCTGGTTCCGGAGCCGCCTGCTAGAATAATTCCTTTCATTTCTTATATTTTTCAAGATACCATTGAATGGTCTTTTCAATTCCGGTTTCAAAATTCTCATCGGCCTTCCATCCAAGTTCATCCTCAATCTTTGAAGCGTCTATGGCATATCGCCGGTCGTGTCCCGGCCTGTCATTCACAAAAGTTATCAATTTAGAATAACTTTTGCGATTTTTTCGAGGCTCCAATTTATCTAAAAGATCACAGATCTTTTGCGCTATATAAATATTCTCCCGTTCATTACGACCGCCAATATTATAAGTTTCGCCCAACTTCCCTTTTTCAAGGACCAGGTTAATACCCTTGCAATGATCTGAGACGTATAACCAGTCGCGTACATTCTTTCCGTCTCCGTAAATTGGGATTGGTCCTTCATTTAAGGCTGTCCTGATGATAGTTGGAATAAGCTTTTCATCATGCTGATTCGGCCCGTAGTTATTGGAACAATTGGTCGTGACCACCGGCATTCCGTAAGTATGAAAGTAACTTCGGACCAAGAAATCTGAAGCTGCCTTAGATGCCGAATACGGACTATTAGGAGCGTACGGAGTCTCTTCGGTAAAAAGTCCTTCTTTGCCCAGGGTTCCGTAGACCTCATCTGTAGAAACATGTAAAAATCTGGCACTTTTGAATTCCGCTTTCAGACTGAATGGTTTTTCCATCCAAAGCTTATAGGCATTCTGAAGCAGGTTAAATGTTCCCGAAATATTGGTCTCAACAAAAGCTGAAGGATCCAGAATAGAATTATCCACGTGAGATTCCGCAGCAAAATTGATCACCTGCTGAAAACGGTATTTTTCAAAAAGCTCCTTTACCAGAACCTTGTCACCAATATCGCCTTGCACAAAGGTATAATTGGAAGCATTTTCAACCTCCAGGTTATCCAGATTCCCAGCATAAGTAAGTTTATCAAGATTGACGATATGAATATTCTCTTTGGTCGCATACATGTTGATATAATTGGACCCGATAAAGCCGGCACCTCCCGTCACCAAAATATTCTTTATGTCATTCTTCATATTACTTCGGAAGTTTTATGATTTGAAAATTTGTTCCAGGATCTTTTCAGTGATCAGGTAAGTAGGTTTCACCCCTGTGGTACCCAAACCACCAGAAGCTAATGTGCTTCCTGTTTCCAACGGATTATCTGAAGCGTAATATGCGTACCTCACTTTCACCTCATCACTAATGCTGCCTCGTAATTTCGCGGCCGCCTGAATGGCTTTCTGGTAATGCACTCCTTCCATTTCAAGACCTACCACATTCCAGGTAGACTCATGGAAGAACTTTAGAATATCCTTATTCTGAAGGGAAGTACCCAGAACAGTGATCATGGAACCGTCACAAACATTGATGCCGTGACCTTCAAGATCTGCTTTGGTCAATTCATTTGTAAACGGGTAGTTATCTGCAGTACCTTCAAAAAGGTGTGCAGATGGTATCATAATATCCCCTTTTCCGCCGACCAGGATTCCCGCTTTCCCCATGATAGAAATAGACGCCACATTCATAAGAATGTTTCCGTCTTCAGTTTCATAAGGTTTCAGCATTTCATCCATGGTCTCATAAGCCTGTTCCCCAAATGCGTAATCCATGACCATAAGAACCGGCTTTTCTTCGTCTTTCAGGTTCTCATTTAACTTGAACTGACTATTCAGGGATTCCAGTTTGGCCGTATCAAAGATCTGTACGTCAATGTTCGTTCCACTGGTGTCATTTATAAAGGTCATTCCTTCTTCACCGGCCAGTTTCATCACTTTCATTCGTAACTTCCCGTTGGCACTGTTGCTAAGGTCCTCGTAAATAGAAGAAATTGATTTCTTTTTAAGTTCGGTTTTGAGAGCTTCCGGCGCGTACAAGGTGTTCATCACACTGTGCATGTTGGCACTGATGATATGTAAAGGCCTGTGCAAAAGATCCTTTTCAAGAAGGACCTCTTTGATCTTGTTCGCCCAGATCTCCCCGTGAATATGGTGTCCCAATCTTTCCCTTAAAACCGGACTAAAGGTCACTATACGCTTATTATTATTCAGCATCTCATCCATGGCCAGTTTTCCTAACCAGTAAACAATGTGAATAAAACGTTCGTTATTTTCCTTAATGCTGAACATTGGGTATATCGTGGTCACCTCCCTGAATGTTCTACCAAGAATATTAGCGGTATGTGTCAAAGCAACCTCTCTCTCAGCCTGGCTAAGAGGTTCCTCACTAAGAACCGCTCTTTCAAGCTTTTCCCAGTCTCTTGAGACTCCTCCTTCTTCATCGATCAACACCCTGCGCATGATCTTATGGGATTCAATGAACAGGAAGGTAAGGTGAGTCAGGATATCATAGATCTCAGATCGCCCGCGGGTGATCTCAATGTTCATTTGTTCATCGTCGATCCTGTAACAATTGCGGCGTCTCTTTGGAGGGACAATAGGTTTAAAGTGTGAATTCCCGTAACCTTCATCACTGGTAAGGTTTATAAAACGGCATTCCTCAAGGCCAATTGGTAGACGATCGATCACGTAAAGCAATCCGTTCAATTCCACCTTTTCTTCAGCTACAGACCCATAGATCTCAGGTCTAAGGATCAATAAAGCTTCCCTTAAGGTCTCTCCCGAAACCCCCATCGGTTTATAAAATCCACGATTAAACAGGTGGCGCATGGTGATGTACATTCTTTCAATGGCATTGGAACTCTCCTGAGCTCTTGTGCGTCCCTGTAATTTTATCTTACTCATATATTCTAAAGTCTTTTTTATAGTTTTTCGAGGACCTCAGCGATCTTACGATCATTGGATAGTCTCGGTAATTTATTTTGTCCTCCCAGTTTTCCGATTGATTTCATATACTCCTGAAATCCTCCTTTAGGAACCGGGGTTATTTTTAATTTCTGAAGCACCTTCCCCTCAATAAGATCAAAGTAATAGGAGTTTTGCTTCTGAAGCGATTCATCCAGATCTCTGGCTAAGGCATTGATATCTTCCGGTTCTTTTTCGAATTCTATGAACCATTCATGATACGGCAATTGCTCTCCTTCGGGAGTGATCTGTGGAGCAACAGTGAATTCGGTTATTCGCACATCTGTATCTATTGTGGCTTCCTGCATAGCCTGTTCTACCTCCTTGGCGATCACATGCTCTCCAAAAGCCGAAATAAAGTGTTTGATCCTTCCGGAAACGATCACTCTGTAAGGCTTTAAAGAAGTGAATTGTATGGTATCTCCCAAATTATAAGCCCATAATCCTGCATTGGTCGATATGATCATCACATAGTTAGTGTGAAGTTCCACCTCTCCAATGGTCAATCGCTTCGGATTTTCACTGAAGAATTCATCAGCCTTTACAAATTCATAGAAAATACCCGAATCGAGCTGCAGCAGCATTCCTTTCTCATCCTGTTTGTCCTGAAAAGCAAAGAATCCTTCCGAAGCAGGAAAAAGCTCAATACTATCCACTTTCCTGCCTATAAGATTTTCAAATTTTGCGCGGTACGGTTCAAAGTTCACCCCGCCATAAATAAACAGATTAAAATTAGGGAAGATCTCCCCTACTTTTTTACCGGTCCTGGCCTGTAAACGCTCAAAATACATCTGTACCCAGGAAGGAATTCCGCTAATCACGGTCATATCTTCATTTACGGTCTCACCGACAACAGCTTCTACTTTGGTTTCCCAGTCTTCAATACAGTTGGTTTCCCAGCTAGGCATGCGGTTTCTTTGAAGATATCCAGGCACAAAATGCGCGACGATCCCAGATAAGCGTCCTAGTTTGATGCCATTCTTCTCATCTAGCTCAGGACTACCCTGTAAAAAGATCATTTTCCCGTCTACAAAATCAGATTTTCCGGTGTTATGGATATAGCAAAGAATAGCATTCCTGGCCGCGTTGATATGCGTGGGCATTGATTCCTTGGTAAGCGGAATATATTTCGCACCACTGGTGGTTCCTGAAGTCTTGGCGAAATACAAAGGTTTTCCAGGCCAAAGTATATCTTCTTTCCCCGCAACCATTTGGTCAACATACGGTTTTAATTCCTCATAATCCCTGATAGGAACTTTACTGGCAAATTCTTCGGAAGAAGAAATATTACCGAAATCATGATCCTTCCCGAACTCTGTGTTTTTCGCTTTCTTGATCAGTTCCCTGAATACCTTCTGCTGAGTTTCTTCAGGTTTTGAGGCCCAAGAATCTATTTTCCGTTGGATATAGGATGCAAATATTTTAGCTGAAAATGACTTTATAGACATAAATATTATTGAAAATCAATGAAATCTGTAGGGTTAACGGGGTGTCCTTCACTCCATAACTCAAAATGCACGTGCGGCCCGGTCGAAAATTCTCCTGTTGATCCTGCAGTTGCGATCACCTCACCTTTCAAAACCCGCTCTCCCTGTTCTTTGGTAAGGGAAGAATTGTGTTTATAAGTTGAAATAAGTCCGAAGCTGTGTTCTACTATGATAACGTTCCCCGTGGCCGAAGTCCAGCCTGCAAAGATAACCGTTCCGTCTGCAACAGATTTTACGGGTGCGTTATTGGTCGCGACTATATCAACTCCAAAATGTTTCTTCTTAATATCGTAACCTTCAGAAATAGGTCCTTTAATTGGAGGGAACAATGCATAATTAGCTTTAGTAGTAGCCGTTTCCAGGAAATTGTATTTGTCCTCCTGCACCACTATATCTCTTAATAACGAGTCTTCCTTAGAAGGAGCAAGATCAATATCCTGCGGATCTATTCGCTGACTCTCCAGAAGCGAATCCCTGTTGAACTCAACAGATTTCACATCACCTGAAAGCACCCTTTTTATAGAGTTAAGATATTGATTATTCACATTCACCACATTTTGAAGCGAATCGGTCTTATAAGCCAGAGCTACTGCTTTTTGTTTCAGCTCGGTTGATGAATACCCTGGGATATATTCCCTAAGGCCGGTAAATGCAATTAGAACAGTTGTTCCTGCAATAAGCAAGATTCCTGTTACACTAGCCACAACAAACACATTTAGGCGGGTAAGTTCGAAGGATAATTTCTCTTCAAAAGTATCCTCATTAAGGATCACCAGCCTGTACTTGTGGAGTAGCTTTTCTGAAAATTTCTTTTTATGTTCTCTATTCTCATCCATAGTTAAGGGGCTAAGGCAAAGATAGGATAAAGTTAAATTTAATCTGCTTTTCTATATACAGAAACCATTGATTTAAAGTTTTATTGCTAACTTTGCGGCACAAAATTTATCGTTATGAACGCAGTTATTTTACCATGGGTTATTGGAACACCGCAAATTATATTTATAGTTATTGTGGTGTTGTTATTATTTGGCGGAAGAAAAATTCCTGAATTAATGCGTGGATTAGGAAGCGGAATCAAAGAATTCAAAGATGCTTCTAAAGAAGATGAGCCAGCAACCAAGCCTGAAGAAGATCAGAAAAGATTGTAATATTTTATTACCTTTTGAATAGTAAAAAACCCAACTTTCGTTGGGTTTTTTCTTTTGGTATTATTTGATCTTCGCCGATTTCAGAATGGCTTCGAGCTCCTGCATATGATCCCGTTTACTGGCTGAAGGTTTGAACGTAAAGCCTTCAAGAACAACATAACGGTTATTCTCTTGATCTAGTACTGCATAGTTTACAAAAGGGCCTGCCATAAAAGCACCTTTTACTTCCCAGGTTCCTTTAGTCTCCCACGCGAACTTCCCGTCAATTTGTGATTCAAACAAATAAGGCGCATAAGCCTCCTCAGTTATCATGTAAGTTCCCTCCAGTGGTCCCGGAATATGCGCTTTCCCAATGGAATCACGCATTGCAATGATATTTCCAATTACATTAGTATCCTTTTGAATGGTTCCTAAAGGGACTTCATACACAAGGATCTCAAGACTACCGTTAGGGATGTCTTTTCTGATCCAGTAGAAACCATCCTCCTCTTTCGCATATCTATAAGCTGTCGGGAATTTTAGAGATATTCCCAACTCTTTTTCAAGGCGTGTATCATCTTTTAAAGACTTCTTGATACGACGTTGTTTTTCTTTGATCTCGGTCGCCTTTAAAGTGCTGATTATTTTTTCGGAATGTTGCTCCAATTGGTCAATGATCTCCTGATCTGTTTGTCCGGAGATCTTGATCCCCGTTTGAGGCCTTGCATATGGGTTTTCTGCCACTTTTACATTCGCTTCTTTTCCTTCTTCGACCTTCAAGAAGATCCTGTTCTTTCTAACAAAGCCTGAAAAAGCTTCGGGCGGCATCTGGCTAATTGAGAACAATGGCTCTTCCTGAGGAAGACCGTCTACCGGAGCCGCAAGGATCCTTCTTATGGCCTCTCCTACTTCTCCGTTCCAGAGATCATTTTCAATGATCACAGAAAGATTATTGATGTTTCCGGAAGAGTTTGACAAGATTACTTTGTTTTCCTTGTCATCTCCACAGGAGGTTAGAACAAATAAAAAGCTGAATAAAAAAATGGTTATTTTTCTCATATTGGTCAATTTAGGAAGGCCTAACCTTCCGAAAGTTTAAGTTTCATACCAGGTTTAAGACTGCTGCCACGCATGTTGTTCAGGTCTTTGATCTTTTGTACCGTCACTCCCGGGAATTTTTTCGAAATACTCCACAAAGAATCTCCCTTTTTAACGGTATAGAACTTTGGTGACGAACTACTGCTTGAAGAAGAACTACTAGATGCAACCACTTTTCTTGGATAAATGGTCAATCTCTGACCGACTCTAAGGTTATTGCTTCGCAAGTTATTCCAGCGCTTGATCTGGCTTACCCCTACACCATATCTCTCTGCAATACGGCCCAGATAATCGCCATTTTTAACCCTGTATCGAATCCGTGAATCGGTATCAACCAGCTGTGGTAACGGTTTTTCCCTTTCCTCCAGTTTTGCCTGAGCATATTGATAGATCGCTTCTTCATTATTTACAAAGAAACCCGATCTATTACGAGGTAAACGCAAACTGTAGTCCTCGTCTGCGATATAAGGAATGATATCCAGTTTGTAACTTGGATTTAGGAACTGTAAAAGTTCTTTTTCCACCCCCGTTACTTCTGAGATCTGGTCAAAGGTCAACAGCTTTTTGGTGTGAATCGTATCTGTTTCAAAGTAAGTTGTGGCAGGCCTTTCGGGCTGAAATCCATGTTCTTCGGCATATTCAAATATATACATGGTAGCCAAAAATGCAGGCACATATCCCGCTGTTTCACGTGGAAGATATGGTCTAAGATTCCAGTAATTGTTGGATCCGCCGCTTCTTCTAATGGCTTTTGAAACATTTCCGGGTCCTGAATTATACGACGCCAGCACAAGGTCCCAATCCTCAAAAACCCGGTAAAGGGTAGACAGGTACTGGGCGGCTGCTTCCGTAGACATCATTGGGTCCATACGTTCATCAACATACGAACTTACATCCAGACCGTGCATCTTTCCGGTTGCAAACATGAATTGCCACAAACCGGTTGCTCCAACCCGCGAACGAGCCCTGGGGTTCAAAGCAGATTCAACAATAGCAAGGTATTTGACCTCTAAAGGAATATTATACTTATCGAGTTTTTGTTCAAACATCGGGAAGTAATAGTCACTTAAGGACATAAGTCTCTCCAGTCCTTTCTTATTTCTTTTTAGATAGGACTTAATGACATTCTCAAGTATTGGGTTGTATTCAACATTGAAGGGTGTCTTAGCGTTGAGCTTCTCCAGTCTCATTTTGAGAGTATCTGTAGGCAGTTCATCAAAAACCACTTCGTTGTACTCTGAGTTTACAAGCGAATCCTGTAAACCGTCATAAAGACTGGATTGAAAAAGCTCTTTTTGCCATAGAGAGTCGATCATCGCGGCTCCCGGATCGTCTAAGAGTGCATAAACAACAGAATCTTTTATAATTTGGTGGATAGGAACATTGTTAGCGATCTCTACGTCATCACTGTTCATTAATAAGAAGAAATCCTGTTCGGGTAAACGAATAGTATCTGTGGTCTCCTCTGTATCCTGTTTCTTTTCATTATTCTCTTCGGTTCCTTTTTGCTGACCGAACAGGGTTACCGTCGTCAGCAAAAGTGCAAAAGGAAGAACTTTTCTCATCATAGGATTTTGTATTAATTTACATCAATAACGTACAGGCCTTCAATTATCGTACCTCTTTACTTTTTCATGGCCTCAATTCCAGGAAGACTTTTTCCTTCTAACATCTCCAACATAGCGCCACCACCGGTAGACACATAGCTTACCTTATTTTCAAGATTGTATTTTTTAACAGCTGCGACAGAGTCTCCTCCACCTACCAGTGAGAAAGCTCCTTTTTCGGTTGCCTTCACAATATGGTCTCCTATGGCGATAGTTCCTTTAGCGAAAGGATCCATTTCGAAAACTCCCATTGGACCGTTCCAAAGAATGGTTTTTGATTCTTCAAGAACCCTCCCGTAATTACTAATTGTTTCAGGACCAATGTCAAGGCCCATCCAGCCATCAGGGATTTCATCTACAGGAACAACTTCAGTATTTGCCAATTCAGAAAAACTATCGGCTATTACCGAATCTACCGGTAAATGTACTTTCACACCTTTATTCTTCGCAGATTTAAGGATCTTTAAAGCAAGTTCCTGCTTGTCATCTTCCACCAAAGAACTTCCAATCTTTCCGCCTTGAGCTTTAATAAATGTATAGGTCATCCCACCTCCAATGATCAGATGATCGATCTTTTCAAGAATGTTCTCAATAACGGTGATCTTGGTTGAAACTTTTGCGCCTCCCAGCACTGCTGTCACAGGTTTTTCAGAATTACCCAGTACCTTTTCGATACTTTCAATTTCCTTAGCTAACAGATAACCAAAACACTTATCATCAAAGTATTTTGCGATTATAGTGGTAGAAGCGTGAGCACGGTGAGCCGTTCCAAATGCGTCATTCACATAAATATCCCCTAATTTAGAAAGGTCTTTTGCAAACTCATCATCTCCCTTTTTTTCCTCAGAATGGAAACGCAGGTTCTCTAAAAGTAATACTTCTCCCGGCTGCAATTCATCGGCAGCATCTTCGGCTACATCTCCCACACAAGCGGGGACGAATTTTACACGCACTCCAAGAATTTCAGAAACCTTGCTTACAATGTTCTCAAGGGAATACTTTTGTTCCACACCTTCGGGTCTACCCAGGTGAGACATTAAGATGGCACTTCCGCCATCCTCCAGAATTTTGATGATGGTTGGTTTTGCAGCTTCGATTCGGCTGGTATCCCCAACTTCAAGTTCGTCGTTCAACGGCACGTTGAAATCAACTCTGATTAATGCTTTTTTATTTTGAAAATTGTAGTCATCTATAGTTTTCATAGCGTAAGTTTTGATCAAATTAAAATTTTCTCTAAGATATAAAAGTGTAGATAAATTTTATCTTTGCTTATGCTATTTTCTCAAGTATTAGGCCTTCCGCACATAAAGAATCACCTGACCACGACCGCTGATAAAGGCCGGGTTCCTCACGCGCAACTTTTTGTGGGTTCTGCCGGAAGCGGCACTTTGCCCATGGCGATCGCTTACGCACAGTACCTACTATGCAGGAACACAGGAGGTGAGAATAATTCAGGCCTTGAGGCCTGCAATATTAAAATGAACAAATTGTCGCATCCCGATCTGCATTTTGCTTTCCCGGTTGCTGCCAATGATAAGGTCAAAAAAAATCCGGTTTCGGGGAATTTTTTAGAGGATTGGAGACAATTTCTGGAAAATGAACCCTACGGAAGCCTTTTTGACTGGTACCAAAAGCTCGGAATTGAAAATAAGCAAGGGCAAATTGGTGTAAATGAAGCACAGGAAATCGTAAAATCACTTTCCCTGAAGGCATATGAAGGAGGATATAAAGTGATGATCATCTGGATGGCCGAAAAGATGAATACAGCAGCTTCAAACAAGCTTCTTAAATTGATCGAGGAACCACCGAAGGATACACTGTTCATACTTATTACCGAAGAAGAGGAAAGCATCATTCAAACCATTCGTTCCCGGTGTCAAACTCTACACTTCCCCCCTCTCAATGAGGCTGTGATAGCCGATGGTTTAATGGCCAACGAAGGCAGTGAACAATCTGAAGCATTGAAGATCGCACACAGGGCAAACGGGAATTATACCAGTGCACTAAATATCCTGCGACATAATTCGGGAGATGAACAATTTGAAGAATGGTTCGTAACCTGGGTTAGAAGCGCTTTCAAGGCAAAAGGCAATAAAACAGCGATCCAGGATCTTATTAGCTGGAGTGAAATGATCGCTGCCACCGGAAGGGAAACTCAAAAGAAGTTTCTTCTGTTCTGTCTGGATTTTTTCCGACAGGCATTGCTTCAGAATTATCATGCGAAAGAACTCGTTTTTATGGAACCCCAGGTGAAAGGTTTCTCTCTTGAAAAGTTCTCTCCTTTTGTGAGCGGGAACAATATCATGGGGATCACCAAAGAACTGGAGGACGCCATTTATCATATTGAAAGAAACGGAAACGCTAAGATCATACTAACAGATCTATCAATTAAACTAACCCGATTATTACATAGTAATTAAAATTTATGGAAACAATCAACACCAACATTCCAATCTTATTAATTCTTCTTTTTACCGTAATCACTTTTTTACAGTCCGGGCTGGATAAGCTTATGGACTGGAAAGGAAATGTAGCCTGGCTAAAAGGGCATTTTGGAAATACATTTTTAAGTGGCATGGTACCGCTACTGGTTATAACCATTTTAATTTTGGAGGTTATTGTAGGATTCATGGCCATTGGAGGATTCTATTCCCTTCTAATTAACGGGGAATCCTTCCTCGCACTTTGGTCACTAGTGCTTGCCGCTATCACCTTATTGATGCTACTGTTTGGACAGCGTGTAGCGAAAGATTATCCCGGAGCCTTTACTATCACGGGATATTTCATGGTCGTCGTCTTCGGGCTGTATCTTATCACCGCATAAAAAAAGGGTTCCGTTCGGAACCCTTTTTAAATTGTAAATTTTTGGAATCTTATTCCTCTACTTCAGCTGTTTCTTCTTCAACTTCCTCAGCTTCTTCTGAAGTAATTTCTTTTCCTTCGTTCATCTCAGCAAGGATCTCCTCGGTAATATCAAGACCTTCTTCGGCATACATGATGTTAGCAGACTCATTAGATCCAAAAATGTAAGTATAGTCATTCTCTTCACCGTAAGCTTTTACAAAGTCTTTAACCTTGGTAATAAGTGAATCAACAACCTGGTCGCTTTCCTGCCTTAGCTGTCCGCTTTTCATTTGCTGTTGCTGCTGAAGGATCTGTTGCTTTTGCATTAATTCCTTTTCAGTAGCCTGTCTTTCTGCCTGAGACATGGTAGCCATGTTCGCTTGGTATTCCTGAACTTCCTGCTGAAATCCTCTCGCTGCTGAATCCAATTCCTGTTTCAGTTTGACAGATCTCTCATTGAATTCTGCTTCTACCGCTTTCATTTCTGAAAACTCCTGGATCAATTTTGTAGTATCCACATAAGCGGTCTTATCATTATTACAACTTGTAAACACAACTCCTAAAAAAAGAGCCACAAATAATTTTTTCATCTCTCTGGTTTTTGATTTGAGCAAAAATAAGAAAGGAATTGGTTTCTTCCTCTTAAAGTACCGAAATGTCAACCTATTAGATAAATCAATAGATACTTCACTTCCTATAACAAATTACTATCTAAAACAGCTTTATTAGGCGGAATTTAAGCCCGGGAATAAAAAACAGCAAGGTAAAACCTTGTCAAGCTGCCTTAAATAGGCTCAAAAGGCTTTAAAATGCGAAAATCAGGAATTTTTAAGGAAATAGACCAGGGAAGAATACTCTCCGGTTGAAAAAGCTTTCAAATTAGAAATTAGACCGGTGAAAACCCCTTTTACCGGATTCGGTTTTCCGGATTTATATTTTTCAGAAAGAAGACTTACATAAAAAGAATCGAACATCAATCCTTTTCTAAATTTCAATGTAAAACCAAATTTTCCAAAGATCTTACTGATCGAAGATTGGGAAAAATGATAAAGGTGTCTTGGAACATCATAAGCTGCCCAATTTTCTTTGTACACCTTTGCATCGTAACTTTTGAAATTAGGAACCGCAATAACTAAAAGTCCATCAGGTTTCAAAAGTCGTTTTAATTCCTTGATCTGTACTTCAAGATCGGGTACATGTTCTAGAACATGCCACATGGTGATCACGTCAAATTTACCATTTTCAAATTCTGAAGAATCTTCTCGCAACTCCAGTCCTTTTTTCGAAGCAAGATTTCTTGCATTTGAATTTGGTTCCACTCCAAAAACTTCCCAATTATTTTCTTTGGCCTTCAATAAAAAATCTCCGGTTCCTGCTCCTATATCCAAAATTGAACCACTGGATTTTTTCTCTTGTTGAATCCAGTTCATTTTCTTCTGAAGCATATAAGATTTTACAAGCTGGTAGATCTTATCAAAAAGTGATTCTTTAGAATCGGTGTGAGAAATATAATTTTCGCTTTTATAATACTCCGAAAGTTTGTCTTTTTCCGGACGCGGAAAAGTACCCAAAAGATCATATTCCTCATCTTTATATAATTCAAAAAAACGACCACTTACGGTATGATCTTTACAAACCAAAAAAGGTCTGTCTGAAAATTCAAGTGCAGGTTTAATATCCAAAAGTAATTGCGAAAATTAAAAATTTATAGAATTGTTCCACGTGGAACGTTGAAAATTTACCGTCCCATATATACCAGCAAAACCGAAATATCATTTGGACTCACACCACTAATTCTTGAAGCTTGTGAAACAGATGTAGGTTTAACCTTTTTCAATTTTTCACGTGCTTCGTAAGACATGGATTTGATCTTCGAGTAATCAAAATTCGATGGAATTTTGATACCCTCCAAACGGTTCAATTTATCGGCGTTGTTTTTTTCCTTTTCGATATAGCCGGAATATTTGATCTGAATTTCGGTCTGTTCAAGTTCCTCTTCCTTTAGATTATTTTGTTCGATAAATTCATTTACACCAGAAAAATTCCGGACATCTTCCATGGTGATATTGGGCCTGGAAAAAACCTTGAAAATTTTATCGGATTGTTTCATGGGAGAAGAATTCTTTCCCTCCAAAACAACATTTGCTTCTTCAGGAACAACACTTGTATCTTTCAAGAATGAAACGAACGAAGAAGATTTTTCTTTCTTCTCCTCCATTTTTCGAAGCCTCTTTTCCGAAGCTAAACCTATATCAAATGACTTTTGTGTCAGTCTGAAATCGGCATTATCCTGTCTTAATAAGGTTCGATATTCTGCGCGAGAAGTGAACATTCTATATGGCTCCTCTGTTCCCTTTGTAATAAGATCATCGATCAAAACACCAATATAAGCTTCGCTTCTTTGCAGTACGAATTCATCCTTTTCCTGAACTTTTAGGGCGGCATTTATACCAGCCATCAAACCTTGAGATCCTGCTTCTTCATAACCGGTTGTACCGTTGATCTGTCCGGCGAAATACAAACCTTCTATCAATTTGGTCTCTAAGGTGTGCTTCAATTGTGTAGGCGGGAAATAATCATATTCGATCGCGTAACCCGGTCTGAAGAACTTCACGTTTTCAAATCCGGGGACAGATCTCAAAGCTCTAAACTGAACATCTTCCGGAAGTGAAGTTGAGAATCCGTTTATGTACATTTCCACCGTATTCCAACCTTCAGGTTCAATGAATAATTGGTGACGATCTTTATCTGCAAAACGGTTGATCTTATCTTCTATAGAAGGACAATATCTGGGACCAATACTTTTAATTCTACCATTGAACATCGGGGACCTGTCAAAACCTTCTTTCAGCAATTCATGAACTTCAGGAGAAGTATAACTCATGTAACAGGACCTTTGTTTTTTCAATGGTGAAGTTTCATCCAAATAAGAAAATTTAGCAGGAATATCATCACCCGGTTGCTCTACCATTTTGGAATAGTCCAAAGATCTTCCATCGACTCTTGGAGGAGTTCCGGTCTTCATTCTTCCCGACTCAAAACCTATCTGAACAAGCTCTTCCGTAATTCCTGTAGCAGCTCTTTCTCCTGCCCTTCCACCTCCAAACTGTTTATCTCCAATATGGATCAAACCATTCAAAAAAGTTCCGTTGGTAAGGATAACAGATTTAGCTTTAATTTCAATTCCCAGAGAAGTTCTTACACCAACTACTTTGTCTTTTTCAATGATGAGACCGGAAACCATTTCCTGATAAAAATCAAGATTCGGAGTATTTTCCAAACGCAATCTCCAATGCTCAGCAAACATCATTCTGTCACTTTGAACCCTCGGACTCCACATTGCAGGTCCTTTGGATTTGTTCAACATTTTAAATTGAATTGCACTGGTGTCACTCACTAATCCGCTGTATCCTCCAAGGGCATCGATCTCGCGAACTATTTGTCCTTTTGCGATTCCGCCCATAGCAGGATTACAACTCATTTGAGCGATATTTTGAAGATTCATTGTAATAAGCAAGGTGCTGCTGCCCATGTTTGCAGCTGCTGCTGCAGCTTCACTTCCGGCGTGTCCCGCACCTACTACAATAACATCGTATTTCTTTTCAAACATAAATTTTCGGTCTATTGTTCCACGTGGAACATTTTCATTTTTTCCTCTTCCTTCTCTCTCATTAATTCCTGTTCTTCGGTAGTCTTGTCCTTATATCCACTAAAGTGTAAAATACCATGAACAAGCACTCTTTTCAATTCTTCTGAAAATGGAACCTTGAAGGTTTCGGCGTTTTCCTGAACCCTTTGTGTGCTGATAAAAATATCACCGTTAAGAATATTCCCAACCGTATTATCAAAACTTATAATATCTGTATAGGTATCATGATCCAAATAATCCTGATTGATCTTAAGCAGATATTCATCATCACAGAATATAAAACTTATCTCTCCGGTCTTTTTACCTTCAGAAAAAATAACTTCTTTTAACCAGTTTTCATAGAGGGTTTGATCCTCCAGTTCAAAACTATTTTCAGAATAAAAATTAATGATCTCCTCGTTCAAAATAATGCTTTACTTTTTGTCTGTAAATTTGGCGCAAAGGTAAGCTTTGTCTGTTTAAAATTTCAGTCGTATTAAAATATTCTTTGGCCTTAATAATTTGAACCTTAGTCTTATTTTCAAACCCTTCCTTACCTCTATTTGATTCCCTTTCTGGTTTTTCTCCCTGTTCTATTTCGGCATCCTCCAGATCAAGCAAATTATGTTCCAATCTTTTCATTCTTTCATAAGTCTTCCTGTCAAAACCTTTTTCCAAAAGTTGCTTTTCGATCTGTTCCATTTCCTTTTGAATTTTTCCGGATCCTGAACGACCCTCTTCCTTCAATCGTTCTTCCAGGGCTTTCCTTAATAATTGCTGTTCCTGGAAGATCCTGAAAAGTTCCTCACTGGATTCCTCAGACTCCCCTTTGGATCCCTCAGGACCTTCACCTTCCCGCTCACCCTTTTCAACACCTTTTTGCATTTGCTCGTTCAATCCTTTTTGCTTCTGAATGATATCGGGCAACTGCATTCCCTTACCGTCACCTCCTTTTCCTTTACCCATTGCCTGGGCCATCATTTGTTCCATATTTCCGAGTACACTGCTAAGAAGATAAGCCAGGTCATTGGCCCCGGTAATGACATATTGCTGACTACCGACACCTCCCCGAATTTCACTTTGAGACAATCTTTTTAAAGCCTGGTCAATATTGTAGTCAATGTCTCCGAGTTTGGAATTGATGGTCTCAGTGATCATAGGATTTCTAAGCGCTAAAGAAAACAGACTATCATCTATGTGTTCAAAATGTTCCCTTAAAACATTCTGTCTTTTCAAACTCGACGAGAAAGTCGGACTGTTTTGTCCCATTTTTCTGAAGGCTTCCATAAGTTCCTCCTGCTCGAATGAAAATGTGATCAGATTATCCAGAATTTGCCGCAGCATATCCGCGTCCTCCTGCATCTGTTCCATGCCTCCCATTTGCATTTGTTTTTTCATTTCACTGGATAGGCTTTTCATTTTTTGAGATGCGTCCTTTTGCTTTTGATTAGCATCTTTTGGTTTACCATTCTTGATATCCTCGGAAGCATTTTTTTGATCCTGCGGAATTTCTTTTTCAGAATCTTCATTCCTGCCAAGTTCCATGGGTTTCTTTAAACCTTCATTTTCATCACTTAATTTTTTAAGTTCCTCCAGAGCTTTTTCAGTTTCATTGGAAAGTGAATCCTGGGTTTGTGAAGTCTCACTATCTTCCTTCGAAAGTTCCTCTTGTTTATCGGCTAATTTTTGGAGGTCTTGAGAGATCTGTTGAAGTTTTTCCTGCACATAATATCTCTTGGTGAGTTCCAAAAGTTGTTCCAGATTTTTCTCTCGTGTCTTTGCTCCTTTTGAAAGTTCTTCCAGTTTTTCGCTCAATCCTTCTTCCTGGATCTTTTCTGAATACTTTTCGAGCTCTTTTAATAATTCCTCATTTTCCTTTAATTCCTCTTCCCTATTTTCAAGACGCTCCTGAAGATCCTGTTTCAATTCTTCATTAAAAGAATTCTCTTCCTCTTCAAGCGTCTTCTTTAATTTGTCGGTATAAGATTCCATGATCTTATTTTGCTGTTTTTGACGTTTCAAAAATTTTTCCAACCGTTTACGATCGTTAAAATTTAGTTCGGAACGTTCATTTTGCAGCCGGTTCAGTTTTTCAAGTTCCTTCTCAGATAGCTTCAGTTCCTTAATGCTTTCATCTAACGCTTTAATGGACTCTTGTTGATTTTCCAGCCTGTCGATCTTTTCTTCCTCTAAGGTTTTCCGTTTATAGCTAAAAACAGAACTTTTAGTAGATTTATAACCGTTAAGTACGTCATTATCAGTTACTTCAAAGTAAATTTGATACTCTAAACCTCTCTGAAGCTGAATAGTATCTGGAAAAACGCTTAAAAATTCCCCTACAGCCCCTTTTCCCGTCGGAATTTGCCTAACAATAGAGTTTTTAGGCTCTTCTAACGTATACGCGATCATTCGTACACGGGAAATTCCGTAGTCATCTGAGAATTTTCCGTAGAAATAGTGATCTTCCTGTTCAAGCGAATCGATCTTATGTTCTAAAGAAAGCTTCGGAAATTCATCTTTTACAACCCTCATTTGAAAGGCAAGATTTTCAAAATCTTGGACCTCACGGTTGGAAGTACTTATTTCATAATTCAGGTTATCAAACACCCTTTTTCCAATATAGAAATTATCTCCTTCCCTTTCAAAACTGACCAAGGAATCCGGCAGTTTCAAATTGACTTCTTCAGTTGAACTGGTTTGCACATACCATTCAACTTTAGTTCCTTCAGGAACGATGGCATCACCTGTTCCCTGGATCACCTTATTCTGTAAACCGGTGTGTTTCGGAAAAAGCAATTCCATCTTCAAATTTCTTATTCGCGGAACATTCACAACTTCCACGAAATAGGGTTTTGAAACTACCTTATTTCCGAAGAGATTAAATTGAAAGGATTCTGAAATATTATCGAATGTATATTTGAATACACCCGGGGAGATCCTGGTCAAAAAATAGGTTTGCCCCAGATAATTTATGGAAACATTCTCAGGTACCACCTCCCCTTCCGTCATTACATTAATGGTCAACGATTCATTCTCCCGAACCTTCAAGTTTTGATCTTTGAGATTAAAATAAAAAGGAGACGGTGGTTCATAAGCGGTTTTATAATGCACCACTCTTTCGTAGCTTCCCGAGATGACTTCTTCCCTACCGGAAATGAAAAGCAGACCGAGGATAAAAATGGGAATTGCTGCATACTTCAAATAAGGAAGATTCTTTTTGAGATCAATGGCCATTGAAAATGGTACTGGCCGTAGTTCCTTTGCCTTTTGATCGATCCCGGCAAGCAATAATTCGGTTTGACGGGAACTGTTCTTAAGCTGAAGAACATTCAGAAGTTTATCACTTACTTCAGGAAAATGATTCCCGATGATTTTAGAAGCTTCGGTATGATCGATCCCTTTCGAGATCCTGAACATCTTCAGCAGCGGGTAGACGATAAATCTTCCGAATAAAAAGACCTCCACCAGAATGAAAGCCCAGAACAAAATACTGCGTCCAGTTTGATCCAGCCAGAAGATATGCTCAATAAAAAGAGTAAGCAAAAAATACAGCAAGCCAATGGCTATAAACAAAATGAGGCCTTTCAAAAGTTCATTTAAATAGTACCTTTTTATAAAAGCCTTTAGCTTACCCGTTAAGATCTCAAAATTATCCATGCCCCCTCCTGAATTCCAATCTATTAAAAATACAATTTAAATTTCAAAGTTAAGAATACAAAGCTGAGACCAGCCTGTTTCTAAAACCTAAAGAAACCATTACCTTTGCGCTTAAAATCAGCATTTATGTCTACAGAAAAAGTTAGGGTGCGATTTGCGCCAAGCCCAACAGGCCCTTTACATATTGGAGGAGTGAGAACGGCTCTTTTCAACTACCTATACGCCAAGAAACACAAAGGGGATTTCATCCTTAGGATCGAGGATACAGACCAGGCCAGATATGTAGAAGGTGCAGAAGATTATATAGTAAATTCTCTTAACTGGTGTAACATTCCTTATGATGAAGGTCCCGGTAAGGACAAAGGTTTTGGACCTTACAGGCAAAGTGAGCGAAAACATCTTTACAGGGAATATGCTGATAAATTGATCGCTTCCGGAAATGCGTATTACGCCTTTGATACTTCGGAAGAATTGGATCACCACAGGCAGGATCATGAAGCCAACGGGAAAACATTTATATATAACTGGCACAACCGTTTGAAGCTGAATAATTCCCTTTCTCTTTCCGAAAAGGAGGTGAAACAAAAACTGGATTCCGGAGCACCTTATGTGATCAGGTTCAAGGTTCCGGAAAATGAAACTCTTCCCCTACAGGACGAGATTCGTGGCGACATGGTCATTGAAACTAAAGTTCTTGACGATAAAGTACTTTTCAAAAGCGATGGTATGCCTACTTATCACCTTGCTAACATTGTGGATGACCACCTTATGGAGATCTCACACGTAATTCGCGGAGAAGAATGGTTGCCTTCATTGGCCTTGCATGTTTTATTGTACAGAGCATTTGGATGGAAGGAGCCTAAATTTGCTCACCTTCCATTAATCCTGAAACCTCAGGGAAAAGGAAAATTAAGTAAAAGGGACGGTGATAAACTCGGATTCCCGGTATTTCCTTTACAGTGGAAAGATCCGAAATCTGGAGAGATCTCTGCAGGATACAGGGAAGATGGTTATTTCCCGGAAGCAGTCGTGAACATGCTGGCTTTGCTAGGATGGAACGAAGGTGGCGGAAGCGAGCAGGAAATGTACAGTTTAGAACAACTGGTAAAAGCATTTAGCCTGGAGCACGTTTCTAAAGGAGGTTCCAAGTTTGATCCTGAAAAAACAAAATGGTTCCAGCATCATTACATGCAGGAAGCTAACGACGACGAACTTACCGAAGAATTCAACCGATTCTTAAAAGAAAAAGGTCTTGAATTCGATAAAGCATATATTCTGAAGGTGATACAGCTTTTAAAGGAGCGTGCGACCTTTGTAAGCGACTTTTGGGAATTAGGAAGCTACTTCTTTACCGCACCTGAGAACTACGACGAAAAAGCCGCTAAAAAAGCCTGGAAAGATGATACAAGCGATATCATTGAACAGGTAAAGAACATTCTTAAAGAAACGGATGATTTCTCTGCAGAAAACATTCAGGATAAAGTAAAATCCTGGATCACTTCTGAAGAAATTGGATTTGGAAAGGTCATGCAGCCATTCAGACTTTCTCTTGTGGGAGCCATGCAGGGACCTGACGTATTCGAAATAGCATCAGCTATTGGGAAAGAAGAAACTTTAAAACGTCTGGAAAAAGCTCAGCAGACTTTATAAAATCCACTGTTTTTAAATTAAAAAGGGCCGAAAAAATGAATTTTCGGCCCTTTATTTTTGTGAGATTAATTACAAAAAGACGATCAATCCGCCGGTGACCATACTTATATGTCCGGTAAGGTTTTCAAGTTTTGGGTCCTTCTCCCCCAGTCCGTCATCGGTAAGTTTCTTAAAAATGTTATTGACTCCGTATTGATATTGAACCCATAATTTGACTTTTTCCAGTCCCCCGGCAAGGCCTATTGCCAGGTTAAAATTCAGTTTTGAAATTTCTTCCAGGTCAATAGGATTGGCTTCAAATCCTTCAATAGTAAAATATTCAGCATCCTGCCGGGCATCAAATTTTCCATTGAGTTGCAAGATGGGACCTGCATGAATGCTTAAATAATGATCTACGATCTTATAACTTCCGAAGAAATTGGCTTGAACTCCCAACATGGTAAAGGGTATTTCAGCATAAGGAGAATCGGGATCTTCATTTTCACGGCCATCCATGGTTAACTTAAGGTCATAAAAATTGATTCCGTAGATGAACATAAAATCATTGTAAAATGAATCCCAGGTAGTAAAACCTGCCGTCCAGCTGATACCCGAGGAAATTGGCAATGGTTCAGATGTTTGAATAGTAAAATGGTTAATACCAGCCTGTAAGCCCAACCGGTTGTATTCACCGTCCCAGAGCCTTTGCCCGGAGCTCATGAATGGAAGACATAAAATACCGGTCAAAATTAGGAATCTCTGTAGGTTCATGTGATGGTGGCTTTAAAATTATTAAACTAAATGTAGGAGTTTATTTATTATCTTCCCGTTAAATTAAAAAATCACCACATGATTACTACCATTTTATCAATTTTTTTGGTTTTTATTGGCTTTATAATCCTCATTTCGGGAATATTTACCGTAAAACAACAAACCGCGGCTATTTTAGAACGCTTCGGAAAATTCAGGCGGATCAGCAACAGCGGTCTGCATTTTAAAATACCTATCATCGACCAGATCGCCGGTCGTATCAACTTAAAAGTTCAGCAATTAGACGTACTGGTCGAGACCAAGACTAAAGATGACGTTTTTGTAAAATTGAAGGTTTCAGTACAATTCCAGGTTATAAGAGACCGGGTGTATGACGCTTTCTATAAGCTTGAAAACTCCCATGACCAGATCACTTCATATGTATTTGACGTGGTTCGCGCCGAAGTGCCTAAAATGAAACTGGATGACGTTTTTGAAAGAAAAGATGACATCGCAATCGCGGTGAAAAGAGAACTGAATGAGGCCATGCAGGAGTACGGATATGATATCATTAAAACCCTTGTAACCGATATAGATCCCGATATCCAGGTAAAGGCAGCAATGAACCGTATTAACGCTTCAGAAAGAGAAAAAGTAGCGGCTGAATATGAAGCTGAAGCTGAACGTATCAAGATCGTAGCCAAGGCACGTGCCGAGGCAGAAAGTAAAAGATTACAAGGTCAGGGTATTGCCGATCAAAGAAGGGAAATTGCCCGTGGACTTGAAGAAAGTGTGGATGTATTGAACAATGTAGGGATCAATTCGCAAGAAGCTTCGGCTCTTATTGTGGTGACACAGCATTACGATACGTTACAGTCTCTTGGAGAAGAGACCCAAAGTAATTTGATCCTGCTCCCAAATTCTCCCCAAACAGGAAGTGATATGTTGAACAACATGATCGCATCTTTCACGGCTTCAAATCAAATTGGGGAAGCAATGAAAAAAGATAATGCGCTCAAAGAACAAAAAAGGAAGGAAAGAATAGAGAATAAGAGAAAAAAGGATCGAGAATCGAACGAACCTAAGGATGACCAGGAAGGAGAAGAAAGGTTTTAACCGGTTCTATTTCCATTTATCTCCAATATAGCCTAAAATGGTTGTAGCACCCTTCAAAATAAGGGCATTTTTAAAGATACTTCCGGCGGCACTTTTAAGGATCCTCTTTGGCGACAAACTCTCTTTAGTTTGATTGTAGCTTAAGAGGATCATTTCTTTATCAATCTCCTTCTGAAGTTTCAATAATTTGAGATCCCGTTCTATTTCTTTAAAATTCTTATATTCTCTCATCTTCTTCAGTTATGATTTCTTCGGAAGTTAATACTGGTTCTTCTTTTACTTCTACCCTTTCCTTTTGATCAGGTTTATCGTCATTAAAGAATTTTCTGGAAACAGGTTTCAACATCATCTTATTGATGATAGAGCTTCCAAAAAAGATTATGAAGATGCCTATAAGCAGGTAGATTCCTCCTACAATAAAAAAGCCGCTGCTTGGAGAGTCCAGCCAATTACTGAGTGCTACCGAAATAGCAATAGAAAGGAACAGGATAGCGAAAAGAATAAAAAAAGCTATTGCCACAGTTTTAACTGCTGCAGTAGCTCCTTTCATCGTTTTATTAAACAGATCAAGTTTATAGTACTCCGCACTGCTTTCAGCAAAGGAGCGAATGTTCTCGTTTAACCTGTGTAAGTTATCGGATATTCTTTCGAACGCCATATTGTAATTATACTACAATATTATCTGAAGTTGAATCGGTCTCCCCTTTTCTGTCTTTTTGAAACTTTGCGTTCTGTTTTCTAAGTTCTTCCAGTTTTGCTTCAAGTCCGCTTAGGATCTCATCTGCTTTAGAACTAGCGGAAGACAGCGTCTCTTCAAGTCTGTCTTCGAAGTCCATTTTAGCTTTTTTGGCTTTCTGGCTTAGGTTAGAAGAAGTTTCCTTGTACCGTCTGTTAAGATCATCCTGAGTTTTGCGGGCGTTCTCACCTAGTTTTCTTCTGGTTTCCTCACCGCTGTCAGGTGCATATAATAATCCCAAACCTGCACCAATTGCAGCTCCGGTTAATAATGCTAAAAAGGTACTTCCTGAATTTGCCATAATATTGTTGGTTGTTAAGGTTAATACTATACTCAAATATAGAATAATGCACTCTGTCGCGCTGTTAACAACCGGTTAATATCCAAATTCCAATGCTAAAGTATTCTTAAATGGAAAAAAGTGGCAAGCTTCTAATTTTTTCCTCCGCCCCACGAATCCCTCAATGTTACCGTACGGTTGAAAACAAGCTTTTCTGGAGTGCTGTCTTTATCAACGTTAAAATATCCTATTCTTTGGAACTGAAATTGATCCAAAATTTTAGCATTTTCCAAACTTGGCTCTAAATACCCTTTTATAATCTTCAAAGATTCAGGATTCAGGAATTCGGTAAAATCCTTTTCCTTATCTGAATCTGGAGCCTCAACGGTAAACAGGCGATCATAAAGCCTTACTTCAGCTTCAATAGCATGTTTGGCCGATACCCAGTGAAGCGTTCCTTTCACCTTACGCATGGATTCTTCGGTACCACTTCCGCTTCGGCTTTTTGGATCATAAGTACAGTGAATTTCGGTAATCTCTCCGTTCTCATCTTTCACAACACTCTCTCCCTTGATGATATAAGCGTTTTTAAGACGTACTTCTTTACCCAAAGTAAGCCTGAAGAACTTGCGGTTCGCTTCTTCCTTAAAGTCCTCTCTTTCGATGTACAATTCCTTCGAGAAAGGTACTTTTCTGGACCCTGCAGCCTCATCCTCAGGATTGTTCTCTGCTTCCAGCCATTCTTCTTCCCCTTCAGGATAATTCGTGATCACCAGTTTAACAGGATCAAGAACTGCCATTACCCGCGGCGCAGTTTTATTCAGGTCTTCTCTGATGCAATATTCCAATAAGGAAACATCAACTATATTTTCCCTTTTTCCGATCCCGATGGTTTCAGCAAATTTTCGGATGGAAGCCGGCGTATATCCTCTTCTCCGAAGGGCAGAAACGGTAGGCATTCTTGGATCATCCCAAGAGGAAACAATTCCTTTCTCTACCAAATGAAGCAATTTTCGTTTACTAACAATGGTATGACTCAGGTTCCTGCGTGCAAATTCCCTTTGCTTAGGTCTGAAATCTTCAGGAGTGCTCACCTTTTCAAGGAACCAGTTATATAATTCCCGGTGAGGCAAAAATTCTAATGTACAGAAGGAATGTGAAACCGATTCAAGGTAATCACTTTGCCCATGTGCCCAGTCATAAAGCGGATAGATCATCCAGTCGTCACCGGTACGGTGGTGCTTTTTATGTAAACTTCTATACATCACAGGATCCCGCATCAGCATGTTCTTGGCAGCCATATCGATCTTGGCTCGTAAAACATGTTCTCCTTCTTTGGTTTCCCCGTTCTTCATTTTTTCAAACAGCTCCAGGTTCTCCTCTACAGATCGATTTCTGTAAGGACTGTTCTTTCCTGGTTCGGTTGGAGTTCCTTTTTGCTCTGCGATCTCAGCGGAAGTCTGACTATCTACATAGGCAAGGTCGTTCTTGATAAGGTCTACCGCCCAATCGTATAATTGCTGAAAATAATCTGAAGCGTAACATTCCTTGGCCCATTTAAATCCGAGCCATTCCACATCCCTTTTAATTGCGTCAACGTATTCCTGCTCCTCCTTAATAGGATTGGTATCATCAAACCGAAGGTTTACCGGGGCATCATACTTCTCACCCAGTCCAAAATTCAAACAAATAGAAGAGGCATGACCAATATGTAAATACCCGTTAGGCTCAGGTGGAAACCTGAATTGCAGGTCTTCCCTGTTGTAATCGTTTTTAAGATCTTCTTCTATGATTTGCTCAATAAAATTGAGAGAACGCTTTTCTTCAGACATATTTTTTTTCTTTCTGCTTTGCGGCTCAAAATTAAAGAAAATAAACATCAAAATAGCTTCTCAAAAAGATCAATAAGTTCAGGGCTTTAAGTAAAGTCTTCTCAATAGTTTTTATCTTCGCAAAAAACAGGATTATGGGAAGTATTAAGCTCAAAAATATAAAGGTCTTCGCCTACCACGGTTGTATGGATGAAGAAGGAAGAATAGGAAGTGATTATAGGGTAGATCTTACGGTTAAAGGTGATCTTTCAAATTCAGCGAAGTCAGACGCTTTAAAGGATACTATAGATTATGTACATTTAAATAAGATCGTGAAAGAAGAGATGGCAATAAGGTCAAAACTTCTGGAAACGGTGGCCGAACGTATCTTGAATCGGGTACTGGACGAGTTGTTACTGGTACAAAAAGTAACGGTTGATGTTTCAAAGATCAATCCGCCGATTGGTGGAAATGTTGAAATGGTGACTGTTAGACGCTCAAAAAGCCGATAGAATTCAATTTTCTCAATGCTTTCTAAAAAGGTAGTCTGAAAAAAGAAATTTTATTACATTTGCCTTCCCAGAAATACTGGCATCGTGGCCGAGTGGCTAGGCAGAGCTCTGCAAAAGCTTGTACAGCGGTTCGAATCCGCTCGATGCCTCAACAAAAAGCCTCCTAAAAAGGAGGCTTTTTTTGTACTTATATTTTCTTTAAAAAGTAGAACCTAAAAGGTCGTTCGGCAGTTCGCCGATTTCTAGAAGGCTATTTTGTAAGTTCTCTTGAAGTTTCTTCGGAAGGAGTAATATTATCTATCTGGTCCTGGATCTGGGATATTTCCTGAGGTACCAATCCCTGTCCTATTAAAAAGATTCCGAAGACCATCAGGATCACACTGATACCTTTTTTAACCCGGTAAATCCGGATAGGAGTTAACTTTCGGTTGAGTTTTTTGGCGGCCAGAATTTTAAAGATATCAACCACAAGATAAGTTCCTAAAACACTGCTGAAGAACACCGTGATCCTGTCAGTTTCCATTTCCATTTGCGGACCAAAAACGATGATCAATCCCAACCAGAATCCAAGGACCCCAATGTTGATGAAGTTCAGTAAAAAACCTTTAGCTGCAAGCCCCAGGTAATCTCGTTTGTTGAGCTTTTGAATCTCGGGAACTTCCTCGTGCTGCAGTACAGGCTTGGTTTGAATAAACTGAATGATTCCGTAGGTAACCAGAATACCACCTCCAAAAATAAAAAGAGCCGGATCATCTTTGATCCGGTTCAATAATTTTGTGGTACTGAAATAAGCTATTAAAAGAAAAATGATATCTGCGAAAATAACCCCTATGTCAAATGAGATCGCTGCCCTAAATCCTTTTATTGCGGCGGTTTCTAACAGAACAAAAAAAACAGGACCCAATAGAAAAGCCAGAAACAATCCTAGCGGTAGGGCTGCCAGTATATCTTGAAACATCAGGAGTTTTTAATTTTCACAAAGGTAGTATTTTACTTTATTTATAAAATTTTACCTCCTAATGTGGTTTTGTAATCTACTTTTTCAGGATTACCAAGGATCTCGATCTGTCCTCCCAGCTTTGCTGTAGCCTTGCAATAATCTGACACATGTATTTCTATCTTGGCAGCGCTACTGGCGGTTACTACGGTTTCTTTGGTCTTGAGGTTCTTACCATTAAATTGACCTGCGGTATTGGCTTCGACTTCTAAACTTTCGGATTTTCCCCTAACATTGACAATGCCCCCAGTAATGGCCTTGGCCTTAATGTTTTCAGACTTTACTTCCGCATAAATGGCTGCACCTTCCTGGGCTCTTAATTCCGAAAAATCTGCTTTTAAGGTACCTTTCGTTTTTACGATTGATCCCTCATTAGCGTCGATAGTTTCAATTGTATTCCCGTAAACCGTGATCAAGGTATTGTCATTTGACCAGATATTGTCCAGGGTCAACCTGATCTCTAATCTGTCTTCTACCACCTGGTACTTCACTTTTTCCTTGCTGTGACCTGTAATTTCAATTTTGTTTTCTGAAGCAGGTACAACGATGACCTCAATTCCGTTAAAGGTCTTTACTTCAGTAAAATCATTTAAATCATCTGTGATCTCTTGTGCAGCCAGCTGTATGCTAAAAAGCCCAAATATCAACAGGCTTAAAAATGTCATTTTTCTATTCATTCTCAACTTCATGTTTTGATCCAATTAGATTAAAATCAAGGTGTCTTTTCACAAGGTCTGCATTCTTTACACGCACATAGACCTCATCACCTAATTGATATACTTTTTTAGTTTTTCTACCTACAATGGCGTAATTGTCTTCATCAAAATCATAATGATCCTCCCTGATATCTCTTAGACGTACCATTCCCTCACATTTATTTGAAATGATCTCAATATAAATACCCCATTCAGTTACGCCCGATATAACGCCGAGGAATTGTTCGTCATTGTGATCCTGCATATATTTAATCTGCATGTATTTGATGGAATCACGTTCTGCGTTGGTTGCCAGGCCTTCCATCTGACTACTGTGCTGACATTTCTCCTCATATTCTTCCTCTTTAGCCGAATCATTACCATCCAGATAATGCTGTAAAAGGCGGTGAGCCATAACATCAGGATAACGACGTATAGGTGAGGTAAAATGAGAATAATGACCGAAAGCAAGCCCGTAATGACCAATATTCTCGGTGCTGTAATACGCTTTGCTCATGGTCCTGATCGCTAAAGTGTCAACAAGATTTTGCTCTTTGGTTCCCTGTACATCTTCTAACAGTTTATTCAGGGATTGACTCACGCTTTTATGATCTTTCAAATTCAGTTTATGCCCAAATTTAGAAACCAGGGATTGTAAAGCGGCTAGTTTTTCATCATCAGGATCATCGTGACAACGGTAAACAAAGGTCTTTTTCGGTTTCTGTTTTCCAATGAACTCAGCCACTTTTTTATTTGCAAGCAACATGAATTCTTCAATTAGCTTATTGGCGTCTTTTGAAGTCTTAAAGAAAACTCCAATAGGTTCGTTATGAGCATCCAACTGGAATTTAACTTCCACTTTATCAAAGGAAATGGCACCATCTTTCATACGTTTTTTACGCATGATCTTGGCCAAATCATCCATTTTCAGTACTGCAGATACGATGGCATCATCTGCCCTGTACGTTTCACCGGTTAAGGAGATGTCGGCAGGAATTTCTCCGCCTGTAGTTTCAATGATGTACTGTGCTTCTTCATACGCAAAACGAGCATCGGAATAAGTTACTGTCCTCCCAAACCACTGGTCCAGGATCTCAGCTTTATCATTGATTTTAAAAACAGCGGAAAAAGTGTACTTCTCTTCATTTGGTCGAAGAGAACAGGCATTGTTGGAAAGAACTTCCGGAAGCATTGGTACAACCCTGTCTACTAAATAAACCGAAGTAGCCCTGTTATAAGCCTCCTCGTCAAGTATGGTACCGGGCTTTACGTAATGGGAAACATCGGCAATGTGAATTCCAATTTCGTAGTTACCATCTTCAAGTTCTTTAAAACTCAAGGCGTCATCAAAATCTTTCGCGTCTTTAGGATCGATAGTGAAGGTAAGCGTATCCCGCATATCCCTTCTCTTCTTAATTTCTGAAGCTTGTATGGAGGTGTCAAGTTTATCTGCGAATTCCTCTACTTCAGTAGGAAATTCATGAGGGAGTCCATATTGAGCCAGAATGGCATGGATCTCAGTCTGATGTTCTCCGGGAGTTCCAAGTACCTGAACGATCATTCCGAAAGGAGAATCTGCTTTTTCGGGCCATTCTTCCATCTCGACCACTACTTTATCACCGTCTTTTGCTTCACCAATTTTATTCTTTTGAACAAAAATATCGGTGTACATTTTAGCATCGGGAATAGCAACAAAACCAAAGTTCTCTTTCAATTGAAGAACCCCTACAAAACGGGTTTTCTTTCGAGTAATTACTTTAGTAACCTCTCCTTCAGGTTTTTTATTTTTTCTTCTTTTGTAAACATATATCTCAACCTCATCCCCGTCTAAAGCTTTATTGAGGCTGTTTGACGGAATAAACACATCGTCTTCCAATTCCTCAACTACAACATAACCGCTACCTTTTGCAGTCATATCCAAGTAGCCACGGTAATAATCTACGGTCGATACCAAACGGTATTTCCCTTTTTCTACTTCTTCAATTTTTTTCTTAGCAGCCAGCTGGGCCAGAGTCCTGATAATTTTATTTCGATTAGTAGGATCATCAACCCCAATTTTTGCAGCAATCTGCTTGTAATTAAATGGTTTACCCGAATCTTTTCTTAAGATCGCAAGAATCGTCTTGGTTACATTTTCCAGGTTTGCCGACTTATTTCCTTTTTTCTTCTTTCTTGTCATTGTTTAATTTAAGCTATAAAATTAAGCCTTATATCTTAGTTCTCATGAACTATACATTAATATTTGATTAAGCTTATAAAATAAAGGAGGATTTAGAGTGATTCTTTTCGAATCATCTATCATTTTTTTGGATATCTTAACATTATTATTGCTTTATCTTAAAAAAATATTAAATTAGTCGAAGGATTGAATCACATTTACACTAAGATATGAGTAAATCTGTTAAAATCACCTTAGTATTTGTCCTAATATTTCTGGTTGGGGTATTATCTTTTGTCGCTTATATCAATTATACACTCAACAATCCGCTAATTTCTATAAACGGACGTGGTGACGAGATTCCTGATCTTCAATAAATTACTTCCATAACTTAAATTTTAATACTATCTTTCATAGTAAGCATTTATCATGAAAGATTATCATACCATAGCCATTTTTACTCTTCCGCATGAATATGCGATCCTTAAACTCTTGTTTGACCAGGAACATATTCGATATATCTTCGAGAACGAAACCATGGTGGGTGTCTTTCCATTTTACTCTAATGCCCTCGGCGGAATTCATCTTAAAGTTCACGGAACAGATATCGAAAGAGCAAAAGAAATTTTAGATTCCTTCAATGGTTCTTCATCACCCTTAAAAATAGTATAGTTGTTAACAGTTATATTAATATTCTTTTTTTCTTCTTTTTTAAAAAATCAAAAATGATAGTTATTATAGTCTGTTGATATGTGGAATAACTTTTTCCTCTTTTTTTTGCTTTGTATAGCTACGATACTTCAATAACAAGTTATAAACAGGTTATCATTTATTTAAGTAGTTGATTCCTAAATATCCTTAAGACTTTCTTAACAATTGTTCATAACGAAATGTAAATATCATCTTCTAACAACTTTTAAAATTTTGAATGTTTAAAAGCTTAAATCAGGTGCTGAAAACTTTTCGAAAAGTGAGGAGTAAAAAATTTGATACTCTCGGAAATTAATGGATATGGGTATTTAGAAGGAACTTTCCAAATTTCGTTTTTATTTTTTCATCTTTAATTATGAACAAAAACCAGTGAATTGTAAATCCTTTACAATTAAGGTTTTGTAACATTTAATTAACAATAGTTAAAATTGAAGTTAATAAGCCTATTTTCTACCTTTGTCCCTACTTTAAAACACACAACATGAAAATATCCATTGGAAACGACCACGCCGGTACCGGTTACAAATTTGAAATTACCGAGTACTTAAAATCCCAGGGTCACGAAGTGATCAATCACGGAACGGATGAAACCGACAGCGTAGATTATCCAGATTTTGTACATCCCGTAGCTTCCGATATCCAGAATAAAAGAGTGGATTTAGGGATCATTATATGTGGTAGTGGAAATGGAGCTAATATGACCGCCAACAAGCACCAGGGAGTGCGCTCTGCGCTTTGCTGGAATAAAGAGATCGTTCAGCTCGCGCGTGAGCATAATAATGCCAACATCTTAAGTATTCCCGCCCGCTTCACTTCTAAAGAACAGGCTTTAGAAATGGTGAAGGTATTCCTGGATACTGAATTTGAAGGTGGCAGGCATTCCAGAAGGATCGATAAGATCCCGAATGAAAAATAATTTCATGGAGATCAAAGTAAAAGCATTTGAAGAACTGAACCTGCATGAACTTTATGAAGTTCTACAGTTAAGGGCAGAAGTTTTTGTAGTAGAACAAAATTGTGTATACCAGGATATTGATGGCAAAGATGAAAAAGCCCTTCATGTTTTAGGCTTTGAAAATGGTACCCTGTTAGCATATACCAGGATCTTCCCTCCCGGAATTTACTTTACCGAGGCAGCTATTGGCCGCGTAGTGGTGAAAAGTTCCAGCCGCAAGAATAAATTCGGACATGATATAATGAAAGCTTCTATTGAGGCCATTGAAGAAAGATTTGATACTTCAAACATCAAACTTTCTGCACAGACCTATCTTACGAAATTCTATGAAAGCCATGGATTTGAACAGGTAGGCGAAGGCTATCTGGAAGATGGCATTCCGCACATTGCTATGATTAAAAAGTAATTTATCTAAGGATCTCTGTGTATTGTACAGGATCGTTCAAAACCTCCCGGGCTTTTTGGATCTCGGGATTTCTTTGTACGTAATACTCATAAAGGCCTTCCTTGTAAAAATACCTTTTTATGATCTCATCTGATAACAGGCTTACCAGCTCAGACTTTTTTTCCTCAAGAGCTTCTTCCTTCAAATTCTGAATATCTTTTTCGATCTGTGAAAAGTGTTGAGAAATGTCACTTTCAAGTCCTTCAAATTCTGCAGCTTTTTTAAGTTCTTCCAATTGTTTCTCAGTGAAGGTTTTGTAATCGAAATCCATAGACGACAGGTAATTTTGAAAATCGGTGTAATCTTTATCTGTAAATTTGAAATTCTTAAAATCTTTCAGGTCATGCGAATAATAATATTCTGTCGCGTAGTTAAAAATCGCATTTTGCTGAAGGATCGCGTTTGTGATACTGCTGTATTCTGAAGTTGACATTTTAATATCAGGAGAAATTCCCCCGCCGTCATATACTTTTCGTCCATTTCGGGTCTGGAATTCATTATAGTCTTCTGTAGTAAACCTGATCGCATTTCCTTCCTCATCCCTATGGCTATAGTCGAGAGCCTGGATACATCTTCCGCTGGGCGTATAATAACGCGAAATGGTCACTTTTAATTGGGTACCATATGTGAGGTCTTTTGGCCTTTGAACCAGACCTTTTCCGAAGCTTCTCGCACCAATGACCACTGCCCTGTCAAGATCCTGAAGAGAACCCGCAACTATCTCGCTTGCCGATGCGCTTCGGCCGTTGATGAGCACCGCTAAAGGGATCTCGCTGTCGATCGCTTTTCGGGTGGTGAAAAATGTCTGGTTATATTTTTCTACTGCCGACTTTGTACTGGTGATCAGTTCCCCTTCCGGAACGAAAATATTCACCACGTTGATCGCTTCGGAAAGTAATCCTCCGGGATTTCCCCGCAGGTCTAAAATGATCTTTTCGGCTCCCTGTTCCTTTAGTTCTTTTAATGCTTTTAAGGTTTCACCTGAAGCATTTCGGTTAAACTGAGAAAGTACGATATAGCCGGTATTTCCCTCTAATAATTTATAGAAAGGCACAGCCTTGATTTCAATGGCACCCCTGGTTAAGCTGGTGGTTTTAGTTTGCCCCTGACGATTATAAGTGAGTTCCACTTTACTGTTAGGAGCTCCTTTTAGAAGTTCTCCCGCATCTTCGGCATAATCTGCTACCTTGATATTTCCTATCTTAATTATCTCGTCTCCTGCCTTTAATCCTGCTTTGTCTGCCGGGTAATCTTTATAAGGTTCAACGATGATGATCTTATTTTCCCTAATTCCCACGGTTGCACCTATCCCGGTATATTCCCCGGCATTATTTATTCGTGCCGCCTGTACCTCTTGTTCGTTCCAGTAATGGGTATAAGGATCCAGATCCTCCAGCATGGCATTAATGGCGGTGTCCATGAGTTCGGCAGGATTGGTCTCGTCAACATAATTCATGTTGAGTTCCTTGAAAAGGGTGGTAAAGATCTCGATCTGTTTGGCGATCTCGAAAAAGTCAGATTTAAAACTGACGGTACTTAGGAAAAGGATGGCGACAGTAGCCACGACCCCCATCTTCCTGGCAATTTTTGAATTCATGGTATCTTATTTTGTTTCTTTCTCTACAAGAGACTTCAGAAGTTCACGGGTAGAGGAAACGATCTTGGAATAAGAAACAATTTCCCGGCCTATATAAATGAACATGAAAGCGTAGTGAGAGTCTAAACTGTTACTAACAAGATACTTATTTTTCCTATATGCTTCTCGCATCAAACGTTTCAATTTAATACGATCCACTGCTTTTTTATGATTTCTTTTAGGAACCGATACCCCGGTTTTATGATAATTTTCAGATTCTTCGGAAAGAGGAAGGTAAATTAAGAGCATGGGAAATTTTTTTACCGACTTGCCTTCAGCAAATAATTTATCGATAAGGACCTTACTCTTGAGCTTTTCCTGTTTTCCGAAAGATTCATTCATGGGGTAAAAATATTGAATTCAGAAATCTTAGAGATGCGCTTCGGTATTTAATTCTAAAACAAAAAAAGCCCCTTCCGAAGAAGAGGCTTTAAAAATGAGTTTTTGAACCCTATTCGTTAGTATAAACGTTGTTGTCGCGGTTTATGTCGGCCATCAATTGTGAACTATCGATCTCAATAGTTTCGATCTCACTTTGAGGTTTATCCAGTGTAAAAGTATAGGTCGGATAAGCCCATGCCCAATCGTCTTTTACCGTTCTTTCCACTCCTTCTTCAGCAGGTTTTTCCCAACGCATCATCTGCAACGGAATATAAACCTCTTCTGAAGTACCGTCTTTATAAGTTACGCTTACTTCAACCGGCATTGGCATCAACCCGATCCTTTCCAGGGTTACTTTTGTTCCGGAAGCGCCTTTGGTCACTTCTTTCACTCCGTAATCAATGGTGTTGGTGGTTTGTGTCCAATCCATCAGGTACCAATCTAACTCTGCACCCGAAACTTTTTCAGCAACCCTGATAAAATCATTGGGGGTTGGGTGCTTGAATTTCCAGTCGTTATAATACTTTTTCAAGGTCTTCTGAAGGTTTTCCTTTCCAATTATATAACCAAGCTGAGCCATGAATACTTCCCCTTTAGAATAAGCGGTAGCACCGTATGCCACGTTATAGTTATAACGATCTGCATGAGTGGTTTGCGGCTGCTCGATTCCTGAAGTAGCCAGCCTTCCGTAGCTGTTGTAAGATCCGGCATGAGGATTTTCCTCGTTACCACCCATTACTTCGTTCATAGCCAAACTGGAGATGTAGCTGGTGAACCCTTCATCCATCCACTCGTGTTTACTTTCGTTGGTCGCCAGTAAATGCTGGAACCAGGCGTGTGCAAACTCATGTGCGGTAACCCCAACAAGGCTTCCGAATTTACGTTCCCCGGTGATTAGAGTAAGCATGGCATACTCCATACCTCCGTCGCCACCCTGGACAACCGAGTATTGCGGCCAAGGATAAGGACCTATGTGTTCGTTGAAGAACAATAATAATTCCTCTGTTTTTGGCTGTAAATCTTTCCAGTTCTGTTTGATACTTGATTTGTCTTTATAAAGAAAATGCAATACGGTACCATCTGCAGCCGTGCGTTTATCATGGATATAATCCGGATCTGCTGCCCAGGCGAAATCATGCACCATTTCGGCCTTGAAATGCCAGGTGTGCTTATCACCTTTACTAGAATTAACCTTTACACCTTCATCCTCGTAACCATGCCCAATATCATTTGCATTTTGCAACACCCCGGTTGCACCCACAGTATACTTCTTATCAATTGATAATTTTACGTCAAAATCACCCCAAACTCCGTGGAATTCCCTGGCGATGTATGGATCTGCATGCCATCCCTGGAAATCGTATTCAGCCATCTTAGGAAACCACTGTACCATGGAAAGAGCTACTCCTTCGCTACTATTCCTTCCCGATCTTCTGATCTGCTCAGGAACCTGCCCAGCGAATTTCATGTTGAAAGTGGTCTTTTCTCCTGGAAGAATCGGTTCAGCCAATTCCACCTCCAGCACAGTTCCTACTTCTTCATATTGAAGTGGTTTGCCATTTTGGGTAAGGGCGTTTACTTTCAAATAGCCTTGCTGAGAAGGAGAAAGTTTCGAGATACGATCGGCAACCCTTCCGTCAGGGTCATTGATGGTTCTTGATCTTACATCCATTTCACTTCCCGGTTGGAAGGCGTTGAAATAAAGGTGATAAAATACTCTTTTCAAAGTATCGGGAGAGTTGTTGGTATACACCAACTCCTGATCTCCAGTGTACTGAAAATTCTTGACGTTCATATCAACATTCATGTTGTAATCAACATGCTGTTGCCAGTAAGAAGTATTATTCTGGCCCCTTGCTCCAAGGGCGGCCAAAAATGCAAATGTTATTAGGATTCTCTTCATAATATTATTTAGAAATTCTGTCTGCCATAATTAAGGCGTTATACAAATTCACCATTTTTCCGGAAGTAGAAACTTCACTGAATTTTTTGGTTTGGGACGGGTCACCTCCCAGGATCACTGTAGCGCTACTTGAAAGCCCGCTTTCCATAATGATCTGCTTCACTTGTTCTGCGGAAAGTTTTGGGTATAAAGAACGGATCATGGCAGCTACACCGGCAACTGCAGGAGAGGCCATAGAAGTTCCTTGTAAGAACTCGTATTCATCGTTTGGAGTAGTTGACCAGATCTTGGTACCAGGTGCAAACACGTCTACGTTCGTTTTTCCGTAGTTAGAGAATGTAGCCAGCATATTTGATCCATACTCGTAGTTAAGTGCTCCAACCGTTAGGAAGTTGTCTGCGATCTCATTTGGACTGCTTGGATCCTGATCATTCGGATAAATGGTAGTACCATCAAGGTCCAATCCATCATTTCCGGCGGCATTCACGATCAAAACATCATTTTTGTCAGCATATTCAATAGCGTCTCTTACCCATTCAGGATGCGTGGAGAAATATTTTCCGAAGCTGGTATTGATCACTTTCGCGCCATTATCAACCGCGTAACGAATAGCAAGTGCAATATCCTTATCGTACTCATCTCCATCAGGCACCGCGCGTACAGGCATGATCAACACATTGTTGGCTACCCCGTCGATCCCGATGTTGTTGTGCTCAGCTGCGATGATCCCGGCTACGTGAGTACCATGCTTGATATCTTCTTTTTCAGGATCTGGTCCTGTAACATCGTTGTTTCCGTATCCGCGGTCATTAAGATCGTTAGGATCATCTCCAACAACGGCTCTTCCGTCTAATTCCATGTTGAAATGAGAGCTCAATCTTCCGGAGAAATATTCGATTGCATCATTAAGCTGTGCGATAGATTCCGGCACACTACCTTTGATGTTGCTCATTACCTGAGAAAGGAAGGCTTGGTACTGCTTCATTTCTTCGGTTTCGGCATTCATAGCCTGCAATTCTTCCAGGGTATAATCTTCTTTTCCAAGCTCTTCAGAAACAGCTTCATGTGCCATTTTCAGCTGCTGCATAATGCCTTCATACTGATTTTTAAGGCCTAAAGCTTCGTTATATTCTTTGTCATACTCGGCCTTGGCTCTTTTATAAAGCTCGAATTCTTCTTGGTTTTCAGGTTTTACGGCAGAAGCGGGAACATTATCGTATTTAGGTTTTAAAACCTTTAGGATACGCACGTATTCCATGTTTTCCTTAACCGCGTCACCAAGAAAGTTCCAACCGTGAACATCATCCACATACCCATTATTGTCATCATCTTTCTGGTTGTTAGGGATCTCATCTGTATTAGTCCAGATCACCCCGTCAAGATCTTCGTGCTCGATATCAACACCACTGTCAATAACCGCTACGATCACTTTCGTACCTTTTTTATTTTTGATTATCTCGTTATAAGCTTTTTGGACACTCATCCCCGGAACGGTATCTGAAACCAGGTCTGCTCCTCCCCATCCTTTTAGTTCAGTCTCGGTGAGATCTGTGACCTTGAGGGGCATGGAATCAATATTTTCAATTGGGGTTGAAACAACCGCGGGGGCTGAACTGCCGCATCCTGCAACAGCAACAGCTAAACCGGCAATTAAGAATGGTTTAAATGTTGGGATCTTCATAATTTATTTTTAGTTAAAAAGTTCGTTGAATGTAAATACTTCGTTAAGTCTCACTCCTTTTTCGGTGTGCTTCAGGGTGATGACCTTATTATGGGCATCGTGTTCCAGGAACAGGTAATAGTTTTCATCTGCCGCCTTTTCCAAAAAGTCTTTTTTCTCCGGAAGGGTTAGCAATGGCCGTGTGTCATACCCCATAACATAGGGTAATGGAATGTGCCCGGCTGTTGGTAACAGGTCGGCCATAAATACTAGTTTTTTGCCTTTATAGTCAATATGCGGAATCATTTGTTTATCGGTATGACCGTCCACATATAATATCCCGAAATCTAATTCTGAAGTTTCCTGATAAGGGAGATTCTTTCTATCAATGAATTTTAATTGGCCGCTTTCCTCCATAGGCAGGATATTTTCCTTTAAAAAAGAAGCTTTTTCTCGGGCATTAGGCTGAGTAGCCCATTCCCAATGATCTTTATTGCTCCAAAAATGTGCGTTTTTGAACGCAGGCTCATACCCGGTGCGGTCCTTATTCCATTGTACGCTCCCACCGCAATGGTCAAAATGCAAATGGGTCATGAAGACATCGGTAATATCGTCTCTGTGAAAACCATGTTTTTGAAGAGATTTATCCAGGTTATCATCTCCCCATTGGAAATAATAGCTGAAGAATTTTTCACTCTGTTTATCACCCATTCCGGTGTCAATAAGTGTTAGCCGATCGCCTTCTTCAATTAAAAGACAGGTGGCTGCGATATCGATCATGTTATTTGAATCGGCGGGATTGGTTCTATTCCAAATGGTCTTGGGAACCACCCCGAACATAGCCCCACCGTCCAGCTTGAAATTGCCGGCTTCAATAGGATATATTGTCATAAAATTTGTCTTTTTTCTTCGGAAATTTCCCGAAAATGCAAAATACTAAAAGCTGATAATTAGCTTTCATACCTTCTTAATAGAAGGCTGTTATTTAACAAAACTTTCTGTAGAATTCCTAATTTCAGTGTAAATATAGGACTTTTTCTCCTGCGTCAATTTCATCGTGGAAGTGAAATGGTCTCAAGTTTCCTTCCAGGTTGATAATGAATAACGGAAGTATATCGTCCTGGCGGGATCGATTTTGTTTTACCCAGTTACGGGTAGAGATCTTTGTCTCGATGGTTTCTGTTTTTTCCTGAATATTTCCCGATTTCAGTTTATAGATCCAGGGCGCCAGATTGGTTTTATTGGCGAACATGGAAGATGCGCCAATTCGGTCTAGAAGTTCCATTCCCGCCCCGCCTTCTTTAGGAGCGACCAGCACTATATTTTTAGGAATATAGAAATAATTATGGACTGTCTGGGCCGCTAGCAGATTGATTTCATTGTTTCCGGTAAGTGCAATAAAAGTGTTTTTTTCGACTGCATTCGCTTCGTCTAAAGTCTCTTCCTTTAAAGCATTCCCCAGTATACTTTTAAAGCCTTGTTTTTTAGCCTCCTCTATTAATTCCCGGTTTGTATCTATTATGGTTACATCTCCTTCCTGGTTAAGATGTCTTGCCAGGTACAACCCTAAGGGATTAGCTCCCAATATGAGTGTTCCTTTTCGAGATTCCTGGTGTACCAGTTCTCCCCGTCTCCTTAACCAGTCGGTTGTCCAGGTCAAAAATAGCGGGACGCTCAGGGTGGTGAAAATTGCCATGAAGACTAGGATCGAGAATATTTCCGCAGAAATAATACCCATTTCCAACCCTATACCGGCTATAATGATCTCTACCGCTCCCCTTCCGTTCATTCCCGTACCTACGGTGATCCCTTCTCGCCAGCCATATCCACTGGGAAGATAAAACAAGGCTGTTCCCACTATCTTTCCAATAACCGCGACCAAGGTGACGCTTATTAACAGTAACAGGTCTGATTGGAAAACCTCGAGGGTAACATGAAATCCTGCTGAAACAAAGAAGATGGGCGCCAGAAATCCTATTGAAATATCATGAAAAATATCGTTGATCTCCTTTGAAATTTGTCGGTTGAATACCCCATCACGTATGAAAAGACCGGCCATAAAGGCTCCTAAAATACTATGCAAGTCTGCCATTTCGGCCAGTTCGCAAAAGCCGAAAACGATCAGCAAAATGAGTGTAAAATGGAAAGTTCTGTTCTTTATTTTTTGATCACTCAGGAATCTTCCGAGTAAAGGCAAAAGAAAATAACCCGCCAGGGCGGTAAGGGCGAAAAATAAAATGGCTTTTCCGGCCACGAAAATTAGTCCGAGGGTATCAATACTGCCGGCATCGACAAAACTTAACATCCCGGCGAAGATGATCAATGCAAGTGTGTCTGAAATGAGCGCCCCGGCCATGAGAACATAGGCTATACGGGTGTTCAGCAGCTTTAGATCGACCAGGATCCGGCTTTTGGTAGCCAGGGATGTGACCCCCACGGCAATGGCCACGAAAAGTGCGGCCAGGTGAGTTCCGTCAAAAAGTAAGATGGTGTAATAACCCAAACCGAAGGGAACTACAAACCCTCCTATCGCGGCCAGAAGACCGGGCCAGGAAGCTTTTCCGAGGTCCCTGAAATTGATCTCGATGCCAATGTATACCATTAAAAGAATGATCCCCACCTCTGCCAGCACTGCAATCATCTCTGAAGTTTCGAGCAGGCCCAGTACTGCGGGACCCAGGATGATCCCAATCACAAGTTCTCCTAAAATGGGAGGGTAACCGAGTCTCTTAGCAGCCGTTCCTCCAAGCCAGGCACCTGCAAGGATGGTTAAAAGTGCGAGAATATTGAATTCTTCCATCGGATAACTTTTGGTAGTTAGAATAGTCCCTTTAAAATAAGCAAGGCTTAACATCTAAATTGCTTTTTAACAAACATTTATAGGTTTTATAGCTTCTGAAACGGGGAAGATGTAAGCAATCTTATAATTTGTATAATTTTTTAAATTATGTGATGTGTAGCTATCAGATAAGATGAATTCTCCCGAATAATCTGTATTTTTACTGCTTAACCTACTTTGTACATCAAAGAAAACAGTGATAAAAAACGGTAAATGTTAGAATTAGCAGGATTAATTATTCTCGGAATTTTGGCCCAGTGGGTGGCCTGGAAAACAAAAACCCCGGCAATCTTACCCCTAATCTTAATTGGTTTATTTGTGGGTCCGGTTTCTACTCTTATTTCTGAAGACGGAACAAAATGGCTGGAACCTATCTGGAATGGTGAAGAAGGTGTTTTCCCGGGAGAAAGCTTATTCTATTTCGTGTCCCTGGCGATCGCTGTTATACTTTTTGAAGGAGGACTTACCCTCAGGAAAAGTGAGATCGGTAATATTGGGCCCGTTATAGCTAAATTGATAAGTGTTGGGGTGATCGTGACCTTTTTCGGGGCTGGACTCGCAGCACATTTTATTTATGGATTTTCGTGGCAGATCTCATTTTTATTTTCCTCCCTGATCATTGTTACAGGACCTACTGTGATCTCGCCTATACTTAGGAATATTCCATTGAAAAAACACGTTTCCTCCATCCTGAAATGGGAAGGAATCTTGATCGATCCAATAGGAGCCCTTATCGCCGTATTGATGTATGAGTTTATTCGCGTGGAAGGCGGACAGGATTTTACCCAAACTGCCCTGGCTGAATTCGGAAAGATCTTGTTATTCGGATTTACCTTCGGATTCACATTTGCCAATATCCTTGCTCTTCTGATCAAGAAAAATGTAATTCCGCATTATCTACTAAATGTTTTTACCCTCGCTACCGTGCTGGGAGTATTTGTCCTGGCCGATCTTTTCGCTCATGAAAGCGGACTTTTAGCTGTAGTGGTAATGGGAATGGTCATGGGAAATAAAGATCTTCCCAACATCAAGGAATTACTCTATTTTAAGGAATCCCTGAGTGTACTTTTGATCTCAATATTATTCATTTTACTGGCTGCCAATATAGAAATAGCCGACCTGCAACTCATTTTTAATTGGAACTCCTTATTTCTTTTCGGTGCAGTAGTACTATTGGTCAGACCTATTGGGGTTATTTTAAGCTCCTTAGGAGCAGATCTTAAGTGGAATGAGATCGTTTTTATAAGCTGGGTTGGACCACGTGGTATTGTAGCGGCCGGTATTGCTTCGCTTTTCGGATTAAAGCTTGTACGTGAAGGGGTTGAAGATGCCGAATATATTACTCCGCTTGTCTTCATGATCGTTTTGCTTTCGGTACTGCTGAACGCTACTACGGCGAGACTTTTTGCAAGATTAATAGGTGTCTTCATAAAGAATGCCCAGGGGATCCTCATCATTGGAGCCTCCGCAAATTCACGACTTATAGCTAAATACTTACAAGATAATAACAGGCATGTGGTCTTGGTTGACAACAACGCCGATAATATTCGAAAAGCTAAGGAATTAGAACTTGAAGCTATAGAAGGCAGTGTTTATGCCGATGACCTTATCAATAATATTGAGCTTAATGATGTGGGTTATTTAATGGCAATGACCGCCAACAGTGACATTAACCGTACTGCAATCATAAAGTTCAAAAAACAATTTGGTGAAAAAGGGTCTTTCCGACTTATTTCTTCTGATGAAATGAGTGACCCCGAAACAAATCCTGCGGAAGGTCTTTTCTCGCATACAGATGATTACATCAAGCTGGCTGAAGTTTCCCGAAAATATCCGAAGATCCACGAGGTTCTTTTAAATAGCAGGCAACATTATGAAGGGCTTCTGGAAATATCAAAGACAGACCCAGATATTATTCCATTGTTTGTAAAGACCGAAGAAGGCGAATTAGAGATCATTCCCTCACACAGTTCAGAAGTTCAGATCAAGGAAGGTTACCTCCTTGTTTACCTGGGTAAAAAGATCCAAAAGGACAATGAGGTCGAGGAAACAGATTATGAAGAAACGGTTGAAGATGCAGATGCTTCCAATGAACGTTAATTATTCCTTTTCCACTTCCGCAATTAATTCATCGGTGATCTCCAGGTTGTGATAGACATTCTGGACATCTTCATCGTCCTCAAATTTTTCCATTAACTGGAGAATTTGTTTTCCCTGGTCTATCGGCAGACCAATGGTGTTTAAAGGGATTCGTTGTACTTCAGCATTTTTAGGTTCTATATCTAATTCTTCCAGTTTAGTGTTCATGCTTCCAAAATCGGTAAAATCTGTGTACACATAGATAGTGTCTTCCTCTTTTTCAATGGATGTTGCTCCTCCTTCGATCAACTCCAGTTCAAATTCTTCCATATTTCTGGCAATCATTTCCCTATCAATGGTGAAGACACCCTTTCTGTCGAAAAGAAATTCTAAAGAACCATTGGTGCCCAGGCTGCCACCGTTCTTAGAAAAAATAGATCGTACCGAAGCGACGGTTCGGTTAGTGTTGTCTGTAGTACATTCAATGAAGAAAGCGATGCCATGCGGGCCATAGCCCTCAAAAGTTACAGCCTCGTAATTATCGGCTTCCGCTCCGCTGGCCTTCTTTATCGCACGCTCAATGGTGTCTTTGGGCATGTTTACCCCTTTGGCATTCGAAATGGCATTACGTAGCGCCGGATTGGCTTCGGGATCAGGACCACCTCCTTCTTTTACAGCTACACTTATCTCCTTGATAGCCCTTGTGAATTGTTTCGCTCTTTTCTTGTCCTGGGCCCCTTTTCGGTGTTTGATATTCGCCCACTTGCTGTGTCCGGCCATGGTTTGGTTTTTTGCTGGATTTTTATAATGGAGAATTTCTGCAGAAAAATTTCCTTTCACACAAAGTTAAAAAAAGTTTATAGTCGGTAGTTCGGAGTTCGGAGAGGACCAAATAGAAAAGCTTTATCTTTAGATAGGTATGAAATTTAACTTTGAAGATTTACAGGTATATCAAAAATCACTTGACCTGGTGGATGAGGTCTATGAAATGACCAAAATGTTTCCAAAAGAGGAAATATATGGTTTAAACTCTCAATACAGGAGAGCGGTAATTTCTATTTCATTGAATATCGCCGAAGGTTCCGGAGGAACAAAAAAAGAATTCAACCGTTACCTAAGAATTGCTTCAAATTCTTTGAAAGAATGCATAGTCTGTTTAACAATAGCTAAACGACAGAATTTTATTTCTGAAAAAGCTCATGACGAAATGAGGCAAAAGCTCATTGAAATATCTAAAATGATATCGGGGTTGAAAAAATACCTTTTAAAAGAGTGATTTTTCCAATCTCCGAACTCCAAACTCTGATCTCCGAACCTACTTAATCGTTCAACTTAAGAACCGCCATAAACGCTTCCTGAGGGATCTCTACATTCCCTACCTGACGCATACGTTTCTTACCTTTTTTCTGTTTTTCTAGAAGCTTACGTTTACGGGAAATATCCCCTCCGTAACATTTTGCGGTAACGTCTTTTCGAAGTGCTTTAACGGTCTCCCTCGCGATGATCTTCGCGCCAATTGCAGCCTGAATAGGAATATCGAATTGTTGTCTTGGGATCAACTGTCTCAATTTTTCACACATCTTCTTCCCTATATCATAGGCGTTGTCAAAGTGAAGCAGTGCAGAAAGGGCGTCCACCACGTTTCCATTCAGAAGTACGTCTACTTTTACAAGTTTTGACTGGCGCATTCCGATAGGAGAATAGTCGAAAGATGCATATCCCTTAGATACGGTTTTCAAACGGTCATAGAAATCAAATACGATCTCCGCCAGGGGCATATCAAATGATAATTCAACTCTTTCCGGAGTTAAATAGGTTTGATTGGTGATCTGTCCACGCTTTTCGATACATAGGGACATCACAGGCCCTACGAAATCGGCTTTGGTAATGATGGTTGCTTTGATATAAGGTTCTTCCACCCGGTCCAGACTTGATGGATCCGGAAGATCTGAAGGGTTGTTAACTAAAATAACATCATTAGGATGCTTATGGGTGTAGGCGTGGTAAGAAACGTTAGGAACCGTGGTAATAACGGTCATGTCAAACTCTCTTTCCAAACGCTCCTGGATGATCTCCAGGTGCAACATTCCAAGGAATCCACAACGGAAACCAAATCCTAGCGCTGCCGAACTCTCCGGAATAAATACCAAAGAAGCATCGTTAAGCTGAAGTTTCTCCATAGAAGCACGAAGATCTTCGTAATCTTCTGTGTCTACCGGGTAAATCCCGGCGAAAACCATTGGCTTTACATCCTCAAATCCAGGAACGGCTTCAGTAGTCGGGTTTTTCGCATCTGTGATGGTATCCCCTACTTTTACCTCCTTCGCCTCTTTGATCCCGGTAATTAGATAGCCTACATCCCCGGTCTTGATTTCATTCCTTGGAAATTGTTTTAGCCTCAAGGTACCTACCTCGTCTGCATAATAATTCTTATCAGTCGCCACGAATTTGATATGCTGGCCTTTTTTGATAGAACCATTGATCACACGGAAATAGGTTTCCACTCCGCGGAAAGGATTGTAAACCGAGTCAAAGATCAGGGCTCTTAAAGGCGCGTCTTCTTTACCGGTTGGCGGTGGAATGCGCTCAATGATAGCCGAAAGGATCTCTTCAATTCCCAATCCGGTCTTTGCACTCGCCGGAATAACATCTGAAGGATCACATCCTAAAAGATCAACGATATCATCAGTAACTTCTTCCGGGTTCGCACTTGGAAGATCCACTTTGTTCAATACAGGAATGATCTCCAGGTCGTTTTCAAGTGCCAGGTAAAGATTTGAAATGGTTTGCGCCTGGATGCTTTGCGCGGCATCCACAATTAAAAGTGCTCCTTCACATGCAGCGATTGAACGCGAAACTTCATAGGAGAAATCTACGTGTCCCGGAGTATCGATCAAATTCAGAACATATTGTTCCCCTTTGTAAGTATAATCCATCTGAATCGCGTGACTCTTGATGGTAATACCTCTCTCCCGCTCCAAATCCATACTGTCAAGCAGTTGTTCCTGCTTTTCCCGATCGGTCACCGATCCGGTAAAATCAAGCAACCTGTCTGCCAACGTACTCTTTCCGTGGTCAATATGTGCAATAATGCAAAAATTCCGAATATGCTTCATGTGTCAATTTCCAAGATAAAATTCCGTCTCCGGAAAAATGTTTTTAAAAGGTACAAATATAGTTTTTTTAAAAGGCCAAAAGAAAAATTAATGTTTGGTCAGAAACCCTTACTTTGGCAAAGATTTATTTTATACTCCAGCTTAATACTTTTATAAAAAAATTATAAAAGTATTTGGATTTTATATAAAAAAAGAGCTAATTTAGGACTCTTTGAAAAAGAAAGCCACTGTGTTCAAATTAGCTATGGGAACCAGAGGAATAGTGTAATATGTAGAAGGATGTACAAAAAAAATTGAATGAGCAAAAAAGTAATAGGTGTTGATATTGGTGCAACCAAGACCAGAATTGGAATCGTAAAGGATTCAGAAATAATAAAAGAAAAGACTTTTCCCACTTCTTCGAATGCTTCCAAGGAGAAAATCATAGAAGAACTGGCCCTGGGAATTAAAAGTTTAGCCGGGGATGATTTTGCCGGAATAGGAATAGGAGTACCCGGATTGATAGATGAAGAGAAGGGTGTGATTTTCGATCTTTTAAACATTCCGTCCTGGAAAGAGGTGCATTTAAAAGATTATCTCCAAGATTTTTTCAAGAAACCCGTGCGTATTACGAATGACGCCAATGTCTTTGCTGTGGGTGAAAAGATGTTCGGGCTGGGCCAGGCTTATCAGAATTTTATAGGGGTAACCCTTGGGACCGGATTTGGTTGTGGTATAATCATACATGATAAATTGTATTCCGGATCTTTTTCGAGTGCCGGAGAATTTGGAAATATCGCCTACCTGGATAAAACGATTGAAGATTATTGCAGTGGTAAATTTTTCCAGCAACAATATGGTTTAACCGGAAATGAAGCCTATAAACTTGTTTCTTCAGGTGATGAAAAAGGTAAAAAGATGTTCATGGAGTACGGAAAGCATCTGGGAGAAGCTTTGAAGTTGATCCTTAATATATTATCCCCTCAAGCTATTCTGCTTGGAGGATCCATCAGTAAATCATTTAAGTACTTTGAAGAATCCCTTCAGGAAACCATGGATAGTTTTCCTTTTCAAAGAGTACGCAAGCAATTAACCATAAAGCCTTCCGAGGCTCAGAATATGGCAATTTTAGGGGCTGCCGCTTTAATTTTATCTGCAGAACCCGAGCTTTTAAAACCTCAATAACCTACTAAGCTTAATCTATTACCTCATGGCAAACGCAACTGTAATTAAAGATAATACCACCGGAAATACAACCCGCTCCATAATTATAATTGGAGCATTATTTTTTATTTTCGGATTTGTTACCTGGCTAAACTCCCTGCTAATCCCATATCTTGAGATCGCCTGCGAATTGACCAAGTTTCAATCATTTTTCGTCACTTTTGCTTTTTACATTGCTTATGTAGTAATGGCTCCCCTTTCTACCAGGACGCTCAATGCTTTCGGGTTTAAAAAGGGAATGTCGGTAGCCTTAGGAATAATGGCCGTGGGAGCATTGCTGTTTATTCCGGCCGCAATGAGCAGAACTTATCTAATATTTCTTGCGGGTCTTTTTGTAATGGGAAGTGGTCTGGCAATTTTACAAACAGCCTCCAATCCTTATGTAACCATTGTAGGGCCTGTAGAAAGTGCGGCTAAGCGCATTAGTATCATGGGTATATGTAATAAAATGGCGGGTGCTATCGCGCCAATCCTGATTGGTTTCTTTTTACAGCTTGATAAGGCCGATGAGTTGAGGGCAGACCTTGCCAGCCTTTCAGCTATTGAAAGAAATGCCCAACTTGATGAAATGGCCTTGCGGGTAATCCCTCCTTATATTGGAATTATCGTGGTTTTGTTATTGCTTGCTTTTTGGGTTTATAAATCATCTCTCCCTGAGGTAGAAGCTGAAGAGGAGGAAGAGGTTAGCAGTTCTGCCAAATCCTCCAAAAAGAGTGTTTTTGACTTCCCTCATGTGCTTCTTGGTGTGTTCGCCCTATTTTTATATGTAGGGGTCGAAGTGATCGCGGCAGATACTATTATTAGTTATGGTGTTGCCCAGGGAATAAAACTTACCACTGCCAAATACTTCGCTACCGGTACTATGGTAGCTATGGTAATAGGTTACATTATTGGTATCATCACCATTCCAAAATTTATTAAACAAGAAAACGCTTTACGTGTTTCAGCTATTTTAGGGGTTGTTTTTTCTCTCCTGGCAATTTTCACCCAAGGATATCTTTCTCTTGCATTTATTGCCCTGTTAGGTTTGGCGAACTCTCTAATGTGGCCGGCAATTTGGCCTTTAGCTCTTGCAGATGTAGGTAGATTTACCAAAGCAGCATCTTCCTTATTGGTAATGGGTATTGCAGGTGGCGCTATAATCCCATTGGCATATGGTGCTTTGGCTGAAGAGTGGAGTCCGCAAACAGCTTATTGGGTAATGATCCCTTGCTATTTGTTCATTCTTTATTTCGCAACATCCGGTTATAAAATTAGAAAGGCGTGATCTTTTTAATCGAAGAGAATAATTCCTGTGCCTGCTAACTCTTTTTTGAAGTAATTTAAATTGCATCCGAAGATAAAGGCATGGGACCTCAGAAATAAATTAAAATCTTCTGCCATGAAAACCTTTCTGAAAAGTACGGCAACAATATTACTACTGTTTTTATATTCCTGTGATGCTAACAAATCTGAAAGTATCGCTTCGGAAGATGACACAAATGAAGTGGTAGCACCTTCCATTATTCCATTGCCTTCCGAAGTAAATTGGGATAATAAATACTACAGGTTGCCTGCAGAAAATATAATATGTACAGATAATCCTGAAACTGTGTCCTGGCTTCAGAAATTGCTCCATGAGGCAGGCTTAAATACCAGTGTTCAAACCGGAAGTGACTGTGGAAACTGGAATGTTCAAATCAATTCTGAAAAGTTAGAATCTTTAGGGGAGGAAGGCTATGAGCTCTATATTACAGATAAAGGAGTTAAGATAAAAGCTGCCGCAGAGGCCGGAGTTTTTTATGCCGTCCAAACTTTAAGGCAAATGTTTCCGGTGGAGATCGAAAAAGGGGAGAGCGTGTCTACTACAGTTGATTTGCCTCAGGGAACTATTCAGGACCAACCGACTTATCAATGGCGAGGAACCATGGTAGATATGGCCCGTAGTTTCTTCGGTTTGGACTATCTGAAGCGTCATGTAGACCGAATGGCTTTGTATAAAATGAACAGGCTGCACTTACATCTTACCGATGACCAGGGGTGGAGAATAGAGATCAAAGGCAAGCCTAAACTTACAGAAATTGGTTCCAAAGGATCAGTTGTTCGTGGAAGGTCTGGTTACCTGACACAGGAGGAATATCTGGAATTGCAGGATTATGCCTTAGCCAGAAATATTATCATTATCCCGGAAATTGATATGCCCGGGCACATTTATTCAGCCCTGCTTTCATATCCTGAACTGAACTGTGATAACTTCGAAAACCTTTCTCCAAAAAGGGCAACTCCACCCGAACTTTTTAGAAATTATAATGTGGGCTGGAGTAAATTATGTCTTGAAAACCCTAAAATTTATGAATTTGTTTCCGAAGTGATAGGAGAAATGGCTGCGATCACCAAAGGACCCTGGATTCATATAGGAGGAGATGAGATCGAAGATCCCAGGTATAAAGAATTTGTCGTTAAAGCAGATTCTATAGTTCGGGCTTACGATAAGATTACCATTGGATGGGAAGAAGTCACTCAGGCCGAAGTAAGCCCTGATCTAATCAGTCAATCCTGGCGAGGAACAGTAGAGAGTGTGGTTCCCGATATTAAAGTTATACATTCCTTATGTTCTCAATTCTATTTTGATCATGGGAATGTTCCAGGACAGGAGAACACGAACAACTGGTGTAAGAAATCGGGTGTTAGTCTTGAAGACGCTTATAGTTTTGATAACGAAGACCCTAATATAATTGGAGTGGAAGTTCCTGTATGGAGCGAGTTTGTCCTGACTGATGAAATGATGGATAATCGTTTTTGGCCCCGGGCAATTGCGGCGGCAGAGATTGCCTGGACTCCAGGAGCTCAACGGGATTACGCATCATTCAAAAAAAGACTAGGTCGACATGGCGATCGATTAAGAGCATTAAACATAAATTTCTTCAGAACCCCGGGTATTGATTGGGGGAAGGAGTCTAAAGCGGGAATTTTTTCAAACTTTCTTCCTGCGCAATAAAAATAAAATTCAATTATGGAAAATAAACCAACTACAGAAAGTTCTTCGAACTATGACCATCTTGAACAGATGAGTACAAGGGAATTGTTGAGTAATATTAATAAAGAGGACATAACAGTTCCTTTAGCTGTTGAGAAGCAACTACCTGCAATTGAAACATTGGTAGATGTCATAGTGGAAAAAATGAAAGAAGGGGGCCGGCTATTTTATATAGGGGCCGGAACCAGTGGAAGACTTGGTGTCCTGGATGCTTCGGAGTGCCCTCCAACCTTTGGAGTTTCTGAAGATTGGGTAATAGGTTTAATTGCAGGTGGGGATTTTGCCCTTAGGAACGCGGTGGAAAATGCGGAAGATGATCCTGAGCAGGCATGGAAAGATCTACAGAAATTTAAAATTGGTTCAAAGGATGTCCTGGTAGGCATAGCCGCATCGGGAACCACACCTTATGTGATAGGAGGGGTTAAAAAAGCCAGGGAGTTGGGATTGGCTACCGGTTGTATCACTTGTAATGAAGGAAGTCCTTTAGGGACAGCAGTTGAATTCCCTGTTGAAGTTGTTGTAGGGCCTGAGTTCGTTACTGGAAGCACTCGTATGAAAGCAGGTACTGCTCAGAAGCTGGTTTTAAATATGATTTCTACCAGTTCCCTCATTAAAATGGGACGCGTAAAAGGGAATAAAATGGTGGATATGCAGCTGAGCAATAAAAAATTGGTCAATCGCGGTATTAAAATGATAATGGAAGAATTGGAAATCGATGAGATTCAAGCGGGAAAATTGTTAAAAAAATACAAAAGTGTAAGGTCTGTCCTACAAAACTTCAAAAAATAACTTTCATAAAAATTTTATTTAAGTCTAAGGGTTAAGGAAAAGTATTTTATTAAAAGGTTTTATTCTTTTATTTTTTATATTATCTTGGGCGCACTAATCGTTATCCAAATAATCAATTATGAAAAAAAGATTACAATCAGTAATTATGATTCTTCTCTTTTTTGTTTCTGCGAAAACGTTTGCGCAAAACCAAGAAATTACGGGGAAGATCTTAGATGAATCCGGAGTGCCTATACCGGGTGTATCTGTTTACTTAAAGGGAAACCCTGCTGTAGGAACTTCCTCTAATTTTGATGGGGAATTCTCATTACAGGTCCCTGACAGCAATGACAATATTTTAGTGTTTTCATATTTGGGATACTCTAAAAAAGAAATAAAGCTCAATGGTCAAACCAACCTTCAGGTTAACCTTTTGCCAGATACAGAGTCATTAGATGAAGTGGTGGTTACCGCGCTAGGGATAAAACAAGAACGAAAAGCTCTTGGATATGCCGTAACCGAAGTAAAGGGAGGTACAATTGCCGAAACTCAAAGGGAAAATTTTCTCGATGCCATGGCGGGGCGTGTGGCAGGTGTAGAAATTAATTCTACATCTGGACTACCTGGTTCCTCTTCCTCAATAGTTATTAGGGGAATTAGTTCCCTAAGTGGGAACAATCAACCGCTATTCGTGGTAGATGGTTTACCAATTAGTAATAATACTACTTCAACTGCAGTTTTTGCTTCTTCAATTGGAGCAGGAGGTACCTCGTTTGAAAACAGGGGGGTTGACTTCACTAACCGTGCTGCTGATATTAACCCGGATGATATTGAAAGCATTACTATTCTTAAAGGACCGGAAGCTTCTGCCTTATATGGTATCGAAGCAGCCTCGGGAGCTGTGGTAATAACTACTAAACGGGGGAAAGCCGGGGTTGCCCGTATTGATTACAGTAATAGTTTCCGTCTCGATCGAATTGTGAAATATCCTGAAATTCAGCAGGTTTACGGTAGAGGGGCAAATGGTTACACTACAGAAGGCGATGAAAGTTTATATTATTTCGGAGAAAAATATCCTGAAGGAACTACCTTCTATGATAATGTAAAGGCCTTCTTCAAGGATGCGGTTACTAAAAAACACAACTTGTCTGTTTCTGGTGGAAATGAAAAAGTACAATATCGATTTTCTGGAGCACATACAGATGCTGAAGGATTCGTTCCTACCACCGGCCTGGAAAGGTTAAATTTAACTTCAGCCGTTACTGCCGAACTTAATGATTATATCTCAGCCGATGTGACCTTTGACTATACACGTTCTGATAATGATCAAACCTTTAGGGGTAGCGGAGGTCCTTTATTGCATTTGCTGCTATGGCCCTCTACAGATGACGCAAGTGACTACCTTACTCCAGGTGGGAAAAGACGTAATTATGCCGAGTTTGCAGAAGCAGTAGAAAATCCTTTTTTCAATGTTAATAAAAATATTTTTAACTCTTTAACCGATCGTTATAAGTTAAATACGCAAGTGAATGCTGACGCAACAGACTGGTTTAAATTAGTTGGTCAAGTAGGGGTAGACTACTATACACAGAAAAATACGATCGTTCGTCATCCAGAATCAAACAGTGGGCGTGATTATGGAGGTATTTTTGATCAGGCCTTGATCACCACAAGAAACCTTACCATGCAATCTTATGCGCAATTTACGCCTCCAAGTCTTTTGGATGAGAAATTCTCAACCGATTTAAAAGTTGGTGGAGCAGTTTATGATTATAATACATTCAGTGCTGCTGCTGGTGGACAGGACTTCCAGGCGCCAGATCTGTGGTCAATAAATAATACAAGATTAGATACTCACAGGGCATTTAACAATCTTACTCAAAGAAGGCTTGTGGGTGTATTTGGAAGTTTAAACGCCAATTACGACAAAATGCTATTCTTGACATTAACTGCACGTAATGACTGGAGTTCTACACTTCCTAAAAAGAACAATTCCTTCTTCTATCCTTCTGCGGGGCTGAGTTTTATTTTCACGGAACTTGAACCTTTTAGAGGTATCAAAGACATCCTTTCTTATGGTAAACTTAGAGCATCTGTTGCCCAGGTAGGAAAAGATGCAAATCCATATAGTATTAGACCATTCTACGAAAATGCCGAGACAACCGGAGGTGGATTCAGATATGGTTTTACCGGACCTAGTTTGAACTTGCGTCCTGAAATGACCACTTCATATGAATATGGAATGGAATTGAAGTTTTTCAATGATCGTTTAGGACTGGATGCAACTTATTTCAATAAGAAATCTGAAGATCAGATTGTCCAAAATATGAGATTGAGCTATGCCACAGGTTTTGTACTTATGACTTTTAATGCCGGAGAAATACAAAATGAAGGGATAGAGTTGCAGCTGAATGCTACTCCTGTGGAAACTAATAATTTTTCCTGGGATGTACTGGCAAACTTCACAAAGAACTGGAGTGAACTTGTAAGTCTTCCCGGTGATGTGGAGGAATTCTATAATTCCGATACCTGGTTATACGGGAACGTGAGAGTTGGCTCAAGAGTTGGAGGGCCGCTAACTACTTTCACCGGTTATGATTTCGAAAGAAATGACCAGGGAGAGATACTTGTAAACCCATCAAACGGATTACCTCTTTTAGATACCAGTGAGTGGATAGTAGTTGGAGACAGAAATCCTGATTTCACAGTTGGATTGACAAATGACTTTAGATACAAAAACTGGTCCATGAGATTCTTACTTGACTTTAGAGTGGGAGGAGATGTTTATAATGCAACTGAGCATTATTTAACTACACGTGGTTTAAGTGAAAGAACTCTTGACCGTGAAACTCCAAGGATAGTTGACGGTGTGTTAAGAGATGGATTACAAAACACGGATAATCCTACAGAAAATAACATTCCTATTGATCTGTCAAGAAATTCAAGTTACTGGTCATCTATCTATCCATACCAAAGCTTTATTGAAAAAGATGTGAACTGGATGCGCCTACGAGATGTAACCTTGAATTATCAATTACCTGCCAATACTTTAAAAAAGACCAACGTAATCAAAACCGCAAGTGTTTTTGTTACCGGAACCGATTTATTCCTTTGGACCAATTACTCCGGATTAGACCCGGTAGCTAACGGTAACTCTGCTGCTGTAGGTGGAGCAGGAGGATCTGGATTAGATTACGGGAACTTCCCACTACCAAGAGGTTTGAATTTTGGAATTAGAGTTGGATTGTAAAAAATAGAGATATGAAAAAAATTAGAAATATATGTTTAATAATAGCCAGTGTATTTGCTTTTGCTGGCTGTGATGATTATTTGGATGTCAATACCAATCCAAATGGTCCTGATGCACTTTTACAGCCTGAATTGTTTCTGCCGCAAATTCAATCAGAATTGGCAGTGGCTGTTCAATGGGATGGAAGATTTACCGGATTTTATACCCAGAACTGGGCCTATTCTACGGGAGAAGAATACTCTCTGAACCTGCATTCAAATCCCCTGTCTGATTTTTATGCTCAGTTATGGCGTGCTGTTTACTGGAGCATGGGATATAACCTTGCAGATATGATCGAAAGTGGTAATGTGAATGAGAAATATGATTTTGTAGGTGTAGGTTATATATTGCGTGCTTACGGTTGGCAGATGCTTACCGATTATCACGGACCTGTTATTGTAACAGAAGCTTTTGATTCCGAAAAAAGAACTTTTAATTATGACAGTCAGGAAGTGGTTTATGATGAAATTGAAAGACTTCTTTTGCTTGGGATTGAAAACCTGGAGAGAACAGATGGACTGAATTCTGCCGAATCCGGTTTAATGGAGGCTGATCTGATTTATGAAGGTGATCGCGAGAAATGGAAGAAATTCGCTTATGGTTTATTAGCCATTAACAAACACCGTTTAACTAACAAGAGTAGTTATGATCCTCAAGAGGTAATTGATTATGTTGATAATGCTCTTGCAGGAAATAGCGATAACGCTCAAATTCGTTTTGATGGGACTGTAAGCAGAAATACAAATTTCTTTGGTCCTAGGAGAGGAAATATTGGAAGATACCGTCAAACAAAATTTATGGTAGGTCTTCTAGATGGGACTAATCCTGAATTAACAGATGCGAGTCTTGTTGGAGTTGATCCGGTTTATGTTGGAGAACATTTAAAGGACCCTCGTATCACTGCGATGCTGGCTCCTTCACCTGACGGGCAATATAGAGGTGTATCGCCTGTCTTGGGAGTAAATGAGTGGCAAGCCGCTGAAGCAGATCAAGTACCTAAAAACTTTTGGAATGAAGAAGGTTATTCCGGAAGCAATCCTTCCCCTCAAATTTATTTCTTTAACAATGATGCCCTTTTCCCGCTTATGACCTATTCTCAACTTCAGTTCATAAAATCTGAAGCTGCCTGGATAGCCGGTCAAAAATCGGTTGCTTTAAATGCTTATACCGAAGGGGTGACGGCTCATATTGATTTTGCCAGACAGTATGCCCCAGATCAGGACTTGTATGACCTGAGAAAGGCTGCATATTTAAATAGTGATGTCTACCTGCCAACTACTGCAGATGGATTGACCCTGTCTAAAATTATGCTTCAAAAATATATTGCTACCTGGGGATGGGGATTCTTTGAAACCTGGTCTGATATGAGAAGATATCACTATGATCAGGATAAAGATGCTGCCAATTCTGTTTATAAAGGCTTTGAGCTTCCAGATCCTTTATACTTTGCTAATAATGAGAATCCGGCGTACCGTGCTCGACCAAGATTCAATTCTGAATATATGTGGAATCAGCAGGCATTAGAGGAATTAAATGCTTTTGAAGAAGACTATCATACCTATGAAACCTGGTTTAGTAAACCTGAATAATTATTTGACTATGAAAAACATATTTAACAAAATAATAATCCTATTCGCCGCGACACTTTTTTGTACCTCGTGTGAAGAAAATGCTATTCCTGAGCTTACAGTGCCGGTGAATGAGGGTTCGACCCTGGCAAAGTTCTTCTTCCATGCAGAGGATGCCCCAACCGCTAATTTTTACTTTTTTGAGGATAAGGTTACTGCATATAATACGAGTGAAGAAGAGCTTGATGGCTTAGATTATAAAGGAGTTTATCCATCCAATGCTTATGCCCTTGTGCCTTCAGGAAGTACCGAAGTGAGAGCTGTTGATCTTGAAGGAAATGAACTTGCTTATATGGAGTTTAATTTTCAGGTAGGTCAGAATTATTCCATTTACCTTGTGGGAACAACAGGGAATTATGAGGTGGCGATTATAGAGGATAACCTTCCGGAAGATGACCCGCAAAAAATTTACTGGAGGTTTGTAAACACTATGGCAGATATGCCATTCAATGTTGATGCTTATGCAATTCGTGCTGCGGTTCCGGCTACTGAAGAGTCGCCGGCGGAAGATGTTCAGGTTATTGAACTTGGACAGAATATCGGTTTTAAGGAAGGGGGAGACTATCAGTTATTGGAACCCGGTAGCTATACTTTTAAAGTATTTGATGCCGGTAGCACCTATGATCCGGTTGAGTCAGATCCTTACATTCAACACTCTGTAAATGTTGGAACCAGAGGCAGAACTTATACCACTCAAATAAGAGGAACTTATAAAGACCCTTCCAGCTCTTCTAATATCGATTTCTGGAGAGATCGATAAGGAGAGTACGTGACGTTTGTTTAAGAAAGAGAAGGAGGCACATTACGTGGCTCTTTCTTTTTTCCTGTAATTATTTCTAATTAATGTAACCGTATGTCCCTTCTAAAATTGTATAAATATTTTTGCCTTTCATTCTCCCTGACCTTATTTATTTCCTGTAATACTCCAAAACCAGTTACAACAGTCGCTAATGAAGAGATCATTCCAGCAAAACCTTCCCAAGACAGTATTTTAGCGTCAGAAGAAAAGGTCAAAGGTTCCAAACCCGATCATCCGTATGCCGACAGAGAGTTTCGGGCAGCCTGGGTAGCAACGGTAGCTAACATCAACTGGCCAAGCAAACCCGGATTGTCTGTGCAGGAACAACAAAAAGAAGCGATTGATCTTTTGAACATGCTTCAGAAAAACAATTTTAACGCGGTTATTTTCCAGGTAAGACCCCAGGCAGATGCACTTTATAAAAGCGATCTTGAACCATGGTCTGTGTACCTGACAGGAAAGCAAGGGGTGGCTCCAAAGCCCTTTTATGACCCGTTGCAATTCTGGATCGAGGCCGCGCATGATAGGGGTCTTGAATTACATGCCTGGTTGAACCCTTACAGAGCACATCACACAGCAGGCAAAGAAATTAGTGAACAATCTGTTATAAAGACCGATCCCGGGTTGGTTGTAAAACTGAAAAATGGCATGTGGTGGATGGATCCCGCTAAAGATGGGACTAAGAAAAGATCTACCGAAGTTGTAATGGATCTGGTAAACCGCTATGATCTGGACGGGATTCATTTTGATGATTATTTTTATCCGTATCCTTCCTACAATGGAGATCAGGATTTTCCTGATAACGAAAGTTGGAACGCTTATCTTGAAAATGGCGGTAAACTAAGTCGCGGTGACTGGAGAAGGGAAAACGTTAATGACTTTATCTCCAATTTATACACGAAGATCAAAGCCGAAAAACCCCGGGTGAAGTTTGGTTTAAGCCCCTTCGGAATCTGGAGACCGGGGTACCCCAAATCCATCTCCGGATATGACCAGTATGAGCAGCTATATGCCGATGCTAAATTGTGGCTGAATAAAGGTTGGATAGACTATTTCACACCACAATTATATTGGAAAATAAACCCTTCAGGGCAAAGTTTCCCTGTGCTTTTAGGCTGGTGGAATTCTCAAAATTTTGAAAACAGACATCTATGGCCTGGAATTAATGTTGATCTGGGCGGAGATGAAAAAAATTCCGATGAAACCCTTAATCAAATTATGATCACCAGAGGCATGATGCCCCAAAGCCCCGGTGTGGTACACTGGAGCATAGGTCCGCTTGTAAAGCACCCTGAGCTCACAAAAAGTATTGTCGAAGGTCCTTATAAGGCTCCTGCGCTTGTACCTTCTAGTCCCTGGCTGGATGATAAAGCGCCTTTAAGTCCATCTGTTGTTCCAACAGTGGAAGTTCAGTCTGTTAATGTTAATTGGGTGCCGAAATCTGAATCGGAAAAAGCTTTCAGGTATGTAGTGTATTTTAAATATGCTGAATCCTGGAGTTATAAGATCTTCAATAGAAAGACCTATGAAACAAAATTCAGCCGTTTTATTGAGAAAAAAGATGGCGAAAAGGTTTATTTGTCGGCTATTGCCGTAACTGCCGTAGACAGGTCTGGAAATGAAAGTGAATTCCTTGAGATCAAGCTGGACCAAACCGAAAAATTATAATCTAAATTAAATCAGCCCCGATCTATGACTCCTATACTTGTTTTTGGTATCATCGCAGGTTATTTCCTCCTGTTAATGGCCATCAGTCACTTCACTTCTAAAAAAGCTGATAATTCTACCTTTTTTACGGCCAATAGAAATTCTCCCTGGTTCCTGGTAGCCTTCGGAATGGTAGGCGCAACACTTTCGGGGGTGACCTTTATTTCAGTTCCCGGAGAAGTAGGAAACTCAAACTGGACCTACTTGCAGTTTGTTATGGGAAATATGGTAGGCTATGCAGTCATTGCTCTGGTTCTCATTCCTGTTTTCTATAATCTGAAACTGGTTTCCATTTATGAGTATCTTCAGAAGAGATTCGGAAGGAATTCTTATCTCACTGGATCCGGATTTTTCCTGGTCTCTCAAACTATTGGAGCTTCTTTTAGGCTTTTTCTTGCTGCTTTGGTCCTGCAAATGGCATTTTTTGATGCCTTCGGAATTCCGTTTTATGTAACTGTTTTTGTAACCATTGGCTTGATCTGGCTTTATACTTTTAGGGGAGGGATAAAGACCATTGTGTGGACCGATACCCTGCAGACCTCTTTTCTATTGATTGCCGTGGTAATAAGTATTTATATGATCGTTGCCCAGCTTGACCTGAACATCAGCGAAGTTTTTAAGACCGTCTCCAAAAGTGAAAATTCAGAAATATTTGACTGGAACTGGAGATCAGACCGTAATTTCTTTAAGACCTTTTTGGCAGGGGTGTTTATAACCATAGCCATGAACGGGCTAGATCAAAATGTAATGCAAAAGAACCTCACGATTAAAAATACTCGTGACGCCCAAAAAAATATATTCTGGTTCTCCCTGACCTTTTTCTTTTCTACACTGCTATTCCTCATTCTGGGCGTATTATTATATGCTTATACCCTAGAGAATAATATTGCCCTTCCCGAAAAAACCGATGGTCTTTATCCCATGCTTGCCCTGAACCATTTTGGAATCGCCGCGGGGATCGTCTTTTTACTCGGAATTATAGCTGCTGCTTTCTCCAGTGCAGATTCGGCTTTAACCGCTCTAACCACTTCTTTTTGTGTAGATATACTAGATATTCAAAAAGGCAAGCTTGAAAATCAAAAGAAAACACGACTATTGGTTCATATAGGCTTTACGATTCTAATGTTCTGTGTGATCGTAATTTTCAATTCGTTCAATGACAGTAGTGTAGTGAATTCTGTATTCAAGGTAGCCGGATTTACTTATGGTCCATTACTTGGGTTGTTCATCTTCGGACTGGTCTCAAAAGTTAAGGTAAAAGACAGGTGGGTGCCACTAGTATGTATTGCTGCCCCTGTCATTTCGGTTATTCTGGATCTTTATTCTACGGAATGGTTCTTTGGATATCAATTTGGCTTTGAGATCCTATTGGTCAACGCAGCGATCACCTGTCTGGGATTATATCTTCTGAAGACCCCTAAAAAGGAAACTGAGGCAACTCCTTCCGAAGAAGTCAAAGAAGATGTATTAGTTTAAATTAGCGTATATAATGGAATTAGAATTATACCCATTTGAACTTCAGCTGAAAGATACGTTTACAATAAGTCACGGCTCTAGAACTTCTCAACCCACCTTGATCGTTGCCTTATCTGATGGTGGTTATACCGGTTACGGGGAGGCTGCGGCCACTTCGTATTACGGGGTTACCACTGAAGGTATGAGTCGTGATATTATGCAGGTCAAAGATTTGCTAAACGAGAACATACATAAGACTCCGGAAGAGATCTGGGAGATCACCCGTCCATTTTTAAAACATAATTCCTTTGCTCAATGTGCATTGGATATGGCAGTTCATGACCTGTACGGGCAAAAACAGAAACTTCCGTTATATAAATTATGGGGATTAGAACTTAAAGATCTTCCGCTGACCAACTATACCATAGGAATTGATACGATTGAGAACATGGTCAGAAAAATGAAGGAATTTCCCTGGCCGCTGTATAAGATAAAATTAGGTACGTCCGAAGATGTTGAGATCATCAAAGAATTACGTAAACATACCAATGCCGTATTCAGGGTTGATGCCAATGCCGTGTGGACAGCGGAGCAAACCTTGCAAAATGCCATTTTAATGAAGGATCTCAATGTAGAGTTTATTGAGCAGCCGCTAGCTGTGAATGACAAAGAGGGTATGGAAAAGGTTTATAAGGAATCTGTCCTACCGGTAATTGCCGATGAAAGCTGCATCAAGGAATCTGATGTTGAGGAATGCGCCAAATACTTTCACGGGATCAATGTTAAATTGACGAAATGCGGAGGAATAACTCCGGCCCGTCGAATGATAGAAAAAGCAAAAGCTTTAGGACTTAAGGTGATGGTGGGCTGTATGACCGAATCCACTGTGGGCATTTCAGCAATCGCACATTTATTACCTTTGCTGGATTACGTTGATATGGACGGCAGCTTATTGCTGAAAAATGATATTGCTGACGGAGTAAAAATATTTAATGAAAAAGTGCATTTCACGGATCGTAACGGAATTGGCGCACAGTTAAAATAAAACAAATCGAGACTATGAATTCAAAGAATTGGTTAGGGTCGCTCATGTTACTGGGAGTGGTCTTTTTTGGAAGTTGTAATTCTGACAGATCAGAGAACACAGAGGCTTCTAATGAAGTTGATATGATTATAAGCGATGTGAAATCTGAATACGCTCCAGATTCCAGGGTGGCTTTATTTGATATCAGAGCTGAACAAGAGGGTTCAAACCTTGTTTTAAAGGGCGAATCTAACCTTCCGTTGGCAGTTGATGATTTGAAAAAACGCCTCGAAGCTGAAGATGATGTCACTGTAATTGACAGTATTTCTCTGTTACCTTCTAAAGAAATGACGGGGAAAAGTGAAGGGGTCATCCAGATCTCTGTTGCAAATTTGAGATCACGCCCGGCGCATTCCTCAGAGTTGGTGACACAGGCAACTCTTGGTACTCCGGTGAAGGTTTACAAGAAAGATGACAACTGGTATTATGTGCAAACCCCTGATGGGTATTTAGCCTGGGTAGATTCCGGCGGAGTGACACCTATTTCTGGACAGGAGCTTCAAAAATGGAGGTCTAATGAAAAGATCATCTATTTGGAACCCTTCGGATTTTCATATTCCAAACCCAATAAAGATTCAGAAGTGGTTACCGACCTTGTTGCAGGAAGCATTTTAGAGCTTACAGGGGAGAAAAATGGTTTTTATGAGGTTCTTTATCCTAACCAGAAAAAAGCCTTTATAGAGAAGTCGGCAGCGCAGCCGTATAAAGAGTGGGTCAATGCGCTGGATCCTTCCGGAGAGAAACTCACTGAAACCGCTAAGAAATTGATGGGTGTGCCTTATTTATGGGGAGGCACTTCTCCTAAAGGGGTTGATTGCAGCGGTTATACCAAAACCATCTTCTTTTTGAACGGAATGGTATTGCCAAGGGATGCTTCTCAACAGATCGCTGCAGGCGAAGAGGTGGATACTACTCGAAATTTTGAGAATCTTCAACCCGGAGACCTGCTTTACTTCGGAAGGAAAGCTACCGATACCAGTTCAGAAAAGATCATTCATGTGGGAATGTGGATAGGTGATGATCAATTCATTCACTCTATGGGCGAAGTGCGAATAAGTACTTTTGACACAACTTCTGCCGATTTTGACGAGTATAATTACAACCGTTATTTAAGAACCAAGAGAGTGCTTGGGAAGAATGATGAAAATATCATTCAAATCGCTGACTCAGATCTTTTCATGACTTCTGAAAAAGACACTTTGAAAGATTAATATTTCAATCCCAGATATAAAAAAGCCCCTGAGACAAGGGGCTTTTTTATTGGCGGCTAATTCAGCTATGCACGCCTTCTATAAATATTTTTGAGAGAGGTTAAACAGTATTTTAAGATCCTCTTCTGTTAATACCGCGTTTACATCCTTTTGAATAAAATGCAGTTTAAAAGCCCTGATGGCAGCGTCTAAGTCGCTGGTATCATAACCAATGATCCGGAGCGCTATTTTCGGGTTAATGTTTATGGTCAAACTATCCCGGGAGCTTCCGTTTTCCAGTATTTGGTTTCCGGTCACCTTCAGGACCATATTCCTCGAGTAATCAAATTCTTGTGGAGAAATACTGTCACCCACAATTTTAGGATTTACCTCAATTTCATCATACCAATATCCAAATCCTTCTTCGGCCAGCCGTTTCCATGGAAAAGTAATATTAGGGTCCACTTTCCGGGTAGGAGCGATATCTGAATGACCAATAAAGTTCGCGGTGGGAATATCATACCTGCTTTTTAAAATTTTCAGGAGATCTATCAATTCTGAAATCTGCGGTTCCGAAAAGGGCTCATTGCCGTTATTGTCCAATTCGATACCGATGGAAGCAGAATTGAGATCGGTGTCGTTTCCCCATTTCCCGGCTCCCGCATGCCAGGCGCGATAATGGTCATTGAGCATTTGAAAAACTTCTCCCTCCCGACTAATTACATAATGCGAGCTAACGGCAGTTCTGGGAAGGGTAAAGGTATAGAGTGTCTGCTCTACATCTTTTTGAGCAGTGTGATGCAGGATCACATAATTTGGTTTTCGTAAACTAAAATTTGTTGTTCCTACTGGGTAGGGGCCATAATTTATAAGGGAATCATCATCGTGATCTGGAGGAAATTTCTTTAAGGACTTAGCTAATTGAGAGGATTGCCTAAGGTGTTTTCGGTTGGTCTTAGAATAAGGATTGATGCTGCAGCTTGTTTGTAGGGTTAACAAGAGAGCACCAATCCAAAATAGACACTTAAAGTTCATTTCAAAACTTCCATTTTACAAAAGCTTCCATGGCTTCATAATTGGCTAATCCTAATTTATCGTACGCCTGGGCCGTCTCCCTGTTTCGCTCTTCGGCACGCTGCCAGAATTCTCTTGCATCATCCCCGGGGAATACAGGTCTGTCTTTTTGGGATTGATGCTGGAAAATGGCGTTTCTTTTTCTTGAAACCTCCTGAGGGGAAAGGGGAACAGCCATTTCTATCTCATGGGTTTCAAATTCATGCCAGGCACCCCTGTACATCCATAACCAGGTGTCCTGAGCCCATTTTTCGGTTTTCCGGAGACGTTCCAGTGCCTCAGTAACAATATTAAAGCACACAAGGTGTGTACCATGAGGATCTGCAAAATCCCCCGCGGCAAATACCTGGTGAGGTTTTACTTCCTGTAACAGTTTCATGGTCAGCTTGACATCTTCCTCGGTTACAGGGTTTTTTACAGTTTTACCCGTTTCATAGAATGGCAGAGCCATAAAATGAATGTTTCTGTCTTTAAGTCCGGCATATCGAGCTCCTGCAATTGCTTCACTTTTCCTGATGAAGCCTTTGACATCCCTAATTTCCGGAAGATCAATTTCATTAGGTTGTTTCTTGCTGATGAATTCTCTCATCTCATCATATATGGATTCCAGTTTTCCCTGATCCTTTCCGAGACTCTTGTTAAAATCCATGGCAAATTCCACATATCTAAGAACATCGGTGTCCCAAACAGCGGTGTTTCCCGATGTTTGGTACGCCACATGTACATCATGCCCCTGATCAACCAGACGAATAAATGTACCTCCCATTGAGATAACATCGTCATCTGGATGAGGTGAAAATATCAGCACCCTTTTTTGAGCCGGTTCAGCACGTTCGGGACGCTGGGTATCGTCAGCTTTGGGCTTTCCACCCGGCCAACCGGTAATGCTATGCTGCAGTTTATTGAAAACGTGAATATTTATATTATAGGCAGGTCCTTTTTCTGTTGCCAGTTGAGCCATCCCGTTGTTATTATAATCCTCATCGGTTAATTTCAGGATGGGTTTTCCAACTTTATTAGATAACCAGATCACTGCCTTTTTTATAAGATCATCATTCCAAAGACAGTCTTTTACCAACCAGGGAGTATTAAACCTTGTAAGGTCTGAAGCCGCGTCTTCATCCAGGATGAATTCAGTATTATCTGAAAGTTGTAGATAGGTTGCGGGAACTTCGCCTGCGATCTCTCCTTCCACAGCTTTCTTAATAATGGAAGCTTTCTTCTTATTCCAGGCCATTAGGATGATCTCACGGGCTTTGAAAATGGTGCCAATTCCCATGGTGATGGCTTTGGTGGGGACATTTTCTTTTCCTCCAAAATCCCGGGAAGCATCTCTCCTGGTTAGATCGTCAAGGGTTACCAAGCGGGTACCTGAATTGGGAGCAGACCCTGGTTCATTGAATCCTATGTGTCCTGTTCTACCAATCCCAAGAACCTGAAGATCTAGTCCACCCAGAGCTTCGATCTTATTTTCATAAGCTATACAGAATTCTGCGATATCCTCTTTTTTCAGAGTACCATCGGGAATGTGAATATTCTCTTTTTTAATATCAATATGATCGAAGAGGTTCTCATTCATAAATGTCACATAACTCTGCTTTGAGTTGGGACTCATGGGGTAATATTCATCCAGGTTGAAGGTGATCACATTTTGAAAGCTCAATCCTTCTTCCTTGTGCATGCGCACCAGCTCTTCATAGACCTGAACGGGAGTTGCACCTGTTGCAAGGCCAAGAACTGCTTTTTCACCAGATTCCTGTTTCTTTTTGATCAATGCGGCAATTCTGTCGGCTACCTTTTTTGAGGCGATTTGGGGATTTTCGTAAACCGTGACAGGTACCTTTTCAAATCGGGTTTCTTCAAGAAGATTTAATCTGGCCATAAGTAGTGTAGGGTAATTTATTTGGGTTATAACTGATTGACTTTTGAAAATTGTTTTTCAAATATATTTTCCATCACTGTAGCCACAGAACCGAGCAAAACCGAATCATCACCCAGATTAGATAGGCGAATATCTGTTTTCACCCTTAACTGTGCCATACAGTAGGTGTTTATTGAATGTTGAATTGGAGTGGTAATGAATTGCTGCGCAGAAGCAAATTTCCCCTCCAGGATAATGATCTCCGGATTGAACAATTGTATCAGGATCGCGATTCCTTTTCCTAAATGAATTCCTATTTCCGAAAGAATATTGATCGCGAATTGATCCCCCTGGTTAGCCGCCTTGATAACTGTCTGAGGCTGTAGCTTTTCCAGTTCCTTTTCCGAAAGCTTATTCAGGATCGTGCTTTCTCCATTTTTGATGCCGGCTTGAGCCATCCTTACTAAAGCCAGGCCTGAAGCAACGGTTTCAAGGCATCCTCTTTTTCCGCAATGACATAATAATCCGTCATCTATTAATGGTATATGTCCAAATTCTCCTGCAAAACCTGAACTTCCCTGGTAAACTTTCCCGTCTACAATAACTCCAAGACCAATTCCCCAGTCCATGGAAATCACCAGTACATTTTTTCGGTCTTTTGCCAGTCCGAAGTTAGATTCCGCTAAACAGGCACTTTTCGCGTCATTGAGAATGAACACAGGTTTTTTGAACTTTTTCTTCAAGACCTCTTCAAGAGATTCTGTTTCTTCTTCCTTGATGAAATAAGTAAAGTTTTTTCCTTCACTTGAAGATACCAGTCCCGGCATACTCACACCAATACCCAATAATTTATCAAGGTCTATTTTTGAGTCCTTAAGAAGTTCATTAGCCTTTTCATAAAGATGATCCACCACACTGGCTTCGGTTTCTATCTGGAAAGGGAGATCTTCATATTCGGCAATTTTATTGTTGTGGTTGTCAAAAATGGCCATTTTGATCTTGAAGCGCTCCATTTGAACTCCCATCACATAGAAAGAGTCTTCTTTGAGCTTGTACAGGTCAGGTTTTCTACCACCGGCAGATTTTCCAAGGCCTTCTTTTTTAACCCAACCTTCAGTGATAAGTTGGTTTAGTAACCGTATAGAAGTTGGCGAACTTATGTTGAACAACTCACAGATTTCTGTGTTTGTTTTTGAGCCTCCAAAATAAAGGCTTTGAAGTATCTTTAGTTTCTGTAGATAATTCTTCCGCTCTACATTGCTGGCAGTCTCAAGCTGCGATGTCTTCTTTAATAACTCCTGCATAATAAGGATGGTTTTTCAAATAGGAATTCTGATTAGTAATTCATTTATGTAGGCGGTCTAAAATGAAAGATAAAATTAGCTCAAAAATCTTATCCCGCCAAATACTTTAATAAAAATTTTATAAAAGATAATTTATTTACTGAAAATTTATATTTTTATCGAGAGTTAAAGCAGTAATATTTACTAAACTTTTCCAGTTTTCCTGCATAGCTCTCTAAATATCTATTTATGAGCCATTTTTACTCCTCAAAAGACTTTAAAGAAACGAAAATTTTCGAAGTAAAGAAGGAACAGCGTTATTTGGCATTTGACGTACTGCGCGGGCTTACTATAGCTCTCATGATCCTGGTTAATACCCCGGGAAGCTGGAGTACTATTTATGCCCCTTTTAAACATGCCGCCTGGCACGGGTTTACAATTACCGACCTTGTCTTTCCTACTTTTTTATTTGTTGTAGGAAATGCAATGAGTTTTTCATTAAGAAAGTTTAAAGAACAATCAAATAAGGCCTTTTTCGAAAAGGTGCTGAAAAGGACCTTTTTGATATTTTTCATTGGTCTTTTTCTAAGTGCATTTCCATTTGTGTATAGGTCAGGGGGATATTTGTTCCTAAAAGATCTTTCAGAAATGAGGATAATGGGAGTGCTTCAACGAATTGCCCTTTGTTACTTCTTCGCTTCCCTAATTATCAGGTATTTTAAAATGCTAAACAGTATTCTGATCGGTGTTTTCCTGTTATTGATCTATTGGGGGATCATGTTTTATTTTGGAGATGCTGCTGCTCCTTACAGTGCACAAGGTAATGCAGCCCTAAAATTTGATTTGCTTATCTTTTCTCCAGAAAATCTGTGGCATGGCTTTGGTTTCCCTTTTGACCCGGAAGGTCTTTTAAGTACCTTGCCGGCAATAGTGAATGTGATAGCGGGTTATGCGACTGGAGTTTTTTTGCAGCGTTCAGGCAACAACATGGAGACCATCTTTAAGTTGATGTCAATTGGCTTCTTTTTTGTCCTGATCTCAGAGATATGGGATGTCTATTTTCCAGTTAATAAACCTATCTGGACCAGTTCATATGTGATCCTGACCGTGGGTTGGGATTTGATCCTGATCGGAGGGCTAGTGTGGTTGATCGAAATAATGACGGTTAAAAAATGGACCTATTTTTTCGAGGTCTTCGGAAAGAATCCGTTATTCATTTTTGTGATGTCCGGAGTATTTGTCATGTTGATGAATGTAATATATATAGGAGGAACTCCCATGAAATCCTGGTTATATGAAAATTACTTTTTGAGTTGGCTTACTTCCTATAATGCCTCCCTGCTTTTTGCGTTCTGTTACATGTTGTTGATGTGGCTGATGGGATATTGGATGGATAAAAATCGAATTTATATAAAGGTGTAAGTGAACCTTCCACCTCACTTTGTTTTCAAAATTTAATCAATGAAAAAACTTGTTTTCCTTTTTGTTTTAAGTGCCGGAATTGTCGGTAATCTTTACTCTCAAAGCAAAAATTCCAAACCCGAATTCCTAAAGCTCCGCAAAAGTGAGTGGGTAGATTCCGTGATGAAGACCTTAACGCCCGATGAGCGCATCGCCCAGTTGATCATGGTAGCGGCTTACTCCAACCGTGGGGAAGAACATAAACAGGAGATCCTGAAGTTGATCGAAGAACAAAAGATAGGCGGACTCATCTTTTTCCAGGGTGATCCTGCAAGTCAGGTGGAGTTGATGAATGAATACCAGGCTGCTTCGAAAGTGCCATTATTGGGAGCTATTGATGCGGAATGGGGATTGGGAATGCGTTTGGATAACACTATTAGCTATCCTTTTCAAATGACGCTGGGAGCAATTCAGGATGATGAATTGCTGTATAAGATGGGCGTTGAGGTCGCCAGACAGGTTAAAAGAACAGGGCTTCATATGAACTTTGCCCCGGTTGTCGATGTCAATAATAATCCGAATAACCCCGTTATCAACTACAGGTCGTTTGGAGAAGATAAATACAACGTAGCCGATAAGGCGATCGCTTACATGAAGGGAATGCAGGATCATAAGGTCCTAACAACTGCCAAACATTTTCCCGGACACGGAGATACAGACACCGATTCTCATTATGCGCTTCCGCAGATCAACCATCCCAGAGCAAGACTCGATTCGCTGGAATTATATCCCTTCCGAAGAATTCTAAAAGCCGGAATTGGCGGAGTGATGGTAGCCCATCTGGATATTCCCGCACTGGATTCCACCGGAGTGCCGTCCACACTTTCCAAGCCTATCATCACCGGGCTGCTTAAAGAAAAACTGGATTTTGAAGGTCTTATCGTGACCGATGCCATGAACATGAAAGGCGTGACTGAAGGCAACCTTCCCGGAGTAGTTGATAAAGACGCGATCCTTGCCGGAAATGATCTGCTGGAATTCACCGAAGATGTTCCTAAGGCGATCGAGGAGATCAAAAAAGCTGTTGATGCCGGATTGATCTCTCAAAAAGAGATAGATCGCAGGGTGCGAAAGATCCTTGCCGTAAAGCAATGGGTAGGTTTGGACAAATACGGTCCCTTGTCTACAGATAATATTATTGAGGACCTGAACACTTCAAAGGCGCAGCTTCTTCACCGGTCTCTTAGCGAAGCTTCGTTGACGGTTTTGAAAAATGACAATAATATATTCCCTGTAAAAGGACTGGACACCTTAAAGGTCGCATCTGTTTCTCTTGGAGCCGAAACGACTACCTCTTTCCAGAAAACCCTGGAATTGTATGCTGAAGTTTCCCATTTCGTAGTGCCGGTAGATGCCGATGAGAATGCTGTTTCTGAAGTAAAGGAAAAACTAAAAGATTTTGACCTGGTGATCGCGGGGATCCATGACCAAAGTAAATACCCGAGAAATACGCTGAAGCTTTCAGAACCTGCCCTGGAATTGATTTCAGATCTTTCAACCGGAAAGAACTCTGTATTTAGCTTTTTCAAGAATCCGTATGTGCTGAATAAGATAGACGGAATAGAAGATGCCGCCGGTTTGATCGTAGCCTATCAGGACAGTGAAATTTCCCAGGAAGTTGCTGCCCAACTCATTTTTGGAGGAATAGGCGCCAACGGAAAATTACCGGTAAGCGTAGGTGATAAATTCAGTTCAGGTGACGGTCTCGTCGTAAAAGGAGGGATCAGGCTTGGTTATACTTTACCTGAAGCAGTTGGGATGGATTCTAATATCCTGAACACTCGGATTGATTCCCTGATGCAACAGGCGATGGATGCCAAAGCCATTCCCGGAGGACAGGTACTTGTGGCTAAAGATCAAAAAGTGGTTTTTTACAAGGTCTTCGGAGAACATTCTTATTTCGATACTATTCGAGTAAAAAAAAATGACCTTTACGACCTGGCTTCGGTGACCAAGATCTCTGCTGCCATGCCGGCATTGATGAAATTGTATGATGAGGATAAGTTTCATCTGGACGGAACCTTAGCCGATCATTTGCCCTCTTTTAAAAGGTCAAATAAGGCCGATATTCCCTTTACTGATATCTTGACCCACCAGGCGAGATTCCAGCCGTGGATCCCATTTTGGAAAGATATGCTCCGGAAGAACGGAAGCTATAAATGGTGGACCATCAAAAAAGACTCTTCGGCACGATACCCTATTAAGATCACAGATGAGATGTACCTGCACAGGAATTATCCGAAGAAAATCGTGAAGGCGATAAGGAAGTCCCCGCTTAGGGAGAAAAAGGAATATAAATATTCCGATTTTTTCTTCATTCTCGCGCCTAAGGTGGTTGAAAGCAGGACCGAAGAAGATTTTTCAGAATATCTTCAGAAGAACTTTTACAAGTCCTTGGGAGCGACCAGTATCGGTTTTAATCCTGACTATCCGCAAAACAAGGTTGTACCTACAGAATATGATTTTTCATTCAGAAAAGAGCCTATCCATGGTACGGTTCACGATGAAGGGGCGATCATGCTGGGCGGAGTATCGGGTCATGCCGGACTTTTTGCCAATGCCAATGACCTGGCAAAGCTACTTCAAATGTATCTGAATGAAGGGGAGTACGGAGGCAAGACCTATGTTGAAAAAGAAACTATCAGGGAATTCACAAAACGCTATTTTCCGGACTCAGATAATCACCGTGCCCTTGGCTTTGATAAACGCAGGCCTAACAGTAAGGGAATTGTGAACAATACCGCTAAAGATGCCACCGAAACCAGTTACGGGCATACCGGTTTTACAGGGATCATGGTTTGGATGGATCCCGAAGAAGACTTGTTGTATATCTTCCTTTCCAACAGGGTACATCCTACCCGCGACAATCACCGGTTATACGACCTGAATACCCGAACCCAGATCCACCAGGTTTTGTATGAGGCAATAAAATAGGCCCGGAAGCGCTTTACATAATTAAACTTCTTACGAAAACAACTTCCCTTCAGATTTGTTCTGAAGGGAGTTTTTTGTTTAAATGTATTAGCAGAAGTACTATATTTGTTTGATTTTGCTATTATTTTAGCAGTTTAACCAACCAAATCTTCATGATAAATAAGTATTGCCTCCCAATTTTTTCCCTACTTGTATTATGTTCCTCTTTAAGTTTCGCCCAGCATTCCCTGCAAGGAAAAGTGCTCGACGAAGCCAATAACCCGGTTGCCTTCGCTAACGTGATCCTTTTGAATGCAAAAGATTCCGTCACCGTTTACAAAGGCGCCGTTACCCGGGAAACCGGAGATTTCAGTTTTGAGGAAGTCGAAAACGATCAGTATTTGCTTAGGGTAAGTTTTGTAGGCTTTGAAGACCTTTTAACACGAGTTGAAGTAGCTAAAAGCAAGGATCTCGGTACGCTCTTATTAAAAGAAAGTGTTTCAGATCTTGGTGAGGTATCAGTGATCGGTAAAAAACCGGTGATCACCAGAAGTATCGACAGGCTCACCTTTGAAGTGGAAAATTCCACGCTTTCAACAGGAAACACCTATGAACTTCTAAAAAGAACTCCCGGAGTGATCGTTTCCCAGGGTCAGCTTTTGGTTAAGAACAGGCCGGCCACGGTATATATCAATGACCGGAAGGTTTATTTAAGCGCCCAGGAACTACAGCAACTGCTGGAAGGCTTTTCCGCCGGAAATGTGAAATCTGTTGAAGTGATCACCAATCCGCCGGCAAAGTATGATGCCGAAGGCGGGGCGATCCTGAACATTAAGACCAGCAAGAATATTTCCATAGGCTATAAAGGCAGTCTGAACGCCAATACCACTATTGCGGAAGTTCCAAAATATGGAGTAGGGACCAGTCATTACTATAAAAATGACTTTTTGAATCTCTTCACCAACTACAATTATAATTACAGGAATGCCTATAAAGAAGATGAAGGCCACATCGTTTTTTACGATCCATCTGGAGCTGTAGATTCGAAGTGGGAAGAAGACTTTTTTCGTGATTCCAGGAATTCCTCAAACAGCTTAAATGCCATTCTGGATTTCAATTTAGCTGAAAACAGCAGCCTAAACCTGAGTGCCAACCTTCAGTTTGATCCTGCAAGTATCACAGATATAAACGGAAGAACGGAGATCTTTGGAGCCCAGGGCCAGCTTGATTCGCTTTACACTACCAATGCGCGTCGCGATGGTGACCAGGAAAACCTGCTTTTGAGCGCGGCGTACAATACGGATATTGGCGAGAAAGGTGCGAGCTTATCGGCGGTGGCGAATTATATCAATTATGATGACAACCAGGCACAGAACCTGGAGACCCGGTATTTTTCAGATTCGGGAAATCTGCTGAACGCTAATATTTTTTCAACCCTGGCCGGTCAAAAAAGCAATATTTACACCGGAAAAGTAGACGTTTCGGCCCCTCTTGGAACCGTTAGCCTTGAAACCGGACTAAAATATACTGGAGTGAAATCTGAAAGCGGACTGGATTATTTTGACCTCGAAAACGGCTCCCAGTTCGTAAGCGAGTTGTCGGATACCTTTGACTATGATGAAAATATTTATGCGGTCTACCTGAGTGCTTCCAAGGAATGGGAAAAATGGTCGGTAAAAGGTGGTCTTAGAGGTGAGATGACCGATATTGAAGGAAGGTCAGGTTCGGCTGGACTGGTCAACGACCAGGATTATTTTGAGCTGTTCCCTACTTTTTACCTTATGTACACCAAGAATGAAAATAACAGTTTCGGCCTTGATTACAGCCGCAGGATCACACGTCCAAGGTTCCAGAGTCTGAATCCTTACCGCACTTATATCAACGAGAACAATGTGAAGTTGGGGAACCCGAATCTGCGTCCGGGTATTTCCAATAAGATCAACTTCAACTATACTTATAAGAATAAGCTTTCCTTTGACCTGTACTGGGACCGTGGCGAGAATGCCACAGCGGTATTGCCTTTTCAGGATAATGAAGAGCGCGTGTTGAGGTCTGTGAACACCAACCTTAATTACGAGCAGCAGTACAGCCTAGATGTAAGCTTCTACGATTATGTGAAGAACTGGTGGTACCTGTATGTGTATTCCTCGTTCTTCTACATGGAAAATGAATTTGTAGCCGTGGAAAGCGGAAATGAGATCGTACAAAATGACGTTTTCAGCACCTATATCATGGCTCAGAACTTTTTCACCCTTTCCAAGGATGGAACTTTTTCGGGAGAATTGATCGCCTCATACCTGCCCGCATATATCGCCGGGTCGTATGATTTTGACGAGCCACAGTACGGACTTTCCTTCGGGTTGAGAAAGACCTTTTTCGATTCCCGTTTGACGACCACCCTGAATGTAGATGATGTGTTCGATACACAGAACATCCCGGTGTCTTCGCGTTACCTGAACCAGAACAACGGATTTTACGCCCAGCCTGAATCCAGAATGCTGCGTGTTGGCGTCATCTATAAATTCGGAAATTTCAAGCTGCGTGATAACAAGCGGACTATTGATGCTGACGAAAGCGAACGCCTGAAGGAGAAATCTGCTCTGTAACCTAAAGGTTTAAGGAACAGTAGGTTTGCTTTTTAGTTGAATGCGGAATCTCAAAAATCTACCTGTCTTGTAAATCATTAAAATTTGCTATTTTTGCAGCCTGAAAAACAGATGATTTGGCAAAAATAGGAAACATAGATGTAGGAGAATTTCCGTTGTTGTTAGCACCAATGGAAGATGTGAGCGATCCGCCATTTCGCGCCCTGTGCAAAGAGCAGGGGGCCGATGTTGTTTATACGGAATTCATTTCCTCAGAAGGACTTATTCGCGACGCTGCGAAAAGCGTCATGAAGCTCGATATTTACGAAAAGGAACGTCCTGTGGGCATTCAGATCTTCGGGGCCAACCTGGAATCCATGCTGCAGTCCGTTGAGATCGTTGAGAAATCCAACCCAGATATCATTGACATCAACTTTGGGTGTCCCGTGAAAAAGGTGGTTTCCAAAGGTGCCGGTGCCGGTATCCTGAAGGATATTCCGTTGATGGTTTCTTTAACCGAAGCCATGGTAAAGCACACCAACCTTCCGGTAACGGTAAAGACACGGTTGGGATGGGATACAGATTCCATCAAGATCGTTGAGGTTGCCGAAAGACTTCAGGATGTGGGAGCAGCCGCTATTTCCATTCACGGTCGAACCCGCGTACAGATGTATAAAGGGGAAGCTAACTGGGCTCCGATTTCCGAAGTAAAGAACAACCCGCGTATGCATATTCCTGTTTTTGGGAACGGAGACGTTGATACACCTGAAAAGGCGATGGAAATGCGTGATAAGTTCGGACTCGACGGCGCGATGATAGGTCGTGCTTCTATCGGTTATCCGTGGTTCTTCCGCGAGGTAAAGCATTATTTCAAAACCGGTGAGCATCTTGATCCGCCAACCATGGAAGAACGCTTAGACGCCGCCAGAAGGCATTTGCAAATGGCAATTGACTGGAAAGGGGAGAAGCTGGGTGTTTTTGAGACCCGAAGACATTACACGAATTACTTTAAGGGAATTCCGCACTTCAAGGAATACCGCCAGAAAATGGTGACCAGTGATGACGCTGCCGATGTTTTCGCGGCCTTTGATGAGGTGGAAAAAGAATTTGCGGGTTACCAGTTCGTTTAAATAGGTCCCAAATTACGAGCACCAAATTCCAATTTTTCACCCTTTGAAGTTTTAGCTGAGAGGGTTAATTTTCAGTAGAATTTAAGTTAGGTTTTTCCGTTTTACCCCTTCCCTAAAGGGAGCCGGAAAAACCTTTTATTAAAAAGATTTTCTGGGCGTTGTAGTGGCCTTCGTGTAAACTTTGCATGTTTTGCGAGAAAAGAGGAAAGTTAATTTTGGATTATGGAATAGAGCAAAGTTTGCATAATTCTTCTCCCGTCTATAGACTACCGACTATCGACTAATTAGCAAGAGCTCGTTTACTTCGGCTGGCTGCGATGTATGACGCGATCATTCCCAATGCTCCAATAGTAACCAGAACAATAAGGATATTTTCCAGCGTAATGGCTACGGGATATGGCAGGCTGGGTGTGATCATTACCAGGTTGAACTTCAGCTGAAGTAATACAACGACCACCGAAACTCCTAAACCTAAAGCTCCTCCCAGCAGGGTCATAAACACGCCCTGGGCGAAAAAGATATTTTTGATCTGGTTTGGAGTGGCTCCCAGGCTGTGCAGGGTCTTGATATTTTCCCTTTTGTCAAGTATCACCATGATGATGGAGCCTACCACGTTGAAAAGGGCGATGATCAATACCAGCGTAAAAATAAGGTACACGGCAAGGTTCTCGGTATTCAGCATTTTGTAAAGGGCGTCATTCAGCTGGGCGCGGTTCTTTATTTGTACCGGCTCGTCCATGATGTTTCTCACCTGTTCCTGAATGGTTTCCACATCAGCTTCCGGAGAAATCTTTAATTCCAGCGCGCTGATCTCGTTCGGTTTCAGGCTAAGCAGGTCACGGGCATAAGAAATGGAAGAGAATACGTATTTATCGTCCAGTTCTTCGTTGACACTGTAAATTCCGCTGGCGATGGCTGTTTGCGCGTTGAAAGCGTTCGTAGGATCTGTGATCTGTCCGGTTCCGGGGCGTGGCACAAGGATCTCCAAAAGTCCCGAATAATCGAAAAGGCCCATCGAAAGTTCACGGGAAATATTATTACCTATCACCACCTGTGCTTCAGACGGCGCGAACCAGGTACCGATCACTATAGCGCTGTCCAGCTGGTTCACCCGCAGGTAATTTTCGTCTACCCCTTTAATGAAAGCCGTTTTGTTCTTCCCTCTAAAATCAAGGAAGACGCGTTCTTCAATGACTTCGGAAAAGATCTCGATGCCATCAACTTTTAGTAATTGTTGTTTTTCTTCCGGAGAGAACACAAAGGTCTTTCCCGTTTCCGGAAGCACCTTCAGGTCGGGATCAGTTTGATTGGAAAAGGATAAACTGAAATCCTTGAGTCCGGTAAAGCCCGAAAGTACGATGAATAGGGAAAATGCCCCCGCGAAAACCCCAATAGCCGCGATGATCGTGATGATGTTGATGGCATTGTTACTGCTTTTGGAAAACAAGTAACGCCGGGCTATGTAAAAGGGGAAATTCAAAGATTATGATTTTTTCCTTTTTGAAAGCAGGTCTGGCTGCTCAATAGGATTTTCCTCACCTTTCAGTGACTTGTCGATATTCTCAATATAATCAAGCGAGTCATCAATGAAGAATTCCAGGTTAGGCATTCTGCGCAACTGGTTTTTGGTGCGCTGGGCCAGCTGGTGCTTGATCTGTGGTTTGAGCACATTCAATTCCTCCAGCAGTTCTTTCGCGGTCTTCGCCGGAAAGATGCTCAGGTAAGCTTTTGCCTGTGAAAGATCTGTGGTCACCTTCACTTTAGAAACAGAGACCAATATTCCCGTCTTTCCTGCATCCCTCAAGTGAGCCTGAAGGATATCTGCAAGATCCTCCTGTAGCACTCCGCCAATTTTTTTCTGTCTGTTTGTTTCTTCCATAACGCAAAAATAACATTTTTAAAGTTGATTATTATTAAATTCGTCTAAGGATAGCTTTTAACCATTTGCTGTTGGCTATGGATCGAATCTGCCAACAACCGATAACAGAGAACTGAAAACCGAAAACCGAGATGAACAAGATAGAACACATAGGCATTGCCGTAAAAGACCTGGAAGCAGCCGGAAAGACCTATGAAACTTTGCTGAACACCGAATGTTATAAGACCGAAAAAGTGGAGAGCGAAGGCGTGGAGACCGCTTTTTACCAGGTTGGGGAAAGCAAGATCGAACTGCTGGGCGCTACCCGTGATGACAGCCCGATCGCCAAATTCTTAGAGAAGAAAGGGGAGGGCATTCACCATATCGCTTTTGGGGTGGAAGATATCAAGGCAGAAATGAAGCGCCTGAAAGCTGAAGGTTATGTGCTTCTGAATGAGAAGCCTAAAAAGGGAGCCGACAATAAGCTGGTAGCCTTTTTACACCCGAAATCTTCCAACGGCGTCCTGGTTGAATTATGCCAGGAAATAAAGGAGGAACCCGATACCTTGCCGGAAGGAGATGCGGTTTGGGATTCATAAAAGATCGGCTTTAAAAATATTTTTAAAAACCTTGTGAGGTAAACGGCAAATCTCTAAATTTGCGGGCTCTCAAGTATGATTGAGACTGGTATTATAGCATTCCCGATGCTTTGGGAAGTTAGAAACACCAAGCGGTCCTATAGCTCAGTTGGTTAGAGCACCTGACTCATAATCAGGTGGTCCCTGGTTCGAGCCCAGGTGGGACCACAGAATAGAATCCTGCGAAAGCAGGATTTTTTGTTTTTGCCTTCCTGGGCGAGAAGTTTATCCCGAGCGAAGCATTTGCTGAGTCGAGGGGAGCCCAGGTGGGACCACAGAATAAAACCCTAACATTCTTAATCACTGAATGTTAGGGTTTTTTGTTTTATTTATTTGTACGATTGATGTACGGGTGGTTGGTGTAATAGTTCTGATAATTTCGTTTTTCTACTGTAGTTTGGTGTGACCCCTTTATTCCATTTCACTGGAATAATAATTTTCCTTATTCCATTGCATTGCTAATCCAATGGAATAACATATTTTTGAATAAAAGTTTTAAATATGAATTATGGAAAATCATAAGCTTGATTTTTTACCGCCTAATATTGACTATACTCCTTTAATAAAAGATATTAGTGAAGCAAACAGAATATTAGGCTCTCTAAACGGACTCTTGGCGAATATTCCCAATCAAAGTCTTTTGATCTCTCCCCTGCTCACTAAAGAAGCGGTAGCGAGTTCAAAAATTGAAGGAACCCAGGCCACCATTGAGGAAGTTTTTAAATATGAAGCTGAAGGGAAAAGTTCTGAAATAGGAACAAAAGAGCAGGATATTAGAGAAATTATTAATTATAGAAAGGCTATCCATGCTGCCATAGAATTACTGGAAAAAAAGGCCCTGGGGGAAAACTTCGTCAAAAGATTACATGCAATCCTGTTGGATTCCGTAAGAGGTTCGAATAAAGATAAAGGGAATTTCAGAAAGATACCTGTCTTCATTGGTAAACCAGGGGCAGCTATTGAAAATGCCATATTCATTCCCCCAGATGTATCAGAGTTGAGTGAATTAATCTCTAATTGGGAGAAATTTGTAAATTCACCTGATGAACCTGATGTCTTGGTGCAGACAGCAATTGCTCACTACCAATTTGAGGCTATTCACCCGTTTATGGATGGGAATGGTAGAATTGGTAGGCTATTGATTCCTATTATGCTGTATGAAAAAGGTATTCTTTCTTACCCTCTACTTTATGTTAGTGAATTCTTTGAGAGAAATCGGGATGACTATTACTCTTTTTTAAGGATGGTAGATAAGGAAAATAACTGGGAATCATGGATAATATATTTTCTAAAATCCATTAAAGAGCAAGCTTTAGATACTCAAAGTAAAGTATTAAACATGTTAGAGCTATATAAGTCAATAAAGGAAAAACTATCTGATTTTAACTCTCAATATGCTATACACCTTCTGGATATTATTTTTGAAAACCCTGTAACCTCCTTCAAGAATATTAAGACCAGAATTAACACTAATAGTTATCAAACAATCTACAATTTGCTTGATAAATTTCAGGAGGAAAAGATCCTTGTAGAAGTAACCGGAGGAAAGCGAAACAAAATTTATGTTTTTGACGAATTGATGAAGATTATCAGATGACCTTCTTAATTTCTTCATTTTCGTTTCGGCTTACTTTTCCTTATTCCACTCTAATGGAATAAGGAAATTCTTATTCCATTTAAAACTTGTTAACTGGATTATGTTGATAAAAAAATAGAAATTCCTTTTATATTTGTTAAATTTTTATTAAAAATAATTTAATGAATTAACATTTTTCATTTTTTTTAAATTTTTATATAGAATATAAATCGTTCAAAATCAACTAATTAAACTCTTATTCCACTCTATTGGAACAAAGAAAATCTTATTCCACTAAATGAGCGAAAAGTGGATTAGGTGGATGTGTGATCAGAAAGATTAAATTTAATATATTGATTAAACTGCTGCACTTAATGCATTTCCTTCATTATCCCTGGCTGGAGGAATAAATTATCTGCCAAATCAGAACCAGACTCTAAAAGAGATTCTTCTAGGATATTGCTAACCTGTAGCATTAATCCGTTTTTCATTAATTCTTCAGCTCTACTTTTCCAATCTTCATATTCCCCTTTATCTGGATACAGAACTGTTTTTCTCGTCCAGCCTTCTGTAAAGAGGTAAAGTCTTCCTATTAAGATCTATCATTTTAATTTTTAAAAATGGTTGTTCTCTGGGATCTTTCACTTCAAATTCCTTCAGAATTGCATTTAAACGCTTGAATTGATCTGTAACTCTGTAGTGGTGTAAAAGTCTGTGTAAAGCTCAGAAACAGGCTGAGAGCTATTCCAAGCCTGACATTTAAACTTATCATTTGTTGGATAGAACTTCACAGCTTAGGTTGCTTACCCCTCTTCTTTCCATACCTTTTGTTCTTCTTTTGAAAGGAACGTCCAGGCTACAATTCGGCTGCTTTTATTGCCGGTTCCCATAGCAATGGTTTTTAGCTGAGTGGGTTTTACTTTTTCTAATAATTTATAAATACCCTTAAGGTTAGATTGCTTTGATACCAAGGTTGAAAACCAGAAACAGCTTTTAGCAAATTCTTCACTTTCGCGAATCATGTTTTTGATGAATTGATATTCTCCACCGTCGTAAATAAGTTCATTTTCAGCTCCTGAAAAATTTAGTTTAGCTTCATTTACTTTTTTCCCTAAAAGGTTCCTTGTTTTACGTCGACTACCTCTTTGAGCCTCTTCAATGGAGGCATGAAAGGGAGGGTTGCAAATGGTGAAATCAATTTTATCTTTTTTATCGATTATGCCTTTAAAAATTGCAGACGGATCTTTTTGCAATCTACAATCAACTTTGTCTTTTAAAGATGGATTTGAATTAATAATTTTCTCAGCTGAGGCAATTGATTTGGGATCAATGTCAGAAGCTATAAAATTCCAATCGTATTCTGTAACGCCAATAATAGGGTAGATGCAAGTCGCTCCAACTCCCACATCAAGACCAAAAATTTGACTCCCTTTTTCTATTTTACCCGCATTGTTTTCACTCAGCAAGTCGGCCATATAGTGAAGGTAATCAGCTCTACCCGGGATGGGTGGGCATAAATTCTCATCCGGGAAATCCCAATTGTTTATGCCATAATAATGCTTTAGTAGCCCTTGATTTAGAAGTTTTACGGCAATTGGGCTTGAAAAATCCACTGAATCACCTCCATATTTATTGGGCTTAATATGGTTTTTTAAACCTGGAATAGCATCGACCAAAGCTTTCAAGTCATAAGGTTCCCGGTTTCTATTCCGATTATGAAGTTTTGTTTTGAGTGGTTGATTTTTTGATGGCATAGGATGCTGAGGTTTTTTAGATATACATTAGATAACGCTCCATTTGCAAAAGTTTAGTTTCAAGCGTGGATTTTTGTACGGTCTTTATAAACTTCTCGGTTTATTACTTTACTTCTCTTGTTATAGACTTCATAATATCAGAAGGGGGTGGCAAAAGAACCACATTTTTGGCCAGGCTTTACTGCAAGGGACTGGAATGCATGTATGGCGTAAATAAACAAAAAATCCCGCTCAGTTCTGAGCGGGATTATATTTCATTTTGAAAAAAGGTTTATCTTTCTTCTTGTCACTTTTCTTATCTTCTGCTTTCTCCTTCATATTTTCATTTTTCTCGTCTTTTGCAATTCCTTTTGAGGCAGGGGAAATGGTAAGGGTGCTTAAAAAGCATTTTTCAAAGTACAACCTTTAGCCCTTTTAGGATGCTGTCAAATTCTTCCAGGATTTCCCTCTTTTTCCTTTCCAGTTCCTGTTCCCTCGCTGCCGGGTTGGCTAAAATATCTTTGAATCTTTCCATTTTTTCGGTCAGTTGTGAAGCACTGATATAATGGACGTTTGTAGTGTTCTTGTGGATAAGATCTGAAAGAGCTTCTTCATTCTTTACCGCCAAGAAGTCATTCCGGTATTCCTCAACGGCCTTTATGGATCCGGCAAGAAGTTTTTGAAGCAGCTCCCGGTTTCCTTCGGCGAATTCTTTGAAACGCGAAATATTGAAGGTCGGCTCACGGGGTTGTATTTTTTCTGCCGATTCGGCTGAGGCCGTAACTCCATTCTTTTTAAAGTCCTTTTCTGAAAAGTGGAGGAAATGCTGTATCTCCTGTTTTAATTCCGAAGGGTCAAAAGGTTTTGAAAGCGTACCGTTGAAGAGTTTTGAATGCCTTATTTTATTCTTGTTTTCGGCGGTAAAAGCCAAAATAGGAGTGCGTTGGTATCCATTCAACCTTCGAATGTGCAAGGAGGCCTCATAACCGTCGATTTTCGGCATGCGTAAATCCATCAGGATAAGATCGTATTTTTTTTGCCGGGCCATTTTGATAGCTTCTTCTCCGTTTTTAGCCTCATCTGGAATTATATTCCACCACCTGTTCAAATATTGAATGAGAATGTCCCGATTGATCTCGACATCTTCGGCCAGTAAGATCTGCTTGTTCTGAGTATTTGCTGTCTGCTCTTTTTTAACTTTTGGAAGCTTAGTTCCGGGTGCACAGAAAGAGGCTTTTTTTACAGGTAAATTGAATGTGAATACAGATCCTTTACCATGTTTACTTTCAACCTGAATGGTGCCTCCCATAATTTCAAGCAGGGATTTCGTGATGCTCAGGCCCAGGCCGGTGCCCCCGGAATCACTTTCGGAAGTATTTCTCTGCTGGGCGAATTTTTCAAATATATATTCCAGTTTATCATCAGGAATCCCTTTCCCTGAATCCTCAATTGAGAACTGAAGCCATAGGTTCTCATTCTCTTTCCGTACGAGATCAACAGCGATAGATACACCGCCTTTTCTGGTGAATTTGAGAGCGTTCCCTACAAGATTATGCAGGATTTGAGACAATTTAATTTGATCTGCACAAATTCTTTTAGGAACAGCATCATGAATGAACAGTTCAAGTTCCAGTTCTTTTTCTGCAGCCTGTAATTCATGCGAATTTTTAAGGTTGCGCATTAATTCGAAAAGGTCAAATTTCTTTTCTGAAACGGTCATTTTTCCCGCTTCAAGTTTGCTGAAATCCAGGATATCATTAATAAGTTGAAGTAAGTTATTGGCCGCGAAGTTCAGGGATTCAAGATTTGGTTTCTGCTCCTCGAGTGGATCCTTTTCTAACAACAGGTTGCTCAAACCTATCACGGCGTTTAACGGCGTGCGGATCTCATGGCTCATGGTAGAGAGAAAATCTTCCTTCGCCCTGGAAGCTGCCTCTGCCTCTTCTTTTGCCTTTCTCAGGGTTTCCTCAGCCCGGCGGCGTTCGGTGATATCCATATTTACCCCTGCGGCCCGGCTTGGCTTTCCGTTTGGCGCAAAGTAGATAGTGCCTTGTACTTCCATCCAGTGAATACTGCCGTCTTCCCATTTTGTTCGGACTTCAAAATGCAGTTGCCCTGTTTCCTTTGCTTCGGAAAAAGCGGCGTCATAAATTTTCAGATCCTCGGGCAGGATTTTTTTTCTGGCAACGCCATGATCCCATGTTGGTTGTAAGCTCTTATAGCCATAGATCTGGTCATGACGAAGATTTCGATGTATTACTCTGCCCGTTGTCAGGTCCATTTCCCAGGTTCCCAGTTTAGAAGCCTCTACCGCCAGTTCCAGGGCCGCTTCTGTTTTCACCTTCACGGTCACATCCACCACACTGTTAATGATATGCTTTATCTTTCCGGTTTCATCCAATACCGGGGTATTGGTCACATCCCAGTACTTTTCTTCAAAAGTTCCGTCAGGTCTTGGCACATCGTATTTTTGAACCGGCATTTGCTGGGGTTTTTTGGTCTCCAACACTTTGTTGAAAGAGGCCTTGAGGTCGCTTACTCCGGAAGCCGTAGCGTCCTCGGGATTATCAGGAAAAACTTCGAAAACATTCTTGCCTATGATGGCATCCCTGTCAGCCAGTGTTGCTTTTAAATAGGAATTACTCGCAAACACTATCCGAAAATCAGGTGTGAGTAACAACAAGGCATTAGGTAAGTGGGAAATTATATTCAGAAGATTGTCGCTGCTTATTCTTTTCATTGTTCAAATATCATCATCTCAATTAGCACTTGCCCGGGAAAAGGGCATTCCTATAAAGGTAATCAAAAGTTAGATACTAGGTAATAAGCTTCTGAAATGTCATTTTATAACATTAAAAAACCCGCCTTTTACAGCGGGTTTTTTGGAAATTATGAAGGATGAATTTACATTTTCACTTCTTCAAGCGGAATTTCTTCGCCCTTCTTGTTAACTAATTTCACTTCATCAAATCCCATGGTCTTGAATTGCTCAAACTGGGTAGCGGCATCCCCTACAACCAGGTAAGCCATTTTAGACTCGTCAAGATATTTATTAGCCAGTTCTTTGTGCTGCTCTAAGGTCATTGCACCAATCACCGCTTCTTCTTTCTCGATGTATTTTGGATCAAGGTCATAAGCGCTCATTTCCTGAAGCATTCCAAGTAAGGAATACTGAGTTTCAAACCTGCGGGCATTAGATTTGATCAAGGCGTTCTTGGTGAACTCAAGATCTTCTTCTGAAATTCCCTCCTTATACTTGGCGATCTCATCTCTGAAAATACCTACAGACTCGCCGGTCGTGTTGGTTCTTACGCTGGAAGAGGCCGTAAATGTTCCCGGGATCTTACTTCCGCTGAAACCTGAACGTGCTCCATAGGTATATCCTTTTTCCTCACGTAAAACCAGGTTCACGTTTCCGGAGAAAGATCCACCCAGTTTGTAGTTCATCACTTCCGCAGGGAAGAAATCCTCACTGGTTCTTGGCAACGCGATGTAACCAATGTTGATCACCGATTGCTTGGCGTTTGGAATATCCACGAAATAAAGTGAAGCTTTATCTCTCTCATTGGCGATATCAAATTCAGGGATATTTACCTCTTTAGCTTCCCAATTTGACTCAAGTCCGTCGACAGCTTTTAGTACTTGTGATTTTGAAACATCTCCTACCACATGCATACGGCTCACGTTTGGTGAGAAGTAGTTGTTGTAATAGGCTTTCAGGTCATCCATAGTGATAGCGGCAACGCTTTCTTCGGTTCCCAAAGTAGGATAGGCGAAAGGATGTCCTTCTCCGTATAACAGTTTGTTATAAACCTCTCTGGCGATCCTTTCAGGATTAGCCTGGTTTCTCTTAATGTTGTTGATGGTGCTGGTCTTGATACGTTCCAGTTCTTTCTCATCCCATCTTGGTTCAAGCAGCATTTCCTGTACCAGGTCCATGGTCTTTCCGAAGTTACGCTTCAGGGTATTGCCACGAACAACAATAGATTCATTGGAAGTGTACATGTTGATGTTCGCCCCTAAAAGATCAATAGCCTCTTCCAGCTCCGCCGGAGTTTTGTTGGCTGTTCCTTCCATCAGGATATCGGACATCAGGTTGGCAACCCCGTTCTTATTAAGGTCATCTAACAGGTGTCCTCCTTCAATAACTATACTGAAGGTCACTAACGGAATTTCGTTTTGCTCGATCCCGTAAACCTCCATCTCGTTGTCAAGCGTCACGGTCCATGATTCAGGCACGTTCAGTTTCGGAGTATCTCCCATTTCCGGTTGTACAGATCTGTCGAAAGCAGATGGGGTTTTCTGAATTTCTTCAGCTTCGGTCTCAGCTACTTCAGTTTCTACATTTTCGGTGATCTCTTCTTCAACCACTTCAGCTTTTTCAGAATTCTCGGTTATCAATTCCAATTGTCCCTTAGGAACAAAGCTGGTCATCACATAAGGCTTGTCTTTGATGTATTTTTCATACACGCGCATCACATCCTCTTTGGTAACCGCTTTGATATTATTGATGTCTTCCTGAATATAACCAGGATCTCCGGCGAAGACATCATACTGCGCCAGTTGGAATGATTTTCCAAGCACACTGCTGATGCCGTTGTAGAAATCGGTCTCCAGCCCCGCTTTGATACGTTCGATATCTTTTTCGGTTACTCCTTCCTTTTCAAAAAGGGCGAAAGCTTCGTTGATCCCGGCTTCCACGCTGTCCAGATCAACCCCCGCGTTGGCAGTTACCAGAATGCGGAATTTTCCGGCGATCTGATCGGCACTGTTAAATGCATACGGCTGAGATGTCACTTTTTTGTCTTCCACCAAAATTGTGTATAGTGGCGCTTCTTTTCCGTCGGAAAGGATCTCGCCTAAGAAGTCAAGTGCGTACGCGTCTTTACTGTATTGCTCAACGGCAGGCCATACCATATTCAATTGTGGCGCGTTGGCGAAGTTGTCTTCGTGGTAAAGTCGTTTGGTCTCATCTAGAGTAACGGTTTGAACCTCTAACGGTTCAACTTCCTGGCGTCTTTTGATCTCCCCGAAGTATTTTTCGATCATTTGTTTAGCTTCCGCTTTATCAAAGTCTCCTGCCAAAACAAGAGTGGCGTTATTAGGACCGTAATATTTGTCGTAGAATTCTTTTACGTCCTCTACTGTGGCGTTTTGAAGGTCTTCGAGTTCCCCGATAACCTGCCAGCTGTATGGGTGCCCGTCAGGGAACAGGTTCTTGTCGATCACCCAGCCGGTGTGCCCGTAAGGGTTATTGTCAACACGCTGACGCTTCTCGTTTTGAACTACTTCCTGCTGGTTAGCAAAAGCAGATTCGGTTACGGTGTTGATAAGGTAACCCATTCGGTCAGACTCCAGCCACATTACCATTTCAAGAGCGTTGTTAGGCACCACCTCATAATAGATGGTCCCGTCCTGCCAGGTTCCTCCGTTCAAAGTACCCCCGGCATCCTGGATCTTTTTGAAGAACTGGTCCTGTCCTACGTTTTCAGATTCCTGGAAAAGCATGTGCTCAAAAAGGTGAGCGAATCCGGTACGACCTTTTTTCTCACGGTTAGAACCCACACCATATTGGATGGCTACAGACACTATAGGATCTGAGCTGTCCTGGTGCAGCACCACGTTGAGGCCGTTTTCCAGTTCATATTTTTCATAATCGATGGATAATCCATCCTGATCTGTTTGATTCTCCTGTCCCGTGAGGCTATCGCACGACACGAAGGCGAACATCACCAATGGCATGAAGAGCACCATCGGGTTGAATTTTTTAAATTTCATAAAAAAGAATTGTTAAAAGAATTGCTTAATGGGTTGAATATAATATAAATATGTAGCTCTTATTGGTGATTTGTTACAAAAAACTTCAAATTCTATGCATTTTACGGTAACCCGTAAAAAAAGCCATTAAAAAAGCCGGAAGAGATTTCCCGGCTTTTCAATTATTGTTCTCCTGAATTAATAATCCTCAATAAGGGTATTCCATTCCATGGTCTTTAAGGTACCCATTAGAACCGGATCGATCTTCTTTAATAATTTTGACCCTTTTGGGAAAGTGTAACTATAGTAATCTTTTTTCAGGGTCTTTGGCAGGATCTCCAGCTCCTCCTGTAATTCTTTTTGCTCTATTATATGGGCGATTATAGGCTGGTCATACACGAATAGGTTTGTTTCCTCATTTATGAGGAGGTCCAGTCCCTGCTCGGCATTGATCACATTTTTTGATTTAATGTCATATTGCTGTAGCAATTCATGGGCACTGGAGCTTTCTACCGAAGCTACTTCAAAACGGTCCAGGTCTTTTATGGAGTTGATCTCATCGTGAATGTTTTGGACCGTAAGTGACGAAGCAATACCGGCCGTTAAACTGGAGATCATGATGATGGCCAGGAACATCCAAATGAGTCCAACAAATCTTCCACCGAATGTCCGCGGGGATTTATCTCCATATCCCACGGTGGTCATGGTCACGGCACTCCACCAGAAGCCTTGAAAAATACCTTTCGGGCCACCTTCAAATTCATCGGGGTTGGCTTTTCTTTCAAATATCCACACTAAAAATCCGAAAATGAAAATGACTCCTACAAGGATCAAAATCGCCGAAATAAAATTCCAGCTAATTAGATTCGACAGGTAAGTCCAGATCTTGGATCCGCTTCGGCGGGCTACCGCGGTGTGGGAAATGAAATATGGCTGGGAAAAATCCATGCGCTCCATCCTTAGATCTGTTACTGTTATAGGATTGATACTAAGGTCCACTTCTTTCTTTTCAACTCCTTTTAATAAGGAGTTTAGATCAGGATAATATTTAAATTCATATTCGACTCCCAGCTTTTCATTCACAAGGTTCCATGATGAAATGCTGAGACCGTCAAAATTGCCATTTTTTCGCATTACAAAAGGTGGTGCCTCTGTCACTCCTATGACCAGTTTTTTAGCACTTGCCTTCGTGGTGTCCTGTGCCGGGGAATTTAAACTGAAAAATGCGACGATAAGGAGAAGGAATACCTGCTTCATGAATTGAATTTTAAAGTTTAGGACCAAACCTACGAAATGTCAGAAAAAGATCTGGTATGGGGAGGGGAAAGCGATTTTTTCTGCCTTCCTTTATTTATAAGGGTATTTATATGAGAAGAGAATTTTTTATTTTATATTTTTGAATATTACAAAGTAATGAGTTAATATAAAGGTGATTCGGAAAATTCTCCCTATCCTTATGACCTGATTAGGCGGATATTAGTATGACGAAAAAAATACTTTACATTTTTCTTGCAGTATCACTAAGTATGGGAGTTTATGGTTTTCCTGTCCAGGAACCGCCCCAACCGGGGACTAAATCACATAATGGTGCTGCTGGGCCTAATCCTTGTGGCCGTCCCGATCGTGGACAGGGAGTTCCTCCTCCTGTAGGTCTTTGTTTGCCTATCAATGATTACTTATTGCCTCTTTTGATCATGGGAATTGTTCTTGGTGCCTGGAAAGTGAGGCCTTTGGCTAAAAAGGAAAGCTGATTTAACGAAGGGCGTTTCTCACAAGAATATCGATGAAATACACAATATAATCGTTAAAATGCACTTTTAACTTTTTTAACTCAAAAATTCACCATACTTTTCCGACGTTATGGTGAAGCTGAAAAATGTACTATTTGGGGTCTTTTTACTACTTAGTAGTGAGGCGTTCTGTGCAGACCCGCCTGCTCCTGCTATGATGAGTTCTGGTCCCCCTCCTCCTGTGGGGCTTCCACTTCCTATAGATGATTATCTTCCAATCCTTATAATTGCCGGAATTCTTTTAGGGAGTTTTTACTTTCAGAGATCGAGAAAGCTTAGCTGATATTTAACTCGGTAAGACGCTTGACGTATTTTCCTACAACATCAAACTCAAGATTAACAATGGTTCCCTTTTGAATGATCTTGAAATTTGTGTTCTCAAATGTGTAAGGGATGATCGCTACACTAAACTCATTTCGTTTTGAGTTCACCACCGTCAAACTTACCCCGTTGATGGTGATAGATCCTTTTTCAATGGTGATGTTCTGAAGCATTGGATCATATTCAAATGTAAATTCCCAGCTTCCATTATTTTCTATCACGTTGTTGCACACAGCAGTCTGATCCACATGCCCCTGTACGATATGACCGTCCAGTCTAGCACCCAATTTCATGCCTCGCTCCAGGTTAATCAGGTCGCCTACTTGCAGTTGCCCTAAATTTGTCTTTGAAAGTGTTTCTTGGATTGCGGTAACCGTATAGGTATTATCCTCAATATTTACTACCGTAAGACAAACTCCGTTATGGGCTACACTTTGATCTATTTTCAGCTCGGGGGCCAATTTTGCCTCTACGGTAATATTAAGGTTATCACCTGTTCTTTCCAGTCCTTTAATTTCCCCCAGTTCTTCTACGATGCCTGTAAACATTTTACTTTATATTGGTTACCTTTGTGGGTCTAAAATTAAAATAAAAACGGGGAACGCTTATGAAGTCAGCCGAAAAAATAAAAGTAGGAATCAGTATTGGAGATCTTAACGGGATTGGGAGCGAGATTGTGTTGAAGACCTTTGAGGATTCAAGGATGCTCGATTTCTGTACCCCGGTGATCTTTGCCTCGGCTAAGACGGTGTCTTTCCTTAAGAAGAAATACAATATTGATATGTTCATCCAGGGGGTGGAAGAAGCTTCTCAGGCTATTGACGCAAAAGTAAATGTGGTGAATATCTGGAAAGAGAATGTTTCCATTAATTTTGGGGAAGAAGATAAAAAAGTAGGGGAATACGCTTTTAAATCCCTGCAGGCCGCTACCCAGGCCTTGAAAAATGGGGAGATAGATGTATTGGTTACCGCACCTATTAATAAACATACCATACAAAGTGAGGATTTCAAGTTTCCGGGTCATACAGATTACCTGGCACAGGAACTTAATGGGGAAAGCCTCATGTTCATGATCACCGACACCCTCAAAGTGGGATTACTTACAGATCACGTCGCGGTGAAAGATGTTGCGCAAAACATCACTCCGGAACTTATCGAGAAAAAGGTCAATATCATTTACAAGACTTTAAAACAGGATTTCAGAGTGCAGGAGCCAAAAATTGCCGTTTTGGGAATCAATCCTCATAGTGGTGACAATGGCGTAATTGGAAAGGAAGATGAGGAGGTGATGAAGCCTACTTTAGAGAAAATGAGAAACTCCGGAAAACTGGTTTTTGGGCCATATTCTGCAGACAGCTTTTTTGGCAGCGGGAATTATAAGAACTTTGACGCTATTGTTGCGGCATACCATGACCAGGGACTTATTCCCTTCAAGACCCTTTCTTTTGGAAGCGGAGTGAACTTTACCGCAGGACTTGATAAGGTAAGAACGTCTCCAGATCATGGAACGGCTTATGAGATCGCGGGCAAGAACGAGGCAGACCATCACTCTTTCAAAGAAGCTGTTTTTAAGGCAATTGACATTTTTAGAAACCGTGAGGAATATATGGAACTAACCAGTAACGTGCTTAAAAAGCAAAGCAAAAAGATATAAACAAAAATTTGTTTATAAAGAAGTTACAATTCATTAATTTTTATATCTTTGCACCCGCCTTATCCTGAGGGGTAAGCACTCGAAACTGATGATGAAATGAGGAAACTAAAGGAGTTTACGATCCCATTCGTGGGGTTAAAACTAGGACAGCACCGGTTTGAGTTCAGTATTGATAATAGGTTCTTTGAACATTTTGAATATGATGAATTTAATAGTGCCGATATCAAGGTAGACCTTCTTTTAGAGAAGAAAACTACTATGATGGAGCTCACTTTTAAAGCATCGGGAACGGTAAACATTCAGTGTGATCTTACAGATGAACCTTATGACCAGCCAATTCAAAGCGAATTGTTTCTGGTTGTAAAGTTCGGAGAAGAATACAACGATGATAATGAGGAGTTGCTTATTCTTCCGCATGGAGAATATGAAGTAAATGTGCAACAGTATATTTACGAACTTATTGTTTTATCTGTACCCTCAAAAAGAGTTCACCCGGGGGTTGAAGATGGAACCCTTCGGTCCGAAGTCCTAGAAAAGCTGGAAGAATTAAGTCCGGGAGAGAAAGAAGTAAAAGAAGAAGAGGATATTGATCCTCGTTGGAACAAATTGAAAAATTTATTAAACGATAAATAATACGCAGCCATGGCACATCCTAAGAGAAAGATCTCAAAAACGAGAAGAGATAAAAGAAGAACGCATTATAAAGCTTCTGTTCCGCAAATAGCGACAGATCCTACTACAGGAGAAGCTCATTTGTACCACAGAGCTCACTGGCACGAAGGTAAATTATACTACCGCGGGCAGGTATTAATTGACAACACAGAAGAAGTAGAAGCTTAGTAATTAAGAGCTTTGAAAATTATACAAAACTCTCACATTGTGAGAGTTTTTTGTTTTAAGTTGATAAAGTGCTAAAAACACCTTAATTTGCACCGCTGTAAAATGAAGTTTTGGCATATTCTGATTTTCAGGTGATGTTAAGCTTTTGATTACCAAGGGCATAAAATCCTTTTTTATGAATAAAAGAACAGCAGCAATTACAGCTGTAGGCGCATATGTACCTGAGTTTGTATTATCCAATAAGGTCCTTGAGACCATGGTGGATACTAATGATGAATGGATCACCTCGAGAACGGGGATCAAAGAGCGCAGAATCCTTAAAGACCCTAATAAAGGAACTTCTTTTCTTGCAATAAAAGCAGCTGAAGACCTTATTGAAAAAGCCAATATTGATCCGGCCGAAATTGACCTGGTGATCATGGCTACTGCTACGCCCGATCTTCCCGTGGCGGCAACTGGTGTTTATGTGGCTACCCAAATTGGGGCCGTAAATGCCTTTTCTTATGACCTGCAGGCGGCTTGTTCCAGTTTTCTATACGGAATGTCAACAGCTGCCGCTTACATAGAATCTGGGAGATACAAAAAAGTACTTTTAATAGGAGCCGATAAGATGTCTTCTATTATTGATTATACAGACAGGACTACCTGTATCATTTTTGGAGACGGTGCCGGCGCTGTTCTCTTTGAACCTAATGAAGAAGGTTTAGGATTACAGGATGAGATCCTTAAAAGTGATGGAGCCGGAAGAGAATTCCTGAAGATCACGGCCGGTGGTTCTATACTTCCTGCTACCGCTCAAACCGTTGCTGATAAACAACATTTTGTTCACCAGGACGGAAAAACAGTTTTCAAATTTGCAGTTTCAAATATGGCCGATGTGAGTGCCAAAATAATGGAACGCAATGATCTTACTAATGAAGACGTAGATTGGTTGGTACCACATCAGGCCAACAGACGTATTATCGATGCTACTTCCAATCGTATGGGCCTTGAAGAATCCAAGGTACTTATGAACATTCAACGCTATGGAAATACCACTTCGGCCACTTTGCCGTTATTATTAAGTGATTTTGAAAAGCAGTTGAAAAAAGGAGATAATCTTATTTTTGCTTCATTTGGAGGAGGGTTCACCTGGGGCTCTGTCTATCTGAAATGGGCATATAATTCTTAAAAAAAACACACCCAACACTTAACATTATGGATTTAAAAGAAATTCAAAATCTAATTAAATTCGTGGCCAAGTCCGGCGCCAGTGAAGTAAAACTGGAAATGGACGATGTGAAGATCACTATTAAAACAGGATCTGAAGACAAAGAGACCACGATCGTTCAGCAGGTTCCTATGGGAGGAATGCATGCGCAGCCGCAAATGCCGCAGCAGTCACAGCAGCAACAGGCTCCCGCAGCTCAGCCTGAAACTCCTTCTGCAGGAGAAGACAAATCTGCTGATGACAATTCGAAATACATCACTGTGAAGTCTCCAATTATTGGAACTTTCTATAGAAAACCTTCCCCGGATAAAGATGCGTTCGTAGAAGTGGGAGATTCTATAAAGACCGGAGATGTACTTTGTGTGATCGAAGCAATGAAACTTTTCAACGAGATTGAAAGTGAAGTTTCAGGAAAGATCGTAAAAGTATTGGCTGATGACTCTTCTCCTGTAGAGTTTGACCAGCCGTTATTCTTAGTAGATCCATCTTAATCTAATAATACCCAACAACAGCTGTAAGAAGTTTTACCCTACAGCCAAAACTATACAGGTATGTTCAAAAAAATACTAATTGCCAACAGGGGTGAGATCGCCTTGCGCGTTATTCGCACCTGTAAGGAAATGGGCATAAAGACCGTGGCGGTATACTCTACTGCCGATGCCGAGAGTTTACACGTTCGGTTCGCCGATGAAGCCGTGTGTATTGGCCCTGCTCCCAGCAACCTTTCGTATCTTAAGATCTCCAATATAATCGCCGCAGCAGAGATCACCAATGCAGACGCGATCCACCCGGGTTACGGATTCCTGGCAGAAAATGCCAAGTTCTCCAAGATCTGTGCTGAGCATGACATCAAGTTTATTGGTGCCAGCCCAGATATGATCGATAAAATGGGAGATAAGGCAACCGCTAAGGCAACCATGAAAGCTGCCGGTGTACCTTGTGTTCCCGGGTCTGAAGGAATTCTTGAATCATATGAACAGGCAGAGAAGATCGCTGTCGATATGGGATTCCCGGTAATGTTGAAAGCAACTGCCGGTGGTGGTGGAAAAGGAATGCGTGCCGTTTGGAAGAAAGAGAACCTTCGTGCCGCATGGGATTCTGCCCGCCAGGAAGCCGCTGCTGCCTTTGGTAACGACGGGATGTACATGGAGAAACTTATTGAAGAGCCGCGCCATATCGAGATCCAGGTAGTTGGGGACAGCTCAGGAAAGGCATGTCACCTTTCAGAAAGAGATTGCTCTGTTCAACGTCGTCACCAGAAACTTACAGAAGAAACACCATCTCCATTCATGACCGATAAGCTTCGGAAAGAAATGGGAGACGCGGCCGTGAAAGCAGCCGAATATATCAAATATGAAGGAGCGGGAACCGTGGAATTCCTTGTTGACAAGCACAGGAACTTCTACTTCATGGAAATGAACACTCGTATCCAGGTAGAGCACCCAATCACCGAACAGGTAATTGATTATGACCTCATCAGGGAACAAATTTTAGTCGCTGCAGGAATTCCAATTTCAGGAAAGAACTATTTCCCGCAGTTGCATTCCATAGAGTGTCGCATCAACGCAGAAGATCCTTACAATGACTTCAGGCCGTCACCGGGAAGGATCACCAACCTTCACGCGCCGGGAGGTCATGGAGTAAGAATTGACACCCATGTTTACAGCGGTTATGTAATTCCGCCAAACTATGACTCGATGATCGCCAAATTGATCACCACTGCGCAAACCCGTGAAGAGGCCATCAGTAAAATGAAGCGCGCCCTTGACGAGTTCGTGATCGAAGGTGTGAAGACCACTATTCCTTTCCACAGACAATTGATGGATGAGCCCGATTATGTAAGCGGGAACTATACCACCAAATTCATGGAAGACTTCAAGATGAAACCCATCGAAGAGAATTAATACAGGAGCCCCTTTTAAAAGGGGCTTTTTTTATGTCTTTTTTTTTGGGCGTTGCCCTACTTCGGCTGCGCCTTTAGTAGTGCCGGGCTATTCGTTTCTAGTTTTTAAAAGCGGCTGCTTTTAAAAAGCTATCCCCTGCTATCCCTAACGCATAAATTCCTAATTTAGGGCGGTAAGAAAACTAACTTATATATATGAATTTTTCCTTCTGGGAGCAGGACACCTGGTTTAATAATATAGATTTTACGATCATAGGAAGTGGAATCACAGGACTTAACTGTGCCTGGAGATTGAAACAACGCTTTCCGGCTGCGAAGGTTCTTGTGTTGGAACGCGGATTGTTGCCCAATGGAGCCAGCACTAAAAATGCTGGATTTGCCTGCTTCGGAAGCCTAAGCGAGATCCTGGATGACCTGAATTCCCATTCCGAAGAAGAAGTGGTGGAGCTGGTGGAAAAGCGTGTAAAAGGCCTGGAAATGCTTCGGAAGAATTTGGGAGATACCAACATTGGATTTCATAAGTTCGGGGGGTACGAACTCTTTACACACCAGGATAAAGAACTGTTTCTGGAATGCGTTTCAAAAATGGCTGCTGTGAACAGGCTTTTGAAGCCGGTTTTCAAAGAGGAGGTGTTCAGCCTGCAGCCAAATAAATTCGGATTTAAGCAAATTGGCCCGCAATTGATCTTCAATAAATTTGAGGGACAATTAGATACCGGGAAGATGATGAGCACCCTTTTGCATAAAGTACAAAGTTGCCGGGTGAAGATCCTGAACAATACGGAGGTCATCGGGTTTTCTGAAACTGGTACTTCCGTAGAAGTAAAGACAGAGAACTTTAGTTTTAAAACAAATAAACTGCTGATCGCGACCAACGGTTTCGCTTCGCAGTTGGGACTTTCAGAAGTAAATCCCGCCAGGGCCCAGGTTTTGATCACCAAACCTATTGAAAACCTTGAACTCAAGGGCACTTTTCACCTGGATAAAGGGTATTACTACTTCAGAAATGTGAATGACAGAATCCTTTTTGGCGGTGGCCGAAACCTTGATTTCAAGGCAGAGGAAACTACAGAACTTGAGTTGACAGAACTTATTCAGGACAAACTGGAAGAATTGCTTCAAGCTACCATCCTTCCGGGTAAAGACGTGAAGATAGAACACCGCTGGAGCGGGATCATGGGCGTGGGAGCTCAAAAGAAACCTGTTCTAAAACAGATTTCAGAAAATGTATTTTGCGGCGTTCGCCTGGGGGGAATGGGCGTTGCTATTGGAAGCCAGGTTGGTAGAGAACTGGCAGATCTTATTGATTGATATATGATAAAAAAACTATTCCGGTTTATATTTAAGATAATAGGCTGGTTCCTGCTGATAAGCTTTTTGTTGGTGCTGATCTACAAATGGCTGCCGGTGCCTTATACACCGTTGATGGCAATCAGGTACTTTGAACATCCCGAAGAAAAGCTCAGGCATGACTGGGTGCCCATGGAAAAGATCTCCCAAAACCTTCAACTGGCGGTTATTGGAAGTGAAGACCAAAACTTCCTGAACCATAACGGATTCGATTACAAGGCGATTCAAAAAGCGATAGAATCAAATAATAAAGGAAAACGAACCCGCGGTGCAAGTACGATTTCTCAGCAAACAGCCAAAAATGTGTTCTTATGGCCGCAAAGGAATTGGTTTCGAAAGGGGATGGAGGTGTACTTCACCTTTTTGATCGAACTTACCTGGAGTAAGGAGCGTATCCTTGAGGTGTATCTCAACAGCATTGAAATGGGGAAAGGCATTTATGGAGCTGAAGCTGCGGCACAGGCCTGGTTTGGAAAAAGTGCTGCGAAACTTAGTCCGCATGAGGCTGCAGCAATTGCCGCGATCCTTCCGAACCCAAGAGAATATCGTGCAAACCCGGCCAGTAATTATATTCAGCAGCGAAAGTCCTGGATCGTCAGACAAATGTATAATCTTGGAAAATTGAAATTCTAATGGAGAAGAAACAGCTTTTATGGGATGCCTGCATGAATTATGTGGAAGAACGGATCAGGAGGATAGAAACTGCGATCAAGGATCTGGAAGACGCGCTCAAGCTGGAGACCAAATGCTCCATGGGTGACAAATATGAGACCGGAAGGGCCATGTTGCATCTTGAATTCGAAAAGCTTTCTGGACAGCATGAAGAATACAGAAAGCTCAAGAAGACCCTCAGAATGATCGAACCTAAAAAAGTATTCGAAACTGTTAGTTTCGGGGCAGCAATTAATACTGACGGACCAAACTATTTCATATCTATTCCGGCGGGAGAGATCAAGCTCAGAGATGAAGTTTTCTACGCTGTGGGAGCGAGTGCTCCTATCGCTAGGGCTTTAAGCGGGAAGAAATCGGGTGAATCGGTTACATTTAATGGAAAAGCGATCTTTATAAAATCTGTTTTTTAATTACTGATTTTGCTGTTACCGCAGGCGTTTGGTAAAAAGTTCTTCCGGAATATCCAGGCTAACAATACTTCCAATTTTTAAAGCCTCAGGATGTTCGAATAGCAGAAATTCCTTTCCAACTTGCGCTTCAGTTAAATAATGACTCCCTCGGAAAAAAGAATTTGTGACCACCCCTTCAAATCCTATATCTTCTGATAACTTAATTTCATGTGGATAGATCACCAGCTTTTTGCGACGATCAACATCGGGAATGAACTGGTCTGCCGGTAATTCATTCACCTCTCCAAAAAGGGAAGCCACATAGGCGTTTTTGGGATTCTTGTACAACTGCTCGGGGCTTCCTTTCGCGATGATTCTCCCGGCTTTCATGGCCAGGGTCGTGTCGGCATAAGAAAGCGCATCTGTACTGTCATGGGTGGCGATTATGACCGTAATATTATTTTTCTTTAGATAAGAAAAGAGATTTCTACGAAGCTTATTCTTTCTGAAGTGATCAATATGGCTGAAAGGTTCGTCCAGCAATAATACTTCCGGAGGCTTGGCAAGCACTCTTGCCAGTGCTACCCGCTGTTGCTGGCCACCACTCAGAAATTTGGCCTTTACCTTGGCGAATTTCTGCATCTCGACCAATTCCAGTAATTCACTTACCCGTTGCTGTTTCTTGCGGGGATACATATTGGAGAGATGCTTCCCGATATTTTCGGCTACGGTAAGCGGTGGCATAAGGTCAAAATCCTGAGTTAGGTATTTCATAAATTCCTCTCCCGGGACCAGGTTGAAGTTGGGTCCCAGCAATTGCTTGTCATCCCAGAAGATCCTTCCGTCTACATGATGTAGTCCATAAATGGATTGTAGTAACGTACTTTTTCCGGAGCCACTTGCCCCGATGATCGAAACATTTTCACCTTTTTGAATAGAAAAACTAAGGTTCCTTAAAATTGGTTTTTCGGTGTACCCGAAGGAGAGATTCCTGACCCGTAACATAACTGGCGGTTTAGTTCTTACAAAATTAAAGTTTAGAAAATGAAAAAGCCTTCCGAAGAAGGCTTTTTTATAGAATATTTTGAAGGTTTGTTATTGTACCTCCTTTGAATTAGGTAACGCTTCAAAACCCATGTTATACAAAGTGAATCCAAAGATATCTGCATACTGCTCAATGGTCTTGCTCACAGGAGTACCCGCGCCGTGTCCGGCATTGGTCTCGATCCTGATCAATACTGGGTTGTCACCGGTTTGCTTATCCTGAAGCTCGGCAGCGAACTTGAATGAATGTGCAGGCACCACGCGATCATCGTGATCACCTGTGGTAACCATGGTCGCTGGATATTCCACTTCTTCCTTCACATTGTGAACAGGAGAATAACCTTTAAGGTATTGGAACATTTCTTCGTTATCCTGTGCGGTACCATAATCGTAAGCCCATCCTGCACCCGCAGTAAAGGTGTGGTAACGCAACATGTCAAGCACACCTACCGCAGGTAAGGCGACTTTCATAAGTTCAGGTCTTTGGGTCATGGTAGCACCAACTAACAAACCTCCGTTAGAACCACCGCGAATAGCAAGGTAATCGCTGGAGGTGTAATTGTTGTCGATAAGATATTCAGCTGCAGCAATGAAATCGTCAAAAACATTTTGCTTTTGAAGCTTGGTTCCCGCATCGTGCCATTCTTTTCCATACTCTCCACCCCCGCGTAGGTTTGGAACCGCATAAATACCTCCCTGTTCCATCCAAACAGCATTCGCGATGCTGAAAGATGGCGTAAGGCTAATGTTGAATCCGCCGTAACCGTAAAGAATGGTCGGGTTTTTCCCGTTCATTTCAAGACCTTTTTTGTGCGTAATAATCATTGGAACTTTTGTCCCATCCTTAGAGGTAAAGAAAACTTGTTCGCTGGTGTACTCCTCCGGATTAAAATCGATAGCCGGTTTATTGTACAGTTCAGAAGTACCTTCTTCGATCTGGTATTTGTAAATACTTCCCGGAGTTACGTAGTTCGTAAAGCTGTAGTATAGTTCTGTTTCTTCTTTTTTAGCGCTGAATCCTCCTGCAGATCCTACTCCCGGAAGTTCTACTTCTCTAACCATCTTACCATCGTAGTCGTACTGCATCACTTTTGATACGGCATCGATCATGTACTCGGTAAAGAAATAGCCACCTGCGGTAGACGGGCTAAGTACATTCTCTGTTTCAGGAATGAATTCCTCCCAGTTTTCTGGTGTTGGATTAGCAGCATCAACCGTTACGATCTTGCGGTTTGGCGCATCCAGGTTTGTTACTATATACAATTTGGAACCTACATTTTCGATCACAAAACTGTCTGATTTCTCGTGATCAAGAATGGTCACCAATTCAGAATTTTCCTTTGTAAGGTCCATCATGAACAATTTTCCTCCTGAAGTTGAATTTCTGGCAGAAATGAACAGGTAATTGTTGTCTTCGGAAACGCTTCCTCCTACATATCTGTGTTTTTGGTCAGCAGTACCACCGAAGACAAGTTTGTCTTCATCCTGGCTGGTGCCCAGCTCATGATAGTACAACTTATGCTGATCTGTCTTGGCAGAAAGTTCACTTCCTTCAGGCTTGTCATAGCTTGAATAGTAGAAACCTTCATTCCCTTTCCAGGAAAGTCCGCTGAATTTGACATTCTGGATGGTGTCTTCTTTGATCTCTCTGGATTCGGCATCCATAACGATCACCTTTCTCCAGTCACTTCCGCCTTCAGAAATGCTGTAGGCCACCATTTTTCCATTTTCAGAAAAGTTCATACCTCCCAAAGAAGTAGTTCCATCCTCGCTGAACTTGTTGGGATCAAGGAAAACTTCCGGCGTGTCATTTTCAGATTTCTTACGGTAGAGAACGTATTGGTTCTGCAACCCGTCGTTTTTGTAGAAATAAATATAGTCCCCTTCTTTAAACGGAGCGCCGATCTTCTCGTAGTTCCATAGTTCAGAAAGGCGATTTTTAAGCTCCTCTCTAAAAGGGATATTTTCAAGGTATCCGAAAGTGACCTCATTCTGGGCTTTTACCCAGGCTTCGGTTTCGGCACTACGGTCGTCCTCCAGCCAGCGGTACGGGTCTTTGACATCGGTTCCGAAGTAAGTATCGACGGTATCCACTTTTTTAGTTTCAGGATATTCCAATGATGTTGTGTTTTTTGTTGTTTGACTTCCGCAGGAAACAAGAGCTCCGGCTGCGAAAAGACTCATAATTATTCTTTTCATTAGTGAGTGTTTTGTGAAGAACCTAAAAGTAAATAAATTCTTTCAAATTATGAACCCACCCCAATAAATAAAGCCGCCCATAAAAGGCGGCTTATATTTGTCATTTTCTGAAGCTTACACCAGCTTGTTCTCAATAAGATATTCTGCGATTTGCACGGCATTTGTAGCAGCCCCTTTCCGAAGGTTGTCTGCCACGATCCACATATTCAGGGAATTTGGCTGTGAAAGATCCCTGCGGATCCTTCCGACGAACACATCATCCTTACCTTCTGCGTAGATAGGCATAGGATAAGTATTCACATCAAGGTTGTCCTGCACGGTAATTCCCGGGAAATCGCTCAATAATCTTCGCAGCTCATTGATCTCGAAGTCATTTTCAAAAGTGATGTTCACGGCTTCGCTGTGTCCGCCAACCACGGGAATACGAATCGCAGTAGCGGTTACCGCAACCGTATCATCCTGCAAGATCTTTTTGGTTTCATTGGTGAGCTTCATTTCTTCCTTGGTGTAGCCGTTCTCCTCAAAAACATCGCAATGCGGGATCGCGTTTCTGTGAATTGGGTATGGATATGCCATTTCTCCCTGCTCACCTTTATATTCGTTTTCCAGTTGCTGAACAGCTTTCACGCCTGTACCGGTAATAGATTGATATGTGGAAACTACTACCCGTTTTATCTTATATTTCTTGTGAAGTGGTGAAAGAGCCATCACCATTTGAATGGTGGAACAGTTAGGATTGGCAATGATCTTATCTTCGGAAGTCAGTTCGGAAGCATTGATCTCAGGAACCACTAACTTATTGTTCGGGTTCATTCTCCAGGCCGAAGAATTATCGATCACCGTGGTGCCGGCTTCAGCAAATTTAGGAGCCCACTCCAGGGAAGTATCTCCTCCTGCCGAAAAAAGGGCAATATCAGGTCTGGCTGAAACTGCCTCCTCCATGCTTACCACTTCATATTCCTTTCCTTGAAATTCAAGCTTTGTTCCAACAGATCTTTCTGAAGCCACCGGAATTAATTCGGTAAGCGGGAAGTTCCTTTCTGCCAGTACTTTTAACATAACCTGCCCTACCATCCCGGTAGCGCCAACTACTGCAACTTTCATATGAATATTTTTAATTCCGTCTGTATAAAGGACGGGTTTTTCTATTGTTTGAATGGATGTATCAAGAAGCGTTCCCTGATTTCCAGTGGCAAAGGTATTGTACTGGTATTAATTAAAAGAAGACGATTATCATAAAAGTTATAGGAATAAATAATTTATAACCACTTTGTACAATTTGTTAAAAATGGAGCATTAGAAAAAAAGACCCCGCCTTTTGAGCGGGGTTTTATTATTAAAATATGTAGCGTAGCGGTTACTACGAGCGTTAATTCATTTTCAATACCTGAATTTCAGGTCCAACAAAAATAAGGAATTAAGATAAACTGGGACTAAACGTTGTTTTGTTTCTTCAGTTCATCCCTTATTTCCGTAAGTAACTGTTCCTGGGAAGGGCCTTTTGGTTCTACCAGTTTAGGAGCTTCTTTTTCTTTCTTGGTCTTTTCATAAGCGCGTAGCACCAGGAAAATAAAGAAAGCGACAATTATAAAATAAATGATCGCCTGGATGACATTTCCGTAAGTGATCACTGCCGCTTCGGCTTCTTTTGCCGCATCTAAAGTGTCATAATGAGTGCCGTCAAGAGAAATGAATTTTTGGGAGAAATCTACCCCTCCCGTAATCACCCCAATGAGGGGCATGATAATATCGGCCACCACAGATGAAACGATCTTATTGAAAGCAGCTCCCACAACAACTGCTGTTGCCAAAGCAATGATATCTCCCTTTAAAAGGAAAGACTTGAAATCCTTTATGAATCCCATATTATAAAGTGTTGGTTAGTTGATTAAATGTAGGTATTAATTTTCAACTATCACTCTTTTAACTCTTTGTGAGATACCTGTGATCAATTCGTAGGAAATAGTATTTCCTTTTTCAGCGAATTTGGTGGCATGTTGAGGTCCGCCGAATATGATGACTTCGTCTCCTTCCTCGCAGTCAATTCCGGTGATGTCGATCATTAGCATGTCCATACAAACATTCCCGATAATAGGTGCGTAGGATCCGTTCACGATCACCCCTGCACGGCCGTTACCATATTGCCTGTTGATCCCGTCAGCATGCCCAATGGGAAGAGTGGCGGTCTTTGTGGGTTTCATTGCTTTAAAAGCCCTGTTATATCCTACCGTCTCGCCTTTTTCTATTTTATGGATCTGGGAAATTATGGTTTTAAGAGTACCTATTGGTTTCAGCTTGCTGTCTTCCAGGGCTTCATTTCCAAAACCGTAAAGTCCTATTCCCGATCTCACCATATCAAAAGCAGCTTCAGGGTAATTGATTAGTCCGGAGGTGTTACAAATATGGAGCAAGGGACGATAACCGAGTTCGTCAAATAATTTAAGGGCTATCCTTTTGAAAGTGTGGATCTGCATGAGGGTGAATTCCCGTTCTTTCCAGTCTTCGCTCGCGGCGAGATGTGAAAAGAAAGTTGCGGCCTTAATGCTTTCGGTTCCTTTCAAATAATCACGAACCATGTCAGTCTCAGTTTCAGAAAAACCTAGCCTGTTTAAGCCTGTATTAAATTTAAGGTGGACGGGATAATTCTTTTGTTTCAGCTTTTCAGCGGTTGCAATAAATTCCCTAAGAACATATTCGCTATAAAGACTGGGTTCGAGACAGTTTTCGATCAGGTCTTCAAAATTGTAAGATTGCGGGTGTAATACCAGGATTGGAAGTTCGATCCCTGCTTTTCGAAGGGTGATCCCTTCCGAAGTATAAGCCACAGCAAGATAGTCGGCACCAAGATCCACCAGTTTTTTCGCGATACCTACCACATCACTCCCATAACCGTAAGCTTTCACCACTGCCATGAACTTAACGCTCTGGTCTACTTTAGAGCGCAAATAGCGATAATTGTGCTCGAGGGCATTAAGATCTATTTCAAGTACGGTCTCCCTGGCTTTCGGCATGCTCACTGCGTTTTTCTGCATTTAATTCTTCCGGCTCGGTAACTTCAAAATTCTTTAATTTTTCCTTCAGGCGGGCTTTGTAATAAGCTGCACGACTCAGTGGCTCATACTCTTCGGTTTCCCCGAGCATGACCAGGTCTTCATTTGATGTCTTACGGTAACTGTATTGCGCGAGGTTTCCGGTGCGTGTACAGACTGCGTGTACCTTGGTGACATATTCGGCAGTGGCCATTAAATTTGGCATTGGTCCAAAAGGATTTCCTTTAAAATCCATGTCCAGTCCGGCTACGATCACCCTGATCCCTTTGTTGGCGAGATCATTGCAAACGGTCACGATCTCATCATCGAAGAACTGAGCTTCATCAATCCCAATGACATCGCAATCATCTGCCAGCAACCTGATATTAGCTGCTGCCGGTACGGGGGTGGAACGAATTTCATTCGAGTCGTGGGAGACCACCATTTCCTCATTATACCTGGTGTCTATGGCAGGTTTGAAGATCTCCACTTTCTGTTTGGCAAATTTGGCGCGTTTGAGTCTGCGAATCAGCTCCTCGGTCTTTCCGGAGAACATCGAACCGCATATAACCTCTATCCACCCAAATTGCTCCTTGTGATTTACTGTATTTTCGAGAAACATTTTGTATTTTTCAAGACCAAAAAAGCGAACTTCGCTTTTTTATAAAGGTGGTACAAATTTATCAAAAATACAACCGCAATTAATTCCTAAGCATGAAAGTTATGAAAAAGCAATTGACAGAGGAACTGGTAGCTTTGGCCGAAAAAATAACACTTCTAAAGGAAAAGAAGGAGGTTGCTACGGGCGAGTTAAAGAAGCATGCCCGCAACTTATACGAGAAGCTTACGCTGCTTGAATTTACTGAGAAAAGCATCTTTTCTTCGGAAAAAGAATCCAATCCGGAGGTGGTGAAAACTGCCGTTAAAGTGACAGCTTCCGCAAACGGCACCCCAAAAAAATCTCCTGAAAAGCAGGAAGAGGATAAATATGCTCCCACGGGAATGGAGTACAATTCTTCCGAAGCTATTACGGAACCAAATACTGAGAAGATAAAGGATATCGTGGCTCAAATGCCGCCTGAAACCCAACAGGTAGATGACTTATTTGCCAACATTGAGCCTGAAAAATATCAAAAGAACGATATGGGAAATATTGGCGGGGTTCATTATGATCACCTTCCCAAATTTGAACCGTTAAGTCAAAGCAGCGACTCTCAACAGGATAAACCGAAATCTTTGAATGACCGATTAAAAAAGGGAATTCATATTGGTGTCAATGATAGACATGCCTTCATAAAACACCTTTTTGAAGGAAGCGCTACCGATTATAACCGGGTGCTTTCTCAATTGAATACTATTAAATCTAAAGAAGAAGCTTTCAATTTCGTTGCCAACATGGTGAAACCCGATTACAATAACTGGGAAGGAAAAGAGGAATATGAAACCCGATTTTTAGCCATTGTTGAAAACAAATTTGAATAACCGTCCATGTCAAAACTTTATCTGGTGCCAACTCCCATTGGCAACCTCGAAGACATCACCTTTAGAGCTATCAGGGTTTTAAAAGAAGTTGATCTTATCCTTGCGGAAGATACCCGCAACAGCGGAAAGCTCCTGAAACATTTTGAGATCAATACCCACATGCAGAGCCACCATATGCATAATGAGCATAAAACGGTGGAAGGTATTGTGCGTCAAATTCAGAACGGGAAGACCGTAGCTTTGATAAGTGATGCGGGAACCCCGGCCATTAGTGATCCCGGCTTCTTACTTACCCGTGCCTGTGTGGAAGCGGGCATAGAAGTAGACTGCCTGCCCGGGGCTACGGCTTTTGTTCCGGCCCTTGTGAACAGCGGATTGCCAAACGATAAATTCGTTTTCGAAGGTTTTCTTCCGGTCAAAAAAGGACGTCAGACGAGGCTGCAATTCCTGGCGGAAGAAACCAGGACTATCATATTATATGAGTCACCACATAAGCTGTTGAAGACCCTTGCCCAGTTTGTGGAGTACTTTGGAGAAGACAGGCCTGTTTCGGTTTCCAGGGAGATCACAAAGCTTCACGAAGAAACGGTTCGTGGCACCGCAGCCGAGGTCCTCGCTCACTTTGAAGCTAAACCTCCAAAAGGAGAAATAGTGATAGTAGTAGGTGGTAAAAAAAATTAGCACCTCTCGAATACTAACTTCTTAAAAAGCAGAATTTTCCTCATTTCTTACTTTTTCATCTTTTTGTAAGTGAAAAATTAACCCAAAACAATCTTACTTTTGGCAAAAAATACTTCCATGCGCTGGACCCTGAAACCCAAACCAAATCCTGAGACCGCAAGTCACCTTGCTGAGGTCCTGGGTGTTGAAAAGCCGATTGCGTCCTTACTGGCTCAGCGGGGAATAAGCACTTTTGAGGAAGCTAAAAAATTCTTCAGGCCTTCTTTGAAAGATCTTCATGATCCTTTTCTCATGAAGGATATGGACCTGGCCATCGACCGGCTGGAAAAGGCTATTTCAGAAGGGGAAAATATAATGGTATACGGGGATTATGATGTGGATGGAACCACCAGTGTGGCGCTAGTATATTCCTATCTGAAATCTTTTTACCCGAATGTCGCCTCTTATATTCCCGATCGTTATGATGAAGGGTATGGGGTCTCCTATAAGGGGATAGATTTTGCTTCAGATAATGATATCACTTTGATCATCGCTCTTGACTGCGGAATAAAGGCCATTGAAAAGGTAGATTATGCTAAAGAAAAAGGAGTTGATTTTATAATTTGTGACCACCACAGGCCCGGTGCCGAGATCCCGAAAGCCGTAGCTGTACTGGATCCAAAAAGAGAGGATTGCGGTTACCCTTATAAAGAATTGTGCGGATGCGGTGTTGGTTTTAAATTGTTGCAGGCTTATGCGGAAAGAAAACAGGAAAAATTTGAAACCCTGCTTCCTTACCTGGATCTGGTTGCGACAGCGATAGCTGCCGATATTGTCCCTATCACCGGAGAGAATCGAATTTTGGCCTATCACGGACTTCGGGTCATAAATGCCGCCCCAAGGGCCGGGTTTAAAGCCATTTTGGAACAGGTCAAAAAGCAAACCATTACAATAACCGATGTGGTTTTTATCATTGCTCCAAGGATCAACGCAGCAGGAAGAATGAAGCACGGCTTGCATGCCGTCAATCTCCTCACCGAAGAGAATGAGGAAAGAGCGAAGATCGCAGCTTCAGAGATCGAAGTTTATAATTCAGATAGGCGGGATGCAGATAAAGCCATTACTCTTGAGGCGCTTAACCAGATAGAGGAGTTAAATGAGCAGGAAAGGCTTACCACAGTAGTATACCAGGAGAACTGGCATAAAGGGGTGATCGGGATCGTAGCTTCACGTTTAACGGAAACCTATTACAGGCCGACCTTAGTATTTACTCGAAGTGGCGAGAAACTGGCTGCTTCGGCAAGATCTGTAAAAGGTTTTGATGTTTATGATGCCCTGGAAGGATGTAGTGAATACATCGAGCAATTCGGCGGTCATAAATATGCGGCAGGACTAACCTTGCTGGAGGTACAGTATGAGAATTTCAAAAGAAAATTCGAGGAAGTGGTGGCCTCAACTATTGATAAGCATCTGTTGACTCCGGAAATATCTATAGATGCAGAAATTGATCTCAAAGAGATCACCCCGAAGTTTTACAGGATATTGCAGCAATTTGCTCCTTTCGGCCCCGGGAATATGAGTCCGGTTTTCATGGCAAAAGGATTAAGAGATACTGGTTATGCTAAATGTGTGGGTGCCGATCAAACTCATTTAAAATGTCGCTTTCAGCAGAAAAACTCTAAGCTAAGTTTTGGAGCTATTGGATTTGGATTAGGTGAAAAATGCGACCAATTATCTAATGGGCAGCCCGTTAGAGCGGCTTTCGCGATCGAAGAAAATGAATTCAATGGCAATATTAGTTTACAATTGAAATTGAAAGATATTGAGGTGGAGTAATATTATTTTATAAACCTGATTTCCAGTTTTTTAATAGGAAAAGTTTCTACGGGTTTTCCGCACTTATTTTATTATCGGTCTCTTTAACTAATATCCTCGTAGTTGGTCTAAAAAAGTTTTTGGAAGCTGAATGTTTACATATATTAGCAGAGCCATAACATAAGTAGGTTAAGTTCATGGTAGATTTGGGGCAAAAAAAGGTGGAGCTTTCCACCTTTTTTTATGCGGTATCGTCAACGAAACAGGAGAAAATAAAAAAGCTGTGAAAATCATTTTTCACAGCTTTTTCTATATAAGAGAATGTACGCTAATTATTTAGCCTGAGCATATCTTTTTGAAACTTCATCCCAGTTGATCACATTGAAGAACGCTTCAATATAAGCCGGTCTCTGGTTCTGATACTTTAGGTAGTAAGCGTGCTCCCACACATCCATTCCAAGGATTGGAGTTCCTCCGCATCCTACACCCGGCATTAATGGGTTATCCTGGTTGGCAGAAGAACAAACTTCTACTTTACCTCCTTCATGAACACAAAGCCATGCCCATCCTGATCCAAACTGAGTTGCACCTGCTTTAGAGAACTCATCTTTAAAAGATTCGAAAGAACCGTAAGCCTTGTCAATTGCTGCTAATAATTCCCCATCTGGTTTTCCACCACCTTCAGGAGACATGATCTCCCAGTACAGGTTGTGGTTGTAATAACCTCCACCGTTGTTACGAACGGCTTTATTTTGCATATCAAGGTTATGAAGGATATTCTCGATGGTCTTACCTTCAAGATCGGTTCCCTTAACCGCGTCGTTCAACTTGCTGGTATAACCCGCATGGTGTTTATCGTGATGGATCTCCATTGTTCTAGCGTCAATGTGAGGTTCCAGTGCATCAAATGCATATTTTAAATTAGGTAACTCAAAAGCCATAATGTTTTCTTTTTAGTTGTTATTACTTTAATCAACCCCAAATTTAGTCATTCAAAGATTTATTAGAAATTATAATGTGTTATAAAATCCTTAAAGCTATTGGTTTTTTGACATATTTTTCCAACATATAGAAAATGATTTAAGGAACTCCTTGAAAATAAGGCAATTTATTACGCATTTTCCTTTTTACCTAAAAACCAATTTTTACAGTTGCATTTCCTATTTTAGTAAAAAATTTCATTGAAAAAATCCAACTCCTTTACCATTTATAACGCTTCGGCAGGATCTGGAAAAACCTTTACCCTGGTGAAGGAATACCTTATTCTTTTACTTACTGCCCAAAACAAGGACAGTTATAAACATATTCTGGCCATCACCTTTACCAACAAGGCCGTCGCCGAAATGAAATCCCGGATCATTGAAAGCCTTCATTTACTTTCTGAAGAAAACCAAACTTCAAAAGCTATTAGCCTTCTGAAAATATTGGTTGATGAAACCGGTTTATCTGCGGAAGAGATCAGGGTGAAAAGTAAGGCCATCCTCAAGAGTATCATCAACAACTACGCAGCCTTTGAAGTTTCAACCATAGATGGATTTACTCACCGGGTTTTGCGCACCTTCGCTAAAGACCTTGACCTGCCGCTTAATTTTGAGGTGGAACTTAATACAGAGGAAGTGCTTACCGAAGCTGTGGACCGTCTTATAAATAAAGCCGGGGAAGATGAAAAACTTACCAAAGTACTGGTGAGTTTCGTGCTAGGAAAAACAGATGAGGATAAGAGCTGGGATATTTCAAGAGACCTGTTGAGCATCGCCGGATTATTGACCAAAGAAACGAGCAGGCCGTTTCTGGAACTGCTGAAAAATAAAAGCCTGGAAGATTTTCAGCAACTGGCCAATGTTCTGAAAACTGAAAAAAAGGCGAATGAGGAATCCTGTGTGGCTTTGGCTGAATCCTTTTTTGAACTAATACAGAGCAGGGGTATTGAAGATACTGATTTTACAAGAGCTTCATGCCCTAAGTTCTTCCGAAAGACAGCTGACAAGGATTTCTCTCAAAAATTGGATAATCAATGGCAATTAAATATCGAAACCCAGAACCTGTATGCTAAGAGCCTTGACGCTGGGAAAAAGGATATTCTGGACGAGTTGCAGCCACAAATTGCAAACATGTTCCATGAAGTAGAGAACAATATCCTGAGACTTCAATTTTTGCAGGCGATAGAAAAGAACCTGGTACCATTGTCGTTATTGAGCGCCATTCAAAATGAGGTGGAAGAAATTAAGAAAGAGAACTCGGTAGTACTGATCTCAGATTTTAACGCTACCATCGGGAAGGCGGTGAAAGATCAGCCTGCTCCATTTATATATGAACGGCTTGGAGAAAGATACAGGCACTACTTCATTGATGAATTTCAGGATACTTCAGAATTGCAGTGGGAGAATTTAATTCCTCTGGTTGATCACACGCTTTCCGGAGGAAATCTTTCCGAAGAAACTGGGAGCCTTACCCTTGTAGGTGATGCCAAGCAATCCATTTACAGGTGGCGTGGCGGAAAAGCTGAGCAGTTCATGGAACTTTGTTCACAAAAGAATCCTTTTAATATTGAAGAAAAGCAGTTGGTGGTGCTGCCGAAGAATTACCGTAGCGCGCAGCACATCGTTAATTTCAATAATTCATTTTTCAATTTTTCAGCCTCGGTTTTTGAAAGTTCAGAACACAGGGATCTTTTCGAAAACTGCGATCAGGAGCCGGTTAGCGATCTGGAAGGATATGTGAACATATCGTTTATCGAGGCCGATAAGGTGGAAGAAGAAATGGAAGCTTACCCGCAACGGGTTTTAGAGATTGTCAAGGATCTGGATTCACAGGATATTCCTAAAAGCAGTATTTGTATTCTCACCAGAAAACGGAAGGAGAGTGTTGCGGTTGCAAATTTCCTTAGTGAAAATGGCATTTCGGTGATCTCTGCGGAAAGCCTATTGCTAAGCAGATCTCCGGAAGTATTGTTCATAAATTCAGTGCTTGCCTGCGGACTTGATACTAGCGATCAGGACCTGAAGTTTGGGATCCTGGATTTTCTGTTGAAGGGAAAAGTGGAAGTAGATCATGATTACCTTTTTATTAAGGACCGGCTGAACCTGGAGGGCCAGGCTTTCTTTGATTCCCTGAAACCTTTCGGGATTGATTTCAATATTGACCGGCTGAATGCACTTTCTGTCTATGAGGGAGCCGAATACATAATAAGAAGTTTTGGGCTCATTAAAGATTCCAACGCGTACCTGCAGTTTTATCTGGATTTTGTATACGAGACCTCGCATTCTAAAGGCTACGGAATTTTTGATTTTCTCGAACTCTGGGATCGAAAAAAAGATTCCCTCAGTATTATAGTTCCGGAAGGAGAAGATGCGGTGCAGATCATGACCATACATAAAGCAAAGGGGCTGGAGTTTCCGGTAGTCATATTTCCTTTTGCTAATAGTCCGATAAAAGATACAGCACGGGAGTCATTTTGGATGAATCTGCCTGAGAGTTTGCAATCTCAAATAAATGTAGCTTATCTCCAGGCTTCAGAAAAGATGAAGAATTGGGAAGGTGAGGCACCCTCTTTATATGAAGAACTTTGTTTCAACAGTCAGCTGGATGCCCTAAACGTGCTGTATGTGGCTTTAACGCGACCCGTGCAGCGACTGTATGTTATTTCGAAACTTGAAATTGATAAAAAAGGAAATGAGAATTTAAATAAGTTTTCGGGCCTCTTCATTTCTTATTTAAAACATCTGGGAAAATGGGATGGAAGCACCGAGTATGAAATAGGAAATGGGCAGGAACCTTTAGAAATTGAGTCTGCAACCGGAAATTCGCTGGAACAGGAAACCTTCTTTTCTTCTCCAACAGAAGCAAACGGGATCTCAATTATTACCAGATCTGGCATGTTGTGGGATTCAAAACAGGAAGCCGCCATCGAAAAAGGTAAATTGGTGCATGAACTTTTCGCCCGTATCAATTCTGAAAAGGATGTGCAGCAAGTGCTTTTAGAAGCGCGTGAAGAAGGCCTTTTTAAAGATCAGGAAGAAGAGGAGATCGAAAAGGTCATTTTAGAGGTGGTTCGTCACCCTGAGCTGCATCATTATTTCACGGAAGGGGTGAAGAACTATAATGAAAGAGACATGATCTCCGGATCGGGAGAAATACTACGACCCGACAGGCTGAACTTTCAGAATAACACTGTGAGTATAATAGATTATAAAACGGGAGCAGAAGACCGGAAGCATGCCGAACAGATAAACTCATATGCCCTGGTTCTGGAAGAAATGGGATATGAGATTGATAAAAAAGTATTGATTTATCTAAATGAACGTCCCGCAATAAAGAATGTTTAAAAGAAATGTAATTTTGTAAAAAATCAACAAATATGTACGGAGCTATAAAAGATCACCTGAATAAGGAAATAGAACAAATAAAGGAAGATGGCCTTTTTAAAAAGGAACGAATTATTACTTCTCCTCAAGGGGCAGAGATCACTATTGAAGGAGGAAAGAAAGTAATCAACTTCTGCGCGAACAATTATCTTGGTTTGTCCTCGCATCCTGAAGTAATACAGGCTGCAAAGGATACTATGGATACCCATGGATTTGGGATGTCAAGTGTGCGTTTCATTTGCGGTACTCAGGATATTCATAAAAACCTGGAAAAGACCATCGCCGATTTCTACGGAACCGAAGATACCATTCTATATGCGGCGGCTTTTGATGCTAATGGGGGAGTATTTGAACCTCTCTTGTCTAAAGAAGACGCGATCATTTCAGATTCTTTGAACCACGCGTCTATCATTGACGGGGTAAGGTTGTGTAAAGCGGCCAGATACCGTTATGAGAACAATAATATGGAGGATCTGGAAGCTCAATTGAAACAGGCAAACGAAGATGGTGCGCGTTTCAAGATCGTGGTTACTGACGGTGTTTTCTCAATGGATGGTCTGGTAGCGCCTTTAGATAAGATCTGTGACCTTGCTGAAAAATATGACGCTTTGGTAATGATCGACGAATGTCATGCCACCGGATTCATTGGAGAGCAGGGAATTGGAACGCTGGAGGAGAAAAATGTTCTTGGAAGGATCGACATTATTACAGGTACCCTTGGAAAAGCCCTTGGTGGCGCCATGGGAGGTTATACTACCGGAAAGAAAGAGATTATAGAATTATTACGTCAAAGATCTCGGCCTTATTTATTTTCAAATTCCCTTGCCCCGGCAATTGTGGGGGCTTCTATCAAGGTATTTGAAATGATCTCGAAAGATGATACGCTCAGAAATAAAGTAAAGGAAAACACCAAATACTTTAAGAAAGGTATGGAGGATGCGGGATTTGATATTATTGACGGAGATTCTGCGATTGTTCCTGTGATGTTATATGACGCTAAATTATCTCAGACCATGGCAGATAAACTTTTGGATGAAGGTATTTATGTCATAGGTTTCTTTTATCCGGTGGTTCCAAAAGGAAAAGCCCGTATAAGAGTTCAATTGTCTGCAGCTCACACCAGGGAGCATTTAGATAAAGCTATTGCCGCCTTTACCAAGGTAGGAAAAGAGCTGGAAGTTGTTTAAAATCAGTATTATTTGTAGTTGAAATTGAAAAAAAAACCTCCTTTTTGGAGGTTTTTTTAGCTTATATCCGGGAGGTTCGTTTATGTGAGCGAATTCCTACTTCGACATATGGTTTTACTGGGCTTAGCAATTTCGAGATTCCTGAATTTTTAGCAAAATTTTAAATAAAAACCGCAGTTTTTTTTCATATATATCCCCTCATAACGCCAGTGTTTATAGACTTATTAAGAAAACTTTATTATATTGGCCTTTGTTAATAATATTTAACCGTATACTTTTGTTTTAACTAACTAATTAAAATTAAACTCTTCAATATGAAACATCTTAACAGATTTTTATTAGCTACATTATGCATTTTGAGCTTTAGCACCATGCAGGCTCAGGATGAAAACAACCCTTGGGCGATCTCCCTGGGAGTTAATGCGGTTGACCTGTATCCAACCGGAGAAGGTGACGGTGGTGACGCCATCAGTAGTACCTATTATAACGAATTTTTCAACGCCACAGATCACTGGAACATTTTACCGGCTCTTTCAAGAATTTCTGTAGCCCGTTATATTGGAAGTGGTTTTAATTTTGAATTAGCTGGATCTTTAAATCAGATCGATAAGATTGGAGATGCTCCAGCAAATGATTTAAGTTATTATGGCCTTGATGGTACTTTTAACTACAGCTTCAGAAGCCTTACCGGAGACGGATGGTTGGATCCTGTAGTTGGAGCAGGTGCTGGATATACTTGGGTTGATGACGAAGGTGGTGCAACTTTAAACGGTACAGCCGGATTCAATATCTGGTTCTCTGATAACCTTGCATTCAACGTACAACTTGGATACAAGCATTCTTTTGATCAAGACCAACTTCCTAAGCACTGGCAACATACTGCCGGTCTTAAATTTGCCTTCGGAGGTAAAGATACTGACGGTGACGGGATCTATGATAAAGATGACGAGTGTCCTGAAGTTCCTGGTCTAGCTGAATTCAACGGTTGTCCAGACTCTGACGGTGACGGAATCGAAGATCGTAACGATGAGTGTCCTAACGAAGCTGGTTTAGCTGAGTTCAACGGATGTCCTGATACTGACGGTGACGGTGTTGCTGATCCTAAAGATGAATGTCCTACTGTAGCCGGTCTTAAAGAAATGAACGGTTGTCCTGATGCTGACGGTGACGGAGTAAAAGACAGCGATGACGAATGTCCAAACGAGGCAGGTCCTGCTGAGAACAACGGATGTCCATGGCAAGATAAAGACGGTGACGGAGTACTTGACAAAGATGACGAGTGTCCTGAAGTAGCTGGAACTGCTGCTAACAACGGATGTCCTGAGCCTACTGTTGAAGTTATCGAGGAATTGAACGAGTATTCAAGAACTATCCTTTTTGATCTTAACAAAGCAACTATCCGTAAGGAATCTGAAGAAACTCTTCAGTCTATCGCTGATATCATGAAAGAATACCCACAAACTATCTTCCACATTGAAGGACATACAGATAGTACAGGTAGCGCTTCTTACAACGAAAAACTTTCAAGAGAAAGAGCTGCGTCTGTAAGACAGTGGTTGATTGGTGCTGGTATTCCAGAAAAGAGAATGACTTCTGAAGGTTACGGTGAAACTCAACCTATTGCTTCTAACAACACTGCTAAAGGAAGACAAGAAAACAGAAGAGTTGAGATCTCTTTGGATAAGGACAGAGAAATGAAAGAAACTGAGCAAGACACTACTGATATGTAGAAAAAGAAAAATAAATTCTTTCAAAAAACGCTCCGATTCGTCGGGGCGTTTTTTATTTTTAGGGCATGACATCATTTATCAATCAGGTTTTAACTGACATCCTTGCACGTCCAACGTCCATTTCGGATTATACTTTTATTCTACCCAGTAAAAGAGCGGGATCCTTCTTGATCCATGAACTGGGAAGATTGTCGAAATCACCCGCCTTTGCTCCGAAAATACTAAGCATTGAAGATTTCGCTGAAGAGATCGCCGGATTAAAATCGGTTGATAATGTTACCGCCCTGTTCGAATTTTACAGTGCCTATAAAAAGTGTACTCCGGCAGAGCAAACAGAAAACTTTGATACTTTCGCTTCCTGGGCGCAGATCCTGTTATACGACTTCAATGAAATTGATCGATACCTTATAGATTATAAATCTTTTTTTGGGTACCTGGCAAACATTCAGGAAGTGAACCACTGGTCCCTGAATGACGAGAAAACTCCGCTCATGGAGAATTATCTCACTTTCTGGAATAAACTTCCGGAATATTACGAACAACTTCAGGAGCAGTTACAAAAGAAAGACTTGGCCTATCAAGGAATGGTCTACCGTAGAGCTTCAGAAAGGATCTCAGATTATATTCTGAAGAATGAAAGTCAGCATATTTTTATTGGTTTCAATGCCTTAAATAATGCCGAACAGGAGATCTTCCAGAGAATGCTCGAAGCAGAACAGGCTGAAGTGTTCTGGGACGCCGATGAATCCTTCTTTAAGGACGAACAACACGATGTTTCCCTGTTTCTTAGGAATTACCTCAAGACCTGGCCTTTTTACCGGGAAAAGCCTTTTAAAAAGGTTTCCGCAGAATTTCAAAAGGAGAAGAACATCAAAATGGTGGGAATCCCTAAAAATATTGGGCAGGCTAAATATGTGGGGGAATTACTTTCCAAGATGCCGCCCGAAGAGATTCAAAGAACCGCTGTGGTGCTGGGCGATGAAAGCCTGCTATTGCCGGTATTGAATTCCCTGCCTCCCAATATTGATGAGGTGAACGTGACCATGGGATTTGCTTTGAAAAATGCTCCGGTAACTTTCCTTTTTGAACACCTGTTAAAAATGCATTCCTCTCCTCAGGGAGATTGGTATTTCAAAGATATTACCGCCATTATAAATCACCCGGTCATACAAAAGATCACCCGGCGTGCTTCCGGAAGTCTTTCTGAAAAGATCAAAAAAGACAATCTGATATATGTTTCTTCGGAAACTATTTTACAACAGGCTTCAGAAAATACAAAACGACTCTATGAACTGTGTTTCGAAGACTGGGGTAATGATCCTCGCAAAGCCGTCGACCAATTGCAGGAACTTGTCTATTTCCTTAAAAGTGGCTTAGATCCTGAAAAAGATAAGATCACCCTGGAGTTTTTATACCAAATACATCTTTTATTCAACAAGCTGAACAATCTCTTGTTAGAATACAAGCATATTAGTTCCATAAAATCACTCTTTACAATTTATAAAGACCTAGTTTCTGCTCATACGGTAGACTTTAGAGGAAAGCCTTTTTCAGGATTGCAGCTTATGGGGGTTCTGGAATCCAGGGTTTTGGATTTTCGGAATGTCATTTTGCTTTCAGTGAACGAAGGAGTGCTACCGGCGGGAAAAAGCAGCAATTCCTTTGTGCCTTTCGATCTTAAAAGCGCTTATAATTTACCGACTTTTAAGGAGAAGGATGCGATCTATTCTTACCATTTTCACCATCTCCTCCAGCGGGCCACGAACGTTCATTTGATCTATAATACGGAAAGTGACGGACTGAATGCAGGGGAAAAAAGCCGTTTTTTGCTGCAGCTTGAAATGGAGAAGCAACCACTTCATAATATTGAAAGTTATACGGTCATCCCGAAAGTTCCTGCAATTACCGGCGAACTGAAAGTTATTCCTAAGACTCCAGAAGTGCTTGAACGCATAAAGGAACTAGCTTACCGCGGATTTTCACCATCTGCCCTTACTACTTACATTAGGAATCCTCTTGATTTTTACAAGCAGTATATACTTGGAATTAAGGAGCGGGATGAAGTGGAGGAAACCGTAGCCTACAATACCCTGGGGACCGTGGTCCATGATGCCCTGGAAACTTTTTATAAAGGCTGGGAGGGGAAAGAGATCAGGCTGGAAGACCTTGAAAAAGCCGTTCAGGATGTCCCTTCTGAAATCAAAAAACAATTTAGGGAACATTACACTTCCGCTCCTTTGAAAAATGGGAAAAACCTGCTGATTTACGAGGTAGCAAAAAGATATGTAAATAATTTTCTGAAAACCGAGATCAGGAATATTCAAAAAGGTAATTCCATAAGGATCCTTCAGGTCGAGAATAAATTGACTTGTCCTTTTCCTGTTGAGGAGCTTCCTTTTCCGGTTAACCTGAAAGGAACCGTAGACCGGGTTGACTCATTGAATGGTAAGGTCAGGATCATTGATTACAAGACCGGAAAAGTGGAACAGAATAAGGTTGAAATTGTAGATTGGGAGGACATCAGTTCAGATTATGACAAGTATAGTAAACCGTTTCAGATTCTGATGTATGCATGTTTGTTAGATCATCATCAGCCTATTTCTGAACCGGTTGAAGCAGGAATCATTTCCTTTAAAAATCTGCAGAACGGATTTTTAAAATTCTCCAAAAAGGATAAAAGTGGCAGGGGAGCAGTGAAAAATTCAGATATTACAAAAGATTTACTCGAAGATTATAAAATTGAACTTAAGAAATTGATCGTAGAGATCTGTGATCCTAACATTCCTTTTGAGGAAAAAGAAATAAAACAAAACGCATGGTAGTCAGAAAGTATTTAAACAATCCGCTAAAAGGAAAACATGGAAGACCGGTCATAACCGATGTTTTTTATTCAGATGAAGGAGAGAATAAACCTATTTTGATCTTCTGCCACGGGTATAAAGGATTTAAAGATTGGGGCGCCTGGAATTTAATGGCTGAAGAATATGCCAAGAGAGGATTTTTGTTCGTGAAGTTCAATTTTGCTTTTAACGGCGGAACTTTGGAAGAGCCAATTGATTTCCCCGATCTGGATGCTTTCGGAGAGAACACTTATACCAAAGAATTGGATGATCTGGAGGTTTTATTGGATTGGATGTTTTCTGAAGAATTTCCCTATTCTAACATTGCAGACCTGTCTAATATTGGATTGATGGGGCATTCACGCGGTGGTGGAGTCGTGGTCATTAAGGCTGAGGAAGATCGCCGTATTAAAAAGCTGATTACCCTTGCCGCGGTAAGTGATTTCGGAGATCGTTTTCCACAGGGAGAAGAATTAGCCGGCTGGCAGCAAAAGGGGATCGCTTACATTGAAAACACCCGTACCAAGCAACAAATGCCTCATCTCTTTGATTTTTATGAAGATTTCAAAGCCAATGAAGAACGGTTGACCATTTCCAGGGCTGCTAAGGCCTTAAGGATTCCAACCCTTATTATTCACGGCACGCAGGATGAAACGGTTGCTCTTGAAGATGCTTACGATCTCAAAAAATGGATAAATGATTCGGAATTAATTCTTCTGGAAGGTAGTGACCATGTGTTTGATATTTCCCATCCCTGGGACAAAGATCGTATGAGTCCTGCGATGAACAAGATCGTAGAAAAGACATGTGAGTTTCTGGAAAATTAACGGGAATTATAAACTTCCTATCACAAACCCACCGGTCGCCGCGGCAATCAACCCTAAGATCCAGGTAAGGGTTTTGTCCTTGGGCTTTTTAGCTTTTTCAACTTCAAGCTGGACCTTTAATAGATCGTAGTTTTGGGTAAGAAGTGAATTCTGTTGCTCCAGATTTTCTACCAATTCCTTTAGGTCAGCGACTTGTAGCTTGTATTCTTCTATCACAAGGTGTTGGGCTTGAAGGGCAGATTCCAGTTTCTCCACCTGTCGTTTGGCTTTAATTGCTTCTTTCGCCTGTCCGGGACTTATCTGGATAGTACTTTGCGAATAGGAAAGCGATGCTGTCAAGATCGCGCAAAGTATCAATATTTGCTTCATTTGGGTTGGTTTTTAAAAGGGAATCCACATAAACCAGCAGTTCATCAATTTTCTGATCACGAGAAAGAATTCTTTTTCTGCCTTTATCTTGTTGGTATTTCAGGCTGTCGATAATGTGGAAATTTTCAGCTTTCAGCTTTTCAATATCTTTTTCAAAGATTTCGAGACTTGCTTCCAGGGATTCACTTCTTTCATTTGCCAGGTAGAGTGAATATCCCAGTATGCCGGTGACCGTTATTAAGAAAATGATAACCCCTGAGAGTATCAGAAGCCATTTTTGAAGAGTCAGGTTGAACATAATTTGTAGTGACTTTGACTATCAGGCAAATTAGTGAAATTTTACAGAATAATCCTACAATCCATAAAGAGCTATAATTGAGGGAAATCTTGAGGATGGGGTAAATTATGCGGAATAACAACCCTTCGAGGGAAGGTGGATCTTTTTTGAGTTTTTTTAGGAGATTGCTCTTTCTGTAACCTGGAAATGTTCAGAAATAAAAAAAACCACTGCTTTCACAGTGGTTTTGGTGGAGAATATCGGAGTCGAACCGATGACCTTTTGGCTGCCAGCCAAACGCTCTAGCCAGCTGAGCTAATCCCCCTTCCGGCGCTGATTGTAAAAATCAACGGGGCAAATGTAACTAATTTATTTATACGAGTAAAGAGATTATTTTGTTCTGTAAAAAATTATTTTTGTGCTTCTCAAACCATTAAATGATACGAAAAGCCACTCCCGCCGATCTTGATGCAATCAAACAATTGACAGAATCTTGCGCAAAAGCGCTTCAGGAAAAAGGCATTTTTCAATGGAATGAATCATATCCTTCCAGGGAGCGACTGGCAAAAGACATTGACCTGGGAGAACTGTTCGTATATGAAGAAACTTCAGAGGTTGTAGGGATCATAGTCCTCACCCCGGTCATGGACGAGGAATACATTCCTATTAAATGGTTGACCTCAAACAAGAACAACCTTTACGTTCACAGGCTGGCGACTCATCCCGTGGTTTGGGGAAATGGTTACGGTCAAAAATTGATGGATTATGCGGAAGCTTTCGCTTCTGAAAATAAATACCAATCAGTGAGACTGGATACTTTCAGCCAGAATCAACGGAATCAGAAATTTTATGAAAGCAGGGACTACAAAAGGCTTGGAAACATCTATTTTCCGAAACAAAGCGAGCATCCCTTCTATTGTTACGAAAAAGTATTAGCCTGATATGTCCAGAGTTTCATTTAAAGATATCAACAAGATCGCGATTCCGGCCATCATAGCGGGGATCGCCGAACCTCTTATTTCTTTAACCGATATCGCTGTGATAGGAAACGTGGATCGTGACCCTGTGGAAGCGCTCGCGGCAGCCGGGATAGTGGGATCTTTCCTTTCGGCCATTATCTGGATCCTGGCACAGACCAAAACGGCAATTTCTGCCCTGGTTTCCCAACATTTAGGAGCAAGCAGGTTGCATGCGGTTAAGACCCTTGTTCCGCAGGCTATTTATTTTAACCTGCTGTTGAGTCTTTTGATCTACGTGGTGACGGCCTATTTCGCGGCAGCCATTTTCCGGGCTTACAATGCTGAAGGTCTTGTCCTTAACTATGCAGCCGATTATTACCAGATCAGGGCTCTAGGTTACCCGTTGACCCTGGTCACTTTTGCTCTTTTTGGAGTATTCAGAGGTTTGCAGAACACCTTGTGGGCCATGAAATGCAGTTTGACGGGAGCTTTTTTAAATGTCGGCCTGGATTACCTGCTCGTTTACGGAATTGATGGATTGATCCCAGCCATGCACTTGAAAGGTGCAGCAATCGCAAGTGTACTGTCACAATCGGTCATGCTTTTAATGGCCCTGTACTTTTTCTTTAAAAAGACGCCTTTCGGGCTCAGGTTAAGTTTCAATATCAATCCACAAATGCGTGGCCTTTTGTTGATGAGCGCTAACCTTTTTGTGCGCACCACAGCCCTCAATTTCGCCATTTACCTGGCTAATGCCTACGCTACAGGTTATGGTAAGAACTACATCGCCGCTCAGAGTATTCTCATGAATATCTGGCTGTTCTTTTCCTTTTTCATTGACGGGTACGCGAATGCTGGAAATGCCATTTCCGGAAGGTTGCTGGGTGCGAAAGATTACAAGCGATTGTGGAATCTCAGCATCGATATCAGTAAATACGCCATTATCATTGCCATGACCTTGATTGGTATATGCAGTCTGTTCTATGAGGAAATTGGAGCACTATTCACTAAAGAAACGTCGGTTTTGGTGCTGTATTCTTCGGTTTTCTGGATGGTACTCTTCATGCAGCCCGTCAACGCAATTGCTTTTATGTTCGACGGAATCTTTAAAGGTCTGGGTGAAGCAAAATATCTTCGGAATGTGTTGCTCTTTGCCACTTTCCTCGGATTCACTCCTGCGCTTCTTATAGGAGATTACTTCGGATGGAAGCTCTATGCTATATGGTTTGCTTTCTTTGTTTGGATGCTCATCCGAAGCAGTGCTCTGGTGATCAAATTCCGAAGAAAATACCTGCATCAATAAGTCGGAGGTTTTACCGCTTTGATTTTGCGTTCTAAAGTGTAACTTTACAGAAACGCTTATTTTATGACGACTACCCGAGAGGACGGAAGCCTGTATACTAATATTGACAACGGAATCGCAACGGTTGAATTTGGCCATCCTGCCAGTAATTCATTCCCCGCGGTATTACTTGAAAGACTTGAGAAGGAATTTGATAAGCTGTCAGAAGATGACTCGGTTAAGGTGATCGTCCTAAAATCTGAAGGCGATAAGGCTTTTTGCGCGGGTGCCTCTTTTGATGAACTACTGGCAGTTGAAAATATGGAACAGGGGAAAGTGTTCTTTTCCGGTTTTGCCAAGGTGATCAACGCCATGCGAAAATGTAAGAAACTGGTAGTTGGGAGAATTCACGGGAAGACTGTGGGTGGCGGAGTAGGCCTTGCTGCTGCGTGTGACTATTGTTTTGCTACAGAACAGGCGGCAATAAAATTATCTGAATTAAGCATTGGAATAGGTCCTTTTGTAATAGCCCCTGCGGTAGAACGAAAAATGGGAGTCGCGGCACTGGCCGAATTGACACTGGCTGCACATGATTGGAAGAATGCCTATTGGGCGCAGGAAAAAGGCCTGTATGCCCGGGTTTTTGAGAAGACCGATGAGATGGACAAGGAGTTACAATTTTTCACCGAAAAACTTGCAGGATATAATCCTGAAGCCTTGTTTGAAATGAAAAAAGCTCTTTGGGAAGGAACAGAGCACTGGAGCACACTTTTATCTGAAAGAGCTGCTGTTTCGGGTGAACTGGTTCTTTCAGAATTCACCAAAAATGCATTAGCAAAATTTAAAAAGTAACATATGAGTTTTTTATTGATTCAAGCCACCGAAGAAGCTTCCAAATCCACAGCTTACCAAATAGGATATAATATTGGTTATTTTGTTGGGTCTCATTTTTATGAAACCCTCGCAGCAGCTGTAATTATTGCGGCAACGATCATTTATTTTGCCTTTTTCAGAAAAAAAAGAAGAAGCATTGAAGATTAAAAAATTTAAAGGGAATGTATATGCAACAGGAACATCTGCCTAAGGACAAACCTGCCACCCGGGAGGAAGAATGGGGATATTCCCTGGAAAACTTTCTTGAAGGTAATTGGGAATATATCCTGGCTATCATCTTTGTGCTTGCTGTTTTCCTCTATGCCAGATATAGCTGGAGAAAAAGGCATCAAAAATAATGCAAAAAGGTGTACCAATAGACGACCAGACTTTTGACTTGTTAAGGTTTTTAAGTGGTCATGGATGGTGGCTGTTGATCGCAATCGCCCTGGTATTTCTTGTTATCTACAAGAAGGTGAAAGATAAGTGATCATCGTGTCTTCAACCAGCCTGTAATACTTAGTCTTTCGGTTTTGACGGGTTTTACCTCGTGCTCTAAGATCTGACTTTCAAAGATCACCACGCGACCCGGAAAAGGGTAAATCGTAGTTTCTACTTCATTGCCGTTCTCGTTCTTGTAAATAACAAGCTCGCCCCCATATTCAGGTTTCCAGTCCTGCTCGTTGAGGTAACAAACCAGGGAAAGTTTACGTCTGTCGTCATTCTGGAAAGTGTCCAGGTGGCGTTTGTAGAAGGTTCCCTCGGGATATAAAGCGTAATGGAACTCTTTATGAAGGATCCCTAAATAACAGGTGCGGTTAAGGTATTCTACAAAGTCATTTATCTTTCTAAAGAAGGTCTTTTCAGCTTCTCTAGCTTCAGATTCGTTGAGCCACAAAATAAAATCTCCACGGATCGATTTTTCAATCAATTCGTTCGTGCGGTTTCCAATGGCTGCCTTTTTGAAATTATCCTCTTCAAATTTTTCCCAGAGAGAGTTTCTCAACTGGGCCACTTCAGGCAGATCAAAGAAATCTTCAATTATAGAATACTGCTTTTCGAGCAGGTCTGATATGATTTTTTCGTAAACCGGAACTTCTACAATTTCTACCATTATATTTTTTAAAAGCCCACAAATGTATATTGAAATCGAATACGTTGAGCGATTTTTTTTCGTTCAAAAGTTAATTTTTCAAGTGACTTTTTTGAGGTTTTCCGGAGGAATGAGGCCAACAAAAAACCCGTATCTTTGCAAAAATTTGTTTTATGGGTTTAATCAGGATCACCAAGAAGTTTTCATTTGAAACCGGCCATGCGCTGTATGGATATGACGGAAAATGTAAGAATGTGCACGGGCACAGTTATAAACTGGACGTAACTGTGATTGGAGAACCCATTTCTGATAAGAAAAATGTCAAGTTAGGAATGGTGATCGATTTTGGAGACCTTAAGAAGATCGTGAAACAGGAAGTTGTAGATGTGTTTGATCACGCTACGGTCTTCAATAAGAATACTCCCCATGTGGATTTAGCAAAGGAACTGGAAGACAGAGGTCACACGGTGATCCTGGTAGATTACCAGCCAACCAGTGAAAACATGATCCAGGATTTCGCAGCTAAGATCCAAAAAAGGCTTCCAAAGCATATTAAGTTATTCTCCTTGAGATTACAGGAGACTGAGACTTCTTATGCTGAATGGTATGCTTCAGATAATCGCTAGGCTTTTTTTGCTTTTCCCGGGTATCCGAAGATAAAGTTGTTCGCAACTCCCAATTCCCCCGGCAAGATAACATGACCCGCATCTTTGTAGATACGAAACTCTACTCTGGCATTTTTATTCTTCAGGATCTCGGCGGTTTGCTCCACCCTTTCTAGCGGGACATGCGAATCGGGGTCGCTGGTGCCAAGATAGATTGGGGTTTCCTGAAAGTCGGTAATATAATTTCCGGTATTGATATTCTTTCCGATCAACCCTCCTATGATCGCGATTATTCCACCGTATTTTTTAGCATTTCGGGTTGCATATTCCAGCGCCAGGCATGCACCCTGGGAAAATCCGAAGAAATAGATGTTCTCTGAAGGGATTCCCTGTTTATTTAAATCCAGCTCTAAGTCATGCAACAATTCTAACGCTGAATCTAGCCAGGGTTGGTTTTGCTCGTCAGGCGCCATAAATGAAAGCGGGTACCAACTGTTATTATAGGCCTGTGGTGCTACCAATGCAAACTCTTCATCTATTTTAAGATGATCTGCCAGACCCAGAATATCTTCAGCAAATCCACCTCTTCCGTGGATCATTACCAGGACTTTTTTTGCTTTTTCAACCGAAGTTCCGGCATATTTGAAGTTTTTCTCGTGAAGCATCATTTAAATTTTAATGGGTTAGTTTGTACGGGCTTGACAGCCTTTTCGATCAGATCTCTCTTGGGCTCATATTGAGGTGGAAGTTTTAATTCCTCTCCAAGCTTGTCAGGAGCTTCATCCACATCAAATCCCGGCTTGGCGGTAGCAACTTCAAAAAGTACTCCGCCTGGTTCCCTGAAGTAAATGGACTTAAAATATTGACGATCTAAGGTCATGGTAGGTTGTAGTCCTTGCTTGAAGATCTTTTCCCTCACTTTAGCCTGAGTATCCTTATCGGGAGTATTAAAGGCGATGTGATGAACCGTTCCGCCACCACCAATGCCCTTAGATGCGTTCGGGGTTGCGAGGATATCAATGTAATTTCCCGGTGAGTCTGTAGCTGCAAATCTAAACCTGTTACCTTTTTCAGCGATCAGCTTATGGTCCATAACCTCGGTGAGTAAACCTCCCGTGCGCTCATAGCCGTCCTGCCAGATCTCTACACCGTAAAATCCTTTTATTGAATGCTCAAGAGGAATTGCACCATATGAAAATCCTTTTCGGGTATCATTTTCACTGAATACCAGTTCCAGACCCAGTCCGTCAGGATCTTCAAAAGATATGACCACTTCTCCATTAAATCTTTCCTGGGCAGGTTTATGAGTTATGTTGTATTTTTTCAGGCGTTCTTCCCAATAGGAAATTGAAGCGTAGGGTACAGAAAAGCTGGTGACATTGAGCATTCCTTTACCGTGTTTTCCTTGGATGATACCTTCATAAGGAAAAAAGGTTAAGATGGAACCGGGAGAACCGGTCTCATCCCCGTAATAGAAATGGTAAACATCTGGGGCATCAAAATTGACCGTTTTTTTCACCATCCTCAATCCCAGAATTCCTGTGTAGAAATCAATGTTTTGCTGAGGTTCACCTGCAAGTGCAGTGATGTGATGGATCCCCGAAATCAATTTTTCCATAGCCTTGTTTTTTCTAAAGATACAGCTCTTTGTCAAAAATTCAAAGATGGCGGTTAGCCACTAAAAGATCAGTTTTAAGGGTAGTGTTTTATCTTAGAATATTTTAACTATATCTTTACGGCAAATTTGTACAATGGAAATTCCTCAAGGGAAAAAGATCTATTTTTCAAGCGATAATCATTTAGGCGCGCCTACCGCGGAAGAAAGCAAACCCCGTGAAGAGAAATTCGTGGCCTGGCTGGATCACGTGAGCGAAGACGCTGCGGCTATTTTTTTGCTGGGAGATCTTTTTGATTTCTGGTTCGAGTACAAACATGTAGTTCCTAAAGGCTTCGTTCGTGTACTGGGGAAACTCGCTCAACTGAGAGACCGCGGAATTCCCATCTATTTTTTCGTAGGGAATCATGACCTGTGGATGAATGATTACTTTGAAAGGGAACTTAATATTCCGGTTTTTCACAAACCGAAAGAATTTGTCTTTAATAATAAAAAATTCCTGATTGGTCACGGCGACGGGCTGGGTCCCGGAGATAAAGGTTATAAATGCATGAAAAAAGTGTTTACAAATCCTTTTGCGAAATGGCTTTACAGGTGGTTGCATCCTGATATTGGTGTTCCCCTGGCGCAGTATTTTTCAGTAAAGAACAAGGCGATTTCCGGGGACGAAGATGTAGAGTTCCTGGGAGAGGAAAAGGAATGGCTGGTACAGTACTGCAGACGTAAACTTGAATCAACCCACTTCGATTATTTCGTATTCGGTCACAGGCATCTGCCATTGAACATCAAATTGACGGAAAGGTCTACCTATATTAATTTAGGAGACTGGATCAACTACTACACTTACGGAGAATTTGACGGGAAGGAACTTCAGCTGAAGGAATGGTAATTCTTTGAACTTGAATACTATCATTTTTCGACTTTAAGATACCTTTTTTGGTGACTACAGGAATTGTGGAATTCTTCGGTCATAAAATCTTTTAAAAAACAGGATATTTTTAACCTCTTAAACTTCAATCGTTTTCGCGGGTTTAATGTTAATTAGTTTCAGCTTTTCACTGATATATATCATAAATAGGGGCTTTGTGTAGGGATACCTTTATAGGGCAAATAGGAATTTCATTTTTCACCTATACAAGTTCATATCATGAAAAACCTCCTTATTCCCTTCGATTTTTCTGAAGTAGCCAAAAATGCTTTAGATTACGCAGTAAAATTTTCCGAGCCCGATCCGTCAATTACAATACATCTACTTCACGTTTCTGATGGAAGTATAACTAATAAAGAGATCAACGACAGATTTGAAGAAGTTCTGGCAAAATATAAGTCACACTTATATCCAAGGCTCTATCCCTTTGTGAAGAAAGGAAAGTTGATTCCTACTATTTTAGAAATGCAGGAGGAATTAAACGTTGACCTGGTTATCATGGGTACCAGTGGTGCCGAATTGGATGAAGAAGATCTGGTAACCCGTACCTCTTTATTTGTTCAAGCGGCAGATCTACCAATTTTGGTGATCCCTGAAAAACATAAAAAATTCAGATTAGACACTATTATTCTTTCCCTGGGCCAGGAGGAGATCGCAGACAGGTCTCCGCTTTATAAGTTGTTGGAAGTTTCAAGGAAGTTTCAGGCAAAAGTACATGTTCTTACTGTACAGAACACGCCAGTCCTTGTGGCTCATTCTGAAGTGGATGAAAGCAATGAAAACACCCTTCAATATTTCCTTGATATGTTCTATTCGCATCACTCCTTTACTGAAAATGAAGATATAGAAAAAGGTATTCTAGGGTATATAAAAAAGAATGACATGGATATGTTGGCGATCATGCCAAGGACGCACCTTAAGAACGGTGAAGCCTCGCAGGGCCGTCTGACACATTATTTAACACTTCACACAGAGGTTCCGTTACTCGTTCTAAACTAAAAGAATAGCAAAAATCTGTACTTAGATGAAAATCTCTCTAAGACGTTACGCCAACCTAATTGATTATCATCATAAAGTGCCTATAGGCTTATCTAAAAATTTAAATCTCAGGGTCAAAACCGTTAAAAAGCGGTTTTGCCTGTAAATAAATCAGCTAACATGAAACCTACTCATATTGAACATATAGGAATAGCAGTAAAGGATCTTGAATCTTCCATCCAGTTTTATGAAGAGAAAATGGGACTGTTCTGTTATCGGGTAGAAGAAGTGCCGGAACAAAAAGTGAAAACCGCCTTTTTTAAAATTGGTCAGACAAAAATAGAATTACTTGAATCAACTTCCCCCGATGGTCCCGTTGGAAAATTTGTAGAAAAGCATGGAGAAGGTTTACACCACCTCGCTTTTGCCGTTGAAGATCTTCAGGAAAATCTAGCAGAACTGGAAGAAAAGGAAGTGGGGCTTATAGATCGTACGCCAAGGATTGGTGCGGAAAGTTTGAATATAGCCTTTCTTCATCCAAAATCAACTTTTGGGGTATTAACCGAATTGTGCGAACAAACTAAATAATTACCTAATTCAGGACAGGATAAAGTCAATGAATTGATAAGTAAGCGGGAAGCCGCACGGTTAGGAGGAGGTCAAAAAAGAATTGATGCCCAGCACGAAAAGGGAAAATTAACTGCCGGAGGACTCATTTTCGCTAAGGTGATGAACCTGTTCCTTAGAAAGAACAATAAGATAAACCCACTTATTGGTGCTGCCTGAGTTTCGGCGGTGCCTGATAGTGCCAGAGTTGTTCAGGTAGAAGGTATTAAAAGTGATCCTTCCAATCATTTATTGATGCATGCAATGGCTCCGAATGTAAGTGGTGTGATAGGCTCTGCGGTGGCCGCAGGTATTATGATGAGTTTCCTGAGTTAGAAAAGTATGGAAAATAAAAAAGGTGGATAGCTCCACCTTTTTTGCCCCAAATCTACCATGAACTTAACCTACTTATGTTATGGCTTAGCTAAGGTAAATAATAATATGAGTCTGGCATATACTTTTAGATTAAGTGCATAAATAATAGTTAAACTACACTTCTAAAATATTAACTGTCAGAAAATCAGTGTTATATTAATAAGCCCGGTCTGTATTACCTTCGTAGAAATTCATAAAGGCCCTGTTAACCACCCTGTTACCTCCAGGGGTGGGGTAGTTTCCAGTGAAATACCAGTCCCCTAAATTATGAGGGCACGCCTTATGCAAATTCTCAACTGTCTGGTAAATGATTTTGACCTCTGCCTTTACACTTTCCTCACTTAAAAGTTCAGCGATCTTATCTGATATTTGCTGATCTGTAAAGGGTTCATAGATCTCTTTTACGAAGTTTTGAACTTCCTTATCGTCAAGATCCACCTGCTTTTTACATTTTTCGTAGACTTCTTCTATAATATCATATTTGCCGTTCTCTTTAAGCAACTCCAGGGTCGCCTGGAAAGCTACCAGGTTTTCAAGACGGGCCATATCAATACCATAACAGTCTGGATAACGGATTTGGGGAGCAGAGGATACCACTACAATTTTCTTAGGATTGGTGCGGTCCAGCATTTTAATGATACTCTTTTTAAGAGTTGTTCCCCTTACTATACTGTCGTCGATGATCACCAGGCTGTCTTCAGGTTTTACAACACCATATGTAACGTCGTAAACGTGAGCTACCAGATCATCCCGACTGCTGTCTTCAGTGATGAATGTTCTTAATTTCGCATCTTTGATAGCGATCTTTTCGGTGCGAAGACGGTGTGCAAGTATTTCCTGTAAGCGGGCATCGGTAAGGGTTTCCTTTTCAGCGAGGATGGCTTCATTCTTTTGCTTGTTCAGCTCATCCTGGGCCGCTTCCACCATTCCGTAGAAAGAGGTTTCGGCAGTATTGGGAATAAAGGAGAAAACCGTGTTGATGGTATCGTGATTGATGGCCTTCAATACTTCAGGCATCAACAATTTCCCCAGGTTCTTACGTTCCTGATAGATCTCAGCGTCACTTCCGCGGGAGAAATAGATGCGTTCAAAAGAACAGGCCTTTCGTTCTAAGGGCTTAAGTATCTGTTTAATGCGAACCTCGCCACTTTTCTTAGTAATAATAGCATGTCCCGGAGGAAGCTCCTGAACGGCATCAAAAGCAACATTGAAAACGGTTTGAATTACCGGTCTTTCCGAAGCGACTACTACCACTTCATCATCCTGGTAATAATAAGCGGGCCTTATTCCTGCAGGGTCTCTAAGCACGAATGAATCTCCGTGTCCAAGAAGTCCTGCCATGGCATAACCCCCGTCCCAGTTTTTAGAAGACTTTTTTAGGATCTTTCCTACATTTAATTGTTCGGCAATTATTGGAGAGGCTTCTACTTTAGTGTAGCCTTCCTTTTTAAGTTTTTTGTACAACTTTCTAACCTCGTCATCCAGGAAATGACCGATCTTTTCCATTACGGTTACCGTATCGGCTTTTTCTTTAGGATGCTGCCCAAGTTCGACCAGGTTGTTGAAAAGCTGGTGCACGTTTGTCATATTGAAGTTTCCGGCAACAATAAGGTTCCTGTGCATCCAGTTGTTCTGGCGAAGGAACGGGTGAACGCTTTCCACGCTATTCTTTCCGAATGTACCGTAGCGCACGTGACCCAAAAATAATTCCCCTAAATAAGGAATATGCTTTTTTTGTAGAGCCACATCATTGGCATAATCCGGATTTGCTTTCATCTCCTCATTGATGCGGGCATTGATCTGGGCGAAAATATCCTGGATGGGCTGGGCGGCATTGGATCGAACCCTGCTAATGTAGCGATCTCCCGGCTGAGTGTTCAATTTGATGCTGGCAAAACCCGCACCGTCCTGACCACGGTTGTGCTGTTTCTCCATCATCAGGTACATTTTATTCACTCCGTAAAATGCGGTACCGTATTTCTCCTTATAATATTCAAGGGGCTTGAGAAGCCTGATCTGTGCGATCCCACATTCATGTTTTAAAGCGTCACTCATATTTTTTAACTTCCTTAGGGTATTACTTTCAAAAAGTTGGTCACAAAAAAAGCCCTGAAATTACAGGGCGTTGTTTTAAGTCAAATTTATCTGGAACTGCGTAAGAGCTCTAAACTCCTCCAGCCGCTCATGAACATCGTCTTTACTTAGATCCTGCATTCTCTCTGTGCCAAATTTCTCTACACAGAATGAAGCAAGATTCGAGCCATATATTACAGCGTTCTTCATGTTCTCAAATGATATGTCACCGGTATGTGCAAGGTATCCTGTGAAACCACCTGCAAAGGTATCGCCAGCACCGGTTGGATCAAACACTTCTTCTAATGGTAAGGCCGGAGCAAAGAAGATCTTTTCATCATGGAATAATAAAGCACCATGTTCCCCTTTTTTGATCACCACATATTTTGGTCCCATTTCAGCGATCTTGCGAGCCGCTTTCACTAATGAGTATTCGTTGGTCAATTGACGGGCTTCTTCATCATTGATGGTCAATGCATCTACTTTAGCGATCACTTTCATAAGATCGTCCCAGGTGTTGTCCATCCAGAAGTTCATGGTATCTAAAACCACCAGTTTAGGGCGCTCAATTTGTTCCAACACGCTAAGTTGTACCAGCGGGTGTAAGTTACCAAGCATTACGATATCTGGAGATTTGAAATCTTCAGGCACCACCGGATTAAAATCAGCTAGAACATTGAGTTGGGTATCCAGGGTGTCCCTGGAGTTAAGGTCGTTGTGATATTTACCGCTCCAGAAGAAAGTTTTTCCTCCCTTTACGATCTCGGTTCCTGTTACATCGATATTCCGGTTCTTTAATAGATCAAGGTATTCCTGTGGAAAGTCTTCCCCTACTACCGATACGATTGAACTATCAATATTAAATTGTGAAGCAGAAAGACCTATATATGTCGCTGCTCCACCTAAAATTTTATCTGTTTTACCAAAAGGGGTTTCAATCGCATCAAAAGCCACCGTGCCCACTATCAATAACTTACTCATAGTATTTTTTAAGAATGAGGTGCAAATATACGGTTTTGTTTTTCAAGCCATAAACTAAGCATGTAAAAAACAGTGGTTTAAAAAAGCCCTTTTTCCTGGTCTTCAAATCCGGTGTCAATTCGCAGGCGCTTTCCTTTAGAAGCTTCTACCGCCAGTTGATCGCATCTTTCGTTTTGAGGATGGTCGTTATGACCTTTTATCCATTTGAATTTTACCTTGTGCTTTCGATATTCCTTCAGAAATTCTATCCACAGATCGGTATTTTTGCGATCCTTGAAACCTTTTTTTTCCCAGCCAAAGACCCAGCCTTTCTCTACGGCATCTGCCACATATTTAGAGTCGGTAAAGACCACGGCTTTCGTATCGAGGTTTTTAAGCTTTTTAAGGGCGACGATCACAGCTAGCAATTCCATGCGGTTATTGGTGGTGTGTTTAAAGCCTTCGGAAAATTCCTTTTTATAAGGTTTTCCTACCCATTCCATTACGATACCATAACCTCCGGGCCCCGGGTTTCCTCTTGCGGCACCGTCTGTATATATATGAACCTTTGGATCAGTCATTCTTCTTCGGGAATAATAGGTTTTCGATCACCTTCGGAAAATGTTCATATTCCAGCTGATGTATCTTTTGCGCGACCTCCTCTGCTGAATCATTCTCATCTATAGGAGTGGTGGCCTGAAAGATGATCTCACCCTCGTCATATTTCTCATTGACAAAGTGGATGCTGATCCCAGTTTCTAATTCTTTATTTTCAAGTACGGCACGGTGTACATTCATTCCGTACATTCCTTTTCCGCCATACTTCGGAAGAAGGGCAGGATGAAGATTGATCACTTTATTCGGAAATTCTTTCAGAATAGTATCGGGAAAGATCCACAGGAATCCGGCCAGCACGATGATGTCTGGCTTCATGTCTAATAAAACATTAAGGATCTTGTTGGAATTGTAAAGCGCATCCCGGTCAAAGAAAAGGGCTTTCACATGATGATCATGGGCTTTCCTAAGGACTTTAGCGCCTTTTTTATTGGAAAAAACCGCTTCCACTTCCGCTTTTTCAGACTCCTTAAAGTATTTTATGATGTTTTCGGCGTTTGTTCCTGAACCGGAAGCAAATATGACGATCTTCTTTTTCGCGGATTTTTTTGAAGTCAGCAATGTGGCGGTGTTAACAATTATTAGGAGGTAAAATTAAATGCTTTCATTGAAAATTACGTAATTTACCTTCACATTTTTAAAGTAAAAACAGGTTTTAAAATAAAGTTTTTTATTTTTGCCACTTAATTAAAATTAAAAACACAAGTTATGTCAGACATTGCATCAAGAGTAAAAGCGATTATCGTTGACAAATTAGGAGTTGACGAGAACGAAGTAGTAAATGAAGCTAGCTTCACCAACGACTTGGGCGCTGATTCATTAGACACTGTAGAGTTGATCATGGAATTCGAAAAAGAATTTGATATCCAGATTCCAGATGACCAGGCAGAAAACATTGCTACAGTAGGCCAGGCAATTTCTTATATTGAAGACGCAAAAAAATAAAAAGTAACACACCCTTATGGAGTTAAAGCGAGTTGTAGTAACTGGATTAGGAGCCCTCACCCCCATTGGTAACAATATTCAAGAATATTGGGACGGATTAAAAAACGGGAAGAGCGGTTCGGCACCTATTACATATTTTGATACGGAAAAGTTCAAAACTAAATTCGCTTGTGAGATCAAAAACTTTAACGCCGAAGATTTCTTCGACCGTAAAGAGGCCAGAAAATTAGACAAATTCGCCCAGTATGCTATCGTAGCCTCAGATGAGGCTATTAAAGACTCGGGAATTGATCTGGATAAGGTTGACAAACTTAGGGTAGGTGTTATCTGGGGAGCAGGAATTGGAGGACTTGAAACTTTCCAGGATGAAGTTCTTTCATATGGAAAAGGAGATGGTACTCCTAGGTTCAATCCTTTCTTTATCCCTAAGATGATCGCAGATATCGCCCCAGGGCATATCTCTATCCGCCACGGATTTATGGGGCCGAACTATACAACAGTTTCGGCTTGTGCTTCCGCAGCAAACGCATTGATTGATGCTTTGAACTACATTAGGTTGGGTCACAGCGATATCATTGTTTCAGGAGGATCTGAAGCGGCAGTAGCTCCGGCGGGAATGGGAGGTTTTAATGCTATGCATGCCCTTTCTACTCGTAACGAAAGTCCTGAGACTGCTTCCAGACCATTTGATGCAACCCGCGACGGATTTGTACTTGGTGAAGGTGCCGGTTCTCTTATTCTTGAAGAATATGAGCATGCCAAAGCACGCGGAGCTAAGATCTATGCTGAAGTAGTAGGAGGTGGATTGTCTTCGGATGCTTATCACATGACCGCACCACATCCTGAAGGGATTGGGGTAGTAGCCGTGATGCAGAACTGTCTAAAGAACGCTGGTCTAAAGCCTGAAGATGTTGACGCGATCAACACCCACGGTACATCAACTCCGCTGGGAGACGTTGCCGAGCTGAAAGCTATCAAAAAAGTTTTCGGGGAGCATGCTAAGAATATCAATATAAACTCAACTAAGTCCATGACCGGACATTTATTGGGTGCTGCCGGTGCAGTAGAAGCCATTGCCGCCATACTTTCTATGGAGCATGGTATCGTACCACCGACCATCAACCATGAAACACCAGACGAGAATATTAATCCTGAGTTGAACCTTACTCTTAACAAGGCGCAACCGCGCGATGTTAAAGTAGCTATGAGCAACACCTTTGGTTTTGGAGGTCATAACGCCTGTGTCCTGTTTAAAAAACTGGATGAGTAAACTTTTCCATGAGTGTTATTAGAAACATATTAAATTCCCGCTCTTTTAGAGGCGGGAATTTTTTTATGGAGTTAACTAAAATAATGGGGTTCAAGCCACGGAACATTTCCCATTATAAAAAGGCATTTACCCATCGTTCTCTCAACAAAAAAGATGAGGAAGGAAATGCTGTCAATTTCGAACGAATGGAATTCCTTGGTGACGCTATGCTAAGTGCGGTGATCGCCTCTCATTTGTTCAAAGAAGTTCCCGGAGGAAATGAAGGCTATCTTACCAAAATGCGATCAAAGATCGTGAGCCGGAAACACCTTAATGAACTGGGAAGAGACCTTGACCTTATAAAATACATTCAGACCAACATCCCAACTGACCAGTTTGGGGGCAACATACATGGAAATCTTTTTGAAGCTTTAATTGGTGCCATCTACCTAGATAGAGGTTACCGTTATTGCCGCAAATTCATTTTTGAAAGAGTAATTGTTCCTTATGTAGATATTGAACAGTTGGAAGGGACCGTCATCAGTTATAAAGGACTACTGATAGAATGGTGTCAAAAGGAAAAAAAGGACTTCAGTTTTGAAATTTATGAAGATACAGGAGTTGATGAGCAGAAACATTTTGCCGTAAAATTAAGGATAGATGACCGGGTGGTTGCTAAAGCGAGAGCTACCTCAAAGAAAAAAGGTGAAGAGAAGGCATCAAAACGGGCATATTATGCACTCCAAAATAAAATAGAGCCATCTTAAAGGATTTCTTGAAACTATAACGTTTTCGTAAATTATTCCTAAAAATCCAGCCAAAAAACTTAGTTTTCTACTGTACAATCTTTATCTTTAACCTCCGATGAAAAGATAAGTATGCCGGCGTATAAACTGGTTTTAGATGAAGTTTTTGAGGAGTCATATAAGCTTATAGCGATCCATTGTTCGGTAGAAGAATATAAGTTGGCTTTCCTCTTAAATAAATATTTAAATCTAAAGCTCGCCAGGTCACGAAAGGATATTGATTTTCAAATTGAAGGGATGCGTATTCTTTTTGCTCTCTACACTTATGAAGATCAATTAAAGTATTGCACCTTTAGCCTGGTCAGTAATGTTTCCAAAGCCGAATTTAAATCAAATGCGAATTCAAATTCGTTGTTTGGAATCAAAGAGACGACTTTTAAAAAGAGTTATTTGCTGCCTGAATTTAAAAAGGTAGATTTTTTCCTGAAGATAGAAGAAGAAATAGAAGGTGTTTCTGAAAAGCTTCTTCTGGAAAAGATAAAAGAGATCCCCCAGGTATCATTGGCATATTCTATTGAAGCTCATCAAATAAAATCAAAGGAAAATTTAATTTTTGACTAGATGCCAAATACAAAAAAGACCAAAATAGTAGCAACTCTCGGCCCTGCAACGAGTACTAAGGAGGTTTTAAAAAATATGATGCAGGCGGGAGTAAATGTTTTTAGAATAAACTTTTCTCACGCAAACTATGATGATGTAAAGCAACGTATCAACATGATTCGTGAGCTGAATGAAGAGCATGGTTTTTCAACAGCTATTCTTGCTGACCTTCAAGGTCCTAAACTAAGGGTCGGAAAAATGAAGGAAGAAGTGGTAGTTTCTGAAGGAGATGAGATCACTTTCGTAACCGGAGAGGAATTCGAAGGAACTTCAGAAAGAGTTTACATGAACTACGACCAGTTCCCTAAAGATGTAAAAGCCGGAGAAAGAATCTTGCTTGACGATGGGAAACTTATCTTCGAGGTTGTAAAGACCAATAAAGAAGATGAAGTTCTTGCTAAGGTAGTTCAGGGAGGACCGTTGAGATCCAAAAAAGGGGTCAACCTTCCTAATACCAATATCTCACTTCCGGCGCTTACTGAAAAAGATGTCGAAGATGCTATTTTCGCGGTAAGTCAAAATGTTGACTGGATCGCGCTTTCTTTCGTAAGACACAGCGAAGATCTTATCGAACTTCAAAACCTTATCAAGGAACATACAGATCATAAAATTCCAATCATCGCTAAGATCGAAAAACCGGAAGGTGTTGAGAATATCGACAAGATCGTAGCGTATTGTGACGGACTTATGGTTGCGCGTGGTGACCTTGGTGTGGAGATCCCTGCACAAGAAGTTCCCCTTATTCAAAAGCAATTGGTTCTTAAAGCCAAGAAAGCGAGAATTCCTGTTATCATCGCTACTCAAATGATGGAGACCATGATCACCAGCCTTACGCCTACAAGAGCAGAGGTGAATGATGTGGCAAACTCTGTTATGGACGGTGCAGATGCTGTGATGTTGAGTGGAGAAACTTCTGTAGGGAAGTATCCGGTACAAGTTATCGAGAAGATGTGCCAGATCATTATGAGTGTTGAAACTTCACCTCTTATTAAAGTTCCGCATGAACCACCACACGTGCGTACAAAACGTTATATCACTAAAGCGATCTGTTATCACGCTGCCGATATGGCTAATGAGATCAAAGCTCAGGCGATCTGTACTTTGACCAATAGTGGATACACCGCTTTCCAGATCTCTGCATGGAGACCTGAATCTAACATTCTTGTGTTTACCTCAAATAAGAGAATCGTGAACCAGCTGAGTCTGTTGTGGGGAGTTCGTGCTTTCTATTACGATAAAATGGTGAGTACAGATGAGACGATCGATGATGTGAACAGAATCGCACTGGAAAACAAGTTCGTTGAAAAAGGAGATTTCATTATCAACCTTGCTGCTATGCCTATCACAGAAAGAGGTATGGTGAACACACTACGTGTTTCTGAAATACACTAAGAAATTTCATAAATATTGAATGAAAGCCATCGGAATTTCCGGTGGCTTTTTTTATAGATCAAATTTCAGTTGTACAGCGATCTCTTTTTTATCGCCTTTTTCAGCCTCCTTATCAGTATTTAGGTTGGAAAGAGAGATGCCTAAAAGCCTGACCGAATTCTTCATTTTTTCCTGGTATAGCAACTCCTTGGCGGTTTCCATTATAAGATCCTTTGAAGAAATAAAGTAATTCAAGGTTTTGCTGCGCGTTTGCAAGGTAAAATCACTGTACTTGATTTTCAGGGTTACCGTTTTTCCTGCAACTTTACTTTTTGCAAGTCGGCGTTCAATTTCTTCGGAAATATTTTCAAGCCTTTCCAGCATAAATACTTCGGAAGAGATATTCTCCTCAAAAGTGCGTTCAGCACCCAGGGATTTTCGAATTCGTGAAGGCTTTACCTCGCTCAAATGTATTCCCCTAACCACATTGAAATAATATTCCCCGCTCTTTCCGAAGTGTTCGTTGAGGAATTCGAGTGGCTTCTCTTTAAGATCTTTTCCGGTAAAAATTCCAAGGCGGTACATTTTATCAGCAGTTACCTTTCCAACTCCATAGAATTTCCTGATCTCAAGAGCTTCTAGAAACTCCTCGACCTCTTCAGGGTTGACTGTCTTTTGTCCGTTTGGCTTGTTGTAATCACTGGCGACCTTGGCAATGAACTTATTGATAGAAATGCCTGCTGAAGCTGTTAAGCCTGTTTTATCCAGGATCTTTTGCCTGATCTCTTTCGCGATGAGCGAAGCACTGGGATTTCCTTTTTTGTTCTCTGTGACATCCAGGTAGGCTTCATCCAGGGAAAGCGGTTCTACCAGATCTGTATATTCCAGGAAGATTGCGCGTATGCGGTTAGAAAGTTCGCGGTACCGGTCAAATCGGGGTTTGACAAAAATAAGTTCGGGGCAATTGCGCTTAGCGATCACGCTGCTCATCGCGCTTCTTACTCCAAACTTTCGGGCTTCATAACTGGCTGCAGATACTACGCCTCTTTGGGAACTTCCGCCCACCGCTACAGGTTTTCCTCGTAGTTCGGGGTTATCGAGCTGTTCCACAGAGGCATAGAAGGCATCCATGTCTACGTGAATAATTTTTCGCTTTTTTGCCCCTTCCATTCCGCAAATTTAAGGAATCTTCCGCTTGGCTTTCAGAAGTAGTCCTTCAGATTGACATTTGAAATGAGCCATAAATCAACTACCTTGAATGATCTAAAAATTGTAATTATGAAAACAGCCATAATCCTTGGTGCTACCGGATTGACCGGTGGCCTGGTGCTTGAAAAGTTGCTGAAAGATAGGCGATATGATTCCGTTAAGCTGTTCTCCAGAAGTACTGCGGGAATCAACCACCCCAAGATCGAGGAACATCTTATTGACCTTTTTGAGCTAGAGAAATATGCCGAATCGTTCACTGCAGATGAGGTATATTGCAACATTGGCACGACTAAATCTAAAACACCCAATGAGGATGTGTATCGAAAGATCGATTATGGGATTCCCGTTGCGGCTGCAAAACTGGCCAAAAAGAATAATATCGAAAAGTTCCTGGTGATCTCTGCTTTGGGAGCAGATGCTGACAGCAAGATGTTCTATAATAAGACCAAAGGAGAAATGGAAAGAGATGTTTTAAAGGCCGAAGTTCCGGAAACCTATATCTTTCAACCCTCATTGATAGCAGGAGATCGAAAAGAAAAACGCATTTTTGAAGCCTTTGGTAAACACGTTATGAAAGTGCTGAATTATTTGATGGTTGGACCACTTAAAAAGTACCAAAGCATTCACCCGGAAACCATCGCTAAAGCAATGATCATTGTGGCCAACGAAGGTTATCAAAAAAAGAAGATCGAATCAGACGAAATTAAACAAATAGCAAAGCAGGAGTAATGCAGGAAATTGAACGCAAGTTTCTTTTAAAGTCCACAGTAAACTTTAAAAAAGAGGCCCGTAAAAATACCAGGATCGTCCAGGGCTATCTCAACTCTAATCCTGAAAGGACTGTAAGGGTAAGAATTAAAGGAGAAAAGGCATTTTTGACGATCAAAGGAATATCAAACGAGAGCGGATTATCGAGATTTGAGTGGGAAAAGGAGATCCCGGTCTCCGAAGCCGAAACTTTACTGCCTCTCTGCGAACCCGGTGTGATCGAAAAAGTTCGTTACGAGGTCCCGGTTGGGAAGCATATTTTCGAGGTCGATGAATTCTTCGGTAGTAACGACGGACTAATCCTGGCAGAGGTAGAACTCTCTACTGAAGAAGAAGAATTTGAAAAGCCGGTGTGGTTGGGTGAAGAGGTCACAGGGAGAAAGGAGTTCTATAATTCCTACTTAAGTAAGCATCCGTTTAAAAATAAATGACATGAGAAAACTTACATTTTTGATACTTCTACTTCTGGCAGGGTTGGTTTCCTGTAAACAGGAAACGGAAAGAGGAATACCGGGACCGGCAGAAGTCGCGGTTGAAAGTCCTGATACTCTATCAACTCCTGAAGAACAAGCGGAAAAACTTAAATCTAAGGGTCACCAGATCTTCTTTTATAAAGACGGCGATACAACTTATTTAATGCAGCAGTATTATGTTGTTTTTCTGAAATCTGGTAAGAACCGAAGCCAGGATTCTACCGAGGCTGCAGAACTTCAAAAACAACACCTGGCACATTTCACCAAAATGGCGGAAGAAGGTTATTTAAGCCTGGTAGGACCTTTTGAAAGCGAAGGAGATATTCGCGGTATTGCCATCTATAATACTCCCACTGAAGAAATGGCCGACAGTCTGGCAAGGCTTGATCCTATGGTGGCAGCCGGCAGGCTGGAAGTGGAGATACATCCCTGGTGGGCTGCAAAAGGTGGAAAACTTAAATAAAAAAGCAGCTTTTTCAGAAAGAAGAAAGCTGCTGAAAGTGAGTTTTTTAAGATCTTATTTTCCGTAGATCCCGATCTCGAGCTCTCCGTTTTTATTCATTTTAGCACGGTACATTCCGGCGGTATTGAATTCCATCGCGACATTTCCGTCGTGATCGATAGCGATGATGCCACCGTCACCTCCCAATGCGGGGATCTTTTCCTGAATCACGAGTTTCGCGGCTTCTTCAAGACTGAGTCCTTTGTATTCCATCAATGCCGAAATATCATGGGCTACCATTCCGCGAATGAAAAATTCTCCCCATCCGGTACTTGAGACCGCGCAAGTGGCATTATTCGCATAGGTTCCGGCTCCAATGATCGGCGCGTCACCAATACGTCCCCATCGCTTGTTTGTCATTCCTCCGGTAGAAGTCCCTGCGGCCAGATTTCCATTCTTATCTAGAGCGGCACAACCTACCGTTCCAAATTTTGAGTCCTTTATGAAAGGGTCCATAAAAGCGGTCTTTCCATCATGGTCTAATTCGGTTTTTTCTTTTTCGCGAATGCGTTGCAAGCTTTTATAGCGACTTTCAGTATAGAAATACTGTGGATCTACCAGTTCAATACCCTGTTCCTTGGCAAAGGTTTCAGCGCCTTCCCCGCCAAGCATTACATGATCTGAATTCACCATTACTTCGTAGGCGAGATCGATAGGATTTTTGACCGTTTTAACTCCGGCGACAGCGCCTGCATTCAGTGTTTCACCATCCATGATCGAAGCGTCCAGCTCGTTGGTGCCGGCATTGGTAAAGACCGCGCCTTTCCCGGCGTTGAACAATGGAGAATCTTCCATAACATTGATAGTGCGTTGTACAGCTTCCAAAGCCGTACCTCCTTTGGCCAGGATCTCATGCCCTGTTCTTATAGCCTCTTCCAGTTTTGCCTTGTAGGCCTGTTCAAGGGAATCGGTCATGTTTTCTTTTAAAATAGTGCCGGCACCGCCGTGAATCACGATCCCAAAGTTCGGGATGCTGTCAACTTCTTCGGCAGTAGAAATGGATTCCTTCGATTTTTCTTCGGATTGATTATTGCAGCCAATAAGACATATGACGCTTAAAAAGAGAAACAGTTTTTTCATTTTCGGAAGTTTAGAGCAGAAAGTTAGGAAAAATTTTAGTCTGTCCTTTATTTATCATACTTCCGAAGAAAATGCTAAACCTTCAATTCTTCCGTTAAGCAAAAGATTCCGTAAATTTAAGCTTTTAAAAAACGTATAAAATGCCGGTACTTAAACCTTTTAATTTAAATAAATGGGTGGAACAGAACAGAGATCTGTTGAAACCGCCTGTGGGCAACAAAAGTCTTTATCCCGCTTCTGAAGATTATATCGTGATGGTAGTGGGTGGCCCTAATGACCGGAAGGATTATCATTATAACGAAACCGAAGAGCTTTTTTACCAGCTGGAAGGAAATATCAAAGTACATGTACAGGTAGACGGGGAAAAGCAAACCATGGAACTTGGTCCCGGGGATATGTATCTTCACCCCGCGAAAGTGCCTCATTCGCCTGAGCGGTCTGCCGGGTCAATAGGGATTGTGGTGGAACGAAAAAGAACAGAGTTGGATGCCAAAGACGGCTTGCTGTGGTTCTGTGAAAACTGCAATAACAAGTTATATGAAGTGTATTTCCCGCTAAATGATATTGAGAATGATTTCCAGAAACATTTTGAGCATTTCTACAACAGTGAAGAGTTGCGAACCTGTAACAAATGCGGGACAGTGATGGAAAAGAAATAGCAGCTCAAAGGATTGTGATGAAAGGCTGAAGGCTTTCCGTCTTTAATTTTTTATATTCGCAATCATCCAAACAAATTTTTAATAAAACAAACAACAACAATGAGTTCAATAGCTGAAAAATTCGGAATTGATAAAGCGCTTAAGGAATTGGGCGTTCAAGATATAAATAATGGTACTTCTACCGGGAACGATTGGTTTTCTTCGGGAGAAGTGATCGAATCTTATTCTCCGGTTGACGGGGCGTTGATAGGAAAAGTGAAATCAACTACCCGTGAAGACTACGAGAAGGTGATCGAGACTGCTTCCAAAGCGTTCAAGACCTGGAGAACCATGCCTGCTCCACAGAGAGGGGAGATCGTTCGTAAGTTTAATGATGAGTTGAGAAGGCTGAAGGAACCTCTTGGGAAACTGGTTTCCTACGAAATGGGAAAATCGTACCAGGAAGGTTTAGGGGAAGTTCAGGAAATGATCGATATCTGTGATTTTGCCGTGGGTCTTTCCCGACAGTTACACGGGTTGACCATGCACTCTGAGCGTCCCGGACACAGAATGTATGAGCAATACCATCCGCTTGGGATCGTAGGTGTAATTTCTGCCTTCAACTTCCCGGTTGCCGTTTGGTCATGGAATACCGCCCTTGCATGGGTATGTGGGGATGTATGTGTGTGGAAAGGTTCAGAGAAGACTCCGCTTACTTCAGTAGCCTGTCAAAATATCGCTGCGAGAGTATTTGCTGAAAACGGGCTTCCGGAAGGAATTTCCTGTTTGATCACCGGAGATTACAGAGTAGGAGAAATGCTAACTAAAGATGAGCGTGTGCCTTTGATCTCTGCTACCGGATCAACTAGAATGGGGAAGATCGTTGCCCAGAATGTAGCTGCTCGTTTAGGAAAATCATTACTTGAATTAGGAGGAAATAACGCCATTATCGTCACTCCAGATGCCAATATCAAGAATACCGTGATCGGAGCTGTTTTTGGAGCTGTAGGTACCTGCGGACAACGTTGTACTTCTACCCGAAGATTGATCGTACACGAAGATGTGTATGAGAAGGTAAAAGAAGCAGTTGTTGACGCTTACAAACAATTGAGAATTGGAAATCCATTAGACGAAAATAATCACGTAGGTCCGCTTATTGACAAGGATTCTGTGAAGAACTACCAGGCCGCTTTAGATAAAGTGGTTGAGGAAGGCGGAAAGATCCTTGTAGAAGGAGGCGTTCTTGAAGGAGAAGGTTATGAAAGCGGATGTTATGTGAAACCTGCTATTGCCGAAGCTCAAAATCACTTTGAGATCGTACAGCACGAGACTTTCGCACCTGTATTATACCTAATGAAATACAGCGGGGACGTGGAAAACGCATTAGAACTTCAAAATGGAGTAAGACAAGGTCTTTCTTCTGCAATAATGACAAACAACCTGCGTGAGGCTGAAAGGTTCCTTTCTACCGAAGGATCTGACTGCGGAATTGCCAATGTGAACATTGGAACATCAGGAGCTGAGATCGGTGGAGCCTTTGGAGGTGAGAAAGAAACCGGTGGCGGAAGAGAATCAGGATCTGATGCCTGGAAGGTTTATATGCGTCGTCAAACCAATACCATCAACTACACTACCGAGTTGCCATTGGCACAGGGGATCAAGTTCGATCTTTAATTTGTAGAAAATAATTAATTGTAAAAAACCCGCTTCGAGAGAGGCGGGTTTTTTATTTGTAAAAAAAGTCCACCTGTAGGGATGGCGGACTTTTAAAGATAGTTTGTGAAAATTACCCTTGAAGAACTTCCGTTCGTTTAGTCTTTATTTCATAATCAAGATATCCTTCTTTTCCGGGAGTGTAAAAAGTATCCTGATCCCAGTCTGATAAAGGTACATCCTGTTCAAATCTTTCTACCAGGTCTGGATTGGAAATATACGGTTTACCAAATGCTACCAAATCGGCATTGCCAGCAGCTAGCACTTTATTTCCGCTTTCCTGATCAAATCCGGCATTAATTATCAATGTACCATCATACATTGGTCTGTACCTTTTTGCAATCTCCGTTTCTGCGTATGGTATGTCAGAAACATCATTAAACGGTTCTGAAAGGTGCAAATAAGCCAGATCGTAGTCATTCAATTTTTTAATAATATAATCGAATGTTGGGATCGTCTCTTCGTCCATGGTCATTCCAAAAATGCCATTTAACGAAGGGTTCAAACGCAATCCGATTTTATGTTCGGGCATAACCTCTTTGATAGCATCGATGACCTCAAATAATATTTTCGCACGGTTCTCAATACTTCCGCCATACTCATCAGTTCGATGATTGGAGGTGCCATTAAAAAATTGATGCAGGAGGTATCCATTTGAAGAATGGATTTCCACTCCGTCAAAGCCTGCTTCCATAGAATTTTTGGCAGCATTCTTATAATCCTCGATAGTTTGTTTGATCTCCTCAATGCTCATTGCTTTTGGAGTAACAGTATCTTTAAATCCTTCAGGCGTATAAGACTTTTCACCAGGATTTATCGCAGAAGGTGCTACGGGCAGATCCCCGTTATGAAAATCAGGGTGAGACATTCTTCCCACATGCCATAACTGAATAAATATTTTTCCGTCTGCCTCATGTACTTTTTGAGTAACCTCTTTCCAACCTTCAACCTGTTCCCTGGAATAAATTCCCGGGGTATTGATGTAGCCTACAGCTTGTTTTGAAATTTGAGAACCTTCAGTAATGATCAGGCCGGCACTCGCTCTTTGTTTGTAATACTCTCCGTGTAAATCACCGGTCGCTTTATTTTCCTCATTACTCGCTCTACTTCGGGTCATGGGAGCCATTACTACCCGGTTTGATAGAGTTAGTGTTCCTTTACTATATGGTTTTAATAATGCTTGCTTATCGCTCATTGTAATTGTTTTTATTCATATTTTGATTTCGAACTTTCACCTGAAAATCGAATTCAACAAATTTAAGGAAGAAGTCAAGCGTTTCTCCTTGATGTATGTTAAGCGGAAGGGTTAAAAATGGTTAAACTACGATAATTCTTTTCGAATTCTGCTTAGGCTTTCCGGCTGTAAACCCAGGTAATTGGCTATGTGGTAATTTGCAATTCTCTTTTCGATCTGGGGATAAGTATTGCAAAATTCAAGGTAACGTTCTTTTCCTGTTTTCTGAAGAGTAGAAAGCACCCTAGAGCGTAATGCAACAAAAGCATTGGTGGTTTTGATTCTGAAGAAACGCTCGAACTTTGGAATTCTTATGAAAAGTTCCTCTAAAACCCCTTTTTCAAGTCCTAGTAATTTAGAATCTTCAATGGCTTCTACATGTAGTGTTGTGGGATTTCCGCTGAAAAAAGATTCAAAATCACTGATCCACCAATCTTCGATCGCGAATTGAATGATATGTTCTTCCCCGGCTTCATCCATATAAAAGGCCTTAAGGCAGCCTTGAATGACGTAGTATTCTGAAGTTACAGCTTTCCCGGGTTCAATTAAATACTCTCCTTTGGAAATCAATTTTTGAGATAGTAAACTGGTGAACTCATCTTTTTCCGATGCAGTCAGGTTGATATCTGTAGAAACATGTTTTAAAATCTTCTGGTACACGAGTATTTTCTTTTTATAGAAGCTGACAGTGAAAATACAAATCTTATGGATCATGAGAACATTAAATCCCAATTTAGTAAAGGATATGTAAATGTAAGAAACGCCTTCAAAAGCCTTATTGTCAGCAACTTATTTTTAGTTTATGAATTTTAAGTGGTATCTTTAATAGTGTTCGGGACATAAAATGAATTGCTTTTTAACTTAAAAATGAAGTGCTATGAAAAAGAGTGTATTGTTTTTAGCAGCTCTATTCCTGATCCTATTTTCATGTAAAGACCGCGAAAAAGATCAAGAGGATACCGTTGCATCTGAAGATCAATCTAATTACGAAGTCGCATCTGACAGGTATTCAGATCTAAGTGACGAAGCTCTGAACCGTATGGAAAGTCTGGACTTCGATTCCTGGGGAGAAATGCTGGCAGACAACGTGGAATATTATTTCCCTGATGGTGATGCTGATACCCGCACAATCCTCAGTGGAAAGCAAGAAGTGATAGACTGGTGGAAAAATTGGAAAAAGAACACCGGAATTGATAAAATGACCTTTACAGACCGGGTACATATTCCCGTTAAGGCCAACACCAAACTTAATTATTCAGGATTGACCGGGGTTATCGTGATTTCATATTTTTCCAATGAGATGATCTATAACGGGCAACCGGCCAATGTGCGCACAAATGTAGCGGTACACTACACCAAAGACAGTCTGATCGACCGATTTTACACATATTATGACAGGACCCCGATACTTAAGGTGGTGAACGCTAATGTTCTGGATATAGTGGTTAAAAGAGATTCGGTTCAGGAGGATACGAATTAAAGACTTTAAATTTTCCTGTTTTTTAGAGGTAATTTGCTGGTGAACCTTGAAAAGATCACCAGTTTTTTCTTGGTATTTATAAAAAAAACACCTGTTAAGAGGATGGAAGCTGCCAATATGGATTGAGTGGTGATCTGTTCGTTCAAGAAATACCATCCTAGTAACATTGCGATCACAGGATTTACATAGGTTGAAGTCGCTACTTTTTCCGGAGAAACCACTTTCAACAAGTAATTGAAAGAAGTAAATGCGACAATACTTCCGAAGATGACCAAAAGGATCATTGATAGCTGGGTGCGACCACTCCAAATATCAGGGGAACTCCATTCTTCATTGAATAGCAGACTTGCTATTCCTAACATGATCCCCGCCGTGAACATTTGGTAGGCAGTATTTACAAAGTGATTAGTAGGGAGATTGGAGCGACCAACGAATAGACTGCCAAATGACCAGCTAATCAAACAAGCGAAGATCATGGTGATCCCCAGGTAAAAGTTCTCATTGGACACGATCTCATTCTGACTTACCAAAAGATAAATTCCTGAAATTCCCAGTGCTACTCCTACCATTGACATGGGCAGGATCTTTTTTCCGTCAAGAAGATATAGCAGTACCAGCACTACGAGCGGTTGCGCTGAAATGACTAAGGCAGCGATACCCGTATCAATAAATTTTAAAGCCCATACCGAGATCCCATTTCCAAAAGCCAGAAAAAGAAATCCGGCGATCATGGTATTCAGAAATTGTTTCCGGGTGATCTTTAAGCTTTTCCCTAATATTTTGGCAAGAATAAAGATCAGGATTCCGGCGGTCATAAAACGAATGGAAGCAAGCATGAACGGGGGTAATTCGGTTACCGCCACTTTATTCAGAAGGTAGGTGGATCCCCAAATAAAATAGATCGAGAAGAAAGCCAAAACGATGAAAAGGGGATTCCTGGGAGAACTCATAATTGATGATTATAGAAGCTGCAATATTAGGAATAAACTTTTTAGCTTGTAATTATTTCTTCAGACGACCAATTCTATTGTTCACAATTTATTCGTTGATTTTTGGTATTTTATAAGTGGAATTAAGGCTATGAAAATGAATGTTTTAAGAAAGGATTTGGTAGTGCTTTTTTTTATGTTGCTATCTGTGATTTTTTGTTTTTCCCAAAATAAAATGAGTGTTCAAAAAGGTAGAAATAGTACTCTTTTTCTCTGCGGTGATGTAATGTTAGGACGGGGAATTGACCAGGCTTTTCAAAAGTCGGTTAACTCAACATTATATGAATCTTATGTAAAGGATGCCGGGGCTTACATTCAGCTTGCTGAAAGGGAAAATGGGGAGATCGAACTGCCGGTTAGCTACAAATACATATGGGGAGACGCCCTAAAAGTTTGGAAGGAACTACAACCAGACCTAAAATTGATCAATCTTGAAACTAGTATTACTACAAACGATGACCCGTGGGAGGGGAAAGGGATTCATTACCGGATGCATCCGGAAAATATCAAGGCTCTCAAAACTGCAGGAATAAACCACTGCAGTCTTGCAAATAATCATATAATGGACTGGGGGAGACCAGGTCTGGAAGAAACCCTTCAAACGCTTCGGAATGCGGGAATCAATTATTCAGGAGCAGGACAAAACCAGGACCTTGCGAAAAAACCTTCCATTTTGCATGCCGGGAGTGATCGTGTGTTGGTATTCTCTTTTGGCGCCCGAAGCAGTGGAATCCCGTCTTCCTGGGCAGCAGAGAAAAATAGATCGGGACTAAATTATATAGAAAGAATTGATGTCGAATTGATCTCCAGGATAAAGGAAAACATACGCTCCCATAAAAAGGAAGGTGATATTGTGATCTTTTCCATTCACTGGGGTGGTAATTGGGGATATGATATTCCGAAGAGTCATAGACAATTTGCTCATAAGCTGATAGATGAAGGGGATGTGGATCTCATTTTTGGTCATTCTTCGCATCATCCATTGGGGATAGAAGTTTACAAGAATAAACTGATCATTTACGGAGCAGGAGATTTTTTTAATGACTATGAAGGAATCAGTGGGATGGAGCAGTTTAGAGGTGAATTGAGCCTGATGTATTTTCCGGAAATAGAATCAAGTACCGGAAATTTGAAATCTCTTAAATTGGTTCCCATGGAAATAAAAAAATTTCAATTGCATAAAGCCCGGAAAAAGGATATCCAATGGTTGAAAAAGGTGTTAGACAGGGAAGGTAGCGAGTTGGGAACACATGTTATTCTGGAAAAGGATAAAAGCTTCAGCCTAAAATGGTGAAAATCTTGAGAGGTTTAATTAATATTGAAGTTCAAAATATTAAACATGAAATATTTACTGCAAGGACAGGAGACTGAAAGACTGAAATTTCGCCTTCTTGTAAAAAGCGATTTTGAAGACTGGCTGCCATTATTCAGGGAAGAAAAAGTAGCGGAATTTCTCGCTTTTGATACTTCCCTGTCGGCAACGGAATTATGTGAAGCTTGGTTTCAGAAGATATTTCACAGGTATGAGAATGATCTTGGAGGAATGAACGTATTGGAAGATAAAATTACCGGAAAATTGGTTGGGCAATGCGGCTTGCTGGTTCAGGAAGTTGAAGGCGAAAGCAGACTTGAAATCGGATATTCCATTTTACCTGAATTCTGGGGACATGGTTTTGCTTCCGAAGCTGCTCAAAAGTGTAAAAATTATGCCTTTGAAAACGGTTTTTCAGAATCGTTGATCTCTATGGTGCATGTAGATAATATTGCTTCGGAAAAAGTCGCGCGAAAGAATGGGATGCAGCTGGAAAAAACCTTGCCCGATTATAAAGGATGTCCGGCCAATATTTTCAAGATAGAAAAGAAAGAATGGGATTTTCAAAAATCGACTTGAGAACTATGTAAATAAACCGCCCCCTTCAACATAAAAATTAAAGATTATGGAAAGCAAAAAATGGCCTCGGTTATCTTTTGAGGAGGGGAAAGAAACGTATGACACAGTCCATTTATGGACCCAGATCGTCGGAAAAATTAAGTTGGAATCCCTGCCATGGGTTAATCATTCCTGGCATGTGGCGTTGCAGGTCACACCAACCGGACTTACTACGGGGGATCTTCCCTCTGCAAAGAAAAACTTTAAGATCGACCTTGACTTTATTGATCACAGGCTGAACATTTTCACCTCTAAAAAAGAGGAGAAGACCTTCAGTCTTTTGGATCTCTCGGTCGCAGAATTTTATAAGAAATTAACCGGCGATCTAAATAAACTGGAGATAGAGATAAAGATCCATAAGGTCCCCAATGAAATTAGTGATCCCATAGCTTTTGACCTCGATGACAGCCATGCCACTTATAGTCCAAAGGTTGCGGTTGCTTTCCAATATGCTTTATTGAAAGTGAATAAGGTATTTAATGAATTTAGAGCTGAATTTATCGGAAAGGCAAGTCCTGTGCATTTTTTCTGGGGTAGTTTTGACCTGGCTGCATCAAGATTTTCAGGAAGGAAAGCGCCAGTACACCCAGGGGGATTTCCAAACCTGCCGGACCGGGTTGCAAGGGAAGCCTATTCGCATGAAGTTTGCAGTTGTGGATTCTGGCAGGGAAATGACTCCGTCCCATTTGCGGCATTCTATTGCTACATTTACCCGCAACCTTCAGGTTTTGAGTCGGCAAGTGTGCAGCCTGAAAAAGCTTATTTTCACAAGGAACTGGGAGAATTTATTTTACCCTATTCCGAAGTTCAAAGTGCGGAAGACCCGGAACAAATGCTATTGGAGTTTCTACATAGTACCTACAGCGCTGCGGCCGATCTTGCGAAATGGAACAGGGAAGACCTGGAAAAGCAGGAATAAAGCATTTAAATAACAATAAAAAACCCCGCTAACTGCGGGGTTTTTTCTTTTTTGATCCTGATTATTATAAGGTTCCATTAGCGCCAACCCAGGCAAACTGGTGGCGGTCTTGCGGTACTTTTATTCTCTCTGCGATCTTTGTCATACGATCAGGTAACTTCATAAGATAATCCCGTGCTTTTTCAGCCCTATCGGTTAATGAGTTCATCTTATCGATCTCCCAGAAGTCATTTAATTTTTGCAAAATTTCGATATAATCCTGGGTGGTATAAACTCCTAATCTTTGAGCTGCATTTGAAAAGTTCTCAAAGGCTTCCCCGATTCCCTGGCCAGATTCTCTAATGAATTGCGCAGGCATAACGATCTTTTTCTTCATCATATCCTCAAAAGCCAGCATCATTTCGCTAGGATCGTATTCAAAAATGGTCTTTACGAATTCCCTGTAAGCCAGGTGGTGACGCATTTCATCTCCCGCAATGATATTACACATTTTGGCAAGCATCTTATTTCCCTTTTTTCGGGCCAGCTGGCCAACACGCTTGTGGGATATATTTGTTGCCAATTCCTGAAAACTGGTATAAATGAAGTTACGGTAAGGATCCCTTCCGGTTCCAATATCGAAACCGTCGTTGATCAAATACTGGGTCGTTTTTTCGACCTCCTTCATATCTACCCTTCCGGAGAGATATAGATATTTGTTAAGGGTGTCTCCATGACGGTTCTCTTCCCCTGTCCAATGACGGATCCATTTAGCCCATCCATTCTGCATTCCTTTTTGCTGGCCGTGTTGTTCCACCCCTTCCATATCCATCAACCATGATTCGTATGTGGGCAGGGCTTCTTCGGTAACCATATCGGCAACTAAAACCACCCAAAAATCATAACCTAATTCCTTGGCTTCCTCCCTGATCTGGGTAACCTCATCAAAAAAACCTTCGTCTTGAGAGTTCGGCAAAAGATCTGTTGGCTGCCATATATCCTCAACGGGGATAAGGTATTTATCTACAAAGGAGTCTATAGATTTCTCTACAGTTTTCATCACTTCTAGTCTGATATTCTCTAAAGCCATAATATGTATTCTATAAGTTACTTACCTCAATAACTAAACCAACCTGGTTTCCAGGGTAATCTACAAATGTAAAAAGATATGGGAGGTAGCAATTAAAAAATAATCTTAATTTCTTCCGTTTTCATCAGGATATAAAGTCCAAACCTCATCACTTTGATAAACTTCTTTAGAATTTATATCCATAAGGGAGAGCTTACCTTTAAAGGCAGCTCCTGTGTCCATGTTGTAAACATTCGCCGCTTTGTGAGGTTTGGTGCTGCCAATTCGGGTTACGGGAGTGTGGCCAATGAAGATCTCATTGAAGAGTTCCAGTCTTCTGGGATATCCAATTTCCCCAGGTTGTAAGCTGGGATCTACGCAAACTGCCAGCTCCCATAAAGTTCGGTCCCAGTAGAAGGGTGTTGGCGTATATTCCTGAGCGGGGCCTTTAAGATTGGTGAATCCTGCATGAACAAAAAGTCGTTCTTCCTTATCTATGTAATAATTGACCATCTGCTCATAAAACTCAATATGTTCTGCTTTTTGATCTTCTGAAAATTTGCGGTATGCGTCAATACTTGTCTGGCCGCCATGCTGCAACCATTGATCATTCATTTCGCCAGATTTTAACCAACGATGGGCCAGGTCATCGTGATTTCCTCTTAAAAAAATACAGGTATTTTGCTTCGCAAGATCGATCAGGTAACTTACTACGTTGGCCGAATCACTCCACCCGTCAACATAGTCTCCCAAAAAGATGATTTCATCTTCAGGGGTTACTTTCGCTCTTTCCAACAACTGAACAAGTGCTTTCAAACCTCCGTGTATATCTCCTATTACCAGCGTTCTGTCCATATTATTCATATTTTACTTTTCTCAGGATCCTCATGGTTTCTTTGTACTGTTGATAGCCCCTGGAGTTATGGTTCTTTAATTCTTCCCGGGCTTCTTCAAGGCGTTCCATGGCATCCTGGAAACCGTTAAAATAACAAATTAGATAGGTCGCAGGCATATTCAAGAGATCTTTTTCCTCATTGGAGGTAAGGGGGAGTTGCGCTTTTAGTTTTTTCGTTAGGGCAATGTTCGCATTGTATATGTGATACAGAGTTTTCTTTTCGAACTGCGGGGGTTCAAAAAGAAGCTTTGTGGTCATTTCATAAGTAGCGTTATTCCTGAAATTTATCTCCACCTCTTCCAGAGGGTAATATTTATATTTTTGATTCAAGCCCAACCTTACATATTCCAGGATCTTAAATTGATCGGAAGTTATGCTAATACTCACCTCATCTAATTCAGAATAGAACAGTTTTACTTGTTCATTTATTAGGGCGATATCTACTCTTGAGTAATAAATATCGTCTTTAACCACCTTTTTCTTGCCAGACCAACATACTACAAAATACTCTTTGAAGACCTTGTAAGTAGGGTTGATATCTTCGTGTTTTCTGAAAAAATCAAAGACTCCGTCGAGAGTCATCTCCACATTGTTTTGGGAATGTGTCTCTATAGAAGTGACCACTTCCTCATTTCCTATTTCAGGGGATCGTGCAAATTCAGCAGGAATACTAATGCTGCCTTCCCTGTAGAATACTGTTCCTGCAGAATATTTCCAGATATTCTTTCTCAGGGAACAGGTTCTCCCTTTTGAGGGTCTTATGCTCACCAACCCCACCACCAGGTCATCGGGCAAATGCGGGAAAGGTATATTTTCGTAAGAAACCAAAGGCGGGTTCAAAAGATAAGCATTAACCAGATTCTGGATCTTGCTGTCATCGAAGAAATCTACTCCGGCTATACTGTTGTCCTCATCTTCAACCCCTATCACGATGTAAGAGTTATTTGCCGGGTTGGAATTTGCCAGTGCGCAAACATGCTTTAGAAATTTCGCTTTTCCTTCTTTTTCCCCAAGATTGATCTGTCGTTTTTTATCATAAAAGCTGTTTTCGCTGTTATGCGCAAGCAGGTTTTTAATCAGTAAACGTTTGTTGATCATGGGGGAAAACTATTTTAACACTATTCTTTGTGAACGATGGTAGAGCTCGCCTGCGCAGTTGGCAATACCAGCAAGTCTGCGATGTTCACGTGAGATGGGCGGGTGACCATGAAGCGGATAATATCTGCGATATCTTCCGGTTTTAAAGGTTGGTAACCCTGATAAACTGATTTCGCCCTTTCAGAATCACCTTTAAAACGCACCTCACTAAAAGCAGTTTCAACGAGCCCGGGGTTTATGGCACCAACCCGAATACCTTTTTCATTAAGGTCTATTCGCATTCCCTTATTTATGGCGTCTACTGCATGTTTGCTGGCGCTGTAAACATTCCCGTTTGGGTACACTTCCTTTCCGGCGATAGAACCAATATTGATAATATGGCCATCCTTTCGCTCTGCCATCTGCGGAATGATCATCTTACTCACATATAATAGCCCTTTCACATTAATATCGATCATGGCGTCCCAGTCATCCAGGTTACCGGTTTGAATTGGGTCAAGCCCGTGCGCGTTTCCTGCATTATTGACAAGGATATCTATTTTTTGAAAATCTGAAGGCAGGCTTCCAATCGCATTTTTGACAGCTTCTTTATTTCTCACATCAAATTGCAACGAGAGAACTTTGACTTCTTCTCCAAGCTCCTTTTGTAATTTCTCTAAAGCTTCTTTTCGCCTTCCGCAGATTATGAGGTTAAATCCTTCTTTTGCAAACGCTTCCGCGGTGGCTTTTCCAATTCCGCTGGTAGCTCCTGTGATCAATGCTGTTTTGGTCATATTATTATGCTGTGATTTCTAATTTCTTCGGAAGGTTTTTCCAATCTTCCTCTATGATCTTTTTATGTTGCGCCTTTACGGCGGAATCTATAAGTGCTATTGTATTTCCTTTTATAACCGGATGAAAATGTGCCGGATGTTGCAGGAACCAGGCCAGGACCAGCTCCCGGCCAGAAAGCTCATATTTGCTGCTTATTTCGTCTAGCTTTTTTCCGAATTGATCTATCTCCATCAAATGGATCCATACCATTTCTGTAAGGTCTTCGGAAGAAGCCATTTTCAAAGTTAAGGTTTTCATTGAAGCCGGCGTAATTTTCCAGTCAGTGAGATTTGCCCGTACCGCTTCCATCTTTATTTGCTGAGGTTGTGAAGTGAAATTGTCATCATAGATGCCCGTTTCGTGGATCTTTCCTTGCGAAATAAGTCTTTCGATCGCCGGAACAGTGACCTCAGAAGGAGCCTTGAGATCAAGGAAAAACAGGTCTAAATAATCGGTTTTTAGATGATCCAGTATTTCTTCTACCTGCTCAACCAGGTCATCAGGTGAATTTGGAACCCCGGTCATCCCGGCTAATAATTGAATTTCATCCCTGCTAAGTCCACTTTCACTCAAAGCCGTTCCCAGGGAATTTTCTGTTAAAGTCTCACGGTTCGGTCCCAAGGCCAGGAAGGAGGTCATATCTCTTTCCACACTGTGTTGAAAGAGCCTGATCTTGTCTCCGTAGCTTTCATGCTCCCAGTAAGTTAAACCTTGAATGATGCGGGAATAGGATTTTTTTTGTCTCATAATTTAAAAGTAAGAAACAAATCTCCATGTATGGAAAAGCCCGTTGTTAAAGCGAATGGAAGTAAAGTTAAAAAAAGTTAAAGTCAGTTTATCGATAAATTAAAACCTTTAATCGAACGTTATTAAGCCTAAACACAAAAACCCTTTTTATGAAAAAGACCAAATTATTTTTAATGACCTTGATCGTTGCAGCCGGATTTGTAAGTTGTAGTGATGATGATGATTCAAACAATCCTGAAGGAACCGCACAGGTAGCCGTTAAATTGACCGATGCACCAGGAGATTATCAGGAAGTGAATGTAGAGGTCATAGATGTCATGATCAAAACCGATGCTGAAGGAGAAGCCGTCGCAGGCGATGCAGAAGCAGAAACCGAGGAAGAAGGCTGGGTAAGCTTAGGTGTGGAACCTCAAACTATCAACTTATTGGAGCTTACCGGAGGTAACACTCTATTCTTAGGTGAAACTGAGCTTGCTGCCGGAAACCTTCAGGAAATGAGGTTAATCCTGGGAGATAACAATAACATAGTTGTTGGTGGTCAAACTTTGGTTCTTGACACTCCAAGCGCACAGCAGTCTGGTCTTAAATTGAAGGTAGACCAGGAATTAGTTGCCGATACCTATTATTCCTTCATCCTTGACTTTGATGTAGATCAGTCTGTAGTTGCTCAAGGAAATGGCGGTTATAGCCTTAAACCGGTTCTTAGACTAGCCGTTGAAGAAGATGCCGGATCTATTGCGGGAACGGTGACACCTTCTACAGACCAGGTTGTGGTTAAAGCTGAGAGCGCAGATGTGACTACCACTGCCTATGTAAATGCCGAAGGAAGATTTCAGTTACACGGCCTAAAGCCGGGAACTTATTTGGTGACAGTTACGCCTTCTGAAGCATCAGGTCTTGAAGTAAAAACAATCAATAATGTTGAGGTGAAGCAAGGAGAGGTGACCGAATTAGAACCTGTCCTACTTGATACCACGGAAGAAACTTCTACCGGAGAATAATCCTGTAATTGTTAAAACGTTAATTATCAGTAATAAAGGCAGCGGAGAACCCGCTGCCTTTTTCTTTTAACTTTTTTTTAACAAATTATGGTGGAATATTTGAAGGAATTTGCCCCGTTGAACACGGATGATTATCTTCACATTCCAAAAATTTGACTTAAATGCAAGAAACAAACAGCTCAATAGACATTGCAAGTATCAATGAAAAAATAGAGCGCGAAAGTGCTTTTGTTGATATACTTTCCGCCGAAATGAAAAAGGTCATTGTTGGCCAGAAACACATGGTGGAGCGTTTATTAATCGGACTTTTGGGACAGGGACATATACTTCTGGAAGGGGTTCCCGGTCTTGCAAAGACTCTTGCTATAAACACCCTTTCCAAAGCGGTTCACGGAAGTTTTAGCCGAATCCAGTTTACGCCAGATCTTTTACCGGCAGATGTTGTGGGTACGCTAATCTATAACATGAAGCTGAATGACTTCAGTATCAAGAAAGGACCCATTTTCGCCAATTTTGTGCTGGCTGATGAGATCAACAGGGCTCCGGCCAAAGTACAGTCTGCCTTACTGGAAGCCATGCAGGAAAAGCAGGTTACCATTGGGGAAGAGACATTTGTACTGGACAAGCCGTTCCTTGTAATGGCTACCCAGAACCCGGTTGAGCAGGAAGGAACATACCCGTTGCCTGAAGCGCAGGTTGACCGTTTTATGCTGAAGACCGTGATCGAATATCCGCAAATGAGTGAAGAGCAGATGATCATCCGCGCGAATCTAAAAGGAGCTTTTGAAGAAGTGAAACCGGTAGTGAGCATAGAGCAGATTCTAAGAGCTCAGCAAGCGGTGCGTGAGGTTTATATGGATGAAAAGATCGAAAAATACATTCTTGATATTGTTTTCGCTACCCGTTTTCCTGAAAAATATAATCTTGAAACATTAAAGCCGCTTATAAGTTTTGGTGCTTCTCCCCGTGGAAGTATCAACCTGGCCATTGCTGCTAAATGCTACGCCTTTATCAAGAGACGTGGTTATGTGGTGCCCGAAGATGTGCGTGCCGTGGTTCATGACGTACTGCGTCACAGAATTGGGATCACCTACGAGGCTGAGGCTGAAAATGTGACTTCAGAAGATATTATCAATAAGATCGTTAATGAGATTGAAGTCCCTTAACAATGACCAATTATAAGTTGTCAATTATCAGTGAAAGCTCATAATTGCAAGCAAAATTTATTGTTAATTGTTCATTGCCAATTGAATAATGGATACTAAGGAACTACTAAAAAAAGTACGAAAAATTGAGATCAAGACCCGCCGATTGAGTGATCATATCTTTGGTGGGGAGTATCATTCTACTTTTAAAGGTAGGGGGATGACTTTCAGCGAGGTGCGCCAATACCAGTTTGGGGATGATGTTCGTAATATTGACTGGAACGTTACCGCCCGTTATTCTGAACCTTTCGTCAAAGTCTTTGAGGAAGAACGGGAACTTACCATGATGCTGGTGGTTGATGTATCGGGTTCGGGTCTCTTCGGAACACGAAACGGTTTCAAAAAAGATATTATCACGGAAATTGCCGCTACTTTGGCATTTTCGGCTACCCAGAACAATGACAAGATAGGACTCATTCTGTTCTCTGATGCCATTGAACTCTATATTCCACCGAAAAAAGGAAGATCTCACGTACTCAGGATCATTCGGGAGCTGCTCGAATTTGAACCTAAGAGTCAGAAAACCGATATTTCCGAAGCTCTTAGTTTTCTTTCAAAAGTGATGAAAAAGAAGGCGATTGTTTTTGTGCTTTCAGATTTTATGGCCGAAAATTATCAACGTACCCTAAAGATCACCAGTGGTCGCCATGACGTCACCGGAATTAGAGTTTTTGATGCTAAGGAAGAGGAAATACCTAATCTTGGAATGGTAAATATGCTGGATGAGGAAACCGGAAAGACCATTTTGGTTGATACTTCCTCGAAGAGCGTTAGAAATGGCTATGCGAAATATTACAGGGAACGTCAGGAATATTTCCGCGAAAGTTTCCGAAAAAGCGGTGCGGGAAATTTGAGTACCCGTGTCGATGAAAGTTATGTGAAAAAATTATTGGGCTACTTCAAAATGAGAGCCTAGTTGTATTTATAAGAACAGTAAAGAAATGAACCATCATATTTCAGATAAAAAAGAAAGGATTCCGGCCCAGAACGGCCGTTTCATCTTTTATCTTTTATTCATTTTCTCATTTCTTTTTTCCCTGTCTACTGAAGCTCAAAAAGTGACTTCAGAGGTTGATACCGCCTCGATCAGACTGGGGGAACAAATTAAATACCGAATTGAAGTTGAAACCGATTCTTCAGATCTGGTGGTATTTCCGGAAGGACAAACCTTCACACCATTGGAAATGGTCGAATCTTTCCCCATTGACACCAACAGGATCCAGGAGCGTTTCAAATTGATCAAGGAATATTCTTTGACGCAGTGGGATTCCGGAAGTTATACCATCCCGCGACAACGCTTGGTCATCAATGAAAGACCTGTGTTTACCGATTCGGTTTTAATACAAGTTGCCGACGTAGCGGTTGACACTACCAAACAAAAAATGTTTCCTATAAAACCTTCGGTAGAAGTCCCTTCGGGGTTTTCAGTACCTGTGTGGTTATGGTGGTTGATAGGAATACTCCTGATCATCCTCATAGGAGTCCTGTTTTATTTCCGAAGAAGGAGAAAAAAGGCTGAAGCCGCTAAAAAATTGCCGCCATATGAACAGGCGATCTTCGAACTGCAGCAGCTTGACAATTCCCATTTGTTGGAACAGCGGGAGATAAAGGAATATTATTCCCAGCTTTCGGCGGCGGTGCGACGTTACCTTGACGGGGAAGTTTATGATCACGCTATGGAGAGTACTACCGGCGAGTTGATCGAATATTTGCAACAAGAGAAGGAAACCGGACATTTGAATCTTTCTGAAGAGACCATTTTGAAACTGAGAACTATTTTGGAAAGGGCCGATCTTGCAAAATTTGCCGGTTCAAGACCTGATGTGATCACAGCCAGGGAAGACCGAAGCAGTGTGGAACATGTCATCAAAGACACCAAAGCTTCCATACCACAGCCTTCCGAAGAAGACCTGTTGAAGGATCAGGAATACAAGGCAAAACTGGAGCAAAAAAAGAAGGTGAGAAAGATCATTTTAGGAGTGGTTATTTTTGTGCTTCTGATTGGTGCAGGTACCGCTTACGTTATTTCCACTAAAGGCTTTGATTACTTCAGGGACACTTATTTCGGAAATGAGAGCAAGGAAATGCTGGAAGGGGATTGGATCAGGAGTGAGTACGGATCTCCCGCGGTGGCGGTCACGACTCCGCAGGTACTTACCCGGGTTATCAATGATTCCGTTTCAAACAACGCCGGAAAACAAACTTTTAGAGCAGGTAGCCTGGCATCAAATCTTTATGTTGATCTGAAAACCCGCCCGGTGGGTCAGGATTTCAAGCTGGAATCTGCAATTGAGGAGGTTTATAATTACCTTGAAAAAAATGGCGCCCGAAATATCATTACCAAGCAGGAAGATATTACCACCCTAAATGGAGCTAAAGGCCTCCGTATCTTCGGAACCATGGGACTGGAATGGAAAAATGACAGGCTCCTTCAAAAGGAATATACTATCCTGAATTTTGCTGAAGGTGGCGGATATCAACAAATTGTCGTGATCTGGAATGAAGGAGACACCTATGCCGAAGAGATCGCAAACCGAATAATGGATTCTGTTGAACTTAGAAACGCTGAAAATTAATGTTTGAGAATTTGATCTTTGAAGACCCTCAGTTTTTCTGGCTTTTGCTGCTTATTCCGCTGGCTGTGGCCTGGTATATTTGGCAAAGGAACCGGCAAACGGCCGTATTGAGGATTTCCAGCATTCAGGGATTTAAAGCGAACCCGGGAATTTTGGGAAAACTTCGGCCTGTATTGTTCTTTTTAAGGTTGCTGGTCCTTTCACTTGTTATTACTGCGTTGGCCAGACCCAGATCTGTTGATGTATCGACCAGGTCGAGCAGTACTTTGGGGATAGACATCGTGATGGCCATTGATGTTTCAGCCAGTATGCTTGCAAGAGACCTTGAACCAAATAGACTGGAAGCGACTAAAAATGTGGCGGCAGATTTTATTAAAAATCGGCCGGGTGACCGCATTGGATTAGTAGTGTATGCGGGAGAAAGTTTTACAAAGACTCCCATTACCAGTGATAAAAGCATTGTTTTGAGTTCGCTGGAAGATGTGAAATACAATAATGTGCTGGAAAATGGAACCGCAATTGGGATGGGTCTGGCAACAGCCGTAAACAGACTAAAAGACAGCAAGGCAGAGAGCAAGGTGATCATTCTGCTTACAGACGGGATGAATAATGCCGGTTTTATTGAGCCTAAGATTGCAAGTGAACTGGCGTTGGAATACGGTATTAAAACATATACGATTGGAGTAGGTAGCAATGGAACCGCCCTTTCTCCAATTGCGATAAGGCCAGATGGTTCTTTTCAATACGGAAGGGTGCCTGTGGAGATCGATGAGGATCTATTGAAGGAGATAGCCCAGGATACTGGTGGAAAATACTTTAGGGCGACCAATAATGAAAAACTGGAGGAGATCTATGAAGAGATCGATTCCCTGGAAAAAACCGAGATCGAAGAATTCAAATTCTATAATTATGAAGAGAAATTCAGGCCGCTTATTTTGCTGGCAGGTTTTTTACTCATTTTTGAAGTATTGTTGAGGTTTACCTTTTTCAGAAGTTTTATTTAAAAATGAACGGAATGTTCTTATTAGAAGACAAGACATATTTCTGGTTATTACTGGTGATCCCGGTACTGGTGCTGCTGTTTGCGCTTCTGGTGTTCTGGAAGAAGAGGACCCAGAATAAATTTGCAGATAAGGAACTGCTCAGGAAATTAAGTCCTGACAGATCCTTGGGGAAATCGATCCTTAAGCTGGTGACTATTTCTCTTGGCATTGCCTGCCTTGTCATTGCCCTGGTAAATCCCAAATTTGGCACAAAATTGGAAACGGTAAAAAGAGAAGGTGTTGATGTGGTTTTCGCGCTTGATGTTTCCAAAAGTATGCTGGCAGAGGATATTGCGCCAAACAGGCTTGAGAAATCAAAGCAGCTGGTAACCCAGATCATCAATAATCTTGCGAGCGATCGGGTAGGGATCATTGCCTATGCAGGTAGTGCTTTTCCGCAACTGCCAATTACGACAGATTATGCGGCTGCCAAAATGTTCCTTCAGGCGATGAATACAGACATGGTTTCATCGCAGGGAACGGCCATTAGAGATGCGATCGAGCTGGCTACTACTTATTTCAATGACCAGGATCAAACCAACAGGATCGTATTTTTGATCAGTGATGGGGAAGATCACGAAGGGCAAGCCGCAGATATTGCCAAAGAAGCAGCCCGCGAAGGCATCAGGATCGTTACTATTGGGGTGGGAACTCCCAAAGGTGGTCCGATTCCAAACAAGAGAAACGGAATTATTCAGAGTTATAAAAAAGACAATAACGGGGAAACCGTGATAACACGGTTGAACCCTCAAACTTTACAGGAGATCGCTTCCGCAGCAAATGGAGAATATATCAGCGGCACCTCTACGACAGAGGTCGTTGAGAAAGTAACAGAGATCCTTCAGAATATGGATAAAAAGGAATTTGAATCGCAACAAATAGCCGAATACAAGAGCCAGTTCCAATGGTTCCTTGGACTGGGGTTGTTCTTTTTGATCCTGGATATCCTTTTCCTGGAACGCCAGACATCATGGCTGAAAAGATTAAATTTGTTCAACGAGGAAAAGTAGCAGATAGAAAAAATGGAAAGACTGTTGAAAATAGCATTTTTGGGAATCCTTTTTTTAGGGTTTATTCCGCTTTCTGCGCAGGAAGATCCTGAAAAATCGGCTCGTTTAGCTAAGAAATATATGCAGCAGGCTGAAGAAGCCCTCGAAGAAAATGACCTAGCTAATGCTGAAGCCTATTATCGTCAGGCCATAGCCAAGGATCCTTCTAATGCAGCTGCCCGGTATAACCTGGGAAACCTTTATTACAACAATGAAATTACCGGGGAAGCAGTGGAGCGTCATACGCAGTCTGCAAAAGTAGCCGAAGAGAAACCGCTGAAGCATGATTCCTTTCACAATCAGGGGAATTCCTTTATGAAACAAAAGAAGTATAAAGAAGCGGTCGAAGCTTATAAGAATTCTCTTAGAAACAATCCCAATGATGAAGAAACCCGTTACAATTATGCTCTCGCCAAAAAGCTTTTAGAAGAAGAGAAAAAAGGCGGCGGGGAAGATGATAAGGACCAGCAGAAGAAGGATCAGCAAGATCAAAAACAAGATCAGCAAAAGGATAAAGAGGAGCAGGAAGGCGATCAGGGTGAGAAAGAACAAAATGAGGACGGCAAGCCTGAAGAGAAAGATAAAGGTGGTGAAAAGGATAAAAAAGAGGGTGATGATGAGAAAGATGATAAAGGAAAACCTCAGGATAAAGACAAGCAAAAGGATCAGGGAGATAAATCAAAAGAGGAGCAGCCCAAGCAGCCACAACCCAGACCAGGTCAGCTTTCTCCCCAACAAGTAAAGAACCTGCTGGAAGCAATGGGGAATGAAGAAAAGAAAGTTCAGGAAAAAATAAACGCCGAAAAGGTGAAAGGCTCTCCAACAAAAGCAGAAAAAGACTGGTAATAACAGTAAATCAATAATGAAAAGTAAAATTCTATTTTTAGCGTTTTTTCTAATGATCTCGGACTTTGCCGTTGCACAGGTGCAGTTTGAAGCAAAGGCCAGTAAGACGAAACTGGGCGTTAATGAGCGCCTGCGGGTAGATTTTACCATGAACGAGGATGGGGATAATTTTAATCCGCCTTCCTTTTCAAATTTTACAGTGGTAGGTGGTCCTAATCAGGCGGTGAGCAATAGCTGGGTTAACGGGAAAAGAAGCTACTCCAAAACCTACAGTTATTTCCTGGCTCCCAAAAAACGAGGAAAGTTCACGATTGGCCAGGCAGAGATCACCATCGAAGAAAATGTCTATAAAACGACTCCTTTGGAGATCGAAGTGACAGCTGCCGTTGATGAGCCTACCGACGGCAATAATTCTGAATTTGTAGCATCTGAGAACCTGCATCTGGTGGCTGAGATCTCGAACACAAATCCCTATTTGAACGAAGCGATCACGGTGGTTTATAAACTCTATGTAAGTCCGCGTATCAATGTTAGTGACTGGCGCCAGATCGACAATCCAAAATTCAGTGATTTCTGGAGTCAGAATATTGACATGCAGCGCCTTCAGGTTGAAAATGGTGAATATGAGGGGGAACCATACCGGTATGTAGTGCTTCGGAAAACCGTTTTATACCCTCAAAAGACCGGTAAACTCAATATTGAGCCGTTGACCCTGGCGGTGTCTGTAGAGGTGCCAACCGAGAGAAGGGATATCTTCGGAAACCGCTTTTATGAGACAGTTGATAAAACCGTTGCTGCCGGAAACCGCACGATCAATGTGAAGCCGCTTCCACAGGAAGGAAAACCTGAAGGATTTACCGGAGCAGTTGGAAAAAACCTGATTTTTAAGGTGAACGTCGATAAAAGAGAATTGAACGCAACCGAGTCTCTGGAGGCAGAAGTACAGGTAAGCGGCCGGGGAAATTTGAAACTTTTTGATCTTCCGCCATTGACCGTCCCGGCTTCTATGGAAAAATATGAACCGGAGTATGCCGAAGATGTTAAAACGAATTTGAACGGAATGCAGGGAAGCATTTCTAATACATATACCTTGGTGCCGCAAACAAAGGGTAAATACCCGATTCCACCCGTTTCATTTTCTTATTTTGACCTCGCCTCAGAATCCTATAAAACGCTTACTTCAGAAGAGATCCTGATCGACGTTCAAAGGGGGCCTGCCAAAGGAGTTGCTTCAAATGCAGGTTCTGGTCCGGTACAGCAGCAAATTCCTGCTATTACCAGTCAATTCAGGTATATCAAGCTTAAGACCAGTCTGAAACCGCTTGGAGAATCTGCTTTCATAGGATCTCCGCTATTCTGGAGCCTTTTCGCTTTACCGTTGATGCTTATCCCGCTGGCGATCATTTTCGGAAATAAACGCAAAGCTATGGCCGGAGATGTGAGAGGGAATCGTGTAAGAAAGGCAGATAAACTTGCAAGGAAATATCTTTCCGCAGCTAAAAGGAACCTGGGAGACCAGAAGAAATTCTATGAATCTCTTGAAAGGGCTTTACATAACTATTTGAAGGCAAAACTACATATTCAAACCAGCGAAATGAGCAAGGAGCGTATTCAGGACCTGTTGATCTCTAACGGTGTATCTTCAGAGACTGTAACTGATTTCGTGAAATTGCTCGAAAGCTGTGAATTTGCCCGTTATACCCCGGCATCTTCCGTAGCAATGCATCAGGACTACGATAAAGCAGTAGAAGTAATTTCTGAAATTGATAAGCAGGTATGAAAAAGTTGATCTTTATATTTTTCTTGTTCGTTGCTCATTTGGGAACGGCTCAAAATGAGGAGCTTTTTGAAAGAGCTAATCAGGCCTATGCCGATGCAAATTATGATGAGGCTGTGCAGATGTACACAGACATTCTGGAGAATGGAGAGACTTCTGCGGCTCTGCATTATAATCTTGGGAATGCACATTACAAATTGAATAATGTTGCGCCAAGCATCTATCATTATGAAAAAGCCTTATTGCTGGCTCCTGGAGATAAAGATGTCACTAACAACCTGAAGTTTGCCAGGAAAATGGCAATTGATGCCATAGAAGAACCTTCCGAAGAAGGTTTTTACGGAATTTTTTCAAGTGTAACTTCGGTATTTAGCCCGACTACCTGGGCCTGGATCGGGATTATTAGTATGCTCATGTTTGTAGTGTTCTTCCTTGGATATTATTTCAGCGGAAAAGTGCTTTTTAAAAGGATTTTATTTATCGCCGGGCTGGTTTTTCTTTTTCTTGCGGTATCCTCTACGGTAGTAGGACTGTTAAAACAAAACCTTCTTGAGAACAGGTCTTATGCGATCATCTTTGCTGAAGAAGTGGAGGTCAAAAGTGAACCTAACGTAAGAAGTTCTGAAGTATTCTTATTACATGAAGGCGCGAAAGTGAAAGTCACCGAAGATTTCCAGGGTTGGACTGAAATAGAACTACCTAACGGAAGCCAGGGTTGGATAAGATCTAAAGAGTTAAAACTGTTGTAGCGACAAGTATTTCTTTGGTCACAATCTTAATAAGTGCTATTTTTGCCGCTTATGAAAAGTATCGCCCTTATTTTATCCATCATTTTTATGAGCTTCGTGGCCGGTCCTACGGTTGTGGCGCTTATTGATGATACGGTCGATATGTCATTCGCATTTACTGCCAACGAGGAAGAAAATTCCTCTAAGAACTTGTTGTCCTTTGAATCCCTTATTGAGGAGACTTATTCCAACCATGAGAGTATTCAGTACCTAAGAACACATTCTTCACAGCGGTTCTCCTATCAGGAAGGTGGTCATCAGGTCTACCTGGAAGTACTCTCCCCTCCGCCTCGAAACATTTAAATTTTTCGTTTTTTAGAGATCCGCGTTTTCCGGGGCTGTCGTTATATGGCTCATGGTACGTACTTATTTTCAGCGAGCCAATCGCTGCCTGATCTCATTTCACAGTATTTATTTTTTAATTATTGACGGGTTATTTCAACCTGTCCAAAAACGTAATTTTTATGTTCAAGCATATCAAAAAAGATTTGCCTGCCAGTATTGTAGTATTTTTTGTTGCCCTTCCCCTGTGTCTCGGTATCGCCCTTGCCAGTGGTGCACCTTTGTTTTCGGGGTTAATCGCTGGTATTGTCGGAGGAATCGTTGTAGGTGCACTAAGTAAATCCAGTCTTGGTGTTAGTGGTCCCGCAGCAGGATTGGCAGCTATTGTACTTGCGGCTATTGCCAGTTTAGGAAGTTACCAGGATTTTCTTTTAGCAGTGGTATTATCTGGAGCTATTCAAATTTTATTTGGAGTTTTAAAAGCAGGAATTATTGGTTATTATTTTCCTTCATCGGTAATTAAGGGAATGCTTACCGGGATTGGAATTATAATTATTCTAAAGCAAATCCCACATTTTTTCGGCTATACAGATAGTCCCATTGGAGACTGGAATTTCTTTCAATTAGATGGTGAAAATACGTTTTCTGCCCTCGGAAATATTTTCAATTACATTAGTCCCGGTTCTACCTTAATTGCCTTATTTGCGATGGGGATCCTTATTTTATGGGATTCAGTTCTTTCCAAAAAGGGCAAAATATTTAAATTGATCCAGGGCCCACTAGTTGCGGTGGCAGTTGGGATAATCTTCAATGTGATTAGCCAGAGTTTTGATAGCCTGTCTATTGCTCCGGGATTGCTTGTTAATGTTCCGGTACCGGATAGTTTTGATTCCTTTATTGGGCAGTTTACATTTCCTTCTTTCCGCATGATAGGGAACATGGAAATTTGGGTAACCGCGTTTACATTAGCCTTAGTTGCCAGTTTGGAAACCCTTTTATGTGTAGAAGCCACAGATAAACTGGATCCTCATAAAAGAACCACGCCTACTAACAGGGAATTATTCGCCCAGGGAACAGGGAATGTGGTTTCTGGATTGATTGGAGGATTGCCAATCACTCAGGTGATCGTGAGGAGTTCTGCTAACATTCAGTCTGGTGGACAAACCAAACTTTCTGCGATTTTACACGGTGGATTACTATTGATATCAGTTATCATTATCCCAAAAGTTTTGAACCTTATTCCATTATCAGTTTTAGCTGCAATTTTATTCCTTGTAGGTTATAAACTTGCTAAACCACAGCTTTTTGTACAGATGTATAAGGCCGGATGGAAACAATCTGTTCCTTTCTTTGTTACCGTAACAGGGATCATTTTTGGAGACCTCCTCATAGGAATAACCCTGGGTCTACTAGTAGGAATATGTGTTATACTTATTAAGAGCTACCAGAACTCTTACTTCCTTCACAAAGAAGATGTGGCAGATGGAAGTAAGACCGTAAAAATGACCCTGGCTGAAGAGGTAACATTTATTAATAAAGGAGCTATTATTAAAGAGCTTAACAAACTCGAGGATAATTCTTATCTTATTATGGATGTGACGAAAACTCATTATCTTGATAACGACATCGTAGAAATACTGGATGATTTCAAAGTAAAAGCTGAAGAAAAGAATATCAATATAAAGATCATTTCTGAAAGAGGTATAGTTGAAAACCCGGAAAGTTATCAGCAATTTTTTAATAAACCGAAAACTGCTTAATATGCAGGTGTCTAAAAATGCCGCATACAATCGTTTTTAAACCTAAATAGATAAACTATGATTAAAGATATAATTAACAAGGAAAAACAAGATTCATTAACCCCTGAAAAAGTACTTAACGACCTTATGGCCGGAAATGAAAGATTTACAGGGAATAAAATGAATGAAAGGGATTACTCCAGTCAAATAGCTCAAACTAGCGGAGGGCAATGGCCTCAGGCAGTTGTGTTGAGCTGTATCGATTCGAGGGTGCCGGTAGAGACGATCTTTGACCAGGGAATCGGGGATATATTTGTCGCCAGGGTAGCCGGTAACTTTGAAAATACAGATATCCTTGGAAGTATGGAATATTCATGCAAAGTGGCAGGAAGTAAATTAGTATTTGTACTGGGTCATGAAGCATGTGGGGCAGTGAAAGCGGCCTGTGATCATGTAGAACTGGGAAATATCACCCACCTTTTAAGTAACATTGCTCCGGCTGTTGATAAAACAAAAACAGAGGGAGAAAGGAGTTCGAAAAATGACTCTTTCGTGGCAGATGTTATCGAGAACAATGTGAAGATGACCATGGACAGGATCAGGGAGAAAAGTCCTATTCTAAATGAAATGGAAGCCAACGGTGAAATAAAGATCCTAGGAGGAGTTTATTCTATTTCTTCTGGAAAAGTAAGCTTATTGTAAAAGTTTTTTCTTCAGTAAAAGACTAGCATTTTGAAAAGACCGGTAGAGTGATCCTCTGCCGGTTTTTTTATTTGAGGTTGGAATCATTTTCAGAAGTTTCTTCTTCTTTCTCTTCGGAAGGAGTCTTGAAAATATCCCCTTCTCTTACTTCATCCAGAATAGCCGGTAGAAATAAAGGCGCAAATGCTCTAACAGGCTCGTATAACAGGGAGTCTTCTCTGGTGTCTTCATCTACCGTGAATAGCCCGAAATTTGTGAGGAACATGAAAAAGAGGCTGGCTAAAAATGCCATTTTCAGGGTTCCGAAAACTCCTCCCAATATGCGGTTAACTAGACCTAAAGCTAGTAGGCTGGCCATTTTAGTAAGGACCTTCCCAAGCAGGGAAATAAGCAAGACCACAATAAAGAAGGTACTTGCAAATGCTATGATGGAGAGATATTTCTCGTCCCAGTCAAAGAACAGTTCCCAAAAGTCAAATGCGTAATGAGAGAAATGAATGGCTGCGTAGATACCGGCGATCAAAGCCACCAGGCCGGCCAATTCTGATAAAAACCCCTTAAAAATTCCTCTTACAAGTCCCAGGAGCAGAAAGATGCAAAGGATAAGATCAACAATATTCATGGACTCAAAGATAGTAATTTCCCGTACTTAGTAAGTATCTTTGCAGCATGTCAAGAGATGAACAATTAAAACAACGTTGGGAGCAGGTAGAAGAGAAGCTTTCCGGTCAGTTTGCTGACGGGGAAAAGCTAGAGCTTGATGCCATTATATATCTAATAGGATTGCAGGAACTGGGCCAGGTGCACAGAAAATTCAAGAAAGACCATAAACTGGATCTTATGCATATCGCTATATGCCGATTGCTCGAGCCATATGGTTATTATGAGTTTGAATTCTTTGATGATGAGGGCTGGCCACATTATAAGGTTGTGGAGCAACTTCCGCAGTTAAAAGCAGGGGAACAGGCCGTTTTAATGAAAGAAGCCATCGTGCAGTACTTTCTGGAAAAAGAATATATTAAGTAGCAAATAAAACTCTTTAAGTAGGCCTCCTTATAAGTCGAATAAAACGCCGGGGAGTTAAAGAGCGAATACCGTATTATTTTTTTAAATTTGCGCTTCCTAAAGAATAGGGATTATGATAGAAAAAATTGGGGACTATATTTCTGAAATTGAAGCCTTCAAGGCTAAAACAAAAGAAGAAGTAGAAGATTTTCGTATAAAGTATTTGGGTAAAAAAGGTATTTTGAACCAGTATTTCGCTGAATTCAAAAACGTACCGAATGAGCAAAAGAAAGAGTTTGGTCAGAAGGTAAATACCCTGAAAAATGCTGCTACTGAAAAAGTAAATCAGCTTAAAGAGGAACTCGAAAGCAAGGAGGAGGAAAAAGGTATCTACGGAGACCTTTCCCGCCCGGGAGAGCCTGTTGAGATTGGTTCGCGCCACCCTATTTCTATTGTGAAGAACCAGATCATAGAGATCTTTTCTAATATCGGATTCAATGTTTCTGAAGGACCTGAGATCGAGGATGACTGGCACAATTTTACCGCGTTGAACCTTCCGGAGTATCACCCGGCTCGTGATATGCAGGATACTTTCTTTATCCAGACGAACCCTGATGTGTTATTGCGTACGCATACATCATCTGTTCAGGTGCGTTATATGGAAGAGAATAAACCGCCGATCAGGACCATTTCTCCCGGAAGAGTTTTCAGGAATGAGGCGATATCTGCCCGTTCACACTGTATCTTCCACCAGGTGGAAGGTCTTTATATTGACAAGGATGTGTCTTTCGCCGACCTTAAGCAGACTTTATTGTATTTTACCAAGCAGTTATTCGGAAAGTCCAAGATAAGGCTACGTCCTTCTTATTTCCCGTTTACAGAGCCTAGTGCCGAAGTTGACATCTATTGGGGACTTGAAACCGAAACCGATTACCGAATTACAAAAGGTACCGGATGGTTGGAGATCATGGGCTGCGGAATGGTTGACCCGAACGTTCTTCGTAACTGTAATATCGATCCTGCAGAATATTCAGGATTTGCTTTTGGAATGGGAATCGAAAGAATCGCCATGCTCCTGTACCAAATTGGAGACATTCGTATGTTCTATGAGAACGACATGCGTTTCCTTGAACAGTTTAAATCTTCTATATGAAAAATACCGGCCTGATAATCCTTGGAATTATTGCCGTTGCGGTGATCATACTTCTGGTGGCCATAAAGGTGATTAAATTCACGATAGGGGTTATTTTGCTGGGCATCGCTGCCTTGATCCTTTGGTTGTTCTGGAAATGGGCTAAGCATAAGATCGGTGACTAATGAAAAAGGATATTGATATTCCCGAAGTTGAGGGAGTGTATGTAGCGGCAGTACTTGAAAAGAATGATGATTTCCAGTCTATGGATTGGAACGCTTATTTGATCAATGATCGGGAGACACCTGTTGATACTGTGTTGATCGTGACCCGGGGCTATGACGACAAAGATGTCACTTCTACCATGCGGCATACCATTAAGGAGCTTCCGCCAAAATCTTTCGCGAAAGTTGAATTTTTACAGGAGGATGTTCTAAAGCTGAACAATGAGTTCTCTGTATCTTTTTTCGCTGACGGAAAAATGTATCATAAAAAATACGTGTTCCGAAAGAATACCATTAATGAAAAGGCACTTCAGGAACTTCCTGTAATGACTAAAAAAGGAGTTTTACTGAAGTAGTTCCTATTTTTTCAATACGTTTTCATAGGTCGAGATCCATTCTTGCGGACTCATTTTGGTCGCCAACTTGCCGATCAGCTCATAAGGTATTTCCTCCATTTTCTTGAACCTGATGCAACTTTTACCAATTTTCTGTTGGAGTATTTCGGATATTCAGTAGTGAACCATTCCAGCAATTCGGGCTTGGCGTAAAGCCCCATATGGTAAAGGGCCACGTAGTTCTTTTGCGAGGCCAGGTTGATGAACGGCAGCGGTTGTGATGAATCGACGTGGTATCCTGCGGGATACAGGCTGTGAGGTATATGATAGCTGAGCATACCATATCCCATTCCTTCTTCAAATCCTTCCGGAAGATTGTGGAGTAACACTTCCCGCAATTTACTTACGGCAGTTTTTCGCTCTTCGGGCAGAGAGTCGAGATACTTCTCAGGATCTTTTTCCGAAGATTGCATGTTTAATCAAGTTTATCGGCCAGCTTCCTGAAAACCTTCTTAGGTTCCTTGCCCTGATAAAGAATATCGTAAACAGCCTTAATAATAGGTGTTTTTGCACCTGTTTTTTGAACGATCTTATAAGCACTGTCTGTCGCATAATAGCCTTCAGCGACCATGCTCATTTCCATTTGAGCGCTTTTTACGGTATAACCTTTCCCGATCATGTTCCCAAACATCCTGTTTCGGCTGAAAACCGAATAACCGGTTACCAGAAGGTCCCCCAGATAAGCAGAATCGTTGATGTTCCGCTTCATTTTATGCACCTTCTTAATGAATTTCTTCATTTCCCGAATGGCATTGCTCATCAAAACGCTCTGGAAGTTATCTCCGTACCCTAATCCGTGAGCGATACCTGCCGCAATGGCATAGATGTTCTTCAGCATCGCGGCATATTCGGTTCCAATGATGTCATCACTGGTTTTACAGGTGATGTAATCACTGCTGAGGTTGTTGGCCACCAGTTTTGCCTTTTCCTCATCGGCACAGGCAATAGTGAGATAAGAAAGCCTTTCCAAAGCCACCTCTTCAGCGTGACAAGGTCCTGTAATAACTCCAATCGAGTCGTAAGGAATATCATAGGTCTTGTGAAAATGTTCTCCAACAATGAGGCTGCTTTCCGGCACGATTCCTTTGATGGCTGAAAAGATGATCTTTCCGTCAAGTGATTCGGTAAGGTTGTCCAGTTCACGTTTCAAAAATGCCGAAGGAATAGCGAATATCAACACGTCTGCTTCCTTGACGATCTTATTGATGTCATTGCTTAGGTGGAGTTGATTCACGTCAAACTCTACCGAGCTTAAGTAATTAGGATTATGCTCCTGTTTTTTAATATGTTCGATGGCATACACGCTTCGCATATACCAGCTGACTTCGTCAAGATTTTCACACAACATTTTTACGATAGCCGTTGCCCAGCTACCTCCACCCAATACGGCGAATTTTGGCGATGATTCCATAGAGAGAATTTTTCTGCCCCCAAAAATAAGAAAATAATAAGGTTGTAGGGGAAAGCCTGAGAAAAGTTAAGAAGAAATGTTTAAGTTTTGAGTTTAAACTTTAACATTCAAAATTTTAATAACAGGTACGATAGCCCGTAAATGTGCGTTATTAAAACAGAAAGATTATTTATTAGAAGAGTTTAATCTTTTTGGTTGGTTAGTTAGGAAATTGCTTCTGAAAATCGTTTTTGGAAGCAATTTTTTTATCTGTAAAAGTTCATCTCGTCAATATACTCCCACACAGGCGCAGGGAGCAGTGCCCTTACATCTTTCCCCTCTTTTATGGCCTGCCTTATGAAGGTGGACGAGATCTCAATCCTGGGGGCGTCAATATGGGTGATCTTTGGATGATCTTTAAAAATTTCATCTACCTGTCCTTCAGAAAAGCGTGGATAAACGATGATGTTGTGACGTTCCAAGATGATCTCGTAATTCTTCCATTTTGGAAAACTCTTCAGGTTATCTTCCCCCATGATTAAAGAGAAATCATAATCAGGATACTTTTCTTCAAGATGTGTCAGCGTGTACATCGTGTAATTTGGCTGCGGAAGATTGAATTCTATATCACTGGGCTTTAGTCCGGGAAAATCCTCGCACAACCTCCAGACCATCTCAAACCTGTGATGGTTGTTAAGTAAACTGCTTTTCTTTTTAAGAGGGTTATGTGGAGTAACGACCAGCCAAACCTCGTCCAGTTCTGAATATTGATACAGGTGATTGGCAAGAATAAGATGGCCAATATGAATAGGGTTAAAAGTGCCGAAAAAGAGACCGATCTTTTTTTTCACTATATCGCTTTTTTATCTGCTTCCACAAAGTCTGAGACCAAAGTATACGCCTCTTCCAAAGCCGTATTCAGGTCATTGTTTATGATGATATGATCGAATTGCGGTGCTGTTGCTAATTCAATAGAAGCCTTAGCTACTCGCATGTTGATCTTGTCTGGTGATTCTGTCTGGCGTTTTTTCAAGCGAATTTTTAGCTCCTCAATACTTGGTGGTTTTACAAAAACTGCCAGGGTTTTTTCCGGATAGATATTTTTGATATCAAGTCCGCCAACCACATCAATGTCAAAGATCACATTCTTGCCTTTCGCCCAGATGCGTTCCACTTCACTTTTCAAAGTACCGTAAAAATTGTCGCGGTATACCTCTTCCCACTCCAAAAATTCGTCGTTCTTGATCTTTTTCTTAAAGTCTTCCAGGCTTAAAAAGTAATAATCCTTACCATGTACTTCATTCCCTCTTGGTTCCCGCGAGGTTGCTGAAATTGAAAAATCCAGCTTTAATTCTTCCTGTGCCAATAGATAGCGTACAATAGTTGTTTTTCCTGATCCTGATGGCGCTGAAAAGACAATTAATTTCCCGTCTGACATTAAAGTACGTTTAAAAGTTGCTCTTTGATCTTCTCAAGTTCATCCTTCATTTGAACAACTAACTGTTGCATAGGGGCGTGATTTGATTTGCTTCCTATGGTATTGATCTCACGGCCCATTTCCTGAGAAATGAATGCAAGCTTCTTTCCATTGGAATCTGCAGAAGCAAGGGTTTTCAGGAAGTAATCCATGTGGTTCTCCAGGCGCACTTTTTCTTCGGTAATGTCAAATTTTTCTATGTAATAGACCAGTTCCTGTTCGAAACGGTTCTCATCGACATTTTCTTTTAGATCTGCGATCCCTTTTTGAAGGCGCTCACGAACTCCGGCAATTCTTTCAGGATCCATTTCAATTACCTTTTTCAAAAGATCCTGTATGTTAGTCGCTCGCTGGCTTAATTCATCTTCCAAAACCTTCCCTTCTGCCGAACGAAAATCATTGATCTCACTCAGGGCTTCTTCCACTGCTGCTTCAATAGCCTTGAATTCTGCTTCATCGATCTCTTCCCGTTCCGTTTTAAGGGCGTCAGGCATTCTGACAGCCATTTTTAGAAGCTCAGTTTCGTCTCCGGAAACAATTCCGCGAAGCTGTTCCATATATTTTTTAACCACAGCCGGGTTGACCGAAGCCGTAGTTTCCTCGCCTGTTATTTCAACATAGACTGAAAAATCAACTTTACCCCGGGTAAGGGATTTAGAGATGGTATTTCGTAAAATAAGTTCCTTCTCGCGATATTGTGATGGTATGCGCGCATTCAGGTCCAGATTCTTACTGTTTAGGGATTTGATCTCTACGGTGATCTTTTTGGAAGGAAGTTGCACGATGCTCTTCCCGAAACCGGTCATTGACTGAATCATGAGTGATTTTTATGGTTGGGCAAAGATAATGAATTATGTAGCAGGGCAAAACTCCCTACTTCCTATTTTGCATAACCACAAGAGTATCTTCAGGTCATCTAATAGTGGTTAGATTGGCATGCCGGGCCACCATAATATTGAACACTCCATAGCCAATTAGTCCAAGCGCTGTAATCCCTAGAAGGATCGAGCCGTAAGAGAAACTCAGCATGTACTGTAATGCTCCTTCTGTTCCCTTGTATACCTGCGCATTATGCTGAAGGATAACCATTACGAGAAAGTAAGAGATGATGCCAAAAACCAGTCCTCGGGCAGAATATCCCAGCCTGCCAGATTTTCGGATAAAATCGTATTCATGTTTGATATCTGGATAATTATCGATCTTCTTCATGAATTTACCTGAATAGGCCAGTTTAAACTGCCAGACCGCCTGAGCTGCAATGATAGCGGCCAGAACCCAAATAGCCATTTTTCCCCAGTCATTCGCTAGTAACTCTCCCAGAGCCGCTTTTTGTTGGGTGCTGTTTTCTGATGGCCCGCCTCCGCCTTCCCCCATTAGATACTTTATCAAAGGTTTAGCAAAGGAATAGGCGATAATTCCATAGAAGATGGCAGAATAGAAATAACGAAACCTGGTGAAACCATCTTTCCAGTCTTTAGATTTTTTATTTGGTTTTCCTGGTCTCACCAGCATTTGATAGATTCGCCAAAGGGAATAAGCTATCAAACCTAAAGCAACGATACCACCCAGGATTTTACCTAAGGGGAGCTCCAGAAGAAAATTCACTACCCCGTCTGTACTGGTGATATCCCCACCTAAACCAAAGGCAGCCATAAAGGTTAAAGCTCCTATAAGGACATATACTACGCCTTTGGTAAAAAAACCAGCAGAACGGATCTTGGCCACGTGGCCCTCATCTGGATTCACAGTCATAGATCTTTTTTGATCTAATTTAAAGGGAATATGACCTATATTTTCCTTCCCAATCAATATTTAACCTGTTTTTAGGATTTTTAAACCTGGAGGTGCTTTTCTAGAAATTCCATGGTCCTTTTTTCGTGGTAAAATTCCGGGCCGGGAAGTACAAATCCTACATGGCCACCGTATTCGGGGATTTCCAAATTCAGAAATTCTGAGTTTTCAGCCTCCTTTATTGGGTATGCAGAATTAGACAGAAAGCTGTCATCCTTAGAGCTTATAATAAGAGTTGGTATTTTGATGTTCTCGAGGAATTGGCGACTGCTGTTTTTCTCGTAATAATCGGCGGCATTTTCAAATCCGTGCGCTTTGGAGGTGTAGAGTTCATCAATGTCATTTAAGGAGGAGCAGGCCTCCACTTCCTTTTTGCTAAGTTTCTCCGGAAATTTTTTCGCCCTGGCGAGAAGTACTTGCTTTAGTTTGAGTTCAAAGCGTTTTGAATAGATGAAATTGCGAGTACGATTGATCTCTCCAAGGGAACCGGCCAGGTCGCAGGGAACCGAAACCGCAACGGCGGTCTTTACCTCTTTTGGAACATTTCTGTCCTCACCTAAATATTTCAGCAGAATATTTCCACCCAGACTGAATCCTACCAGGGCAATGCTGTCATATTTTTCCATTTTTTTGATGTGATAAATCACTTCTGCCAGGTCCTGGGACGAGCCGCCGTGGTAACTCTTGAAATATTTGTTCAACTCCTCACTGCAGCCTCTTAAGTTAATAGATACCGTATCCCAACCTTTCTTATTGAGGATTCTGGTCATGCCCTTCATGTAAGGCCTGTCGGAACTTCCGGCAAGACCGTGCAATAAAATTGCGACTTTTCCATTATTAGCGTCAGCGGTTTTACTCCAATCAAGATCGAGAAAATCCTCATCGCTTAAGATGATCCTTTCACGGACATACGGCGATAATTTTACAGTTCGCAATGTGGCCGCATAGATCGTGTTTAAATCTGCAGATCTATAGATGCCTGATGGCTTATATGTTGACTTTATTAATGGCATTGTGAAAAATGAAAACTTAAATTTAAGCAAAAGAGTTATGCGTGCATAATAAAATTTAGATAATTTTGTCCCAAAATAATACTATGTATCAGAAGAAATTTGAGATTCGTTGGAGCGATATTGACGCCAACCGTCACCTGGCAAACACTGCCTATATAAACTTTATGAGCCATACCAGAATGGGTTTTTTAATGGAGAATGGTTTTGGGCAGCAGGAGATGGCTATGCATAATTTAGGTCCGGTCGTGTTCTACGAACATATTTACTATTTCAAAGAAGTTTTTGCAGGAAAACCTGTAACGGTGACCCTTCAGTTAAAGGGAATTTCTGAGGACGGAATGTATTTTGAGTTCGAGCATGATTTTTATGATCACAAAGGCCGAAATTTTGCGAGCTGTGAAATGATGGGTGCATGGATTGACTTAAAAGAGCGAAAACTTACCAAGCTTCCGGATGAAATGTATGAAAAACTTAATAAGCTTTCGCATACAGAGGATTTCAGGATTCTCACAAAAGAGGACACGCGAAAATTCGGAAAAAGACCAAAGTCAAGCCAGAATATTAATGAATTGGTTTAGGTTTACGGGTCACCATATAGACACCGGAAAAAACCAATACCGCTGCCAGCACTTTTAAAAGGTTCAGTGAATCTGCGCCCGTGAATATCGCATAAACAATGGCGATCAACGGTTGTAAATAAATGAACGCGCTGATAGTGGCTGCACTTAGTTCCCTAAGCGCAAACACATTCAGTAAATAAGTAAGGAAAGTGGTTCCTAACACTACAAATGCCATTCTTAGAATAGCATGAGACGGTAAAGATCTCCAGTCAACTGCCATGAACTCGTTTAGGGTGATTGGCAGGTTGATTATGACAGCAAATAGAAACAGCCATTTCATAAGAGTGAACGGATGGTATTTCGCAGTAAGTGGTTTGACCAGAATAAGGTACAAACCATATGATAAGGCATTGATGATCACAAGTATATTCCCCAACGGGATATTTGGAGCATCTGCCGTAGAGCTCTTACTAAAGAATACCAGTGTTAATGCTCCCGCCAAACCCGTTATGATCCCTGCAGTTTTTAACAGTGTAATTCGTTCTTTAATAAGAAAGGCGGCTAGTATAAGCACCAGGATTGGCGAAATAGTAATGATCACCGAACTGTTTATGGGAGTAGTGAGGCTGAGCCCTTTAAAGAAAAGCAGCATATTGATCACCATTCCAAAGATCGTGCAACCTAATAAGCGTGGCCAGTCACTGGTCGCGATCTTTTCCTTGGGTCCCCAAAAACTAATGATCCAGAACAGGATAGCGGCTCCAAGCACTCTTAATAAAATGAATCCGAACGGCTCAATGTAGATAGGCATTAGGCCTTTAGCTACTGTATGATTTATTCCGTAAATGGTACTGGCCCCGGTCGCAGCCAGGATCGCCAGCAGCCTTTTATTCATGGATTGATTTTTTTGCCGCCTCAACGGTTTTCTTGGAGTTGCCTATGAAGATCTCGTTTTCATTTACGATCACCGGTCTTTTCAAAAAAGTATAATGTTCTAAAAGCAGTGTTTTGTAATCTTCTTCTGAAAGTTGCTTATTCTTAAGATCTCTCTCCTTATACAACCTTGCCCGTTTGCTGAACAACTTTTCATAATTGCCAGATAGTTTTTTGAGAGACTCGATCTCTTCCTCTTTCAAAGGTTCCTTTTTAATGTCCTGAAGGGTAAATTCCCCGGGTGCGTCCAATTCTTTAAGAATGCGCTTGCACGTGTCACAGGTGGAAAGGTAGTAGATCTTCTTCATTCCTTTTTTTTGCAAAACTATTCAAACTTTAGAAATTGCCTCGCTTCGTCCAAAGGTATTTCCAAATAAAAATCCCCCTCAGCATAAGGAGCGATCTCATAGATATTATATGCAAGGATGACTTTGTCTTCAGAAAAACCAATATTTGAAGGTAGCTGAAAAGTGTCATTTTCAAACCAGAATCCTGTGCTGTTGATATTCTCTCCTGCTGGAATCTCAAACTCACTTCGGAACTTTTCTTCGGCGAAGCCTTTGAAATCCTCCGTAAAAATATCTTTCCAGGTAAGCTCTTCCCCGGTCTTTGGATCAAAATTTAAAAAAGTGATGCTTTTATAACCATGGGCTCCCCCGCTGAAAATTTCGGCGGTTATGCCGATACAGATCAGGTTATCTGTCTTTTTGTAAATACTTTCATTGACATAAGCTTCCCATGCCGGTTCTTCGGAAAAGCTTTCGGAAGCTTTCAGGTAGTCTGAAATGAAAATTTCTGCGAGTGCCTCGAGATTTTCAATGCCCGGATTTTCTTCCGAAGCGATCAGGCTGATGACCTCTTCCTCTAGTACTTTATTTATTTCTTCCGAAATATTTTCAGGACCTTTGGCCTTTATTACTTCCAAAGATATGATCGTGCAGTCATAATCGTCCGTATCGCAATTTTGTCCGGCTTTTTTAGTGAGACTTTTCTTTTCAAATCTAAGCGGAAGTTCTTTCGGTTTTTTTTCGTCCTGACAAGATGATAGAATAAGGCAAATCACTAGGATCCGAAGGATGTGATGGGTCATGAGTACTGGAATGTTAAACTGTTCTGAAAGGTACGGGCTATTTTGAGAATGCCCAAAGCGAACGTTACATTTGTATCTTAAAAAAGTTTTAAAAGATGAAGTTCAATACCAAGACAATTCACGGAGGGCTGGAAAATGTAGATCCGGCTTATGGATCGGTCATGCCGCCTATATATCAAACAACTACTTATAAGCAAAGTACGCCGGGAGGACATAAGGGGTTTGAATATTCACGAAGCGGTAATCCAACCCGTGCAGCGTTGGAAAATGCTCTGGCCAGCATTGAAAATGGGAAATTCGGTTTGGCTTTTGGATCGGGACTCGCTGCCATCGATGCCGTATTGAAACTTTTTAAACCGGGGGACGAGATCGTTTCTACAAATGACCTTTACGGAGGTTCTTATCGGTTATTTACCAGGATCTTTGAAAATATGGGTATTAAGTTCCACTTTGTGCCCATGGGTGATACTTCCGGGATCGAGGAGCATATTAATGAGAACACGAAAATGATCTGGGTGGAGACTCCTACCAACCCAATGATGAATATTATCGACATTGAGTCGGTTTCAAAAATTGCTAAAAAGCATAATATTCTCCTGGCTGTTGATAATACGTTTGCAACTGCTTATCTACAGCAGCCATTAGAAATGGGTGCTGATATCGTGATGCACAGCGCGACAAAATACCTGGGCGGTCACAGTGATGTGGTGATGGGGAGTCTTGTAGTAAAAGATAAGGCTTTGGCTGAAAAACTATATTTCATTCAGAATGCCAGTGGAGCGATTTGCGGACCAATGGACAGTTTTTTAGTGCTTAGAGGATTAAAAACCCTTCATGTTAGAATGCAGCGGCATTGTGAAAATGGGGCAGCTGTAGCAAACTTCCTAAAATCACATCCAAGGGTTGATAAGGTTTACTGGCCTGGATTTGAGGATCACCCAAACCATGAGATCGCCAAAAAGCAAATGAATGGATTTGGCGGTATGATCTCATTTACCACTGCTGAAGGAACGTTGGAAAGCGCTGTAAAAGTGGTGGAAAACCTGAAAGTTTTCACCCTGGCCGAATCTCTGGGAGGTGTAGAATCTCTGGCGGGACATCCTGCGAGTATGACCCATGCTTCCATTCCGAAGGAAGAGAGAGCAAAAACTGGGGTAGTAGACTCGCTAATCCGTTTAAGTGTTGGAATTGAAGACGAGGAAGACCTTATGGATGATCTGAAGCAGGCGTTGGGTTAAGGACCTAATTAAGCTTGCTTAAGTAAGCTTTTAAAAATGACATTTTTCACAACCTTTTAGGTTAGAAGTTGAGGTAATAAATGTAGCCTAAATTGAACCAGAACATCATATCATTGAACTTATCCTGAGGATTATTGTGGTCTAGTCCATCGATCCAGTCAGTATCGTAATATCTCCATTGAAAATTAGCGACCAGGTCACTGGATGGCGCCAGTTTATAACGGGTTCCTATACCTAATACCATAGACCAGGTTGAACCCCGTTCCTGGCTTACTCCTCCCACAAAAGTGCGGAATAGATTGTCTTCCAGCGGGCCTAAGGTTGAATAGGTGTAAGGTTTGTAGTCTACAAAATTGAACCCCAAGCTAACAAAAGGCGCAATAGGATAGGCATACGCGGTATAATCACGGATACTAAATGGGTAGTATTCCAGGTGTGCGCCTAGCTCCGTGACTTTGGTTGATCCCACCATTCCTCTTAAAAGGCGACCGGCATCAGTTTTCTGTCGGGATAGTTCTCCAAAGTGGTGTAATTCTCCCCAATGGTAGTCCAGCTCTGCCCGTATCCTGAAATGATCATTGAAATAAGTGTCCTGGGTATAACAATTACAGTCTGCGCGATAGGCGAAATTCACATAGTAAACAATACCAATTCCCATTCCGGTATTTGAAGTGTTGGTTTCCATGTTGTAACGTAAACCATAGTCGGTATAATAAGCTACTGGTCCTGCTACAATCCCAATCTCCTGCCCCAGTAATCCAACCTGTGCAAATGAGGTTGCATTTCCGAACAAAACAAGAAGAATTAGTGCCTGCAAGGATTTGTAGATGTATGCCATAAAGAATTTCGCTTCTAAACAAATATATAAATTAATAACCCAAGAATGTCTGAATTATTGCCCCCTCAGAAATACTGGAAAATTAAAAGGAATATAAAAATTATAAGGCCTCTTTTTTGAAGAAAATGTATATTTGCGCTGAATCGTAAAAAACGTTTTCGTTAAAATTAATTTAGCCGAAACCATGGAAAAAAATGTACAAGAATTCCTAGATACCGTTTCTAAAAGAAATAGCCATGAACCTGAGTTTTTACAGGCTGTTCATGAAGTTGCAGAAACTGTAATTCCGTTTATTGAAAAAAATAAAAAATACCAGAACAAGAAGTTATTAGAACGCATGGTAGAGCCTGAAAGGGTGATCATGTTTCGTGTGCCATGGATTGATGACAATGGTGACGTTCAGGTGAACCGCGGATTCCGTATTCAGATGAACTCTGCTATCGGGCCATATAAAGGTGGTCTTCGTTTTCACCCGTCAGTTAACCTGAGTATCCTTAAATTCCTTGCTTTTGAACAGGTGTTTAAGAACAGTCTTACAACCCTGCCAATGGGTGGTGGAAAAGGTGGATCTGATTTTGACCCAAAAGGAAAGTCAGACAACGAAGTGATGAAATTCTGTCAGAGCTTTATGACCGAGCTTCAGCGTCATATTGGTGCCGATACTGATGTACCTGCGGGAGACATTGGAGTAGGTGGTCGTGAGATCGGATTCCTTTATGGACAATACAAGCGCTTAAGAAATGAATTCACCGGGGTTTTGACCGGAAAAGGTCTTTCTTACGGAGGTTCTCTTATTCGTCCTGAAGCTACCGGTTATGGTAACGTTTATTTCGCTGAGAACATGTTGAAAACAAAGGGAGATTCTATCAAAGGAAAAACAGTTGTTATCTCAGGTTCCGGAAACGTTGCCCAGTTTGCCGCTGAAAAAGTGACTCAGCTTGGAGGTAAAGTTATTACCATGTCAGATTCTTCAGGATATATTCTTGATGAAGAGGGAATCCATTCAGATAAACTTGAGTTCGTAATGGAGCTTAAGAACGAGAAGCGTGGAAGAATTAAAGAATATCTGGACAAATATCCGAATGCTAAATACTTCGAAGGGGAAACTCCATGGAATGTAAAATGTGATATCGCTCTTCCTTGTGCGACACAAAACGAACTGGAAGAGAAAGACGCAAAAGCTCTTGTGAGCAACGGATGTATCTGTGTGGGTGAAGGTGCGAACATGCCTTGTACTCCAGAAGCTATCGCGGTATTCCAGGATGCGAAGATCCTTTTCTCTCCGGGGAAAGCATCAAACGCAGGAGGAGTTGCGACTTCAGGTCTGGAAATGTCTCAAAACTCTATGAGGTATAACTGGACTTCCGAAGAAGTTGATGCCAAACTTAAGCAGATCATGGATGATATCCACGGTCAATGTGTGAAGTACGGTACTAATGAAAACGGGTATGTTGATTATGTAAAAGGTGCGAACATCGCCGGTTTCGTTAAAGTTGCCGATGCTATGCTAGCTCAGGGAGTGGTTTAATCCAATCCTCTAAATATTTGGAAAGGTCGCATTTAGCGGCCTTTTCTTTTTTATGCCATCCTGTTAAATATTGTATTTTTGAATCCCTTTTAAAAGGAGATATTTGATCCATAAATGCTGATAACCACAAAAGGAATTGTTTTTAGTGCCCTAAAGTATGGGGAAGCCGACCTTATCGTGAAATGTTTCACTGAAAAGAGTGGGTTGAAAACGTATCTTTTAAGGGGAGTATTAAAATCCAAAAAAGGTAAATTGAAGGCGTCTCTTTTTCAGCCGCTCACACAGTTGGAGATCGTGGCGAACCATAAGGATAAAGGTACGCTGGAATATATGAGAGAGGCAAAGCTGTTTCAGCCTTATCAAAGTCTTCACACTAATGTTCTAAAATCTACCGTGGTGATGTTCCTTTCTGAAGTGCTGCGGAATGCTGTAAAGGAAGAAGAGCCCAACGAATCCCTTTTTGAATTCCTGGAAACGAGCTTAACATGGTTTGATATGCATGATAAAACAGCAAATTTTCATCTGTTCTTTCTTCTTAAGCTTACAAAATATCTTGGCTTTTATCCGGATGACACTTTCAGGGGAGAACCAATCTTCAATTTACTGGACGGTACCTTTCAAACTGTAGAAACCAATGACGATTGCATTTCTGATGAGAATGTTGAGGTTCTGAAACAGCTGTTGGGCACAGACTTTGATAGCCTATCGACCATAAAACTTAACCAAACGAACCGCTCCAGATTCTTATTAATGCTGTTGAATTATTATGAAATTCATTTGCAGGGCTTTAAAAAGCCAAAATCTTTGACGGTCTTAAACGAAATTTACAATTAATGCGCTTTCTCTTCAGTTTTATCTTCCTTCTTTGTGCAGCAAATTCATGGGCTCAGAAAATTACTGTGATCGACAAAGAATCGAGACAACCTGTTTTTAATGTTGCCATTTTCAATAAGGATAAAAGTAAAAGCACCCTCACCAATTTTGACGGGAAGGCAGATCTTTCGGTTTTTTCATCCAGTGAAATCCTGTTTTTCAGACATGTTTCTCACTTGGAGTTTCATACTACAAAGAGGCAGATATATCAAAGAAATAACCTCGTAGCCCTGGAGCCGAATGAAAATAAATTGGAAGAGGTAGTACTTTCTGTAGCGAAGTTTGAACAGCAAAAAAGGGAACTGCCGCAGAAGGTGATATCTTTTAATCAAAAAGATATATTGACCGCTTCGCCTCAAACCTCCGCCGATCTTTTGGAGAGTACCGGGCAGGTATTCGTTCAAAAAAGTCAGCAGGGAGGTGGAAGTCCTATGATAAGAGGGTTTGCAACGAACCGTTTGTTGATCACTGTTGATGGAGTAAGGATGAATAATGCCATTTTTCGCGGAGGGAACTTACAAAATGTGATTTCTATTGATCCTTTGGCGGTTGAACGAACTGAAGTAGTGATGGGACCCGGATCTGTGATCTTTGGAAGTGATGCCATTGGAGGAGTGATGAACTTTTACACCTTATCACCCGGTTTTTCGATGGTGAAGGGCGGTTCAATTTCGGGTAAGGCCTACGCGAGGTATTCTACTGCCAACGAAGAAAAAACCGGCCATGTGGACTTTTCTTTCGCAAGAGAAGATTGGGCGATCCTTTCCAGTATCAGTTACTCTGATTTTGGAGATATGAAAATGGGAAGTCATGGTCCGGAGGAGTATTTACGTCCCGAATATGTGGTACAAAGAGATGGCCAGGACGTTGTGATTCCAAATGAAGATCCTCGTGTGCAGGTTCCTTCTGGTTATGAACAACTCAATTTGCTTCAGAAATTCAGATATAGGCCTACGCGGGAATGGGATTTCAACCTGGGGGTGATCTATACTACAACCACCGATTTTCCAAGATACGACAGGCTTTACAGAAAACGAAACGGTCAATTGAGAGCTGCGGAATGGTATTACGGTCCTCAAAATTGGTTGATGACAAACTTCAATGTGGATAAGGCCGGGAACGGCAGGGTGTATGACGATGCTAAATTTTCGATCGCGTACCAGCTTTTTGAGGAGAGCAGGAATGATCGTGATTTTCAGGAGGATATTCTTTTTGAGACTGACGAAAGAGTTGATGCATGGTCTGGAAACCTGGATTTTGAAAAGGAATTTTTTGGCAGTTCTTTGTTCTACGGAGTAGAATACATTTTTAACAAGGTAAATTCCGAAGGAAAAGAAACCAATATAAGAACCGGGGAATCAGATCCCGCGAGTTCGAGGTATCCTGATGGAGCAACCTGGCGATCTATGGCTGCTTATAGTAGTTTTAAATGGAAATTATCACCTTCGGTCAATCTTCAGACGGGTGCGAGGTACAGTCATATCTTAATGAACGCAGAATTTGATGAAAACACCTATGATTTTCCATTTTCTGATGCCGATATCAACACAGGTGCCCTGACCGGAAATGTTGGGTTAAACTGGCAACAAAATGAGGTTATTGGCTGGCAGTTAAATCTTTCCACGGCATTCAGAGCCCCAAATGTTGATGATGTAGGAAAGATCTTTGATTCAGCTCCCGGGATGGTTGTGGTGCCAAATCCAGATCTGAAACCTGAAACTGCATACAATGCCGAACTGGGTACGCGTCTCAACTTTGATAATATTGTAAGAATTGAGATAGCCGGTTACTATACCCTTTTAGACGATGCAATGGTAAGAAGGGATTTTGATCTTGATGGTCGCACAATGGTCGATTACCAGGGAGAACCCAGTCGCGTTCAGGCTATTCAGAATTCAGCTAAAGCTGAAGTTTACGGAATTGAAGCCGGAACGCATGTTCGTTTTACGGAGCACCTTCGGTTTAAATCAAACATCAGCGTAAATAAGGGAGAGGAAGAACAGGATGATGGCACTCGTGCCCCGCTTCGTCATGCGGCACCTTTATTTGGAAGTGCCCACCTGGTGTGGGATAATGAAAAATTGATGCTGGACGCTTTTGTTGATTATAACGGGGAGATCGAAAACTCAGATCTGGCTCCGGGAGAAAGCGATAAAGCTTACCTGTATGCGATCAATGCTGACGGAAACCCGTATTCTCCAGAGTGGTACACTTTAAATTTCACCGCCCGGTATCAGCTAAGTGAAGCTTTACTGGCTACAGCTTCTGTAGAAAATATTACAGATCAGCGTTACAGGACCTATTCTTCGGGAATTGCCGCAGCCGGAAGAAACCTGATCCTTGCACTGCAATATCGGTTTTAAAAACCTTAAATTTTAAGTGGTGCAGAGGCATTAAATTTCAAATCTTTTGATCATCAACAGGTTTTCCCATTTTAAACCCTACTATTTATCAAAAATCATTATTTTCGCGAATCTATCTGAAAGAACGAAGTAATGAGCGCAAAGTTCCCTGAATATAAAGGACTTGACCTGCCAAAAGTCGCTGAAGAAATTCTCGGTTTTTGGAAGGAAAACGATGTTTTTGAAAAAAGTATAACTTCCAGAGAAGGGAAGGAACCATTCGTGTTTTTCGAAGGGCCTCCTTCTGCGAACGGTCTGCCTGGTATTCACCACGTGATGGCCCGTGCTATAAAAGATATCTTTTGCCGGTTCAAGACCCAGAAAGGTTACCAGGTAAAACGTAAAGCAGGATGGGATACCCATGGTCTTCCAATTGAGCTGGGCGTTGAAAAAGAACTTGGAATTACCAAGGAAGATATCGGGACCAAAATTAGCGTTGAGGATTATAACGATGCCTGTAGAAATGCGGTGATGCGTTATACCGATGTCTGGAATGACCTTACTGAAAAAATGGGTTATTGGGTAGATATGGAAGATCCATATATCACCTACAAGTCCAAATACATGGAAAGTGTATGGTGGTTGCTATCTCAGATCTATAATAAAGGCCTGATCTATAAAGGCTATACCATTCAGCCTTATTCTCCTAAAGCAGGAACCGGTTTAAGTTCTCACGAGCTTAACCAGCCGGGAACGTATCAGGATGTGACCGACACTACGGTTACAGCGATGTTCAAGGCTAAAAAAGACTCCCTTCCAGATTTCCTTTCAGAGAAAGAAGGGTCTGTCTATTTTATTGCCTGGACAACCACTCCATGGACACTTCCCTCCAACACCGCACTTACCGTTGGACCTAAGATAGATTATGTTACTGTAAAGACTTACAATCAATATACTTTCGAGCCAATTACAATTGTAGTGGCTAAGAACCTGGTTGATCAGCAATTTGACAAGAAGTTCAAAAAGACCGAAAATGAAGAGGTTTTAGCAGCTTATACTCAAGGGGATAAAATTCCATATTTGGTGGAAGAAAGTTTCCTCGGAAAAGATCTTGTGGGAATAAAGTATGAACAATTATTGCCATATGCCCAGCCATATGAGTCACCGGAAAATGCTTTTAGAGTGATCTCAGGAGATTTCGTTACTACTGAAGATGGTACCGGGATCGTACATACGGCTCCAACTTTTGGTGCAGATGATGCCATGGTGGCAAAACAGGCAACTCCTGAAGTTCCGCCGTTACTCGTAAAGGACGATAATGGCAACCTTGTTCCCCTTGTGGACTTGCAAGGAAGGTTCAGGCCTCAAATGGGTGAATTCGCCGGGAAGTATGTCAAAAATGAATATTACGACGAGGGTAAGGCTCCAGAAAAATCTGTTGATGTTGAGATAGCCATCAAGCTGAAAGAGGAGAACCGTGCCTTTAAAGTTGAAAAATATGTTCACAGTTATCCAAATTGCTGGAGAACAGATAAACCTATATTATATTATCCGTTAGATTCCTGGTTCATCAAAGTGACCGATGTAAAGGACAGGATGCATGAATTGAACCAGCAGATCAACTGGAAACCAAAATCAACAGGAGAAGGTAGATTTGGTAACTGGCTTGCGAATGCCAATGACTGGAACCTTTCCAGGTCCAGATACTGGGGAATTCCACTTCCTATTTGGAGAACAGAAGATGGTAAAGAAGAAATCATCGTAGGCACTATTGAAGAGCTGAAAGCTGAAATGAAAAAGTCTGTTGAAGCAGGCTTTATGAAAGCTGATCTTTTCGAGGAATTCGAACTCGGAAATCTTAGTGATGAGAATTACGACAAAGTAGATCTTCATAAGAATGTGGTTGACCAGATCGTACTTGTATCAGAATCTGGTAAACCTATGAAGCGCGAGGCAGATCTAATTGATGTTTGGTTTGATTCAGGTTCTATGCCTTATGCCCAGTGGCACTATCCTATGGAAAATGCCGATATGGTTGAGAAAACCTGGAGAAAAGCTGACTTCATAGCAGAAGGTGTGGACCAGACCAGAGGTTGGTTCTATACCCTTCATGCCATTGCGACCATGATCTTTGACGACGTGGCTTATAAAAATGTGGTTTCCAACGGACTTGTCCTTGATAAGAACGGTCAAAAGATGTCGAAGCGTCTTGGTAATGCTGTAGATCCTTTTGAAACCCTTGCGGCTTTTGGCCCAGATGCGACCCGCTGGTACATGATCTCAAATGCCAACCCATGGGATAATTTAAAATTTGATATTGAAGGAATTTCAGAAGTGCGCCGTAAGTTCTTCGGAACACTTTATAACACGTATTCCTTCTTCTCGTTATATGCCAATATTGACAATTTCACCTATTCCGAAGCAGATATTCCATTGGAGGAACGCCCCGAGATAGACAGGTGGATATTGTCTGAGCTGCATACCCTTATTGAAAATGTAGATAAGTTCTATGCAGATTATGAGCCTACTAAAGCAACCCGGGCAATTTCTGAATTCGTACAGGAAAACCTGAGTAACTGGTATGTGCGTCTATGCAGAAGAAGATTCTGGAAAGGGGAGTATGCCCAAGACAAGATCTCGGCTTATCAAACCTTATATACTTGTCTGGAAACTGTAGCGAAACTGGGTGCACCGGTGGCGCCGTTCTTTATGGACAGGCTTTATAAAGATTTGAATAAGGCTACAAATAAAGAGAATTTCGAATCTGTTCATTTGTCAAATTTCCCGAAAGCCAATACCGATTTTATTGACAAAGGGCTTGAAAGACAGATGGAAAAGGCACAGACAGTTTCATCTTTGGTACTTTCTTTGAGAAAGAAAGAAATGATAAAGGTAAGACAACCCTTACAACGTGTAATGATCCCGGTTTTGGATGAACAACAGCGTAAGGAGATCGAAGCGGTGTCTGATTTGATCAAGTCTGAAGTGAATGTGAAGGAACTGGAGCTGATAGATGATGCCTCAGGCATATTAGTAAAGCAGATCAAACCGAATTTCAAGGTTTTAGGTCCGCGTTTTGGAAAAGATATGAAATTCATCACTCAGAAGATAAACGAGTTTACTTCCGATGAAATTCATAAAATTGAGCAGGACGGGCAAATTGAAGTTGAGGTTAATGGGAAAATGCTTACTTTAGAACTTCAGGATGTCGAGATTACCTCTCAGGATATTGAAGGCTGGCTGGTAGCCAACTCCGGAAATATCACGGTAGCTCTGGATATTACCATTTCAGAGGAACTGAAAAAAGAAGGAATTGCGAGAGAACTGGTCAACAGGATCCAGAACATTCGTAAAGATTCCGGTTTTGAGGTAACCGATAAAATTGATGTGACCCTACAGAAGGACGGTACTGTCGAGGAGGCCGTTCAACAAAATATTGAGTATATTAAAAACGAGACTTTGACTGCAAATCTCGACCTTGCGGAAGAAGTTGACAACGGTTTGGAAATTACTTTTGATGAAGTAACTACTAAGTTGTTAATTAAAAAACATTAAGAACTATGTCAACAGAAGTAAAAGAACGTTACAGTGATGCAGAGCTGGCGGAATTTAAGACGTTGATCCTTGCGAAGATCGAAAAGGCTAAGGAGCAATTAGAGCTTTACAAAAGCGCTTACATGAATGACGGAAATAACGGTACCGATGATACCTCTCCTACGTTCAAGGCTTTTGAAGAAGGAAGTGAAACTATGAGTAAGGAAGCGAATTCACAATTGGCTATTCGCCAGGAAAAATTCATTCGTGACCTTAAAAATGCTTTGGTGAGAATTGAAAGCAAGACTTATGGTATTTGTAGGGTGACAGGAAAATTGATCGCCAAAGAGCGTTTGAAACTTGTTCCTCACGCTACACTAAGTATTGAAGCTAAAAATATGCAACGATAATTACTCTCTAATTTATTTGAACGCTCCATTACCAAAGGTTTTGGGGCGTTTTTTGTTTGGTTAAGAATCCATGAAAACGCTGTTATTTCTTCTGACTTTATTCACCGCCACATTAGCTTCTGGGCAAAAAGAGACTATGCAGGTAATGGATGCCGGTAGCCTTAAGGCAATTTCCATTAATAGCGAGGAGATCTACAGGGTTAGTATCTCCACGGCACCCGTGCATTCCATCACTATCAGGTCCAGATCTGATGGTGAATACTTCAATGAGATCAGCCTGGATTCTGAAATTCGAAATAATACCTTATATCTGAAGTCCAGATTTAGAGAAATCCTTCAAAGCGGGTTTGATAAATTGAGTGCTCATAAGGTCTTCGCTATGGAAGTAGAACTAGAGATCCCTGAAGATATGAGTGTCGAGATCATCTCAAACTTAGCTTCGGTTTTCTTAGAGGGGGAATATGATGGGGTTTTGATCCAATTGAGAGCGGGTTCTGCTTACTTAAAAAACTTTGATGGAGATGCCATTATCAACACTTTTGACGGAAATATTGAAGTGCAGGCTAATAATGCCCAATATGAGGTAGAAACTCGTCATGGCAATGTTGTTTTGCCTGATTTGGCGAACGGATCGAATTTTCTCAAACTAACTTCGATTAACGGCAATATTAAGGTTCAGGAAACTAAATAAAAATAGTATTTTTGGGACCGATCCAAAAAAGACCCAATGTCCTTAAAGAAAGCATCTCTACTCATTATCCTGATCCTGATAATTGATCAGGTGTCCAAGTTTTACATCAAGACCAATTTTGCTTTAGGAGATGAGATCAGGGTTTTTGACTGGTTCAGGATCCTTTTTGTGGAGAATGAAGGTATGGCCTGGGGCGCAAAGATCCCTGGAGAGTACGGTAAGATCATTTTAACCAGTTTTAGATTGGTAGCCATAGTGGGGATCGCTTATTGGCTGTGGGATTCTGTTCGAAAGAACAGTGCTACAGAGCTTATAGTGGCTGTTTCCCTGATCTTCGCGGGTGCCTTCGGAAACATTATAGATTCTGTTTTTTACGGAGAGATCTTCTCCCATAGTTATAACCAGATCGCGGCCTTTCTTCCGGAAGAAGGCGGTTACGGTACATTAATGCACGGAAAAGTGGTTGACATGCTTTATTTCCCTTTATGGTCGGGATACCTTCCGGAGTGGATTCCTTTTTGGGGAGGGGACTATTTCACCTTTTTTGAACCTGTATTCAACGTAGCCGATTCAGCAATAACCATTGGGGTTCTGCTATTGATCATTTTTAACAAGAAAGCCTTTTCTCATGAAAAGGAGGAAGAGAAAAAAGAAGCGGTAGGGAATTAAGCTACGTTTCGATCAAAGATCTTTTCAAATTTTTTCATTTCAATCGGCTTGATCAGGTAATCGGTAACCATATTAAAGGATTTGGCACGTTCCAGATCCCTGGGATCAATTGAAGAACTTACCACGTAAAGCGTGATCTTTTTATTGAAGTTGTTCTTTATCTTCACAAACTCTCCCAAAAACTCCCAGCCGTCCATCACGGGCATATTTAGGTCTAAAAAGATAATGTCAGGTAGGCGTTCAGCACTCATATTTTCCAGGATAGGTTTGAAATAATCCAATGCTTCTTTTCCGTTTTTGAAGATGATGAGGTTCTGAGACAGCTTTTTGATCTCAATGATCTTTTTTACAAGGTTTACATAAATCTTGTCATCGTCAATAATGCATGCAAGTTCTACCGGATGCTCCATAATCCCTAGAATTTGATTTTAAATGTGGTGCCAATGTTAACCGTGCTGGTTACAGAAATGCTTCCGCCCATAGTTTCCACTTGATTTTTAGTAATGAACAGGCCTATGCCGTTCGCTTCGGGATGCCTGTGGAAGGTCTTATACATTCCGAACATTTTATCTTTATTCTCGTCCAGATCTATTCCCATGCCATTATCGCTAATTTCCAGGTAAGCATCACCATTTTGTTTGTACGTCTGAATATAGATCACTGGGCGTCTTCCTTTATGCTTGTATTTAATGGCGTTTGTGAGTAAATTAAGTAAAATACTTTCGAGATACTCAGAAATGTAGCTTATTTCGTTCAACTTATCGAATTCGGCGATGATCTCCGCATTTTCCCTTTTTATTAGGGATGAAGTGGAAGCGATCACCCTGTCAAGGGCATCTTTGAATCGAATGGTCTGAGGTTCTTTTTTAAGTATATTCTGCCTGGTTACGATCTCATTTAGGTGCTTAATGGCCTCTTCTAGGTTTCCTGAGATCTCACCTACGTTAGAAAGCAGGTCGCTTTGATCTTCTCCCGGATGAGCTTCACCAAGGAGTTGAGAAACCAGGCTCAAGTTGCTGCTGTGAGAACGTAACTGGTGGGAAATTATATGAGCCAGGTTGAAAAGCCTGGAATTTTGTGTAGCGATAATATCCAATGAATTCTGAAGGTTCAGCTCATTGGTCTTTTGTTCGTCTATATCCTGGTAAACTCCCCGTATTCCAATGATTTCCTGGTCATCGTTGTAAACAGGCTTTCCTGTAGACCTCACCCAGAATTCACGGTTGTGCAGAGTACGCATTTTTATCTCCACCTTAAATGGAATTCCGAATTTAGAACACTTTTTAAACATGTTTTCCACCACCTCATGATGGTCAGGGGCATAAAATCTCAGCTTGTCCTCGGGGTTGGGTTCGTAATCTATTGGGCAGTCGAGGATCTTTTTAGTCACATTGTCCCAGTAAACAGAACCAGTGGTCACATCCAGATACCAACCTCCTGTCGAGGTCATCTCAGCTGTCTCATGATAATAGAAAAAATTCTCTTCTATGGTATATTGATCTCGCTTGGCCTGGTGGATATTTATAAATAAAAGTACGGCAGAATCGGCCAGCCCTTTTTCTCTGCTTTTAAGATTTCGGCATTCGAACCAACGATATTTTCCGTTTTCCAGTTTTAACCGAACCTCTGCTGAAAAAGGCTTTTGGCGAGTAATAAGTGCTTCAAAATGTTCCCTGAAATCATACCTGTAATCATGATGCAGAACGTTGTCCAGGAAATATTCAAATTTATCTTGTCCGGCTTCGGGTTTCCCGATCAGGGAATTAAAATGATCTGACCAGGAGATCTCTTTTGTAAGTAGATTAATTTTCCAGTAAGCAACATCGAAATCTTCAAGTATACTGTTTAACTGGAGGTCGTTTAACATTAAAGTGCTAATTGGTTGGAATAAAAGTAATTGAAAACGTTAAAACTTACAAACTTTTAAAATTATATATTTTTTGAGGGGTGAGGCAGTAGTCTAATGGTATATCTAAAGATGATACCCCTTCGATCTCTTCCTCAGCTTCAAAAAGTGAGATCCCAACTTTTAATACTCCTTCGGGGCATTGAGATAGAAATCGGTCATAAAATCCCTTTCCATAGCCTACACGGTTACCTTTTATGTCAAAAGCCAAAAGCGGTATAAATACAACTTCGATCTTTTGAGGCGGAATTTCAATTCCTTCCACCGGTTCAGGAATTCCCCAGGAATTTTTTTTGATCACCGTGGAATCTGTAAGCAAGTAATTAGTAAGTTCTCCTGAAGTAAAATCTGCCTTCGAAAGCACAATGTTCTTGTCCTTACCCTGCAGAATGTGTAAAATTCCTTGTGTGTCTACTTCTTTCTTTTCAGCAATGCTAAGGAAAATATGGTAATATGAATGGTTCCAGATAGGGAGTTGAAGAGCGTTGTTTGCGATCTCCAGACTTCTTTCCTCTATCTCTTCGGGAGTAGTTTCCTTCCGCAGTTTTTTGTATTTAACCCTCAGTTGATCCTTGTTCATTTTGATCTTTCGCGATTGAAATATGGAAAATGGCATCTCCCTGGTAGACGATAGGAGATTCATTTACATTTATAATATAGCCTTCGTTAGGAGCTTTTACCTTATGGCGTAGTTTTCCGTAGGGATCAGTGATCGTCGCTACATATTCCCCTTTTTCAACGTGTTTTCCGCAAGGGATTTTCACGTGGAGCAGGCCACTGTACTTTGCACGCATCCAGGTGCTGTTCTCTATTAGGATGGTATCGCCTGTGGGATCAGGCACTTCGAATTTCGGCTTCAGCATTTCAAAATGCGCCAGGATCCTCATCACCCCTTCAACCCCATGTTTCGCGACGGTTTTGTCACTATTCATGGATTTTCCGCCTTCAAAGAGCAATACCGGTTTCCCTTGTTTCGCGCAGGTTTCACGGTACGATTTAGTGATGGTTTTGGAAATGATCGTAAAAGGAGCGTTAAAGATACGGGCATAATGCATGGCCATTTCTTCTCCTTTCTTGATCCTAAGTTGTGGAGCGTTATACCTGCTCGCTCCTCCTGTATGAAAGTCCATACAAAAGTCGGCTACCGGCAGGATTTTCTGAACAAATTGGTACGCGAATCGGCTAGCCAGAGATCCGTTTTTTGTTCCCGGAAAGACGCGGTTCAGGTCACGACCGTCAGGGAATTCCCTGGACATATTTAGGAACCCGAAAACATTGATGATCGGGATGCAAATGATCGTTCCTCGCAAGGGTTTATTGATCTCTTTTACGATGATCTGTCTAACTACTTCTACGCCGTTAATTTCATCTCCGTGGATCCCGGCGGTAATAAGAATGACAGGCCCCGGCTTTTTTGAGCGCTCAATTATAATGGGAACGTCAACCGCCGTGGCGGTATATAGTTTAGCCATATTAAAATTGATAGTAGCCCCTTTTCCGGGAGGGATCTTTTTCCCTAAGATATCCAGAACATTGTGTTCATCAATGAATGCCATGGACTATAAGTTTCTTTCTATATACCGAATAATGGTTTTAGCAATGTCTTTTCCTGTTGCGGCTTCAATTCCTTCAAGGCCCGGGGAAGAGTTTACTTCAAGAATTAGCGGTCCTCTGGAACTTTGAAGCATATCTACACCGGCTACTCCCAGCCCCATTGATTTGGCAGCTTTAATAGCGGCAGTTTCTTCCTCGTCTGTAAGCTGGATTACAGATGCAGAGCCACCGCGGTGAAGATTCGACCTGAATTCTCCTTCTTTACCCTGACGTTTCATGGCTCCCACAACGTGTCCGTCCACAACGAGGGCCCTAATATCGGCACCACCTGCTTCTTTGATGAATTCCTGTACGATCACCCTTGCTTGTAGTCCATTAAAGGCTTCAATTACCGATTCGGCTGCATTTTTGGTTTCAGCCAGAACTACCCCCAATCCTTGGGTCCCTTCCAGCAATTTAATGATCAGTGGAGCGCCACCAACGTGATCTATCACTTCGCCTACATCTTTCGAGTAGTTCGTGAAAACGGTCTTAGGAAGGCCAAGACGTGCTCTTGAAAGCACCTGCAGACTTCTTAATTTATCTCTACTTCTTACAAGCGCCTGAGATTCGGTGGTAGAAAAAACGCCCATCATCTCAAACTGACGAACCACCGCAGTTCCGTAGAAAGTAACCGAAGCTCCAATTCTAGGAATTACCGCATCTGCATCTTCAATATGCCTGCCCTTGTAATAGATACTCGGGTTTTTTTTCTCAATAATAAGGTCACATTTAAGCGGGTCAATTACCTCTACCTGGTGATTCCTTTTCTTAGCGGCCTCTACCAGTCGTTGGGTTGAATAAAGGTTGCTATTCCTCGATAAGATCTTTATGTTCATTCTTCTTTTTTCTGATTGTGTGATAGATCGAATAATTCAGTGTCTACTATGTATTTTTTAGTGATGAATTTTCGTCCCAAAAGTACGGGAAATCTCATTTCCTGACGTGTGGTCAAAGAAAGAGAAATTTTATGTGTTTTTCCGAATAAGGTAATGGTAGTCTGAATTTGATATCTCTTCTGTACGATCCCGTTGCTACTCTTAACAAAGACAATATCATAGTCTGTAAACCGGAATTCTTTTCCGTTATAAAGTGGGTGCTCCTCATCTAAAAAAGTACATCTTAAAACACCTTTTTCTTCCACAATATGATCACAATGTATGGAGGAAGTATACGCGCCGGTATCAATTTTTATTGAAATATCTTCGAGATGCAGGCCTGGGAAATCTGCCTTGTCAAAACGTCCGATCGTGATTTTTTTCATACATGCAAGGTACTAAAAGATGATTTGCCAAATCTTAACAAATTCTGAAAAAGCATTTTTCTGAAGTTGAGTGTTTTAAGGAGATCTACTCTAAGAATATTATTATTGAAAAGTCTTTGGTGTGGTTTCCGCGGAAGATCTGAAGATAAACGAAGGGTTAAAAAACATGATTTTTGCGATCGTTCCAAACTTCATCCGAATTAAATAGTTAGGAAAAATTTAACATTTTAGAGCATTGGCTTTTCTCTCCCCCGTTTTTTAATATTTTACCTTTGGAGTAATGAATGACAGTAATGTAGACCTCCAATTAAAGACCCTTCCCGAAAGTCCGGGTGTATATCAATACTTCGATAAGAACGGAAGGATCCTGTATGTTGGGAAGGCTAAAAACCTCAAAAAGAGGGTAACTTCTTACTTCACCAAGAATAATGATAGCCATCGTATTCGGGTGATGGTTAAAAAGATCCATGAGATCCGGCATATTGTTGTTTCATCTGAAACTGATGCCCTGCTTCTTGAAAACAATCTGATCAAGAAACATCAGCCACGATTTAATGTAATGCTGAAGGATGATAAGACCTATCCTTGGATCTGCATCAAAAATGAAAGATTTCCGCGGGTTTTTCCTACCCGAAGACTGGTCAAGGATGGAAGTGAATATTACGGACCTTACACCAGTTTCAAGACGGTAAATACTTTACTGGATCTCATAAAAGGCCTATATCAATTAAGAACTTGTAATTATGACCTTTCTGAAGATAAGATCAGGAATGGGAAATATAAGGTGTGCCTTGAATATCACCTGGGAAATTGTTTAGGACCTTGCGAAGCTCATGAAAGTGAAGCTGACTATTTGGAGAAGATCGAGGCTATACGCCAGATCGTGAAAGGTAATTTTAAAGATTCCCTTCAGCAGTTCAAAAAGCAAATGAAGGAACATGCTGAAAAAATGGAATTCGAGGAGGCTCAAAAAATAAAGAATAAGATCGATGTACTGGAGAACTACCAGGCCAAATCAACGGTAGTGAATCCTAAGATCAATAATGTAGACGTATTCTCCATTGTGAGTGATGAAGGTTATGGCTATGTGAACTTTTTGCAATTATCGCATGGTGCGATCATTCGTTCCCACACAATAGAAATGAAAAAAAAGCTGGGGGAAAGTGACAAAGAACTGTTGGAGCTGGGAATTACAGAGATCCGTCAGCGCTTCAACTCTAGAACCCGCGAGGTATATGTGCCTTTTAAGGTTGAAGTAGGTGAAGAGATCAAAGTGACAGTCCCCAAGCTGGGAGATAAAAAGCAGATCGTGGAACTTTCTACCCGAAATGCTAAATACTTCAGGCAGGAACGATTCAAGCAAATGAAGATAGTAGACCCCGACAGGCATGTGAACCGGATCATGGCGCAAATGAAAGAAGATCTCAGGCTTTCTGAAGAACCCCGTCATATTGAATGTTTTGACAACTCCAATATCCAGGGAACGAATCCGGTGGCGGCATGTGTGGTTTTTAAAAATGGAAAGCCCAGTAAAAAAGATTATCGTAAATTCAATATCAAGACGGTTGAAGGGCCTGATGATTTTGCTTCTATGGAAGAAGTGGTCTTTAGAAGGTATCGCAGGCTGTTGCAGGAAGGCGAACCTTTGCCGCAATTGATCATTGTAGATGGTGGAAAAGGTCAGTTGTCTTCGGGGGTGAAAGCTCTAGAGACTTTGGGGTTGCGAGGAAAGATCGCCATTATTGGGATCGCAAAAAGGCTGGAAGAGATATTTTATCCGGGAGATTCGATTCCATTGTATCTGGATAAGAAATCCGAAACGTTGAAGATCATTCAGCAATTGCGGAATGAGGCGCACCGCTTCGGAATAACTTTTCACCGAAATAAAAGAAGTAGTGCCGCATTAAATACCGAACTTGAAGAAATACCGGGCATCGGAGAAAAAACGGCGGTAGAGTTGCTGAAGAATTTTCGCTCTTTAAAAAGAGTCAAAGAAGCTTCCGAAGAAAGCCTTGCCGGCGTAATTGGCAATTCCAAGGCCGCAATAATTTATAATCATTATCACCCCAAGCCATGAAAAAGATCCTCTTCCTCCTAATATTTTTCTTTACGCTTGGGTCTTATGCCCAGGAAGAGGACCCAAAAGTTGGCCTGGTCCTTAGTGGCGGAGGGGCCAAAGGTTTGGCCCATATTGGTGTTTTAAAGGTGATCGAGGAAGCTGGTATTCGAATAGATTATATTGGAGGAACCAGTATGGGTGCGGTGATTGGGGCCCTTTATGCTTCAGGTTACAGTGCCAGCGAACTGGACAGTATTTTTCATGCTACCAATTTCAATATTTTAATCCAGGATGAACTGCCTCGTAGTGCAAAGACCTTTTACGAGAAGAAGGATGCCGAAAAATATGCCATTACCCTTCCTTTCGATAATTTTGATGTAAGCTTTCCTCCGGCCTTATCAAAAGGGCAAAATGTTTATAACCTAATGTCTAAGCTTACCTTGCATGTACAGGACAGGAAAAGATTTGAAGATCTTCCTATTCCGTTCTTGGCAATGGCTACTGATGTTGAGACTGGAGAAGAAGTTATTTTGGACAGCGGATTCCTTCCGCAGGCAGTTTCGGCAAGTGCGGCGATTCCAACACTTTTCAGTCCGGTTCTGGTAGAGGGCAGACTCTTGACAGATGGCGGTGTTCTTAATAATTATCCTGTCGAAGAGCTGAGAAGCCGTGGCGCCGAGATCATAATTGGAGTAGATGTCCAGGACACGCTTATGGAGCGTAAAGATCTAAACAGTGCTTTTGAGATCCTTACTCAGCTGAGCAATTTCAACACCATCAAAAGCATGCGGGAAAAGATCAAATTGACCGACGTTTATATTGGGCCCGATATTACCCCCTTTAACGTGATGTCTTTCGATAAGGGAAACGAAATAATTCAAGCGGGAGAAATTGCTGCGAAAAAGAAATTAAGCGAACTTCAGGCAGTGGCGGCACTACAGAAACAAAAAGATACACTACACCAAAAACGAATTGCGCCGGTGGATTCCCTTTATATTTCGGATGTGAGAATTGAGGGAAATACCTCTTATCCCCGCGAATATGTCCTGGGGAAACTAAAGTTGAGGTATCCTACGGCTGTTTCGTACAAAGACCTAAGGTGGGGTATAAATAACCTTTCGGCAACCCGGAATTTTAACCGGATAAATTATCAATTGATACCGCTGGATAAAGGGTATGTAATGGTGCTTCAGCTGGAAGAGAACTCTAATAAGATGTTACTTCGACTAGGGGTTCATTATGATAACCTATACAAAAGCGGAGGACTGGTAAATCTTACCCGAAAAAGTCTCCTTCAGTCGAATGACGTGGCCTCACTTGATGTGGTGTTAGGTGATAATTTTAGATATAACTTTCATTACTATTTAGATAAGGGCTATTACTGGAGCCTAGGATTAAGGACCCGGTATAACAGCTTCAGCAAGGATGTGTCCTTTGATTTCGCTAGTGAAAATGCAGTTTTGGAAGTTGATCAAATCAATAACCTGTCTATAGATTACCAGGATTACACACATCAATTTTATGTTGAAACCCTCTTTAAGCAGATCTTTTCTTTGGGAATGGGACTGGAGCATAAGTATCTTGATATTTCTTCGGAAACGATCAGGCCCATGGCAGATGATGCCGGCAATGTCGGTGTCTTCGATCAAAGTAGTTATTACAGCACCTTTGGCTACCTGAAACTTGATAGTTTTGACAACAAGTATTACCCTTCAAAAGGGCTTTATTTTGATGGAGATTTTCATTGGTATATCCATTCTACAGATTTTCAAGAGAATTTTTCTCCTTTTTCAGTGGCCAAAGGAACAGTTGGATACGTTTTTTCACCTTTGCCCAATTTTGTGACCCGTCTTTCTACGGAAGGAGGTTTTAGAATAGGAAGCACCCGAAATAACATTTTTGACTTCTTTTTAGGTGGGTACGGGAATGATTTCATCAATACCTTCGTGCCTTTCTACGGATATGACTTTATTGGTCTTTCTGGAGATAGTTTTACAAAGTTGACCGTTGAATTTGATTATGAATTCCTGACACGCAATCACGTGATACTAACCGGAAATTTCGCGAATATAGAAAATGGTCTGTTTACAGGAGGTGACTGGTTCACCATTCCAGATTATTCTGGTTATGCGATAGGATATGGCCGGGATACTTTCTTGGGTCCTGTGGAAGTCAAATATTCTGTCTCTCCAGAGGTCAAGCGCAGCTATTGGTTTTTTAGTGTAGGCTTCTGGTTTTAGACCTCCTTTAACTGAAAATCCGGCAAAATTTTCAGATATTTGTAGTTAATCAAAAAAAGTAGCGGTTAATTGGATTTTTAACACGCGAAAACGATTTCAATTTAAAAAATTCTTAATAATGCCATTTTATCACAAATTGGGAAAGATCCCTCATAAGCGGCACACGGTATTCAAAAAACCTGATGGCAGTTTATATTATGAGCAGTTGTTCGGGACAATTGGTTTCGACGGAATGTCATCGAATATCTACCACGAACAAAGGCCCACGCAGGTTAAAGAGATCAAGGGGAGCTATAGTGTCAAGCCGAAAATCGCAAAAGAGAACAATATCAAATCATATAGGTTTAAGGGTTTTAATGTAAAGCCAGAACCCGATTATCTTGAGAGCAGAAAAGTGGTTCTGACCAATTCTGATGTTGACATTACTTTGGCTTCTCCGCAAAATCTATCACAGGATTATTTTTATAAGAACGCCGATTCAGATGAGTTGATCTTTATTCACCAGGGTACTGGAAAACTTAGAACTCACCTGGGAAATCTGGATTTTAAATACGGAGATTATTTATTGGTTCCACGGGGAACCATTTATAAGATAGATTTTGACGATGAGGTCAACAGGCTTTTCATTGTTGAGTCACGCCGTCCTATCTATACTCCAAAAAGGTACAGAAACTATTTTGGTCAGTTGTTGGAGCATTCCCCATTTTGTGAGCGCGATATACGTCAGCCTTATGAGTTGGAGACCAACAATGAATCTGGTGACTTCCTTATAAAAGTGAAAAAGCAAGGTGAGATCTTTGATATGGTTTATGCATCTCATCCGTTTGATGTGGTAGGGTATGATGGTTACAATTACCCGTACGCTTTTTCTATTCACGATTTTGAACCTATTACGGGAAGGATACATCAACCGCCACCGGTGCACCAGACCTTTGAAACCGATGCCTTCGTAGTTTGCTCATTCGTTCCGCGGATGTATGATTATCACCCGGAAAGTATTCCGGCGCCTTACAACCATAGTAATATTGACAGTGATGAGGTGTTATATTATGTGGATGGAGATTTTATGAGTAGGAATGATATTGAAAAAGGGCACATTTCACTGCATCCTGCGGGAATTCCGCATGGGCCCCATCCGGGAGCAGTAGAGCGTAGTATTGGTCAAACCGAAACTGAAGAGCTTGCGGTGATGGTAGATACTTTTAAACCATTAATGGTTACTGAAGACGCCATGGAAATAGCCGATGAAAGCTATCATAAATCCTGGTTGGATCATTAAAATGATTCAGTTCCCTAAATATTTTTATGTTTGAGGGCGATTAAATAAGAAATAATAAAAAGCACATCATATTTCAGAAGTCTGAAATATGAAAAAAAATAGAAGATTATGGCGACAGAAAACACAACAGAAATTAAAAAAACAGTTCCGGCAGCAGAAGACTTTTTGCCAATCCTGGGAACTGATTTCGTGGAATTATATGTTGGAAATGCGAAACAGGCAGCCTATTATTATCAGCAGGCCTGGGGTTTCCAGCCGGTAGCATATTCCGGATTGGAGACTGGTAGTAAAGACAGTGTGTCTTACGTTCTTCAACAAGGAAAAATTAGATTGGTGCTAACTTCTCCAATTCAACCGGGAGGTGAGATCAACGCGCATATAGATAAGCATGGTGACGGGGTGAAAGTCGTAGCATTATGGGTAGATGATGCTCGTAAAAGTTATGAAGAAACCACTAAGCGTGGTGCCGAATCTTACATGGAACCTAAAGAGATCAAAGATGAGAACGGGCATGTGGTTCTTTCAGGCATTCATACTTATGGTGAAACAGTACACGTGTTCGTGGAAAGAAAGAATTATTCAGGTCCATTTTTGCCGGGCTACAAGGTTTACAAACCAAACTTCAAGGTAGAAGATGTAGGTTTGAAATATATCGACCATATGGTTGGAAATGTTGGCTGGAATGAAATGAACAAGTGGTGTGAGTTCTACGCCAAGGTGATGGGCTTTGCACAGTTAGTTTCTTTTGATGACAAAGATATTTCTACCGAATATACTGCCTTAATGAGTAAGGTGATGAGTAATGGAAACGGAAGAATTAAATTCCCGATCAATGAGCCTGCCGAAGGAAAAAAGAAATCTCAGATAGAAGAGTATATTGATTTTTATAACGGCGCAGGAGTACAGCACATAGCGGTTGCCACAGATAATATTATTGAGACAGTGACCCAACTGCGTGACCGTGGAGTGGAATTTCTTTACGTGCCGGAGGCCTATTATGATGATGTACTTGACAGAGTTGGGGAGATAGATGAAGATCTTGAGCCATTAAAGGAACTGGGAGTTTTAATTGACAGAGACGATGAAGGCTATTTATTGCAGATATTTACCAAGCCTGTTTTAGACAGACCAACCATGTTCTTTGAGATCATTCAGCGAAAAGGAGCTCAATCTTTTGGAAAAGGTAATTTTAAAGCCCTTTTTGAGGCTATAGAAAGAGAGCAAAGTTTGAGAGGAACATTGTAGATTTTTGAATAAAAATAGCTAATATTTAATTTTAATCAACGAAACCACTATTTTCTGCGAATAATGCGTTAAAGTTAATTTTCTGTTTGTTTTTATTATACAATTAGAAGACTTTTGCACCGCAATTTTGGAGTGGTTACCAGAATTGGAAAAAAATAATTTTTTTTTCATAATTTAAGTTTTAGTTGGTTAATAAGATTAAAAACCCCGTCATTCACTTGACGGGGTTTTTTTGATTTAATACATTTGGAACAGAAATTGTAATTGTAATCCCCCAATATAAAAGTTATATCATTCATGAAGAAGATAATTACAATTGTAATTTCCCTAATAACTCTTAATGTCGCAGCCCAGTCTCACCAGGCTTATGACGGTGGGGAATGGTTTAAGTTCAGGATACATTACGGTGTTTTCAACGCCAGTTTTGCCACTCTTGAAGTGAAAGAATCCACCTTTCGCGACCAACCCGTTTATCATGTAGTTGGAAAAGGAAGATCTACTGGACTTCTTCACCTGTTTTTTAAGGTTGATGATAACTACGAGACCTATATTCACAAAGAAACGGGTTCTCCTATGCGCTTTATCAGGAAAATAGATGAAGGTGGGCATACCAAGGATATTCAAATAGACTTTGACCACCAGACGAACACGGCTCATGTTTTCAATAAAAAGCATAACAAAAAAGAATCTTTTCAGGTTCAGGATAATGTACATGATATGCTTTCGGCCTTCTATTATCTTCGGAATAATTTAGATGTAGAGTCTATAGCTCCTGGAGAGATGATGACCATGAATATGTTCTTTGATAATGAAAATCACGACTTTAAGTTAAAGTTTCTCGGAAGAGAGGTCGTGAAAACAAAATTGGGTAATATTGCAACGCTAAAATTTAAGCCTTATGTGCTGGCTGGCAGAGTGTTCAAAGAAAAGGAGAGCCTTACCATATGGGTAAGTGACGATAAGAACAGAATGCCGGTAAAGATCAAAGCCGATTTAGCTGTTGGATCCCTGGATGCAGATATCGACGCTTTTAAAGGATTGAAACATCCTTTAAAAATAATAATGAAATAAATACATGAAAGATATTAAACCTGAGATTGCCGATAAGGTCAGGCAGCTGGAAGAGAAATTTAAAAATTCCGGTCAGGATCTGGGTTCATACCTTGACGGCTTATTATATGACAGGTATTTAACGTATTGGGATTACATTCACCTGGATACGCTTTTAAGTCTGCAAAACCCGAGAACGCATTTTCCCGATGAAGAGATCTTCATTGGTTACCACCAGATCACAGAGTTATATTTTAAGCTTATCATTCATGAGCAGAAGCAAATAGTTGATTCTGAAGATCTTTCTGTAGAATTTTTCACTGAAAAAGTGAATAGGATTGTTCGTTATTTCAGGATCCTTACGAATTCTTTTGACGTGATGATAAGAGGGATGGAAAGAGAGCAATTCCTGAAATTCAGGATGGCGTTGCTTCCGGCAAGCGGGTTCCAATCGGCCCAATTCAGAATGATCGAGATGTTTTCCACTCCTTTAGGGAATTTGGTGCATACAGATGTTCGAAATGACTTCACTAAGGAAAATTCTGTAGAAGAGTTATATGAGAACATATACTGGAAAAGAGGCGCCACAGACCTGGCTTCAGGAGAAAAAACCTTAACTTTAAAGCAATTCGAGGAAGAATACACCCCGCGCTTTCTACGCCTGGCAAACAGGGTGAAAGGTGGAACGATCTATGAAAAATATCAACAGTTATCTTCCGAAGAAAAGAATAATAAAAATCTTATTGATGCGTTGCGTAGTTTAGACGTAACGGTCAATGTCAACTGGCTTCTTATGCATATTGGGGCGGCACACCGATACCTGATGGCAAAAAAGCAAGCGGTTGCAGCAACCGGGGGCACGAATTGGAAAGAGTTCCTGCCGCCAAGTTTTCAACGTATTTCTTTCTTTCCTGAACTTTGGAGTGAAGAAGAGATGCGGCAATGGGGCAAAGAATGGGTAGATGAAACGTTTAATAAAAAAATGCACACGAATTGAAAAAACTTAGTTACCTGCTACTGATGATGATGGCTGTTACGGCCTGTAATGACGAACCAAAGAATGTTGAAATAGCCGATAACGCAATAGAAGAACCGGCTCCCGTTATCGTGGAGGAGTATGGTTTTGTGTTGAATGATTTTGAGGTAGTTAGAGATACAGTGAGATCTGGAGATAGCTTCGGAATTATCCTGGGAAGCCATGGGGTAGATCCCGGAAAGATCTTCCAGATCGTTGAAAAGGTGAAAGATACTTTTAACCCCAGGAAAATTGTGATCGGGAAACCTTATATGATCCTTAAGCAAACTGATTCTATAAGTGAACCGAAGGTGTTTGTTTATGAAAATGACCGTATCAATTATACGGTGGTTGATCTTAGGGATAGCATTTCTGTATATACAGCAAAAAAACCGGTCTCTGTGATTAAAAAAACGGTTTCAGGTGTAATTGAGTCAAGTCTTTCAGAAGCTATCGAAAACGCAGGTTTAAATTATATTCTCGCTCATGAGATGAATAATATATACCAGTGGAGTATTGATTTCTTCCGTCTTCAAAAAGGTGATAAGTTCAAGCTGGTTTATAACGAACGATATATTAATGACACTATTTATGCCGGTGTTGAGAGCATAGATGCGGCTGTATTCTATCACCAGGAAAAACCATATTACGCTTTTAGTTTCCTGACTGATTCTGTCTCGGGTCGACCTGATTATTATGATGAAAAAGCCAGGCCTCTTCAAAGTTTCTTTTTAAAGGCGCCTTTGAATTTCAGTCGTATTTCTTCCAGGTATAGTCCGCGCAGGTATCATCCGGTTCAGAAAAGATGGAAAGCCCATAAAGGAACTGATTATGCCGCGCCAAGAGGGACTCCAATCTGGTCTACTGCGAACGGGGTTGTGATCGCCTCCTCCTATACTTCCGGAAACGGAAATTATGTGAAAGTTAGGCATAACGATACTTATACAACACAATATCTTCACATGACCAAGCGTGCGGTTAAAAAAGGACAGCGCGTAAAACAAGGCGACGTGATCGGGTATGTTGGAAGTACCGGTCTTGCGACAGGACCTCACGTTTGTTACAGATTTTGGGTAAATGGAAGACAGGTTGATCCTTTTAGGCAAAACTTACCTTCCGCAGAGCCTATTGACGAAAAATATATTCCATCATATTTTACTGCAATTGAACCTTTAAAGGCTCAATTGGAAGCAATCGAGTTTAAAAATATCTAACCATATCAAATATAATGAGAAGTACTAACCCTACTCAAACTAAAGCCTGGGAAAGGCTTGAAGCGCATTTCGCTGACATAAAGAATATCGATCTTAAAAATGAATTCCGTGAGAAACCGGGACGTGCTGATGATTTTACAATTCAGTGGGAGGATTTCTATGTGGATTTTAGTAAGAACTTACTTACATCTGAAACTCAAAAGCTTTTGCTGGAACTTGCTGAAGAAGTTGGTTTAAAAGAGGCTATTGATTCCTATTTTGGAGGAGATATAATAAATAAAACAGAAGGTAGAGCTGTTCTGCACACTGCTTTAAGGGAGCATAAAGATGCTGTTGTCAATGTAGATGGTGAAAATGTAATTCCTGAAGTGTATGAAGTGAAGGAAAAGATCAAAGCCTTTAGCGAATCAATCATTAGTGGTGAGAAAAAAGGATTTACCGGGAAAGCTTTTACCGATGTCGTGAATATTGGTATTGGTGGTTCAGATCTTGGGCCTGTAATGATTACAGAGGCCTTGGAGCACTATAAGAATCATCTGAAAATCCATTTCGTTTCAAATGTAGATGGTGACCATGTGCATGAGACCATTGAAGGATTAAATCCTGAAACCACTTTGTTTGTTATTGTATCAAAATCCTTCTCTACTCAGGAAACCCTTGCCAATTCAACTACTATCAGAAAGTGGTTTATGAAGAAAGCTCCTGCAGACGCAGTGGCAAAGCATTTTGTAGCGGTTTCCAGTAATGTTCCAGCAGTGGAGGCTTTCGGTATCGAGACTCAGAATATTTTCCCTATGTGGGACTGGGTTGGTGGAAGATTCTCTCTTTGGAGCGCAGTGGGTCTTTCAATAAGTCTTTCTGTTGGGTACAATAATTTTGATTCTTTATTAAAAGGTGCGCATGAAATGGATTCACATTTCAAAAACACCTCTTTTGAAAAGAACCTTCCTGTGCAGCTTGCTCTTTTGACCGTGTGGTATAATAACTTTTTTAAAGCTGAAACCCAGGCCATCATTCCGTATACTCAATATTTACATAGATTCCCTGCTTACTTACAGCAGGCTATCATGGAAAGTAACGGGAAGAGTGTTGACCGGGAAGGGAATGAGGTGCAGTACCAAACCGGAAATATCATCTGGGGTGAGCCGGGAACCAATTCTCAGCACGCTTTTTTCCAGTTGATCCACCAGGGAACCAAATTGATCCCTTCTGATTTTATTGGTTTTAAAAATTCACTTTTTGAAGATGCAGATCACCATAATAAATTAATGGCTAACTTCTTTGCTCAGACTGAAGCATTACTTGCTGGAAAAAGCGAAGAAGAAGTTAGAGCGGAGTTTAGATCCAAAGGGCTTTCCTCTTCTGAAGTAGAAAAGTTGGTGCCTTTTAAAGTTTTCTCCGGAAACAAGCCTACAACAACTATTTTAATCGATAAACTAACTCCAGAAAGCCTTGGAAAGCTGATTGCCTTATATGAGCATCAGATTTTCGTGCAGGGAATTATCTGGAATGTATATAGTTATGACCAGTGGGGTGTGGAATTGGGTAAACAACTTGCAAACAATATTTTAGAGGAAATTGAAAAAAATGACATTTCAGAGCATGATTCTTCTACCAAAAAAATGTTAAAATTTTTTCTTGAGTAAATTTCTTAACAATCAAAGAATTCCCACAAAGCATCAAAAGCCCTGATTATCAGGGCTTTTTGCTTAAATACTTGTTTCACAGGGAATTGTTCATGTTTTGTGTATAATTCTTAACGTTCAGTTAAAGTTATTTTTGAGAAAATGCGTTCTTTTGCATCAACAAATTAAACTCAAACACAAATTTCACAATGAGAAAATTTTTAGCATTAGCGTTTTTTTTAACGTCAGCTACAATTTTTGCGCAGGGGACCATTACCGGGACGGTATTTGATTCTGAACTGAACGGTCCACTACCGGGTGCAAACATTAAGGTAGTTGGAACTACCAATGGTACAGTAACCGATTTTGACGGGAACTTCACTCTTGAAGTTAAGAAAGCTTCCGGCGAAATCGAAATCAGTTTCGTAGGTTATGAGCGTAAAGTCGTTCCTTTTTCAGTACAAAATGGAGCTACGCAAAATTTAGGTCAAATCATTCTTTCACCAGATGCTGACGCCTTAGAAGAAATCGTTATTACAAGTTTTTCATTAGCTATTGATCGTAAAACACCGGTTGCGGTTTCTACAATTAAAGCTGCTGATATTGAAACGAAAATCGGAAACCAGGAATTTCCTGAGATCCTTAAGTCTACTCCTGGAGTATATGCTACTAAACAAGGTGGAGGATTTGGTGACGCCGAATTAAGACTTAGAGGTTTCAACTCTGAGAATATCGCGGTTATGATCAACGGGGTTCCGGTAAATGACATGGAAAACGGTCGTGTTTACTGGAGTAACTGGGCTGGTCTTTCTGACGTAACTCGTTCTATGCAGGTTCAAAGAGGTCTAGGGGCTTCTAAAGTTGCCGTTCCTTCTATTGGAGGTACTGTGAACATTGTTACTAAAACTACCGATGCCGAAGAAGGTGGAAACTTATTTGCCACTACGGGTAACGACGGATACATGAAATTTGGAGCTACTGTGTCTACAGGAGTTCTTGATAACGGAGTAGCAGCGACAGTTTCTGCTTCTAAAACTTCCGGTGACGGATATATCGACGGAACTGAATTCGAAGGATATTCTTATTTCTTGAACGTCGCTAAAGATTTCGGTGAAGATCACCAGTTATCTTTTACTGCGTTTGGTGCTCCTCAGAGACACGGGCAAAGAGAGACTAGACACCTTATTGAGACTTACAGAAAAAGTGATCGTGGGACTAAGTTTAACAGTGACTGGGGTTATTTGAATGGCGAGGTTAAGCACGTACAGGATAACTTCTACCACAAACCACAAATGTCTCTTAACCACTACTGGAATATTTCTGAAAAAACTAATTTATCAACTGCTGTATATGCTTCTTTCGGAACCGGAGGAGGTGGTGGATTCACAGGTGATGCTGATCTTAGAAATATTGATTCTGAATACAGAAGTGGATATTTACAGCCACTTGATCTAGATAAGGTTGTTGAAGAAAACGTTGCTAACGGAGATCTGGGATCTAGAACTATTCTTTATGATTCAAGAAATGATCATAACTGGTACGGGGCTCTTTCAACACTTTCTACTGAATTGACTGAAGACATCGAATTAATGGGAGGTTTGGATGTTAGATATTACAAAGGAGAACACTTCCGTGAGGTAAAAGATCTTTTAGGAGGTACTTACTGGTTAGAGGATTCAGATGAGAATAATCCTAATGCTGTTGCAAGAACCGGAGATAAGATGTCTTATTACAATGATGGTATCGTTCTTTGGGAAGGTGGATTCGCACAGGCAGAATATTCTAAAAATGATCTTTCTGCATTTGTTTCTGTAGCGGCCTCCAATACTTCTTACAAGAGAGTTGATTACTTTAACTACCTAGATAGCGATCCTGAGCAGGAAACAGATTTCATTCATTTCTTCGGGTATAGTGCAAAAGGTGGTGCTAACTATAACATAGATAACAATCACAATGTTTTCGCAAACATTGGATATTTTGAAAAAGCGCCTTTCTTTAATGCCGTTTTCCAGAATTTCCAGAATGACATTAATGAAGATGCTGAGAATCAAAAGATCTTCAGTGCAGAGTTAGGATATGGTTTCCGTAGTGCTAACTTTAGAGCAAATGTGAACGCCTATAGAACTCTTTGGGGTGACAGAACCTTTACCCAGTCATATTTCGTGAGAGATACTGGTGAAACATATTTTGCAAACATCTTAGGAGTAGATGCAATTCACCAGGGTATTGAAGTAGATCTTTCTTACCGTCCGTTTGACAAACTTACTCTTACGGCCATGGCTTCTCTTGGAGACTGGAAGTGGGATAGTGATGTAAGGGATGTTTTTGTATTCGATGAGGACCAGAATGTTCTAAACCCGGACGCACCAATTGAATTATTGTTGAAAGATGTTCCTGTTGGTGGATCTGCACAACATACTTATGCTTTAGGGGCTAACTATGAGGCCTTACCTGGAACGAGATTAAGGGTTGATTACAACTACTATGACAAATTATATGCAGATTTTGATCCTAACAATGTTGGGGAAGGATACCAGCCTTGGGAAGCTCCTGATTACAGTGTAGTTGATCTTGGATTGACTCACGATTTTGAATTTGGAGATTTTCAAGCTACTTTAATAGGGAATATTAATAACCTATTTGATACTGAGTACATCTCCGTTGTTCGTGATGGAATGGATTCTAATGCTCGTACCGCAGAAGTATGGTATGGATTTGGGCGTACGTACACTGTAGGAGCTAAAATTAAATTCTAACAATATACTAAGATGAAAAAGACATTTTATTTATTATTCATGTTCATTGGTCTGGTTTTTACCAGCTGTGAGCCCATGGAAGATATCCATGATGAAATTGATGCCGAGATTGAAGGGAAAATAGCTGGAACTGCTTCTTATACCCTTACTGAAGATGATTATAAAGAAACATTAGATTTTTCTTTCGCAAACTTTGGAAGTGTTGATGAGGCAAAGGAATTAGTTCCTGTTGTTCTTAACGATGTTTTCCCAAGTTTTGGAGCTGAATCATCTGTAAATGTAACTTTCGACATTTACGCTCCAAAAAGGGATGAGAAAAGTCTAATTGTATATGAAGCTACAGATGTTGATTATACGACTTATGGTGACGATACCTATCCTAACTTCGATAGAATGTGGCAGGTTTTTGACCTAATTGAGGACAAATTTTCTGATGTTCCTAACAGGACTCTAGTTTCTCTTACCTACGACTATTATGAAGGAGGTACTACCGAAAGAAATGATGGGTTTCTTTTAGTGGATGGCGAATGGATCTATGCCTTCGGATTTACGGAGGACGAGTACAACGCTATGGGTGAAAGCTATCCGAACTTTTCTAACGAAGATGAGGCAGAGGCTAAAATTCCGGTATTTTTAGCTGAAAAGTTCAAGTATGAGCCAGCAGAGGAAGGTGCCATTGTTCCTGTTATGTATAAACTCTATGGGGATGATGTATATGATATTGACGGTGACGGAAACACTGAGGAAAATAAAACTACAAGTTTCGTAAAGTATTTTATTTTCAATGGAATGAACTGGGAAGTTTATAACAACTTGCTAACTCAGTCTTTACAATTTGGTCACGATGGTACTAACTGGGTGCCAGATAATACAATCAGATATACTATGACAAAAGCAGATTACGGAATCATCGAATCTGCACTTCTTTCTAAATATCCTGGACCAGCAGAGAATGCCGGTTATTTTGGAAGCTTTGATGTGCGTAAAACTTCTGATAACTACTGGAGCGACGAAATGCTTTTGGAAGCATTCAATGTTTTCTTAAACGAGTTTGATCCAAACGCAGAAATAGGTCAGAAATATGTTCTTAGCTATGCTGTATATAACGGGGCGACTGTTACAATGCAAAGTAGCTTGATTAAGACTGAAGCTGGGTGGGTTCTTAATAACTAATCCTTTTTTTGTAAAAAAATGAAAACCTCTTGCCTATCTTAGGCAAGAGGTTTTTTATTAATATTTTTGTTAAAACCTTACTTGATTATAATTATACGATCTTATGAAGAAGATGTTTTATGTGGTGCTAAGTCTATTAATCCTAGGATGTTCAGGAGAGGACACGCCACAGCCTACCCCAACTCCCGAACCTGTTGAAAATCCTGTAGCCAACGATGACTCCCGTGAGGTTCTTGAGAATGAAGATTCGGTTTTATCGGACTTTACAGAGAATGATAAGATTGTTGATAATTCGAGAATTAAATCTTTTGATACCGAAACTTCTCAGGGAGGTTCGGTTAAAGATAATCGCAATGGCACTTACACATACACTCCCCCTGCTGATTATATAGGAGAAGACTCATTTACTTACACCCTTTGCGTACCTGGTGATTCTGATAGATGTTCTACAGCAACAGTTTTGATTCTGGTTTTAGATGGCGGAAGTCCTGAAGCTACAGGTGACACAGTAAATACCATGGAATCTGTAAGCATAACAATTGATGACCTTCTCGCAAATGATGTTATAGTTGACGGAAGTACTATCTCTTCCGTAGAGTCCAATAGTGCCTCAGGAACGGTTAAGCTCAATGAAGATGGGACAGTAACCTATACACCAGTTGACGGCTTTACCGGTGAAGATAAATTCACATACACCATTTGTGATAATGACCAGCCTGAATCAACCTGTGATACGGCTATAGTAGTTGTAAATGTTTATGGAGCGGTTTCCTTTAACATCCCTTCTGAGTTACAGATTTACTATACGAATTTCGCAGTCACAGAAAATGAGGAGATCAATTACACCTTCATTTCTGAATTCACTTCAGAAAAGCATACTACCTATCTTACTTACGGTCAGCGTCACGAATATTTGTATGATGCAGATGAAGATCTTGAAAATCCTGATAATGTAATTCTGATGTATTCCGGAGAATCAAGATATTGGGAGGAGTACTGGTCAGACTGGAACGACTATGAACCACAGACTTTTAATACTGAACATATCTTTCCTCAATCTAAATTAAACTCCGAACTGGCGGTAGCAGATATGCACCATCTTCGAGTGGCAGATTCAGATGTTAACTCTCTTCGACTAAATTATCCGTATACAGAAGGATCAGGAGAATATGGTTTGGTTAATGAAGAAACGTTTTATCCGGGTGATGAATGGAAAGGAGATGTTGCCCGTATGATCATGTATTTAAATATTCGCTATGGTGAGAATTTTGAACAGGTAGGAGGACTTGAATTGTTCTTGAAATGGAATGTTGAAGACCCTGTTTCTGCTTTTGAGATCCAACGTAATAACGTTATTGAAGGGGCTCAGGGGAACCGAAACCCTTTCATAGACAATCCATACCTGGCAACCCTTATTTGGGGCGGTGATGCTGCTGAAAATAAGTGGGAGTAAGATTCATAGTATTATCTTTTAACCGCTCCTCACATGGGGCGGTTTTTTTCATTTCAAAAAAACTATCTTTAACCCTCAAAACCGACTTTTATGTATTCAACTGTACAATTTATTCATTCCTGGTGGGCTTATTTGGTCCTTGTCGTCCTGATCATCGCCAGCATCAATGCCTTAATAGGTTACTTTTCTAAAAAAGAATACGGAGCCAACGATTTTCGTATTTCCTTATTTACTTTGATCGTGTCCCATATTCAATTGCTTATTGGTATAGTCCTTTATTTTGTATCTCCTTATTTTAATTCCTTTTCGGAAGGTGGAATGGGTGGAGTTATGAAAGATTCTACCTTAAGACTTTATTTAGTGGAACACCCTTTTATCATGATCATTTCTGTGGTGTTGATAACAATGGGATATTCAAAACATAAAAAGAAATTGACGTCCCAACCTAAATTTAAGACGCTTGCAATATTTTATACCCTGGCGCTGGTATTTGTGCTTTCACGCATTCCGTGGAACGCATGGTTTTAAAAATATGATCCCCGTTTATTCGGGGATTTTTTTTAGCTTAACCTTACTAAACTTAAATTAGGTTGCTTGATTAAAGGGATGGATTCAAAGTCTGGATTAACCTATATGCCTCAATTAGATTCATTGAGGTTCTTTGCGGTATTACTGGTTATGATTGAACATTGGATCCCTCATAGATTTTTTCCGGTTGAGTCTCTTTTTTTAGGTAATTCCGGCGTGACTTTTTTCTTTGTCTTAAGTGGTTTCCTGATTTCTAAAATACTTTTAAGGAATAAAACTGAATCTCAAGGCGCTGATTCGCAACCTAAAAGACAGGTCGTGAAAAATTTCTTTGTCAGGCGGTCTTTGCGTATTTTTCCCATCTACTATTTATGCATCATTCTCTTTCTTTTATTACCCTTTCCTTTTACTGATGATATAAATAACAACGCCGCCTATTATCTTTTATATCTTAATAATATACTTTTTTACATCCAACAGGATTGGCAAATCCTGGGTCATACCTGGACTTTGGCTGTCGAAGAGCAGTTTTACCTCCTCTGGCCCTGGGTAATATTATTTATACCGTCTAAACATCTCCTGAAGACTTTGATCGGATTTGTCTTATTAGGGTTTGCAAGTTATTATTCCCTGTATTTTCTTTCTGTAAGTTTTGGTCATATTGATTTACCTGAGGGATTTTATACTATTCTAACCCCTGCTCGCTTTGATGCCTTTGCTCTTGGTGGCATTATTGCATGGCTTCAAATGAATAGACCAGATTATACCTCCAAATTATACAGAGTTGCCGGGCCGATATTAATTCTTTTACTGTCCGTCTGGTTCTACCTTTTGACAGTTCAAAATGGAGATGTTTTCTTTTATTCCATGAAATTTTTTGTCGTGGTAATATCCACTTTTGTAGTTCTCATAGCCTCTAAAGGATTTAACGGAATCCTCGGGAAGGTCCTAGAAACCCCGGTGCTTATTTACTTCGGAAAGATCAGTTACGGTCTTTACCTTTTCCACTTCATAATCAGCACTTTGTACGAAAGATTCGAAGGAGGGATTCTTCCTGAAATTTCTCAGGTTGGGATCAGGTTTATGATATACTTTTCCCTGACGGTGCTGACATCAATGCTTTCCTGGCACTATTTTGAAAAGCCTATAAATAGCCTTAAACGTCATTTTAAATATTCTTGACGAACAGGGTAATTTTAGGCAAACCTATTCGATCTTTTTAATAAGTAAAATGTACACCGGAAAATGATCGCTGTAACCATCGGTAAAACCGCCACTTCCAAAACTTCTAAATGGGTAACCCTTATATTGACCGGTTGGTGTGATTAAAAATGAAGGATTGAAGATTCCGGCTTTAAAATAATTATATCCGGGAGCATTTTTTTCCAGTAATGGTTGAGAAATAAGTATCTGATCGAACAAGTTCCAGCTATCCCTATATGCTAAACTACCTATGCCTTGTTGAAATAAATTCATCATAGGATTGTAGAACTCCTTAAACCCAACTTCCTTACTTTCAGGTTTTGGCGCCAATACCTTTTTGAAACTTTTACTGTTTGGATCATCATTAAAATCTCCCATGGAAATTATTTTAGTATAGGGATTGATCCTTTGCAGGGAATCAATGATCATTTTATTTAAAAGAGCCGCTTTTTCCCTTTTAGGACTGCTGGCTTTTTCCCCGCCACTTCTCGATGGCCAGTGGTTGACAATCAGGTCAATTGATTCACCGTTCAAAAGGCCTGAAACTACTAGTTGGTCACGAGTATAAATTCGCTTTCCTGGAATTTTTGGGTCTTCAAGTATTAACTCATGTGATATTGAATTTAATGGTTGAAAATGCTTTTTCCTGTATAAAAGGGCCACATCAATTCCGCGTAGATCAGGTGAATCGTAATGAATGATCCCATACTCATAATCAATTAATGCAGGTTGGGAAATCAGGTCTTCCAGTACTGATATATTTTCAATTTCACAGACTCCAATAATGGCAGGAGGCGAATTAGTTTCCTCCAAACCTATCTGGCTAATGGCAAAAGCCATATTTCGGATCTTCTTTTGATAAACTTCCTCCGTCCAACGATCTTTTCCTAGCGGAGTTCTGTCGTCATCAAATTTTAAAGGATCGTCATGAATGTCATACAGATTTTCAAGGTTGTAAAAAGCTATTGATAAAATGTGATACTCCAATTTCTGCTGAGCGAGACATGCTATAAACTGGAAGTTGATCAGGAAAAAAGTGAAGATTATTTTAATACTCCTCATGTTGTAACTGTTTGAAAAATAATTTGTTAAAAACAAAGGAGGTCGTTCAAAGATAAAATTAAAAAATGTAATATTGTTCAATAATTGTCTCCCGCTGTTATAATTATGGCTTTAAAGATCAACTGCGGGGGGAGGCTGTTAATTCTCCTTTCTTTCTATTCCCTTTCCCTTTGTGCCCAAAACTTTTCGGTGCGCGGAAGAACCATCGATGAACGAACCAATCTGCCAATTTCAGGAGTTACGGTGTCGTCCGAAGGAACTTCGATCCTGGTTTTAAGCGATTCTGATGGCGCCTTTGTGCTAAATGAGATCCCAGAAGGAGAACATATTTTAGAATTTACTAAAAATTCATTTTTTAGTAAGCGGTTACCCGTTTTGGTGCAAGCAGAACTGGATATAGGAAATGTATATTTAGAGCCCGACCTGGTCTCGGTTCAACAACAAACGGCTATAATAAACCTTTCAGATCATGATCTTGATGAAGAGTCGGGAGGTTTTTCCAATATCTCCGGATTGCTTCAGTCCTCCAGGGATGTTTTTCTGAATGCTGCAGCCTTTGATTTCAGTTCAAGTTTTTTTCGTCCCCGTGGTTATAATTCCGAATACTCAGAAGTCATGATAAATGGGATTTCTATGAATAAGTTTTTCAGCGGAAGACCCTTGTGGAGTAATTGGGGCGGACTCAATGATGTCCAAAGAAACCAGGAATTTTCTAATGGTTTGACACCTTCCGAAGTATCTTTTGGAAAGCTTGCTGGAACCACTAACATCATCATGAGGGCTTCGCATAACTCCCCGGGAGGGAAAGTCTCAATTGCTATGGCCAATCGTTCATATACCGGAAGGTTGATGGGTAGTTACCACACTGGGTTAAATGCTAAGGGCTGGGCTTTCTCCTTTTCTGCAGCGCGTCGGTTTGCAGAAGAAAGTTACGTGCAGGGCTCGACCTATGAATCCAATTCTTTTTTTGCTTCGGTGGAAAAACGACTCAACCCAGATCACAGTTTGAATTTCACGGGATTTTTTACACCGGTAAAACGGGGGAAATCCTCGCCTAACACTAGGGAGGTTTTTGATCTGAAGGGCAATAAATATAATTCGTACTGGGGTTATCAAAATGGGGAAATCCGAAATTCCAGGATCCAAAGAGTGGAAGAGCCCGTTTTAATGCTTAATCATTACTGGAATATCTCTCCTGGCACGAATTTAAATACTGGTATTTCTTATCAGTTCGGAAGAGTGGGCAACAGCCGTATTGATTATGGAGGGAGTCGTCTTTTTTTCAATTCCCAAGGTGAAGATATATTTATAGGAGGTGGCACAAATCCTGATCCCGCATATTATCAAAAATTGCCTTCCTATTTTTTACGTTCAGAAGATAGACTTGATTATCGTTCAGTCTATTTGGCACAACAGGATTTTCTTAAAAACGGACAACTTAATTGGGAAGAATTGTATGCGGCGAATCTCAATCAGGCTCAAAATGGAGGGAATTCCCTGTATGTTTTGTATGAAGATATAAATGACGATCAATTGGTTTCTTTCAACACCTTACTTCGGAAGGAGTTGAATGCCAGGTGGGTTTTAAATTCCGGCCTTAATTTTCGATCGCTGAAAAGCGAAAATTTCGCGCAGGTTGAAAGTCTGCTGGGAGGAACAGCTTTTTTGGATGTTGATTCCTTTTCCGAAGGATCTAAAGCTCAAAATGATCTATTAAACCCTAATCGGCTCGTTGGTGAAGGGGATAAATTCAAATACCATTATGACCTTCTTGCCAAGGATCTCGGCTCTTTTGTTCAATTTCAATACTTCGGAAAGAAATGGGAATTTTATACAGCTGTTGAAGGGTCATATTTGATCTATCAAAGAAATAGCTTTTACCAGAATGGTAATTTTCCAGACACCTCACTAGGGAAAAGCGAAGAACCTGACTTTTTAAGTTATTCCCTTAAAGGTGGCCTAAATTATAAATTATCGGGCAGACATATTTTTAGTGCGAATCTGGGTTACTTCAGGAAGCCGCCTACCTTGAGAAATAGCTTTTCAAATGCCAGGCAGAATAATAAAGTTGTAAAAGATCTTACCCAGGAAAAGATTGAAATTGCAGATCTCGGTTATGTATATCGCTCTCCTAAACTTAAAGGCCGAATAACAGCTTTTTATGCCGAATTCAAAGATGTTACTGAGCTCTCCTTTTATTTTGCCGATGGACTTTCCGGATCAGGAAGGGACTCTACTACTGCTTTTGTACAGGAGGTGATGACGGGTATTGAAAAAAGGCATATCGGGATTGAATTTGGTTGGGAATTTCAGGTTACCACTACTCTCAAAGTAAAAACTGCAGGATCCTTCGGAGAATATGTGTATAACCGAAATCCTTCAATTTATCTGACTTCAGATGATTTTACCGAAGATCGTGAAATGGGGAGGGCTTCCTTGAAGAATTACCGGGTTCCGGGAGGCCCGCAACATGTGGCACAGATAGGGCTAGAATATCGTGATCCTGAATATTGGTGGATAGGAGTGAGCGGAAATTATTTTTCTCATGCCTTTTTAGATATAGCACCGTTACTAAGGACTTCCAATTTTTTGACCGATAATGATGGACTTCCCATCAATGATTACGATCTGGAAACCGCAAAACAACTTCTGAAACAGGAAAAATTTGATGATTATTTTCTGGTAAATATGGTTGGTGGAAAGTCCTGGCGCATAAAGGATAAATACCTGGGTTTCTTTGCCAGCATCAATAATCTGCTTGAAGTTTCTTATATAACCGGTGGCTACGAACAATCCCGAAATGTGAATTATTCTTTACTCAAGGAAGATAAGGAAAGAGATCACCCCCTTTTTGGAAATAAGTACTGGTTTGGTCCGGGAACAACCTATTATGCGCATGTTTATTTTAGATTTTAGAATTATGAAAACTTACTATTTGTGTTTGCTCACTTTTCTTATTGTGGGTTGTGGTGCCGATGATGACTTTGAATTGCCAGAAGGAACAGGCGGGGCAAATAAAAACCCTGTCCCTAATACCGATTTGCAAGCGGTATTAGGGACTTATTACCAAAACCCCGAGGATATTATCACTTTTGAGAATGATCAGATCTTTGAAGCTTATGTGGTTTCCAGTGACGAAGCCGGGAACTTTTATAAAGAGCTGGTGATTCAGGATAAAGCGGAAGACCCGTTAGCAGGAATCGTCATCAAGCTTAACATGGCCTCCTATTTTCAATTTTTCAACTTCGGAAGAAAGCTGATCATAAATGCGAAGGGACTGAGCATTGGCGAGATGAATGGTGTTGCGACCCTGGGTGTTCAAAATGGAAAAAGAATTGAGAATATTCCGGCTCCTGTAATTGGGGATCATCTTTTCAGGACTTCAGAAGTGGCAGAGATTGTCCCGCTTTCCCTGGAAGCGATTCAATTCAGTGACCAATACGAGAATCTGTATGTACAATTAAGCGATGTTCAGTTTTCAGAATTTTTGGTCAACCCGGAAGATCCTTTTACCTACGCCAGTGAAGATACCGATGAATTTGACGGGGAAAGGCGGGTGGAAAGTTGCAAGGGAGATTTTCCGTTTATTTTAAGTACCAGTACTTATGCCGACTTCAAAGGCTTTAAGCTTCCTTCCGGAAATGGGAGTCTGAAAGGCATTCTCACGCGGGATTTTTATGATGAATTTTATACGATTTATCTGAATTCCCCGGCAGACATAGATTTCAGTATAAATGAACGCTGTAAACAAGACCACTTAGATTGTGGCCTCTCTGAAGAAGAGGGTTCAAAAGTGCTTTTTTGGGAGGACTTTTCAAGCCAGACCAATAACAAACCCATAAAGGGAAATGGCTGGAAATTAATAGTAGAAGAAGGCTCAAAAGAATGGGAAGCCTTTACCGCTAGCGGCGGAAATGCATCTTTAGGAAAGTCGGCCAGGATTAGACCTGCAGGATCTGGAGACCGAAAAACACAGAGCTGGTTAATTACTCCCAGTATTAATTTTGATTCCACTTCGGGAGAAGTTCTCAGCTTTAAAACATCAACCAGTTTTGCCAATGGAAGTATGTTGGAAGTGCTGATCTCCACCGATTGGGACGGTTCAGAAGAGAATTTTGGGCTTGCTACATGGAAAATTCTCTCTTCCGCATACATTGCTCAAAACTCTGACTTTTTTGGCGACTGGATATCTTCGGGGAATATAGATCTGTCCTGTGTAGAGGGGAAAGGCTATATCGGATTTAAATATACCGGTAGCGATTCCCCGTATTACAATGGGATCTATGAGCTGGACGATATCGTACTTACGGCTAATTAGAGCCTGCAGATACTGATTCTGTTTGTATCATGTTTTCCAGTTTTAACAGGAAAGCATATTCCAGCGCGATTTCCTTAAAGCGTTCAAATCTTCCCGAAGCTCCGCCATGCCCGGCTTCCATATTGGTGCGCAAAAGAAGGAGATTGTCATCTGTTTTCTTATCCCGCAACTTTGCCACCCATTTCGCCGGCTCCCAGTATTGTACCTGCGAGTCAAACAGCCCGGTAGTGACCAACATGTGCGGGTAATTCTGTTCTGTGACATTGTCATAAGGGGAGTACGACAACATGTATTCATAACTGTCTTTATTCTTTGGATTTCCCCATTCGTCAAATTCATTAGTAGTAAGCGGAATGCTTTCATCAAGCATTGTGGATACCACATCTACGAAAGGTACTGATGCGATCACCCCATTGAATTTTTCCGGCGCCATGTTAACAACGGCTCCCATTAATAAACCTCCGGCGCTTCCTCCCATTGCATACATATGTTCTGCCGATGTGTAATTATTTTCGATCAGAAATTCCGCAGCATCAATGAAATCTTTGAAAGTATTTTTCTTTTTGAACATCTTGCCGTCCTCATACCATTGTCTTCCCATTTCCTGCCCCCCGCGAATATGTGCAATGGCAAAAATAAATCCGCGGTCTAAAAGACTAAGTCGATCTGAACGGAACCATGGATCTATAGAAGACCCGTAGGAGCCATAAGCATATAATAGGGTTGGTGTGTCCGCTCCCAGTTCGGTAGTCTTTTTGTACACTAAGGTCAGTGGGATTTTCGAGCCGTCTCGGGCTTCTGCAAATACTCTTTCCGTAGTATATTCTTTCGGAGTATGGCCTCCTACAACCTCCTGTTGCTTCAATACTTTTTTCTCCCTGGATTCCGTATCATATTCTATGGTTGACATTGGTGTAGTAAGTGAAGAGTAGACGTATCTTAATTTATCTGTATTGAATTCCGGGTTGACCGAAGTATATGCCACATAGGCCGGTTCATCGAACTCCAAATAATGTTCTTCCTCGTTGTCCTGGTTCATAATTCGCAATTGCGTAAGCGCATCGCTTCTTTCACTTACCACCAGGTAATCGTTAAAAACTTCTATTCCGCTCAGCAATACTTTTTCTCTGTGAGGAATCACCTCTTTCCAATTTTCTTTTGAAGTGGCATTTTCAGGAGTCTCCATTAATCTGAAATTTTTAGCATTCCAGTTCGTCACCACGTAAAACTTGTCTTTGAAATGTTCTATGCTGTATTCATGATTCCTTTCCCGGGAAGCAAACTGACGGAATTCTCTCATCGGATTTTCAGCATCGAGAATATAATAATCATTACTTACAGTACTCCCGTTCCAAATAATGATATACTCATCAGACTTGGATTTGGAGACCCCGATATAAAATGAAGGGTCTTTTTCTTCATAGACCAGTTTGTCCTGCTCTGCATTTTGTCCCAGGGTGTGGCGGTAGATCTTTTCCGGAAGCAAGGAAACCGGGTTCTTAGTGGTATAGAAAAACGTTTTGTTGTCATTTGCCCATGCCCCGCCACCGGTACTATTATCCAGTTTGTCTGGAAGGATCTCACCGGTTTCCAGATTTTTAAATTGTATGTGATACACTCTGCGACTAAGAGTATCTGTACCAAAGGCCAGGAGCTTATTGTCAGGGCTTACTTCAAGTCCGTTGACCGAGAAGTATGCATGCCCCTCAGCGAGTTCATTTACATTGAGCAATATTTGTTCATCAGCCTCCATTGTTCCCATTTTTCGGGCATAGACGGGGTATTCTTTGCCTTCCTCGTATCGGGTATAGTACCAATATCCATTTTTAAAATAGGGAACAGACTCATCGGTTTGTTTGATGCGGCCCACGATCTCTTCATAAAGATTCTTCTGAAGTGAATCGGTATCCTTCATTACGGTTTTGGTATAGGCATTTTCCGCATTGAGGTAATCCAGAACCTTTTGAGTCTGAGCATCGGGTTTTTCTGCCATTTTCTGCTCATCTGTAAGGCGCATCCAGAAATAAGGGTCTGTACGGCTGTCACCGTGAATGGTGAGGGTCGAATCCTTCTGCATGGCATCGGGTGCTTCGGGGTAGGCAGAAGCCTTAACTAAATCTTGTTGCTGAATTTGGGCCCAGGCTGGTGAAGCGGTTACAAAGAACATACAAACTACACCATAAAGAAATTTGTGCATAATAAAAGATGTTTAATGAGCAGGGAGTGACTTTTTAGAGTCATCGGAATTAGATTTTTAAGATAAGGAAAAATGGAATAGTATTAAAAATTTCTTGATTGTGCCAAGTTGCTAATATCTATCTTTGCACAAAATTGAAAATCAGTGCAACGCGAACTCTCCTTTCAGGTCTCTCCTCAAGTGGCTGCAAATTCAGAAGCCCTTAAACTTTTCGTAGCTAAAAAGGACGGACTGGCTTTTTCTGATATAAGACACGTAGAGATCCTTAAGCGAAGTATTGATGCTAGGCAAAAAAATGTTAAGATCAATCTTAAGGTTCTGGTTTTTGTAAACGAGGATTTTCAGGAGCAAAAGATCGAACTGCCGGAATATAAGAATGTGACCAACTCTGAGGAGGTTATAATAATTGGTGCGGGTCCTGCCGGTTTGTTTGCCGCTTTGCGTTGTATAGAATTAGGGAAAAGGCCTATAGTCATTGAGCGAGGCAAAGATGTGAGGGCGAGAAGAAGGGATCTCAAAAAGCTGAATATTGAACATGTTGTGAATGAGGATTCCAATTATTGTTTTGGTGAAGGAGGAGCAGGGACTTATTCAGATGGGAAATTATATACCCGTAGCAAGAAAAGAGGTGATGTAAAACGGATTTTAGAACTCCTGGTTGGTTTTGGAGCAACTTCTGAGATCTTGGTAGAGGCACACCCGCATATTGGAACTAATAAATTACCAGCCATCATTCAGGATATCACAAAAACCATTATTGAACACGGTGGAGAAGTACTTTTCAATTCACGGGTTGTCGATATACTAGTGAAGGATCAGGAAATTTCCGGAGTTAAACTTTTGGATGGCCAGACGATAAGTGCCAAAAAGGTGATTTTAGCCACAGGACATTCAGCGCGTGATATTTTCACCCTTTTAGACCGGAAGAATATAAAGATCGAGGCAAAACCTTTCGCTTTAGGGGTTCGGGTAGAACACCCGCAGTCATTGATCGACAGGATACAATATCATACCGATGACAGAGGCGAATATTTACCGCCATCTTCTTATAGCCTGGTAAAGCAGGTGAACGGCCGTGGGGTCTATTCATTTTGCATGTGCCCCGGCGGAATAATAGCACCTTGTGCTACTTCCCCCGGCGAGATCGTAACCAATGGCTGGTCCCCCAGTAAAAGAGATCAGGCGACCGCTAATTCGGGTATTGTAGTTGAGGTACGACCAGAAGACTTTAAGAAATACGGAAACTCTCCGTTGGCGGCCATGTACTTTCAGCAGGAGGTGGAACAAACTGCCTGGGCGGCAGGAGGAAAGACCCAGACAGCACCGGCACAACGGGTGGTCGATTTCAGTAACGGCAAAACATCTTCAGATTTGCCTGTAACGTCCTACAAACCGGGAATCACTTCAGTAGAATTAGGATCTGTTTTACCGGATTTCATTTACAAAAGTCTTCAAAAAGGCTTCATTGAATTCGGGAAAAGTATGAAAGGTTATTTTACGAATGAGGCTGTAGTCCACGCCACCGAGTCAAGAACGTCCTCTCCTGTTAGAATTCCGCGTGACCCTGAAAGTCTGGAACACATCCAGATAAAAGGTTTATATCCTTGTGGAGAAGGAGCGGGTTATGCCGGAGGAATTGTTTCCGCAGCTATCGATGGGGAAAAATGTGCCGAAAAAGCGGTTTTAGCTTTGGGTTAGAACTTGGAAGGGCAATTTAATTAGAATTTGTACTATTCGTCTTCGTCCTCTTCTTCGTTTTCGTTTTCGTCCTCATAGGCTACCCGGTATGGAGACCAGATCTCGTACATGGGATCGCCTTTTGAACTTTTTCCTTTATGGTGCCATTCATTATCATTTAGCGTATAGTCAAATGGAATTTTGGCGCCAGCACGACTGTTATCTCTGGAGAAAAACTCAATGTTTTCAGTGTATTTACCATTTTCTGCGGAATAGGTTCCTCCTCCGGTACCAAAGAATTCTCCGGTTTCTGAATTAAAGGCGATCCATTGGAAACGATCACCACTTAATATCTTTATCGTTCGACGGGCACCGGGAGTACTTCTTTGCATTTTTCCATCCCTTTCTCTACCTGTAAATACCCATGTGCCTGAAAGATTGTTTTTGTTGACTGAAATGCGTTTCCATGCTTTTTCAACACCTCCACCAATTTCCGCCAGGACCAGTCCGTCATATCTGTGAAATCCTTCAAAGGTTATTTCTCTGCCAACCAGGGTAGAGTCTGAAGTATGAAAATCATATTTCTCGGAATACCCACTATCAATAAAAAATTCGCCACCTGCGGCAGACAGGAACTCATTCGTATTGGCATCCCAGGAAGCATAAGCGAAGTAACCATCCTGATAGATTTTGATGGTTATGGTGTCTTCTACCGGTTTCTCATCCAGGTAGATCAACTGCCAGGCACCGTCCATATTCTGGGCTGAAAGGAAATTCCATGTAAAGAATAATATCGCTAAAAATAACCTGTTCATTAGTAGGTGTTTAGCTTATAAATTTACGGATTTAAAAAACAAAAAAACAGCCCCAATGTGAGAAGGGGCTGTTAAATGTGTAGGAAGGAAGAGCTTACTCTTCCTCTCCGTAAGTGTCATATTCCGGATAAAGGAAGTTGTTATAAGGGAAGCGGGTAATATGTATCTGCCTTACTGCTTCGTATACTTTCTTTCTGAATTCTTCTAAATTTTCCTTGTTAAGGGCTGATATGAAGAGTACGTCATCTCCTAACCGGTTCATCCAGGTTTTTTCCCATTCTTCAAGGGTGAAGTGAGAACTCGTTTTTTCGGTCATCAGATCATCTTCTTCGATCTTTTCAGCTTTATATGCATCGATCTTATTGAAGACCATTAGGGTAGGCTTATCTGCACTCTTAATTTCTGCTAGAATCTGGTTTACCGAAGCAATGTGATCTTCAAAATTAGCATGAGAAATATCAACTACATGAAGTAAAAGGTCAGCTTCCCGTACCTCGTCGAGCGTAGATTTAAAAGACTCGACCAATTGTGTAGGTAATTTTCTTATGAATCCAACCGTATCAGTCAATAAGAAAGGAAGGTTCCTAATTACCACTTTACGAACGGTAGTATCAAGGGTGGCGAAAAGCTTGTTTTCAGCGAATACCTTACTCTTACTGATGACATTCATCAAGGTTGATTTTCCTACGTTTGTGTAACCAACCAGAGCTACACGAACTAACTGCCCTCGATTCCCGCGCTGTACTTCCATCTGTTTGTCAATGGTCTCCAGCTTTTTCTTTAAAAGGGAAATCTTATCACGGACGATCCTACGGTCAGTCTCGATCTCTGTTTCCCCCGGTCCACGCATTCCAATACCACCTCGCTGTCTTTCAAGGTGAGTCCACATACCTGCCAGTCGTGGTAAGAGGTACTGGTATTGTGCTAACTCAACCTGAGTGCGGGCGTAACTGGTAGTCGCTCGCTGGGCGAAAATATCAAGAATAAGGTTCGTTCTGTCCAGAACCTTGCAATTCAGTATTTTTTCAATATTCTTTTGTTGAGCCGGTGAAAGTTCATCATCAAAAATGGCGGTGCCTATCTCATTTTCTTCCACAAAATAACGGACTTCTTCCATTTTCCCCGTACCGATAAAGGTCTTGGGGTTAGGCATATCCATTTTCTGTGAAAAACGTTTTACGACTTCTCCTCCGGCCGTATAGGTTAAGAATTCAAGTTCGTCAAGGTATTCCGTTAATTTTTCTTCATTCTGGTCTCGGGTTACGATCCCGATCAAAACAACCTTTTCGTATTCTAAATCGCTCTTTTCTAGCATAAATGTTTTTGAGTATACCTGCAAAGTTACACAATTGCTCGGTTTGCAATGTATAATTCAGGTGACTGTAATCTTAAACATTCCCTAATGTTAAGGCAGGATGTTAAGATTTAAATGTTGTTTTTAAAAAGTGTAATTGAATCCGGCTCCAAAAACTTCTCTTATCTGAAATGCTGCCACGGTATTATCATCATAGATGGCCTGGAAAATGAGGTTTGCAGAAATGAATTTATTTACGCTCATTTCAAGGTTCATCAAGTAGTCTATGTCAATGTTACCGGGTTTTGAAAGGTAATTTGAATATAGGCTGAGATTATTTTCCATGGAGACATTCTTTACGATGTCAAATTTGGCGTATGCGTTCAAAGAAGCACCTAATTCGAATCTGGAACTTTTACCTTTGTCAACACCAAAATAGCTGCCATCCTGATAAGTAGGACCTGAAGTGAAGTCCTTGTCAACGAAAATGAATCTGGCAGTTGCCGGAGCCAGGTTAACCCAGAGATTGTCGCTTTTTTTCCACATCATACCCGGGCCAAACTGAAGGTATGCCGGAGATAAAAAGTGAGTGGTCTCAGATCTTATTTCTTGTCCGGTAATATCATCTTCAGCATAGACATAGCCTTTACTGAATTGTGTTCTGAAGTTAGTGAAAAAGGTAATATACCAGTTAGAGTCATCAAGCTCTCTTCCTGCTATGGAATTTATTTCAAGTCGGTCACTTGTTTTTCTGGTGAACTCGTCATCCTTTAGTTTAGTAAGACCGTAGTTTGCCAATAACTTGTTATCCCAGGAAAATTGTCCTTTTCGGTAGTTAAGCTGGTAATCCAGAATTAGGTTTCCAGCCATGCTGGAGGTACCTCCGCCGGTCCATTCTTTATTGAAAGCCGACTGATTGAATAATAATTGAAATTTTCCGGTGGAATTCCATCCTTGTGGATCTTCTTCTTTTTCTTCCTGAGCTGTGACTGTAAGTCCGAATAAAATAAAAACCGCAAGTAAAAATTTCTTCATTTTTTATCGTTTAAAAAGTGGTACAGATGAGCATGCTTCCCCGTACATAATGCTTTTTGCAACGGGTTGCAGCTTATTGATAACCTGAAGATACGCATTTTTTGGAACTGGCTTTTTAGAACAACCTTTAATTATAACCGGTAGATCTTTATATTCTGAAACATCCAATTCCTGGATAATTTCAGTGTAAAGAATAGTTTCCAGGGTTTCCAGGTCGCCCACTACCACTTTTTGTGCAACCGGGGTAAGGTAAGTGGTTAGCAGCATGTAAGCCCAACCGGGAATAATAGCATCTGTAGAACAGGTGAGGGCGACAAAACGATCCTGATATTGAGACCAGTCATGCGACTTTGCACTTTCCCGGAAATCCTTCTCCCTAAGGACAAGTCCTTCCAATAACCAGTCTTTAATGTCAAAAAGGATCCTTTCTCCTTCCGGATAAAAGTCCTCAAGGTCGAAGGTCACTAATTTACTATTCGCTACTCTGTTTACAATTTCTTCTGCCATAGATAGAATAGACTAAAGCATTCCTAATTCCAGTTTTGCTTCCTCGCTCATGAGTTCCTGGCTCCAAGGCGGATCGAAAGTGATCTCCACTTCACAATCAGTTACTTCATCCATAGATTTGACCTTCTCCTCAACTTCCATAGGTAATGATTCGGCTACGGGACAGTTAGGCGTAGTAAGCGTCATAAGGATCTTGATCTCATTATCAGTGCTTACCATGACGTCATAAATTAAACCTAATTCATATATATCTACAGGAATTTCAGGATCGTAAATGGTCTTTAGGACCGTCACGATCTTTTCTCCTAAAACTTCTGAGTTCTTAGCGTGTTCCATTTTTTTAGTTCAATTGGGTTTGATATGCCACCGCATACATTTTAAGTTGTTTGATCATACTCACCAGGCCATTTGCACGGGTCGGGGAAAGGTGCTCCTTCAGTCCTATCTCGTCAATGAACTGAGTATCGGCCTCGATAATGTCCTTTGGATGTTGGTTTGAGAACGCCCTAATGAGGATGGCTATGATACCTTTGGTGATGATCGCGTCACTGTCTGCAGTGAAAACCAGTTTATCATCGTTAAGTTCAGCATGAACCCACACCTTACTCTGGCAACCTTTGATGAGGTTATCATCGGTTTTATATTTTTCTTCAATAAGCGGAAGGGATTTTCCCAGTTCGATCATATGTTCGTAACGCTGCATCCAGTCGTCGAACATTTCGAACTCGTCTACTATCTCATCCTGTATTTCTTTAATTGTGCTCACAGTGTGTCTATTTTATGCTTCGGAAGCCTTCCGAAGAATTCACTTTTAAGATAACATGTTTTTGGCTCTTTTGACAGCCTCTACAAAGGCATCGATCTCCTCCTTTGTATTATAAAAGGCGAAAGAGGCTCTTACCGTCCCCGGAATTTTGTAAAAATCCATTATAGGTTGCGCGCAGTGATGTCCTGTTCGCACGGCAATTCCAAGCTTGTCGATGATCGTTCCAATGTCGTAAGGATGTATCTCGCCAATATTGAACGAGATCACAGCTGTTTTTTCTTCGGAAACGCCATAGATCCTCAAGCCTTCAATCTCCTGAAGTTTCTCGGTAGCATATTCAAGCAGTTCCTGTTCATAAGCAGCGATCTTCTCAAATCCGATGGCATTCATGTAATCCAGTGCGGTGCCAAAAGCTATGCCTCCGCAAATATTTGGAGTTCCGGCTTCAAATTTATGAGGCAGATCTGCGTAGGTGGTCTTTTCAAAAGTAACCGTCGCGATCATTTCGCCCCCACCCTGGTAGGGTGGTAATTTGTTAAGCCATTCTTCTTTTCCGTAAAGGACGCCCACTCCCGTAGGTCCGCACATTTTGTGAGCAGAAACCACATAGAAATCTACATCCAAATCCTGAACATCAGCTTTGATATGAGGCGCAGCCTGTGCTCCGTCTAAAAGTACTGCTGCGTCTACGGCGTGTGCTTTTTCAATGATCTCTTTCACCGGGTTTACGGTTCCTAAGGCGTTCGAAACATGATTTACAAAGACCAGTTTTGTCTTTTCAGAAAGAAGCTTGTCGTATTCTTCCATTTTCAAGGTCCCGTTCTCATCCATAGGGATCACTTTTAGAACGGCACCGGTTCTTTCGCATAGCATTTGCCAGGGAACAATGTTCGAGTGATGTTCCAAGGCAGATACTATGATCTCATCTCCTTCATTCAATAATGCAGAAAATCCACTGGCCACCAGGTTGATGGCGTTGGTGGTACCTGCAGTATAGATGATCTCATGTGCTTTGGCAGCATTAAAATGCTTTTGGATATTGATCCTTGCCTGCTCATAAGCATCTGTTGCTTCCTGGGACAATGTGTGAACACCCCTGTGGATGTTGGCATTATACCGGGAGTAATAATCTACTATCGTATCAATTACCTGTTGTGGAGTCTGCGAGGTAGCTGCATTGTCAAAATAAACCAAAGGGTATCCATTCACTTTACGGGAAAGTATGGGAAAATCCTTTCGGATCGTTTCGACATCAAAATGTGCTTTTTCGGCGGCAACTTTCATTTCAGGTAAATTGGGTTTTTTATAATTCAGGATCTACAGGTTAAAGCCCACGTTCACCCCAAGTTTTTCAGCAAGGATTCCGTTGATCCTCTTTTTAAGTTCAGGGATCTTCACACTTTCCAGAACGTTGTTAGCAAAGGCGTACATCAATAAGGCCTGAGCTTCTTTTGCAGGAACTCCACGAGAACGCAAGTAGAACAAGGCTTCATCATCTAACTGACCAATGGTACAACCATGACTACACTTCACATCATCTGCAAAGATCTCAAGCTGAGGTTTAGAGTTGATAGTTGCCTTATCGTCTAACAAGATATTGTTGTTGGACTGGAACGCGTTTGTTTTCTGGGCTTCCTTTTCCACCTTGATCTTTCCGTTAAAAACACCCACAGCGCTCTCTCCAAAAACACCTTTGTAATCCTGGTGGCTTTCACAGTTTGGCTCGGCGTGGTGAACAAGGGTATTATGGTCAACATGCTGTTTTCCGCCAATAACAGTCACCCCTTTTAAGGTAGAATCGATCCTTTCTCCTTTCTGATAGAAGTTTAGGTTGTTTCTCGTAAGGTTTCCTCCAAAGGAGAATGTATGCACTGAAACGTTACTTTCACGCTTCTGCTCAATAAAAGTGTTATCAATAAGCGAAGCTGTTTTATTATCATTTTGGATCTTGTAATAATCCACAATAGCCCGCTTGTCTGCAAAGATCTCGGTAACCGAATTGGTCAATACCGGGTGATCTGTAAGACTCTGGTGTCTTTCTATGATCTGAACATGTGAATTCTCTCCAACCACGATCAAATTCCTTGGCTGCACCATTAAAGCGGATTCATTACCGGTAGAAAAGTTGATCACCTGTATTGGCTTATCAGCCATGGTGTTCTTCGGAATATTGATATACGCGCCCTCGTGAGAGAATGCCGTATTCAATGAAGTAAGACTTTCCTGTGGCGCGACCTTGTTGAAATAATTTTCAATGACCGGCTTATACTTCGAGTGGTTCATCGCCGAAGACATTAAACAGGCATCTATCTTATCGTGAGTCGTTGATGACAGATGAGACGAGTAAATTCCGTCGATGAATACGATCTTATAAGTATCGATATCATCTATGAAATATTTCTCAACGTCTCTGTATTCTATAGTTTCCTCTTTTCTTGGGAAAACCGTGTAATCATGCTTCAGGACCTTGTTAAGGGAAGTGTATTTCCAGGCCTCCTGTTTCTTAGTAGGAAAACCGACGGTCTCAAAATCTTTTATTGCACGGCTTCGTATCTCGTGAATATCAGTATTTGTATTCACGTTTTCTTCGAATGCCAAAAAAGAGGATAATAATTTATCTTTTAATTCCATTGTTCTTGTTTATTGTCTTTCCCAAAAAGGGAAATAATTGTGGGCGAAAATTTGATCTTCCAAAAGGGAAATCAACTTATTGAGCGTCCACTTCTTCCTTGATCCAGTCGTAACCTTTTTCTTCAAGCTCAAGAGCAAGTTCCTTGGTTCCCGACTTTACGATCTTTCCATCATACATAACGTGTACAAAATCTGGCACTATATAATCCAGTAATCTCTGGTAGTGAGTGATCACTAAAGTTGCATTTTCAGGGGTTCTTAATTTATTTACACCGTTAGCAACAATTCTAAGGGCATCAATATCAAGACCTGAATCGGTTTCATCCAATATCGCCAGTTTCGGCTCTAACATCGCCATCTGGAAGATCTCGTTTCTCTTCTTCTCTCCTCCGGAAAAACCTTCGTTCAAAGAGCGGGAAAGGAACTTACGGTCGATCTCCAAAAGTTCAGATTTCTCCCTGATCTTCTTCAGCATTTCATTGGCAGGCATATCTTCCAGGCCTTTCGCCTTCCTGTTCGCATTGATAACCGTTCTCATGAAGTTGGTAACGGTCACTCCAGGAATTTCAACAGGATACTGGAAAGAAAGGAAGATACCTTTATGCGCTCTCTCTTCAGGGGCAAATTCTCCAAGGTCTTCACCTTCCATGATGATCTCCCCGCGAGTTACTTCATACTCTTCCTTCCCGGCAATAACCGAAGAAAGCGTACTTTTTCCTGAACCATTCGGTCCCATTATGGCATGAACCTCTCCCGGATTAATCTCCAGGTCAATACCTTTTAATATTTTAAGACCTTCTACTTTAGCGTGTAAATTCTTTATTTTAAGCATAATTTCTATTGAATTTCCTGTTGAACAGGGTTTTCTAATTTTTGTTTGGAACGGCAGTTTTTACGCTGTCCGCTTTTCTTTCCGGGATTTCCAGAATTTCTCTTATTTGTGCGATCTCATCCCAACCTTCACGCCCGGGATTATCTATTATCTTAGCTTTAACTACCACAGGGATCATATCGAATTCGTCCCTTTTTAAAGGTTCTACTTTCTTGACCAGGGCCATTGAAACCGAATCCAGTTCAACTCCGTAAATAAAGCTGCGTCCTTTTAGTACAGCTGCATCGGCGAGATAAATGAATTCTGCTTCTACAGTTGTAAGACTGTCTTTGACCACTTCTTCAACGGGTGCTTCCACCTCTTTCTTTTTCTTCTTGCCTTCACAAGCCGAAAGCAGGAACAAGCCAATAAGCAGCGTCAATAATGTTCTTTTCATATCTTTATCCTACAGATCCTTCTAAAGAGATCTCTAATAGTTTTTGAGCCTCTACCGCGAATTCCATTGGTAGTTTGTTCAGTACTTCCTTACTGAAACCATTTACGATCAACGCGATCGCCTGTTCGGTATCAATACCTCGCTGATTGCAGTAGAAGATCTGATCTTCTCCAATCTTACTGGTAGTCGCCTCATGTTCAACTTTAGCCGTTTTATTTTTGGCCTCTATGTAGGGGAATGTATGCGCTCCACATTTATTACCCATCAACAATGAGTCACATTGTGAGAAATTTCTTGCGTTTTCCGCACGACTGTTTATTTGTACGAGTCCGCGGTAACTGTTCTGACTTTCTCCTGCTGAAATACCTTTTGAAATGATTGTACTCTTGGTATTCTTTCCAAGGTGGATCATCTTTGTTCCGGTATCTGCCTGCTGAAAGTTGTTAGTTACGGCAATAGAATAAAATTCTCCAACCGAATTATCCCCTTTTAGTACACAAGAAGGGTATTTCCAGGTTACTGCAGATCCTGTTTCTACCTGCGTCCAGCTTATCTTGGCGTTCTTCTCACAAAGACCACGCTTGGTCACGAAGTTGAAAACACCACCTTTACCTTGTTTGTCTCCAGGATACCAGTTTTGAACGGTCGAATATTTTATTTCGGCATCATCAAGAGCGATCAGCTCTACCACTGCCGCGTGTAATTGATTTTCATCTCTAGAAGGAGCGGTACAACCTTCAAGGTAGCTTACATAGCTTCCTTCATCGGCTACTACAAGAGTTCTTTCAAACTGGCCTGTACCTGCCTGGTTGATTCGGAAATAAGTTGAAAGCTCCATCGGGCATCTAACACCCTTAGGGATATAACAGAATGAACCGTCACTAAATACTGCTGAATTTAAAGCAGCGTAAAAATTATCTTTTTGAGGAACAATGGTTCCAATATATTTTTTCACAAGTTCAGGGTGCTCCTGAATTGCTTCGGACATAGAGCAGAAAATGATCCCTTTTTCAGCAAGCGTCTTTTTGAAAGTCGTAGTTACCGAAACAGAGTCCATAACCACATCTACTGCTACTCCTGCAAGTTTCTTTTGCTCGTCAAGAGAAATACCCAGTTTCTTGAAAGTATCCAGCAATTCTGGATCTACTTCATCAAGGCTTTCGTATTTAGGTTTCTTGTTAGGTGCCGAATAGTAAGAGATATTCTGGAAATCGGGTTTTTTGTAGTGCACGTTTGCCCATTCCGGTTCGATCATTTCCTTCCACGCTTTGAACGCTTCCAGTCTCCAGTTCGTCATCCATTCGGGCTCGTTCTTCTTCTTGGAGATCGCGATCACGATATCCTCATTAAGTCCTACCGGGAATGTATCCGATTCTATATCGGTGTAAAACCCGTATTTGTATTCCTTATTGTCGAGCTCCTTCTTTAAATCGTCTTCAGTATATGCCATTTTTTCAGTTTAATGTTGGGTTGCAAGGCAAAAACCCTGCAGGGAAACCAGGTTTTAGAGAGAAAAACTCTCTCCGCAGCCACAGGTGCGCTGAGCATTTGGGTTATTGAATACAAAACCTTTGCCATTTAAGCCGCCTGAATACTCTAATATGGTTCCGGCCAGGTATAAAACGCTTTTTTTGTCTACAACAATTTTAATTTCGTTGTCTTCAATCAATTTGTCCCCATCTGTTTGAGCTTTGTCAAACTTTAATTCATAGGAAAGACCAGAGCATCCACCGCTCTTTACACCTACACGAACGTAGTCGCGCAAGGCGTCATAACCGTCCTCTTTCATAAGGTCGGTAATTCTTCTTTTGGCGCTTTCACTTACCTTGATCATATCTTATAAAGATTAATTCTAAATTACGTGCAAATATAATACAAACAATAGGTTTAACCATGCTAAAAAGCATTAGAAAAAGGAATATGGCCATTGCATTTGGCTATTTAAGGCTGCGCAGCTCTGTAGAGGGTTTTTGGGTGGTTAAAAAATTGAAATTCAGTTTAATGTGTAAACTTTCAGGGGTCTTATAATGAGATATTGAATTGAAATTTAGGATTTTTCACGCATCAGTCGTCATTTGAATATTTAACCTTTAATTTTGCACCACACAAACAATTATTTATATGTTCGAGAATAGTCAGGAGAGCAGAACCAGCCTTTCGGAATACGGTGAATTTGGATTGATTGATCATTTGACCAAAAATTTGAAGATCAACCATGAATCTACCATTAAAGGAATTGGAGATGATGCCGCGGTGTTGGATTTTAAAGATGAGAGAGCCGTTGTGACCACAGATCTTTTAATAGAAGGCGTACACTTTGACCTTTCTTACATGCCGCTAAAGCATCTTGGTTATAAAGCAGTAATGGTTAATCTTTCTGATGTTTATGCCATGAATGCCACACCAAAACAGATCACGGTTTCTTTTGCGGTTTCTAACAGATTTCCGGTAGAAGCCCTGGAGGAATTGTACGCTGGAATTCAGCTGGCAGCTGATCTTTATAAGGTAGATGTGGTTGGGGGAGATACTTCGTCGTCAACTTCTGGGTTGATCATAAGTGTCACAGCTTTGGGATCTGCTAAAGAGGAAGATGTTGTTTACAGAAGTGGTGCTCAACCTAACGATTTGCTTGTAGTGACTGGTGACCTTGGGGCTGCTTACATGGGGCTTCAGGTATTGGAGCGCGAAAAAGAGGTTTTCAAAGTGAACCCTCAGTCACAACCAGATCTTGAGCCTTATACATATCTTATCGAACGTCAGTTAAAGCCTGAAGCCAGAAAGGATATCCCACCGTTATTAAAGGCGTTGGATGTCAAGCCTACCTCAATGATAGATATCAGTGACGGTTTATCTTCTGAAATTATTCATATCTGTAAGAAATCAGAAAAAGGCGTTTATCTCTATGAGGAAAAAATTCCGCTTGATCCTGCTGTGATTTCTGTTTGTGAAGAATTTAAAATTGACAGTACTACCATCGCTTTAAGCGGAGGTGAGGACTATGAATTGTTGTTCACTATCGCGCAATCTGATTTTGAGAAGATCAAAGGCAATCCTAATTTCACGGTGATTGGTCACATGGCCGAAGAAAAAGAGGGGATGCACTTAATTACCCGTGCAAATCAAAAAATACCTTTGATCGCTCGTGGCTGGAACGCCATGAAGGAAAAAGAAGATTAAGAAGCCTTAAAAAGGAGTTTCTTATTACGGTTCAACCGGCGTTCATGGATATTTGCCAATAAAGAATTGGCCTCCTGAAGCCTTGGGGTGAGTTTGGCTAAAAAGCCATTTGCCGTATCGGTCATTTCCTGCCCACAACGTGAGCAGGAATATTCCTTTACATGATTGGTTATCTTTCTCGAGATAAACAACCGGTGGCCAAAATACAAACAAATTAAACTGCCAATTGAACATAGAAATGGGGACTTTCTCGTATGCATATTGAACAATGTATTGGTTAGTGTAGGATAAAACTATGTAAAGAAATTCAAAAAATCGACGAAAAGACTATTTTTTCGATGAAATACACAAATTAAGGAATTCATTCCTACACTCCAAATAGCTTAAATGCCCCCCCGGGAGCACGATATGACTGGTTTCACATTTTTTTGCTAACGATCTGATTGTCATCAGGTCAATTAAAGAGTCTTCGGCTCCGGAAACGATGATTTTTGGTCCTGAATGCTTTTTTAAGGTCTCAATTCGATTTGTGCGAATTTTCATACCTTTTAATGCGGCCGTAATTCCTTTGGTTGGAAACGCCGATGCTCTCCTTTTCAGTTCAGCTACTTCCTTGGAGAAGATCTTTTCATTTTCCGGAGTGAGGAGGTTTGAGATCGCCATGCTTACAAATGCTTTCTTATTTCTTTGGACCACTTCTACGGCCCGATCCCGGTTCGTTCGTTTTTCTTCGGAATCTTCTTCGGGAGTTGAATTCAGTAACATGAGCTCGTTGACCATTTCAGGATTGGCCTCCAGGAATGCCAATGTCACATAGCCCCCCATGGAATGTCCTATGAAATTCGCTTTTTTGACTCCCAGCTCTGATAGTACTGCTTTCACAACCTGCGCCATTAATTCCATGGTATGAACTTCTTCAATGCATTCAGATTTACCATGCCCCGGTAGATCAATAGTAATGATGCGACCATATTTGGAGAATTCAGGAATGAAATTGGTCCAGATCTCTTTTGATTCCAGGAATCCGTGCAGGAGAACGAGCGTTTCCCCTTTGCCCGTATCAGTATAGTGGATCTTTTTATTTTGAAATTCTATGGTCATAGTTTTTAAATGTTTCAGAAAAAAGAAAGCCACAAATTACCATTTTAAAAAGGTGATTTGTGGCTTTGATTTTATCTCTTTCAAGAAATTTAAGAATTCATGATCTCTTCAATTTCATCTGCTTCAATAGGAATATTTCTCATTAGGTTGAACGGTTCACCTTTTTCCTGGATAACCACGTCGTCTTCCAGTCTTATTCCGAAGCCTTCATCAGGAAGATAGATTCCAGGCTCAACGGTGAAGACCATGTTCGCTTCCATTGGCTCGTATAAAAGTCCGTAATCATGGGTGTCCAGACCAATGTGATGAGAAGTACCGTGCATAAAGTACTTTTTATAGGCAGGCCAGTCCGGATCTTCGTTTTGAACATCTGCCTTGTCAAGCAGGCCTAGTCCAAGCAGTTCGGAGGTCATTAATTTCCCGACTTCCACGTGATAATCTGCCCATATAGTTCCCGGAACAAGCATTTTTGTAGCTTCATTCTTAACACGGTTTACAGCGTTGTAAACTTCCTTTTGTCGTTTGGTGTAACGCCCTGAAACAGGAATGGTTCTGGAAAGATCACTGGAATAGTTCGCATATTCGGCACCTGTGTCCAGTAGGATCAATTCCCCTTCCTTACATTGCTGGTTATTCTCGATATAGTGCAGAACATTAGCATTTTTTCCGCTGGCGATGATCGGTGTATAAGCAAATCCGCGGGAGCGGTTGCGAATCATTTCATGCCAGTATTCAGCTTCGATCTCATATTCCCAAACTCCCGGTTTGATGAATTTTAATACTCTGCGGAAGGCTTTTTCGGTAATATCACAAGCTGTTTGCATCAGGTCAAGTTCGATAGGGTCTTTTACTGAACGTAACTTCTGAAGTATCGGGTTGCTTTTAGCAACTCTGTGCGCAGGATATTGTTCTTTGCACCATTTAATGAAACGGTCTTCACGGGTTTCAGTTTCAACATTTGCGCGGTAGTGTTCATTTGTGTTGAAATAAACAGTGTCTGCCTGGGTCATTACTTCGAAAAATATTTTTTCAAAATCCTTCAGCCAGAATACATTTTTGATGCCTGAAACTTCAAAAGCTTTTTCCTTAGTGAGTTTTTCACCTTCCCAAACCGCGATATGGTCATTGGTTTCGGTAAGGAAAAGCATTTCTCTGTGCTTCTCGTTTGGAGCATCAGGGAATAGCACAAGGATACTTTTATCTTGATCTACACCACTCAGGTAGAACAGGTCCCGCGCCTGTTCGAAAGGAATGGTACTGTCGGCACCAATAGGATAGATATCATTAGAATTGAAAACCGCCAGGCTTTTCGGCTGCATTTGGGCCGTAAAGTTTTTGCGGTTCTTTATAAAGAGATTTCGGTCTATAGGATGATATTTCATATTTGAAATTTTAGTGTGTGCCACAAATTTAAAAAATTAAAGGCGAGGATCCCGAAAAGTATGCTGGAAATCACATGTGATCATGGCACAAAATAAGATGCCGGAAGCATCTCTTTTTCAATTAAGAAAAGGTTATAGTTAATTACTTTAAACCCATTCTAAATAACCTCTTAATCTTTGGTAATGATTTGAAAGAACGTATTTTTGGGCTAATTATTTAAAAATTTCGAATCAAATGGGTGGAATCCTCAAATCTTCCATAGCAAGAAAGCTTGTTATGGCATTGTCAGGACTCTTTTTAGTCTTGTTCTTACTCCAGCATTTTCTTATCAATTTTACTTCTGTTTTAAGTGCTGATCTTTTCAATGAAATCTCCCATTTCATGGGGACTAATTTCTTTGTTCAGTTCTTGTTGCAACCCGTACTTATTTTGGGTGTGATCGTACACTTTGTTATGGGTATTGCATTAGAAATAAAAAACAGAAATGCTCGTGTAAAAAAATACGTTCGTTTTAACGGTGGCGCTAACTCTTCCTGGATGTCAAGAAACATGATATGGACAGGACTTGTGGTACTTGCCTTTTTAGGCCTGCACTTTTATGATTTCTGGTTTCCGGAAATTTATCACAAGTACATAGCGATCCATCCGGAAGATCCAATGAGATATTATGGTGAAACAGTTGCCAAATTCCAGGACCCAATAAGAACCGGATTATATGTGATCTCATTTATATTCCTGGCCCTTCACCTGCTTCACGGATTTTCTTCCTCTTTTCAGACAGTTGGATGGCACCAGAAATTTTATAAAGGATTAAGAGGTGCAACCGTTGCATTCTCTATCCTTATACCGCTAGGGTTCATTTTTATCGCCCTGTTTCATTACATTAATCAAGTTCAATAACTAAGGTTTATGTCAGTTTTAGATTCAAAAATACCAAAAGGTCCACTGGCAGATAAGTGGACCAATTATAAAAATAGTATCAACCTGGTTAACCCTGCCAATAAGCGTAATATTGATATTATCGTTGTAGGAACGGGACTTGCAGGAGGTAGTGCTGCTGCCACGCTTGCTGAACTTGGTTATAACGTTAAGACATTTTGCTACCAGGATTCTCCGCGTCGTGCTCACTCTATTGCCGCGCAGGGAGGTATCAACGCGTCAAAGAACTATCAGGGAGACGGAGATTCTGATTACCGTCTTTTCTATGATACAGTAAAAGGTGGTGACTACCGTGCCCGCGAAGGGAACGTGTACCGCCTTGCTGAAGTTTCAGGAAATATCATTGACCAGTGTGTTGCTCAGGGAGTTCCTTTCGCACGTGATTATGGCGGACAATTAGATAACCGTTCTTTTGGAGGGGTTTTGGTTTCCCGTACTTTCTACGCAAAAGGACAAACAGGACAGCAGTTGTTGTTGGGTGCTTACTCGGCAATGAACAGGCAGATAAACCGTGGAAAGATCGAGTCTTACACCCGTCATGAAATGCTTGATGTTGTGATCGTAGACGGAAAGGCGCGAGGGATCATTGCCCGTGACCTTGTAAGCGGAAAGATCGAAAGACACAGTGCTCATGCGGTTGTGGTCGCTTCGGGTGGATACGGAAACGTCTTCTATCTTTCTACCAACGCGATGGGAAGTAACGCCACCGCGGCCTGGAAGGTTCATAAAAAAGGAGCCTTTTTCGCAAACCCTTGTTTCACTCAAATTCACCCAACCTGTATCCCGGTTTCGGGAGATCACCAGTCTAAATTGACGCTGATGTCTGAGTCACTTAGAAATGACGGACGTATCTGGGTTCCGAAGAAACTTGAGGATGCAAAAGCAATTAGAGAAGGTCGTTTGAAACCAACAGAACTTGCTGAGGAAGACAGAGATTACTACCTGGAAAGAAGATATCCTGCATTTGGTAACCTCGTGCCTCGTGACGTGGCTTCGAGAGCTGCTAAAGAGCGTTGTGATGCCGGATTCGGAGTAAATAAAACAGGAGAGGCTGTTTATCTTGACTTCGGGAGTGCTTTTATGCGCTACGGAAAAGAGGCGGTTGCGACTCAAAAAATAGAAAATGCTACAGATGCCCAGATCAAAGCTTTGGGTCAAAAAGTAGTAGAGGCTAAATACGGAAACCTTTTCCAGATGTATGAAAAGATCGTGGATGAGAACCCGTATGAAACGCCAATGAAGATATATCCTGCGGTTCACTATACTATGGGTGGGCTTTGGGTTGATTATGACCTGCAAACTACTATTCCTGGATTGTACGCGGCCGGAGAGGCTAACTTCTCTGATCACGGTGCAAACCGTCTGGGAGCATCGGCCTTGATGCAAGGGCTTGCTGATGGTTACTTCGTGCTTCCGTATACAATGGGAGACTATCTTGCGGCTGATATTAGAACCGGTGCTATCCCAACCGATAGTCCTGAGTTCGAAGAAGCCGAGAACAAGGTGCGCGGACAACTTGAAAAGTTGATGAACACCAACGGAACCAAATCTGTTGACCACTTCCACAAACGTTTAGGAAAGATCATGTGGAACAAAGTTGGGATGTCTAGAAATGCTACTCACTTGAAAGAAGCAATCGAAGAGATCAGACAACTGAGAGAGGAATTCTGGAAAGATGTTCGTATTCCGGGTGAAATGAACGGAATGAACACTGAGCTGGAAAAAGCCGGAAGAGTGGCAGATTTCCTTGAATTAGGTGAGCTTTTCGCGAAAGATGCACTTCACAGAGAAGAATCATGTGGAGGTCACTTTAGAGAGGAATATCAAACCGAAGAAGGGGAAGCCCTAAGGGATGATGAGAACTTTATGTATGTAGCAGCCTGGGAATACAATGGTGACCCGGGAACCGAAGTGTTGCATAAGGAAGACCTCGTATACGAGAACATCGAAGTAAAAACAAGAAGCTATAAATAGAATTGAGAAGTTAGTATTGAGAAGTTAGATTTTTCTCAATACTCCATACTCAATACTCAATACTATAAAATATGAATCTTACACTAAAAATATGGCGTCAAAAAGACGCCGATGCAAAAGGAGGAATCGAGACCTACCAAATTGGAGGGGTTGATGCTGATATGTCTTTTCTTGAAATGCTGGACGTTCTTAACCAGGACTTGATAGATAAAGGAGAAGAACCTGTTGTATTTGACCATGACTGCCGCGAAGGAATTTGTGGTACCTGTAGCCTCCAGATCAATGGAGAGCCTCACGGTCCTGACCGCGGAATTACTACCTGCCAGTTGCACATGAGAATGTTCAACGATGGAGACACTATTGTCATTGAACCATTCAGAGCGAAAGCTTTCCCGGTGATCAAGGATTTGATGGTGGATCGTTCTTCTTTTGAAAGAATTCAGCAAGCCGGAGGATATGTTTCTGTAAATACTTCTGGAAATACCCAGGATGCCAACGCTATACTTGTTCCAAAAGATAAGGCAGACACTGCTTTTGATGCTGCTACATGTATTGGTTGCGGTGCATGTGTGGCTGCTTGTAAGAATGCAAGTGCCATGTTGTTCACTTCCGCAAAAGTAAGTCAGATGGCTTTGCTTCCGCAGGGAGAGATCGAGGCAGACAGACGTGTTCTTGCTATGGTAGAGCAAATGGATAAGGAAGGTTTTGGTAACTGTACCAATACCGGAGCTTGTGAAATAGAATGTCCTAAAGGAATTTCTCTTGAGAACATCGCGAGAATGAACCGTGAATACTTAAGAGCGAGCACTAAATAAACAATTTAGTAAACTGATATAGTTGAGATCCCGGGCTTTGCAGTCCGGGATTTTTTTTGCACCTTGAGGACAAACAAAATTGCTGTGAACTTCGATAAACACTCAAAACTACCCGATCATCAAACCAGTATTTTTTCGGTAATGGGGAAAATGGCTCTTGATCACAATGCCGTAAATCTTTCTCAGGGCTATCCCAATTTTGAAACAGATGATCATTTGAAAGATCTTGTCACCAAGGCCATGAATGATGGGTATAATCAATATGCTCCACTTGCAGGTGTCCCTAAGTTGAGAGAGCAGATCGTTCAAAAAATTGCTTCGCTCCACGGAAAGGAATATGACCCTTCCAGGGAAATCACTGTCACAAACGGTGCAACCCAGGCATTGTTTTTAGCTATTACGGCTTTTGTTCATCCCGGTGATGAGGTGATAGTACTGAAACCTGCATATGACAGTTATGAGCCGGCTATTGAGCTGAATGGTGGGAAACCCGTTCTGGTGCAATTAAAAGGTAAGGAGTATAGTGTGGACTGGGAGGAGGTAAAGCAGGCTATTTCTTCTAAGACCCGTATGATCATTATAAACACGCCCCATAATCCTAGCGGGAATGTGTTCAGTAAGGAAGACATGACCCGTCTTGAAGAAATATTTCGGGATACCAATATCATTGTTCTAAGTGATGAGGTTTATGAGCATATTGTTTTTGGCGACGCTAAGCACCATAGTGCATCGGCATTTCCGGGACTCGCAGAAAGAGCGGTTGTATGTGCTTCCTTCGGAAAGACCTTTCATAATACCGGCTGGAAAATGGGATATTGCGTAGCTCCTTCAGAATTAATGAAAGAGATATGGAAGGTGATGGAGGTGAACGTATTTTGTGTTCACCATCCAACCCAAAGGGCTTTCGCTGAATACCTCAAAGAGCCCAGGCATTATCTGGATCTAGGTAAGTTCTACCAGGAGAAAAGAGATCGATTTCTTGAATTGATTAAAGATACCCCGTTTAAGGCAATTCCGTCGAACGGAACCTATTTCCAATTACTGGATTATTCGGCTATTACAGATGAACGGGATGTTGATTTTGCCCGCCGACTTATTCTGGAATATAAACTGGCCAGTATTCCGGTTTCTGTTTTCAACAAAGATCAGTTAGATCACAAGCAACTGCGTTTCTGCTTTGCTAAAAAAGAAGAAACCCTCGTAAGGGCTTCCGAAATTCTGAAAAAGTTCGAGGTTTAATTTTCCTCCTCTCTTTTCCGAAGTTTTTCATCTACAAAACCTCTAACAACTTCCGTGGTAACTCCAAATATTACATGAGCTGCGAGTTCGTGGAGCTGTGTTTTTAATGGAATCTTTTCAGGACTTCGATCAAGTCCCATTAGTGGAAGGCTGGTTTCATGTGTAGAAGCCCAGGTGGTTCCTCCCAGGATAACACCGTCCAGGATATTGGTTTCTTGCCGGTCCCTTTTTCCGTAGCCATACACTGCTCCTACAGTCGCTCCCAGGGGAATGTTGACCATTTGTTCCACGATTGCTTCATTTTCAATTTTGATAGGGGTCCCCGTGAATTTAACGGCAAGCTGGTCCATAACCTTGATCTGTGCCGATTTCTCATCGATCTTTCTAACTTGTAGGAAGCGTTCAACAGTTGATTTGATGGCACTGCCGGCAAGACCGCCGATAAAACCCGCCAGGATTCCGCGAGAGGCATTTGAAGGATAAGAATCCTTCTCGAAAAAATTATTCAAATTCATAGCAATTATTTTTTTAGGCAATTAAAACTATTCATTGCATCAGTGCTTTACAAGCATTTAACACGTATTTAGCAGCATCCCGACAATTTTTGATAAATTTACATATGACACAAAAATTAACGACCGCACTGCTTCAGGCCAACCTTTTTTGGGAGGATATTGAAGCCAATAGAACCTTTTTTGAAAGGAAGATCAATGATCTTTCCAATGATGTTGATCTCATTATTTTACCCGAAATGTTTACCACCGGTTTTACCATGGATGCCCATTTCTTAGCCGAACCTCCCCATGGTCCTACTTTGGAATGGATGCAAAAAATTGCTTCGGAAAAAGATTCTGCCATAACGGGAAGTGTGATCACAAAAGAAAATGACCTTTATTACAACCGTTTGTATTTTGTCTTTCCTGACGGTAGCTTCGAAAAATATGATAAGAAGCACACTTTTACGCTGGCTAACGAGCATGAGACCTATGCTTCGGGGAGCGAAAGACTGATCGTGGAATTCAAAGGTTGGAAGATTTGTCCGCTTATATGTTATGATCTTCGGTTTCCCGTTTGGTCAAGGAATACTGAAGATTATGATATCCTAATCTATGTGGCAAACTGGCCGGCTTCAAGAATTATGGCATGGGATACCCTTTTAAAGGCCCGTGCCATTGAGAATATGAGCTACTGTATCGGTCTGAACCGTGTGGGAACAGACGGAAAAGATCTGGACTACGTGGGTCATTCGGCAGTGTATGATTGCCTGGGCCAAAAGATCTCCATAAATTCCTCGGAAAATGAATTTTCTGAAGAGGTTGTGCTGGACAAGAACCAATTGCAGGAAACCCGATCCCAGCTGAAATTTTTACAGGACCGCGACCGGTTTACTCTACGTTAAAGGCCTGGGTGACGTCCCAGTTGGCACGAACATCCAGTACATCTTCGAAATAAACTACCTTTTCGGCCTGTCTTCTTTCCAGAAATCTTCCGCTGTCCCAGATACCATTTGCGTTGCTGTCGTATATGAGACGTAGAAAATACTTTCCGGGTTTCACATTTCTGAAATTCAGGGAAGTTTCACCGGTGCTGTATTTTTCTACCTGCACATCTCCTTTTTCGGTAGTTAGCTGTACGATCACCGGGAATTGCTCCACATTCTGTAGGTTGATCACCACGTTTCCATAATCTGATAAGGCTTGGGTCCTCACCTGCGCCTTCAAAGTATCATTTTGCTTTCCGAAGAAATCTGTGAAGGCTCCTGGCAGAGCTGTTAGGCGATAGATGTAACTTTCTTTCTTGTCAAATGTTATGATGTACTCATTTTTCCAGTCATCGTACCTTGTCTTAAAGGGCACCGGTAAGGTGTCTTTATCTGTGATGCTTATCAAAGAATCATTGGTCTTGGAAAATGGTATGTTTGGAATGATCTTCAGGTCCTGTTCAAAATTGATCGAAGACTTAGGTTCAAACGAGATCTGCAGGGAATCTCTGTCCATCTCCTTTAATCTTGTGATCAAAGTATCGCGGTAACCGGGCATTTGTACTGCAAAACGTAAAGTGTCTGTTACTTTAGCCGGTTTGTACCAATAGTGTAAAGTGTCTTTATCGGCATCTTTGGTAATGGTACTCGTAAAACCTTCGGGCTTTGGGGTAAGTAGTTCGATGTTTAGACTGTCTGGTTGAGGTTTACCCACATATCCAAAAAGTAAATGCTGTTCCGATTTTTGCTGAGGCTTTGTGAATTTAAAATCAACCAGCTCCTTGAAAAGTATCAGGTCAAAGACAGATTCCGTAGGGATGGTGATGTATTCATCGGCAAAGGCGATCTTATCAGTCCCCGGCTCAAAAGTGTAATTATTGTTGACATCTCTCATTCCCACCAATTGATACGTACCTTCTTTTAAATTTTTAAGCTGAAAAGTGGTGGCGCTGTCAAGTGTATTGGTGATATACCTTGGAATTCTATTGTAAACAGCCGAATCGTTGTAGGTGGAATCGACCTCATACAGCATCACCGAAATGAAAGGATCCGGAACTTTCAGCAAGGCATCAGAAACATTTCCTGAAACTGTGAGAGAATCGATGTAAGGTCCGGTGGAAAACGCATACGTGAAATAATCCAACGGATTTCCTTCATTATTGTCGGTAATACTTCTTCCGAAGTTAATGGTATATGTAGTGTTGGGCTGTAAAGTGTCAGAAATGTTGATCCTGATAGATTTACTGGCGGTTCCGAGAGGGGTGATCTCAGGCCTTGGATCCATAGGAGGAGAAATAATGATCTGCCGTTGTGGATCGTTCATCTTGATGTATTCATCAAAATAGATCCTGATCTCGCGGGCATCAAAATTAGTAGTGAAATTTTCGGGTTTCGCGCGTACATACTTTGGTGGAACTTCATCTTTTGGGCCACCGTCAGGAGTTCCTCTTTTTGCGCAAGCGGCAAAAACCGAAACAACTAGTATCATAATCAAGGCACTGAAACCGGGTCTTTTCATTCGAATGGAATTTGTACAAAGAAACGATTTATTCTTTTATTTCTGAAGCCTCAGTGCGTGACAGCCATAGTGGCAATACTGATCTTTATTCCCGGTATCTGTAAAAGTTTTTCTGAACAGGCTTCGAGTGTGGCTCCTGTGGTCACCAGGTCATCGACCAGTAAAATATGGGCGCCTACCAGAGAATTTGGCTCTTCAACAACAAATGTTTCGCCAATACTGCCCCAGCGGGCGAACCTTTTTTTGACGGTTTGCGTGTCCGAAGCCGACTTTTTCAAAAGAACCCGATCATTATAAGGAACCTGAAGGGCTGCTGCTATCTCTTTCCCGAATTTTTCAACCTGATTATAACCGCGTTTTTTTAACTTGTTCTTGTGAAGTGGTACAGGAATCACAGCGGTAATTTCTTTATATCTCTTTTCAGTCTTTAGTTCTTCTCCCAGCCACTTTCCAAGAAAACTTCCAATTTCCTGATGTCCCTTATATTTCAGGTTGTGAATTAATTTTTGGGTGATTCCTTTTTTTTCAAATAAAAGTAAGGAAGTTGCGTTCTCGATAGGAATTCTTCCGTAGAAGATCTTGTCGGTTTCATTATCCGGCTCAAGATGGTTTTGAAGTGTCGGGAGAGTGTGTAAACAGTCGGTGCAAAGGACTGTTTCAGAGGGGAGTAATGCTGTTTCACAGAAATTACACAGACGCGGGAATAATAAGTCTAGTAAATCGTGAAACATTTGTTAATAAATTAGTGAAAACAGGCGCAAAACCTATAAATTTACAAAGTAAACTGAAAATACTACAATTATGTCTGACCAAAAAAGTAATAATGCATTAAAGATCCTTACCGGTGTATTAGCCGTCGCTTTGATCGCATTAGGAATATACACGGTTAAATTTTATAACGAAGAAAAAGAAAACCAAGAGCTTTTAGAAAAAGAGAAAGCAGTTATCGAAGGAGAATTGAATGACTTGATCATAAAATATGATGAAGCCATCGAAGAGAATGAGGGTCTTGATTCTGAACTTGTAGCAGCCAGAGAGCGCATCGTTATGCTTCGTGATTCGGTTAAAGATAATGAAGCGAACCTTGCTTTGATCTCTCGTTTCCGAAGAGAAGTGAGCAATCTGAAAGCTGAAAAAGAAGAATTGTTCAGAGTGGTGGATAGTTTAAGTAACCAGAACAGAATGCTGATCACTGAAATTGATAGCACCAATAATGTGTTACTTGAAAGAACCCGTTTTTCTGATTCCCTGAAGGTGCAAACCCAGGTGATGGCTAACAAGATCGACCAGGCATCTCAATTAAAAGTGAGTAACCTGCGAGGAGAAGGTGTGATCGAAAGAAACAGTGGCCGTTTGGTTGAAAATGACCGTACCAGAAGGGTTGACAAGATTAGAACCTGTTTTTCAATTACCCCGAATGCCCTTGCCGAAGCCGGTGAGAAACAACTTTACGTTCAGGTCTATAACCCAAACAACAATCTTGTGGGAGACCAGATCGCTGTTCAACATGATGGTGGGGTGATGGTATATAGTGCTGCTACCAAAGTGTTCTATGAAAATGAGGAACTTGACGTTTGTATTCTGGCCAATACCCTGGAAGAGAATCTTATAGAGGGAACTTACAAGGTTCTGGTATACAATGGTCCAAGCTTAATTGGAGCTACCACCTTTAGCCTGAGATAAAAACATTCAATAATAAATACAACCGCCTTGATACTAATCGGGGCGGTTTTTTTATTTTTGCCCTATGGCAAAACAAGAAGATCTTTTCAAAAATGTTATTTCCCATGCCAAAGAGTATGGGTATATTTTCGCATCAAGTGAAATCTACGACGGACTAAGTGCCGTTTATGACTATGGACAAAACGGTGCCGAATTAAAGAAAAATATTCGTGAATACTGGTGGCGTAGCATGGTGCAGTTGCATCAGGAGATCGTGGGTCTCGATGCTTCCATCCTTATGCACCCAGAAACCTGGAAGGCTTCAGGCCACGTTGATGCTTTCAATGATCCTTTGATCGATAACAAGGATTCTAAAAAGCGATACAGAGCAGATGTTCTTGTGGAGGACTATGCTGAAAAACTGAACCAGAAAGCTCAAAAGGAAATTGATAAGGCCAAAAAAAGGTTCGGAGATTCTTTTGATGAGGAGCAGTTCGTGGCTACAAACGAAAGGGTTCAAAGATATTTAGGTGAAAGAAAAGCTATTTTAGAAAGGCTTGGTGATTCCCTTACAAAAGAGGATCTTAAGGATGTAAAAAACCTGATCGAGGAATTGGGAATTGCTGATCCTGAAACAGGTTCCAAGAACTGGACAGATGTAAGGCAGTTCAACCTTATGTTCGGAACAAAATTAGGTGCTTCTTCAGATACCGCCTCAAACCTGTATTTAAGACCGGAAACTGCCCAGGGGATTTTCGTGAACTTTTCAAATGTTCAGAAAACAGGAAGGATGAAAATTCCTTTCGGGATCGCTCAAACCGGAAAAGCCTTCAGAAATGAGATCGTCGCCAGACAGTTCATTTTCAGAATGAGGGAGTTCGAACAAATGGAAATGCAATATTTTGTGCGTCCGGGAGAGGAACTTAAATGGTATGAACACTGGAAAGAAGTAAGACATAAATGGCATTTATCACTAGGCTTGGGAGAAGAGAACTACCGTTTCCATGACCATGATAAACTGGCACATTACGCTAATGCAGCGGCAGATATTGAATTCAACTTCCCATTCGGATTTAAGGAACTGGAAGGAATTCACTCAAGAACAGATTTCGACCTTAAAGCTCATGAGGAACACTCAGGAAGAAAACTACGTTTCTATGATCCTGAGTTGAAAGAGAATTATGTGCCGTACGTGATCGAAACTTCGATTGGTCTTGACCGTATGTTCCTGGCTGTACTTTCAGCTTCTCTAAAAGAAGAAGAATTGGAAGACGGAAGCTCAAGAACCGTATTAAAATTGCCTGCAATCCTGGCACCTTATAAAGCTGCCGTGTTGCCGTTAGTTAAGAAAGACGGCCTTCCGGAAGTAGCCCAGGAGATCATTGAAGATCTGAAATGGGATTTCAATGTTCAGTATGACGAAAAAGACGCGATTGGAAGACGTTACCGTAGACAGGATGCAGCAGGAACCCCACTTTGTATCACGGTAGATCACGATACCCTCGAGGATAGAACTGTTACTGTTCGTTTTAGAGACACCATGGAGCAAAAAAGAGTTCCTATCTCTGAACTTTCCTCAGTGATCGATGCTGAAGTGAACTTCAAACACTGGATGAAGAGATAAGTGAGATTTCTTTAATTAAAGTTAAAAAAAGGATAATTCAGTAATGGATTATCCTTTTTTTAGTTCCCACTCATTTTTAAATCTGTAATTTAGCCTTTATAAAAAGCTCCCTGAATGCTTAAAAAATACCTTTTTTTACTATTTCTTTTCCTGGCGAGTGGAAACCTGTTTTCACAACAGGTTTTGGAGAGGTCAAAACCTGTACTGGCAGGTTCTGCCAGGGCGATCAGTACCGAAGCTTTATCCAAAAAAGATCTCTTACCTCCTTCCGGGGAATTCAAAATATACAATCCGAAGAACCGAAGTTCAAATATCGTGGTACCCGGAAAAGGGTACCCCAAGAATCTTGATGCCGCCTGGCAAAAGGAGGTTGGACAAATACCAAATAAGAAACCTATTCTTGTCTTTGATGCTGCTACCTCGGGTTCCACTCCAACTGATCCTACCGGAGCAGTAGGGCCTAACCATTACGTGAATGCATGGAACTCTGCTTTCGCTATTTATGATAAGGAAGGAAATTTGCTTTCTCCTCCTGCAGATCTGCAAACTATTGGAGGAACATTTGTGGGTGAAGACCTGGGAGACCCTATCGTTTTCTATGATGGTTTCGCTGACCGATTCGTGATCACACAGTTTAGCGATTCCCCCAATAGTTTGCTGGTTGCGATAACTAAAGGACCTGATCCCGTGAATGACGGTTGGTATACTTACAGGTTTGACACTGGCACCTTTCCTGATTATCCCAAATTCTATGTGTGGGGTGACGGATATTATGTCACCACGAACCAGGATCCGGATGAAATTAGGGCTCCGGGTGATCCAACTGATAATTTAAATGAGGTTGTTTATGTCCTGGAAAGGGACAAGATATTGCTGGGAGAGGAGGCGCAACATTTAGGCTTTCCATTACCGGGAATAAGAGTGAACGGATTTTATAGCCCTGCAGGTTTTTTTGCTGTTGGTAAAGAACAGCCTCCCAAAGGCAATGCACCGATCATGTACTACCAGGATGATTCCTGGCTCGGGGTGAATGAGGACCATTTGAAAATATGGCTGATCAATGTGGATTGGAAGGATCCTTTGAATTCTACTATAGAAGAATCTCAGAATTTGGGCCCTTCTGATGGGGTAACTCCTTTCCATTCGGTCTTTGATGGAGGGTCATTCCATAACCTTTCGCAACCCGGAAATGCTCCCGACGTGGATGCTTTACAGGGGGCGATCATGTATCCGGCGGCATACCGTCAATTTCCAGATCATAATTCGGTCGTATTCAATTTTGTAGTAGATATCGACCCTTCAGTTGTAGAACACGCGGGAATTCGCTGGTATGAACTACGACAGGATGCTTCGGGTGGTCCATGGAGCGTGTATCAGGAAGGAACCTACGCTCCTGATGGCAGTGACCGTTGGTGTGGAAGTATAGCAATGGATAAGAACGGAAATATCGGGATGGGCTTCACGGTACTGAATGATAGCCCTGAAAATCCTATTTTTCCTTCCTTAAGATATACCGGTAGATATGCCGACGACCCCCTTGGGATGATGACGCTTCAGGAAGAGACCATAGCCAAGGGTGTCAGTGCCAATCCCAGTAACCGCTACGGAGATTATTCTCATATAACCGTGGACCCTACAGATGAGGAGACCTTCTGGTTCATTGGCGAATATTTTGCGCAGGGTTCCCGCCTTAATAAGGTTGGGGTCTTCAGGATCGCACCAGAATACGTAAATGATGTTGGAGTGGTAAGCCTTGTTTCTCCGAAAAATGGAACGTTGGGGAGTCAGGAGCAGATAACAGTGACCATCCGAAATTTCGGAAGTGCGCCTCAATCTAATTTCCCTGTGACTTATTCAGTGGACGAAGGCACTTCTGTAACCGAAACTTTTAACGGCACCATTCAGCCAACAGAGCAAGCCGAATTTACCTTTTCTGCCCGTGCTGACCTTTCTGAAGTGGGAACCAATTACAGTTTTTCTGCAGGCACCCAGTTGTCAACTGATGAAAATCCGGAAAATGATTTTCTGGAGCTCGTTATCAGAAACCTTCCGCCCAATGATGTGGGAATAACCGATATTATTTCTCCTGAGACTGGTGAGAACCTTGGCATGGAGCAGGTAGTGGTCATTGTAGAAAATTTTGGAGGGGAACCTCAGAATAATATTCCTGTAGCTTACAGACTTGATGAAGGAAATCTTATAGAAGAAACCATTAATCAACAGTTGGCGGTTGGAGGGCAATTATCCCATACTTTTCAGACTCCGGTAGATCTTTCGGATCCCGGAAAATATGAAATCTTCGCTACAACTATGCTTGTCGAGGATTCTAATGAAAAGAATGATTCTGTTGTGGAAACCGTGGCAAATCTCAACTGTATTCCTCGAGGATCTGACTGTAGTTTTGGAGACGGGATCTACAATTTTTACCTGAATGAGATCGTGAATGAAAATATTTACTGTACAGACGGGTATTACGATTTCACCGGACTTTCTACACCCTTGGACAGGTCACAACGAACTTTTAAAGTTGGGGTATCGAGCAGATTTTCTGATAACCGGTTTTCACTTTGGATAGATTTCAATGACAACGGATTCTTTGATCCAAGTGAGTTGCTTATTAGTTCACAGGTTTTGGAATTATCGAATGTCGTCTACACGTTCGAATTTACCATCCCGGCAGATGCTCCTTTAGGAGAACATCTCATGAGAGTGAGGGCAGGAGACACGTCCTATTCCGGGAGCCTTAATGACCCATGTAGCGTGATGGAATTTGGTAATACCATGGATTATACCGTGGTGATCAAAAGTGACATAGAAGCCTCAGCTTTGGAGGATGGAAAATTGCTGATTACCTCTGCCGACCAGAATATCTTCGACATTCGTCTTACCACCAGTTACCAGCAATTTTTGTGGGTTACTGTTCATGATATGTTAGGTCAAAAACTGGTGGAGAACAGGATCGATAAGAGCTATAATGGCTATGAGTATATGCTCGATATGTCTTATGCCGCCCCGGGAGTATATTTGGTAAGAGTAGGTACCCGAAAAGAAGGGAAAGTCAAACGCATCATCGTGCGGTAGGTCTTAATTTCTTTATTCGCTTTTTCTTCGGAAATATTTTCTTTCAATTCGTGAAGAAAGTCCGAAAACCTTATTTTTGAACTTCGGAAAAAATCGATCGAATGAAAATTATCTCCTATAACGTCAACGGAATACGTGCGGCAATCAGAAAAGGTTTTGTAGAATGGCTTGAACAGGTAGACGCCGATGTGGTTTGCCTGCAAGAGATCAAAGCTACTCCCGAACAATTTGATGAAAGTGTCTTTGAAGATATCGGGTACAAGTTCAATTCCTGGTTTCCGGCGGTCAAAAAAGGCTATAGCGGGGTGGCTATTCTCAGTAAGATAGAACCTAAAAACGTCGCTTTTGGAACAGGTATAGATTATATGGATTTTGAAGGCCGAAATATTCGAGCTGATTTTGAAGATGTTTCGGTAATGAGCCTTTACCTGCCTTCAGGTACCAATATCGCCCGGCTGGATCATAAGCTTCAGTACATGGATGATTTTCAGAAGTATATTGATGAGCTGAAAACGGACCTTCCGCATCTTGTCATTTGCGGGGACTATAATATTTGTCACCAGGAAATTGATATTCACGATCCTGTTCGGCTTAAGAATACTTCGGGATTCCTTCCGGTAGAAAGAGAATGGATAGGAAATTTCATCGACAGCGGATTTATTGACGCTTTCAGGCACCTAAATGACGAACCGGGACATTATTCCTGGTGGAGCTATAGAGCAGGCGCCAGGGGCAATAATAAAGGCTGGAGAATTGATTACAGCATGGTGAGTGAGCCTTTGCAAGAAAAGATCAAACGCGCCGTTATATTACCTGAAGCTAAACACAGTGACCATTGCCCGGTATTGTTGGAACTTCATAAAAATTAATTAAACCTAAAGCCTCCCAATAATGAAAAAAATCACCCTCTTTGCCATTTTCAGCAGTCTGGTGCTGTCCTCATGCGTTTCTTCAAAAGTGTATAAAGACCTGGAAGGTCAACACACGGAACTACAACAAGAAAACGCTGAATTGAAAGATGAATTCCGGCAATTCAAAACAAAGACCGATAAGGATCTTGCCACGTTGAATGAGCGTTATGACAATTTAAAAGCCGAAAAAGAAAGTCTGGAGCAGGAATTGGCTGCGACCAAAGAGCGTCTTGCAAAATTGCAGTCCTCTTATGATGCCTTAGAAGCGAACAGTTCTTCTGCGCTGGCTGAGAATTCAAAAAGAAACCGCGAGCTTTTGGCTGAGCTTGAAAATAAGGAAAGAGCGCTGGCTACAGAGAAGGCAAGGCTTGAAAAACTTGAGAAAGACCTGGCTGCAAGATCAAAGCGTGTGAATGAACTTGAAGGTGTGATCGCCGCCAAAGATGCCAAAATGAATGCTCTTAAAAATTCACTTTCCAAAGCTCTTACGAATTTTGAGGGGAAAGGCTTAACGGTAGAGCAAAGAGACGGGAAAGTATATGTTTCTATGGAAAACAAGTTATTGTTCAGTTCAGGTAGCTGGTCTGTTGGAACTGAAGGTAAAAAAGCGGTAGCCCAATTGGCATCTGTTCTTGCTGAAAACCCTGATATCGCCGTCTTGATCGAAGGGCACACAGATAATGTGCCGTTTAACGGAAGTGGACAACTGACAGATAACTGGGATCTTTCTACAAAACGTGCGACCTCCATAGTGCAGTTATTGAGACAAAATTCAGGGATCGATCCTCAAAACCTTACAGCTGCGGGTAGAGGAGAATATGCTCCTATTGCTTCTAATGACACTGCTGAAGGCAGAGCGAAGAACCGTAGAATTGAAGTGATACTTACCCCTAAACTGGATGAGATCAATAAGCTGCTTCAGGAAATGGAATAAATCCTGAAGGTCTAAAACATTAAAAGCACCGGTGATTCACCGGTGCTTTTTAATTTAGTCCTGTGTATTTCCCGAATGCTTAAAAAATCAGGTTCTCCATAAGTGGTTCTTGAAACTGCTTTCAAGAGTTATGAATGAACCTTCCTCTCATTTTCAAACAGCTAATTTTCAGTACGGTTGACGCTTTGATTTTAATGAAGATAATTAATTTCCTTGAAAATAGTCATTTCAGAATAATGGGAATAAGGTTCAATTTTGGAAAAAAGGATGAAGGAAAAAGGCTTCCGAAGGTAATTAGAAACCCCTTTTACCTATTTTTGGTATGTTAAATGTTAATAGTAAATCTATTAACCCTCTAACTAATATGCCATGAAACGAAAACTACTCATTCTAATCGGGTTTTTTATTCTTGCTTCCTGCAGTAGTGTGAAGCGCAGTCAGCAGGCTTTGAACCAGGGAAATTATAATGAAGCCATCGCAATTGCTGTGGGTAAACTTCAAAAAGACAAAACCCGCAAAGGGAACCAGGAACATATTTTAATTCTGGAAGCTGCTTTTAAAAAATTGACCGAAGCTGAGAAAAAGCGGATCGCTTTTTTGGAAAAAGAAGGGAATCCTGCGAACAGCCGTGAAATCTATCACATTTATTCCAACCTCAGAAGGATCCAAAATAGTATCATCCCTTTATTACCGATGTATATAGTAGACAGTAACCGCCAGGCAAACTTCAATTTCGGGGATTATTCCGATGAAATCATAGATGCGAAAAATGCATATGCAGAGGTGCTTTATCAGGACGGAAGATCCATGATGGAACAAAAAGATAAGCTGGCTTACAGGAATGCCTATACTGTTTTTATGGAGTTGCAAAGACTTTCTCCAAATTACAGGGATACTGAGCAATTACTGGAGGAAACCCATTTTCAAGGGACCGATTTTGTGGTGGTTGAACTGCACAACCAGACGCCTTTCGTGATTCCAAGAAGTTTGGAAAATGAATTACTCGACTTCAACACCTATGGACTTGATGATTTTTGGACAGAATATCATGCTTTCAAAAATCAGGATTATAAATACGATTTTGCTGTGAACCTTAATTTTAGGGAGATCCATATTTCTCCTGAAAGGGTTCTAGAAAAAGAAATTCCACTGGAAGCCGAGATCCTTGACGGGTATTCTTATCAAAGGGATCGAAAAGGGGATTATGTTTTAGACAGTCTTGGAAATAAGATCAAGATCGAAAATTTTATAAAGGTGAAGGGAACGCTGTACAAAACGATTCAAACCAAATCTCTTGCACTTGAGGGTAAGGTTGATTATTTAGATCTTGACAAAAGACAGTTGATGAAAAGTTATCCTTTGGAAACTGAATTTGTTTTCGAGAATGTTTTCGCCCGATTCAAGGGAGATGAAAGACTTTTATCTAATGAAGACAAGGAATTGCTTAAAAACGGATACCATCCTTTCCCATCGACAGAACAGATGCTTGTGGACGCATCAAATGATATAAAAGGCAGGCTGGGGCCTATTCTAAAAAGGAATAAGCTGAGGTAAGCTTGTGCTAGCTAAAAAAAGACCTTTCAAATTCTGAAAGGTCTTTTTTTATGAGGTTATTCTTCACCCTTGCCGTCATTTCCGGGAATGGACTCGGGCCAGGATTTTCGATAATCCTGCATGGTATTTTCATAGTTCTTTGCTAAAGCCTGGGCTTCCTTTTCAGAATACACTTTTTTAGCCTTTTTGAAAAAATCTTCTTCTTCGTCGTCCAGATGATGTTCTACCTGCTCCACTAATTTTTCTACTGTAGCCAGCCAATGTGGTGAGCTCATGTCGGTTTCTTCAAGCTCATGGATCAATTCGTCCATTTCATGATGCTCGGCCATCCCATGTCTGGCGTCTTCCTGCATTTTATCGGTATCAATAAGAGGAGAATAGAAATAGCGTTCTTCGGCAACGGCATGTACTTCCAGCTCTCTTCTTAACTTTTTCCAGAGCTCTTTTCTTTCTTCTGAATTACCAGAGGTTTTTACAATTTTATAACACAGATCTCTCTGGATCTCGTGATCTTTTTTGATGGCTTCGTAAATTTTCATTTTCGCTTTTTTAAGGTCAGAGTACTTTCTTTTCTTTTAAAGATAGGAAACTTCACTTGTTAAAGCTAACCCATAGTCGCCTTAAACCACTGTTAGGGACTCTTTTCACAAAACTTTATAAATAGTCCTCCCAAAAAACTTCAGCAGTTGAAATCAGGATATTTTTTTACTTCTGGTATGCCCAAAATTGACTTCTGAAGCTATCTATTAATGATTACTTAATCTTCGACGGGCAGGTATTTAGTCCGAAAAGGGTGTACAGCGGACAAAAACTAATTAAACTGGTGAGTACAAAAACGCCGGCAAGAACTAATAAAACAATGCCCAAAGTGCCGGTGATCATACCATTGAAATACAGTGTTGCAATGATTGCAGCGATTATTATCCTGATAATTCGGTCTGCGGTTCCCATATTTTTTTTCATTTTGAAAGCTTTTAGTTGGATGAATATTGAATCAGCAGAACAATGCCAGTTATTATTGCCATGCATAATATACACACAAGTAGAAGTTTTACGGCTTTGTGCTTCATGATCCTTTTCGCTAAAATTAGTTCAGAATTATATCCCGTAAAGTGACGAAGGTCACCTTGCTTGTATTTTATCCGAACAGGTAACTTACTACATCTTCGATCTTTGATACCTTCTGAATCGTGATGTTGAAATTACTTTTAGGGATCTTGCTTTGTTTTGATACAATGATGGTACTGAAACCTAATTTTTCAGCTTCGATGATTCGTTGTTCGACACGTGTCACGGGCCTTACTTCTCCTGCTAGGCCTACTTCGGCCGCAAAACAAATATCCTTTGGTACCGCGATATCTTCATTTGAGCTTAAGATCGCGGCAACTACAGCAAGGTCCAAAGCTGGATCATCAACCGAAATTCCTCCTGTAATGTTCAGGAAGACATCTTTTGCACCTAATCTGAAACCCGCTCGTTTCTCAAGCACCGCCAGCAACATGTTTAATCTTTTTGAATTGTAGCCTGTAGCCGAACGTTGAGGGGTGCCGTAAACAGCTGAACTTACCAAAGCCTGGATCTCTATCATTAAAGGACGCATTCCTTCAAGGGTGGCTGCTATCGCGGTTCCGCTGAGGTCTTCCTCGGTTTTGGAAATGAGAATTTCCGAAGGATTACTTACCTCACGCAGTCCGTTTCCTTGCATCTCATAGATCCCAAGTTCATTGGTAGAACCAAACCTGTTCTTATGCGCTCTCAGGATGCGATATACATGATTTCGATCGCCCTCGAACTGAAGTACGGTATCAACCATGTGCTCCAGTATCTTTGGTCCTGCGATGCTACCTTCTTTGGTGATGTGGCCGATAAGAATGACCGGTACAGAAGTTTCTTTAGCATATTTGATCAGCTCGGCTGTACATTCCCTGATCTGGGAAATACTTCCGGGACTGCTTTCGATATAATCGCTGTGAAGCGTCTGAATAGAATCTATGATCACGATCTCAGGTTCCAGTTTTTCTATTTGCTGAAAAATGTTCTGAGTCTTGGTCTCGGTTAAAATATAACAATTGCTGGAGGCAGGATTGATCCTTTCTGCCCGCATCTTGATTTGTTGCTGACTTTCTTCTCCTGAAACATACAAAGTCCGGTAGTTCAGGTGCAGGGAGATCTGTAGTAACAAGGTACTTTTCCCAATTCCGGGTTCCCCGCCCAGAAGTGTAAGTGAACCGGGAACAATTCCGCCTCCCAGGACGCGATCCAGTTCATGGTTGTTTGTGTTGAGTCTTTCTTCTTTGGAAACTTCAATTTCAGAAATTCGAAGCGGCTTAGCTACCCGTTTTACAGGAGCGGCAGAAGTGGCAGATTTCCAGTCTTTTTTCTCCTCTTTTTGAAGGACTTCCTCAACTAAGGTATTCCATTCCCTGCAAGAGGTACACTGGCCCTGCCATTTAGAATGTTGCGCCCCGCAATTCTGGCAAAAAAAAGTAGTTTTTGTCTTAGCCAATATTTCCTGGTTTTAGTACCCGTATTCTTTTTTAATCAATTCGGCTTTCCTAATCATGAAATCGGCAGTGATGAAAGCAGCTTCTTTTTTATCATAAGAACCTTCATACATTCTCATGGCCTTTTTTGTCTTTCCGGTCTCCTCAAGAGATTTAGCGATATAATAACTTCCTAACATGGAGTCAGGATCCTGCTCCATTGCCAATTTCCCCAGTTTTTCCAGGTCATCCCAATTCTCTTTGTGCTCAAGGGCTTTCCCAACGGCTAAAAAGTCATTTAACCGCACCGGAATGTTCAGACCGTACAGGTTCTTAATAATGTTATATTTCTTAGTCAGGTAATTGTATGGCGAAGCATCTGCCGCTTTAATTTCCTCGTACTCATCTAAACTGATAGGTTTGTAAGCTTCAAAGATCTTTTCCAATGCTCTTGGGATGGCGTGAGCTACCAGTGAGTAATGGAATGGCTTTTCAAAATCATCAAATTGATAATGAAGGTTCTCATTTTCTAAAGTACTAAGTGAGTAGTCCAGTTTTTTGATGTACTCCCTCAATTCGGCAACATCATTTGAGGCGGTTGCCAGATAGAACCATTTATCTGAACGGGTATCGCTCAGCGCCTGGTATAGACGGGTGGCCATTTCAGGGGAAAGATCGGGACTTAGGTTTATGTATGCCTGGAATAAAGGATTATCCTTAAACAGGTAGAAGTTTGCGAAGTTAGCCGTAAGGTCATGTCCGGCGATTACGTTAAAGTTAGTAGTTCGATAGTTTCGGTTCAGGAAAGGGAATAATTCAGCCCCGATAAAATCGAAGAAATTCTTACCTGATTTGGCCGGGAAATACTGAATGTCGTTGTAAAAAGTGTCGGCTCTTCTGCTTCTTGACTGGTTGATACCCACAACAATGGCTTCGGGAATATCATCCCAGTAAGAGAAATAATCTACGTTTCCGGCAAATGGTTCAAATAGGTAATCTCCGTCAAGAACTAATATGACGGGATAATACTTTTCTGAGTTCTCGTCATAGTTGCGCGGAAGTTGAATTTTTAATTGCCTCTCCTCTCCTAAAAGTGTGGAGTTGATAGTCTTGTAAATAGTCTGTGAGTGAGATAATTGGGCGGCAAAAAAAATAGCTAGGAATAGATAGATTTTTGACATAAGCTTGGGGGGTTTTATACGGCCAATATATATAATTATTTCTTCTGATTAAAAACCGGAAGGAATAATAGCGAAAAACCACCAAGAATGATCACTAAGATTGTTTGCGAACCCCAAACGATCCAGCCAAACGCCTCACCTGCTTGCTGATTGATCCCGAAAAGCAATAATACAGCTCCCATTGCCAGGGGGTAAACTCCAATCCCGCCATTGGTAGTAGAAATGGCAAATGAACCCACTATGAAGGCTGCCATAATTCCGGCTATTGATAGAGGTATGGTTTCTGGAATCGTGAATTTGATAACATAAAACATCAGGAGGTACATGACCCAGATGAAAAGGGTATGGAATAAAAATGCCTTTTTGCGCTCCATTTTCAGGATGCTCTTCATGCCTTCCAAAAGACCTCTTGCAAAATTCCTGATCTTAACCATGAATGGGTGTTTTGATCTTTTCACAAGCTTCAGAAAAATTACCCCAAGTAAGATGGCAACGAAAATGGTGCCTACTGAAATAAATGGATTGATATTCTGGGTCTCAAAATAGGTAAGGAGTCCTTCGGTTTGAATGAGCAGTCCTGCGATGACTATAAGCAGCAACATGATCAAGTCGGCGATCCTTTCAGAAACGATGGTGCCAAAGGCTTTATCAAATGGAATGTCTTCGTAAGTAGAGATAGTGGCGCCTCTTAATACTTCTCCTGAGCGTGGCACTCCTAGATTGGCCAGATAACCGCCCATCACGGCCATAAAACTGTTGGCGAATTTTGGTTGGTATCCCATGGGTTCCAGCAGAAATTTCCATCGGTAAGCCCGGGACATATGTGCTAAGATTCCGAAGAAAAGTGATAACATCACCCATTTTAAATCGGCAACCAGGATATTGTTCCAAAGTTCTTCTCTTTCCGAAGGGGTAGCGCTGCTAAGAGAATACCATATCAAAAAAACTCCCAGCAAAAGTGGGAGTAAATTTTTTGTAATCTTGATAAGTTTCTTTTTGCGCACTTATTTTAAAAGATTGTTCTCTTCATTAGGGAAAACCAGTGCGGGTTTGAAAGCTTTTGCTTCTTCAAGCTCCATGATAGCGTAGGTGATGAGGATCAAAATATCCCCTTTTGCCACTTTACGGGCTGCTGCGCCGTTCAAAGTGATCTCACCACTTCCCCGGGTTCCGGGAATTGCATAAGTTTCCAGTCTTTCCCCGTTATTATTATTGACAATTTGAACTTTTTCACCTTCCACAATATTTGCAGCATCCATAAGATCTTCATCAATGGTTATACTACCAATATAATTAAGATCTGCTCCAGTTACCTTTACGCGGTGTATTTTTGACTTAACAACGTGTATTTGCATTCCTTGCCTAATTTAAAGCTATGTTATCAATTAACCTAATATCACCGGAGTAAGCGGCAATAAAGGCCCTGTATTTTTCACCTTCTATTCTATTCTGAACGGTCTTCAATGTATCTGCGTTGGCGATCTCAAAATACTCGAGATCAAGATCTGCTTCTTCTTTGAACCGCTCTGTTACCCAATGGGTTAGTTCTGTTGCACTTTTTGTGCCAAAATCTTCTTTGACCTGCAACAGGATCTGGTAAATAACCGATGCGCTTTGTCGCTGACTTTCGCTTAACCTTTCATTTCTTGAACTTCTGGCCAGTCCCGAGACTTCGCGGTCTATGGGGCAGCCAATTATCTCAATATTAAGATCCTGTTTTTCGACGAGTTTTTTAATGATCTGTAACTGCTGATAATCTTTTTCTCCGAAGTAAGCCTTATCGGGCTCTACCATTTCAAAAAGCTTCTTTACAACTGTGCCTACTCCGTTGAAATGCCCGGCCCTAAATTTCCCCTCCATTTCATTTTCGAGTCCGTCGAAAGAAAATTCTTCTGAAAGTATCTCTTTTCCGTAGATTTCATCAGCTGCAGGAGAAAAAATGATGACATCTTCACCTAATTTCCCTATCCTTTCAACATCTTCCTCCAGTGTGCGGGGATATTTTTTAAGATCCTCGGGATTGTCGAACTGGGTAGGATTGACAAAAATGCTTACCACTACCTTATCACAGGAGGCTAAAGCTTTTTCTATGAGTGAGATGTGGCCCTGGTGAAGCGCCCCCATAGTTGGGACAAACCCAATGCTTAGGCCCTGTCTTTTTAAGGCCTGAATTTGGTTTTTTAGAGACTGCTTCTCCTTTAAAATCTGCATATTATTGTAAAATTAACAGCGTGCAAACTTAATATAATACTGGCAATCTGCATAAAAATTTGTATTTTTGCGTGTTTTTATTTCACAACAGCATTAAAGCAGTGAACCTATGAAAGAAAAGAGGATATTATACGTATCATCTGAAGTTATTCCCTACTTACCCGAAACTGAGATCTCATCTATGTCTTTTGAAGCCCCCAGAATGGTTAACAACCAAGGTGGCCAAATACGCATATTTATGCCTCGTTTCGGAAATATTAATGAGCGCAGGCATCAACTCCATGAAGTGATCAGGCTCTCGGGGATGAATCTAGTGATCAACGATCTTGATATGCCTCTAATAATTAAAGTTGCTTCCATTCCGAAAGAAAGAATGCAGGTTTACTTTATTGATAACGAAGATTACTTTAAAAGAAAGGCGACACTTACCGATGAAGAAGGGAATTTATTTCCTGATAACGACGAAAGAGCGATTTTTTTCGCGAAAGGTGTTATTGAAACGGTGAAAAAACTAAATTGGGCCCCGGATATTATCCATGTGAATGGTTGGCTTTCATCCTTACTGCCATTATATCTTAGGAATTATTACGGAAATGAACCTTTGTTTAATTCTGCAAAAATTGTAACCTCTGTATATAATCAGGACTTTGATGGTACTTTAGATAATGATCTTTATAAGAAGATATTATTTGACGGACTTGAAAATGAGCAGGTGAAGCACCTTAAAAAGCCTACATATGTGAATATTATGAAAACGGCAGTAGATAATTCAGATGCTGCTATCATAGCCGGAGATAATATTCCTGAAGAACTTAAAAAATATCTTAGTAAGCTTGGAAAGCCTGTTCTGGAATATAAGAATAGAGAAGAGTTTGCGCAGGCATATCAGGATTTCTACACAACAAAGGTCCTGACAGAATAGATTTAATTGAAGAAATAAACGAATGAATATAAAGAACACGATGTTGAAAATGACAACAGTTATTGCTGTTGTTTTTTCTTTTGTAGCATGTGAAGACGATTTTGAAACAGTTGGCGGGAATATAATTGGTGAACCCGGCTTTAATGCAGAACTGTATGATGAAGCTGAAATTTCGGCTTATACAAATACACTTGCTCCTGTTCAAACGAATAACCTGCCTGTGAATCTTTTGGGTCATTTTACTGATCCTGTTTTTGGAGATCAGGTTGCCAGTATTTACACGCAATTATCTTTAGGTGCTACCAGTCCTGAATTTGGTACAGATCCTGTTTTGGATAGTGTGGTACTGAATATCCCTTATTTTTCTACGGAATTAGAAAATGACGCGGATGGGAATGCTCAGTATAAGATAGACTCCCTATATGGAGAAGGACCAATAAAGCTGAGTGTTCTGGAATCCAGCTTTTTCTTAAATAATTTTGATCCAGAGACTAATTTTGAGCAGGCGCAGAAATATTATTCCGATCTTGGAACCCAAATCGAAGAAAATCTTACCGGAGCAGTTCTTTATAAAAATGAAAGCTTCGAACCTTCTGCCGAGGAGATCGTAGAGATTACTTCTACTGATACCACTAAAACAGGTCCGGCCCTTAGAATTAAACTGGATAATACCTTTTTCCAAACTAAGATCCTTAACAAAGAGGGGTCTGATGTATTGGCAAGTCAGAATAGCTTCAGAAATTACCTTAGAGGAATTTATCTTAAAGCTGAAAAGATCGGGGCTGATGGTTCCATGGTGATCTTCAATATGGCCCAGGCAAATGCCGGAATTACAATGTATTACACTGTAAAGGAAGCTGATGTTGATGATATAGATGAGGATGAGGACAAAGACGAGTTAGTTGATACTCCAAAATCTTTCAAGCTTTCTTTCGGTTCTTCAAAAGTGAATACATTTGAACAGAACACCCCACAATTTCCGGAATCTTCTAATTTATATTTGAAAGGAGGAAAAGGAAGCATGGCGGTAATTGAATTATTCAGTGGGCTTGATTCTAATGATGACGGAATTTCAGATGAATTGGAATTTCTTCGTGAAAACAACTGGCTTATCAATGAGGCGAACTTGGAATTCTATGTGAATAACGAATTGGCTTCAGGATTAAATCAGCCGGAGAGAGTACTAATTTACGATCTTAATACTAATGCGGTTCTTGTGGATTATGTATTCAATACTCCTGGGACACCAAACCCTTTAAATTCTCCTGCAAATAATAATCATCTTGTGCCGTTGAAAACAGATGAAAATGGGAATGGGGTCGTTTATAAGGTAAGGATTACGAAACATGTAAATAATATCCTTAATAATGATGTTGACAATCCTAAATTGGGATTGGTGGTTACCCAGAATGTGAATATACTTTCAAATTCGGCCGTTAAACAAACCGAAGAATCAGTTGTGAAGAGGGTTCCGGCGGGATCTGTTATTACGCCTGAGGCTACAGTTTTGTATGGTCCCGATGCGGAGGATGATGCGAAAAGATTGAAATTGAAAATTTACTATACTGAATCTAAGTAATAAATTATGTGTGGAATTGTTGGATATATAGGCTATAGGGAAGCATATCCTATAGTTTTGAAAGGTCTTCAAAGACTGGAATATCGAGGATATGACAGTGCCGGGATCGCCTTATATGATGATAAGGAATTAAAGGTTTCCAAAACCAAAGGAAAGGTTGCAGACCTAAAAGAAAAGATGGAGAATGAAGTAGATACCAGCGGTACCTTGGGAATAGGGCATACCAGATGGGCTACACACGGAGTTCCCAATGACGTTAACTCCCACCCGCACCTGTCAAACTCGGGTAACCTTGTGATCATTCACAACGGGATCATAGAGAATTATGAATCTCTGAAAAAAGAGTTGACCACCAGAGGATATACTTTTGAGTCTGATACAGATACCGAAGTCTTGGTTAACCTTATTGAAGATGTTATCAAAAAGGAAAATGTGAAGCTTGGGAAAGCAGTTCAAATTGCCTTGAACCAAACTGTTGGTGCGTACGCGATCGCTGTTTTTGACAAGACCAAGCCGAACGAAATTGTTGTTGCCAGACTGGGAAGTCCATTGGCAATTGGAGTTGGAAAAGAGGAATATTTCATTGCTTCCGATGCTTCTCCGTTTATCGAATTTACCAACAACGCTATCTATCTCGAAGATGGAGAAATGGCGGTTGTAAGAAGAAATAAAGGTGTAAAAGTTAGAAAGATCAAGGATGACGCCTTAGTAGATCCTTATATTCAGGAGCTTCAGTTGAACCTTGAGCAGATCGAAAAAAATAACTTTGATCACTTCATGCTTAAAGAGATCTATGAGCAGCCAAGTGCGATTACCGATACTTACAGAGGTAGACTTCAGGTAGACGCTGGGCTCATAAGAATGGCCGGAGTAGATGATAACCTTGAGCGTTTTCTGAATGCTAAAAGAATTGTAATTGTTGCATGTGGTACTTCATGGCATGCAGGACTTGTAGCTGAATATATTTTCGAAGATCTAGCTCGCATCCCTGTTGAAGTGGAGTATGCTTCAGAATTTAGATATAGAAACCCTATCATCAATTCTGATGATGTGGTGATAGCTATCTCTCAGAGTGGGGAAACTGCCGATACCATGGCCGCTATTAAGCTAGCCAAGGAAAAAGGCGCCTTTGTATTTGGAGTTTGTAACGTGGTAGGTTCTTCTATCTCTCGTGAAACCCATGCGGGTGCTTATACTCATGCGGGGCCTGAGATCGGGGTGGCTTCTACAAAAGCGTTCACTACTCAGATCACAGTTTTGACCTTGATCGCACTTAAGCTTGCCAAAGCTAAAGGAACGATCTCGAATTCAGATTTCCATATGCACCTTCGTGAATTGGAAACAATTCCGGGTAAAGTAGAGTTAGCTTTGGAGTCGAACGATCATATTAAAAAGGTTGCAGATAAATATAAAGACGCTCGTAACTGCCTGTATCTTGGAAGAGGGTTTAACTTTCCGGTTGCTTTAGAAGGAGCACTGAAATTGAAAGAGATCTCTTATATCCATGCGGAAGGATATCCGGCGGCAGAAATGAAGCACGGACCTATTGCTCTTATCGATGAGGAGATGCCGGTTGTTGTGATCGCTACCCGAAAAGGGCATTATGAGAAGGTGGTTAGTAATATCCAGGAAATCAAATCCCGTCAGGGTAAGATCATTGGAATCGTTACTGAAGGAGATACAAGCGTGCGTGATCTTGCAGATTACGTGATCGAGGTGCCTGATACCATCGAAGCTCTAACTCCGTTACTTACAACCATTCCTTTGCAGTTGCTTTCGTACCATATTGCTGTAATGCTTGGTAAGAATGTGGATCAGCCAAGAAACCTGGCTAAATCTGTTACGGTAGAATAAAATTTTTGAACACCATGGCTAAGGCCTGTGATTTTAATAAATCACAGGCCTTTTTCATTTCTGTAGATATTCAGAAATGCTATTTTTAGAGGCAACTTTTTTAATAGGATAAAAAAGTTGTCTTTTCTCTTAGAGACTTTTATCCAAAAAAACTATCTTTGCAGCCTGAAAAAGCGAACGACTTTAAAAAGTTGTTATTGGTTCTTTTTTAAGTATTTATAAAACAAAAACATTAAAGGATTAGATAATGTCTAAAGTTACAGGTAAAGTTGCACAAGTTATCGGCCCTGTCGTTGACGTAGCGTTTAACACAGAGAATGCTGAATTACCAAGAATCTACGATTCATTGGAAATTACCAGAAAAGATGGATCTATTTTGGTTCTTGAGGTTCAATCTCACATTGGAGAGGATACCGTAAGAACTGTATCTATGGATTCAACCGATGGTTTGAGCAGGGGAGTTGAAGTAGTTGCTACAGGAGCGCCTATTCAAATGCCAATCGGGAAAGATGTGTATGGACGTTTGTTCAACGTGATCGGGGATGCTATTGACGGGCTTGGTAATTTGCCAAAAGCTAATGAAAATGGACTTCCTATTCACAGAGAAGCTCCAAAATTCGAAGACTTATCTGTATCCACAGAAGTTCTTTTCACAGGGATCAAAGTAATTGACCTTATCGAGCCTTATGCAAAAGGAGGTAAGATTGGTCTTTTCGGTGGAGCCGGGGTAGGTAAAACCGTATTGATCCAGGAATTGATTAATAACATTGCAAAAGGTCACGGAGGTTTATCTGTATTCGCCGGAGTTGGTGAAAGAACACGTGAAGGAAATGACCTTTTGAGAGAGATGCTTGAATCAGGAATTATCAAGTATGGTGATGACTTCATGCACTCTATGGAAGAAGGTGGTTGGGATCTTCAGAAGGTTGACAAGACCGTGATGAGAGATTCTAAAGCTACTTTCGTATTTGGACAGATGAACGAGCCACCAGGAGCACGTGCTCGTGTTGCTCTTTCAGGTCTTACTATTGCTGAATACTTCCGTGATGGAGCAGGAGAAGGGCAAGGAAAAGACGTTCTTTTCTTCGTTGATAATATTTTCCGTTTCACACAGGCAGGTTCAGAGGTATCTGCACTTCTTGGACGTATGCCTTCTGCGGTAGGTTACCAACCAACACTTGCTACCGAGATGGGTGCGATGCAGGAGCGTATTACTTCTACTAAGAATGGATCTATTACATCTGTACAGGCGGTTTACGTACCTGCAGATGACTTGACTGACCCTGCGCCGGCGACAACTTTCGCCCACCTTGATGCAACAACAGTACTTTCTCGGAAGATTGCCGAGCTAGGTATTTATCCTGCGGTAGATCCTCTTGATTCTACTTCAAGAATTCTAACTGCTGATATCTTAGGAGATGATCACTATGACTGTGCTCAAAGAGTAAAAGAGTTACTGCAGAGATATAAAGAACTTCAGGATATTATTGCCATCCTTGGTATGGAAGAGCTTTCTGAAGAAGATAAGCTTGCCGTATCACGTGCAAGACGTGTTCAGCGTTTCTTATCTCAGCCTTTCCACGTTGCTGAGCAGTTTACCGGACTTAAAGGAGTGTTGGTAGACATTAAAGATACTATCAAAGGATTCAACATGATTATGGATGGTGAATTGGATCACTTGCCAGAAGCTGCCTTTAACCTTAAAGGTACTATCGAAGAGGCTATCGAGGCAGGTGAGAAAATGTTAGCTGAAGCATAATTGGAGAAAGCCCAATATACAAATCCCAAATTCCTGTAAATAGTTGGAAATTGGGATTTGGAATTTGAAATTTAGAAACATATGTATTTAGAAATAGTTACTCCGGAAGCTGTCCTGTTAAGCTCAGAAGTTGATTCTGTAAGCGTACCGGGTATTAATGGGCAATTTCAAATGTTGAACAATCACGCCCCTATCGTATCTGTTTTAGGTAAAGGTGAGATCAAAGTTTTTACACATACTTCTGCTGTGAATACTGAAAAGATTTCCAAGCTTTTTAAGACAGATGCCAGTGACAGTAAGATCTTGGTTCTTCCTGTGGACGGTGGTGTAATTGAGATGAAAGATAATAAAGTGATCGTCCTGGCTGACTAAGCTAGTTTGAATCAAAATATAAAGCCTGTTGCAATTTGTGACAGGCTTTTTTTTGTTCATACCCGAATCTGGTGATTCTCCTGGAACAAATTTGAAGTGAGGTCTGCTGGTTTTAAATATTTTATTTTCATCCTGATCGTTAATTTATTTTGGTATTTCAGGTGGTGATAATTGCAATTCAAGGATCGATTATATCAATTACTAAAAATCTGGTACAAGTTTAAATCCTCACATATAACTGCTATATTTGCGGTTAACAGAATTTAGAACCCTTACCATGCTGATAGCAATCCTTTCAGGTTTTATCTTTTCTCTGCTCCTGGTTTTTATCGGGAAATTTATAAAGGGAAAGCTTGCAGTGCTTTCTTCTCTGGTACCACTTGGACTCTTTGTTTACTTCTTATCATTCATAGAAAGAGTTTCTAACGGGGAAGTGATTTCTGAAAATTACGAATGGGTTCCTTCCTTCGGATTAAATCTCAACTTCACACTTGACGGACTCTCCCTGCTCTTCTCTTTATTAATTACAGGGATAGGTTTTCTAGTGTTCGCGTATACAGCCGAATATCTCAAAGGTCACAAGTACCTGGATAGGTTTTACGGTTACCTTGGATTGTTCATGGGGGCTATGCTAGGTCTGGTACTTAGTGACAACCTCCTCTCATTATTCCTTTTTTGGGAGTTGACCAGTATAAGTTCTTTCTTCCTTATTGGATTCAATAACACCAATAAAGCCTCCCGAAAATCGGCTATTTTGGCCCTTGCCATTACTGGAACCGGTGGATTCCTTTTCCTTGCCGGATCATTGTTGCTTGGGAATGTAGCGGGTACTTATAGTATTGCCGAAATGGTTAACATTAGTCCTGAGATCATTGGGAGTGAGTTTTACATTTGGATAGTTTTACTGTTATTTGGAGCCGCGTTTACAAAATCAGCCCAGTTCCCTTTCCATTTCTGGCTACCGGGTGCTATGAAGGCGCCAACCCCGGTTTCAACTTACCTGCATTCTGCGACGATGGTAAAGGCCGGTATTTATTTATTATTAAGATTTACTCCTATTTTGGGGGGTGAAGAAATCTGGAATACTACCCTGATTGCTGTCGGTGGAATTACCATGTTCTATTCAGCGGTTCATACTTTGTTCAGGACAGATCTAAAGGGAGTACTCGCTTATTCCACAATATCGGTCTTAGGTATCCTGGTATTTTTAATCGGATTGGGTACACAATACGCATTAACCGCGGCGGCTGTTTACATTGTAGTACATGCCCTCTATAAGGCCACGCTTTTCCTTATTACAGGTATAATTGATCATGAAACGGGAACCCGTAATGTTACTGTTCTTTCAGGGCTGCGGAAGGTGATGATGCCGGTCGCGATCGCCGGATTCCTGGCAGCGATCTCCAGCGCCGGAATGCCGCCTACAATTGGGTTTATTGGAAAAGATCTTGTTTATGAATCCACTTTAGGCATGGGTAACTGGTCTATTGTTCTTACCGCAGTTGCGATAGGAACAAATATCCTAGTGCTGTACGCGGGATTTGTCGCAGGGATCAAACCATTTACAGGAAAATTACCGGAATCATTTTCTAAAGTTCACATGCCCGGGATTCTTATGTGGTTCCCGCCGGTTCTTCTGGCTTCATTGGGTCTGATCATCGGAATTTTTCCGTCTATCATTGACGGGCCAATTGTAAAGTCTGTTGTGGAATCTGCAGGCGGACTTGGAGAAGAGGTACATTTAAAACTGTGGCATGGATTTAATACGATTCTTCTGTTAAGTGGTATAACACTGCTTCTAGGATTCGCATTGTATTTTTTCCTGAAGCCTTCCGAAAAGAGGGAAACCGCAATTGCAAAACTAGATTTTATTGCGCCGAAGAATTTGATTTTAAAATTCGGGGAGGGAGTATGGTATTTTTCAAATGTGTGGACAAGGATCTTCCAAAATGGCTTTTTGAGAAACTATGTTTCTACCATCATTCTATTTTTGGTCGCTCTTGTAGGCTATTCCCTGTTTAGTGTCGAAAAAGACTTTTTTATAGACTATTCTTCCTTTTCAAGAATGACCTATTACGAAATGATCATCATGGGGATCATGTTCCTTTCTGTGATCTTCGTGGTAGCGGCCAGGTCCAGGTTGACTGCGGTAGTTGCCATGGGTGTTGTTGGATACGCGATTTGTCTCATGTTCGTAATCTATAGTGCGCCAGATCTTGCGATGACCCAGTTTTCCATAGACACCCTTACGGTGATCCTGTTCGTTCTGGTTTTATCAAGCCTTCCGAAGTATCTGTCGATTTCAGACGTAAAAATGAAAATAATAGATGGGGTTCTTTCGCTCTCCTTCGGAATATTGATCACCCTGATCGCGCTTGAGGTGCTTAGTGAACCTGTAAATAAGGAAGTAAGTAATTATTACGCTGAAAATTCGTATGTTCTGGCTCACGGTAAGAACGTAGTGAATGTGATCCTTGTAGATTTCAGGGGCTCTGATACTTTAATTGAGATCTCGGTTCTTACAGTGGCTGCGTTAGGAGTATTCAGCTTATTGAAACTGAGGTTAAGAAGAGACGACCGTGAATTAAAGGATTAATGAAACTAAAGTATAATAGATGAAGACCATTATTTTAAGAACCGCTTCAAATTACATGTTGCCTTTGTTGCTGGTTTTCTCTGTGTTTATATTGCTTCGCGGACACTATCTTCCGGGAGGTGGATTTGTGGGAGGCCTTATTGCCTCTATTGCTTTCGTTTTGCATGCTTTCGCGAATGGTCTTGGGAACACGAAAAATCTTATTAAGATACATCCGGGGTTTTTAATGCCTTTTGGACTCGGTCTTTCATTTCTTAGCGGACTGGCACCAATGCTATCTGTTGATAAACCTTTTATGACCGGGCTATGGTATCCCGATAAAATTGAAGTTTTAGGAAGCTTGGGTTCAGCCTTGTTTTTTGATATAGGAGTTTACCTGGTAGTTGTGGGCGTCACACTTACAATCATATTTACAATTTCAGAATCTACCTAGTTTATGGAAATACTTCTGGCATTAATGATTGGTACTTTATATGCAGCCGGGATCTATATGATTCTGCGCCGTAGCCTTGTGAAATTGATCATTGGGATCATTTTACTGGGTAATGGGGCGAACCTGTTGATCTTCCTTTTAGGAAGGATCGCAAAAGGTAGTCCTCCTATCATTCCCGAAAACTCAAAGGTTTTCCTGGAAGCTTATTCAGATCCGCTTCCGCAGGCCCTTATTCTTACCGCAATTGTTATCAGTTTTGGATTGCAGTCTTTCGCTATCATTTTGGTGAAAAGAGCACATAAAGTTGTTAAAACTGATGATCTGGATGAAATGAACGCAACAGACGAATTCTCATGAGCGAACAGTTATTAATGTACCCTTTATTACTGCAAATGTTTTTGGCCATCGTCCTTATGTTCGCATGGAACAAGACGGGATGGCAGAAATTCATTAGTATCTCGGGAAGTGTGCTGAATCTCGCATTTTCGGTATGGTTGTTCATGGAAGTTTGGCAAAATGGGACGCTTACAATACAGGCTGGAAATTGGTCTGCCCCGTTCGGGATCACCTTTGTGGCCGATACGCTTTCGGCAACACTGGTGTTGCTAACAGCGCTGGCCGGGCTTGCCGTATCAAGTTTCTCGGCCGGATCTGTAATTCCTCCCCGTCTAAAATTCGGTTTCTTCCCCATCTTTCACTTCCTGTTGCTGGGACTTAACGGTGCCTTTCTTACGGGTGATATTTTCAACCTGTATGTTTGGTTTGAGATCATAATCATTACATCTTTCGTGTTATTGACCATTGGGGGTGAGAAGGCACAGCTGGAAGGGGCCGTAAAATACTTTACTTTAAATATCCTTGCTTCCATAGTGTTCCTTACCGCGATTGCAGTATTGTACGGACTTACCGGAAGCTTGAACATGGCCGATCTTGTTTCTAAGGTAGCCGCTGTAGAGAACAGGACCCTGGTGCAGGTAAATGCATTGTTATTTCTAGTTGGCTTCGGAATTAAATCTGCGGTATTCCCGTTGTATTTTTGGTTGCCGGCTTCTTATCACACTCCTCCTTCAGCAGTATCATCGATCTTCGGGGGATTGTTAACCAAAGTGGGGGTTTATGCCTTGCTAAGAGTTTTCACGCTGATCTTTGAAATGGATTCCCTGCTTGAAAATGTGTTTTTAGTAATTGCTATTCTTACCCTTTTCAGCGGTGCGATTGGAGCGATCGTTCAGAATAACATCCGGAAAATATTTTCCTACCTGGTAATCTGTCATATTGGGTACATGATCGCCGGTTTGGGAATGATGACCGAACTTGCTATCGCAGGGGCGATATTTTATCTTATCCATGACATTATCGTGAAGACCAATTTATTTATGGTAAGTGGGGTAATTTATAAACTGAAGGCAAATCACAATATTAATAAGCTGGGAGATCTATACGCCGACTATCCGAAATTAAGTCTGTTGTTCTTTATCCCACTATTTTCATTGGTCGGTATTCCACCGCTTTCTGGTTTCTGGCCGAAGCTTTCATTGATCTCAGCTGGATGGACCTCTGAAAATTATTTGCTGATAGGAAGCATTCTTTTTGCCAGTTTCATTACCCTTTTTGTGATCGTGAAATTATGGTCTGAAGTTTTCTGGAAGAATGGAGAAAAATTACCTGAATCGGGGAAATTTCCGTATTTTAAAACATTGCCAAAGATCAAGAAGGCACAAATGATCGTGCCTATAATACTTTTAAGCATAGTAAGTTTATATATTGGGTTTGGAGCAGAGCATATCCAGATCCTGTCTACCAGGATTTCAAGTGAATTGATAGACAGCCAGGGATATATTAATGCAGTACTTAATAAATAATAAATTAATAGAATGAAGAACCGTTTCTTAGCAAATATACTTCTCACTTTTATCTGGGTGGCCCTTACAGGAAGTTTTGCCTTTGCTAATGTTGTATTCGGATTTTTCCTTAGTTATTTCCTGCTTTTTGTGATTACACGAGGTAGCGGAAAGGCACGATACTTCAGGCTGGTTCCAAAAGTGGTTTCTTTCTTCTTCTTCTTTTTATACGAACTGGTGAAAGCAAACATACAGGTGGCATGGGAGGTGGGCACACCAAGTTTTCACATGACTCCCGGGATAGTAGGTGTGCCTTTGGATATCACTTCAGACGGAGAGATAACCATGCTGGCCAACCTTATTACCCTTACCCCGGGAACATTAAGCCTGGATGTTTCGGAAGATAAAAAGGTGCTATATGTCTATTCCATGTATATTACCGACAGAGATGAATTTATTGAAGGAATAAAAAACGGATTTGAGAAACGCATAATTGAACTGTATTCATGACCTTAGATGAGTATCTATATTATATTATCCTTCCGGCACTGTCTGTGTCCATTCTATTAGTGTTCGTAAGATTCTTTAAGGGTCCTACGATCTCTGACAGGGTAGTGGCGGTTGACCTTTTGGTGACTTCAGGTATTGGGATCATTGCGGTCTATAGTATTTTAACCCATCAGCCCACCTTTTTGGATATTGCCCTTATTCTGGCATTGATCGGGTTTTTAGGTACAGTCGCTTATTCGTTCTACATTCAAAAAAGGAAAAGAAAATGATCTCAGTAATAATAGCGGTCATATCGACACTTGGGACACTCTTTGTATTACTTGCAGCTGTAGGTATACTTAGAATGCCCGATACGTACCTTAGAATGGCTGTTACCACCAAAGCGGCAACGCTGGGAGTTGGATTACTCCTGATCGCAGCTGCCATTTATTTTTATGACTTTTCTACCACCACAAGAGTGCTGGCCATTATTCTGTTCATACTTCTTACTGCCCCGGTAGGTGCTCACCTCATAGGTAAAGCTGCCTATATTGCGGGGAATAAATTGTGGGAAGGTTCAATAATGGACGATCTTAAAGGTAAATATCGCCGCACAGGAAAGGTTATCGGACCACCGAAAAATCTTTCTGAAAAGGAAGATGAGGAAGAGCACTTTTAATCTTCGGTCTTTTTATTTGGGTCACGGTGTAGTTTCTTGTTAATGAACCTGTCCATATATCCGAAAACCACATTCACAAAGACAATTAATAACGTAAGGACCAGGAGTTCATTAAACATGCCTACGGCGGCCAGGCAACCTGCACCGGCACTGCACCAAATAGTGGCTGCTGTGGTAAGGCCACGTACTGTCGTGCCTGTATGAAGGATCACCCCGGCACCAATAAAGCCAATTCCCGTTACTACTTGTCCCATAACCCGGGTCATATCTACATAAGGTTCCCCTCTAAAATCAAGAGATATCAGGACAAAAACTGCGGCCCCAAGAGATACAAGCGCATTGGTCTTCAAGCCGGCGTTCTTATTTCTAATTTCCCGTTCCACCCCAATAAAAAGACCGGAAAATAAAGCTGCGCCAATTCTGATGCCAAAATCCAATAGATCCATACTCAGTCAAAAGTTATATTTTTACTTCCATGAAGAAGTTTCCTTTAAAGTTAGACAAAAGCCTTCAATTTAGAAAAGAACAAAAGGCTTTCAGGGAATTATCCGGGCAAAAAAATCTTGTGGACTTTTCCTCCAATGATTACCTGGGTCTGGCAAAGAATAATCAGATCTTCGAAAATGCTCACCGTATTTTAGTTGAAAATGATATTTTAAAGAATGGAGGGACGGGTTCAAGATTGCTTTCAGGAAATCACGCTTTATACGGCCTGGCCGAAGAAAAATTAAAGTACTTTTTCAATTCTGAGGCTGCACTGATTTATAATTCGGGTTATGATGCTAATCTCGGATTTTTCTCATCTGTCCCTCAGCGCAATGATATTGTTTTTTATGATGAGCTTTCTCATGCATCCATTCGCGATGGCATAAATCTCGGTAAGGCAAAAGCCTACAAATTTTTCCATAACGACCATGAGGACCTTGAACAAAAGATCATTAGAATCAAGAAAACCTCCATCGATGCGATTATTTATATAGTTACCGAAGCTGTTTTTTCTATGGATGGGGATATGCCTGATCTTCGCCAATTAGCTGAAATTTCTGAAAAGTATGGCTGTTTTCTTGTTGTAGATGAAGCACATTCTGTTGGAGTTATTGGGGAAACAGGGAAAGGCCTGGTCGAAGAATTGGGTGTGTCCGACCATGTTTTCGCGCGACTTGTCACCTTCGGAAAAGCGTTGGGGGCACATGGTGCCGCGATCCTGGGAAGCCGGAAACTTAAAGATTACCTTATAAATTTTTCCCGAAGTCTCATCTATACAACTTCATTGCCGCCACATTCGGTTGCTACGATTCTGGCTGCTATTCAATTTTTAGAAACAGATGGAGTTTTAGAAATACTTAAACTTCAAAACAACATTCAGCATTTTAATTCTGAACTAGAAAAAAGGGACCTGGAACCCTTGTTCATTAAAGGAAATTCGGCTATATATTCTTGTGTTGTGCCTGGTAATGAAAAAGTAAAACAGGTGGCTTTTAATCTGCAACTGGAAGGTTTTGATGTAAAACCCATTTTATCGCCAACTGTTCCTGAAGGCAAAGAGCGGCTTAGGTTTTGTCTTCATTCGTTTAATTCTGAAGAGGAATTGAACAGTACTTTAACGGTGCTTAAAAAGGAGATACTTAGCTAAGATTTCCAGTTCAATAAAATAACATTCATCTAAAATTCACGTGTAGTTCCCTATTTTTGTCTCATGGAAAAATATTTCATTACAGGAATAGGAACTGAAGTTGGGAAGACCATTGTTTCCGCAGTGGTTACAGAAGCCCTTCAGGCAGATTATTGGAAGCCAATTCAGGCGGGAGACCTGGATCTTTCAGACACTCATAAAGTGAAAGGGTTGGTTAGTAATTCAAAAACGGTATTTCACCCTAACTCTTTTGCTCTTAAAACACCCATGAGTCCCCACGGAGCGGCTGAGATTGATGGAGTGGAGATTTCTTCGGAAAATATTCAACCCCCACAAACAAGTAATGACCTGGTGATCGAAGGCGCCGGCGGACTATTAGTTCCTGTAAGTGATAAAGAAACAATCGCAGATTTAATTCAGCCCGATCATAAAGTGATCGTTGTGTCCCGTCATTACCTGGGAAGTATCAACCATACGTTACTCACAATTGAGGCCTTGAAAAACAGGAATCTTAACTGTATTGGTATCATTTTTAACGGGAATGAGAATAAATCCACTGAGGACATCATTCAAAAAATGACAGGACTTCCGGTTTTACTTCGCATAAACGAGGAAAAAGAGTTCAATAAGGAAAATGTAAAGTCCTATGCTGAAAAGCTGAGAACGAGCCTTAAAAAGTGAAATTTACGGAAGCATTGGGTGTAAAGCCCAGTGACTTATTATTGATCTCTATAGCCTTTTGGTTGTCTTCACTATCAACCCTGTAGTAGCGGTTAATGATATTTTCCCTGTTCAAAAGATTTAAGATCCCCAGTCCCAGCTGTAGTTTTCCGGAGTTGGAAAGATCAAAAGAATAGGAGGCTGAAAGATCTACCCGAACAAAATTTGGCAGGTTTTCCGCATTGGGATCTGAGTAATTGACCACCCAGTTATTTCCTTCACGACGCGTTTCATCTCCTTTTACCGGTTCTGTATAAGGTTTTCCACTGCGTACATGGCCCCCGGCCGAAAACTTAAAATCCCGATAACTGTAATTGGCAGCCACAGATAAGGAGTGGGTAATGTCAAAATTATTGGGAAAATTTTGCGGATTAAGTTCCTCGAAGGTGTAATCATTCTTCCCGAAAGTATAATTCATATAGGCATTCAGGTCACCGGCTTTCTTGTTTATAAGAACCTCAAAACCTTTGGAGATATAACTGCCCGAGGTCCTGATAAATTCATTTTGGTCCTGGAAACCCTGGTTGGAAGTGCTGATCCCTTCAACCTTTTTATAGAATCCCTCCAGATCCAGGTACCAGCCTGCCCTCTTGAAATCGATACCCGAAGAAATCTGTTTGCTTTTAATGATCGGGTAGCTTTCCTGATCAGCTAGGGTCCATCGCCTGTTTTCAACTCCTAAAAAGTCTTCCTGTAGGTCAATTATCTGGCTTGTGGTCTGGCTTTTAAATTCTCCCAGTAGTTTAAACGAGAAGTATTTTCCTAGTTCCTGGTTGAAGCTTAGCCTGGGCTCTAAGATTGTTTCTTCAAACTTCGGTAAATAATTTATTCTGAAACCTCCGCGAACATAGGTCGTGTTTCCTGAATATTTCAATTCCGAATAAAGAGAATGACTTCTAACCACATTTTTGATGGTACTGCTGAAAAACGGATTATTGAGCTTTTCAATATTTGAAACCCCGACTTCATAAAATTGATAACCGTTCAGGAAATTAAAATTGCTATTGAGTTTCGTCGTGGTATTTATTTTTAAACCTGTCTCTAAAACATCATTTTCCTGCATGAATCTTTGATCTGTATCAACTGTGAAGTTGAGTGCTTCCAATTGGTATTGGGACAGGTAACTTATAATTTCCGTTGAAAAATTTTCACTCCAGTTGGCGCTCCAGTTTCCGCCCAGCGCGAGATTATTTTGAGCCAGGCTGCTTTGTCGGGATGCTTCTGAAGTATTCGCGTACTCAGTATAATCCAGGTTATTGTAGATCTGGACCAGCGAAAAACGGAATTTATGATCTTTATTAAGGTCATAAAGAGCTTTCAGGCTTGTATCATAGTAACTGAAATTTGAATCCTGCAGATTATCATTTTCGGGATTCAGGGAGATCTCAGAATCCTGAAAGGTTCTTGAAAAGTAATTGTCGTAAGTAGGAGTGTCAACAAGGTCATTTATTGACTTTCTTCCGGAAACATGAATTTCAAATTTTTCAGTTACCGGAACCTGTAAAAACGCGTCTGCACTCACTAAATTAAGGCCGGCTCCTCCAGAGAATTTTCCGACCAGTTCATCTTCAGATCTTATATCGATGGTCCCCGATACTCCGTCATTGAGACTTGGGCTGGTGCCGTTCTTGACCACCGTGACATCTTTGGTAAGATTAGGATTTAAAGCAGAGATCAATCCGAAGAAATGCCCGGTTAAATACATTTTTATATCATCGAAAAGTACCAGATTCTGGTCGCTTGTCCCGCCCCGAATGTTAATATTAGAAACCGTCTCGTTCACACTTTCTACTCCCGGAAGTGATTCCACGGTTTGCAAAACATCTGGTTCTACCTGGCCAGGCAGCGCTCCAAACCTGTCTGTATTAATATGGATCGAACCATCTTTCTGTTTGCTAATTCCGGCGGTCAGGTAATTTACTACCACCGTTTCCCTGAGTGAGAATACCGAAGGTTCCATAAGAACGGATTGACAGTTTTCTTCGGAAATTGATTGAGCCTCTAAAAATTTATCGTGGTATCCTAAAAACCTGATCTTTACCGGTGCAGCTGCCTTAACCGACCTAAGCATAAACTTTCCGTCCATATCAGAAATAGTGGTTTCACTTTGATCAATAGTTTGAACGGTAGCTCCCGGTAAGGGTTCATTAGTTTCAGCATCGAGTATCATTCCGCAGAAATTTATGACCTCAGGAGATGCTGTGATGGCAATATACCTTTCATCAAGGATTTTGAATTTGAGCCCGGTTTGTCGCTCGAGAAAGACCAGTGTTTCTTTCAAGTTGAGCTCCTGGGAAGGCGAGAAAATAGAAATGTTTTTAACATCTTGTTCCCGGTAAGAGAATCGAATATCAAAATGATCTTCAAGTAACGGGATGACTTCTTTTAAAGGGGTTTTTTGAGCCGGATCTTGCTGAGAGTATGCGATCGTACCAATGAAAAATACGATCAATAGAAGAAAATTTTTAGACCAACTTTCAAAGTTATTCCACATACAGAATGACTTTCTTCTCAGATTCAAATTTATAGTTCAACTGTAACGGAATGCTGATCGCCTGGATCGCGACTTCTTTATTGGTGTGGCTGAAGCTCCCTGTGAAAAGCTGGTTGAGGTCTACCTGTTCAGTTTCAATATCCAGATCGAATTGACGTTCAAGTTCAGCAATTACCTGTTTTAGAGGAACGGCATTAAAATCACTTTCCTGGATCGTCCATCCCGGGGCGTTACGGTCAAAATTGTTGAGGTTTTTAACTTCCCCATTAATGACTTTAATTGAATTGCCTTTACGTAGAATGATCTCTTTATTGGCAACATTTACTTTTACAGCACCTTCATAACAGTGAACTTCAAAATAGTTCTCCCTGTCCTTGACATTGAATTTGGTTCCTAAAACCGTTACTTCGCCCTGGTCTGTCTCTACCGTGAATTTTTTACCTTTTTCAACCTGGAAATAAGCTTCTCCTTCTAATTCAAGAATGCGCTTTTTATCCCATTTTGAAGGCTTGTATTTTATTTTCGAATCTGCATTTAACCTGGCGGTAGATTGATCGGGAAGCTCCAGAACCGCCATTTCAGCATAACCGGTGCTTATCACCTCGGGTTGGTTTAGCCAAATGAACAAACCGGTTGCTAAAAACACGATGAATACCGCCGCTACTTTGTAATATGCTGAAAAATTCAATTTTCGAACGGGAACCTCCTTTTTAGATGCTAAACGCTCTTTTAGATCAAGAAGACCCTGCTCTTCGTTGAAGTGCGGCCTATGAAATCTGGCGGCATTCTCAACTATGTCGCTGTATCTTTGATAATCAGCGGTTTGTTTGAATGCTTCCAGCTCACGGGCGGTAAGCTCGTTGTTCAGCCATTTCGATATGAGGTCCTTGTTTTCCATGCTTCTGTATATAGAACAACTAAGGAGGTGTTTACCCTACCTTCAAAAAGAGAAAAATTTTAAAAATTATCCAAACGCGCTCTCAGCTTTTTTAGGGCTCCCATCATTCGTTTTTCTACCGCTTTTTCTGAAATATCCAACATCTCTGCTATCTCCCTGTATTTTTTTCCGTCAATTCGGTTGAGCAGAAAAACTTCCCTCTGGGCCTCTGTGAGCTCAGAAATGGCATCTTCCAGCTGCTGCATATATTCTTTTTCCTGTAATACAAATTGTGGATCTTCTCCTGAAATTACTTCAGCGGGTTGCCGTTGTGCATAGGAAAGTTTCACCTTTTGGTGTTTTACGGCATTTAGAAAAAGATTGTTCGCCGTGGTGAAAAGATAGCTCTTGGCTTTGGAAAACTGGATCTTTCCGCAGTTTTCAAAGATCTTTACAAAAGCTTCCTGTGCAAAATCCATTGCCTGGTCTCCGTCACCAGATTTGTAGTACATGAAATTGTAGAGGTCGCGGGAGTGTTTTTGGTAGAAACCATTAAAGATCTTGTCATTACATAAATTCTGCTCCGGCATCTTTGTAGGTTTGGGTAAAATCTGTCCAAAACTATTTATTTTTTATGGGGATAGGGTAGGGTTAACGTTCTTTTAACTGTTATATATGTATAACGTCTGAGTTTTAATTAAAGGATTCAGCAAAGAATAATTATTAACCCAAATTACCTATTATGAAGTACTTTTTAAAATTAATGGTCTGTGTGGCAGCTTTTTCGGTTGCTTTTACCAGTTGTTCAACTGATGATTCAAACGAAGAATCGGCAGGGTTTAGTGTCAAATTAGTGGACGCTCCCGGTGACTATCAAAATGTGATGGTAGATGTGCAGGGAGTTGAAATTATTATTGACGGGGAAACCCATGAATTTGCCGCACTTGAACCAGGAGTTTATGATCTTCTGGAGTTAACAGGCGGAATTAGTGCCATGTTAGTGGAAACTGTTGTGCCTGCCGGAAAGTTAAGTCAGATCAGGTTGATCCTTGGAGAAAACAATACTGTTATCACCTCTGATGGTGCCGATGTACCTCTTCAAACTCCAAGTGCTCAACAATCAGGTCTAAAATTAAATGTACACCAGGACCTGGAGCCGGGCTTGTTGTATGAGTTCATTCTTGACTTTAATGTAGATAAGTCTATTGTTGAGGCCAATGACGGCGGACTGATCCTTAAACCTGTAATTAGTGCCAGCCTTGAGGCTCAAACAGGTGCAATTGCCGGAGTGGTGGCTCCTGCGGAAGTGCAAAGTCTGGTTACAGTGACCGATGGCACCACAGAACATACAACTCACACTGCTGAGGAAACCGGAAACTTTATGGTCTATGGTGTTCCTGCAGGAACTTATACAGTTACGGTGACCCCTGCGGAAGCTTCAGGAAAAGCACCGGTAACTGTTGAAGGCGTAGTAGTTGAGACCGGAAAGATCCAGGAAATGGATCCTATTACATTGGAATAATTTTAGTGCTTAACCTACTTTTTGAAAGGGTGACAACTTTGGTTGTCGCCCTTTTTTATTTGTAATAAACTGTAATCCAGTACAATATAATTTTAATTGAAATTTTTTCAAGTGGAGGGTGGGGAAGATCGCTTTTGGATTGTTTTATATACAGAACAGGCAATTAAGTCTAGTTAATTTCAACAATGAAAAAGATCAACAAAATAGTATTACTTCTTATAGGTAGCTTCATGTTAGGAGCCTGTCAACAGGAGGAATATGAAGTGTTGACCGGAGAGAACGAAACTGGTTTTTCAGAAGGTTCGGAATTCTACACGCAAGTGGAAAGAGCTTCTAAAAAAGACGGTAGCGCAGATGATGAGATTGATGATAGTCCTTGTTTCTCTTTAAGATTCCCATTTACAGTGGAATTGGCAGGAGTAGAGGTAAAGGTTTCTTCCGCAGCAGATCTTGAAGTAGTGACCGAAAGAATAAAGGAGTTGGGAGAAGACAAAATCTCACTTCAGTTTCCGGTAGCGGTAACCTTATCAAATTACGAGACTGTTACTATCTCTGGCAGCCAGGAATTTGAAGAGCTACAGCAAAGTTGCAGGGAAGATGTTGAAAATGGAATTTCGCCAATTACCTGCGCGAAGATCCAGTTTCCGATAAAAGTGTTTGTCTATAATATCAATACACAGCAAACAAATTCGGCGAACATTGCCAATAAACAACAACTGTTCACTTTTCTTCAAAATAAAGAAACCTATGAAGTTCTGAGTTTTGACTATCCAATCACTATTTCATATTCCGGGGACGCCCGGGTGGTTGTGGAGAGCGGAAAAGAGTTCAGCGATGCACTGAAAACCTGCATTAATTAACCTAAAACTTAATCTAATTGTTAATCGTGACCGGAAAAAACTCCGGCTCACTAAAAATTGTACGTTATGAATTACAGAAACTTATTTAGATCAGCTTTACTTGTATTTTCAATGTTATTGATCGTGTCTTGTTCAAAAGACGAAGACGATAATGTTGATCCAAACGCTAAAACTTACAACACTGCTGTTGAAGTTACCGATGCTCCAATCGATAATGCCAATGTAAAAGGTGCTTTTGTTACCATTACCAATGTGAAGGTCAATGGGAAAGCCCTTGAAGGGTTTCAAACTACGACCGTAGACCTTTTAGCTCTTCAAAATGGTAAGACAGAAGCCTTAGGTAACGTTATGCTGGAAAGCGGAACAACTTCCAGTATTGTGGTTGAAGTTGATAATGAATTTGACGCTAATGGAGATGCTCCCGGAAACTATATCTTAACTGCGACCGGAGAGAAAAAGGCCTTGGTTGCAGAATCAACCGAAATTGCACTTACAAAGGCGGCTACCCAGATTGAAGAGTCTAATAACAATACTATTGTTCTTGATTTTGATCTCAGAAAAATGATCGTTGCCGATTCTCAATCAGGAGACTTCAAATTCGTTTCTTCTTCTCAAATGCAGAGCAGTATTCGTGCGGTAAGTAAAAATAACGCCGGTAAGATCGAAGGTTCTGTACAGGATGCTAATGACGCTGCAGGAACTATCGTAGTGTATGCTTACAAAAAAGGAACTTACAGTGCAGGAGAGGCCAATGAGAACGCAAACGGAGTACGTTTTGCAGGAGCTGTAAACAGTTCTGTTGCAAGTGAAACTACCGGAGCTTATTCACTTCACTTTTTGGAAGAAGGAGACTATGAGCTTCACTACGCATCTTACCAGGAAGACACTAACGGAGAGATGTCTTTTGAAGGGATGTTGACCGTAGAGTCTGCTACCGACCTTGACCTGAGCCTACTTAATATTTCTGCTCAAAGTACAACTACTGCTAACGTGGTTGTTACCGGAATGGTACAGTAATTATTCACTTTTTGAAAATTAAAAGCCACTCTTCCCGAGTGGCTTTTTTTTATGCGGTTTACTTAGCTTTGTCCATAGAAAACATTTTGACAGAATATGAAGAAGGAAACCACCCAAGACCTGTCCCAAAGAGATAAAAAACACCTTTGGCACCCACTCACTCAGCACAAAACTGCGGGTGAAATGCTGGCGATCGTAAAAGCCGAAGGCGTGAATCTGTATGACGAGCAGGGCAATAAATACATAGATGGTATCTCCAGCTGGTACACCGCTATGTATGGTCATTGTAATAAAAAGATAACTTCAAGAGTGGCTGCGCAAATGCAGCAGTTGGATCAGGTGGTTTTCAGCGGATTCACTCATGAACCTGCGGTAAGACTTTCAGAAGCTTTGATCGACATTCTTCCTTCAAATCAGCAGAAACTCTTTTTTAGCGACAACGGTTCTACCGCGACTGAGATAGGGATCAAGATGGCTCTCCAATACCATCACAATATTGGAAATGACAGAAAAGTGATGTTGGCCTTCGAAGAAGGTTTCCACGGTGACACTTTTGGAGCCATGTCGGTTTCAGGATTGTCTGTCTATAATGGTGCTTTTGAAGATCATTTTATTGAAGTAGTAAGACTTCCCGTCCCTACAGGAGCAAATAATTCTGAAGTTATTGGAACACTGAGAAAGCTGATTGGGGAACATAAGATCGCAGGTTTCATTTATGAGCCTTTAGTACAGGGTGCGGCAGCTATGAAGATTCATGATGCTGAAGGTTTGAATGAGATCCTGAAGATATGTAAAGCCAATGATATTATTACGGTTGCAGATGAGGTCATGACTGGCTTCGGAAAGACCGGAAGATATTTCGCTTCCGAATATATGGAGACTCAGCCTGATATCATTTGCATGTCTAAAGCGCTTACTGCCGGGTTACTTCCTATGGCGATCACTTCATGCACCCAGCAGGTTTTCGATGCGTTCTATTCCGAAGAGATCTCAAAAGGGCTTTTTCACGGGCATACCTATACTGCTAACCCGTTGGCCTGTACCGCCGCCCTGGCAGGTATCGAATTGCTGACTTCTGAAGAGATTCAGCATGATATTCAAAGAGTCATCAAATCACATGAAGAATTCAGCAAAAGATTGAAAGCCCACCAAAAAGTGAAGAACCTGAGGCAGCTTGGTGTGATCCTGGCCTTTGAGCTGGATGTTGAAATGGAAAGGTATGGAGACCTAAGAAACCGTCTTTTTGCCCACTTCATGAAACAAGGCGTTTTTCTCAGGCCTTTAGGGAATACCATTTACATCCTTGCTCCTTATGTGATTGGAGATGAAGATCTTGAGGCAATATACCAAAGTATATGGTCTGCCCTGGAAAAATTTTAACTCCTGATTTAATTTTCTCAGAAGGAAGGTTCTTATTTCATAACTTAGGCTAAAAATCAGTCAATTATGATGCATCCGGATACTGAACTTAGGTTCATAAATGAAGAAATGGGATATGGCGTGGTTGCGAAGAAATTTATTCCTAAAGGGACTATCACCTGGGTGCAGGATGAACTGGATCAAGCCTTATCGCCAGATCAGGTTAAAAAGATGCATCCCGGAACACGAGAGCTGGTAGATAAATTTTCTTTTCGGAATCATAAAGGAGAATTCGTACTGTGTTGGGACCTTGCGAAATATGTGAACCACAGTTTCAAATCAAATTGCCTCTCTTCGGCCTATGATTTTGAATTGGCTGTAAGGGATATTCATGCGGGAGAGCAATTGACCGATGATTATGGATATTTGAATATTCCCGAACCTTTTAAAGCTCATGATGAGGGGACCGGTAGAGACACTGTTTATCCCGATGATCTCTTAAAATACCATGGTGAATGGGACCGCCAACTGGCAGAAGCTTTCAAAGTGTTTGATAATGTAGAGCAACCGCTTGAAAAATTTGTGAAAATGAGCCTCCTTAAATCCATTAGGGAACGATTAAAAAATAACCTCCCTCAGGAATCTATTTTGAGTCTTTATTACCGTGAAAAAATTGATTTGGGAAGGTAGTTTGGACTACAGACCTTATTTTTGCCAAAAATTGCATTTTTGAAGAATCCAGTATCTATTACCGCGATGGCTTCTGTATCTGCTTTGGGCTCTGAACCCGGGGAGATATGGGAAAACTATAAGCGCGACTCTCATTTTCTTAAAAAACATGACTTCAACGGTAATATTTCCTATGCTGCGGCCCTTCCGGAAGGGCTTTCGAAAGAAATAGAAGCAATCAGGAAACAACGTTCAGATTTCAGGTCTGTAGACAGGTCTGTCTTGTTTGCGATCCACGCATCCCGGCAGGCAGTTAAGAATGCAGGCTGGGAAAAAGGGGAAGAGATAGGGATCAATATAGGGAGTTCCCGGGGTGCTACCGGCCTTTTTGAAGATTATTATAAGGAGTTTTTGAAAGAAGGAAAGGCTGCAACGCTGGCTTCCCCAAGTACGACTTTAGGGAATATTTCCTCTTGGGTTGCACAGGATCTACAAACTAACGGTCCTGAAATATCTCATTCGGTAACTTGTTCCACAGCGCTCCACGGCGTTCTCAACGGCATCGCATGGATCAATTCAGGCATGGCAGATAAATTCATCGCCGGGGGAAGTGAAGCGGCGCTCACTCCTTTTACCATCGCCCAGGTGCAGGCCATGAGGATCAATGCCCAGGAAGACCTTCATTACCCTTGCCAGGCCCTGAATCTCAAAAAAGCTAAAAACTCGATGGTTCTTGGAGAGGGCGCTTCGGTAATGTGTTTGGAGGCCGGTGAAAAGGAGAATTCCCTTGTGGTTATCAAAGGGATAGGATTCGCTACGGAAGCTTTAAAACATTCGGTTTCTATTTCGGCCAATGGCAGCGCTTTTCAGAAATCCATGAAAATGGCCCTTGGAGAATTGCCTTCATCTGAAGTTGATGCTATCGTAATGCACGCACCGGGAACAGTAAAAGGAGATCTTTCAGAAATAAATGCCATAAAAGCCGTTTTTGGAGAGCAGTTGCCTGCTTTGACCACCAATAAATGGAAAATAGGCCATACTTTTGGTGCTTCGGGCACCTTGAGTCTCGAACTGGCCATCATGATGTTACAGCATCAGGAGTTTATTCCGGTTCCATTCACATCAGTGAGTACCGAACCCAAAAGATTAAAAAATATCATTGTAAACGCAGTAGGTTTTGGGGGTAATGCCGTTTCGGTATTGGTCAGCCTTCCGCAGTAATCCCTGAAAATTTTAAAAAGCTCAGGTTTAACAAACCCATTTTAGTTATTTTTGAATTTCAATTTAAATTTTATGGCTACTAAACACGACTGGACTAAAGAAGAAATATTAGAGATCTATAACAAACCTTTTATGGAGTTGCTGTATGAAGCGGCGACGATTCACAGGTTGCATCACGATCCTAATACGGTGCAGGTTTCAACACTTTTGTCGATCAAGACCGGAGGGTGTCCTGAAGATTGTGGCTACTGCCCTCAGGCAGCCCGTTATCATACAGATCTTGAAGGGAATGACCTTATGAGCGTGAATCAGGTTAAGGCCCAGGCCTTACGTGCAAAGGCTTCCGGGAGTTCTCGTGTTTGTATGGGTGCAGCATGGAGAAATGTGAAGGATGGTGAAGAGTTTGATAATGTGCTTGAAATGGTTCGCACTATCAACAAACTGGATATGGAAGTTTGCTGTACGCTCGGGATGTTGACCGAAAATCAGGCTCAGCGACTTGCTGAAGCAGGATTGTATGCCTATAATCACAACCTGGATTCTTCGGAAGAATATTATAAAGAAGTTATTTCAACTCGTGGTTTTGAGGATCGCCTTAAAACCATTGATAATGTTAGAAAGACCAATGTAACCGTTTGTAGCGGTGGTATCATTGGAATGGGAGAAACTGTGGAAGATCGCGCCGGAATGCTGGTCGCTCTTTCAACCCTTAACCCGCAACCTGAGTCTGTTCCAATCAACGCTTTGGTTCCTGTTGAAGGAACACCACTGGAAGAGCAGGAGCAGGTGCCGATCTGGGATATGATCCGAATGGTCGCCACAACAAGAATCGTGATGCCAGAGACGCAGGTAAGATTGTCTGCCGGGAGAACCCAGATGAGCCGTGAAGGCCAGGCTATGTGTTTCTTTGCGGGTGCAAACTCTATCTTCGCCGGTGATAAGTTATTGACCACACCGAATCCTGATGTGAGCGAGGACATGGAAATGTTTAAAGCGCTTGGATTGAATCCTCAGAAACCTTTCGTGAAGAAATCACAACCTGAGAGCGTGGATGCTGAGAATTCTAAGTTCCAGAACCTTGGAGAGAAACCGAAATGGTCAAGGCCCGGTCACACCATTGACAGAAATATCGCAGCCCAGCAAAAGGCCAAGCCGAAAGCCTAACGCTTAAAAAACGGGTTTTTCAATTAACCTTATAGGAAGATGCAAGGATTGAAGTTAGCTGAAATACCAAGGGAAAAAAGGATCTCCAAAAAAGAGTTTTTGGAGAGATATGTGAAACCTCAAAAGCCGGTGGTCATTGAGCATCTCATTGAAGACTGGCCGGCTTATGAAAAATGGAACCTGGATTTCATCAAGGAAATGGCAGGGGACAAGACTGTTCCCCTATTTGATGATCGGCCCATTTCCTCTAAATTCAAGTTCAATGAGCCTCATACCCGGATGAAAATGGCCGATTACATTGATCTGCTTAAAAAGGGGCCGACCAGTTACAGGATATTTCTTTATCATATTTTAAAAGAAGTGCCTGCTCTTCAAAAGGACTTTTCCTTTCCTGATATCGGGTTGAGAATCATCAAACAGGTGCCAATGTTGTTCTTTGGGGGTGAAAATTCCAAAGTGTTCATGCACTATGATATTGATTTCGCCAATATTCTTCATTTTCATTTCCACGGAAAGAAGCGATGCATACTTTTTCCGCCTAATCAGACCAAATACTTATATAAAGTACCTCATGCCTTGATTACAAGGGAGGATATAGATTTCATGGAACCTGATTATGAAAAGTTCCCTGCTCTGCGGAAGGCTGAAGGTTATATAACCGAGTTAAAGCATGGGGAGACCTTGTATATGCCCGAAGGTTATTGGCATCAAATGACCTATTTGACAGCAGGATTTTCAATGAGTCTGCGTGCAGCTCCAAGGCATTTGGGTCATTTTTCAAAGGCACTTTATAATCTCTTTTTTATGAGACATTTTGATAATGCCATGAGAAAATGGAAAGGACAGAAATGGATCGACTATAAGAATGCTCAGGCCATCAAGCTTACTGATAAAAAGAACAATTCTAATTCATAAGGGAGTCTACTGTTTCGTAGACCAGTCCCGCTTCGTATCCTTTTTGGAGCAGGTGATCTGATAGCTTTTTGCGACGTTTTAGCTTATCTGTTTCTTTGATGAGGTTAAGTTTCTTTTCTGCTATTTCATAAAGGGTTGCAACATATTGTTTCTCATCAATTTCGGTCATTCCAAGCCTTATAATGGGTGCTGAAATGTCCCGGAACTTCAGTTCCTGTTTGATCCTTATACGGCCCCATTTTTTGATCCTGAATTTTCCGCGAACAAAACTTCGGGCAAACCTTTCTTCATTCAGAAAATCCTCTTGCATGAGTTTTATGATGATCTGTTCCCGTGCTTCGGGAATCATCCTCATATCTTTCAGTTTATCTTCGACCTCTTTTTGAGAGCGGTCGCGATACGCGCAAAACTGCATCAGCTTTAGGGTGGCTTCTTTTACAGAGTAGGATTTTTTGGAAAGATCTTGTTTCATTAGGACAAAAATAAGAAAAGCGAACCGGTAATTTTCCCATAGGAAATGGTATAAACAAAAAAACGCCTTTCAAATCAATGAAAGGCGTTCTTAATTATTTTATCAATTCCCCGTCTTTGTCGTGAAAGTGATATTCCAGATACGTGTAAGCATCTCTTGGTACTATTTTTACCCAGCGTTTGTGGTCAAAGAACCATTTGGCGCGTGGCGATGGAAAACCTCTTGTTAAAAAGGCTGCTATAAAAGGGTGAGCGCTAAGCGTTATCTTTTTATAGTCTTTTTTGATCAGTTTTTCAAGGTCGGTTGTGATCTTGTTTACCAAAACGATAGGAGCTTCAACTTCATCTCCTTGTTTGTTGGGATTTTCTTCCCGTGTTTTGATATTCATCTCTGGCCGAACCCTTTGTCTTGTAATTTGTATCAATCCAAACTTACTTGGAGGCAATATCTTATGTTTTGCCCGGTCATCGCTCATCTCATCTCTAAGATGATCGTATAACGCCTTGCGGTTCTCGGCTTTGTTCATATCGATGAAATCAACTACAATGATACCTCCCATATCCCGGAGGCGGAGTTGACGGGCAATTTCAGTGGCACTGATGAGGTTTACCTCGAGTGCAGTGTCTTCCTGGTTTTTTGATTTGTTTGAGCGGTTTCCACTGTTCACGTCGATAACGTGCATAGCTTCTGTGTGCTCTATTACCAGGTATGCCCCTTTGTTCATGGATACTGTGCGGCCAAAAGTAGTTTTGATCTGCCGTTCGATTCCATATTTTTCAAAAATGGGAACGTTGGAATCATACAACTTTACGATAGATTCTTTTTTTGGAGCGATCTCGCTCACGTAATCTTTAATTTGCGTGTATAAAGTCTCATCATCAACACATATAGAAGTAAAGGTGTCATTAAAGACATCTCTCAAAATGGAAGATGCCCTGTTTAGCTCTCCAAGTACTTTGGAGGGATGAGGTGCTTTATGCAGCTTTTTACACATTCCTGTCCAACGACCCATTAAATTCTGGAGGTCATTGTCTAGTTCTGCTACTTTTCTGCCTTCTGCTACGGTACGTACGATAATCCCAAAACCTTTCGGTTTTATACTTTTCACCAATCGTTTAAGTCGGTCTTTTTCTTCCTTGCTTTCGATCTTTTGTGAGACCGAAACGCGGTTTGAAAAAGGAACCAGCACGATATAACGGCCCGGGAGGGAAAGTTCTGAACTTATTCGGGGGCCTTTAGTGGAAATGGGCTCTTTTACTACCTGTACCAGTAGAGATTGATTTGATTTTATGACGTCAGTAATACTTCCGTCTTTATCAATATCCTTTTCAAAAGGAAAATCCTTTAGGGAATAGTCCTTTAATTTACCTGTGCTTACACGTTTTACAAACTTCAATAAGGAAAGTACTTGTGGGCCAAGATCATGATAGTGCAAAAATGCATCTTTCGTATAGCCTACATTAACAAAGCCGGCATTTAATCCGGGGACAGCTTTTCTAACCTTTGCGATAAAAATATCACCAACGGCAAAATTACTGTCGTCTTCTTCCTTGTTGAGTTCTATTAGTTTTCCATCTTTTAATAAGGCAAAATCTACAGCAGAGGAACCGGTTCTAATAATTAACTCTTTGTTCACTCTAAATGATTTTTATCTACACTCACACTGGTGAATACAGATGGATTAAACAATAAAATTCACAGGGTTTTAAAATCCTGAAGAAATTTAAACTCCGGTTGATAAAAACTGAAGTTTAAATTTCGTTTTCAAAGAACGTTTTAAATAAAAAAAGTAGTGTGAAAACTACTTTTTCTTGTGGCGGTTAGCTCTTCTTCTTTTCTTACGCTTGTGCGTCGCTACCTTATGTCTTTTTCTTTTTTTACCACTTGGCATAGTGTGACTTTTTAATTAATAATTATTTTTTATAACTGCCTGGACAGTTGGGTATTATTTTACGTCTACGTTAGTTTTCACACCTTCAACGAACACCTTAGCAGGTTTGAACGCAGGAATATTGTGTGCAGGAATTTTAATCGTAGTGTTTTTGGAAATGTTTCTTCCGGTTTTTTCTGCTCTTGTTTTGATGATGAAGCTTCCAAATCCTCTTAAGTAAACATTATCTCCGGCTTCTAATGAAGTTTTTACCTCTTCCATAAAGGTTTCAACGGTAGCCTGAACGTCTCCTTTTTCCATTCCTAATTTCTCGGAGATCTTCGCTACAATATCTGCTTTCGTCATTGTCGTATAATTTATTAAATTGGGGTTTGTAAATTTTCGAGGTGCAAATATAAGAATTAAATCTGCAACTTTTCAATCCTAAACCATTAAATAGTAAGAGAATAAAGAATTATCATTGCATCTAAGAATTTTATTTAATGCTATTCGCTAAAAAACTGAGGACGTGGTATTTGGAAAACAAAAGGGATCTTCCCTGGCGCACTACGTCTAATCCTTATTATATATGGTTGAGTGAAATAATACTTCAGCAAACCCGTGTTGCACAGGGAATGCCGTATTATTTTAAGTTCATAAATACATTTCCTGAAGTTCAGGATCTTGCAAATGCTTCCGAAGAAGAGGTGTTGAAATTATGGCAGGGTCTGGGCTATTATTCCCGGGCTCGAAACCTGCAGGCAGCCGCAAAACATATTGTCAATGAACTTGACGGAAACTTTCCCGAATCTTATAACGGTCTTCTTAAATTAAAAGGAGTAGGGGATTATACGGCCAGTGCGGTCGCTTCATTTTGTTACGCCGAAGCAGTGGCTGTGGTTGATGGAAATGTGTATCGAGTGCTTTCAAGGATATTTGGGATCGATACTCCTATTAATTCTACTGAAGGTAAACGGCAGTTCAAGGAACTTGCCCAGGAACTTCTTGATAAGAAAGATCCGGCTACCTTTAATCAGGGCTTGATGGAATTTGGTGCCATTCAATGTACTCCCCAAAAACCACTTTGTGACACCTGTCCTTTTTCAGCCGAATGTGTTGCCTATAATCAGGATAGGATATCAGGGCTTCCGGTAAAACTTAAAAAACAAAAGGTTCGAAAACGTCATTTTAATTATATAGTATTTTTATCTGAAGAAGGGGAAACTGTTCTTCGGCAAAGAAAGGGAAGGGGTATCTGGGAAGGTTTGTATGAATTTCCTTTAGTGGAAACCCTTTCAGAAGTTTCTGTTGAAAACCTGGTAAAGGAAGATGGATTTGAAGAATATTCCATGTCTCCTGAAGCAGATGTGCGTCTTTTTAATGAAGAGCCTATTGTGCATAAACTTTCCCATCAACATATCTACACCAAATTCTGGGTGGTTACGGGAAGTGACCTCCCTGAGAATAAGGTATCGGTGGCTGAAATGGAGAAGCTTCCGGTGCCGGTACTGATCGAAAAATTTATTGACAGCTTTGGTTTTTAGGATTCCTGCTTTTTTGTAATTTCCCCGAAATATTTTCCGTAGAAATAAAAAGAAATAGGTGAAAATGTTAATCGAAGAATTTTTTCCTTATTTTAGAATTTAAATCAATTACTTAAACCATATAAAATGACCGGAACTTTAAATAAAGTAATGCTTATTGGCCACACTGGAGATGACGTGAAAATGCACTATTTTGAAGGTGGCGGATCTGTAGGTCGTTTTCCTTTGGCCACCAATGAGGTGTATACCAACAAGACCACAGGCCAGAGAGTGGAAAATACAGAGTGGCATAATATTGTTGTGCGAAACAAAGCTGCTGAGATCTGCGAGAAGTACCTTAAAAAAGGTGATAAAGTTTATGTTGAGGGGCGTCTTAAGACCAGAAAATGGCAGGATGAGAAAGGGAATGAGCGGTATTCTACCGAAATACAGTGTACAGATTTCACCTTTTTAACACCTAAAGACCAGAATGGCCCCGGACAATCTGCAGGAGGCCAAAACCAATATCAAAATCAAAGCCAACCCCGGCAAAATACGGCGTCAAATCAAGCTCCCGGAATCCAACATCAGGAGGAAGAGGACGATCTGCCGTTCTAAGTTTAATTAAAACCGAAACATTTGGATCCTGATCCTGCCAGTTTAATACCATCTTTCGTTGCTATTGATTTTTCGCAACTTTTTGGTGTGATCGCTGCCCTACTGTTATTAGTTTCCTCGGCCCTTATTTCGGGTGCCGAAGTCGCTTTCTTTTCTCTTACCCCGGCCGATTTTGAAGTTGACCAGTCTAAAAGGACTGTAAGAGAGAATATTGTTATCAGTCTTTTAGATAAACCAAAAAAGCTGTTGGCGACCATTCTTGTGGCCAACAATATGATCAATATTGCGATCATTCTCCTTTTTGATACACTTACAGATAACTTTTTTGAGAATATAAACACCGTTTTCCTGGGTATAAACATGAAGTTTATCATGGAAGTGGTTGTGGTAACTTTCCTTATTTTATTATTTGGCGAGATCCTGCCGAAGGTGTATGCCAGTCGAAATAAGGTTTTCTTTTCAAGGTTTATGGCTTATCCGCTGAATTTTCTGGATAGCTTTTTCTCTCCTTTAAGTGTACCTATGCGAGCGATGACCATATTTATACATGAAAGGCTGGGAAATCAAAAAAGCGGATTAAGTGTAGATCAACTATCTCAGGCGCTCGAGCTAACGAGTCACCATGATACCACTAAAGAAGAACAGAAGATATTAAAAGGTATCGTTTCCTTCGGAAATACTGATACTAAGCAGGTGATGCGGCCAAGGATGGATATTTTCGCGCTCAACGAAAATCAGCCGTATAACGAGATCATTCCGGAGATCATTAAAAATGGTTACTCCCGAATTCCTGTTTATAAAGACAGCATTGATTCTGTGACGGGAATTTTATACGTAAAAGACCTTTTGCCCTACCTGGACCTGGAAGAGTATGACTGGACCTCATTGTTGAGGGAGCCTTATTTCGTGCCGGAGAATAAGAAGCTGGATGACCTTTTAAATGATTTCAAGAATAAGAAAAACCACCTGGCCATTGTAGTTGACGAATACGGGGGTACCAGCGGACTGATTTCTTTAGAGGATATTATTGAGGAGATCGTTGGCGATATTAGTGATGAGTTTGATGACGAGGATCTCATCTTCTCCAAGCTTGATGAGAACAACTATATCTTTGAGGGTAAAACGCCTTTAAAGGACTTCTATAGGGTATTGAAGTTGGAGGATACTTCCATGTTCGAAGATAATAAAGGGGAAGCGGAAACCCTTGCCGGATTCCTTTTAGAGATATCCGGAAGTTTCCCCAAGAAGAACGATGTGATCATTTTTGACCGTTTCAGTTTTAAAATTGAGGTGATAGATCACAAGAGGATCAAACAGATCAAGGTTAGTATTACAGGCATATGAAAAAATTAACCTCTATAATACTACTTTTGACCCTGTGTATTTCATGTGCAGATGATCCGCAACCTAAACCCAGGGCGTTCCTTTCAATGGAATACCCAGTTGCTGAATATGAAACTGTACATAAAAATTGTCCTTTTGAATTCGAAAAGAACAAGTGGGCTAACCTTGAATTAGCTCCCGGGTCAAGAGATTGCTGGTGGAATCTTAAGTATGAGCTGTTGGACGGTGCTATTTTTATCACTTATCAACCCGTCCGGAATAATCTGGATTCGCTGCTGCGAGATGCTCAGAAGTTGCCTTTGCAGCATACCATTAAAGCCGATGCTATTGAAGGGGATATCTATACCAATCCATATCAAAAGACTTACGGGATGTTTTATGAGGTTACGGGAAATGCGGCTTCTCAGGCTCAGTTCTATATCACCGACAGTGTGAACCATTTTCTTACCGGTTCAATCTATTTTAACGCCCGACCCAACTTTGATTCTATTTTGCCTGCTTCGGAATATTTGAAAAAAGACATGAGGCATTTGATGGAAACCCTGAAGTGGAAGGAGATTAAATAATCTCGATTTTATCTATAGATTTCCAAATTATACCGATTTTAGCGGCTCTAAAATCAAAAAATGCCTGTTAATAACCTCAAGTGGATCTACCTGAGCCTTTTGGCGCTGGTGTGGGGAAGTTCATTTATACTTATTAAAAAAGGTCTGGTTGGACTCACTGCTTTGCAGGTAGGATCTCTTCGAACCATCTTTGCTGCTCTTTTTCTAATTATGATAGGGCTGAGAAGTTTGAAGAAGATAAGAAGGCATCAATGGAAATGGATCGCTTTTTCTGGGTTCTTTGGCACTTTTTTCCCGGCTTATTTATTCTCTTTTGCTGAAACTGAAATTGACAGCGCTATAGTTTCCATATTAAATTCTACCACACCATTATTATCAATGCTGGTTGGAATATTCATATTTCAGGCTGCTTTTATTCAAAGGAAATTTGTTGGGGTTTTGGTGGGTCTAGCAGGTACTACGGCCCTTATACTTAGTGGGGCTGCCGTCAATCCTGATCAAAATTACTGGTATTCATTATTGGTTATCCTCGCGTCTCTTTTTTACGGGCTCAATGCGAATGTTATTAAAAAACATCTTCAAACCATACCGGCCCTGGCTATTACTACGGGAAATTTTATTGTTATTGCTGTTCCGGCCACAATTGTTTTGTCTACCACCGGATTCTTTTCTTCGGAAGTGTTGTTCGCTCCACAGGTGCAGTTATCCTTGATATTTGTTGCGATCCTTGGAGTTATTGGAACCGGAGCTGCCCTAATAATTTTTAATAAACTGATTCAGATATCAGATCCCGTCTTCTCAACTTCGGTTACTTATCTAATCCCTGTAGTTGCTCTAGGATGGGGTGCTTTAGACGGTGAAAGCTTCACGTTATTACAGTTAGTCTCTGGTTTTGTGATACTTGTAGGAGTTTGGATCGTAAATTCCCGAAATAAAAAACCTTAAAATATTTGGCTTTTTTTTAACTTCGCATTAACTTTACAATCCCAAGTCGAATTAAAAACGGTGAATTATGATAAAGAGAATGTTTTTTGGATTTACGCTTTTCGTGGCCTTGTTTACGCTGGTAGCATGGCAATTCGCTAAAGAGGAACTCACTGAACTACAGCCTTCCGAGCCGCAATTGACGGTTGAGGAAACTACCTTGGATGTAGTTTAATTCGACCTTGTTTGGCGAAAAATTGCTAAACTCTTTTTTCAGAAGGAAGGGTTTTCCTACTAATTATTTTACAATTTCATGAGTTCATTTTAGTAATGGATTTCTTACAGTTGTAAATATTTGACAAACAAATTAGATATCAACAAATAAAAAAAGCCGATTCATTTGAATCGGCTTTTTGGTTTTACTAAGTTTTTGTACTATTCAAAATCTGAATCGGAAACACCATCATTAATCTCATAATTACTTACTTCAAAATTAAGAGTCATGGCTCCCATACTTTGAGAGATCGCATGTGGGAATTTCACCCCGTTAACTTCTTTGTATTCTGAATAATCGATCGGGATGGTCATCGTCTGAGGTCCTTGCTTTACCGTTTGAACGGTTCTAAGTTTAAGTCCGCGGTCAACGCTGTAATAGGTGGTAACGTTCTCATTCATCTGAACAACGTAAGCCTCTTCGTCATTCACTTTTTCGATACCGGTAAGTTCTGCAGTTTCAGCGATCAATTCCGGAAACGGGTGTGATTCAGCTTTTACGGTTTTCAGTTGTTCCTCGTTCATAGGCATTTTTTGACCTCTTCCTTCCACGTAACCGTTCTCGCCGTCAAAGATCTGCTTCTGCATTACATTACCTGCCATTGAAACAATGCTTGATGATTTTCCTGAAGTGGTAGCTTTTGTATCAAGATCCAATTGCTGACCTTGAAGCTGTGCTGAGGCTGTCATATGAATTGATTCAATATTCTTAACAGCTTCTTTTCCGCCAATAGCCTTCATGTAGTCCTCAAAGACTTTTTGAGCTGTAAGTCCCGGAGCCAATTCTTTTTTGTATTCCGGTTTGTCTACAGGATTCGCGTTTTTGTCGAAATATTTTACAGGGATCTTTTTCCCGTTGTAAGTAAGTTTCTCAAGGTTTTCAAGAACTTCGCTTCCTTTTCCAACTACCACGATTCTGGCGTTGTCAACTTTAAAGTACTTTTGAGCTACTCGTTGGATATCTTCGGCCGTAACGGCATTGATCTTTTTAAGGTAAGTCTCATAGAAATCTTCCGGCAGGTTATCGGTCTCAATATTTAATGCATATTGGGCAATGGTGGAAGGTTGCTCTAAAGCGAGCACAAAATCTCCGGTGTATTTCGCTTTTGCGTTCTTCAATTCTTCTGCAGATACCTTTTCATTTCTAATTCTGTGAAGTTCATCAAGGAAAGCCACCACGGCAGAATCGGTCACGGCGTTACGCACACTTGCACTGGCAATGAATCTCGCCACGTACTTATCATCTCCGGTACTGGAATAAGCTCCGTAAGTATAACCTTTGTCTTCTCTTAAATTAAGAAAAAGGCGAGCTTCCCCACCGCCACCAAGGATCTTGTTAGCGATAATTGCCGGGAAATAGTCTTCATCTGCTTTTTTCAGTTTAAAGGTGTTGGTTACCTGAATTTCACTTTGTACCGCATTCGGGAAATCAATGAAATTCACCTGAGTTTCCGCTACGTTATTAACTTCAGGCATTTGCTGCTTTGAAAGTTCTTTCTTGTTCCAGTCATTGAAATACTTTTTAGCTAGCTTTTTAACCTCTTTGGTCTTCACGTCTCCTACAACTACCAAATAGGCATTTTGAGGCACGAAATAAGTGCTGTAATAGTCTTTGATATCCTGAAGTGCTAAATTAGATACAGTTTCTTTAGTTATAAACTCACCGTATGGGTGATCTGTTCCATATGCTAAAGCCCGACTGATCCTGCGCGCGTTTTGTGCGACATCTTTTTCAGAAACCTTCAAATTTTCTAAAGAGCGTTCTTTTTCTTTTTCAAGTTCTTCCTGTGTGAAATTAGGGTTTAATGCACCTTTAGCCATTAATTCCATTACCCTTGGGAAATACTTTGAAAGGGTGTTCGCCGAAGCGCCTTTAGAATTGAAATTTACATATGCTCCAAGGTAATCGATCTCCTCGTTGAACTTATCTTTTGGAATATCCTTGGTTCCTTCGCCAAGTAATCCGCCCATAATTACAGACGCGCCGGATTTATCACCTTCGGTATGAGGTGGATTATCCATGGAAAGACTCATGGTAACACGTGGTAATTTGTGATTTTCAACCACCATTACTTTTAAGCCATTTTTTAGCGTAAAAGTTTCAGGCTTGCTAAGATTGATCTTAGGTGCAGGGCCAGCTTCTGGCTGAGTGCTGCGGTCTATTTGCTGCGCCTGGATCCCTGTTACGAAAAGGAACAAGATTGCCAGGGCTGATATTTTATTGATCATTGCTATCATTTTATAAATTTTTACTCAACGTCTTTCTTCGGAAGGTATTCAAGTACCACACGTTGATTCGGGTTTAGATATTCATTTGCCACTCGCTTAATGTCTTCACGGGTAATAGATCTATAGATCTCGATCTCCTCGTTGATAAGGTCGGTATCTTCGTAAAGCATCTGGTAGGTAGCTAAGGAACTTGCGATCCCCGAAACACTGCTATTCGAATTCACAAATTGATTTTCAAATTGATTCTGAAGTTTTTCATATTCACGCTGGCTGATAAGTTCCTCCTGAAGTTTTACGATCTCTTCATCCATTTCATGGACAAGAGTATCAAGAGATGTTTCCCCTAAAGGAAGGGCAAGTACCACATACATACCGTAATCTTTTTGAGGAATGTTTAATGCGCCTACCTCTAGAGCCTGTTTTTGATCATCGACTAGCTTCTTGTATAGGCGAGAAGATTTTCCGGTTGATAGAACTGAAGAAATCATGTTAAGTACATAAGCATCCCTCTCAATCATTCCGGGTGTTTTATAACCGAGTATGATCGCAGGGATCTGAATATTTGGGTCATAAAATTTAGCCTCAATGGTTTCTGTAATAGGATCTTCATCAGGGAAGTTTCTGGTAACTTCTTTTCCGGCCGGAATAGGACCAAAATAATCCTGAATCATTTTTTTTGTTTTAGTAATATCGATGTCGCCCGCCACTACCAATGTAGCGTTGTTAGGCTTGTAATAGATATCAAAGAATTCTTTGAACTCTTCAAGAGTTGATGCGTCTAGATCTTCCATGTAGCCTACATTGGGATCTTTATAGGGGTGTTTTTTGAAAAGATTAGAAGCCATCTCGTTAATCCAATTCCCATAGGGACGGTTATCATAACGCATTCTTCTTTCTTCTTTAATAACTTCGTTCTGTGTATCAACTCCAGATTGTTCTATAACCGGGTGCATCATTCTTTCAGATTCCATCCAAAGTCCCAGTTCTAACTGGTTTGAAGGAAAGATCTCGTAATAATAAGTGCGGTCATTTGAAGTGTTGGCGTTGTTTTTACCGCCATTAGAAGTTACTATTTTGAACCATTCTCCTTTTGCAATGTTTTCGGTGCCTTCAAAAAGTAAATGTTCGAAAAAATGCGCAAATCCAGATTTGTTATTAATTCTGTCTTTACCACCTACGTCATACATGACGCCTGTTGTAACCACCGGAGCTGAATTGTCCTGATGCAGGATCACATCAAGACCATTGTCCAGGGTGTATTCGGTAAATTCAACCTCTTGCGCTATCCCTGCGGTTGACAGGAGCAAAGCACAGGCCGTAATACGAAGCTTGTTGATCATTGTATTTTAAGATTTAGTTTATAGTCAATGTATAAGTATGGCAAGTTGTGAATTCGTTACACATAATGTGAACTTTACGGGAATCCGTAATGCCTGGGCTAAATTAACAAGCCGTTAAGGGATAAATAGGTAGAATTTTTGGAAATTTATAGAAACCACAAAAACAGCATTCATGAAAAGATCCTCAGTACCTTTAGTTTACGGAAGTTTTATTGCCGTTGGACTGATCGTATATTTCTTAATCCTTTCATTGTTCGGTTTGCATGAACAACCTGTTTACAGTGCCTTTAATATTGTAATTACCGGGGTGGGAATGTACCTGGCCATTAGAAAATACATGGCTTTAAAGAAATCAAAATTTGTATATCAAAAAGGATTTTCGGTGGGTCTTACCACCGGATTTATCGCGACCGTTATCTTTACGGCCTTTTTCGCTATATATGCCAGTGAACTTAACCCTGAATTTTCAAAAGAACTGTTAATGATGTGGGAAACAGACTGGTTCGTGAATATAGGTATGCTGGTCTTCACCGTGGCTCTTATGGGGTTTGCTACCACTTTTGTTATGACCCTGGCCATTATGCAACGGTATAAACCAAGCTGGAATACTAAGGAGGGTCAAAAACACACTTATTGAAAATAAAGCCTTTGCAAATTAATTAATTAGGAGTATATTTGCACCCGCCTGAAAATATGCAGGCGAATAATAAACCCTTAATTAAAGACGCTATGTACGCAATTGTAGAGATAGCAGGGCAGCAATTTAAAGTTGCAAAAGACCAGAAGGTATTTGTACACCGTTTGGCAGGAGAAGAAGGAGATAAAGTTTCTTTCGACAAAGTTCTTCTGACAGGTGATGGTGACAACATTACTCTTGGCGCCCCAGCTATAGACGGAGCTTTGGTTGAAGCAAAAATCACCAGGCACCTAAAAGGAGACAAAGTAATTGTTTTCAAAAAGAAAAGAAGAAAAGGTTACCGTGTTAAGAATGGTCACCGTCAGGCCCTAACTGAAATTTCTATCGAAGGAATTTCTGTTTCAGGTTCTAAGAAATCAACTTCGGCTAAAAAAGAGGAAAAATCTTCTAAGAAAGAAGAGGCTCCAAAGAACGATCTTAGTTCAAATACAGTTGCCGAATTAAGAGAAATGGCTAAAGAAAAGGGAGTTGAAGGATATTCTTCAATGAAAAAAGCCGAATTAATAGCTGCTTTAAGCTAAAAGTTTAATAGTAAAAACGAAACAAAATGGCTCACAAAAAAGGAGTTGGTAGTTCCAAGAACGGTAGAGAATCAGAATCGAAACGCCTAGGTGTGAAGATCTTTGGTGGACAAGCTGCTATTGCTGGAAATATCATCGTTAGACAAAGAGGTACTGCTCACAATCCTGGAGAGAATGTGTATGCAGGAAAAGACCATACTTTACATGCCAAAGTTGATGGTATCGTAAAATTTACTAAAAAGAAAGACAACAAGTCTTACGTTTCTATCGAACCGTTCGAAGTATAGTTGATCCTTGCTTTTTAAGATATTAAAACCCTTTCTGGATTCAGAAAGGGTTTTTTTGTACCTTTAATAGGCTAACCCCTTAATAATTAGGGATCATGGAATATATTACCGTATATACCACAACAAATGATAACGAAGTAGCAGTTCTTCAAAGCCTTTTTAGTGGTAGGAATCTAGATTTTAAAGTTCATGAAGACCAGGTTACTGCCTCTGGAAAGAAAGAAAAGTATTTTCAGGTAGCAGAAAAAGACCGCCAGGTGGCTCGGGAACTGCTTCATGAAAGCGGTTATCTAAACCTGGAACATCCGCATAGGGAAGCTTCTTCCACTAGGGGGAAGAAATGGATGTTCATTTTTCTGGCTGCTTTGGTACTGGTATTGGTAGCGATTCTTATTGGCTGGTTCATGACGGCACCATAAAAAAAGCCTCTCCGTTAGGAAAGGCTTTTCTGCAGATACGGGTATTTACTAGTATCTGTAATATTCCGGTTTGAAAGGACCGTCAACAGTTACTCCAATATACTTGGCCTGTTCTTCATTTAACTCGGTCAATTCAACTCCAATTCTGTCCAGGTGAAGCTTGGCAACTTTTTCATCCAGATGCTTCGGAAGCATGTACACTTCATTCTGGTATTTATCTGTGTTTTTCCAAAGTTCGATCTGAGCTAGAGTTTGGTTTGTAAAGGAGTTACTCATTACAAAACTCGGATGTCCCGTAGCACAACCTAGGTTCACCAAACGACCTTCAGCTAAAAGAATGATATCTTTCCCGTCGATCGTGTATTTGTCTACCTGAGGTTTGATCTCGTCTTTTGTGTCTCCGTAGTTTTCATTCAACCACGCAACCTGGATCTCATTGTCAAAGTGCCCAATGTTACACACGATGGTCTTATCTTTCATGGCCATAAAATGTTCGGCACGTACAATGTCTTTATTTCCTGTAGTAGTGATCACGATATCTGCTTTAGGAAGTACGGTTTCAAGTTTTTTCACTTCAAATCCGTCCATCGCTGCTTGTAATGCACAAATCGGGTCGATTTCAGTAACAGTTACAATTGAACCTGCGCCTCTAAACGAAGCAGCTGTACCCTTACCTACATCGCCATATCCACAAACCACAACTCTTTTTCCTGCAAGCATCACATCTGTCGCACGACGAATCGCATCAACAGCACTCTCTCTACATCCATACTTGTTGTCAAATTTAGATTTTGTAACAGAGTCGTTCACATTGATAGCTGGCATAGGAAGTGTTCCGTTCTTCATGCGCTCGTAAAGTCTGTGTACTCCGGTAGTAGTTTCTTCAGAAAGACCTTTGATGCCATCAGCCAGTTCAGGATACTTATCAAGAACCATGTTGGTAAGGTCACCTCCGTCATCAAGGATCATATTAAGTGGCTTACGATCTTCTCCAAAGAAAAGAGTCTGCTCGATACACCAGTCGAATTCTTCAGCATTCATACCTTTCCAGGCATAAACAGGGATTCCCGCCTCAGCGATGGCTGCGGCAGCCTGGTCCTGAGTAGAGAAAATATTACAAGAACTCCAGGTCACTTCAGCACCCAAAGCCACAAGAGTTTCAATAAGAACCGCTGTTTGAATGGTCATGTGAAGACAACCTGCGATACGCGCCCCTTTCAATGGCTGCTCATCTTTATACTCTTCTCTTAATGACATCAAGCCGGGCATTTCTGCTTCAGCCAGTTCTATTTCTTTCCTTCCCCAGGCAGCAAGGGAAATATCTTTTACTTTATACGGGGTATAAGGCACTGTTTTCGTTGACATATTATTATATTTGATTTAGCATTTTTCAGAAATGCAAAAGTACAGAATATCTAACATTTTTTATGCCTCTTTACAAAAGAATAACAATAGGACCGGACACTAAAGTGCTCATTTGGAAGATAGAAGAGCCGTATGATGAGTTGTGTGAAGGCATTGAACTTACCAATCATTGCCGGGAAAGAGTAGAAGGTATGAAAAGTGATTTGCACCGTAGGGGCTTTATGAGCGTACGCCATCTACTTGCAGAAGAAGGCTATACAGATCATGATCTTTACTACGATGACCACGGAAAGCCCCATTTAAAGGATGATATGCATATTTCTATCACTCATTCCTTTACTTTTTCAGCGATCATTATTGGAAAGAAAGAAGTAGGGATCGATATCGAAATGCAACGGGAAAAGATTCTATTGATAGCCCATAAATTCACGCCTATTGAAGAATACCGAACGCTCGCCAATTCTGAAGCCTTAATTAGAAAATTGACCATTGTTTGGGGAGCCAAAGAAGCTGTTTATAAGATCTATGCTACCCCAAAAGTGAGTTTTTTGCAGCACATCAATATAACCGATTTTGATTTTGACGATAACAAGACCACCGGCCGTATTGATTTCAATGGAAGTACTTCCTGGTATAATTTTGACTTTCTGGAATTCGAAGGGTTTACCTGCGTTTACGCTATGCCTCAAGACGAAAAGGTCGCTGCGGAATGAAGCAGGTACTAAATGGCATTTTTGAAGCGGTAGAAAATCAAAGACCCCAACTGCTGGCGGTACTCATTGATCCTGATAAGTTTGAGGAAAAGGATATAGCCAGGTTTTTCAAGCAAATTCCTGTAATTACCACTCATATTTTTGTGGGCGGCAGCACGGTTGAGGCCGGGAAAACTGAAGCTTGTATTCGTGCGATTAAAAACCATTCAGACCTTCCGGTAATCATATTTCCTGGAGATCATTCTCAGGTCACTTCAGAAGCAGACGCTCTTCTCTTTTTAAGTTTACTTTCAGGGAGAAATCCCGAATACCTCATTGAACAACAGGTGCGTTCAATTCGCCGACTCAGGAATATGGATCTTGAAATTATTCCTACAGGTTATATTCTGGTTGACGGCGGCAAGGAGTGCGCAGTGCAACGCGTAAGCAAAACAGCTCCTTTATGTCAGAAAGAGCCGGAAGTCATTGTTGATACCGCTTTGGCGGGACAATATTCCGGAAAGAGATTGATCTATCTTGAAGCAGGTAGCGGTGCAATTTACCCGGTTGGGCCCGAAATAATAAGTTTGGTTAAAAATGCTCTTTCTGTCCCGCTTATAGTGGGAGGAGGGATCCGTTCAAAAGAACAATTGGAGTTGGCTTATGAAGCCGGAGCAGATATGGTGGTGATAGGAACCGCCTTCGAAAACGGCAATTTCTTTAATTCTTAATTTATTCAGCAATTATTCCTTATAAAAGGATGCTAACTGTACTAATCTTTCTAATTTTGGTAATAGATAGAAGCCTGTGACAGGCTTTTTTTATTTAAAATGCTAAAATAACATCGTTATGCAAATTTCAGTTGAACTTGCCCTTACACCGCTTCAGGATGACTTCGAGACCCCTATAAAAGAATTTATAAAAACACTTAGGAAGTCTGGTTTTACAGTATTGGAAAATCCCTTGAGCACACAGGTCTATGGGGATTATGATAAATTAATGGGATTCCTGACCGAAGAGATCAAAGAAACTTTTCAATCTTTGGACCACGTACTTTTGACCATGAAGATTGTCAAAAGCAATAGAAGTGAGTATGCAGCCAATTTTTGATTTCTTCTTTCAGCAATACCAGGATTATCCCAGTATTTACATTTTCCTGGAAATTATCGCTGTAATTTTCGGTTTCCTGTCGGTATGGTATTCAAAACAGGAAAATATCCTTGTATACCCTACTGGGATAATTAGTACCATCATTTTCGTTTATCTGCTTTGGCAATGGGAATTATTGGGGGATATGATGATCAACTTCTATTATGCCTGTATGAGTGTTTACGGTTGGTACATCTGGACACGGAAAGTAGACGCCGTTCATTTCACCCCTGTGACCCGTACCACGCCAAAGGAAAAGATATGGAGCGTGCTTATTTTTATAGCAACTCTGATTTTTGTGTATGCTGTCTACCGGTATTTCGACAAATGGAATAACTGGACTGCCTATATTGATACGGTTACTACTGCTGTGTTCTTTGTAGGGATGTGGTTAATGGCCCGTAAGAAACTTGAGAACTGGATTTATTGGATCATAGGGGATCTGATATCGGTTCCGCTTTATTTTTATAAAGGCCTTACGTTTACCAGTTTTCAATACTTTTTGTTTACAATAATTGCCATATTTGGCTACCTCTCATGGAAAAAGAGCTTGAACAACACACTACAGACTGCCTGAGGATAGTGATGTTTGGTCCGGAATCTACCGGAAAAACAACACTTTCCAGGATGCTGGCGTCTCATTTTAATACCGAGTGGGTGCCGGAGTTCTCCCGGGATTATCTTCAGAAAAAATGGGATGATCAAAAGGAGATCTGTGGTCTGGATGATATTTTTCCAATTGCCAGGGGCCAGATGGCGCTTGAAAATAAAAAGGCCAGGGAGGCCGATAAGGTGCTTTTTTGCGATACTAACTTATTGGAAACAGTGGTTTATTCTAAGGCTTATTTTGATGGATTTTGCGCTCCCACCCTTCTTAAACATGCGTTAAAAGCCCATTACGATCTATATTTTTTAACGTATATTGACGTTCCCTGGGTTGAAGACGATTTGCGTGACCGGCCCCATCAAAGGGAGCATATGTTTGCCAAATTCAAGAAACCTTTAGATGAATACAACAAACCATACCACATTCTTAGGGGGAATGTGGAAGAGCGGTTTGAGACTGCTGTGCGTATGGTTGAAGAACTTATAAAAAAGAAAAAAGTTGAGCTTTAGTAAAAGAGATTTAACTCAAATAGAAGAGAAAGGAATTGCTTCTGAAAAAGTAGAAGAACAGATCGCGATTTTCAAGCGAGGCAATATCGTAGTCAACATTCGAGAGGCTGCCACTATTAAGAACGGGATACTTCAAATTCCCGAAGAGGAAAAGGAACAAATAGTATCCTTTTATCGTCGCCAGAAAGATGAGTTAAACATATTGAAGTTTGTCCCTGCTTCCGGTGCGGCAACCCGCATGTTTAAGGCCTTTTATAACTTTCTGAAAGAATTCGATCCTGAAAAAGAAGATCTGGATACCTTTTTGGATCGTAAGAATGACCCGAAACTTGAGCTTTTCCTAAGCCGAACAAAAGACCTTCCTTTCTATGATGAGCTCATGGATCTGATTAAAGAACGCCATCCAGATTACGAGGAACTTTCCGAAGGAAAACAGAAAGTCATCTTTGTAAAATTAATGCTCGCTGAAGATGGCCTGGACCTGGGTGATCAGCCAAAAGGTTTGGTGCCATTTCATAAATATGAGAACCATGTAGTCTCTGCATTCGAAGAGCATTTGTGGGAAGCTGTAGATTATGCCGCTTCAAACAATAAGGTGCGAATACATTTTACGATTTCTAAAGAACACCGTGAAAAATTTGAGGCCGAAACCCAGAGGGTGAAGCCAAGACTTGAGAATGAAACGGGCATGCAATTTGAGCTCACCTATTCTTATCAAGACCCAAAAACAGATACGATTGCGGTAACCATTGAAAATGAACCCTTCAGAGAGGAGAACGGAGACCTTTTCTTTAGGCCGGGTGGACACGGAGCTCTTATAGAAAACCTGAACAAACAGGAAGCTGATATTATCTTTATAAAAAATATTGACAATGTTGTGGTTCCTAAAAACAGGGAATTAAATGCTAAAAATAAAGAAATGCTCGCGGGGAAACTGCTCGAGCTTCAGGAAAAGATCTTTACCTGTTTAAGGAAACTGGAGGCTGAAATCTCCCAGCGCGATCTGGAGGAGATGATTGATTTTTTACAAAATCAATTGAATGCCGGATTAGGGATTCAATTTGAGGAGCTTTCTACCGAAGAAAAAATTTCCGCTCTAAAAAGGAAATTAAACAGACCATTACGTATTTGCGGAATGGTTAAAAATGAAGGTGAGCCCGGGGGAGGTCCTTTTTGGGTGAATCATAAAGACGGGGGAGTTTCTCTTCAAATTGTGGAGAGTTCTCAAATAGACCACGAAAATTATCAGCAAAGCAAGATCGCTCAAGAGTCTACTCATTTTAATCCTGTAGATGTGGTTTGTTCCTTCAAAAACTATAAAGGGGAGAATTTTGATCTGCGAAAGTTCGTGGATGAAGAAACTAGTTTCATCGCAAAAAAGACCAAAGACGGTAAAGAATTAAAAGCCCTGGAGCTTCCGGGATTATGGAATGGCGGTATGTCTGACTGGAATACCATTTTCGTGGAGGTGCCTGTTGAAACTTTTAATCCGGTGAAAACGGTGACCGACCTTCTTAAGCCCTCCCACCAGGTCAAATAACAGGTTGGATAAAGATACTCTCATAAAGGAAGCTTCTTATAAAGCGGTGCGCAGTTCCGGTGCCGGCGGGCAAAATGTCAATAAGGTCGCCTCTAAGGTTGAACTTCATTTTAGCATAGACTCTTCGGAAGCTTTTTCCGAAGAAGAAAAACAGCGTGTATTAAAGAAATTGGCTTCCCGGCTTACCAATGATGGGGAGCTGATCCTTCAGTGTGACGAATCCAGGAGCCAGCATAAAAATAAAGAGATAGTGACCCATCGGTTTTTAGAATTATTAACCCAAGCGGTAAAAAAACCGAAACCCCGTAAGAAAACCAAACCTCCAAAGGCAGCAAAACTTAAAAGACTGCGAGAGAAAAAGATGAGGTCTGAGAAAAAGGCCGGTCGAAAAGATCCTTTAAAAGACTAAAATATCCCTTTTCTGGGGAGTAATTCTACAAATTTTGGGGAGACACCCCGCTTTTTCCCATTCCTTAATAAAATTATAAGACTCTTTAAACCGCCTGTTTATAGGTGTTTTGGGCGGTGCCTAAAGGGTTTTGAGTATTGGTACGTTTCTTTCATATAAGTAATCAACTAAAACAAATTAAAAAACTAGAATTATGAAAAAGATATGTTTATCTGTAGTAGCTGCATCAGCAATCCTGTTTTCTACACAAACCCTTAGTGCTCAGGCAACAGTTCAAGAAGAAGTAGCCGTAGAGCAAACAGTAGCTCAACAAACTGAATTTACCCAAGTGGCTATTGAGGATCTTCCTGCTGCCGTGCAACAAGCAGTAGAGCGTGATTTCGCAGGAGCGGTGATCGCTGAAGCACACGTTAAGGAGACTGAAGCAAGTCAGGAATTTAAATTGGTAATTCAAACTGCCGATGGTGAGCAGAAAGAACTTTATGCCGATGCTGAAGGTAACTGGCTAGATAAAGAGTAATAGCAACTAATCACCAATAATGGAGAAACCAACTCCCGGTGGCGGATATCCTGGAAGGAACATTTGTGTTAGAGAAATTTTCTTCATTCGATTTTACCCCTACTAACAGGTTGAATGAGAGGAATATTTAGAATGGATATTTGTAAAATGGGGATTAATTCAAACCTTGAGAAGGTTAAATTATTTAAAAGGAGCTTTTTTGGCTCCTTTTTTTTATGCTTATTTTTGGTTTTACGGGTTTTTAAAAACCTAATTTTGTGATTATTCTAAATACTTTATGGCAAAAATTTTAATAGTTGAAGACGATGTCGCTTTCTGTACCATGCTGAAAACGTTTCTGGTAAAGAAAAACTATGATGTGGAAGCAGTTTATAATGCTAATGAAGCACTGAATTTGTTTAAAACTGAAAAATTTGATGTTGTAATTTCTGATGTGAGACTGCCAGATAAGGAAGGTCTCGAAATTCTGAAAGCCGTAAAACAACAAAACCCGGCAACCGGAGTCATCATGATGACCAGTTATGCTGAAATAAGCAAAGCCGTGAATGCCATGAAAGAAGGAGCTGTAGATTATATAGCTAAACCTTTTCATCCTGAAGTGATCCTTAAATCAATTAAAGCGGCCCTGGAGAATGATTCTATTTCTACGCCCGGTGCCACGGCGACTACCAAAACAAGGTCCTCAAAATCTACGATAGTTGAGGATACTTATATTAAAGGGGTAAGTGAACCTTCAGCGAAACTTAATAATTACATAGACCTTGTTGCTCCCACTAATATGTCTGTTCTAATAATGGGGGAGAGTGGAACCGGAAAGGAACAGATAGCCAAAAGCATACATTTCAAGAGTAAACGAAATGCCCAGGCATTTGTCGCAGTAGATTGTGGGGCTATTCCAAAAGAACTGGCCTCCAGTGAATTTTTCGGACATGTAAAAGGCTCATTTACCGGCGCGGTCACCAATAAGACTGGCCACTTTGAAGCCGCTAATGGAGGAACTATCTTTTTAGATGAAATAGGAAATCTTAATTATGAACTGCAGGTGCAGTTATTGCGCGCCTTGCAGGAACGGAAGGTAAAACCTGTAGGAAGTAATGAAGAGATCCATGTAGATATCCGGGTGATCGCCGCCACGAATGAGGATCTTTTTGAGCTGGTCAAAAAAGGGGAATTCCGGGAAGACCTTTACCACAGACTTAATGAATTTACTATCAAAGTACCTGCTCTAAAGGAGAGACAGGAGGATCTTATGATTTTTGCCAATTACTTTTTAGATAGCGCGAATGAAGAACTGGAGAAAGATATTGCCGGTTTTTCTGAAGATACCGTTGAGATCTTTAAATCCTATCCCTGGCCGGGAAACCTCCGCGAACTTAAAAATGTGGTGAAACGGGCAGTTCTGCTTACGCAGGGAGAATATATTTTGCCCGAAGTGTTGCCACATGAAGTAAGGACCTCAAAAAGACAAATTGAAGACGAATCCAATTACGGGTTGTTCAAGAGCAAGAATGAACAGGAATTGATACTTGATGCCCTCGAAAAGACCAACGGAAATAAAAGTAAAGCGGCCAAGTTACTGTCTATAGATCGCAAAACTCTTTATAATAAACTGAAACAATATGGGATCAAACTTTGATCTCCTGTCTAAGTGTATTTAAAAGCTGATCTATCTTTTCAGAAAGTGAATTGATTTTTACCTTTTTTAATTTTTCAGGATCAGCACTTTCAAGGATCTCTAACTTTAGAATAAGCTCTCCGGCTTGCAATTGTCTGAACATGGGCAACATTTTGTGAGCCACGGCAGAAACCTTCTCGAAATCCTCATTTTCACATGCGACCTCGAGGGCTTCGCTGTTTGCTTTTGTACTTTGAATGAAGGACTCCAAAATTGTGTTTAAGGCTTGCTGATCACCACCTGAAAAGGTTTTTATTTCCCTAAGCGTATAAGGTTTGGTAGGGTCGACCGGACTTAATTTTTGTTCCTCTTTTTTGAATTCCACTTGAAGAATTTCCCCGATTAGCTCCAGTAACCTTTCCGAAGAATATGGCTTCAATAAACTTCCTTTAAAACCATGTTGTAAGTATTCTTTGGGATGAACATGAGATTGACCTGACAGAGCGATGACCGGTATGTGATGCAACTCTTTATTGCTTTTAATTTCGTTCATTAATTCCAGGCCATCCATTTCGGGCATCTGTATATCTGTAAGCACAAGATCAACTTTCTTTTCATTTAATTTTCGCAAGGCTTCTTTTCCGTTCGATGCTGTTCGGTAGCTCATTCCTTGAGACTTGATCAATTCGGTCAATAACCCTAATTGAGAGGGCTCATCATCAACTATAAGAACAGATTTTTCTTTTAATTCAGCCAGAACTTCCTTTATGGGTGCTTTTTCGACACTAGGTTTTTCAGAAACTTTTACCGGAATTCGTACAAGAAATGTACTTCCTTTTCCCGGTTCACTTTCCAAAGTGATCTCCCCGTTTAATAGTTCGGTAAGTTTTTTACTTATGGCAAGGCCCAGACCAGATCCTCCGTATTTTTTCTCAATAGAGGTGTCTTCCTGGGAGAATTCTTCAAATACCTTTTCACGTTGTTCTTTTGAAATCCCAATCCCGGTATCTAAAACCTCGATATTTAAAATATTCTTCTCTAAAGTGGCGTTTATTTCTACTTTCCCTTTTTGGGTAAATTTACAGGCATTGCTAACCAGGTTGGTGAGTATTTGTTTTATCCGGAATGGATCTGTGATCACAGTACGGTCAAGTTGATCTGAAACATTGACCAAAACCTCGACTGTACTGGGCTTTTCAGGGGGAATTGCGTTTTCGACAGTTTCCTCTATCAGGTTCTTCGCGTTAAAGGATAATTCCTCAATAGACATTTTTCCAGCTTCCAGTTTAGAAAGATCCAAAAGGTCATTTACTAAATGGAGCAGGTAATTGGAAGATTTTTTTACCTGATTAAGATATCGGTTTTGAGATTTGTTAAGGTCGGTTTTTTCAAGAAGTCCGGTGTATCCTGCAACCGAATTCAATGGAGATCTCATATCGTGGGTAACGGTATTCATGATCTGCTCCCGACTTTTCAAAAGAGATTCAGCATAGCCCTTGGCGTTTTCGAGTTGCACTCTGTATTCCTGGCTTCGGGAAACATCACGTATCACCAGGAACACGAAAATGAGGATCACCAGGAGGCTCACCGCACCAATCAGTGCAATGGTTTTTGAGGTATTTTCTACAGTTGATTGCCAGTTGGTAACCTGTTTCAGGGTCTTTTGACGCTCTTCAGCTTCGATCGTGGAGAGCAAGCTTCTTAACCGGTTGTTGAGTTTGATCTCATTTGCAAACAAATCATTTTCTGTGCTCTTCAGGGCAATACGATACTGCCGTTCTTGTTTTTCGAGGTCGCTTAATACAGATTTTACAGCAGTAATAAGAGAATCGGCGGAGAGACTGGTGGTATCTGGATTTTCCTGCTGAGAATATTCCAATAATTTGATGAGTACGTTTCTTTGGTGAGGTTCCAGTTCTTTGAACCGTTCTTCGTAATTGGGGACCTCAAAAGTCTGGTCAACTTTCTGAAGTTCATTCAGGACCCTTAGATAATAACTTTCTGTTTCTCCACCGGCCCTTAGTTCAAGCAATTCTTCCAAATTATTTGCCTTTTGAGAAAGAAGAATATTTATGCTGTCAACCTCCTCTTCAAGAGACTCATCTGAATCTGCCCTTTGTAATGAAAGCAAGGTCGCTTTTATGGAGTCTATTTTCGCGGTATAGTTTTCAAGGCCTTCCAGATCACCGTTCTGGATCAACTGACGGCTAAGACTTTCCGCTTCATATAGCTGGGCAGCCGCTTCTCCCACCAAGAGTAATTTTTCGTTTCCCGAATTATTTCGGTCGGTCATATTGGTAAAGGTGATAACCTGGTTGTAAACAAACCACACAGCAAACCCCGCCAAAGCAGCCAGTAAGATATATCCTGCAAATACGGTGATCGTAATAGATGGTCTTTTTTTAGTCATAAAGGCATGAAAAAGATAAAATTAATAGCTTTTTAAAGGAAAGAATCAAAAATTAGGTTAAATCAAAAAAAACAAATTAAATTTGCAACGTCTCAAAGGGGTGCCTACTTCTTTATTTAAGAAGAAAGCTGAGATTATACCCAAAGAACCTGGGCAGGTAATGCTGCCAAGGGATCTGTGCTAAAGCACACAAGTATCGCACTCCTGTTAAACCTCGTAAAATGTGGTTTTTCAGGATTTTTTATTTTAAACAATTAACAACAAGAATAATTGCCCCTTTTATTCGTAGAAATTTTTACGAATGAAATATCTATTCTTATTTACCACTTGCCTGCTGTTTTCCTTCAGCAGTTATTCTCAAGAATTTAAAGTATCCGGAAAGGTCACCTATGGTGAAGAAGCGCTAAACAAGGCCATCGTTCGCGTCTCGGGCACTTCCTTTGGAACTGAAACGAATGAACTGGGAGAATATTCCCTGAGACTCGAAAAAGGAGAGTATGTACTTATTTTTTCTAACGGAAATCAAAAAAAGGTACCTGTGAGCGTCACTTCAGATATAATTTTGAATATAGACATGAGTGATGCGGCTGAAGAACTGGAGGAAGTATTTCTTTCCGCAGTAAGGGTTTCCGCTGATTCACCCATTACTTATAGTAACCTTAGAAATGAGGAGATCGAAGACCGAAATCTGGGGCAGGATATTCCAACCCTAATGCAATACATGCCTGCAGTGGTGACAACCAGTGATGCCGGTGCTGGGATTGGTTACAGCAGCATCAGGGTGCGAGGAACAGATTCTAGAGGAGTGAATGTTACCATTAACGGGGTACCTTATAATGATGCCGAGAGCCAGGGTACCTTTTGGGTGAACCTGGGAGATTTCGCTTCTTCGGTAGAGAACCTTCAGCTGCAAAGAGGTGTGGGAACTTCAACTAACGGGGCCGGAGCATTTGGAGCGAGCCTTAATATTCTTACCGATAGGTACAATATTAAACCTTCCGCAGAGATCGCGAATAGTTTTGGATCATACAATACACGAAAGCACACGGTGAAGTTTAGTACCGGTCTGTATGATGATCACTGGGAATTCTCCGGAAGGGCTTCTGTGATCAAAAGTGACGGATATATTGACCGTGCTTCCAGTGACCTGAAATCTTATTTCTTCCAGGGAGCTTATGTGGGTGAAACCACCTTGATCAAGGCACTTACCTTTGGCGGAAGTGAAGTTACTTACCAGGCCTGGGATGGTATTGATGCCGAAACCCTTGCTAATGACCGTACCTTTAATTATGCAGGGGCTTACGAGGATGAAAATGGTGACCTGCAGTTCTACGAGAACCATGTGGACAATTATAAACAGGATCACTATCAATTACTGTGGAACCAAAAATATGGCAGAAAGTGGTCTTCGAACGTGGCTTTGCACTATACCTATGGTCGCGGATTCTATAAGTCGTACAGAGCTGGTGAAACCCTTTCGGAATACGGAATTCCTGACTTTACTGCCAATGGGGAGGAAATATCAGAATCTGATCTTGTCACCCGAAAATGGCTGGATAATGATTTCTACGGAACCACTTTTAACGTGCAGTTTGAAGAGGAAAAAATGAAAATGATCTTTGGAGGGGCCTGGAACAATTACCTGGGAGATCATTTTGGAGAGGTGATCTACACCCGTTTTGCGCCTACAAATTCTCCTTTACAACGCTATTATGAGAACAATTCTCAAAAAAGTGATTTGAATTTCTTCGGAAAGGCAACAATAGCGGTTTCAGATGATCTGTCTTTTTATGGGGACCTTCAGTTAAGAAGAGTGCATTATGAAGTTGACGGTTTCGTGGAAGAGAACACGCCGTTCTTCATTGATGATGAGCACGTGTTTTTCAATCCTAAAGCCGGTCTTACCTATGAGCTTTCCGAGGCGAACCAGCTTTACTTTTCATTTGCCAGAGCTCATAGAGAGCCTAACCGCACCGATTATGAAAATGGCAACCCTGAACCTGAAAAACTCAACGATTACGAACTGGGTTGGCGTTTGAAGACTAGTGGAATGCAGATCAATACGAACCTTTATTATATGGATTACAGAAATCAGTTGGTCCTTACCGGTGAGCTGGACGATGTTGGATCACCTATTCGAACAAACAGCGGGAACAGTTACAGGCTGGGTCTTGAAATAGACGCGGTTGTAAAATTATCTGATAAACTGAACTGGCGACCAAACATAGCGCTAAGCCAAAATAAGAATGATGATTGGTTCGCAACTTGGGACGGGGAATTGGTAAACTTCGGAAAGACCGATGTTTCGTATTCTCCCGAAGTGATCGCGGCGAATATTTTAGAGTACAGGCCATTAAAAAACCTTGAGTTAAAGTTCTTATCCAAATATGTTGGTGAGCAATACATGAGCAACCTGGAAAATGATGCGTCCCTGCTTGAAAGCTATTTTGTGAATGACTTTAACTTGCAGTACACATGGGAAAAAGCACCTTTCTTCAAGGAAGTTGTTTTTACCGGACTTATAAATAACATTTTTAGTGAGGAATACGTATCGAACGGATACTATTATACGTACGCGATAGGAAATGAAACTTTTGACGGGGCCGGGTATTATCCGCAGGCAACAAGAAACTTTTTAGTTGGAGTTAATTTAAGGTTCTAGAATACAGCCGGAACATTGTCAAAAAACCCTCTTTTAGGAGGGTTTTTTTAATTTGAAACTTCCAGGATACTTCCCCTTAATATTGCTCTGTAAGGTTTCAGGGAGTATTGTCCTTCTCCTTCTACCAGCTGCCCGGTCACTATGTTATAGACGTTCTCGTCACAGGAGCAGCTGGCTTCGATCCCTTTTACCGTCAACAGGGAACAACTTTGTGGAACGTGATTTGGGTCTGTAAGTTCAAAAGCCAAATACTGACTATTGTTCAAATTATAAATTACAATTCCTTTAATTCCGTATTTGGTAGTCACAAAATGGTTACCTGGGAAATTTAAGCTGTTGTATTCCGGAAGGTTCAGATCGAATCGGGCCGTGAAGCTGATATCCTGCAGATATGGATTCTGCCTAATTTCATCATCTCCTGAACAGCCTAAAAATGGCAGACTCAGCAATAGATACAAAAAAAATTTTCTCATAAATCCTTTTTTCAAAGCTACAAGATTATAATTGTACTAGATATTAATATTTAGTATATTTGTTAGAAATCCCGTCAAAGCATGGGATTTTTTCTATTTATGTAAAACGTTCAAGATATGAGCAAAGTATCATACTATACCGCAGAAGGACTTAAAAAATTAAGAGACGAACTCAATCAGTTAAAAGATGTAGAGCGTCCCAAAGCTTCTCAGGCTATTGCCGAAGCCCGCGATAAAGGAGATCTAAGTGAAAATGCAGAATATGACGCCGCTAAGGAAGCCCAGGGTCTTCTGGAAATGAAAATTTCCAAGATGGAAGAAATCTATGCAAACGCTCGTCTTATTGATGAGTCCCAATTAGATACTTCTAAAGCCCTTGTTCACTCAACGGTGAAGATCAAGAACCAGACGAATGGTGCTGAAATGAAGTACAAGCTGGTAGCGCAGAGTGAAGCAGACCTTAAAACAGGGAAGATCTCTGTAGACAGTCCTATCGGAAAAGGCCTTTTAGGCAAGAAAGTAGGGGAGGTCGCTGAAGTTCAGGTGCCAAACGGTACTTTGAAGTTTGAGATCCTGGAGATCACTAGAGATTAACTCCTTCTGAAAAAGTTAAAAACAAGATCCTTTCTTTTTTGAAAGGATTTTTTGTTTTAATGAGGTTTGACCTTATTCATGAAAGTTCTAACTTGTATCAACTCAAAAACTAAACAGTTATGCCAACTATATTTACAAAGATCATAAACGGGGAGATCCCCGCTTACAAAGTCGCTGAAACCGATAAATTCCTGGCCTTTTTGGACATTAGACCCAATGTGAAAGGACACACTTTGTGTATTCCCAAGGAAGAGGTGAACAAGATCTTCGATCTGGACGAAGAAACCTATATGGGATTAATGGCTTTCTCCAGAAAGGTAGCCAAAGGGGTGGAAAAGGCGATTCCGTGTAAACGTGTCGGGGTAGCTGTGGTCGGTCTTGAAGTGCCTCACGTGCATGTTCATTTAATCCCTTTGAATTCTATGGGAGATATGAATTTCGCGCAGGTGCAGGAGCTTACAGACGCAGAGTTCAAACAGATCGCTGAAGATATTAAAGCCCAGATATAATGAGCCTTGAGGACTACAAACTTTCACTGGAGCTGCGTATTGACTTCAGTGACCTTGATATGTACAAACATGTCAATAATATTACATTTATAAGATTTCTGCAGTCTGGTCGGGTCAATTTCTGGGAAGCTACGGGTCTTGCTACCCTTTTTTCAGAAACCAATAAAGGAGCGATCCTGGTGTCAACTCATTGCGATTTCAAAAAATCGCTTTTTTATCCCGGGAAGGCGATCGTTAAAACTAAACTGGCTTACATCAAGAACAGCAGCTTCGGTTTGGATCAGGTGATATTGAATGAAAAGGGCGAAGTATGTGCCGAGGGGAGGGATATAGCCGTGTTTTTTGATTTTAGTAAGGATCAGTCTTTACCAATCCCTACAGATCTAAGAGAATCTATGCAACGGTTCTAACTTTTCGTAATATAATTTCAAAGGTGGTGCCTTTGTTTAACTCGCTTTTTAGTACTCGAATTCGTCCCTGGTGATATTTTTCAATGATCCTTTTTGCGAGTGACAGACCCAGTCCCCAACCTCGTTTTTTAGTGGTGTATCCGGGTTCAAAAATCTGTTTGTATTTGCTTTTTGGCAGCCCTTTCCCGGTATCCTTAATAAAAATATAGACATGACGGGTATCGTGTTTTAGGCTTATCTCCAGTTCTCCCTTTCCTTTCATGGCATCGATCGCGTTGCGTACCAGATTTTCAATGGTCCAGCTATAAAGTTGCGGGTTGAGGTTTACAAGAATTGTAACCCTTGGCAGGTCCAGGTTAAAAGTAATGAGCTTGGAGCTCCTGGCTTTTAGATAATCAAAGGAATCTTTTGTTTTCTCAACGATGTCTACCGGCTGAAGAGTGGGGGCAGATCCTATTTTTGAAAATCTTTCGGTGATGGTTTGAAGTCGGTCCACATCTTTTTCGATCTCGGTGAGATAGGTGGGATTCACTTTTTCTTCCTTCAGGATCTCTGTCCATCCGATGAGGGATGAAAGCGGTGTCCCGATTTGATGCGCCGTTTCCTTTGCCATTCCCGCCCACAACTTGTTCTGCTCACTGGTTTTAGTGGTCTTGTAAAAGAAATAGATCACCGCGATGAACAGAATGATAATGAACATAAGAGCCGCAGGATAGTATTTCAGTTTGTTGAGCATGGGGGAATTACCATAATAAACACGGTTAATTCGCCCTTCTCCCAAATCCATGTCTATAGGCTGATTTTCAGATTTGATCTCCTTTAAGAAATCCTGAAGTAATTCGGGGTCGTTTCTTACCTCGTCTTCAATATTCATGGCATCTACAATGTTCCCGTTCTCATCAACTAGGATTGTAGGGATGCTGGAATTACTGTTTATAATTGCCAGATAAAGGTCAAGGCCGGTGTCTGTGTCCACCTGATCGAGATACACCTGGGCTGATGCCCAAATGTTCATTTTTCGACGTTCCTCTTCTTTGATTCGCTGAAAGAACGCAACAGCATTCCAAACGATAAGTGAAATAAGTATTAGGGAAGTAAGGATAATGAACCAGCGGCGAAAGTTCCTTTTATCTGAAAACCTCATGTAGGCAATGCTTTTTGTGCGTTTAAATATAAGTGTTTTCACTTAATTAATATTGTAGCAGCCTCTTTTTCATTCCTTAGGTGGTTTCGTTACCTTTGTCAAAATTTTTGAAAATGCTCACTATAGATCCAAAGGAAATACCTACCTCTAAGTTGCATCAATACCTGCTGGGAGCCGTCGGTCCAAGGCCAATCGCTTTTGCCAGTACTATTGATGCCGAAGGAAGGCCGAACTTATCGCCTTTTAGTTTTTTCAATGTCTTTAGTGCAAATCCACCTGTTCTAATATTTTCCCCGGCCAGAAGGGGAAGGGATAATACGGTCAAACACACTTTTAATAACGCGAAGGCTACCATGGAAGTGGTGATCAATGTGGTGAACTATGATATGGTGCACCAGGTGTCACTTTCCAGCACCGAGTATGAAGAAGGTGTCAATGAGTTTGAAAAAGCCGGTTTCAGTATGCTTCCTTCAGAAGTGGTAAAACCTTTCAGGGTAGCAGAAGCTCCCGTGCAATTTGAATGTAAGATCAACGAAATAGTAGAACTCGGGAATGAAGGTGGGGCAGGAAACCTGGTAATTTGTGAGGTTTTGAAGATGCATATTCAGAATGAGATTTTAGATGAAAATGGTTATATTGACCAGCATAAAATTGACCTGGTTGCACGCATGGGTGGTAACTGGTATTCCCGAGCAATTTCGGGGATGTTCGAAGTGCCAAAACCGCTTCAGACTTTAGGGATTGGGGTTGATGCTATTTCTGAAGATATCAGGAACAGTAAGGTGCTAACAGGTAATGACCTTGGGAAACTGGGGAATGTGGAAAATTTGCCTTCCGCAGAAGAAATTAAAGAATTCGTTCAGGGAGATCCTGAAATTTCCGAATTTTTAAAGAATAATAATGGTGAGAATATTCATCATAAGGCAAAAGAATATTTAGAGAAAAATGATCCGGCTGCAGCCTGGAAAATATTATTAGCAAATAAAATGTGATATGGAAGTACAAGGAAAGATTAAGATGATAGGGGAAACTAAATCCTTTGGAAGCAACGGTTTTAGAAAAAGAGAAGTGGTAGTAACTACAGAAGAGCAATATCCTCAACATATTCTTATTGAGTTTGTGCAGGACAAATGTGACCTGCTTAACAATTACGGGGTTGGACAACCGGTTAAGATCGGTGTTAACCTTCGCGGAAGAGAATGGGTGAACCCACAGGGAGAGACCAAATATTTCAACTCTGTTCAAGGATGGAGAATTGAAAACCTTGCCGCTCAGCCTCAAGGTGGTGCTCCGGTTCCTCCGGCAGACCAGTTTGAGCCTGCGAGCGATATGAATGACGAAGATTATGACGATCTTCCTTTCTAGAAATTAGTAAATGAATTGTGAGCCCGGGAGATCTTCCGGGCTTTTTTTATTTTCAGCAATTCGCTATTTTTCCCTCTAAATAAAAATTGTTTCTGCTTGAAATTTCTGGGTCCAAATGATGATTTTCCGCCGGTAGAATCGGCGAACGCTGTAGGATTGCTGGCCTATGGAGGAGACCTTTCTCCTCAACGGCTTCTAAAAGCCTATTCCATGGGGATATTTCCGTGGTATGATGCCAACCAGCCCATTTTATGGTGGAGCCCTGATCCCAGAATGGTATTGTTTCCGGAAAATCTCAAGGTCTCAAAAAGTATGAAACAACTTCTTAAGAAAGACGTTTTTAATGTCACTTTCAACAGGGATTTCAAGGCTGTGATCGACAATTGTTCTACGGTACCAAGGAAAGGCCAGGAAGGCACCTGGATCACTCCTAAAATGAAACAGGCATACCTGGAATTACACCGGGAAGGAATTGTCTATTCGGTTGAGGTGTGGGATGAAAATGAACTCGTGGGAGGGCTCTACGGAATATATCTGAAGGAAAAGAAAGTCTTCTGCGGGGAGAGCATGTTCGCCAAAAAGAGCAATGCCTCTAAATACGGATTTATCAAGTTGGTGGAGAAGCTTAAGGCGGAAGGAGTGGAGGTTATAGACTGCCAGGTGTATACTGATCATCTTGCCAGCCTGGGTGCCGCAGAGATCCCCAGAGTGATTTTCCTGGAATACCTGAAATAAGCTCAGGCCATATTTTTTACCTCTTCATGACGAAAGCAATCCATCTCATGGTCATTTACCATACCCGTTGCCTGCATATGCGCGTAGACCACGGTTGGCCCCACGAACTTAAAACCTCTTTTTTTAAGGTCCTTACTAATCGCGATACTTAGGTCTGTGCTGGCAGGAGCTTGTTTGTAACTTTTCAGGTTGGTTTGGATAGGTTTCCCATCTACGAACTTCCAGATGTATCCAGAAAATGAACCGAATTCTTCCTGGATCTTCATATAAGCTTCCGCATTTGATATACTTGCCAGGATCTTTTGTTTATTCCGAATGATCCCACTGTCATTCATCAGTTCCTCTACCTTTTCTTTAGAATAATCGGCGATCTTTTTATAATCAAAGTTGTCAAAAGCCTTTCTGAAATTCTCCCTTTTCCGAAGAATAGTGATCCAGCTAAGTCCGGCCTGAAAGGTTTCCAGGATCAAAAATTCAAAAAGCTGGTCGTCTTCGTAAAGTGGAACTCCCCATTCGGTGTCATGATAGGCTTCGTAAAGGGCGTCGCCTTCACACCAGCCGCAACGTTGCTTTTTTTCCATTAGTCCTGAAAATAATAGGTGATGGTTCCGGGCTGAGTCCTTCTCCCCGGTAATTGTGAAAAACGTGCTCCCAATGCATATTCCAGCGCATTGTCGATTAAACATTCATTGGTGGTGGTGGAACTTCGTTTATTTACTGAAGTTTCGATCACCTCACCGTAGTCATTGACCACAATATTCACTACGACCTTGCCTTGTGAATCGCAGGTGTAAATAGGGTTGGGAATGTCAATGGCAGATCTTCCCTGCAGCGAGAATGAAATAGAACTGCTCCTGAAACTGCCTTTTTTAAGTGAAGTTTCGTTCGTTTGGTTATTCCCTTCGGAAGCTTTCTGAGTTTTTTTTCTTTTGTTCTCGGTGAGATTGATGTCTCCTGAAGAGGACTTCGCATCATCGGTTTCTGAAGCTTTTTGTTCAGCAGCGTTCTTTTCAAAGATCTCGTCCAGCCTGCTCTGCATCTTCCGCTGACTTTCTTCCAGGTCCTGGTTGAAGGCCTGGTGGGTCTTTAAAGTGGGAGGTCTTTGAGAAGTTTGTTTTTGTTCCTGCAGTTTGGGTTCCTGCTTTTTGGTTTCTTCAGGCCTCAGGTCATTGAGTTCAATAAGCGTTTCCCTTACTTTTTTGTTCGCATTGGAAATATTGATGTTGATCATGGCCAATAGCAAAACAGAAAAAAGCAGGACAGTAATGATCAGCGCTTTATGTCTCTCAAAAAAATCCATTTTTGTCTATTCTTCCTGAGAAAGATACTCATTTACAAAAGAATCGAGGTCATGGGCATCCGCTACGGAATGCTCTCCGATCCTGGTGCGTCGTAAAGCTGAAAGATGCCCGCCGGTTCCCAATTCCTTTCCGAAATCGTGAGCCAGGCTCCTGATGTATGTTCCTTTACTGCACACCACTCTAAAATGCACTTTCGGCATCTCGATCTGGGTGATCTCGAATTCTGAAATCTGCACGTTTCGTGCCGAAATCTTGACTTCTTCACCGCTTCGGGCGTATTCATAGAGTCTCTTTCCGTCTTTCTTTAACGCTGAAAACACTGGAGGATATTGTTGTATGTCCCCTAAAAAAGCTTTGGTGGCTTCCATTATTTTTTCTTCGGAAAGGTGATCGATCGGATAGGTGGCGTCTACTTCAGTTTCAAGATCGTAGGAAGGAGTCGTGGCGCCCAGCGTGATCGAACCGGTGTATTCTTTTTCCTGGCCCTGAATAAGGTCGATGGTTTTGGTGGCTTTTCCGGTACAGATGATGAGTAACCCTGAGGCCAGCGGATCCAAAGTTCCGGCATGACCTACCTTTATCTTTTTGATCTTAAAATTCTTCCGGATAAGCCAGCGAACCTTATTGACCAACTGAAAGGAGGTCCAGTCCAATGGTTTGTCAAACAGCAATACCTGTCCCGCTTTAAATTCTTCTTCTGTCATAAATCTTAGGCAAATGCGTATTCATAAGTAATGGCGATCACTCCCACCAGGAAGCAGTAGATCGCAAAATAGGAAAGCTTGCTCTTTCTTACCAACGCGATCATCCAGGTACAGGCCGCGAAACCGGCAATGAATGCCGCTGCAAACCCGGCCAAAAGAGGTAATGGTTCAATGGTGGTTCCGGTTAAGTCTCCGCTTAAAAGGTCTTTTGCGATCTTTCCGAGGATAAGAGGCACGACCATTAAAAACGAAAAACGTGCGGCTTTAGCCTTGTCATTCCCAAGTAATACCGAAGTTGAGATCGTTGCTCCACTTCTTGAAATACCGGGAAGTATGGCGATCGCCTGTGAAACTCCAATTACGAACGCGTCTTTATAACTTACCGGTTTTCCGGTGCTTTTTGCTTTATCTGCCAGCCATAACAGCAATGCAGTGATGATTAACATGAATCCTACAAAGGTTAGCGCCCCTCCAAAGAACGTTTCCAGTTCCTCTTCAAAAAGTACACCAACAAGTGCTGCCGGGATCATGGAGATAATGATTTTCAGGGAGAATTTGAATTCGTCATTCCACTTGAAGGCAAATAACCCGCGGAAGATCTCTGCCACGTCCTTTCTAAAAACAAGGATGGTACTTAAAGCTGTCGCGAAATGCAGTACCACTGTTACCATTAATGATTCTTCAGGAACACTTGTATCTCCTAAAATGGCTTTTGCGATCTCTAAATGACCACTGGATGAAACAGGTAAAAATTCGGTTAAGCCTTGGACGATGCCAAGGAAAATAGCGTCAACAACTTCCATTATTTATTTTCGGGGGTTAAGAAGAATGGCGTAAACCTCAATTGCAAATCCAAGTAGAACCAGGGCCGGTGCCAGGCGTATCCTTCTCCAGTTGTAGATCTCAGGATTAAAAACGTTTGGATCATCACTTCCGCCGCCCGACATGAGAATGAACCCCAGTGCGATCACCGCCAGGCCAATGCCCATGACAATGTAGTTCTTCTTTTCAAAGACGAAGTTAAGATCCTGTTTGTGCAAAGGTTTTTTGTTGTTCTTCTTCATTTTCAATGATTATATAATTTATTTAAGCCACTAATGCACTAATATTCTTTTAATAGCGGTCAAATTTAGTGACTCTCCTTTTATTTCTCTTCCCTAACTCCTTTTTTCTTTAAACCACAATTCGGTGGTGTATTAACTTATCACTTTCAAAATTCGCTAATACTGCTAGCTTCAGTTTTGAAATTTTAAGGTAATTTATGCATTGGGCAATGTGTGAATCATGAAGATGAGTAGTAGATTTTAATTCAAGTACTATTTTTCCGAATACAACAAAATCAGCGAAGAAATGATGAGGCAGGACTGTTTCCTTGTAATGTACTTGGAACTTCTTTTCCCTTTCGTATGGAATTTTGCGTTTTTTCAATTCATACTCTACAGCATCTGAATAAACAACTTCAAGAAATCCTCCACCTAATTCATTATGAACATCAAAAAGAATACCTACTAATTCATAAGATTCTTCTTTGTAGAGGAGATTTCCCATAGGTTATTAGTGCATTAGTGGCATTATCTAGTAATATAATTCGTCTGTTTTAAGATTCAGGAAACGCTGGGTCGCGAAAAACGTACTTAACCAGGTAATTATTACCCCCATCAAGAATACTCCTGCAAAAAGTCCTGCCAGCAGGTAAACATCATTAAGAAGATTCAGTTCAGGGAAACTTTTATCCATGTAGTAGAGCACGGCGCCCATCCCGGCCAAAGCCAGCACAGCACCTATCATTCCCAGTTTTACACTTTTCCAGATGAAAGGCCTTCTAATGAACCTTTTTGTGGCGCCCACCATTTGCATGGTCTTAATGATGAATCTTTTGGAGTAAACCGCCAGTCTTATAGAACTGTTGATCAATAATACGGCGATAAAAGTGAAAATTCCGCTCACCACCAGTATCCAGAAACTTATCCTGGTAACGTTCTCATTTAATAGGGAGATAAGTGGTTTGTCATAAACTACTTCATCCACAAAACTTTTTGAGGTGAGATCTTCTGCGATCTGGTCAATTTCTCCCGAACTAATATAATCTGCCTTAAGGTAAACGTCGATCGAATTTTGAAGCGGGTTGTAGCCCAGGAATTCCATGAAATCCTCACCAATTTCCTTGCTGTGTGCTTCGGCTGCTTCCTCTTTAGAAACGTAATTGGTTGTCCTGGTATATTCTGCCAGAGCCAGGCTTTTGTTGAGCTGATTGATCTCAACTTCTTTCGCCGTATCCTTCAGGTAGATGGTAAGGGCGATCTGTTCCTTGAAGTGGTCAGCTATTTTCTTGGTGTTCAATACCAACAAACCAAGCAGGCCCAATAGAAAAAGCACCAGCCCAATACTGATCACTACCGAAAAATAAGAGGAAATAAGACGTCTTTTTTGATACCTTTCAAAAGATGAACTCATATGGCAGATTCGTAAATTTCTGTAAAAATAAGAAAGTAAATCATTCTCTTTCTTTAAAACGCCCAAACTTTTCACTTTCGTACATTAACCGTATTTTTGCCCTTTCCGAAGGATTTCGGAAGTTTAAAAATGAGATGCTGACAAGATATGAGTTACAACTTCAATCAAATTGAAAAGAAGTGGCAGGAGTACTGGGCAAAGAACCAGACTTTTAAAGCTGAAAATAATTCTGAAAAACCAAAATATTATGTGCTGGACATGTTCCCTTATCCTTCGGGAGCGGGCTTGCATGTGGGACACCCGCTGGGTTACATAGCCAGTGATATCTATGCCCGTTTTAAAAGGCACAAAGGTTTTAATGTTTTGCATCCGCAGGGGTATGATAGTTTCGGATTGCCTGCTGAGCAGTACGCGATACAGACCGGTCAGCATCCGGTGATCACTACAGAGGCGAACATTAAAAGATATCGGGAACAGCTTGACCAGATAGGATTTTCCTTTGACTGGAGCAGGGAAGTACGTACCAGCGAGCCCGATTATTACAAATGGACCCAGTGGATCTTTATCCAGCTTTTTGAATCATGGTATGATTATGAGACCGAAAAGTCGCGCCCTATTTCTGAACTGGAAGAGATCTTTGCTGCGGAAGGAAACTCAGGCGTGAATGCGGCTTGTGATGAAGATGTAACTGAATTCACCGCGACCGACTGGAGTAATTTTACTTCCGAAGAAAAACAGGAACAATTACTGAAGTACCGTTTGACCTACCTGGCCGAAACAGAAGTGAACTGGTGCCCGCAACTGGGTACCGTGCTTGCGAATGATGAGATCGTGAACGGGGTCTCTGAGCGCGGTGGTTACCCGGTTATAAGAAAGAAAATGACACAATGGAGCATGCGTATTTCAGCTTTTGCTGAGCGTTTGCTGCAGGATCTGAATAAGATAGACTGGACCGAGAGCTTAAAGGAAAGTCAGCGTAACTGGATCGGTAAGTCCGTTGGGGCCCAGGTAAAATTCAAAGTGATGAACACAGATCATCATTTTGAAGTTTTCACCACCCGGCCCGACACTATTTTTGGAGTGACCTTTATGACTCTAGCCCCTGAACATGAGTTAGTGCAGAAGATCACCACCCCTGAACACAAGGAAGAAGTGGAAGCTTATATTGAAGCGACCGCTAAGCGAAGTGAACGCGAGCGAATGGCAGATGTTAAAACCATAAGCGGAGTGTTCACGGGAGCTTATGCTGAACACCCTTTCACAAAGGAACCGGTACCAATCTGGATCGGGGATTATGTGTTAGCGGGTTATGGAACCGGCGCCGTGATGGCCGTTCCTTGCGGGGACCAGAGAGATTATGATTTTGCCAAGCATTTTGACCTGCAGATCAGGAACATTTTTAAGAATGTTGATATTTCCCAAGAAGCTTATGCGGGAAAAGAAGGTACGGTGATCGCTAATTCTGATTTTCTGAATGACCTGGAATATAAGGAAGCCCTTAATAAGGTTATTTTAGAACTCGAAAAAATAGGTCAGGGTGCAGGGAAGACCAATTATCGTTTGCGGGATGCGGTTTTTAGCAGGCAGCGCTATTGGGGAGAACCCTTCCCTGTTTATTATGTGAACGGAATGCCGCAAATGATAGATATGAAGCATTTGCCCCTGCGCCTTCCTGAAGTTGAAAAATATCTTCCTACCGAAACCGGGGAACCGCCTTTAGGGAATGCTTCGGTTTGGGCCTGGGATACTGAAAATAATGAGGTGGTCGCCAATTCTTTGATCGACCATAAAACCGTGTTCCCGTTAGAATTGAACACCATGCCCGGATGGGCCGGAAGTTCATGGTATCTCTTCAGATATATGGATGCCGGGAATGAAGAGCGTTTTGTTTCCGAAGAAGCCCAGAAATACTGGGGGAACGTTGATTTGTACATTGGTGGTAGCGAACACGCGACAGGGCATTTGTTATATTCCCGATTCTGGACAAAATTCCTGCATGACCGCGGATTTTTAAGTGTAGAGGAACCTTTTAAGAAATTGATCAACCAGGGAATGATCCTTGGAACCAGTGCTTTTGTTTACAGGCTGGAAGGAGAGAATAAATTTGTTTCCAAAAATCTTGCAGAAGGAAAAAATGTTCAGCCTATTCACGCTGATGTTTCTTTAGTAAATGCTTCAGACGAACTGGATGTTGAAGACTTCAGAAACTGGAGGTCTGAGTTTGCAGATGCTGAATTCATTACAGAAGACGGGAAGTATATTGTGGGAAGAGAGGTGGAGAAAATGTCCAAATCCAAATACAACGTCGTGAATCCTGATGACATCTGTGAAGATTATGGGGCTGACACTTTGCGAATGTACGAGATGTTCCTGGGTCCGCTTGAACAGGCAAAACCTTGGAACACTGCGGGGATCACCGGGGTGCACAACTTCCTTAAAAAACTTTGGAAACTGTATCACAATGGAGAAGAGTTCAATGTTTCAGAAGAAAAAGCTTCCGCAGATTCTTTAAAAACACTTCATAAGACCATTAAGAAGGTGACAGAAGACATTGAAGATTTTAGTTTTAATACCTCTGTCAGTACTTTCATGATCTGCGTGAATGAGCTTACCGCTCAAAAATGTAATTCCCGGGAGGTTCTGGAGTCACTGGCAGTCCTTATCGCGCCTTATGCGCCGCATATAGCCGAGGAACTGTGGCAGAAACTGGGACATGACACTTCGGTTGCCACAGCTGAATATCCTGTTTTTGAAGAGAAGTTCTTGGTGGAAAGCAGTAAGGAATATCCTATTTCTTTCAACGGAAAAATGCGTTTTACCCTTGAACTTCCGCTGGATATGAGCAAAGAAGAGATCGAGAAGACCGTGCTGGCTCATGAAAAGACACAACAGCAACTGGAAGGAAGACAGCCTAAAAAGGTGATCGTTGTACCCGGAAAGATCGTAAATATTGTAGGTTAATCGGAAGCCAAGTCAGTACCTGAATTGACAAAATTTCAGCGCCCGATTAAAATTCAAGATTGGCTGGATTTTTGTTTATTTACTTGCGACTTTAAAACATTCAAAAACTATGATGGGATATTATTTAATAGCTATTCTCATTTTTATTGTGAGCGCCTACGTTAGCAATAAACTGAAAAGTAAATTCAAGCACTATTCAAAAGTGCATCTTCAAAACGGCATGAGCGGTCGGGAGATTGCGGAGAAAATGCTCGCAGATAACGGGATCTATGATGTAAAGGTTATTTCCACTCCGGGAAGGCTTACAGATCATTACAACCCGTCTAAAAAGACCATTAATTTAAGTGAATCGGTTTACACGCAGCGTAATGCTGCTGCTGCAGCTGTGGCTGCACACGAATGTGGGCATGCCGTACAGCATGCAAAAGCATACAGCTGGTTGCAAATGAGAAGTCAGCTGGTACCTGTAGTTAGTGTGGCTTCCAGATTTTCTCAATGGGTGATCTTTGGTGGACTAATGTTGATGGCGACCACTGCTATGGGGAGTACCATTTTATTGATTGGAATTATCATGTTCGCGATGGGAACCCTGTTCAGCTTTATTACGCTTCCGGTAGAATATGACGCCAGTAAAAGAGCACTGGTCTGGCTTGAATCTTCTAATATGTTGAATGCAAAAGAGCATGAAGCTGCTGAAGATTCATTGAAATGGGCTGCCCGCACCTATGTAGTGGCTGCAGTAGGTTCCCTGGCTACGCTCTTATACTTCCTGAGCATCTATATGGGAGGAAGGAGATAGAATTAACGCTATTTGAAAAAGAAAAAGAAAACAGAAAAGGACGCCAATGGCGTCCTTTTTTAATATTTAATAATGGTATCTATTCTCCATGTTTGATCCGTTCGTCGATCAGTTTAAGGGCAATGCCATCGGTGCCCATTATATCAAAGATTTCAAGGATCCTTCTAAACTTGTTTTCTTCTTCCATTTGTTCGTTCACGAACCATAGTAAAAATTGTTCAGATGCGAAGTCCTGCACCTTCCTGCATTTCGCGACAATGTTATTTATGGATTTTGTAATGCTGATCTCCTGGTCAAGAGCTGTTTCAAATATCTCCTGTAAGGAATTGAAATCATGTAATACATTAGTAACTTCAGGAGAATAGGCAGTTCCGCCGTTATCATTAATGAACCTGAAGATCTTCATCATATGTTCTCTTTCTTCCGAAGATTGCTTGTAAAGATAATCAGCGCTGCCTACAAGACCATTATGGTCACACCAGGACGCCATGGCAAGGTAGGCGGCAGATGAATGTGCCTCTTTGGAGATCTGCTCGTTGAGCATATCCATAATATCAACATTGATTCCTATTTTTTGACGTACGATATCTTTCATGACTTTTTTGCTTTTCCCTAAAATTACGGAAAAGTACCTTGTTTTCCTTCTTTTGAAGGAAATTTATACTAAGTCTAAATTTGAAAGGTGTTAAGCGTGGGTGACCAGAGAATTGAGTTCCAGCATCCCGAAAGTGGCTTTAATAAGCTGCTTAAGATCAATAACCTGTAAGGTGTCAAGGATAAAAAGATGTTCCCTGTTACAAAGAGTAAGGATCTCAATACCATTGTAATTCATATCCTTGTCGAAATGAGAATCAAGGTTAATGGCATTGACCTTCTGGCGTATGGAAAGTAACTGGCAGAAGGAAAGTTTCACCTGTTTATGACCAAAATCCAGATAAAAGGACCGGCTTTTGTCACACTGGTAGGAGGCGAAATAATATGATTTGTAAAGTAAGTTCATTCAGGGGTCAAAAATAAACCTTATTTAGAATTATTCCAAACAATTTAGGGCAAGTAAAAGGGCTGCTCATGTTAAAGTTTGAGCAGCCCGGTGTTTAAAGGTGGTTTAATTACCTACTTCTCCAAATGGGTTGTAACCCAGGTATTCTTTTTCTTCCTCTTTAAATACAATACCATTTTCGGCAAGTTCCTTCAAAATTGGCTCGTATACTTCTTTGGTAATAGGAAGTTGAACTCCCGGAGTGGAAATTGTACCGTTAAGGATCTTGAGTGCGGCAATGGCAACAGGAAGACCCACTGTACGTGCCATAGCCGTTTCTGACTGGTCTTTACCGATGTTCACCATCGTGGCATCGATCTGTTTCTTTTCACCGTTCAATTCATAGCCGAATTTGTGATACATCACGATCATATCCTTGTCTTCAGGAGCCAGGGACCACTTTTCCATTAATATCTTCTGAAGGATCTGTGCGGGAGTGGCATTTTTAAGTCCCACTTTTTTGTTGGGGTTGAAAATGTCAAGTTCCAGCAGTTTGTCCCACATGATGTCATCCTGGTCTATCTTAAGGTTATGGCGGAATTTAAGTTCTACTGAATCTGTAGGGGAGTAAGGCAGAAAAGAATTGACAAAGTCCCGATAGCTCATATCTTCGGAATTCTCCATGATATAGCTGTCATCTGTTAGACCCAGTTGAACGAACATGTTCCAGGCTTTACTGAAACCTACTCTTCTAATTGTACCGCGATATAAGGTAAGGGCATCATCCAGGCCGTAGATGCTTTTATATTTCAGGGAATTGCGGTTTGCATAGACTTCAAATTTTCCATAGCCCTCCACCTCGATGAATTCTGTTCTTCTGAAAAGTCGGTTATAAGGAATGTATTTGAATTTGCCTTCCTGGATGAACTTGGCTACACCGCCCTGGCCGGCCACAACGACATTTCGGGGGTTCCAGGTGAACTTATAGTTCCAGAGGTTGGTATCGCTCTCAGGAGCTACCAATCCTCCCGTAAATGACTCAAAAAGCAGCATTTTTCCGCCGTTATCACGAATACGGTCTATGACCTGCATAGCACTCATGTGATCAATTCCGGGATCAACACCTATTTCATTCATAAAGACAAGGCCTTTTTCTTTCACCTGCTCATCGAGCTGCTCCATTTCCTCACTTATATAGGAGGCTGTCACCATATTCTTTCCGAAGTGTAGGCAATCTTTAGCCACTTCTAAATGAAACCTCGCAGGAAGCATAGAAATAACGATATCGGCACTTTGTACGGCCGTTTCACGCTCTTCCTTTTTAAAGATATCAAGCGTTATTGCTTTCGCGTTGGGATGATCACCAGCTAGTTTTTTAGCATTTTCTAAAACCAGATCTCCAATGATCAATTGAAAATTTTCTGAAGTTGATTTTTTAAGTAGGTATTGAATCAAGACCCCGGTAGATTTTCCGGCGCCTACAATTAGTATTTTACGCATAAGGGATAAGTTGTAAGTTTGTTGTTTGTTTGGATAACGAATGTACTTAATTGCAGGCGTCTTTAAAAATTAACTATGAACAGAAATCTTTTACTTTCAGGGGCTTTCTTCGGAATGGTCGCGATTATTTTGGGAGCATTTGCCACTCACGGATTAAAACCATTGCTCACTGCGGATTCTATTTCAACTTTTGAAACGGGGGTTAAGTATCAGATGTACAGTGCTTTATTTATGTTGATCCTTGGTGGTCTTCCCCTGGCATCTGAAAAAGTTAAAAGAATCTGCTTTTATTTAACAACTATAGGGATCCTGTTTTTTTCCGGATCAATTTATTTTTTGGCGACGAATTCCCTTACAACATTTGATTTTCGTGTAATTGCGTTAATAACTCCTTTGGGCGGAACCCTCCTTATTGCCGCATGGATAGTGCTGTTAATCAGTTTCATTAAGTTAAAAAAGAAATAAAACAAAATACCTAACCCTGTATCTTTATAAGATTTTCTACTTTTGTTGACCTAAGATAAACACACAACTTATATTTTTTATGTTGGCAAAAAAACAACTTACGAAAACGATTGCGTTAGAGAGGTACGGGATTAAAAATGCTCAGGTTCACTACCAGCTTTCGCCAGAAGAGTTACATCAAATTACAATAGAGAAGGGTCAGGGGGTTGAAACCTCTACCGGAGCCCTTGCTGTAAACACAGGGGAATTTACAGGGAGATCCCCTAAAGACAGGTTCATTGTAGAAGATGAGATCACTAAAGATAAAGTTTGGTGGGGAGATATAAACATTCCTTTTCATGCCGACAAATTTGATGCACTGTATGACAAGGTGGTTGATTACCTATCGGGGAAAGAGGTTTATGCCCGTGACTCTTACGCGTGTTCAGATGATAAATATAGGTTGAACATTAGGGTTGTAAATGAATTTCCTTGGTCAAATCTTTTTGCTTATAACATGTTCCTAAGACCTGAAGAGGAGGAGCTGGAGAATTTCGCTGAAGATTGGTTGGTAGTTAATGCTCCCGGTTTCATGGCCGATCCCGAAATTGACGGTACCAGACAACATAACTTCGCGATACTGAACTTTTCTAAAAAGATCGCTTTGATTGGTGGAACCGGATATACCGGGGAGATCAAGAAAGGGATTTTCTCTGCTTTAAACTTTATACTTCCGGTTGATAAAAATACTTTGCCAATGCATTGCTCTGCCAATGTTGGGGAAGAGGGAGATACCGCTATTTTCTTCGGACTTTCAGGGACCGGAAAAACAACACTTTCCGCAGATCCTGAAAGAAAGTTGATTGGTGATGACGAGCACGGTTGGACCAAAGAAAATAAGGTCTTCAACTTTGAAGGAGGTTGTTACGCTAAGGTGATCAACCTTTCAGAAGAAAATGAACCGGATATTTATCGAGCGATCAAACCTGGAGCTATTGTAGAGAATGTGATCCTGGATGAGAATGGGGATATTGACTTCGCAAATACTTCCATCACTCAGAACACCCGTGTAAGCTATCCTATTTATCATATTAATAATATCCAAAACCCTTCAGTAGGAGAAAACCCAAAGAATATTTTCTTCCTTACTGCAGATGCGTTCGGAGTATTGCCTCCAATCAGTAAACTTACCCCGGGGCAGGCTGCTTATCATTTTATTAGTGGTTACACTGCCAAGGTTGCAGGAACCGAAGCCGGAATCGATGAGCCGTTACCAAGTTTCTCAGCTTGTTTTGGCGCGCCCTTCATGCCGTTGCATCCAACAAAATATGCCGAAATGCTAAGTGCGAAGATGAAGGAAAACAATGTAAACGTATGGCTTGTGAATACGGGATGGACCGGAGGACCTTACGGGGTTGGTTCCAGAATGAAGTTAAGATATACACGTGAAATGATCTCTTCTGCATTAGAGGGGAAACTTGATAATGTGGAATTCGAGCAGCACCCGATCTTTGGATTGGCGATGCCAACTTCTTGTGAGAATGTTCCAACCGAAGTTTTGAATCCGCGTAACACCTGGAATGATAAAGAAGCGTATGATAAGAAAGCTCAAACGCTGGCAGAGTCCTTCAAGAAGAACTTTATAAAATTTGAAAAACAGGCTAATGAAGAGATCCTTTCGGGAGCTCCAAAAACAGCCTAATGTTGATTAGTTGTGATTCAAAAAAACCGGCTATAAGCCGGTTTTTTTTATGGGTTGTAAAAAGCGATTTATGAATGCTTTTTATTTTGCTCTTTAATATACTTTTCCAAAGCCATGGTCATGGATGGAGTTTCAGGAGTTGGGGCCTGAATGTTCACAGTTAGGCCGTGCTCTTTTGCTGCCTTAACCGTGGTATTTCCAAATACAGCGATCCTTGTATTATTTTGTTGGAAGTCGGGGAAGTTCTCAAACAGAGATTTGATTCCGCTGGGGCTAAAGAAAACCAATATGTCATAAAATACTTCTCTAAGGTGGGAAAGGTCACTAACTACCGTTTTATAAAAAATGGCCTGTTTCCAGTCTACACCTAATTTATTAAGGGTTTTTGGTACATCCGGCTTCAGCATGTCTGAAGAAGGAAGTAAAAATTTCTCGTTTTTATATTTTTTGATCAGTGGAGAAAGCTCAGCAAAAGTTCTTTTTCCTACATAGATCTTACGTTTTCTGTACACTACATACTTTTGAAGGTAATAAGCTACAGCTTCGCTCTGGCAAAAATACTTGAGAGTATCTGGCACTTTGAATCTCATTTCTTCAGCAATTCTAAAGAAGTGATCCACAGAATTACGGCTGGTAAGGATGATCGCAGTGTATTTTGAAAGGTCAACTTTTTGCTGTCTTACATCCTTAGAAGAAACGCCCTCTACATGTATAAAGGGGATGAAATCAATCTTAACTTTTTGTTTTTCTTCTAGATCAAAATAAGGGGAATTTTCAACCTTCGGTTCTGGTTGAGAAACCAAAATTGTTTTCACTTTCATATACTTATACTTTTATTCACCTTACAGCTTTGTAATTAGCTTATATAAAATAAAATAAGGTCCAATTTCGAGAGCGCAAAGATACAAAATAAAATAAAACCAATTACTCAAAATGTAATTCTGATTTTTTCTATAAATGCTGGCAATTGTGATAAAATTCATTAAAAGGATGATGCCCACTGTAATATACAGGGCTAATGCCGAGGGTTCCCAAATATAAATAAATACTATGCACACTGGTAATAGAACTAAAGCCATGAAATTGCGGTAGCTCAATTTATAGAATAGGTAATAGTTCATTTTTTGATCTACCGAAAGCACATTTGCAATTATCTTTTCAAGAGAAAACTTAAGAAGTACCAAAGCGGAATAGGCGGTGGCGATCCTTAAGAATAGCACTTTTGGTCTGTCTATTGTTCCTTCGGAAAATACCTCATAAAACACATGTGCGAAAAGGGTTACCGTGATAACGTTAATCGTGAAGAAAAGCAGATTAAAAGGATGAAAAACATTTGGATCTTTTCCTTTTAAAAGCAAATACTTATCTGTTGCGAAGAGCATTACAAAGTGTGAAAATCGCTGGGGGAAAGCATATCTGGCAACCACAAGAAAAGCGAACACCAATAGTAAAAGGAGTGTGATCCAATCTTGTGAAACAGTGTATCTTTCTATGGCTTCCAACTCTAAAAATTTTCTACAAAGGTAGAATTTATACGATTAAAAACGCTTGTTAAACTAAAATGTAAAACTTAAAAATAGTTACATTTGCTCAAAAGAATTTTATGCCAGATGGTATTGTAGTAATACCCACCTATAACGAAAAGGAGAACATTGAGCGTATCGTAAGAAATGTATTTTCTTTACAACGCAAATTCCATATCCTTGTGGTAGATGACAATTCACCTGATGGTACCGCCGATATTGTAAAAAGGCTGCAGGGTGAATTTGGGGAACAGCTTTTTTTATTGGAACGCAAAGGAAAATCAGGGCTTGGCACGGCTTACATCCATAGCTTTAAATGGATCCTGGAAAGAGATTATGATTTGATCTTTCAAATGGATGCTGATTTTTCCCACAACCCCAACGATCTAATTAGATTATATAACGCCTGTAAAAAAGAAAATGCCGATGTTGCTATTGGCTCCAGGTATAAAACAGGTGTAAATGTGGTGAACTGGCCAATGAGCAGAGTGCTTCTCTCCTGGCTGGCATCAAAATATGTGAGGTTCATAACAGCCATGCCGGTAGCAGATACTACGGCAGGATTTGTGTGTTACAGAAGAAAGGTGTTGGAAACCATACATCTTGATGAAATAAAATTCGTGGGGTACGCTTTTCAGATCGAAATGAAATTTAAGGCCTACCTCGCTAAATTTAAAATAATGGAAGTCCCTGTGATATTTACCGACAGGACCAGGGGAACATCAAAAATGAGTGGCTCAATAATTTGGGAAGCTGTTTTTGGAGTAGTGAAAATGAAATTTAATAGTCTGTTTAATAAGATGACGATATAATGAAGAAGGTACTGATCAAAAATGCGAGAATTGTCAACGAAGGAAAAATCACCGAAGGAGACGTCTTTGTCGATAACGGAATTATAACTGAAATTGCCTCAAATATAAGTGCCAAGTCGGGAGATCTGACTATCATAGATGCCGAAGGGAATTATTTGTTGCCTGGGCTTATCGACGACCAGGTTCATTTTAGAGAACCGGGTCTAACTCATAAAGAAACATTAGAAGGAGGTTCAAAAGCAGCTGTTGCCGGAGGGATAACTTCTTTTATTGAAATGCCTAACACCCAACCTCAAACAACGACTATTGAATTACTCGAAGAGAAATTCAAATTGGCCGAAAAGAAGTCTTATGCCAATTATTCTTTTATGTTTGGCGGGACCAATGACAACCTTGAGGAAATTAAGAAGATCGACCCTAAAAACACTGCGGCACTAAAACTTTTTCTGGGTTCATCTACGGGTAATATGTTGGTGGATGATGAGAAAGTTCTGGAAAAGATCTTTAAAGAGTCTCCGGTTTTAATAGCAGCTCATTGTGAAGATGAAGCTACCATTAAAAAGAACATGGAAGAATGTGTGGAGAGATATGGAGATGATATTCCTATAGAACTTCATCCGAAAATAAGAAGTGAAGAAGCTTGTTTTATCTCCTCTTCAAAGGCTGTAGCCCTGGCGAAAAAAACAGGAGCCAGGCTTCACGTTTTTCATATTTCTACGGCCAAGGAATTGAAGCTTTTTGAAAATAAAAAGCCTCTAAAAGATAAAAAGATCACTGCTGAAGTTTGTATTCACCATCTTTGGTTCAATGATGAGGATTACGCTAAAAAAGGAACTTTTATCAAGTGGAACCCCGCTGTTAAAACAAAAGATGATCAGGAAGCATTAATGAAGGCTGTTCTGGATGATAAGATCGATGTTATAGCGACAGATCATGCTCCGCATACTAAGGAGGAGAAAAAGAATGTCTACACAAAGGCTCCTAGTGGTGGGCCATTAGTGCAACATGCCCTTCCGGCAATGCTGCAGCTCCATCATCAAGGGAAGATCTCCCTGGAAAAGATTGTAGAAAAGATGTGCCACAATCCGGCAATTTTATTTCAGATCGAAAAAAGGGGATTTATCAGGGAAGGTTACAAAGCTGATCTTGTGATTGTAGATCTCAATGCTCCATGGGCAGTTCAACCGGGAAATATACTGTACAAATGTGGATGGTCTCCTTTTGAAGGCACTACCTTTAAATCAAGAGTGACCCATACTTTGGTTAATGGGAACCTGGTTTATAAGAATTTCCAGTTTACTCCTTTTGTGCCCGGCGAACGTTTAACTTTTGACCGATAGGATGAAAAAGTTAGCTGCTTTCTTCGGAATTTTAATACTGTTTTCTGGTTGTCAGGGGATTCAAAAATCTGATGAGCCCGAAGGTCTTATTCCCGAGGATAAAATGGTGGAGGTGCTTACAGATATCTCGTTACTTCAGGGAGCTCGTAGCTACAATAAAGACTTAATGAATCAAAAAGGTATCAATGTCGAAAAATACGTTTTTGAAAAATATGACATTGACAGCCTTCAATACATTCGAAGTAACCGTTATTATTCTGAGAATTATAAAGAATATGAGGATATCTATTCGAAGGTAAAGGTTAGACTTGAATCTTTGAAAGTTGAATATGACAGTATCAGAGAGCAAGAGGAGAAAAGACAGGATTCACTGAGGGCTTTGGATAAAAAAGATACCTTAGATCCAGACCGTTTGAGGGATTTGCGCGATTCACTAAAATTAAAGCGAATTAAACGTAGAGATTCTCTTATAAAACCTATTTCGAAGATAGATACTTTGGCTAGGTAAGATCTTGCTTAAAACGCTTTCCGGTTCTTTGGATCACTGAATCCATAGACTCGAATTTAAAGTCTATTTCTTTACAAATCTTCTCGTTGCTGTAATAGCTCTTTTCTGTAAAGGATTTTGCCGAATTTAAGGTAAGGTTCTTCTCGTTTCCGGTGATAAGGCCTCTGATCCCCTGAAATATCCAGCCTGTATAGACCATCCATGAACGTAATTTTTTAGTTGGAGGTTGTTTGTCCAGGACCGTAGCAACTTTTTCAAAAATGGCTTTAAAGGATAGGTTTTCTGAAACCACAATAAATTGATCATTCTCGACCGGTGAATTCATAAGTAATTGCATGACCTTAACCACATCTTCGACTCCTACGAACCCGGTAACTTTATTGATGTAGTATTTAAGACCGTGTTGGATCTTTGAAAAGATTCTTCCGCTTCCGGTTTTCCAGAATCCCGCCCCAATGATTACTCCGGGATTAATCAAAACCACCGGAACGCCCTCCTGGCTGGCTCTCCATACTTCCATTTCGGCTCCATACTTGGTTATCGCATACATGTTGTGATCCTTTTCCTTATTCCAGTAAGAAGTTTCGGAAATTACCTTTTCCTTCGGTTTGAGATCAAGGGTCGCAATAGAACTTACAAAACAAAGTTTTTTGATCTTGTTTTTAATACAATAGTTCACCACGTTAGCGGTGCCTTCAATATTTGCTTTTCTAAGCAGGGAGTCTTTTGAGGAATCAAAAGAAACAAGGGCGGCGCAATGATAAACCTTTGTAATATTTTCAAAAGCTGCTTCCAGGGAGGGAACATCAGTTATATCGGCTTTGATCCATTCAATTGATGAATATAGTCTTTCGACCTCTTCTTCGGAATTTGAATAAGAAAAAACCTTTTTGACAGCCTTCAGGCTATGCGTCGATCTATAAATTGCCCGCACCTTTTGATTTGATCGCGCCAAATCTAAAAGAAGATGTGAACCCACTAATCCTGTGCCTCCGGTAACTAAAATCATTCCGTAAATATAGACAAATCCACTTAGGAAAAATCATGGTTTATGGTATCTTTACGGCTGTTTTTATTTCAAAAGAGTAACCATGAGCAAGAATTTTGTCGAAGAATTAAAATGGAGAGGGATGATACACGATGTCATGCCTGGAACCGAAGAACACCTCAATGAAGCTATGCGTGCGGCCTATGTGGGTTTTGATCCTACTGCCGATTCCTTACATATTGGTAATCTTGTGCCAATCATGTTACTGGCGCATTATCAAAGATGTGGTCATAAACCGGTTGCTCTTGTTGGTGGTGCTACCGGAATGATTGGAGATCCTTCGGGGAAATCCAATGAACGAAATCTCCTGGATGAGGAAACCTTGAGACATAACCAGGAATGCGTGAGAGAACAATTATCCCAGTTCCTTGATTTTACTTCAGGTGCCGAAAATCAGGCTTTGATGGTAAATAATTATGATTGGATGAAAGAATTCAGTTTCCTGGATTTCATTCGTGACGTTGGTAAGCATATTACCGTGAATTACATGATGTCTAAGGATTCTGTGAAGAACCGACTTAGCGGGGAAGGAGCCGATGGTATGTCATTTACCGAGTTCACCTACCAACTTGTACAAGGATATGATTTCCTGCATTTATACAGGGAAGAGAATTGCAGCCTTCAAATGGGGGGGAGTGACCAATGGGGAAATATCACCACGGGAACCGAATTGATTCGACGAATTGACGGTGGAAAAGGATTTGCCCTTACCTGCCCGTTGATCACCAAGAGTGACGGTAGTAAATTCGGAAAAAGTGAAGGCGGTAATATCTGGCTAGACTCCAAAAGGACTTCACCTTATAAATTCTACCAGTACTGGTTAAATACCAGTGATGAAGACGCTGAAAAATATATCAAAATATTCACTTTCCTGGATAAGGAAACGGTTGAAAACCTTGTGAAAGAGCATCAGGAAGCTCCGCATATGCGCTTGCTTCAGAAGCGTTTGGCGCAGGAGGTGACCACTACTGTTCACAGTGAAGAAGAATTTGAAAATGCCGTAAAGGCTTCCGAAGTTCTATTCGGAAAAAGCACCGCTCAGGATCTTAAGAACCTGAATGAAGCAACTTTCCTGGATGTTTTTGAAGGCGTTCCGCAGGCCACTGTTTCTCGTGAAGATGTGGATGCAGGTCTTGATATGATCGCGGCACTTTCAGCTAAAACAGAATTTCTTAAATCAAATGGCGAAGCCAGAAGAGCACTAAAGGAAAACTCTATTTCTGTCAATAAAGAGAAAGTTGGAGAGGATTACAGTATTACCAATGATGATCTATTGAACAATAAATATGTGATCATTAATAAGGGTAAAAGAAATACCTATATCATCAGGGTAGAATAGTTGAAATATTAGTTAGGAACAAAAAACCCCCACGTTGCCGGGCGGCGACTAAGGGGGCTTCTAACTAACCAACCAATTATGAAAACATAATCTAACCGTAAGTTAAGTCGTCTAAAAATCAATACCTTACAGTTGTGGTTGAATTTTTTTTGTTAAAGTATTAAAAGGTTGCAACCACGAATGTCGCTGTTGTCGAAACGGCCCAGTATTTCGGTTTTTCCGTCTCCAAGATCCTTTCCAAGATCCTGAGTTGCAATAAAAGAACAGGAATTTATATTGGCGAGGTCTATAACGTTTATGCCTCCTGATTTACCCCCGGGTAATAAACTTAACGCGTCTTCAGGATCACGAATCAGGATCTTCATCCAGGGCGGACATTCAAAAATACCATTTCCTGTAGAATAGGCCTGAGACAGTAATTCGGTCATTCCATATTCACTGTGAATTTTTTCTACATCAAAAGCCTTTTTGAGTATGCCGTGGAGTTCTGCCCGGATCATTTCCTTGCGGCGTCCCTTCATCCCCCCGGTTTCCATAATGACAGTATGTTTTAATGCCATCGGGAATTTTTCAGCAAGGTCGAGTAATGCAAAAGATACTCCTATTAAAAGGGTTTTTTGCCCTTGTTCTTCGAGGAGGTTCAGTTTTTCAACAAGCTTGTCAAGGTCATTGAGGTAAAATCCGCTATGAGGGTTTTCACTCGTTTTAATAAGGTCTTCCACCATATAGATCAGAGAAGATCCTTCACGTTCCAGATAGGAAGGTAATAATGCAAGGATGGCATAGTCCTGGATATCACCGTAATACAGGCTAAAGCCTTCGCGAAAACTTGTTTCGTAAATGGAAAGATCGGTGACATAATGTTTGCTGGTAGTTTGTCCGGTAGTTCCGCTACTAGAAAAAGTGATCTCTGAAGGGTTATTGGTACTAATGACTTTATGGGTCTTGAAAAACTCGATGGGTAAAAAGGGGATTTCTTCCACACTTTTTACCGCAGATGGGTATTTATTCAACAGTTCACAGAATTCCCGGTACACTTCATTATGGGTGTACTGGTATCTGAATATTTCTAAGGCTTTTGCCTGGAATTCTTCTGAATTGGAAATATCAAAAATATCTGTGGGTATGTGCATGTTCATATATCAACGCACAAAGGTACAGAAAAGGTCATTTTCTGATGAAATAATTAAAAAAGGTGTAAGACTTTAACGCACAACAAGTTTTCGGGTGGCAGAATTCTTCCCTTCCTGAATTTTCATGATATACACGCCCGGGTCAAGGGAGGATATATTTAGTTCGTTACCGGTTAGGTTTGCGGAAAGTACATTCTTGCCCAGTACATTATAAATTTCCACCACTTTGGATTTGTTAAAACGTGTGGTGATAAATACTTTTTGACCGGAAGCAGGGTTGGGGTAAATGGAAAGCCCCTCAATAGGAAATTCCTTTCCGTCTTGAGGTGTAGACACCTGAGCATTAGCCGGACTTGCAAACAGCAACAGGCTAATAATCAATAAGGAGGCTAAGTAGAAGTGTTTCATTATCAGGAATCTATTAAATCAAATTTACAATAAAAATTCAAAAACTAGACCAAAGGCTTAGCAGTGAATAGTTAAATTGTACTTAAAAAACAATATCCTGGATATCGATATCGTTACCCCGATTTTGAGGTTCTCTCCTGATTAAATTACCAAATTCTTACCTTAAGGTTACCAGAAGGTTAACATTTACATTCAAATCATGGGTGTTTAATATTATCTTTACTTTTACCAGTATTAAACGTTAACATAAAAATGAAAAAGAAAGATATCTGTATTCTCCTGGTGGATGATGAACCTGATATTATCGAGATCATTCGCTACAATCTTTCTTCGGAAGGTTATCGCATTATTACTGCAGAAAACGGTAAAGAAGCCTTGAAGATAGCCAAGAGTGAAAAACCTCATTTGATCATCCTGGATGTTATGATGCCTGAAATGGATGGTATGGAAACCTGTATCCAGCTTCGCAAAATTCCGGGACTTAAGGATACTGTGATCACTTTTCTAACAGCCAGAGGGGAAGATTATTCTCAAATGGCTGGTTATGATGCAGGTGCCGATGATTACATAACCAAGCCTATTAAGCCAAAGGTGTTAACCAGTAAGGTCAAAGCATTACTAAGAAGATTCAAGGATAATAAAAAGCCTGATTCAGATATACTTCAACTTTCAGGGCTCATCATCAATAGAGATGAATATAAAGTAACCATAGGAGAGGAGGAGATCATTTTACCGCGCAAGGAATTTGAACTTTTGTATTTACTGGCTTCCCACCCCGGAAGAGTTTATAAGCGTGACGAGATCATGGAAAGGATATGGGGAAATGATGTAGTGGTTGGTGGTCGTACCATTGATGTGCATATCCGGAAGTTAAGAGAAAAGATCGGGGATGATAGGTTCCAAACCATTAAAGGAGTAGGGTACAAGTTTGTAAGTTAAGATGGCGAAAAATTTTAGAAAATCATACAAATTCGCAGCGAAGACTTCGCTCTATCTCACTTTTTTTCTAACCATATTTTCTGCTGGTTTCCTGATATTCGCCGGTGAATTTTCAATGAAATTGATTCTGGTATATGGTCTTTCCTGCCTGATCTTTTCTTTTCTGATAATCCAATACAGGGTGGAGTTCTTCATTTATAAGAAGATCAAAAAGATCTACGAAAATGTTAGTCTTTTAAGTACTTCTTCGCTGGATCCCGAAGAGATGACTCTAACCGATATCGCGACTCTTTCTAAGGAAGTCGAAAAATTTGCTGAAGGGAAGAAATTGGAGATCGAAGCACTGCAAATGAGGGATAGTTACCGGAAGGAATTTATGGGGAATATCTCTCACGAGTTAAAAACTCCTCTCTTTACAGTCCAAGGTTATATTGAAACCCTACTTGACGGAGCTATGAAAGATAAAAAGGTTCGGAAGAAATATCTTAACCGGGCTTCAAAAGGGGTTGAAAGACTGATCTATATAGTGAAAGATCTTGATATGATCACTAAACTGGAAACCGGAGAACTGGGGTTGAATAAAGAGAACTTTGATATCGTTGAAGTGATTCAGAACGTATTTGACCTGCTTGAGATGAAAGCTGCCAAAAAGAATATAAATCTGGAATTTGGAACTCCTTATAAACCTGTTATGGTCTTTGCTGACAAGGAGAAGATCCAGCAGGTGCTCACAAACCTCATTGTAAATTCCATAAAATATGGAAAGAACGATGGTACAACCGAAGTTTTGATCGAAAACCTTTCAAAGAATAAAGTGATAATTCGGGTGTCTGACAATGGGGAAGGAATCCAGCCTGTGCATATTCCGAGGCTTTTTGAAAGATTCTACAGGGTTGATAAAAGCGGTTCCCGTAAGGAAGGCGGTTCAGGCCTGGGATTATCAATAGTAAAGCACCTAATTGAAGCTCATAAGGAAAGGATATTCGTAGAAAGTACTTTTGGAATGGGCAGTGAATTCTCATTTACCCTTAAAAAGGCCAAACAATCCTGAAAAATTTCCGGTGGACCCGGGGGCGCTTAATCCTGAAAAATTCTTAATCCGTTCCAGCATGGAACCTTTGAAGTCCTGTTGTTTGCAGAAAGGAGCAATTCCGAGTTTTTCCATTCGGGAAGCGAGATATTCCTGTTCAAATTGTCCGGGGGTGGGAATAAAAAACGCCTTTTTTTCCAGTTTTGAAAGGTCCATCAAAGTGGTGTAGCCTGATCTTGAAATGATCAGTTCACTTTCATTCAAAGCGTTTTCCAGTTCCCTTCCGAATAAATAATTATGAATGTGAATATTCGGGGATGGGCTTTGAAAAGATTCTTCTGAAATTACACCCCTCACAAAAATGATCTTTTTTTCGGTTTCTTTTAATTCAGCCAGAAGTTTTTCTTCTAGAAGAGTACGTTGAGGTTCCGGTCCCGACAGTAAGACCATATGATCATATTTTTTAGGCAGATCCTTTTTCTCAAATCTGCTTAAGATCCCCAGATATTTTATATTCTCTGCCGGGTGTTTAAGATGACCCAGGTAACCACTCAGATTTTTTCTTCCGGGTAGATCGGGAACCCAGCATTCAGTATACTTTTGAATATATTTTCGGTGAATGTGACTGCTTAGAAATGTAGTATTTCCTGATAGGACATTAAGCTGATGGGTGATAAAAACATTTGAAAGGTGCTCATATCTCACTCCAAATCGGCTGTCAGAAATAATTCCGGATAGATTCTCTTCTTCTACCAGTTTTTTCGTGGCGATTTTTTCCTGTCTGATGGTATTCAGGATCCCTGGGGTTTTAAAAAGTAATTTCCATTTTAGAAATTTTCCTTTAGTAGAATAAGAGATGTTGTAAGCTGGAAGTTCAAAACTTTTTAGTTGTGGAAACTCTTTCCGAAGTAATAAAAGCGCTGCCCCATCTGATGCCAGTACTGGCTCAAATCCCTGATTGATGAGTTCCTTAATTATAGGGATACAACGTGTTGCGTGACCAAGTCCCCAATTCAGCGGGGCGACCAGTATACGTTTCTTGCGCATATTGTAAATATAAAAAGATGGCCTGTGGATTTATTTTCTTTAATTTTACCAAAATATTAAATTTTCAGGTGGGAAGTAAGAATAAATTAAAGAGGTTTAGAGAAAACGAGACGTTTTCAAATGTGGTGCAGCCAACTCGCGAAGAAGTAGTAGAAGGAAAGTTCAGACTTCAGGGAAAATGGGTTGAAGAATTCTTTAAAAATGATAAACCTTTGGTGCTCGAATTGGGTTGTGGAAAAGGCGAATATAGTGTAGGGCTTGCAAAAGCATATCCTGAAAAGAACTTTTTAGGAATAGATATTAAAGGTGCCCGTTTTTGGCGCGGTGCTAAAACGGCTTTGGAAGAAGGTCTTGATAATGTTGGATTCCTGCGCAGCCAAATAGAATTGGTCGATCAGCTTTTCGGAGAAAATGAGGTGGATGAGATCTGGATCACCTTCCCAGATCCTCAGATCAAATATAAGAGAACAAAACATCGTATGACCAATTCTGAATTTCTTCAGAAATATAAAAAGATCCTGAAACCAGACGGAGTGGTAAATCTAAAAACCGACAGCGAGTTCATGCATGGATATACTCTTGGGCTGCTTCACGGTGAAGGTCACGAAGTAATACAGGCCAATCATGATGTGTACAAGAATGAATATTCGCCGAAAGAAGTGGTTGGGATACAGACATTCTATGAAAAACAGTATCTTGAGCAAGGAAAACCAATAACTTACGTCCAGTTCAGGATAAAATAAGCGCCTTTGGAGGAAACTAAAATTTTCCTTATTACTTACTTTGCTGCCCTGCTAGGGGTCGTGCCTCCCGGTCTTGTAAACATGAGCGTGGCGAAAACCTGTGTGCAAAGAGGTAAGAAGAACGGTATATATGTAGCCTTTGGGGCCTCTGTTGTGGTGCTCATCCAGGCCTTGATCGCAATTCTTTTAGCCCGGTATATCTTTAATAATCCCATCGTCCAGAATGTGCTGCTTCGGGCGGGACTGGTTATCTTTCTTATCATGATGATCTATTTTTTGATCATGGCCAAACGCCGGCAAAAAGTGGTGGAGGTGAGCCCTACTTCCGGAGTGAGAAGCATCATGAAAGGGGTTATGATCGGCGCGCTCAATGTTTTTCCAATTCCTTATTTTGTTGCCCTGGGAGCTGCTCTCAATGTCAACGGCAATGTGGAATATCATGTGTTAAATAACACCGTTTTTGTATTGGCTGCTTCCCTGGGGACTTTTACCACGCTTTACTTGTACGCCCTTTTCTTCGCTAAGATCGAAGCCGAAGGAACTATTTTCGCGAGGTATTCCAATTACTTTATGGCTGGACTCATGTTGATACTCGTTATAATCACTTTCATCAGGATTTTCTACTAAAAATGGAGAAGGAAAACTTTTTTGATCGGGTGTATGAGGTGGTTAAACTTATTCCTGAGGGCAGGGTGACCAGTTATGGAGCCATTGCAGTCTATCTGGGGGCTGCCCGAAGTGCCAGAATGGTTGGCTGGGCCATGAACAATGCTTCAAAAATGGAAGATATTCCCGCTCACAGGGTAGTAAATCGCAACGGACTTTTAACAGGAAAACATCATTTCCCCGGTACCTATGTTATGCAACAACAATTGGAGGCGGAAGGGATCGAAGTAAAAGATGATAAAATAGTTGATTTTCAACAGTATTTCTGGGATCCTTCCAGGGAACTTTAGCATCTATCTCCCTATCATTTATATCGATCGTCAAAAATGGGTAATAACATGGTTATCTTAGGTTTTCGGCTTATATTTGCGTTTAGAATGAATCTATATAAGCTATTCTAAATCGATACGACACAGCATGAAACTTGATAAAAAAGAAATATTAAAATCTCTGGAGACAATTTCTGTTTCTGGGGAAGGAAAAAATATGGTCGAAAGTGGCGCAGTTCAGAATATTATGACCTTTGGCGATGAGGTTGTAGTTGATCTTTTGCTTACCACTCCTGCACTTCACATAAAAAAGCGAGCTGAAGTTGATGTTATGAAAGCTATTCACGAGCACGTCTACCAAAAGGCTAAAGTGAAAGTAAACATCAAAGTTCAGGCTCCCGAAAAACAGGAAATCAAAGGGAAAGCGATCCCCGGAATTAAAAATATAATTGCTGTAGCCTCCGGTAAAGGAGGAGTGGGTAAATCTACCGTTACAGCTAACCTCGCAGTAAGCCTTTCAAAAATGGGCTTTAAAGTGGGGCTTTTAGATGCCGATATTTATGGGCCTTCAATGCCAATCATGTTTGATGTAGAGGCAGAACGTCCACTTTCTGTCAACGTAGACGGTAAATCTAAAATGAAACCGGTTGAAAATTACGGAGTGAAACTTCTTTCTATCGGCTTCTTTACCAAACCTAACCAGGCAGTGATCTGGAGAGGTCCTATGGCAGCCAAAGCGCTTAATCAAATGATCTTTGATGCCGCCTGGGGTGAACTTGATTTTCTTTTGATCGACCTTCCTCCGGGAACGGGAGATATTCACCTTTCCATCATGCAATCTATGCCAATTACCGGCGCCGTGGTGGTAAGTACTCCACAAAATGTGGCTTTGGCCGATGCTAAAAAGGGAGTAGCGATGTTCCAGCAGGAAACCATCAATGTTCCGGTATTGGGAATAGTAGAGAATATGGCCTATTTTACTCCGGAAGAATTACCGGAAAACAAATATTACATCTTCGGAAAAGAAGGTGCTAAGATGTTAGCTGAAGACCTTGAAGTGCCTTTCCTTGGCCAGATCCCGTTAGTGCAGAGCATTAGGGAGGCAGGGGACATTGGTCACCCGGCAGCTCTTCAGGATGGAACCCCGTTGTCTGAAGCTTTTGAAAAGCTAACTCAGAACGTGGTTCAGGAAACTGTTGAAAGAAACAGTAGTTTGCCTCCTACCGAAGCAATTAAAATCACCACTATGGCCGGCTGTAGTGCAGTTAAAAAATAGTCATGACTAGCGAAGAAGTACGTTTAAATGTTGAAAAGGCCCTTGAAGAGATCAGGCCGTTTCTAAAAAGTGATGGCGGTGATATCTCTCTTTTAGGGATAGAAGATGACCGCCTTGTGAAGGTGCAGCTTCTGGGAGCCTGTGTAGGCTGCACGGTCAATCAAATGACCCTGAAATCGGGAGTTGAAATGACCATAAAAAAATACGTTCCCCAGATCGAAAAAGTACTGAACATAGAAAAGTAGCTTTTTCACCAACTTTAAAGAGGAAGAAATGATTAAAACAGATATGTTGATCATCGGTGCTGGGCCTACGGGCCTTTTTGCCGTGTTTGAAGCAGGATTATTAAAGTTAAAGTGTCACCTAATAGATGCCTTGCCGCAACCCGGTGGGCAGTGTTCAGAGATTTACCCTAAAAAACCCATTTATGACATCCCGGCTTTTCCGGAGATACTTGCGGGGGATTTGGTGGATAATCTTATGGAACAGATCAAGCCTTTCGAACCAGGATTCACTTTGGGAGAAAGAGCTGAAACAATAGAAAAGCAGGAAGACGGTTCTTTTGTCGTTACAACAAGTGAAGGTACGAAGCACAATGCCCCTGTGGTGGTTATTGCAGGTGGTTTAGGTAGTTTCGAGCCTCGAAAACCACCTATTCAAAATATTGCTAAATACGAGAATAAAGGGGTGGCCTATATGATCAAGGAGCCTGAAGATTATCGCGGTAAGAAAGTGGTAATTGCCGGGGGTGGAGATTCCGCTTTAGATTGGGCTATCTATCTTTCTGAGGTTGCTTCGGAAGTATCTCTTGTTCATAGAAGAAATGAATTCCGTGGAGCCCTGGATTCTGTTGAGAAAGTTTCAGATCTGGCCCAGGAAGGAAAGATCAACCTTATTACCGAAGCTGAAGTAGTAGGTTTAAAAGGAGATGATAAATTGGATTCCGTTGTGATCCGGCACAAAGGCGAAGCTTCCGAAGAACAGATCAAGGAAACAGATTTCTTTATTCCACTTTTCGGACTCTCTCCAAAGTTGGGGCCCATTTCTAATTGGGGTCTGGAGATCGAAAAGAACGCTATCAAAGTAGATAACAGTTACGATTACCAAACTAATATTCCCGGTATCTACGCTATAGGAGATGTTAATACCTATCCCGGGAAACTGAAATTGATCCTGTGTGGTTTCCACGAAGCAGCAGTGATGTGCCAGAGCGCGTACCAGAAGATCTTCCCAGATAAGCGATATGTCATGAAGTATACGACCGTTAGCGGGGTTGATGGTTTTGACGGAAGCAGAAAAGAGGCTAAAAGAGAAGTGGTAAAAAGTATTAATTAACGCATGATTTTTGAGGGCCTCAAGGTTGAAAGCCTTTGAGGTCCTTTTTTATTCAAATGTCAGATATAAAGATCACAATTATTGACCGCGCAGGTCATGCCCATGCGGTAGATGCGCCCACAGATATGAATATGAACCTAATGGAGGTGATTCGTTTGCACGAACTCGCGCCTGAAGGTACTATTGGAATATGTGGTGGGATGGCCATGTGTGCTTCCTGTCAGTGCTACATTGAAAACAAGGAGCATCTCATGCCCGAAAAAAGCTATGAAGAGGAAGATATGCTGGACCAGGCATTTTTCGTAGAGCACAACAGCCGGCTTAGCTGCCAGATACCTATTGAAAAGGAACTGGATGGGCTTGAAGTGAAGATCGCCCCATTTAATGAGGATTAAAACTTAAAGTTTTGATATTCAATTAAAAAGGTTCGGTTTTTGTAATTCTATTATATACAATAATGAAAGTGATAACATGCTGTATACGGTGATTGTATTTTATGAAGAAACCACCCTGGAGTACCTTCAGAAAGAGGTTGTGGTCTCTGAAAAGCCGCTGAAATTAAAGTCTGAATGTTGTGAAAAATACAAAAAGGGCAAACGCTGTAAGCGCTGCCCTTGTTTTGACCTTCTTCAATAGATTTTACTGGAATGCCGGAATTCCTGTAATGTCGGCTCCTGTGATCAATAAATGTATGTCGTGGGTACCTTCATAGGTAATTACACTTTCCAGGTTCATCATGTGTCTCATGATACTGTATTCACCGGTAATTCCCATTCCGCCTAGTATTTGACGAGCTTCGCGTGCTATTTTAATGGCCATATCCACGTTGTTTCTTTTCGCCATGGAAATTTGCGCAGAAGTAGCGCGGCCTTCATTTCTTAAGACTCCCAGTCTCCAGGCCAGTAATTGAGCTTTGGTGATCTCTGTGATCATTTCTGCAAGTTTCTTTTGCTGAAGCTGGAAACCACCTATAGGTTTTCCGAACTGAATTCTTTCTTTGGAGTATCTAAGTGCAGTATCGTAGCAGTCCATGGCCGCTCCTATCGCTCCCCATGCAATTCCGTATCGTGCAGAATCAAGGCAGCCAAGAGGTGCTCCTAAACCGCTTTTTTCGGGCATCAGGTTTTCCTTCGGTACTTTTACGTTGTCAAATATCAGTTCTCCTGTCGCGCTGGCGCGTAAAGACCATTTGTTGTGAGTTTCGGGAGTAGAGAATCCTTCCATTCCCCTTTCCACGATCAAACCGTGGATCCTGCCTTCTTCATTTTTGGCCCATACGATGGCGATATCTGCAAAAGGAGCATTGGAGATCCACATTTTTGCACCGTTTAACAGGTAGTGATCTCCCTTGTCCTTGAAATTGGTGGTCATTCCGCCGGGATTAGATCCGTGGTCAGGTTCTGTCAATCCAAAACAGCCCATCATTTCTCCGGAAGCAAGTTTGGGAAGGAATTTTTTCTTTTGTTCTTCAGTTCCATATTTAAAAATCGGATACATCACGAGAGAAGATTGTACGGAGGCTGTAGAGCGTACTCCACTGTCACCTCTTTCGATCTCCTGCATGATAAGTCCGTAAGAGATCTGGTCTAGTCCTGCGCCACCGTATTCTTCCGGAATATAGGGTCCAAAAGCGCCTATTTCGGCAAGTCCGTTAATTAATTGTTTTGGGAATTCAGCTTTCTGAGCGGCTTCCTCGATGATAGGTGAAACATCTCTTTTCACCCATTCTCTGGCTGCATCACGAACCATTTTATGTTCGTCTTCTAAAAGATCGTCTATATTATAGTAATCGGGGGCTTGAAATTGATCTGCTTTCATTATTTGTTAGTTTTCTGTTTGTCTGGAAAGTAAATTTACGCAAACAGAAATTCAGGGCAAGTGAGAATTGCCTACGAATTTTACTGTAGAATATTATTTTAAGAAAAAACCGAAGAATTGCCCCGAAGAATAAGGAACAAGGTTTGAAAATTACATTTTCAGGTAGAAATCCTTGACCAGCTCAATATATTCAGGAGTGTAATTATGGCGGGAGTTTTCTATGGTCAGTTCAGAAGGTTCAAAATCTTTTTTCTCAAAACCAAACTCCAGTAAACTTCTTTTAACTTCAGAATTGACATCTCCTTTGACCCGGGTAATGCGCTGCGGAAAAAGGCGATATTCTTCCGCTATTTTTAGAAAATCCGCTTCTTCTTTCTTCGGAATAATGACATTAAACCTGCCTTCTTCAGATAATAAAAGTGAAGTGCCTTGTATCAATTCCTCAAACGGAAGAGCTTCAGCGAAACGAGCCCGATCTCTTTGAGCATTTCCGGAAGAATAGTCATCAGAATAGAATGGTGGATTAGAGATGATGAGATCATATTTCTCCTCCTCCTGCATTTCCTCTACAAATTCATCAAATGAAGCGTGGTAACAGAATAAACGGTCGCCCCAGTCGCTGTTCTCAAAATTTTCAACCGCCTGCTCATAGGCATCCTCGTCGATCTCCAAAGCATCAATAAGGTCTGCGCTGCTGCGTTGAGCCAGCATTAAGGCGATCACTCCTGTGCCCGTTCCTATATCTAAAATAGAAAAAGGTTGGTGGTCAAGTGAAGCCCATGCGCCTAACAAAACGCCATCTGTTCCTATTTTCATGGCGCAACGATCCTGGGCGACTGTGAACTGTTTGAATTTGAATGGGGTCAAAACTGTAAGTTTTAGGATGGTGTGAAATTCGGTAAGATAAACCTTATGTTACCTTAAATCTTTAAAGGTATAGATCAATAAGTCCTTCCGGGGTCTGAACGATGATCTTTTTGTTCTTTTTGTCAACCTTTTGAAGGAACTCGTCATTCATAGGGATAAGTATCTCCTTGCCGTCTTTCTCGATTTCAAAAAGAGCCTGGGATGTGGTATCGTTGATGCCTGTTAATGTTCCAACGGTTCCGTAGTTGACATCTTCTACCGTGAAGCCAATTACTTCGTGAAAGTAGAATTGATCTTCACTAAGTTCGGGAAGAAGATTTAATGGTAGATACAGGTCGCATTTTAAAAGGTCTTCTGCGTCCTCTTCGGAATCTACTTCTTCAAATTTCACCCTCAATAAATTACTTTTTTGAAGGTTGCTTTTTTCAATAAAAAATGGAACCAGATTATTGTCGTATTCGACAAAAACTGATTCCATTTCTAAATAACTTTCAGGTTCATCGGTATCGAGTTTGATCAATACCTCTCCTTTGAAACTAAATTTACTAACGATCCTGCCAAGGTAGAAACATTCTTCTTTTGTCATTGCTCGTTAGCTAAAAAAATTAAGCTTCTGCCTGATCTTGTTTTTCGTCAGCTTGCGCTTCCTCGGTAGTTTCACCTTCTGCTTCAGCTTCCGGAGCAGCTTCTTCTGCCGGGGCAGCAGCTGCAGCGGCATCAGCCTCACGCTTCGCGTTTACTTCCTTTTCAGCTTCAAGAGCTTTAGCTTTAGCAGCTTCCTGCTCTTTGCTCAATGCGTCTTTCTTAGCATCAACTTTTCCAGCTTTTTCCTCAACCCATGCATTGAATTTCTCTTCTGCCTGCTCTTCGGTCAAAGCGCCTTTTCTTACACCACCTACAAGGTGATTTTTAAGAAGGGCTCCTTTGTAAGAAAGGATAGCTCTTGCTGTATCGGTTGGCTGTGCACCATTCTGTAACCATTTTACAGAACTGTCAACATCTAACTCGATAGTCGCAGGATTAGTAGTTGGATTGTAGATCCCTAATTTCTCAAGGAATTTACCATCTCTTTTTGAGCGTGAATCCGCAGCAACAATCCAGAAAAAAGGCTTTCCTTTTTTACCGTGTCTTTGTAATCTTATTTTTACTGGCATAAAAATTAATTTGTGGGGTTCCCGACCCCGATTATTAATAAGGCTGCAAAGATACTATTATTTTTTTATTGTAAATAAGGAGGTTAGAAAAAAATTATTCGGCAAAACTCCACATTTTGTATGCTTTTAACGCTATTAAATATTTTCTGCCTAAAGTCCCGTTAATGACTGCTAAACCCTGTTAAACATTGATTTTCAGTGATTCTATAACTTACCTTTACTTATGATGTAAAACGATAAGCATCATTAAATAAATTATTGCAACCAAAAAAATGAAAAAGATATGAGCCATTCAAATGATGTGACTGAAAAGCTTAATGAGTTGTTGGAGAAGAATTATGATGCTGAAAAAGGTTTTCAAAACGCAGCTGATGATGTTAAAAATGAAAGATTAAAAGCTTTCTTTGGAGATAAAGCACGACAGCGGTATGACTTTGGTCATGAGCTTAAAGCCGAGATCAGTAAATTCGGGGGAACACCCGATAAGGGTACAAGCGTAAAAGGGGATGTTCACCGGGCGTGGATGGATCTTAAATCTGCACTGACTTCAGATAAGGAAGAAGAGGTGTTGGAAGAAGCTATTCGTGGTGAGAAAGCAGCTTTAGAAGAATATAATGAGGCAATCAACGAAAAGGAACTTCCGCCTTCTACTGCAAACTTGTTAATCAAGCAAAGGAATGCCATTGAAAGAACCCTTCAGGAAGTGAAGGGACTGGAAGAAGCATTTGATTAAAATATCAATATTTATTGGTCAGCCTTAAACTGCATTTTTAGCCGACCGGTATTTAGAGAGCCTGAAACTTTAAGTTTCGGGCTTTTTTTTGAATTCATATCAATTGATGAGTGGAAAATATCGTTAATAAATCCTGAAAAGTTTAGACGGCTGAACCTGAAATTATACTTATTTTTACCCCTTCAATGTTGCTTCTGAATTTCATGTCATCTGGCTGAAATTCATTTAAATAAATCTTCTTTATGTACCTGATTTTTGATACTGAAACCACCGGTCTTCCCAAGAGATGGGATGCCCCTTTAACCGATTCAGACAACTGGCCTCGCTGTATACAGATCGCCTGGCAGTTGCATGATGATATGGGAAGGGTGGTTGAACATCAGGACTACCTGGTCAAGCCTGAAGGATTTAACATTCCGTTTGACGCTGAGCAAATTCACGGGATCTCTACCGAGCTGGCGCAGGAACAAGGTATTACTCTTCAGGAGGTTTTAGAGAAGTTCAACATTGCATTGTCCCGTTCCAAATTCGTAGTGGGGCAGAATGTTGGTTTTGATGTGAATATTATGGGGGCTGAATTCCATCGTTTAGGCATGGAAAATTCGCTTCAGGAATTACCTGTTCTGGATACCTGTACAGAAACAACGGCACAACTTTGTCAAATCCCCGGAGGACGTGGAGGGAAATTTAAACTTCCGACGCTGACTGAACTTCATGAATTCCTATTCAACGAGCCTTTTGCCGAAGCGCATAATGCAACGGCCGATGTGGAAGCGACTACCCGCTGTTTCCTTGAATTGATCAGGAAGCAGGTTTACACTGCTGAAGAGCTGGATGTGCAACCGGATTATTTTCAGAATTTTTCCGAAGAAAATCCACAACCAATAAACCTTATTGGCCTGAAGCATATCAATCTCAAAAAAGCTTCAGATGAAATAAGGAGAAAACTGCAAAAAGCTGCCGGTGGTACTGAGATCTCTTCCGCAGAAATCGAGGAGAACCTGGAGAAGCTGGATGAGGTGGCATTTTCGCACCTTCACAACCATAGCCAGTTCTCCATACTTCAGTCTACCATAAGCATAAAAGATCTTGTTGATGCTGCTGCCAATAATGGAATGCCGGCGGTAGCTTTGACTGACCACGCGAATATGATGGGTGCCTTTCACTTTGTGAAGGAGGTTGGCACTTATAATAAAGGAGTGAAGGCGAAAATTGCCGAAGCTGCAGAAAATAATGAATCCGTCGATGCGAAAGAGTTGAAAGCCATTGTTGGCTGTGAATTTTTCGTTTGTGAAAACCATAAGGACAAGTCAAGAAAAGATAACGGTTACCAGGTGGTATTCCTGGCAAAGAATAAAAAGGGCTATCACAACCTGGCAAAAATGTCATCTATAGCTTATACTCAAGGGTTCTATTACGTTCCAAGAATTGACAAGGAAGTAATAAAACAGTATAAAGAAGATATAATAGTGCTAACGGGTAACTTATACGGGGAGGTTCCCGGTAAGGTCCTGAACGTTGGTGAAAATCAGGCAGAGGAAGCCTTGATCTGGTGGAAGGAACAGTTTGGGGACGATCTTTATATGGAGCTAATGCGCCATAACCAGGAAGACGAAGACAGGGTGAATCCTGTTTTGGTAAACCTGGCCAAAAAGCACGACGTCAAACTGGTGGCGACCAATAATACCTATTATTGCGAGCAGGAGGATGCCAATGCCCACGACATTCTTTTATGTGTCAAGGATGGTGAAAAACAGGCTACTCCTATAGGCCGTGGACGGGGTTACAGGTACGGTCTCCCTAATAACGAATATTACTTTAAGAGCGGGGATGAAATGAAAGCCCTCTTTAAAGACCTTCCGGAAGCAATATCAAATGTACAGGAGGTTGTTGATAAGATCGAGCCATATGAATTGGCAAGGGATGTGCTGCTGCCTGCCTTCACTATACCGGAGGAATTTGTAGTGCCCGAAGATGCGGTTGACGGTGGTAAGCGGGGTGAAAACGCCTACTTGAAACACATTACATATGTGGGGGCAAAGAATCGTTATGGAGAAATAACCCCTGAGATCAAAGAACGTTTGGATTTTGAACTTTCGGTGATCGAGAATACAGGTTATCCCGGATATTTCCTTATTGTGGAAGATTTTATTCGTGAAGCCAGGAACATGGACGTTTCGGTAGGACCCGGTCGAGGTTCGGCGGCGGGAAGTGCCGTGGCATACTGCCTGGGAATTACGAATATTGACCCTATAAAGTATGACCTGCTTTTCGAGAGATTCCTGAATCCGGACAGGGTGAGTATGCCCGATATTGATATCGACTTTGATGATGAAGGTCGTAGCCGCGTAATGGATTATGTGATCAATAAATATGGTGCGAATCAGGTGGCACAGATCATCACCTACGGTACCATGGCAGCCAAGTCTTCTATCAGGGATACGGCTCGGGTGCTGGATCTTCCTTTGAATGAGGCTGACCGGATCGCAAAACTCATTCCCAATACCAAACTGGGTAAGATCTTCGCGATGGATGAAAAGGAGATCAGGAGCAAATTCCGAAGTGAAGAAGTAGATAAAATTAATGAGCTCCTGAATATTTCCGAAGGAGATGACCTGGAAGCGCAAACGGTGAATCAGGCCAGGATCCTGGAAGGTTCTGTGCGAAACACCGGTATCCATGCCTGCGGGGTGATCATTACCCCCAGTGATATTACTAATTTCGTTCCTGTTTCGGTTGCCAAGGACTCAGATCTCTATGTAACCCAGTTCGATAACTCGGTAGTAGAGAGTGCGGGACTTCTAAAAATGGATTTCCTGGGGTTGAAAACTTTGACCCTGATCAAGGATACTGTGAAGATCGTAAAGGGCCGCCACGGAATTGATCTGGATCCTGATAATTTTCCGCTTGATGATCAAAAGACCTACGAGCTTTTCCAGAGAGGAGAAACGGTGGGAATATTTCAGTATGAATCCCCTGGGATGCAGAAGCATATGAAGGATCTTAAACCTACGGTTTTTGATGACCTTATCGCAATGAATGCCTTGTACAGACCTGGGCCAATGGAATATATCCCGAGTTTCATTGCCAGGAAACATGGAGATGAAGAGATCGCCTATGACCTTCCTGACATGGAGGAGTATCTGAAAGAAACCTACGGGATCACGGTTTATCAGGAGCAGGTGATGTTGCTGTCCCAGAAGCTTGCCGGTTTCACTAAGGGTGAAGCCGATGTTCTTCGGAAGGCAATGGGGAAAAAGATATTTGCTTTACTGGAACAGTTAAAACCGAAATTTCTCGATGGCGGGGAAGCAAAAGGGCATCCAAGGGAGATCCTTGAAAAGGTCTGGAAAGACTGGGAAGCCTTTGCTGCATACGCCTTCAATAAATCCCACTCCACCTGCTACGCCTGGATCGCTTATCAAACAGCTTACCTGAAAGCGCATTATCCGGCAGAATATATGGCTGCGGTACTATCCAACAACATGAATGACATCAAACAGGTGACATTTTTCATGGAAGAATGTAAGCGCATGAAGTTGAATGTACTGGGGCCTGATGTAAATGAATCGTATTACAAGTTCTCTGTAAATAAGGAAAACGCGGTGCGCTTTGGAATGGGTGCTATTAAGGGTGTTGGTGCCGGGGCGGTGGCCACTATTGTTGATAATCGTAAAGATAAAGGCCATTATAAATCAATATTTGATATGGCTAAAAGGATAGATCTTAGAGCCGCCAATAAAAAGGCTTTTGAGAACCTTGCTCTTGCAGGTGGTTTTGATAGTTTTGGTAATACTCACCGGGCTCAATATTTCCATGATGAAGGAGACGGGATCACATTTTTAGAGAAGGTGGTCAAATATGCGGCGAAATTCCAGGAGAATGAGAATTCTGCACAGGTCAGCCTTTTTGGGGATGCCAGTGATGTGCAAATTCCGGAACCTGTTGTGCCTCCTTGTGAGGAATGGGGAACCATGGAGAAACTAAAAAGGGAACGGGAAGTGGTTGGTATCTACATTTCCGGTCATCCTCTGGATGATTTTAAAACCGAACTTAAATGCTTCTGTAATGCGATCCTTGCGGATTTCAGTGACCTTGAAAATGCTGTTAATAAGGAACTGTCTTTTGGGGGAGTGATAAGTGATGTGCAGCATAGGGTTACAAAAACGGGTCAAGGCTGGGCTTCTTTCGTAGTAGAGGATTATTCAGACTCCTATGAGTTCAGGCTTTTCAAGGAAGAATATTTAAAATTCAGACATTTCCTGGTGCCTAATTCCTTTATATATTCAAAAGTGTTTGTTAAGGAAGGATGGACAAATAAAGATACCGGCAGGAAAAGTGAGCCGCGTTTGCAATTTAATAGCATGCAGTTATTGCATGGTGTTATGGAAGCTTATGCTAAAAAACTCACTATTCAGCTAAACATTGATGAACTGGAAGAACATAAGATCGATAATTTGAAAGAGATCTTTAATAATCACAGCGGGGACAATAAACTTAATTTTGTGGTGTATGAGATGAAGGAAAGGATCAAACTTCATATGCCAAGCAGGAAACAGAAAGTCAAGATCTCTCAGGAGCTGTTAAATGCTCTTGAAGAGGAACAGATCCTATATAAGTTGAATTAGGAAATTATAGATCCGAAGAAAATAAAAGAGGGGAATTTCATTGATGAAATTCCCCTCTTTTAATATATAAAATTCTGTTAAGATCTTATTTTCCGAATTCGATGGCAAGAAGTATTAACGCAACAAATGAGGTGCTAAAAATAAAGGCAGTGGTAAGTCCTAAAACTGCTTTTTGTGAAGTTGAGAATTCGTTAGTTTTTTCTGACCAAATTTGAGTTAAAATTGCCATAATTGTGTTTTTTAGGGGTAAAGTTGTTTCGTTAATGTGATTTTTTAAATTTTTCTTGAAGTAAAACTATATCTAAATTTCGGTTTGAAACAGACTTTTTTTAATAAAACGATAGAGCGTTTTGAATTTCTGATATATAACTCAAAAATTAATTTTTTTGTAAGTGGATTCCTACAAAAACGATGAGTTTTCCTACACAAGGAGTGTTAACATAATTCTCCCCGACTTCCGAAGTAGTTCAAATTGAATACAATAAATAATTATTGACCATATTTAATAGGTTATAAAAATAGAGAGCCTGGGGAGTGACAAATCTTCCGCTTTATTTAAAAAGGAAAAAGAGAATTTTAGGAAGTACATAACCAAGATCTTCCAGACTTGAATAAGTGAAGGAAAGGGGTATAAAAGAAGAAAGGGAATTCCAGTTACTGAAATTCCCTTTCTTTTATATGATGAGAATGTCTATTCTTATTTAGCGAATTCGATCGCAAGAAGTATTAACGCGATAAATGAGGTGCTAAAAATAAACGCGACTGTCAAACCAAGTACTGCTTTTTGAGTAGTTGTGAAATCGTTAGTTTTTTCTGACCAAATTTGAGTTAAAAGTGACATAATTGTGTTTTTTAGGGGGAAAAGTGTTCCGTTAATGTGTTTTTTTAAATTTTACTGATGTAAATCTATATTTTATTTTCAATTTATTTTGGCTAATCCTTAACAAAACGACAGACTGATTTGAATACTAGTTGAACCACTCAAAAAAATCAGTTTTTGAAAGAAAAAACCTACAAATATAATCTAATTCCTACATTTCCATCTATTTATTATGTAAGAAGGTCGCGGATAAAAACGATGGAGAGATTTGGACTAAAAGAATATTAAAATAAATCTCAATAATATGTGAATAATTAAATATGATATTGGGTTTGTAAGGTTTGGTAAAATATTTGACTATTTTTACATGAATTAAATCAGATTAAGAATTAAAAAAAAATAATTATGGCATTAGAGATAACTGACGCTACGTTTGAAGAAACAGTGTTGAAAAGTGATAAACCTGTAATGGTTGATTTTTGGGCAGCATGGTGTGGTCCTTGTAGAATGGTAGGTCCTATCATTGATGATATTAGTAAGGAGTATGAAGGGAAAGCAGTTGTAGGTAAACTGGATGTTGATGCGAACCAGGAGTTTGCTGCAAAATACGGAGTGCGTAACATTCCTACTGTTCTTATTTTCCAAAATGGAGAAGTTGTTGGAAGACAAGTTGGAGTTGCTCCTAAAACCACATATGCTGAAGCATTAGATCAACTTTTGTAATAACATATAATATAGTTTAAAAGTCCGGCGTTGAGCCGGACTTTTTTTATGCCGGAATTTCTGTAACTTGTTAAGAAAATTTCTTTTAAAGATGGATCTGGAGAAGGAGGTACATAAGGCAGGAGGTTTCATGAACCTGGATCTTCTAGCAAAGCAAGTTGTAGAAGGTTTTATTTCCGGACTTCATAAAAGTCCTTTCCACGGCTTCTCTGCAGAATTTGCAGAACACAAGGTTTATAATAATGGAGAAAGTACCCGGCATATAGATTGGAAGCTATTTGCTAAAACAGATAAGTTATTTACACGGCGCTATGAGGAAGAAACAAATCTTAGGTGTCACCTTATTATAGACAACTCTTCTTCCATGCATTATCCCTACTTAAAACATCAATCTCTTTCCGCTTTGAATAAGATTGGATTTTCGGCTCTGGCATCAGCCTGTATTATGCAGCTATTGAAAAAGCAACGTGATGCAGTTGGTTTAAGTATTTACAGTGATGAGTATGATTTTTATGCTCCTGAAAAAGGGAGTGAGCGTCATCGCAGGATGCTACTTCATAAATTAGATGAGGTGGTGCAGGGTAATGAGACTTCAACAAGCACCAAAACATATACTTATTTACATCAAATAGCTGAAAAATTACGAAGGCGTTCGCTCATTTTTCTTTTTACCGATATGTTTCAGACAGATGTAGAAGAGGAAAAGTTATTCGAGGCATTGAGACACCTTGCGTACAATAAACATGAATTGGTCCTGTTCCATGTAATAGATAAGGAAAAGGAACTCGATTTTAAATTTGGCGACCGGCCCATGCGTTTCACAGATGTCGAATCTGGAGAAAAGTTAGATCTGTATGCAGAAAATATTAAAGATGATTATGCAAGGATCATGGAAAAATACTTCTCAGATCTTAAATTAAAGTGCGGGCAATACGGGATCAAGTATGTATCGGCCGATGTGAAGGAAAATTTTGAAAAAATTATTTCTACATATTTGGTTGAACGTCAAAAGTTTGTGTGAGGAGTAAAAAAAACATGCAAATTATTTCAAAAAAACATTTGGCAAAGTGAAATTCTGCTGTATATTTGCACTCGCAATAAAGCAACGGTCTGGTAGTTCAGTTGGTTAGAATACCTGCCTGTCACGCAGGGGGTCGCGAGTTCGAGTCTCGTCCAGACCGCAAAATTGCAAAAAAGCTTCTCTAAACGAGGAGCTTTTTTTGGCAGTAAAGATTAGTTGTGTTGTTTGTGGTAAATCGTTGATTTACCTGGGTTTAGAAGTAAACCAATGAGAAGCTTTTCCTGTTTTCAGGGAGGGCTTTTTTGTTTTGTGATATTCCTAAAGGTATTAGAACCGGCATAAAGTTCCATATTCTTCCTTTTTGAATATGATAGGTTCTGAAATTTTAGCGGGTGTTATTTTTCTTTATTGTATCTTAAGCTGCTGTTTGGTACAGTATATTGAACTTTCTGTGCGGTATGTTCATAAATTGATAACGATTTTAGGTTTTTGATAGCTAATCATGTGTAGTAATGATGAAACGAATTAATCATTATATAATAATAGATGACGATCCAACGAACAATTTTATTTGTGAGACCGTTATCAAAAGGCTTGATTCTTCAGCGGTAGTATTAATATTTGAAGATCCTGAGAAAGCAATCGTCAAAATTCTTGATATGTATAGTACGTCAAGAGCCTATCTGCCTACAATACTTTTGCTGGATATTAATATGCCTACCATGAATGGCTGGGAATTCCTTGACGTATTCAAGACTTTTACCGACGTTTTAAAAGAGCAATTCGAGATCTATATTTTAAGTTCTTCTACGGAAGATTTTTCCTCTAAGAAAAGAGAGTATTCTTTTATTTCAGATTTTCTCCAAAAGCCTTTTACCCAAGCCTCTCTGGAAAAAGTGATTTCCGAAACTTCCATTTCATACCCTAAAGGAGGATCTTAAGCCCTGAACGTTTTGGTTTAGGAACAATTGAGTTTCGGTTGTATTCAAATATTAAGTAAGAAAATTACCCTATGTTGATTTAAATCAAGGTGGAATGCCTGGTAACTAGCTCACTTTAAAGAATTTAACTTTTCGTATAGTCAAACGGAGTAGTCCGGAAGTATCTTTGAAAATCTGAATTTAGGATTTTCCTATGTTCATTTCTAATGTCCCGCATCTTAATCGACCTATATTAAAATCAAAACCCTTACTTATTATGAAAACAAAAATTATGTGCTTATCCGGAATCTTTATGATGGCGGTTTCTTTTTGCGTTCATGCGCAAACTACTCAGAATCCTGTAAAGCCAATGATCGTTCAAACCATGTATCTAAATCCGGGACCTGATGCTGAAGGAATTAATTTAGATTCTCTTTTAACGGTTTATAAAAAGAATATTATAGATCCTAATCAACAAATCAAGAGTTCCAAAATTCTTTCTCACTGGTGGGGCGCAGATAGCAGAGAAATATTAATGATCTATGAATTGGGAAGTTTTGGATCTGTGGTTGAGACTTTTGAAAGACAGAATGAATTAGTGGAGGAGTATGTTAAGGATAACCCACAGTTTTTAGAGCAGTGGCAAACTGTAATGTCCAATTCTCATCATGGGGATGAGATCTATCGCATCATTGCAGAATGATCAATAATTCAATTTAAAAGCAGAAAGGCCCTTAATAGGGCTTTTTTGGTTTACTTACGGAGTTGCGCGTATTTTTCAATTTCAGAGTTTAACTCAGCCCCAAAGAGTATTATAAAGCTTGTTAGGAACATCCATAATAACATAACTACTACGGCTGATATTGAGCCGTAGACTTCACCGTAACTTCCAAAATTACTCACATAAAATGAAAACCCCCAGGATGCGATCAACCATAAAAGGGTTGCTAGCAATGCTCCGGGAAAAACCCATCTGAATTTTGGGGTCTTCTTATAGGGCGCGTGTTTGTACACCTCCCCCAGGAACCATATTAAAATTGCTGCAAGCAGCAGCCATCGGCCATATCCAATTAAATTCTCAATTCCAGAAGGTAAGCCGATCAGGCCTACCAGGGCCGGAAATACTACAATCAAGATCATGCTGATGATTAATAGCAGGATAGCACCTAATGTGAAAGACAGCGTGAGGGCATTTTGTTTCAGGAATCCTCGCTGATTCACGGTGTCGTAAGCGATGTCTACCCCGGTGAAAAGAGATTTGGTTCCTTTATTGGCACTCCATAAGCTAAAAAGAATACCGATAGCCATGCTCCATCCGAGGGCAGATTCCGGAGTGCTTACAAGTTTCTCCAACTGCGTTTTAAGAATTTCATATGCCTCCTGGGGCATCATCCCTGAAATCTGTGATAATTGGTCCTGTATGCTTTGAGGGTCCATTGCGAGGCCATAAATAGAAACCAGAGCGGCAATCGCCGGGAAAACTGCTAGAAATGAATAAAAGGCTACTCCGGCGGAAATGATAGAAACATTGTTCTCACTTATTTCTTTGAGAACTCTTTTTAGGATTGTTTTCCAACCTGAAAATTTGATTTTTGATGGCGATGCTAGGATATGTTGATCCATAATGGAATTTAAACGAGGTTCTCTCTAATTTAAAGATTCTAGTGCGTTTGATTTTGGAATCACCTATTAAACAATTGTTAATCGTGAAAATATCATGGAGTTATTCCAAATTTATGCGGAAAAATTCCCAAATTGAGTATATTTGGATATGGGAACAGATGTATCAATAGAAGTAAAACGCTTTAAGCAGGTTAGGGAAGAAAATAACTTCACCCAGGCAGAGTTTGCATCCTTGTTGGGAATCAATAATTCCACTGCAGATATAGAGCGCGGAAGGACAAAACTTTCAGGAAAGGTCATTGCAGAACTATTAAAGCAATTTGGGATCAATCCGTTGTGGCTTTTTGGAGAAAGTAATCAGAAACATTTACAGGTCAGTAAAGGGGATGTAAGCCCTAAGGTGATCAGCTTGAATTCTTCCGAAAACGAAAATATTGTATTGGTAAATGTAAAAGCGGCTGCCGGTTATCCGCACAATGTGCAGGATGTTGACTGGTACCAGCAATTACCGGCTTTTGATATGCCTTTACCTGAATTCAGAAATGCTACACATCGCGGTTTTCAAATCGAGGGAGATAGTATGCTGCCAAATTTCAGGCCGGGGGAGTGGGTCCTGGGAAAAGGAGTTCCTTCCATAGAAGAGGCCAGCAATAATCGTGTATATGTAGTGGTTCTCTATGACTCTGTCCTGGTAAAGAAACTTCAGAAGTTGCCTGATCCTTCTAAGGTGTTATTGATCTCCTTAAATGAGGAATATTTACCTATCGAAGTAAATGTAAATGACATACAGGAGTTATGGCAGGTGAACAGTAAGCTTACTTTTAATCTGGATACCCCTTCAGAAAGTGGTTTACTGAAACAATTGCAGCAATCTATGGAAGAACTTAAAAGTGAGTTCAAAACCTTTAAACAATAAAAAAACGGCCTGATAAAGTCAGGCCGTTTCTCAAGATCTGTGATCTTGAAATTGGTTGGTTAAAGTATTATGATATTATAGGTCGTCTGCTGCATCTTCCATTTCTTCAGCTTCTTCCTCCATTTCGTCTGCCATGTCTTCCATTTCATCTTCCATATCGTCCTCCATGTCATCAGACATTCCATTTTCCTCCATCATTTCCATGTCATCCATGTCGTCTGCTTCTTTTTCTGTATCTCTACAAGAAATAAAAGAAGTACTTACGGTAAAAAGCAATGCGAATAATAAAACTAATTTTTTCATCTTTTAAGGTTTTAGGGTTAGTGCCTTTTTACAGGCTTTATAATTTTGGACCCGGGGTTTAATTATCATCCCCGATTTCGTCAATTTCTTCGTTGATTTCCTTATTTACTTCTTTGTCAACTTCCTTAGCTGTTCGCTCAAGAATGCCTTCTCTTTCTTCAGGCTCTTCTACTTTTTCAACTTCTACTTTTTCAACTTCACGCACAACTTCTTTTTCTTTAACGGTGTCGCGACAGGAAGTCAATAAAAATGATCCGAAAATCAATAAAACGAACACTTTTGAAATTCTCATAGATTTGGTTTTAATGTTTCTAATCAGCCAATTTATAAAATCCTTTTTCTGGCACGGTTGTATTTAATAAAAATTTAATAACTAATGTCAACGGTTATTTAATTTACATGAAAAAAAGTGGAATTTTTCATATAATATTTAGATAAGCAGTAATTTGATTGAAACTAATACGGGTTTAAAAGATATTGCACCTTATTGTGTAAATGCTCACATGCCTCCTTGGAAAGAGGCTTTTCTAAATAGTCTATTACCTGGGGATAATTTTCAGCTTTTTTGCGGTCACTTGAATTTATTGAAGAGGTGACCATGGCAACATAAACATTTTTGTCGCATTTTTCAGAAGTAATTCTGTCCAAAAAATCCCAGCCATTCATGGAAGGCATGTTTATGTCGAGAAGTACCAGGATAGGATCCGGTGATTGCCTGTCACATAAATACGAAAATGCTTCAAAGGCATTATCAAAGCAATGTAGGGGTGAAGGAAGCTGACTTTTTTCAACCAGAATCTTATGTAGGAAGAGGACGACTGCATCGTCATCTATAATTACAATATCGGTGTTCATGTGTAGGGCGAACTATATAAGACCAGGGGCTTCAGTTTGCCAGAAGCCTCATATTTATTTGGATCTAAAGATAAAAAAATATTAAACCGGGTCAAGAATAATAGTTTTAAATAGCGAAAATATCACTTCTGAGCTCCCAGATCTTGAAAATGAACAATAGAAGATAGATTACGGTGACCACAAATTCCATAAAGCTGGACGCTAAAAGGCCTATAAATGATCCGGAAGCTGCTTTCAGGGCCGTGCGGGAATCAGATTTATTTATGATCTCTCCAATATAGGCTCCAACAAACGGACCTATTAAAATGGCAAAGGGAATAGGTGTGAAGATCCCAATTACTAATCCTAAACTGGCTCCTATCATCCCAAATTTACTTCCGCCAAGATATTTCGTGCCCAACGCGGGAATAGCATACTGTAAAGCGAAAATGATAAGAGTTATTAATAAAGTTATCCCAAGGAACGTATAATTCATTGGAATGGCTGTTGTGAAGTGTAATAGCAGAAGTCCTGCCCAGCTTAAAGGTATGCCGGGGAGCATTGGTAGAAAGCTTCCCAGTACACCTACTATTATTAATACACCGGCCAGAATAATTAAAATAAGATCCATATCTAAAATTTGCCGGAAGATAGCAAAATAGATGAAAATCAACTTTTAAACTAAATCCTTAGTTTAACTAAAAATTTAGTTTATATTTGTGTTACTCCTATCATTCTGGTAGTCAGTAAAAATGAATTCTTATGAAACAGTTGACCAAAGCAGAAGAAGAGATCATGCAGATCCTTTGGGATCTTAAAGAAGCAAATGTGGCATTAGTGATAGATCAGATGCCAGATCCCAAACCGGCATACAATACAGTTTCTACTATTATTCGCATTCTGGAGACCAAAAATTTCGTGGATCACCGAAAAGAAGGAAAGGGGTATGTATATTTTCCTGTGATCCAAAAAGAAGTTTACACAGATCAAAGCGTTAATAAACTTATAGATAATTACTTCAATGGTTCCTTCAAAAGCATGGTTTCCTTTTTTATGAAGAAGAACAAAATGGATACTAAAGAACTGGAGGCAATTTTAAAGGAAATGAATAAAAAGTAATCCTGATGACACAGTATATTCTACAATTAATTCTATTTCAACTGGTATTTTTACTGGTCTATGAGTTCTTGTTGAAGAAAGAGACCTTTTTTAATTACAACAGAGCCTATTTATTGCTTACTACTGTATTAGCCGGAATTCTGCCTTTTCTGAAATTCGGATTTTTGCGGGAAGCAATTCCTGCGGAAGCGATGGTTATGTTACCTGAAGTCGTAATTGGCGAAAGTAATAAGCTGATCTCCACCTCTTCTTCAGCGGCAATCGAAAATTCATTTGAAGTGAGCTGGTGGTTAGTTACTTATTTAGGAGGAGTAATGGTAAGCCTTATTCTATTTCTTGTAAAATTCCGAAGCCTTCTAAAGTTGTATAGATTTAAGTCAATAAGGCTTAATGAGAATACCCGCCTGGTAGAAGTGCCTGATTCTACAATAGCGTGTACTTTCTATAATACCATCTTTTTAGGAGACAAGATCAAAGAAGAAAGAGACCAAATTCTTTCTCATGAACTGGTGCATGTCAAGCAAAAACATACCGTGGACCTGCTATTTTTTGAGATTCTGAAAATAGTAATTTGGTTCAATCCGCTTATTTACATATACCAGTCCCTGATCTCAACCTTGCATGAATTCATCGCCGATGCCGGAGTTGTCAAAAAAGTTGAAAAGCAAGAATATTTTCAGCAACTGTTAAACACAGCATTCAATACAAGGGATATTTCATTCATCAATCAATTTTTTAATCATTCAATCATCAAAAAACGAATAATCATGTTACAAAAATCAAGATCAACAGGTATTTCAAAATTCAAGTTTTTAATCATTGTGCCGCTAATGCTGGCTATGCTCACTTATGTCTCCTGTGCACAGGAGAATAGCGTAAGTGTAAGTGAAAATGATTTGGATCCAACTGCAGGTTCAGGAGTGCTTTCTATAAAAGTTACCGATCTTAAAAATCAGACTTCGGAAGAAAAATCAAAAGTGGAAACTGCTGTAGCCACTTTAAAAGCCGGCGACGTCTATGAAAAAGTATTGATCACCGATGGAGTGAAAACCATTGAATTTACGATCGATCCTGACACCGGGAAAGAAAGAATTATGGTTAAGAACAATTCCGGCGAAAAATCCTCGGTCAAAGGAACATCCAAAGATCTGGTTGCTTTCAGTGAAATAAATGAGGTGCCGGTTTATCCCGGTTGTGAAGGGCTGACTACCAATGAAGATCGAAAAGCATGTTTCTCTGAGAACATCGCTGCTCATGTAAGTTCGAATTTCAATATTAAAATTGGGAAAGAACTGGGGCTTACCAGTATAAACAGAGTGTTTGTACAGTTCAAAATAAATATTGACGGAAGTATTGAGGTCGTAAAAGCGAATGCTCCCCATGAGGCTCTTGAGGCAGAAGCCGTACGGGTGGTTAATGAACTGCCGCAGATGAAGCCTGGTAAAAATAATGGGGAAGAGGTCGCAGTGCTTTATACCCTTCCAATTTCGTTTGTAGTAAACTAAACAACAATAAAGGTCGAAGAAAGTCTTCGGCCTTTTATAATTTCTAGAATGAGATATTTTTATTTTTTTATTTCGCTTTTGGTCTTTACTTCCTGTCAGCAAGAAGATGCACCTTCCCGCGTAATTATTTCCGGAAATCTCGGTGATGTTAACGCTGATTCGATAACACTTCAGACTAATCGTGAGTTGAAATTTTATGATCAACCAATTATTTCCGAAGAATTGAAAATTCAGGAAAATAAATCTTTTAGAGATACCCTTGAACTGCCCGCAGGACATTACGTTCTGGAAGCAGGAGATATTAAACGCAGCCTCTATCTTAAACCGGGTTATGATATTCACCTGAACTTTGAGAATTCAGAAATGGAAATTTCAGGAAATGGGGATAAGGAGAACCAATATTTGCAAGCCAGGGAGAATTTGAAAGAAAAATTAAGAGGCTATAATTCTTATCAGTATTACTCTAAACTCCCGGAAGAGAAATTTTTAAAATCCGTCGACTCTATTGAAACTCTCAATTTAGAGTTGATCGCTGAATATGAAGGAATAGATAACCGGCTGAAAACTACCGAAAAGAACTGGGTAAAAGTTGCCAGAGTTGATAAACTTAGAATGTACCCTTTAGCCCGGGCACGTTTCGTAGATCCAACCTACATCCCTTCTCCGGGGTATCCTGATGCCTGGGAAGGCGTAGATGTTAATGACGAAAAACTATTGGACGTGAGCCTCTTCGCGATGCTTATGTTAACCTCCAGTGGTAAGGAGGCAAAAGAACTGGGAATGGAACGTTGGGAATATATATTTTCTGATGATTATCCTGTTAAGAACGCAAAAATTAAACAGGAAATTCTCTACCTCGCCGGACTGTATACCATGTCTAGCTTTAACAATGTAGATGAATTTCACGCCAAAGCCAGGTCTGTGATCACCAATGACAAAAAGTGGGCGGTAATAGACCAGAAATTTAAAGATGTCACTCGTTTAGAGAAGGGCAGGCCGGCACCTGAGTTTGAGTTGAAGAATATGCAGGGAAAAAATATTTCACTTGAGGATCTAAAAGGCAATATCGTGTATCTTGATTTTTGGGCTAGCTGGTGCAGGCCGTGTATCGAAGAAATGCCGGCTTTTAAAAAACTTCAGAATGAATTCGCCTCGAGTAATATTAAGTTTGTCTCAATCGGGATTGAAAGTAAAAAGGAGAGCTTGGAAAAATTGATCGAGGCTCAAGGCCTGGAAGGAATTCACCTTTTTGACCCGGATAAGGAAGAGGACCTTAAAAAAAGGTATAATGTGGAAGGCATTCCTCATTATGTTCTTATTGACACCGACGGAAAAATGATCGAGAAAAGGGCAAAAAGACCTTCAGATCCTGCCTTAAAAACCCAACTTTCAGAACTTTTGAATTAATCTTCATTAAATCTCATTTATTTAAAAAGATCCGGAATTTACCCTGTTGTAATTCCGGATCTTCCATTTTAAGAGGGGAGATTTATAGATCCTGTTATTCACAGGCTAACCGGCTTGAGATTAAGCTCTTTTTCACTATTTTTGAATCTCACAGTCAGTTAACCTGCATGAAGAAAACTTTACTTTTTGTTTTTTTATTAAGCCTGACCTCCTGCGAATATTTCGAGACCCGAAAGGTCACTTCAGAAGAGATCCTTTCTGAAGAGACAAAGGAACTTAACTGGCAGGAAGTTGACCAGTACCCGGCCTTCGAGGAATGCAGGGAAGTGCTGGAATCTGATGCCGCAAAGGCTTGCTTCGGAAATAAGGTAGCCAGTTATTTTTATGCCCGGTTAGAATCAAAACAACCGGTGGTTACTGAAGCCCTGAACGATACCCTGTATCTATATCTGAAAATTTCCGAAAAAGGGATTCCCGCGATCGATTCTATGGAAGTAGATTCTTTGGTAGTTGCTCAACTCCCGGAGATCAGGTCCTGGCTTACCCAAAGTGTAGATTCCTTACCTAAGATCTACCCGGCAACAAAAAGAGGAATTCCTGTAGTGACTACTTTCAAAATGCCGATCGTTATCCAGGCGGAATAAGGTTTATAAATTGAATTTATAACCGATCGTAAAATCTATGGGGAAGCTGCCATTACTGTCCAGCACCAGGGAGACGATGTCGTTGTAACTAAAAGTTATGTAACTGGCCTCTGTGACCCTGTAATCGGTGCCAATCCCAAAACTTAAAGGCGCCTTAAATGAAAGTCCGCTATCATGATTTACAGCTACCACGTTTCCGGTTTCATCCAGGATGTCTAACTGGTCTTCAGAGTAAATGAAAGTTGCCAGTTCAGCGTCGATATGAATATCAAACTTCTCAAATATCAAGGGTCTAAATCGGTAGTTTATGGAAAATTGGGTAGAGCCGTAGTGGTAATCATCTCTTTTAAATGATTGCCTAAGCTGAAGAAAAGCGGCATGCCTTCTGGCAAGATTAGGGTCGTAGAACTCGAATTCCAAACCGAGTATGGGCGCGATCTTGTTTTCGGGATTTTCAGTGTACCTGTTATTCGATAATCCCGTAAAAAGGCTCAGGCGGTGCTTTATGTTTGCTGTTGCGGCATTATACGAATACTCTTCCTGCACCAGTGCGTTATAACGGTTCACAAAATGTTTCAGACTGTAAAGAAGAAATTTTACATCGCGGGTATCTATCTCGGCATCACTAGTAAAATCGGCTAACTGGGCTTTGAACTCTTCCTGGTTCACCCCTTCGACCTCAGAATTTTTAAGCTCCGCCATTCTTTTATACTTCTGAATGAAATAACGGTAATCCTGATCTTTCTGGGCCCAATAAAGGCTTAAAGTTCCTTTCACTTCTCTTTTAAGACTTAAGGTGTCACCTTCTATAATAAAGACTTCCTGTGCCGAAATCGAACCGGTAAAAAGTAATAAAACAATAAAAAGAATCTCTATTCTTCGCATTTCTAGGGGTGTGTGTTATTAAAGATACTAAAAAATTATCTCCGGAAATCTTATTTTTTGAAGCGGCGACCCTTCCAGGAATAACCTGAAAAGAGAGATAGAACAGCGATAAAGCTGCTCAAAAACGGGTAGATCAAACTGCACCAAAAATAATTTTTGAGAACTTTTTCTCTCTCAAAAAAACGAGCGCAATTGTAAATAAGTATAAAATCTATATTAAACTTTAATAGGAACGGGAAGAGCAAGAGAGCAGGAGAGATCTTTTCAAGCAATACTCCAACCATAGTTAAAACCAGGATCAGGTTCATTGAAAGAACGATTAACCCCACAAATTTTCCGAAAAAGTTATTGTACGCGGAGGTTTTTGCTGCCCAACGTATGCGTTGAGCGATAAGGCTACTCCAGTTGGGTTGAGCCTGGGTGGTAACGATCGCCGACTTGCTTTTCAAAAATGCTGTTTTCAAGCCCTCTTTTCTGAACTTTTCCAGGAGGAAGATATCGTCCCCGCTGGCTATTTTTTCATTCCCTTTAAAGCCATTCACTTCCTCAAAAGCCTTTTTCTCGTAACAGAAATTTGCCCCATTGCTCATAAAAGGCAGGTCAACACCAAATCCGCCGATGGTGGCCCCTTGCAGGCTGAAGACGTCAATTTCCTGAAATGAAGCAAGAAATCCTTTTGATGGAGAGATCTTTACAGGCCCCGCGATCATTTTTGCGTTCCATTCTACGATCGCGGAATTGAATTCCTGCAGCCAGGCTTCAGGAACCGTGCAGTCTGCATCGGTAGTAATAATATACTCGTGTTTCGCTTTTTTGATGGCAGTGGTGATCGCGTCTTTTTTCGGGCTTCCGAAGGTTCGGTTATTCTGAAGTAGTGTAAGTTCCAACTTCAGATTTTCCTCTATGAACTTATTGCACAATTCTTCCGAAGCATCTTCGGATGCATCATTGACCAAAATTATCTCAAATAATTCCGCGGGGTAGTTCAGGTTCTTAAGAGAATAAAAGAGAGGGGAGAGGTTATTAGCTTCATTTCTGAAGGGGATGATGACCGAAAAACGGGTTTTTGGAGGATGCACATTTCCGAAGAAATCCTGAGTTTTGGAAAAGCCATACAGTAAAAATAAGATCAGGAAAACGTAGGCAAGACTGACTAAAATGATCAGGATGCTCATGCTTTGACCGGTCTTGTCTTTTTATACTTGAGTACAAAATAACTTCCAAAGACCCCCGGAATGGCGAAATTCAGGATCCAGACCGTCAGGACGATGCTTAAGATCACGATCTGCGGCACATCCAGTAGGCCAAAGATCCACACCGCGAAACCTCCTTTAATAAGGGCGTCAAAAATGATCATGGTAGGTATGATGCTCGCCAGGATATAGGTGCTGAAAACCGCCGCGATCAACAACGGGTAAGAAACTTCCACCTGGAAGACCAGCAGTAAAAAATAGAACTGGTGCGTGAAGATCAGGTAACGGGCGCTGGCATAGATGAGCGTATTCCAGCGAATATTTTCGGGTACGTTGAAAAATGAGTCCTCCAGGCGTTGAATGGAATACCCCTTCAACCTGATCCTGAACTTTTTCATGATCCAGTAAATAAGGAAAGGAGAGATCAAAAGTCCGCTCACTAATACAACATTGATCAGCGGTAATGGCAGGTCCAAAGAGGTGATAAGGAAGAGTAATCCTGCGATTCCGAAGAAATAAGTAGCGAAAAGCTGTGCCATATTTCCCATAAAATTCAGGAAGATGATCTTTCTCCAGTTACTGCGGGCGTAATACAGGCATTTGGCGCCATACTCCCCGATTCGGCTGGGCGTGAAAATGGCCGCGGTAAATGAAGCCAGGCTCTCCCGCATCGCACTTTTAAATGACTGTCTTCTCACGCTGCTGCTGAGGGTTTGCCATTTCAGGATCTCAAAATACCAGTTGAAAAAGGTCAGCGCGCATAAAATAAGAATATTCGTGATCGAGAAAACCCTGTATTTAAAAAGGATCTCAAGGAATTGCTGGAGATTCATTTTCTCGTCGGAAGTGATCTTGTACCAAATAAAATACACTGCTGCCGAAACCACCAGGACCTTGAGAGCGAGTGACAATAATTGATTAGCTTTGTGCGATGTGATCCGCATAGATTTTTTTAGGGAGGTAATTGCTGCTTTCCTTTGAAATATCGATATTTTAGGAACTGTCTTGCAATAATACGAAGCTTTTGAATACCGAAAAAATCATTTTAGGCATTGACCCGGGAACCACCATCATGGGGTTTGGCCTTATCAAGGTGGTGAACAAGAAAATGTCTTTTTTGCAACTCAATGAACTGCAGCTGCAAAAATATGATGATCATTATGTGAAACTCAAGCTCATTTTTGAGCGTACCATTGAGTTGATAGATACCTGGCATCCGGATGAGATCGCTATTGAAGCTCCTTTCTTCGGAAAGAACGTGCAATCTATGTTGAAGCTGGGTCGCGCACAGGGAGTAGCGATGGCAGCTGGACTGAGCAGGGAAGTGCCGGTTACCGAATACTCCCCGAAAAAGATAAAAATGGCCATCACCGGAAACGGAAATGCCAGTAAGGAACAGGTGGCAAAAATGCTTCAGAGCTTACTTTCTCTAAAGACCCTCCCGAAGAACCTCGATGCCACCGACGGACTCGCAGCGGCGGTTTGTCATTTCTACAATTCCGGAAAAGTGGTGGCCGGGAAAAGCTATACCGGATGGGAAGCTTTTGTGAAACAAAATGCCGAAAAGGTCAATAAACAATGATCAATTAGCAATAAACAATTAAGACAATGGAGTTATGGAGGGAAAAGAAAATGTTCTGGAGAATAAGTCTTATCAGTTTGCTTTAAATGTTGTCAAACTTTATAAAGAGCTGGTAATTAATAAGGAATATGTACTTTCTCAACAGTTTTTGAAATCCGGAACTTCTATTGGCGCAAATGTTGCAGAAGCAAATGGTGCAATCTCCACCGCAGACTTTTCGGCAAAAGTATCCATCGCTTATAAAGAAAGTCTTGAGTGTAAATATTGGTTAAAGCTGCTAAAAGATTCTGGTTATATAAAGAAAGAAGATTTTCAAAATTTATTTGAACAGTCAGATGAATTATCAAGGATCCTTTTCTCAATTTTAAAAAAGACCCGAATAAAATAGGTTAAGATCTCCCGCTCATGGCAGGTATTTATATACATATTCCATTTTGCAAACAGGCCTGTCACTACTGTGATTTCCATTTTTCGACTTCGGTGAAAAAGAAGCCGGCCATGGTTGACGCACTGTGTAAGGAGCTAACGCTTCGGAAAAATGAGGTTTCAGAACCTGTAGAGACCATCTATTTTGGTGGCGGGACTCCGTCCCTTCTGGAAAAGAAAGAGCTAGAGCAGATCTTTAAGGTGATCTACGACACTTATTCAGTAGTTGCGAAGGCAGAAATTACCCTGGAAGCCAACCCAGATGATCTTTCCGAAGAAAAAATAAAAATGCTGGCTGCTTCTCCCATAAACCGTTTAAGTATTGGGGTGCAGTCCTTTTTTGAGAAAGACCTAAAGTTGATGAACCGGGCGCACAATGAAAAGGAAGCGCTCGATTGCATTCAGCTTGCGAAGAAATATTTCGATAATATTTCCATCGATCTTATTTACGGTATTCCGGGAATGAGCAATGAACGCTGGAAAGAAAACCTTCAAATTGCATTAGATCTTGAGGTGCCGCATATTTCCAGCTACGCGCTTACCGTTGAACCGCGCACCGCATTAAAAAGCATGATCGAAAAAGGCAAGATCGCGCCGGTGGATGAAGACCTGGCGAGGCAGCAATACGAGATCATGATCGAGGTCCTGGAAAAGGCCGGATTTGATAATTATGAATTTTCCAATTTCGGAAAACCTGGATACTTTTCTCAAAACAATACCGCCTACTGGTTTGGTAAACCCTACCTGGGAATTGGTCCCTCGGCCCATTCATTTGATGGCCGGAAAAGAAGCTGGAATGTAAGCAACAATACGTTGTATATCAAATCTCTTGAAAAAGACGAATTGCCGGCCGAAGTGGAAAACCTTAATGAGAATGACCGGTACAACGAATATGTGATGACCCGCCTTCGTACCAAATGGGGTATTTCCATTTCAGAAGTGGAAAGCAGGTTTGGCGCACCTGTCAAAGATTATTTGCTGCAGGAGGCAAAAAGTTTGTTGGAAAAAGGACTTTTAGAGCAGAAAGCTGATACTATAAAGGTCTCGAAAAAAGGGAAATTCCTGAGTGACGGGATCGCGGCAGAATTGTTTTTGGTAGATTTGGAATTGTAACTCTAAAAAGCGTCATCAACTGATGTTTTTTGGTCTTTCTGAAGAAGATATGATAAAATTAAATCTGCAGCTTACAACTTAACCATGATAGCAAAGATCCAGTATAAAGATCGGGAGTTTGAGATCGATCTGTCCAAACCATTCGATATTTCACTTTCTTTAAGAGGTGACGACAGAAATCCAATTGCCTGGTATCTCAAAGCTCCAAAAATAGAGCCGGTGCGTGAGGGAAACTGGATAGGAAAAGTGAGTGAAGGAGCATCGACCAATTTCAATAATGTTTATTTCAATCCGCATGGGCACGCCACACATACCGAATGCGTAGGCCATATCACACCCGAATTTCACAGCATCAATGAAAGCTTGAAAACCTTCTTTTTTCAAGCGAAACTGATATCCATTTCACCTGAAGCGATCGGCGAGGATGAGGTGATCACAAAAGAGGCTGTTCAGGATCTTTTAAAACCTAATGAGGTGGAAGCCCTGGTAATTCGAACCCTCCCCAATACCATCGCGAAACGAAGTAAGAAATATTCTCACACCAATCCTCCTTATCTGGAAGAAGCTGCTGCAAAATATATCAGGGAGTGCGGAGTGGAACATTTGCTGGTAGACCTGCCTTCTGTAGACAAAGAAAAGGATGAAGGGAAATTGCTGGCTCATAAGGCATTTTGGAATTATCCTAAAAACACCCGTTTTGAAGCTACTATTACCGAGCTGGTCTATGTGCCTTCAAAAGTGGAAGACGGAACGTATTTTCTGAACCTTCAGCCTGCTTCCTTTGAAAATGATGCCGCGCCTTCAAAGCCTGTACTTTATAAAATCGAAAAATGAATTTGACTTTAAAATTGGAAGAGCTGGCTATGCTCTTACTGGGAATGTTTTTGTTCCAATTTCTTGAATATGACTGGTGGATCTTTGCCGCCCTGTTCTTTGTGCCAGATGTTGGTATGCTGGGTTATCTCTTCGGAAATAGAATTGGCGCTGCCTCCTATAATTTCTTTCACCATAAAGGATTGGCTGTCCTGCTATACATTCTCGGATTAAATCTATCTTCTCCGGAATTACAACTTGCAGGCCTGGTTCTGTTCTCTCACGCCTCTTTCGACAGGCTGCTGGGTTACGGACTTAAATATGAACAAGGCTTTAAATTCACTCATCTTGGTAAAATTGGAAAGGCTTCAAAAGCTACAGAGTGATCCTGATTTCTGAAACTTCTGAGTATCTTTGAGGAAACCCTTTAATAAAGGTTTAAAGATCAAAGTTATGGATATAGAATCCTTCAGGTTGTACTGTCTCGCTAAAAAAGGAGTCACAGAGGAATTTCCTTTTGATGAGAAAACCCTTGTGTTTAAAGTGATGAATAAGATGTTCGCTTTATGTGGGTTAGAGCGTATACCTCTTCAGATCGCTTTAAAATGTGATCCTGAGCGGGCGATCGAATTGCGGGAAGAGTATGACGGCCTTATTACCGGGGCTTATCATATGAATAAAACTCACTGGAATTCCCTGGTCGTTGAAATGTTGCCTCCAGGTCTGGTCAGGGAATTGATCGACCACTCCTATGACCTGATCGTAAAAAGCCTTCCGAAAAAAGTACAGGAAGAATTAAAAAATATTGAAAACTGATTAATGAGCGATCCCCGAAGTTTTTACAAAACCCAAATTGAAAAATATAGTACACACTTAAGTACAGCCTCCAAAAAACTGGCTTTTTCCAGCCTGTTGAGATTACTGGTCTTCCTCGTAATGGCCTACCTGGTCTATCATTTCTTCGGAAACAGCAGTGTGATTACGGCGACCCTTGTTATAGGGATCGCGATCTTTTTATTTCTTGTTTCCAGGCATTCAGATCTAAGATACGAGCGCGATAAATACCGGGAGCTAATTAAGATCAATGAAAATGAACTGGAAGTGCTCGACCGGAAGTTTCTGCATTTGCCAGACGGTTCAGAATTTGAAGATCCATTGCACCCTTTTAGTCAGGATATTGATCTCTTCGGAAGGGCTTCCTTTTTTCAGTATTTGAACAGAACAGCACTGGTTGAAGGTAAGCAGGTGCTTGCCCAGATGTTATTGTCCAACAACATAGACAAGATCGAGAGGAAGCAGGAAGCTGCTAAGGAGCTTGGTGAAAAAGCTGACTGGCGACAAAATTTTTCGGCACTGGCAACCCTTGTGAAAACCGAAACACGAACGGGGACCATCCTCAACTGGCTGAAGAATTACAAAACATTTGTTCCAAAGGTTATGAAATGGTTGCCTTTTGCATTTTCGATCCTCTCCGGAATTGTTATCGCTGCTTATTATTTTAACCTCATAGGCGGAATTGAATTGGGACTTTGGTTTTTTACAGGGCTTGGCATTACCGGGATCTACTTAAAAAAGATCAGCCTGTTGTCTTCCAGTGTGAGCAAAGTGCAGGATACTTTTCACCAGTATTATCAATTGCTATCTCTTATAGAAAACACCGAATTTTCTTCAGAATTATTAAAAGAGAAAAAACAATTGATCTATTCTGAAAAGCAGAAGGCATCTGCTACTCTAAGAAAATTTTCCAAAGCCATTGACGCCCTTGATCAGCGAAACAATATGATCTTTGGAATTTTTGGGAACGGATTTTTGCTTTGGGATTTGCGACAATCATATAAACTGGAAACCTGGATAAGAGAAAATTCTGAAAGTGTTGAAAAATGGTTTAACGCCATCGAATTTTTAGATGCCTATAATACCCTGGGGAACTTCGCCTTTAACCATCCCAAATATGTGTTCCCTGATATAAACCATGATTCCCATATTGCCGAAGCCACTCAGCTGGCTCATCCTTTGCTGGATCCTGAAAAAAGGATCGCCAATGATTTTTCCATTGAAAAGGAGCAGTTCTTTATCATTACCGGGGCAAACATGGCAGGGAAAAGTACCTTTTTGAGAACCGTAAGTTTACAGATCCTGATGGCCAATGTAGGTTTACCGGTTTGTGGAGCTTCCTGCAGATACTCTCCCATTAAACTTATCACCAGCATGAGGACTACAGATTCTCTTACAGACGATGAATCTTATTTCTTTTCAGAACTAAAACGCCTGAAATATATCGTAGAAGAGATCAAGACCGATAAGTATTTTATCATTTTAGACGAGATCCTCAAAGGCACGAACAGTACAGACAAAGCCATAGGCTCCCGGAAATTTATTGAAAAGCTGGTGAGATCTAGATCCACCGGGATCATTGCTACTCATGACCTGAGCCTCTGCGAAGTGACCGAAGTGTTGCCTCAGGTGAAGAATTATTATTTTGACGCCGAGATCATCAATGACGAGCTGAACTTTGATTATCGCTTCAAAAAAGGAATTTGTCAAAATATGAACGCTTCATTCCTGCTGAAGAAAATGGAAATTGTAGATTGACGTGGTGAGTAAAAAGATGACAGTGGGACAGAGGAAGGTGTACGGGAAACCTTGGAATTTGAAATTTGAAAAATTGGAATTTGTGCAGGCATGGATAGTTTAACGCAAATAGTATTAGGCGCGGCAGTCGGCGAAGCGGTGCTGGGGAAAAAGGTCGGGAATAAGGCTATGTTATATGGCGCCATTGCCGGCACTATCCCAGATCTTGATGCGCTGGCTTCCCAATTTACAGATACCATTTCGGCGATCGAGATACATCGGGGCTTTACTCATTCTATTGTTTTTTCCGTTCTTGCCGCGCCTGTGTTCGGCTTCCTGATCTCCAAACTGGAAATGAGATCTCTAGCTAACTGGAAAGACTGGTCCTGGCTTATGTTCTGGGGGCTTTTCACACATCCCATCCTGGATTCCTTTACCACCTGGGGTACCCAACTGTTCTGGCCTTTAGAAACCAGGCTTGCTTTTAAAAGTGTATTTGTGATCGATCCCTTATACACCCTTCCTTTTTTGATCTTTTTGATCCTGGCGATGCGGCATAAAAGAGGGTCAGAAAAGCGTTTCAGGTATAATAAGTTGGGTCTTTTAATAAGTACAGCATATTTGGTGCTAGGCCTTATTTTTAAAGGGATCGCCCATAATAATTTTGAACATAGCCTGGAGCGGCAGGGCATTTTTTATGAACGCATTGATACCCGTCCTTCTCCCTTGAACACCATTTTATGGTCTGCCAATGTCGAGGCTGAAGACGCTTTCCTGTTGGGTTATTATTCATTTTTTGACACTCAGATGATACGTTTTGAGGTGGTTCCTAAAAATCATGATTACCTCGGAAGGCTAAAAGATGACAAAAACGTGCAGCGGTTGATCGAAATATCCAAAGGATGGTATACGATCACCCAAAAAGATGGTGATCTTTATTTCAATGATCTGCGCTTCGGAAAACTGAATCCTTCGAATCCCGATTCAAATTTTGCCTTCAGCTATAAACTGGTGCCCGATGGAGATACTATTCGAGCCGAAGAAGTAGAAAAACGACCAGATAACGCTAAAAAAATATTAGTTGATCTTTGGGAAAGGCTCAAAGGAAATTAACTTCAAAAATCATCTTATGAAACTACATTTTCGTCTGCTGTTACTTCTAAATCTGGTAATTTTTCCACAGTTGTCAGCACAGGAGGTTTCGGCGAAACTGGACTCTATTATTCAGATGGTTCAGGATCATGAAGGTTATGATAAAGAGGAATTCCCTTTGGGATTGTATTCCGAAGAATATTATAAAAAAGAAGCCGACTTTGCCCGGCAACAATTAAAAGAACTGGAAAAGGTAAGTTCTGAAGGCCTTTCGGAAACCCAACAGATCTCAATGGAGTTGTTGAGGTATAAGTTGCAGGAAACAATTGACTTTTATGAGTATGAAGCCTATTTGAATCCGCTGCTTTCAGATTCAGGATTTCATGTGAGCTTGCCATATCAGGTTCGCGAACTGAGTACTTATAAGCAGGTGCGTGATTATTTGAACAAGCTCAATGCGCTCCCGAAGTATGTAGATCAACACTTGAAGTTGCTCAGGAAAGGTATCAAAAAAGGAATTATTCAGCCAAAAGTGATCTTTGAGGGCTATGAGTCGACCTATAACGATCAGATAGTCGATGATCCTAAGAAGAGTTACTATTATTCCCCATTTCTGGACCTTCCCAAAACCCTTACCGCTTCACAAAAGGATTCAGTATTAATTGTTGCTGAAAAAGCCATTTCTGAGAAGGTTGTTCCCCAATTCCGCAGGATAAAAAATTTCTTTGAAACCGAGTATCTTCCTGCAACCCGCGAATCGATCGGAGTTTCTGAAATTTCCGGCGGTAGAGAATATTATCAAAACAGGTTGAATTATTATACTACCCTGGATCTTTCCGCAGAAGAGATCCATGAAATGGGGTTAAAGGAAGTGGCGAGGATCAAATCTGAAATGGAAATGATCATTGAGGAAGTGGAATTTGACGGAAGCTTTGAAGACTTCATTCATTTTCTGCGTACAGATGAGCAGTTCTATGCGAAGAGCGGGCAGGAATTATTAAAGGAAGCCCGTGATATTTCAAAACGCATAGATGCTCAGCTTCCGAAGTATTTCAAAAAATTACCCAGACAACCATATGGGGTAGCGCCGGTGCCCGATGCCATCGCGCCAAAGTACACGACCGGCAGATATATTGGTTCTTCTGAAGATACCCAGCCCGGTTATTACTGGGTGAATACTTACAACCTTTCAAACAGGCCGTTGTACGTGCTTCCTGCCCTTACGGCGCACGAAGCGGTACCCGGTCATCATTTACAGATTTCCCTGAACAAGGAGCTGGGTGACAGTATCCCAAAATTCAGAAGAGGCTTCTATTTATCGGCTTTTGGAGAGGGATGGGGTTTATACTCTGAATCATTAGCCGAAGAAATGGGAATTTATACTACGCCTTATGAGCGCTTCGGAAAACTTACTTATGAGCAATGGCGCGCCTGTAGATTGGTGGTTGATACCGGGATACATGCTATGGGGTGGACTCGTGAGCAGGCTGTTAATTTCCTGAAGGAAAACACCGCACTGGCCATGCACAATATCAATACCGAAGTTGACAGGTACATTTCCTGGCCCGGACAGGCAGTTTCTTATAAGATAGGGGAGATGAAAATTCAGGAATTGAGAAAGAAAGCTGAAGCCGCTTTGGGAACCGATTTCAAGGTGAGAGATTTTCATGAGATCATTCTGGAGCAGGGAACGGTGACTCTGCCTATCATGGAAAAAAGGGTGAACAGCTATATTGAAAGTGAATTGTCTAATGAATAGTCGGCTGCAAACCGATAAGGAAGTATCTTTACGACTTAAATAAATGTCCCCATGAGCCTAGAACAAGAATTATTTCAAAGAAGCGGATCCCAGTGTGAACTTTGTGGTGCCAAGGAAGACCTGGTGGTTTTTGAAGTGCCAGATTCACCTGCAACTGCAGAAAATCATATTTTAATTTGCGGCACCTGCAAAGAACAGATCGAAGATCCTGAAAAAGTTGATCCTAATCACTGGCGTTGTTTGAACGACAGTATGTGGAGCACTGTGCCTGCTGTGCAGGTTATGGCCTGGCGCATGCTGAACAGGCTGCGTGGAGAAGGCTGGCCACAGGACCTGTTGGATATGATGTATATGGAAGAGGACCAAATGGAGTGGGCAAAAGCAGGACAGGCTTCTTCTGAACCTGCAGGTGGTGTGATCCATAAAGACAGCAATGGTGTCACCATAGAAGCCGGAGACACGGTAGTTTTGATAAAGGATCTGAATGTGAAAGGTTCCAGTATGGTTGCAAAAAGAGGAACTGCCGTAAGAAGGGTTTCCCTGGTTCATGATAACGCTGAACAAATTGAAGGAAAAGTTGACGGTCAGCAGATCGTGATCCTTACCAAGTTTGTGAAGAAGATGTAAGCATAAAGCACCATAATAATAAAAAAACCTCCTGGTCAAGGAGGTTTTTTACTTTAAATTAAGTGTCTCAAATGCTATTTTTGAGCCTGCTTCAGTTTTGTGAAATGCTTATAGAAAAGCGGAATGGTCTCAATTCCCTTCAGGTAATTCCAGATCCCAAAATGTTCGTTAGGAGAGTGGATCGCGTCCGTATCCAGCCCGAATCCCATTAAAATGGTCTTGCTCTGTAATTCCTTTTCAAAAAGGGCCACAATGGGTATGCTTCCTCCACTGTGCTGCGGAATTGGAGCTTTTCCAAAAGCTTCTGTATAGGCATCATTAGCCGCCTGGTATTCTAAAGTGTCGATTGGCGTCACATATGCCTGACCTCCGTGATGGGTGTTCACATTTACTTTCACACTCTTGGGGGCGATCTTTTCAAAATGATCCTTGAAAAGGGCACTGATCTCTTTCCAGTCCTGGTCAGATACCAGGCGCATGGAGATCTTCGCGTATGCTTTTGACGGCAATACGGTTTTGGCGCCTTCTCCCGTGTAACCTCCCCAGATCCCGTTCACGTCTAAAGTAGGCCTGATAGACGCTCGTTCCAGCGTTGAAAAACCTTTTTCCCCGTGCACGTCTTCAATGTTCAGTTTTTTCTTGTAGTCTTCCAGATCGAAAGGAGCCTCGGCCATTTTAGCGCGCTCCGCATCGGTGTATTCGTTTACATTATCATAGAACCCGGGAATAGTGATATGGTTGTTCTCGTTCTGCAGGGACGCGATCATATTGCACAGGATGTTGATAGGGTTGGCAACCGCGCCTCCGTAAAGTCCGCTGTGAAGGTCGCGGTTTGGCCCGGTCACTTCCACTTCCATATAACTTAATCCTCTTAGCCCTGTGGTGATAGAAGGAGTGTCCTTGGCGATCATGCCGGTGTCACTAATTAGGATCACGTCGTTCTTCAGTTTTTCCTTGTTGCGTTCAATGAACCAGCTCAGGTTTTCACTTCCTACTTCTTCCTCGCCTTCGATCATGAATTTCACATTGCACGGAAGTTTGTCATTCTTGGTCATGTATTCCAGCGCTTTCACGTGCATGTACATTTGTCCCTTATCGTCACAGGCTCCGCGGGCAAAAATGGCCCCTTCGGGGTGTGTTTTGGTTTCTTTGATCACCGGCTCGAATGGCGGACTGTCCCAAAGATTTACAGGATCTGGCGGTTGCACATCATAATGACCGTAAACCAGTACTGTTGGCAGGTTAGGATCGATGATCTTCTCTCCAAATACCACCGGATGGCCGGGAGTTTCGTTGATTTCGGCCAGGTCGCAGCCGGCTTCGAGTAAACTTTTTTTCACCGCTTCGGCAGTGGTGAGCATGTCTTTTTTGTAATTTGAATCGGCGCTTATTGATGGAATCTTCAGCAGCTCAATGAGTTCGTCAATGAACCGCTGTTTATTTTCTTCCACATATGTTTTGGTGTCTTTCATATTGGTCATTTTTGAAGTTGAGTAAAGGTAAGAAATTTGAAAATTTTTTTCTTCTCTATTTGATATTTCAAAGTATTGCTTATATTTGCATCCGCTTACAACAAGTAAGTGGATTTATTGAAAAATCAAGCGGGCGTGGTGGAATTGGTAGACACGCTAGACTTAGGATCTAGTGCCTCGCGGTGTGAGAGTTCGAGTCTCTCCGCCCGCACAAAAGCCGAAGATTTCTCTTCGGCTTTTTTGTTTTTGGGCATTCCCTGAAAGATCTTCTGATTCAATCTGCTGAAAGTATCCGGTAATTTAAAGTTGACCGGCCACAAGATATTCCACATTTATAAATCGAAATGAATTGATAATACCCAGCTCCATGCTAAACTCCCGGTCAAAGGTGAAAATGCAACTGATTCTAATTCTTGATCAAATCACCGACAAGCGTCTCGTTTAATTGCAAATTGCGGTTTGTAACTGTTGTTAACCTTTGGCTGTGGTTCTTTAGGTTAAATATTCTTATAATACATTTATTAACAGGGGCTTTGTTCCATTTTAAATCAAATTCAATTTCTTTATATTCAAATTTATTGAAAAGCTGTTTTAGCTCATATCGATCTTCCGAATACAATTTATCAAATAGGGATTCGTCAAAGCATTGTTCTACAAGCACAAAGTATTTCTCAGCATCCTTATTTTTTAATAAATCAAATTTTTCAATATCCTTTCTCCAGTTTATAAATTGTTCTTTTTCTCCATTATTCCAACTATCCTTTCCATTTTTATCCAATCTTCGGGGATCATTAATTGCTTTTGAATACCGGGCAGTTTTTATTTCCATCCAGGATTCGGATTTCGAATTTTCCCAAAAAACCAAATCACATTCCACCTCTGAATTCTTGTCATAATTTCTTTCGGCTGCAACTACATAACCCTGGTTTCGTAAAGAACAATAAATACTTGATCTTATTTGTTCTTCTTTTAGTAATCTCTCATTGGCTCTGCTGTTTATTGATTGCAAGTCAAACTTCAGGTCACTAAAGATTTGTTCTATGTTCATATTTTTAAATTAGGATTGAGGTTTGGTGTATAGCAAGTGGGTCGAGCAGGAGACGCGGTCCCGATAGCCAGGGATTGGCGGGTTAGACCTGATTCATTTTTAGTCAATTCCAAATTTTACGGTTACTTCACTTGCTACTTTGATGGGCTTGAACTCAATTGCAGGTGGTTCATATTCATGCTTGCTCTTATTTGAGTATCCCATTACTACCACTTCTTGCAATTCCCCGTTGAAAGTATTGTAGCTTTCATAGGATTTATCTGAGATATGGATTGCACGGGTTATTTTCTGGTTCAACGGAGCCACTAAAAAGTCTGCCTGTTCTTTTGCTTTTTTGACCGCTTTTGATCTAAGTTCAAGTTTTAATTCCTCGATTTTGGAATATTCGGTCCTATCCAGGTTGACATTTGAAATTCCAATTTCTTCCAGTCCAACTAATACCTTCCCGGCTGTTTGAGAATCAAAGACCTTTAATTCATATGCCTTATCTTTCATTATATCTTTTTGCTTCAGAAAGTATTTTTTGAAATTACTGGCCAGGTCGGTCAGGGTTAATTGTTCTTCGGTGTCAATGCCGAGGGATCTTAATTTCTGGATCATTTTCGTTTCCATCTCTTCCACGGAAACTCTATTACGTTCATCCTTCTCCCTGATAAGGATGTCCAAATAGATAATGTCAGGTTTTATGAGCGTATCTACTTTAGCGGCGGTTTCAAGATAAGGCTGGTCGATAAAATTCTTGGTTTGTCCGAAAGTTAAATTTCCACAGAAAATAAGTCCGATAAGCAGGTAAAATTTCTTCATGAAGTTAGGTTTTTAGGGTGGATGTTTCTGGTATAGATTTGGTTAATTATTTTCCGGGTATTTGTGATGAACTGTTGTTGTGCCCAGTTAATGTAGTATTTCTATATTTTGAAGTTCCTTATCTACTTTTGATTTTATAAATCTGTCGTTTGTTTCTATGGATAAAGTTTTCTCCAGTATTGCTTTTTCCGTTAATAATATTAAATCCACAAAATCTAAGGAAATTATATCTGAATTATCACACAATTTTTGTGCTGGTGGAGAAAAGAAATATGAAGTTGCAAATAGACCTTCTATTGAAGTAAAGCTTCTCATAAATACACTTTTATAGACATCTTTGGTCTGGCTAAATTCTCTATTTCTAAGTAATAAAACCGATCCTGCAAAACCTCTTATTTCATTAATATTTACTAATGAATTATATTTTTTTGCTTGGCCAATGAGGTAGTTTTTTCTTTGTGAGTCAAATAGTTTAAATTTTTTTATGCCAATAAAATCAATTCCTTGATCATGTGATTGCTTAGTTGCATATGTTAGTTCGAAGTCAAACAATTTTATTAATAAGGCAGCAAATTTCTCAAAGTTATTTGCATTCAAGTCATTTATGTATTTGGCTATCTTCTGAACATTATCACTCTTATGAAGCTCAGATGTATTATAATCTATTTTTAAACCACAGTTCGGATATTTTGAAATATATGACTCAAATTGTATTGTTATATTTTGAACATCTAACTCATCCTCAACTCCATCTAAAAATAGAAAGTTGATTGTTTTATCTTTTCTTACTAATGCATCTACAATGGAAAGCCTTAATAATTCCGATTTAGTCGTCTTCATCTAGGATTCTATCTGAAATTCTTCGAATATTATTTAACGCAGTTTTATCTTCTATGTCAAGCTGTAGGGATGGTCCAAACTTTATATTCTTCAAAATCCTTTCCGCCCTTTTTATTTCTTTAGTAAATTTCTTTTTAGTAAATCCCTCGTTTTGTTCAACTGCTTCATGAATACTCCGGGAATCTTCCATCTTAACTAAGGATTCCTCATCGTCTATGATCTCATTCAATAACCTTATCTCTTTGTGGTTTACAATTATAGGATCCAATAATTCCCCATCATTAATTCCGGAATCTTCATCATCCTCAGGCGTTTCATAGTTTGGTGTGATCCACGTATAAAACCTTTTTAAATTTTCCTTATTTGTAAATTCTTTTTTTACTGAGTCCCATTCTAACCAATTTTTAACCTTCCTCTTGAGTAATACTTCTATGAAAATCATAAACCTATCGTGAGGATTAAACGATGGACTCACATCATAAGAAACATCGTCATTTATGAAATCTTGTATTGCGTGAAAAGCTTCAAGTTGTTGCTGAACTGATCTTTTATTCGAAACACCTAATTTATTTGCAATTTGAGCTATATTATAACCACTATCATGAAGTTCTGAAATTAATTTAGCTTGGTTATATCTGTCCCATTTTTTGTTACCACTAACATGTCGTAAGCCCATTAGAATTAGATATTCTTCTGGATTTTGATAGTCATATCTTACTACTTCAATCCCTTTATCTTCACCTTCCTCTTTTGAGAAAATATTATCATCAAGTTCCCCAATGTCGAACCCTTCTTCAAAGGATCTCTGTAAAACTTTCAAAGCAGCTACTCTTCTGTTACCTTCTATGACTACAAATCCTTTATCATCTTCCAATCTTCTTACAAGTATATTATCAACTTTTAAAAAGCCGTTGGATTTGAAGCTATCTATTAAATCTTTTACCTCAATATTATTTTTACCAGTGATAATATTAAAAGTTCGTTGTTGAAGGGCTTTCCCTGTAATTTTATCATCAGTTAAATCGGGAATTTCAGAGTATTGTGGTTTACTTCTTAATCTGTAATTATTTGGATCGAGATAAAGATTATCAAGTGTAATTTTTTCTGTGTTCATTTTTAAACTATAATTATTATCATTAATTGGGCACAACGTGTTATATAATCATCATTTGTATTGATTAACAGTTTCTACTTCCGGCTAAACCAAATAAAAGCTGTTCTTAATAAAAGGTACTTGCGGGAAACCGGCATTGGGGCTGCAAGAATGCGATCCGGTAGGGCAGAAGAGATGTTGCAGCTCGTTCAGTCGTAAATTTATTAATATTTTCTTAAAATTGGTGGATTCCTGTAAAGAAATCCGCCATGCAGACGGCAGAATGAAAAATGTCATTTTAGATGGTCTGCAGCTATTCTTTTAACCAGAAACAACAAAAAAAAGATCAAGGTTACCTCTTCCGAAGGAACTTTGATCTTTTCAAGATTGCCATGAATTTTGGGTGTACTAAATTATATTACGATCATTAACTTTTGGATAGAATAAAGTCAAAGTTGACTGTTACTTCATCTCCAACTTTTATAGTTCCAAGTAACATGACAGGCGGCTTCATATCAAAGTCTGTCATCTTTAATTTTTTGGAAACTGTGAGGTGCAAATCGCCATTTGGTAATTTTTTCCCAACTGCCGATATAGGAACCGATTTACTCACTCCGGCCATGTTCAATGTGCCATTGGCATCCATTTTAACAGCCTGGGAATCATTTGTTTTTACCGCGGCATTATTGAACGAATAAGTGATGTAAGGATATTTATCTGAATTAAAGGTTTCATAAGTTTTTTTATCCATTTTATCTCCTTTTTCACTTATTATACCCTTCACGGTAATTTTAATTTCTGCGTCTTTTACCAAGGTGACCACTTCGTCTTCTAATTGAAATGTACCCTTGCCTTCAATTTTAGTAATATTGGATTTCCACTCATGCAAGGAGGAAGTGCCCTGAACTGTTGCCTTTACAGATTTCATAGTAAAGGCGGCATTCACCGGTGCTGCCGGCTTTTCAACAACTGTTTCTTGAGGCTCATCAACAATTACCGGGGTTGGCTTATCAATCTCAACCGGTTTAGGCGAATCGACAGTTGTTTCGGGCTTAGCGACAACTGGTGATTCAGGCTTTTCTGTGGTTGTTTCTGGCTTAGCGACAACTGTTGTTTTAGGCTTTTCCGTTTTTGTTTCTTTCTCAGCAACTATTGGTTCAGGTTCATCGATGTTTGTTTCTATGGTGTCAATATCCTTTACATCAGAACTATCAAGATAAGCTTCTACTTGAGATGGGACGTCGGAAGTAGAAGACTCTATTTGAGTTTCTTCTGGGGTGTCATCCGTTTTAGGATTCTTGCACTGGACAAATACCATAGTTATTACCATAAAAAAGGCAATTTGTAATAGGGCATATTTTTTCATCACTTTATTATTTAGAGTGTTTAATTACAAAGGTTGGGTTCGCTATTTCTCCTTTAAATTTAAAGCTTTATCTGAAATTTCAGGGGTTTAGTAGATTTTAATTTCAGGACATATCAATGGTTGCAGTTGGATCATCCTGCAGGTTTTATAGGTAATTCAAAACCCTTTAGACCTTCCGGAGAAAACCATCACTTATGTTATTGGTGCCTTCAGGTTGTACCACTGCGAGGCAGATTGAAAGATCTCCTGAAATTTAGTATCTTCATCTGCTCTGCGTTGCCCCTGCCGTCGCAGCATCAAATCCCCCCGTATGAAAAATAGAATCTTGCTGGTCATGGTATTGACCTTGCTTCCCCTTCTTTCCATTGCCCAGCAACGTCAATTAATGGAAGCCAGGGTGGTAAACAATGACCGCGTGTTGGAAAACGTTCACATAAAGAATATTACTACCGGAGAATATACCCTCACCAACAAGAACGGAACTTTTCTCCTGCAGGCACAAGCGGGAGATACCCTGGTGCTGTCTCATGTTGCCATGAATGATCTCATCAGGATACTTGAAACCGATGAATTTTCAGATTTCAGAATGGAGGAAAGGGAGAATGAACTGGAAGAAGTCTCGGTAAGTGAGGTTTCTGAGATCAATGCTGTAAGTCTGGGAATAATTCAGAAAGAAATAAAACCCCTCACCACCAATGAAAGAAAACTGCATACCGCCGGCGATTTCAAATGGATCCATCTTCTAGGTATTCTGGGAGGCAGCCTGCAAATTGATCCCATTCTCAATGCCATTAACGGCCGTACCAAAAAGTTGAAGCGGAACATTACCATCGAAAAAAAGGTGAAAAATATCGCCTTTTTGGAAGGTTATGCCGATTATATGAAAAACAATATGGGCTTATCTGAAACTGACATGAGGAAACTGATTGCGCTGGCGGTCGAAGAAGGAGAGATTCAGGCTGTTATTGACAGCGGTAATGACGCGAGGGTCCAATTTTTTCTTCAGGATACCTGGATCAAATTCAGCGTTACGGAATAGGTGCCCCCGGAAGTTCAGACTTACAATACAACACCGATTCACGTTCGGGCTGTCATGCTGAGCCTGTTTTTCGCCCGCACTGAAAAGCTCTCAGAAATGGGGAGTTTTTTTGTTGCTGAAAATTTGTTAAATAGTTATTTTCGGAGGAGATGTTCCTTATTCACTAATCTAAATTTTAACTTTTCAGGAAGATAATCACAAATCTCTTTTCTGAAAGCAGTAATAGTAACCTGGATTCTTTCTCCCAAAGGCAGCTGGAATTTCATTGATTCAATCCCGTCTATTTAAAATATCACAACTCAATAAGCTGTATATTTGCAGTCTTAAAAACCGGGAAGTTCTATTTTAAAATTAACGACAGGGTATGGATAATAAGCACTTAGTAGAATCTATAAAAGAAAATTCTCAACGTTTTAAAAATAAGAATGCCTTCTACTATAAAGATAATGAGCTTAATAAATGGGAAGGTATTTCCTGGTTAGATTTCAACGATCGTGTAGAAAAGCTGTCGAAAGCACTTCTAGGCTTCGGGATATCTGAGCAACAAAACGTAGCTATCTTTTCTGAAAACATGCCCAATTGGATAATTGCAGATGTCGCAATTATGAGTATTAAAGCTGTAACTGTTCCTATTTATGCTACCAATTCTAAAAAAGAAGCTGAATACATTATAAATGATGCTGAGGTAAGCCTGCTTTTTGTGGGTGGTCAAAATGAGTATGATAAAGCGTACGAACTTTTGAATACCACTAAACATCTAAGGCTAATTGTAGCCTTAACTAAAACTATTAAGCTTCAGCCTTCAGAAAACTCTATGTATTTAGAAGATTTTGTAGCTGTTGAATCTACAAATCAGCTGGAAACAGAACTTCAGAAAAGATATTACGAGCGCGACTTAAATGATCTGGCAAGTATCATTTATACTTCAGGAACAACGGGCGAGCCAAAAGGGGTAATGCTGGATCATAATAATTTTGCAGCCTCCTTAAAGGCCCATGAATTTGAATTAGATATTTCAGATGATGATGTTTCCTTAAGTTTTTTGCCATTAAGTCATATTTACGAACGTAGCTGGGTCTTTTTCTGTTTATACCGTGGAGTGGAGGTCTACTTTAATCAGGACCCCAAAAAAATAGCCGATGTTTTAAAAGAAGTAAAACCTACGGTAATGTGTACCGTACCTCGTATTTTCGAAAAGATCTTTGCGGCAATTCAGGATAAAAGAAAAGAAGCCTCACCGGCCAAAATGAAATTAGCAAGCTGGGCCTTAGGTATTGGTAACAGGTATTACAACAAGCATAAGCGTTTAGAGAAAAAGGTGCCGTTAGCTTTGAAACTGAAGTATAAAATAGCTGATAAATTGGTACTGAGTAAATTGCGTGAAGTGTTTGGAGGTCAAATTAAATTCATGCCTTGCGGGGGTGCACCTTTGGCGCCCGATATGATCTCGTTCTTTCATTCATTCGGACTCAATATTAAATGCGGCTACGGCTTGACAGAGACTACCGCAACCGTCACCTTATTTGGCGATACGCAATTTGAATTTAATTCGGCAGGAAAACCTATTGCAGGTTCTCAAATTAAGATTGGTGATAATAACGAGATCCTGGTAAAAGGCCCCGGAGTGATGAAAGGCTATTATAAAAAGCCTGAAGCTACGGAGCATGTATTTAAAGACGGATGGTTTTGTACAGGTGATGCCGGAAAAATTGACGACAAAGGCAATCTTGTTATTACCGATAGGATTAAAGATCTAATGAAAACTTCCGGCGGAAAATATATTGCACCTCAGAAACTGGAAACTACCTTGATCAATGATTCATTTATAGAGCAAATCGCTGTAATTGGAGATCAGCAGAAATATGTTACCGCGCTAGCTGTCCCCAGTTTTGAGAATCTGAAAAAGTACGCCTTAGAGCATAAGATCACCTTTAAGGATATTGAAGAGTTGATCAATCATAATCAGGTCAAGAATCTGTTTGAAAAAAGATTTGAGGAGCTTCAAAAGGAGTTTTCAAAATTCGAAAAGATCAAAAAATTCACCTTACTGCCCAAAGAATTCAGCATAGAAGCAGGAGAAATAACTGCCACTTTAAAACTGAAGAGAAAAGTAATTCAGGAAAAGTACAAGGTCCTTATTGATAAAATGTATGCCGAATAACCGTTTTGACCGGTAGATAAAACAGTCCTGAATTAATTCAGTTTAATAACCTTACAGAACACCTTTTGAATGCCTTAAAATTGTTGAAGAAGGGATTGCATTTTGTGAAGAACAAAACAGCCCGTCAGAATAGAATTTGAAGACCAACGCCTCGGAAATATAGTTATTTTTAGCCTTACTTATTTTTTACCCAAATTATAAATAATAGACTGTGATAAAACCTACTATACCTGCCAATGAGATCGAAAGACTAAATGACCTTAGATCATATGACATTCTTGACACACTTCCGGAAAAAGAATTTGATGAGATCACATTTCTAGCATCTCAAATATGTGGTACGCCAATATCCCTTGTAAGTTTAATTGACGAAAACAGGCAGTGGTTTAAATCCCATCACGGTATTGAAGTCTCAGAAACTCCTAGAGAACAGTCCTTCTGTGGTCATGCTATAAATGATCCCGAAAATGTCATGATCGTTCCTGATTCAAGAAATGACGAACGTTTTCATGGTAACCCTTTGGTTTACAGGGATCCTAATATAATATTTTATGCCGGTATACCCCTGGTGTCGCCTAAAGGCAATGCTCTTGGGACATTATGTGTTATAGATAGTGTCCCAAGAGATTTAAATCAAACCCAGATAAAGGCTTTGAAAGCTCTGGGTAATCAATTGGGTAAATTACTTGAAAATAGAATTTCACTTGATAAACTGAACAGATCGGAACAAAAGTTAAAGGAAATTAATGCTACAAAAGATAAATTATTTTCGATAATTGGACACGATCTAAGAGGACCAATTGGCGGCCTTAAAACATTAACTGAAATATTGCTTTCTGATTTTGATCTTTCTGATACAAAAAAGATCAGGGATATTTTAAAGGTGATACAGACCTCTGCTAATTCTACCTATGATCTTTTAGAGAATCTTTTGACCTGGGCGAAATCACAACAAAATGACATCAAATTTGCTCCTCAGGAAATTCATCTGAATCCTATGGTCACTCAAACCGTTGAACTTTTTTCTGAATTGTCTAAAAATAAGGAAGTCATTATCAGTCCTGACATTTCGGAGAGTACATATGTTTTTGCAGATAAAAATATGCTGATGACGGTGTTGCGGAATTTAATCTCAAATGCCATTAAATTCTCGTCAAAGGGAGAGCTTATTCAAATTTTTTCTGAGAAAAGAGATGATGCTTTTATAATCACCGTAAAAGATCAAGGTACGGGAATAAAGGAGGAGGACAAGTCTAAAATTTTCACAAAAACCGAGCATTTTACTGCCTATGGAACCAATGGAGAAAAAGGTACCGGCTTAGGGTTAATGTTATGCCTGGAGTTCATTGAAAAACATGGAGGAAAAATATGGGTAGATAGTGAATTAGGAAAAGGGAGTGCTTTTAGTTTTACTCTGCCTTTAAAAGATGCTTAAGGATAAAGGCCGGTATTTGTCTTGAAGATCCTAATATCTTGAAAGGAAATTTACAAATGTCTCTCTTCACACTTCTCACATTTTTATCGCCTCTAAGGGCAATAACAGGCGACATTTTATTCCTCCAAAGTCTAATCGGGAACTCTTGATTGTTTCTTTTAAAAGAATATAACTGACTTATTAAAATTATTTTATCTTCACATAAATTTAACCTAATTTGTGCGTAGAATAAACACCCTGCTCTTGAAATGCTGATAAATTTTTTGAATACGATAGTAAGTGGGTAAAAAGCTGTTAATCTTTATATTTCTTCATATAAGCTATAGTGCTAGTTCGCAATTGGACGGTAGTGTACTGAGTTTTTATAGTGAAATGGATAAATTCCATCAAATCCAAAACCAAAGGATTGTTAATGGTGTTGAATATCGTGACCTATACAGAACAATAAATAATAAACATAGTTTTTTAAAAGGAAGAGATTTTCAAAAAGCATTGCTTTTCTATAACGATCAGTTATTTCCAGAAATATCCATTCGTTATGACTTTTTCCGAGATATAGTAGTGGCAAAAATTCAAATAGAAAATGGCCAGGTCTATATCATTCAACTGATCAATGATTTGTTAGAAAACTTTACTGTAGGTCAGCAAAAATTCATAAACGTCACTTTTGATAATAAGGTTTTTGAGAATGGATTTTATGAAATTCTGGCAAAATCTGATTGCGCCTCATTGTTGAAGAAGCGGAGGTTCAGACCTCTTGAGAAAAGAGATAAATCCTATATGTATTATGAATTCGAAGAAATTGATACACAGCGAATTATAAATATTTCAGGCAATTATATTAAAGCCTCAAAAAAGGAACTCATTGAAATGTTTCCAAAAAATAAGGGTGAAATAAAAGAGTTTTATAAAAAAAATCGCTCCTTAAGGAAATTAAATGAGGATAAATTTTATCAGGAGTTGACGATTATTTTAAGCAAAATAAGTTGCAGTTAAGGATTATGAGAAAATTTATATTGTGTTTCTTTCTTATTTTCCTTTTCTCAAAAGGAGTAGCCCAAAAACAAACAGGTATTGAAATCAGTTATCATAATAAAGATCTCAAAGAAGTTTTTCAATTAATATCCCAAAAAACTGGTTTCAAGTTTTATTATCTTAAAGACTGGCTTCCTGAAAAAGCTTTTTCAGCTACCTATTCAAATCAAACCATTGATCATATTCTCCAACAGCTTTTAAAAGACACTGTATTAAACTATTATATTCTCGATGAAAAAATTATTATCACTCAAAACAGTCTTGTATTTGATGAGTTTTTTCTAAAAGATACAACGTCTGTTACTCAATCTTTCCCATCTGAGGGTGATAAAAAACCAATATTTTACAATGAAAACACTTTTGATGAAGAAATAATTACCTATAAAATAGGTAAAGAAGACAATTCTTCTCGCAAAGATTTTTTTGAATTATCTGGAAAGGTTATGAATCGCGAAAACGGTTTTCCATTAAACAATGTAGCCGTAATTGTAGAAGGTGAGGATAAAGGTACATATACCAATATTGATGGAACCTATTCCATATCATTAGGGGCTGGGAGTCATCTTATCACAGCTAAATCACTTGGCAATGATGTTTTAACCAAAAGGGTTATTATTTACAATGATGGTAGCTTAAATTTTCAATTGAAGGAGAATTTCATGGAATTGTCTGAGGTTGTAGTCGATATGAAATCTGACAGAAATATTAAGGATGCATTTACAGGGGTTTCCCAAATTGATGTTCAAAGTATAAAAACCATGCCCCTTGTTCTTGGTGAACGTGATTTGCTAAAAGCTGCCACAACACTTCCCGGAATATCAAAAGCAGGAGAAGGAGCTCTAGGCTTTAACATTCGTGGCGGAAGAGAAGATCAAAACCTGATTCTTCTTGATCAAGGTATAATCTATAATCCCAATCACTTCTTTGGGATTTTTTCTGCAATTAATCCATTTACTACCGGAGGAATTGAGATTTACAAAGGTAATATTCCTGCAAGGTATGGTGGTAGACTTTCATCGGTTTTTGATATTCGAACTAAAAAAGGAAATACACAAGAATTAGCGGGTGAAGGCTCAATTGGTCCGGTGACTGGGAATTTAGCGTTAGAAATTCCGATAAAAAAGGATAAATCGTCTTTAATTTTATCAGGAAGAGCAACATATAGTGATTGGATTTTAAAAAGTTTGGATGAAAAATCCTTAAGTAACAGTGAGGCTTCTTTTTATGATGTTCTTGCAAATTACACCCATCAAATCGATGAAAAAAGTGATGTAAGTGTTACCGGCTATTATAGTAGTGATAAATTCAGTATTACTTCAGACTCATTATATTCTTATCAGAACAGAATGTTTTCCGGAACCTATTCGCGCAAATTAAATGAAGATCTTGAAAGCTCAATAAATGTATCCAATAGCGATTATGCTTTTGACATAAGGTATGAAAGCCAGTTTAGCGATAATTTTTTAAATAGTTTTAGAATAAATGACACCAAATTACGTCTGGATTTTGAACATGATATTAGTAGTGCCCATAACCTGAATTATGGCATGTCTACAAAGTTATATGTTATCGAGCCAGGTAAACTTGAGCCATTGGGACAAGAATCAAGCATAGAGGCCAAATATTTAAATAAGGAGAAAGGTATCGAATCTGGCATATACTTCTCTGACGAATATAATATGTCTGAAGATTTACTGCTGAATGCAGGACTACGGTTTTCAATGTTCAACGTATTAGGCCCGGATTTGGTTAATCATTATGCAACTGGAGAGCCCAAAACAGATAACAGTGTTATTGCAACCTCTAGTTTTGATAACAACGAATTCATTAAGACATATTCAGGATTAGAATACAGGTTTGCAGCAAGGTATAAGTTTGCTGATGATTTTTCTTTAAAAGGGGGATATAACAGTATGATGCAATATATTCATACTTTGTCCAATAACACTTTGGTTTCTCCTACTGATATCTATAAACTTTCAGACACTCATATTAAACCACAAAAAGCTCAGCAGTTTTCTTTGGGGCTTTTTAAAAATTTTAATGATAACCAATATGAAATTAGCCTGGAAGGTTATTTCAAATTGACAGATAATTTAATTGATTTTAAGACAGGGGCAGCTTTATTCTTAAATGAATTTATTGAGACCGAAACAATTCCTGGAAATGGTCAATCATATGGTGGTGAATTTTTGTTAAAGAAAAACTCTGGAGATCTGAATGGTTGGCTGAGCTATACTTATTCAAGATCGTTCATCAAATTAGACAGCGAGTTCCAGAGTCGACGTGTCAATATGGGTGAATTTTTTCCATCTAATTTTGACAAACCTCATGATTTTAGTGCCGTCTTAAATTATAAAATAACTAAGCGATTTAGTTTCTCTGCTAATTTTTTATACCAAACTGGAAGGCCTGTTACCTACCCTATAGGTAAGTATGAGTATAATAATTCAGAATATGTTGTTTACAGTGATAGAAATAAATTTCGAATACCTGATTATTACCGTCTTGATCTGAGTTTTAACGCTGAAGGAAATCATAAAATTGAAAAACTGGCACATAGTTTCTGGAGTATCTCCATTTATAATGTTTTAGGTAGAAATAATCCTTTTTCAGTTTATTTTGTCACCAAGGATGGACAAATAGAAGCGTATCAAAGCTCGATTTTTGCCGTACCGGTACCAACGATCACATATAATTTTAAATTCTAAGATTCTTGAAAATAAGATTTCCATTTAAATCCAATTTCATTCTGTTCATCCTGGGAGTGCTTATCATTTCCTGTACTGAGGAGATTCCTCTAAAGTCAGAAAATTTTGAAAGTATTCTTGTTGTAGAAGGAATAATTACAAACCAAGAAAAGTATCAGGAAATTAAACTTAGCAGGAGTTATAAGTTAGAAGAGAATGGTCCTTCCCCTGTTTCTAATGCAATTGTGAGGATCGTGTCCGAAAGTGGGAAAATTTTCAATTTTATTGAAGATTCTTCAGGCCAATATCGTTCCGAAAAACCATTTCGTACTTTAACAAATGAATCTTATGTACTTGAAATCGAGACCAATAACGGCAATTATTCTTCGTCTTCAGTGAAGGCCGTTGAAGAAACTAAAATCGAAAATATTCGTTCCATAAAAAGTACCATTCGTGGTGAAGATGGTGTAGCCATTTTAGTCAGCAGTGCTGATGAAAGCAGTAATAATTATTATAAATATGAATATGAGGAGACATATAAGATCGTTTCCTATTACAAAAAAGATCTGGATCTTATTATCAATGAAGAGGGGGAGTTTGAGGTTGTACCAAAAGCCAGGGAAGAAACTATTTGTTACAATACAGAAAAGAGTAGGAGTCTCGTTCTCTCCAGTACCGAAAATTTGGAACAAACAAGTCTCAGTAATTATTTAGTAACATTTATTCCTAAGACTGATTCTAAACTTGCCCATCGCTACAGTATTCTGGTCAAACAATTACGTCTAAATCCTGATATTTTTGACATCTATCAGACCCTTAAAAATTTGTCTGAGTCAGATAACCTGTTCTCTCAATACCAACCGGGGTTTTTGAATGGGAATATTTTTTCAGAAACTAATGAAAATGAGAAAGTGATCGGCATTTTTACTACCGCTGCTGTGGATTCAAAGCGGCTATTTTTTAGTTATACGGATTATTTTGATACTATAACAGATCCTAGACCTGACCACTATGGGCCGTGTGCCCTAGAATATTATACATTACCAGATGACCTTTTAAGAGAAGCAATATTAAATAATCAAGTAGAACTTTTCTATGAAGATCCTCCGGGTAACTTTGTAGTAATTGACCCTAGATGTGTTGATTGCAATTATTTTGGCACGAATATAAAACCAGATTTTTGGGAAGAGTAATATGAATAGAATTATAGTAAACTTTTTGATTTTATTTATTGGTGCCTATCATATTGGATATAGCCAGGTCCCAATCATCGAGAATCCTGAACAATACCAAGAGCAGGCATATATTCATTACAATTCTAATTTTTTAATGCCGGGTGAAAGATTATTTTACAGATTGTATATTCAAAATAAATCCGACTCGAAGGCAACTAATTTGAGTAAAATAGGCCGGGTTATTTTAATAGACTCAAATAATAAAATGGTATTAAACCACTTATTAAATCTGGAAAACGGATCGGCATATTCAGACTTTTTGATTCCATCCGATATAAAAACCGGTACTTATAAATTAATTGGATACACCAGATGGATGGAAAATTATGGCAACCTTGGAGTTTATGAATCTGACATATATATTTTAAATCCGTTCAACACTAAAATTGATTTTAAAAAATCTTCTAATCAGATTCAAAACCAAACTTTTCATAAAAATAGGCAATTGCATTCCGGCATAGAACTAAAATTATCTAAGGACCAGTTTGCACCACGAACAAAAGGAGTATTAACCATTAATGGTATAGAAGCCGAAAGTTTGAACAGGGTGTCGGTATCTATTAGGCAGAAAGATAATTCAACTCTTAACGTCTCGAAGAATGTTAATTCTATTCGAGATAATAATAGTAAAATCAATTTTTCGTTTAAAAACTCACCTGAATATCGGGGAAGAACCTTTTCGGGAAGAATATTGGATAGTTCCGGAAATCGGGCAAATGAAAGGTATAAAATTTTTTACTCAGTACCGGGAAGAACAGATCAATTTCGTGTTTTCCAAAGTGAAGAAGATGGCTCTTTTAATTTTCAAATTGCAAGTCCTATTGATTATTCTGAAATATTCCTGACAGCGGCCAGCAGGAATTTAAATAACCCGATGATCACATTGGATACCTTAAAATATAACTTTGAAGGGGTTGAAAGGGGGCAATTGGATTTTTCAGCCTTGAATCCTAAAACTCTCCGCGATAAAGCCATTCACATTCAAATTGAAAATTACTTCAAAGAAGTAAAAAAAGATTCTATACTTCCAGTTAAGCCTAGACCGATTTTTTACGGAAATAATCCAATAATTTATAATCTTGACGATTATACAAGATTTGAAACTATGGATGAAACTTTTACCGAAATCATTCAGTTTGTTTCCTTTAGATCTAAAAGGAAATCACCAAGGCTGGTAATTCAGGATTATTCGGCTCAGAATACTCTGGAGGGCATTCCTTTGGTTCTTCTTGATGGCCAGCCAATAAACGCACATGAAAAGATTTTTAATCTCGACCCTGAAACTGTATCCGAAATAAGAATTGTTCGGGATAAATATTTTTATGGACCTTCTTTTTATCAAGGTGTCGTAGACATAAGATCTAAAGGCACACCAGAAGTGGTATTTCCATTACAAAACAGTTATAAGGTTCAACCTGCGGAGCTTCAAAAATTATATTTCCATCCTAATTACGAAACCTCAGAAAACTCCAATGTTCCAGACTTCAGGTATCAGCTGTTATGGATTCCAGAACTGGAAAACTCTAAAATTGAATTCTATACTTCAGATATTACAGGGAATTTTGATATTCGACTTGAAGGTTTTGATGAAAATGGAAAATTCTTCTCTGTATCTAAAAGTTTTGAGGTTGTAGAATAGTTCAAATAGATATACTCTCCGATTTTATTTACTAATAGAGCCTATGAGAAGTTATGTTTTCTAATCGCTCATAAAGGTTTCCTGTTGCATAAGTACTTCGCTGAAGGAGATCTCTTCGGCAGCCAGTACCAGGAGGGTAGTAGGTAGGTTGTGGATGCGTTGTTGAAGGTTTTCGTAATATGTTCTGAAATTATCATTTGGCATTGCCATTCCCAGCAAAATAAGGTCTGCTTTTTGAGAAGAACGGTGAAGGATCTCATCAAAAGATCTTCCATTTGAAACAATCACTTCCAGTTCGGCCCCGGTTCGCAGGTTTTTCAGGATACCTTCCATGTTTTTACGGGTTTCTCCCGCTGCTTTTTCATTACCTACAACCATTTTAATGGTTATTTCGGTATCATGCCAGGTACGGCTGTTCTTGAGTAAATAGGAGATGATCATCATTAATCCGCCGTTTCCTTTTAGTCCGCCCCACCAGACATCGATCTTTTTGCGATTTCCAAAGACTGGATTATTATTAGCCCGAACTATGATCACATTGCGTTCCATGCTATGGAATTTCGTGATCATACCGCAATACTTTTCTCTTACGGAGTCTTCTTCACTGTCCCCTAAAATTACGGTATTGGGAACCAGTGGTCCTAAACCATAAGATTTCACCAGTTCTTCTGAACCTGAAAAGGGATCTTTAGAGGAGATCACACGTACCAGACCCTGCATGCCTCGTTTTAGCAGGAACTCATGGATGTTGTATTCCATTCTCTTTCGTTGGGTACCGGTCACATCTTTTCCCTGTAATACGGTAGCCACGGTAAGGATACCTCTATTATGTGTGATGGCAGAAGCAAGATCAATAAGATGCCATCGTCGGGTGGGAGCTCCCGAAAGAACAATTGGATTTGGACGCCAGTTCTTGATCTCTTTTTCCTGACCTAAGTTCAGTAGACCTTTTCTTATTACTGCCAGCCACAAGCCTCGTCTGACCCCGCCCCAGGTAGTTTTCAATTCTCTATTCTGAAGCCAAAAGAAAATTACTCCTACAAATACAAAAGCAACGGCCGTAGCTGTAGCGTTGATAAGGAACATTACGGCCATACAGCCCAAGGTTCCTAAAATGGAAAATATCCAGTGGACTTTAAATTCCGGTCTGAAGGACGGACTCTTTAATAAGCTTTCAATCCCTGCAGAGGCATTGAGCACACCATATGTCGTCAAAAAGAACATCGTTAAGATTGGAGCGATGATATTTAAATTTCCGAAGTAGACCGCTACCAAAGCCAATCCCAGTGTAAATATGGTGCCATTGCGAGGTGCGTCTTCCTGTCCGCTACCACGACCCAGCCAATCGAGTTTCTGAGGTAAAACACGGTCTCTCGCCAGGGCCTGTAAAACCCGTGGTGCTCCAAGAATACTTCCGAGGGCACTGGAAAGCGTAGCTCCCCAAACCCCTATAATGATAGCGTCTCCCCAATATGCTATTTTACGCATGATCATTGGGTCCTCGATGAGGGTCGAAGCGTCTGCACGGGTAGCAAGGATCACGGGTAAAGTCATATAAATAAGGTATCCTACACCTACAGCTGCGAGTGTACCTTTAGGGATCGATTTAGCAGGATCCTTCAGGTCTCCAGACATGTTTACACCGGCCATAATTCCGGTAACTGCCGGGAAGAAAACCGCGAAGACGACCCAAAATCCTTCTGAATTACTGTCAACGGTTCCCCACATTTCAATGTCGGTTTCCTCCAGAGGCCTTCCGAAGAGAAGTGAAAGAAGAGACAACCCAATTCCAACCATTATAAAATACTGGGCCCGTATGGCGGTCTTAGCCGATATGAGAGCCAGAATGGTAATGCCAAGGGTTGTTAACAGCCCTACTAATTTAAAATTGAGATTTGGAAAAACATTCACGACACTTTCAGCAAAACCAACAGTGTATAATGCAATAGAAAGAGCCTGGGCCAGGTATAAAGGGATTCCTATCGCTCCTCCGGCTTCAATGCCCAGGGAACGGCTGATCATATAATACGCACCTCCGGTTCTTACGCGTTTATCTGTGGCAATTGAAGATATAGAAAGGGCTGTAAGAAAAGTAATAGAGACAGAAAGAGTGACAATTAGAAAAGTACCAAGTAACCCGACATTTCCTACTACCCAGCCAAAACGAAGGTACATGATAACACCCAGTATGGTCAATATGGAAGGAGTGAAAACACCTCCAAATGTCCCCAGTCCTGTTACATTTTTTTCAATTACAGAAGATTGCGCGGGTAATAATTTTTTAAAAGGGTTGTTCAATGCTGGTACTGTAAACTGCCTGTAGGGTGATTAATAATCCTTTTCAGGACATGAATTTAATGATAATAATTGGTTCAAAAGAATATGAGGGGCCAAGTATATTATGGAAGAGACGGATTTCTTCTTAAATTAGAGGTGTAAATTTATTGATTATGAACGATCAACGATTAGGAATTTCGATCTTAAGCGGAATAGGGATGTTAGCTGCTTTTATGCCCTGGGTAAAAATGCCGATTCTGGGATATTCAATTGGAATAGATCATTCTGGTTGGATCACCTTGGCGATTTTATCCATACCCTTTATCCTTTCTTTCATGGGTAAGCGATCGGTTCCGTTAGAAGGATTAAAGCTTTACATTTCTCTTGCAGCTGCAATACTTGCGGCCGGTATCGGGATCTGGGAGATCATAGATCTTGATTCGGGCATTCTTTCTTCTGTGGAGTACGGACTTTACTTATTAGTGCTGGCTGCAACAGTAATTCCGTTGGCGGCATTTGTATTGGGTAATAATCGGCCTGATCCCACCTCAGGGAGCCGGAAGGAAAAAAGCGATGAAATGACTATGAAAAAAGCCGGCGCACCAGATTAAAACAACTTTAAAAAAACAACAGCCCGGCTTAAGGCCGGGCTGTTCTGTTTAGATTAAATTTTCTTAGTTAGCTTTTACTTCTTCAGGGATGTCCCACATATCTTCCAGTTCCTCCAGGGATTTCCCTTTAGTTTCAGGAATAAACTTGATGGTGAACAGGATGATGATCAGGATAAAACCTGAAAAGATGAAATAAGGAAGAGATCCGCTCCAGAATTCTCCCATATTAGCTTCACTTTCGGCAACCATCGGGAAGGTTTGAGTAACCAGATAGTTTGCGGCCCATTGTGCTGCTACTGCGATGGACATTGCTATACTTCGGATGTTATTCGGGAACATTTCTGAAAGGATCACCCAAACTACAGGTCCCATAGACATTGCGAAAGACGCGATAAATACTAAAACTCCAATTAGGGATAACAAACCTACAGACCCCGTCATTAAGGTAGATCCTAAAAGGACGAATCCGGTGATCATTCCTACGGAACCTATGTAAAGTAATGGTTTTCTTCCGAAGCGGTCAACGGTCGCCATCGCTACAAAGGTAAAGATGAGGTTTACAGCAGCCAGTAAGACTTGCTGCTCCAGGATGTCATCTTTTCCGAAGCCAAGTGCCTGTTCAAAGATATCTGCTCCGTAATAAAGTACGGCGTTGATCCCTGTGAACTGTTGCAAGGCGGAAAGTACAGTACCAATTACAATGATCGAGAAAATTCCTTTGGCGAAAATGCTAACTTTTACCTTAGATTTTTCTTTTTCGATGGAATTCTCGATCTCTTTAAATTCAATTTTGGCCATTTCATCCCCGTGAATACGCTTCAAAACTGAAAGTGCTTGAGGATTTTCACCGTTTAAAGCCAACCATCTCGGACTCTTCGGAACAAAGAATAACAAGATCAGGAACAACAAACTAGGGATCAATTCAGACCATAGCATAAGTCTCCATCCTCTTTCAATGTTTTCAGCTTCGGTCGCTGAATTTCCAATAAAATAGGTCGCGAGGAATACTACAAAGAAACCGATAACTATGGCAAGCTGGTAATAAGTTACCAGAGTTCCCCTGATCTTGGCCGGCGCTATCTCAGCAATATAAGTTGGCGCATTCATAGAAGCAATACCGATCCCAAGTCCTCCTAATATTCGGAAGACCACCAATAGGGAAACTGATTGTGGCAAAAATTCCGGTAAACCAGAGCCCCATGCCGAAACAGAGAATAAAATGGCAGAAACAATAAGTGAATATTTTCGACCAGCTGCTTTACTTAACGGGCCGGCTATGATCGCACCAAAAAAACATCCGATGAGGGCACTCCCGACAACCCAGCCTTTCATTCCTGCATCCAGGTCAAAATGCTGGCTAAAATAGTATTGAGATCCATTGATAACTCCGGTATCGTATCCAAAAAGTAAACCGCCCAGAGCTGATACAGCGGTTATTAAATAGAGGTAAGATTTATTTTTCATGATGGTTTTCAAAATTTGGTGTAAGGTAATATGTTTTAGAAAATATTAAGAGTGTTTAAGAATGGATATTATCAATTTAATTGATAAAACAGTGAAGGAAACCTCACTTAAGGTGAGCTACAAAAGTGGTAATTAGTTAACACTCCTGGAGTGATTACAATCATTTTTCTCAATTTCTTCTAATGCTTTATTATTACTAAATAATGGTCTCGTTATGACCTTGACTATTTTTTCTTATTTCTCAACATTTCCGGAGTTGCTACCGTTCTAAATCCTAAATGTTCATGAGAGGAGTCGAGGGATGTTTGCATCCTTGCCGAGATCCTGAAACTTGAACAATAGGAGGCGTGACATAAATAAGATCCCCCTTTGATGACTTTTTCGGGAACCTGAGGGTTATGTGGATTATATGGTCTTTTTGCTCCTTTCGGATTAATTAGCAGTCCGTTGGCTTGTGCTTCTTTATAGTAATTCACATTGTACCAGTCGCTGGTAAATTCCCAGACATTTCCGGCCATGTCGTACAGTCCAAAATCATTGGGAGGGAAGGACTTTCCAGGAGCGGCTTTTCCAAACCCATCGTCCAAGACATTTTCTATAGGGAATTCTCCGTTCCAGGTGTTGGCCATTTCACTGAGTTTTGAAACATCGCTTCCCCAGAAGAAAACTTCATCTTTCTTGCCCGCTCTAGCCGCATACTCCCATTCTGCTTCTGTAGGGAGTCGTCGTTCTGCCCATTCTGCATAAGCCATGGCATCTTCATAGGCCACATGTACCACCGGATGATCTTCTTTTCCTTCTATACTGCTTCCCGGTCCCTGAGGGTGTTTCCAGCTGGCCGCGATCTTCCATTCCCACCATTGTGAAAAGTCATACAGATTTCGAACTTTTTGTGCGGGTTTTTTAAAGATCAAAGATCCGGGTTGTAATAGGGAGTCGGGAGGTTTAGGAGTACCGGGCGGCACCTGTTTCTTTATTTCTTCCCAGCTTACTTCTCTTTCGGCTACGGTTACATAGCCGGTAGCTTCAATGAATTCTTTGAATTCAGCGTTGGTCACTTCGGTTTCGTCCATAAAAAAGCCGTCTATCTTCACTGGGTGTGCCGGTTTCTCGTGGTTCATCGCCATAGAATCACGGGCCACTGCACCCTGCATGAACTTTCCACCCGGTATCCACACCATGCCTTCAGGGGTTTTTATCCCTTCCGGTTTTTCGGTTAGGACTTCTGGTTCGGGTGGAGCCTGTTCTTTTTCCTGTTTACATGATATGAGCAGGACAACCGAGCTTAAAAAAAAGTATTTTAAGGGCGTCTTCATAAAGTGTATTTCGTCTGAACTTGTTTGTGGTTGAAAGATCTTCCTGAGCACTTGAAAAAGGTGGTCAGGAAGATCAGTGTTATGATAAAAATGTTCTTGACGCCTTATTCGGTTAATTTAAAGGAACCGGTCATCTTATTGTCTGAACTTCCACCAATAAAGAATTCGAATTCTCCCGGTTCGTAAACATATTCAAGCTGGCCGTTGTAGAATTTAAGATCATCGGCAGTCAGGGTAAAAGAAACCTGTTTCGATTCCCCTTTTTTAAGAGCTATCTTTTTAAAGCCTGCCAGTTGTTTTTTAGGCGGCGTAATGCTTCTTACCTTATCATGAATATAAAGTTGTACCACTTCACTTCCGTCAAAATTACCTGTATTGGTAATAGTCGCTGTGAAGGTGATTTCCTCCCCGGGTTTGAACGACTCCTTGTCAGCTTTAACATCAGAATATTCAAAATCTGTATAACTTAACCCATAACCGAATGGGAATAACGGAGTGTTTGGAGAATCCAGGTAATGAGATTTAAATTTGTCAAAGTGGTCTTCAGGAGCGGGTCTTCCGGTATTTCTGGCACTGTAATAAATTGGAATTTGCCCAACATTGCGTGGCCATGTTGCGGTTAATTTTCCGGAAGGGTTATGTTCTCCAAAAATGACATCTGCGATCGCGTTTCCGGCTTCAATTCCCGGGTGCCATACCTGAAGAATGCTAACAGGAAGTTCCATTTCTTCGGAAATATTCAATGGTCTTCCGCTCATTAATACCAGTACTACCGGCTTTTTGGTTGCTACGAGTTCCCTGATCAGTTTCTTTTGACTCTCGGGAATGCGAATATCTGTGCGGCTTGCCGCCTCTCCGCTCATTTCGGAAGCTTCTCCCACTACAGCTACAATAACATCTGCAGCCTTGGCCACTTTTAATGCATCCTGTAATAATTCTTCTGAAGATTCTTTTGAGATTTCGATACGAGATCCGAATACATTCACTTTTTTAGCAAAAATGGTGTCATCACTAATATTTGCTCCTTTTGCATAAGTAATTTTAGCATCTGGGGCTACATTTTTAAATCCTTCAAGAACCGGGATCGAAAGTTTATAGTCTCCGGTCGGCGCCCAGGTGCCAAGCATGTTAGTTTGGTTATTGGCCAGCGGGCCTATTAGGGCAATTTTCGAAGTCTTATCTAACGGAAGGATGCTGTTGTGTTTTTTAAGAAGCACAAAAGATCGTGTCGCTAATTTACGTGCAAAAGCACGGTGTTCTTTTGTAAGAATGTCTTTCGATGGCCTTTTTTCGTCTGAATATCTGTAAGGATCCTCCAGTAATCCCAGTTTATATTTGGCCTCAAGGATTCTTCTGGCTGCTTTTGTGATCTGTTCTTCGGAAACTTTTCCTTCTTCTACAGATTTCTTCAAAGTGGTTAAAAATCCTTCTCCCACCATGTCCATATCCAGGCCGGCATTGATTGCCAGAGCTGAAACGTCCTGCAGATCACCCATTCCATGTTTGATCATTTCGTTTACCGAAGTATAATCTGAAACTACAAATCCACCAAATCCCCACCTTTCACGCAGCAGGTCGGTCAATAACCACTTATTTCCTGAAGCCGGTACTCCGTCCACATCATTGAAAGAAGTCATTACACTTCCTACCCCGGCATCAACTGCTGCTTTGTAAGGAGGCAGGTATTCATTGAACATCTTGAGGCGGCTCATATCAACATGGTTGTAATCACGACCTGCTTCGGGCGCCCCGTATAGAGCCATATGCTTTACCGTCGCCATCATAGTGTGTGGTTGAGTCAGATCTTCTCCCTGGTATCCTTCCACCATGGCCTTCGCGATAGCCGATCCTAAAAAAGGATCTTCTCCGGCTCCTTCCGCGAAACGTCCCCAGCGAGGGTCACGGGAAATGTCTACCATAGGAGAAAAATTCCAGTTTATTCCGTCGGCAGTGGCTTCTTTGGCGGCTATCTGCGCAGACTTTTTAATTAATTCCAAATCCCAGCTGGCTGAAGTTCCAAGAGGGATCGGAAAAGTAGTTCTATACCCATGAATAACATCAGATCCAATAAGAAGTGGGATTCCCAGTCGGGAATTTTTAACTGCTAATTCCTGTGCCTGTCTAACCTTTTCGGGGCTGGAAACTCCGAAGACCCCTCCAACGTCACCTGCCTTTATTTTGGCTTCTACGTCTTCACTCACCACAGAGCCGGTGGCCACGCCTCCGCCAGGTGTTAATAGGTTTAGTTGTCCTATCTTTTCCTCTAGGGTCATTTTGGCAAGCAATTCTTCTACCTGCGGAATCTTTTCCTGTGCCTGAAGACATGAAAGTCCCATAAAAAACAGGAATACGACTGACAGATTAATATTTCTCATCTTGTTTACACTTTAAAAATTGATAATTGTCTTTTCTTTATTTCACTTCCACAATCTCAGTTCTTTCCGAGATCCCATTTTCACTAAATGCTTCAATACTGAAGTAGTATTTTGTATCGCGGTCCAGGTTGCGCATAAAATGTTCATTTACATCGTATATTAACCAGGACTGGTATAATTTATCAGGTGCGATACCCCAGCGGATATTGTAGCCCTGGGCTCCTATCACCGGTTCCCACTTAAAGGAAGCGTCTCTTCTGTCTTCCTGACGTGAAACTTTGAATTTCTTAACCTTTGCAGGTTTCTTGCCAAATCCTTTGCCAAATACCCTGATTTCTGATAGTGCCAGGTTATTCCCCGGTACTTCCACGTTATTGTAGCGTACGTATTTGGCTTTTACAGGTTGATTCAGGGGAATGTAGGCATTCGGCGCATCCTCAAAACTATTACTTCTGTCTACAACCTTTTTCCACTGTTTGCCATCCTCTGATACCTCCAGGGTAAAGCGGTGTCTTAAGCCGTCGGTACGGGTATAGATACCTGACTCCTGATCATGAAAATTCAATTGAAAAGCATAGATATTTCCTGGAGCCAGCATTTCGATCTTAATCCATTGTTTGTCATCATTGGCTTCAGCAACCCAGAAGGACTTCGGACTTTCGTCGGTTAACAATTTAGAGATAATTTCACCTTCGCTGTTTTTTTCAAGTGGCATTTCAGTGATGTCATAATCGTCATCTGTGGAAGTACTTTTCCTGATCTGCATTTGCGAAGAGGAGACTGTTGCTTTGCCTTTGTAAGAAAGCAGCATCCAGCCAGTATGCTGGCCCGCCTTTGTTGGATGATCCGGTCCAAACAGCGGGTAATCCCCGTAGCTGGTGTTCGTATACATTAAACCTTCCTCATCAAAATAAGTAGGGAACATGGCCAGGCGACGTTCCCAGTGAGAGTTGGAAGCCAGCGCCATAGTGGCAAAGTGCCAGTACTGCCCATTGGTTTGTTTCATTGTGATCCCATGACCGGCTCCGTTGGTAAAACCGCCCGGCTTGAAACTATAGGGGTTGTTTTTCATGTATTTGAACGGACCTAAGGGCGTTTCCCCAACGTAGGCAGCATCTGCATACACATTGAATTGAGTACCTGGTGCCGCATACTGCAAATAGTATTTGCCGTCATGTTTGGTCATTGACGCACCCTCCATGTATCCTTCCTTTAAAGTGGGGTGGAAATTATTTTCACCAAAACGTTCCCAGCCGTGTTCTTCTTCTACCAGATTGATCAATTCTTTTTCTACCCCGGTTTCAAGAAATCGGTCGTCTTTATCCAGCATTTTCACCCGAAGGGGATGTATGTTCGACGAGCCCCAATACAGGTATGTTTTCCCGTCATCATCAATAAATAATTCCGAATCCTGAATATTATTAGAGATTGAAGCTGTAGGAGTCCATTTACCGCTTTTAGGATCATCGGTGTAAAGAATACTCCCATAACCCGCGGGATCTCCAGCAAAGTATACCAACGAATCTTTATAATTGAAAGCGGTTGGCGCGTTTGACCCCTCAAAAAACCACTGCTTTGGTTTGATGAATTCCCAATTGATCAGATCGGTAGAATGCCAGTATCCAAATGAACGGGTGACAAACATGTAGTATTCGCCACGGAATTCGATTACCGCAGGATCTGCACCGGAACGGTAAGAAATATTCCTGCTTGAATTATAAACCATATAGGTATAATCAATATCCAGAGGATTGATATAAGTTTCTGGCACCACTTTCTGTGAGTGAACAATGACGCTAAATAGTATAGCTGTTGCTGTGAGTATATATTTAAAACCTTTCATTTAATCGTTATCTATTCATTTTTTTGATGAGAGAATAACCATGGTAGGAGATACGGTTCAGAAAGAGCCGAATCCCAGCTGTTATGATTGTCATTCGGGTATAGAGACAGTTTAGCGTTACCTCCGTTGGTATTGATCATACGCGCCATCTCCTTTGAAAATTTTGGGGGCACGATATCATCTTTTTCTCCGTGAAAGATCCAGATATTAAAGCCTTCAGGATAATCTTCGGTTATTGCGGGATCTGCCCCGCCACAAATGGCAAAGGCTGCCGCGAACATTTCCGGTTTCCGGTATATAATCTCGTAGGTTCCCATTCCACCCATTGAAAGTCCGCCCACATATATCCTGTTATTGTCCACGTAATCTTCCGCAGTAATAGAATTCAGAAGGGCCATGACCAACTGTAGGGATGTTGTAGGCCCTTCCTCCTTCTTAAAATTAAACTCAAACGGTGTTACCTCACGATTTACTTCGACCCGGGCCCAATAATCTTTTTTTGGTGCCTGTGGAAAAATGACAATTGCGGGAATTTTTTTTCTGATTTCTTCTTTTAAAAAAAGTTGTCCTCCATGGGTTAATTGTGCTTGGTTATCATTGCCGCGTTCTCCGGCTCCATGCAGGAACAGGACCAGAGGATATTTTTCGCTTTTATCAAAGCCTTCTGGGTAGAGGATTCGGTAGTTCAATGTATCCTTGTTCTGAATAAAAGCTTCCTGCTTATATTCCTCCAGGGATTGTGCTCCCACGGAAAAAGGGAGCATTAGAAGCGTATAGACCAGTGCTATAATAAGATACAGAAGCCTCATTTTAAAAGTTTTCATTTATTTATTATTGAATCCCAATTTATCAAGTCCGGTTTTGATTTCAGGGGCGTTCATGAACAGATCCCAAATAAGTCCGGACCTGTAATTTTCGATCATGACCACCATAGGCCCCTGATCAATTGCCAAGTACTGGGGCGCTACCCAGTCTTCCCCTTCCAGGCTAAAGGCATCGTAGAATCCTGCAGGACCCCATAACAGGTCGTTGAGATCTGTATAAAAATACCTCATAGCCCTAAGTGATTTTTCAGGAGTGTATGGAATAGAGCTTATGGCTGCCGTTGGGGAAACCACTCCGCGGTCATCATCGGGTGAGTGTGCTGAATATCCAACTCCGCCATCCTCTTTACGGGTATAGCTTGCAGTAAGTCCCCAGGAATTGGGACCGTAAGTTTCAAAGTTCTTTGGATTTTCCTGGCAATATTCATAATTGATCAGCGAGTGATTTACGTTGAGGTCCCAGTAATTCGCGTATTTATCTGAAAGTCCTTTGGGGTTTAGCCCCAGGTAAGAATAATGCGCCCAGAAAAGGGGACCGCCTTTATCCCCAGGGGTATTGTGTTTTAAGATCAATGGAAGACCGTATGCTTCAACATCGGTAGTGATATTTCCGCTGCGGGCCCAGCCATCGTGATAAGCTGCTGCGTCTATTGCGTGGTCAGGGGAGGAGGCAGCCATCACATAGGTGATAAGGCATTCATTATAACCTTCTATCATAAAATCCATTTCCCACTCATAATCGGGGGACCAGTGCCAGTAGATCCCGTTTTTGTTGTTAGTGTACCAGTTCCATTCGATGCCTTTCCAAAGTTCATCATATTTCTGCGCTACCGCTTTTTCTTCTTCGGAACCGTTCTTCAGATATTCCCTTACAACCAGAAAACCCTGAGCTAAAAATGAAGTTTCTACTATGTCTCCACCATTGTCTTTTCTTCCGAAGGCCTGGGTTTCACCTGTCTCTCCATTGATCCAATGGGGCCATGCGCCATGGAACCTGGTAGTATTATCAAGGAATTCAGCGATCTTGTCAAGTCTTGCCACTGCAGCATCTTGAGGGATAAACCCTCTTTCCATTCCCGCCACTATAGCCATTAACCCGAAACCGCTACCACCTGTGGTGACCACGTGGGCATCATTCTTTGGATAATTCCCATCGGGATGGAAACGTTCGCGGGCCATCCCCGAATTAGGTTCGGCGTAATCCCAGAAGTATTTTAAAGTTTGTTTTTGGACTATATCCAGTAGTTCTTTTTCAGAGATTTGGGTTTTTTCTACAACCTTATTTTCTTCCTTTTCCTGGACCTCGTTGGATTTATCATTACAGGAAGATAATAGCGTCATTATCCCAATCAAACAGAAGATTTTGAAAATTATATTCATTTTAAATTAGTAGAATTATTGAAAAAATATGCTGCAACTATTGGTGCAGCATATTTTTCATTCAATCAACCACATGGTATTTAGTAACCAGGGTTTTGGGTCAGAACATTATTACTTAAAGAGATCTGGTTGGCAGGGATAGGGAAAATTTCATTTACTCCCGGGGTGAATTGTTTGCCAAGAGCCTGAAATACTTCAGCAGCTCTACCTTGTCTTACCAAATCAAAAAAACGATCCCCTTCCTGGGCAAGTTCCACTCTTCTTTCCTGCCAAATTGCATTACGTAACTGTTGCTCGCTTTCAAACTCAAGGTCATCAAGATCGGCTCTGTCTCTTACCTCATTCAGGCTTTCCAGTGCAGCATCGTAATTTCCTAATTCAAGGTTAGCTTCGGCATTGATTAGAAGGATCTCGGCATATCTCAAGATCACTATGTTTGAGTCTGCATTTTCCGCGCAGTTATTCCTCCGGTAATTCTCTGAGGAAATATAGATTTTTTGGTTATATCGAGTTGGATTGGCAGGATTATTTCCAGCTGTGATCAGGTCTCCTTCCGGAGTGGTTTCACCAACAAATAAAATTGTTGCATCTCTTCTTAAGTCATTTTCTTCATAAGCTGCAGCCAGATCTTCTGAAGGAGAATTAAAGCCCCACCCAAATTGATCACGAACTCCCTGAACCTGTCCATATTGTGAGGTAGCTTCGCAATTTCCGTCGGCTGTGGATTGAATAGAAAAGATTATTTCAGAATTAAATTCATTTTGCCAACGGAAAAGTTCGTAGTAATCATCATAAAGGGAATAGCCCATTCCCATTACCTCCTGGGTTAGTTGCAGTACCTGCGACCATTCCTGGCGATACATTAGTACTTTTGCCAAAATCCCTTTAGCAGCCCCTTGTGTAACTCTTCCCAATTGATCCGGGCCGTAGGAAGCTGGTAATACTTGTGATGCCTCCTGAAGATCACGTACAATCAAGACGTAAACTTCCTCCTTAGTATTTCTTGGGAGATTATAAATGCCGTCTTCGGGAAGTCCTTCATAGATAGGAACACCCCCAAAAGTACGAACAAGGTTGAAATAGTGATAGGCTCTGAAAAATTTTGCCTCGGCCAAAAGACGTTCCTTTAAACTTTCGTCCATTTCGATATCGGGAACATTCGTTAACACCTGATTGGCCAAATTGATTCCTCTAAATTGACCGGTCCAGTAATCGTTAAGTACAAAGGCAGATGAATTGAAAGTGAAATTGCTGAAATCATTCAGGAATGCGGCATCTCCGGGATTACTTCCTTTGTCAGAATCATCAGAGGTTATTTGAGTAATCGCTAAATGAGCGAAGGCAGAGGTCAACCAATCTAACTGGTGGTTATATATTGCGTTAACAGCCTGCGTTGCATCTTCTGCCGACACAAAAAATTCTTCTGCCGGAGTTCTGTCTTCTAAAGGAATTTCCAGAAAGTCATCGCTGCAGGAAATGAATGCAAAAATGCTAAATATTAATATTAATTTTTTCATTGGTTTATCTTTTAAAAATGCCTTGTTAGAAAAGCATTCGATTTAGAAATTTATTCTTAAGCCCAGGTTGTACGTTGCAGACAGGGGATATACGTTCCTGTCGATCCCTGCTACTACAATTCCTCCATCATTCACCTCACCATTAACTTCTGGTGAGAATCCGTTATATTCGAATGAAGTAAAAGGGTTTTGGGCATTTACATAGACGGTGAGATCTTGCCAAAGGGCGTTATTTCTTAATATGCTACCTGGAATACTATAACCTAATTGAATATTTCTTATTCTAAAGTAGTCTCCTTCCTCTACATAAAAAGAACTGGGTCTTGAAGAATTTTGATCGGAATTAGGGGCCGGATAATCGTTAACCTGGCTACCAGGAGTCCATCTGTTCTCATAGAAATCTAGATCCCAACTTTCGTTTCCGAATCTGGAATTGCGATTAAAATTGTAAATTTCGTTTCCTGTTACTCCTTGAAAATCCATGCTGAAGTCAATTTGCTTGTATTCAATATTAAATCCAAATCCGTATGTGTAATCAGGGATCGGACTTCCAAGGAAAGTTTTGTCATCTTCGCCAATTTGACCATCCCCATTAAGGTCTGCGAATCTAAAGGCTCCTACCCGAGAACCGAGTTCATCTGCTTCGGCCTGATTTTGTATAACGCCGTCTACTTGGTATCCATAGTAAGCACCAATTTCAGACCCTTTCTCTAAACGCACAATTGGATTTCCAAAAAGGCCTGGTCCTGTATTTAAGAACGAGGAGCCAATAACTTCGGTAATCTCGTTATTAATTGTTGTTACATTACCATACAGGCTGTAGCTAAAATCGTCATTGATATAATTACTCCAGTTAAGAGAAACCTCCACACCTGAATTTCTGAAGCTTCCTGCGTTTGTTAGAAGGTTTGTATTTGTAGCACCTGATGAGGCCAACTGGGAAATGCTGAATACCGCATCCTGGGTTTCCCGGTTATAATAATTAACCTCACCGTTAAGCTTTTGATTGAAAAGTGCGAATTCTACACCCAGATCATATTCTTCAACCATTTCCCAAAATATGCTTGGATCTGAAAATTCACTAATGGAACGGCTAATAGCAGAGCGTTCTCCAAAAAAGTAAATATCAGGGTTGGTTGCGGTAATATCAAACCCGCGTGGTACACTTGCATTTCCAAGCCGTCCCCAACTTCCTTTTAATTTCAAGGTGTTTATGATATCAGAGTTGTTGAGGAAATTCTCGTTGGAAACAATCCATCCTAAACCAACCGACGGAAAGATCTCAGTATTATTTTCTGAAGGGAAACTTGAAGATCCATCACGACGGACGGTCGCATTCATCAAATATTTATTATCCAGTTTGTATTGAATACGAGCGAAAAGAGATTCAAAGCGTGTTTTAGAACCTTCATCTGAAAGTGATTCAGAATCTACATCACCCAAATCCAGGTATAGTACAGCATCGTTACCATTATATTCCACACCATTCGCAGAACCTTCTAATCTATAAAAGGATCTTTCCTCCTGGGAAAAACCTCCCAAAATCGTAATGTCATGTTTTCCGAAAGTTTCATCCCATGTTATTATATTTTCCCATAACCAATTTTCTCTTTCTGCACTACTTCTTGTTAAAGAACTCAAGTCAGATCCCTGGGTTGTACTAATACGATATTCCGGAGTATAACGGAAAGCTTTGGTGTCGGTATTATCACCAGAAAAGCTAATTCTAAATTGTAAACTTTCAATTGGGTTTATTTCGGCATAAACATTTGCCAGAACCCTCTGACCATCAGATTTCCCTCTGAAAAAGTCCAGGGTTCCTCTTGGGTTTGCAAAATCTCCTACTCCTTGCGGAGAGCCATATGATCCATCCTCTTTAAAAGCGTTGAACAATGGTGGAGCTATATAGGCCTGGTAAAATGGTTCATTTGAATCATTACTTCTGGAATCAGTATAGGCAACAGAACCTCCTAACGAGAAATAGTCGTTCAATTCGGTGTCAAGTGAAAGTCGCCCGGTTACCCGGGTGAAATCGTTTCCTGAATTAATATTTTTACCCGCATCTAAAATTCCATCTTCACTGAAATATCCTAAACTCACATAGTAATTGGTTTTTTCAGATGAACCCGCCACAGACAGGTTATGTGAAGTAATCATAGGTGTTTCCTTTAATATTTCATCAAACCAGTCTGTATCTGCTGAATAATCATTTGGGGAAAGGAAATTTGTGGAACCTTCGAAAGCCTGCTTTTCATTATAAAGTTCTATATATTGACCAGTATTAACAAGATCTGGAATATTGGTAACCTGTTTAAATCCGGTATAACCGTCATAACCCACAGAAACACCTTCTCCTCGTTTTCCAGATTTGGTTTCTATAACAATTACTCCGTTTGCAGCTCTTATTCCGTAAATGGCAGCACTTGATGCATCTTTTAGTATGTTAAGGCTTTTGATATCAGCACTGTTTAAGTAGTCGATATTATCTGTCAACACCCCATCTACTACGTAAAGCGGACTGGCGTTACTAACACTACCAACACCGCGGATTTTAATGTTAGGGGAAGCACCGGGTCTTCCGGAGTTGGTGATATTTACCCCGGCTACTTTACCCTGAACAGAACTAATAGGATTTACATTTGGTTGTTTTGTAAGTTCTTCTCCTTCTACAATTGCAATAGAACCAGTAATGTCTTGTTTTTGTTGAGTTCCATAACCCACCACTACCACTTCACTAAGTTCAGCAGCAGATTCTGTTAAGTTTACAGTATATTCATTTTGATTGCCTACATTGATTTCCTGTGCCTCGAAACCTAAAAAAGTAACGCGAAAGACATCACCAACTTCAACTTTTTCTAAGGTGAAGTTCCCGTCAAAATCGGTGATATCAAATATATTCTTGTCTATCACCTTCACTTCTGCCCCCGGCAGAGGCATTCCTTGTGGATCTAATATTTGTCCTGAAATTGTTTTGGTCTGTTGTGCAAAGACAGGATTTAAGATCAGAAATGCGAAAATTAAAAGTAACTTATTTTTCATACGATCAGTTATTTATGAATTCTTACCGAAAGTACAGCCGTTTTCCAGTTCTCCGAAATCGATATAGTACACAACTAATACTTCAGAAGAAATTCTATTTTAAGTGACTCAAAATTAGCGATTTAAAACAGAGATGAAGTAGTTGAAAATGTTAATTTAAGATAATGACGTAGTAATGTTGTAGTGGAAAACTCCCTAATTAAGAGTTTTGAATCTTTATTTAAAAATTCTTGATAAGGTAATTAGACAGATTCTCCTGGCTGTCCAATTCCATTTTTTTTCGTAATCGATACCGGTGAACTTCAACCCCTCTAACCGATTTTCCCATCAAAGGAGCTATCTCCTTGGAGGTCAGATTCATTTTTAAATACGAGCACAGTTTTAGATCCTTACTTGTTAAATGAGGAAAACTTTCAAGAAGGTCTTTAGAGAAGTCTTCATGAACCTCCTTGAAATTCGTTTCAAAAACCTGCCATTCATCTTTATTCTTAATGGCCTGGTTTATTTTGGTCATGATATGTTTCAATCGGTATTGGTTGGAGAATTTATCTTTGTCCTTGTTAAGTTCTCCCTGAATGTCCATTAACACCTCGTTCTTCTTTGCTGCCATCATAGTAGTGTTGGCGAGCTCCTTCCGCTTTATCATTATTTCGTCTTTCAGACGTTTTTTCTCCAGCCTTTCAATCCTTTCGCGGTGTTCCCTTTCCAGCCTCTGCTCTAAAAGATGCTGATGTTTTTTAAGCTTACGTTTATTGATTGTGTAAACCACTACTATTGTTGCCAGGATCAAAAAGGCGTAAACAACTAACATGAGGTTTGAAAGATACCAAGGCGAGTCTACAACAAACTTGAATTTTGTTACCTCAGAATAAGTTCCCTGAGGACCTAAAGCGAAAAGTTTTAACTGATAATCCCCTTGGGATAAATTCTGAAATGTCAGTTTTCCATCAATAATATGGCCTTCAATGTTTTGTTCCCCTGATAATTCATAATGTAATTCCGCCGCATCAGAATCGGGAAGCCCTGCTAAAAAAGTAAGTTGGCGTGCACTATTATAAGGGATTGTAGGGGAATCAGTTAGGTCATATCTTTGTTTTAGATCTATTACTCCTTTAATGACCGGTTGGCTAAGTTGAACTTCAGATCGAGAATCAATAAGCGCATTTAAATCAATTTTCGCGAAGCCATCCTTGAGGGTAAGATAAAATATTGAGTCTTTTGCTTTGATCATTCGTTCGTTCCCTTTGACCGTTCGCATATTCAATTCCTTGAAACTGACCTCTAACTCAGTATCTCTGAAATTGGTGAATTTTATATCATTAGTTAGTCTATCCCTAAACCAATATCCCAGTTCATCTTCAAGTAATAATTCATGATTCCTATAATTCTTAAGGTCCTTGAAAAGTTCAAGGGTGTCCTTGAACTTGTTATACTGATACCAATCCTTATTTTTTAAAATCGCGATTTGTCCATTCAACTTGAATATTTTGAGCCTGTGATTTAGGCCTTTTTGTTCATGGCCTATTTGGTCTTTAAAGCTGATCTCGTCTAGAGAGGAATTAATTCCTAACCTATATATTCCCTCATTTGCGTGTTCAGCCCAGATAACTGAAGGCCCTTCAAAAATGATCTTTTTAACTGGGAAATTAAGTTCTGTGAATTCTCTCATCTCTCCCGAAGGTTCATAAATGCTTATTCCCGTATAATTGCCGATGAGGTAAGTATTGGTGCGATCCTTAACCGGAATGATCTGAAAGCTTCCTGTTCTGTTTTCTATGACTTTGAAGGTATCGTCAACAACTTTATAAGTTCCTGAATTATGATTACTGTAAAGTACATCATCCAGCACTTCAAGGTTCCAGGAGTGTCCCTGAGCACCTTTGATCATTGTAATTCCATTATTGTCTAACCGGTAGACCCCTGTATTGCTGGCGGCATACAGGCTATTTCTGTAAAATGCGAGATCGTATACCGCTCCAAGTTCTCCAGTATGATCAGTGTAAAATTTTATTGGAGAAGCCAGGTCTATCTCATCAATTCCGTTATCAAGGCCTAGCCAGACTTTTCCGTTTCTTTTCGCCATCCCCAATACCGTATTGTTTTGAAGTCCGCTCTCACGGTTAAATATTGAGGTGTTGCCTGTTTCTATATTATGAAGGATCAAACCATTTCTAAGGGTTGCAATTAACAACTCATTCTGGCTGAATTTTGTGAGATGGTTGAATTCAAAATCAGATAGGAGCCTGTTTAATTCATTGCTATGATAAGTTGTAACTGAACTGCCATCAAATTTATACAACTTTTTTGCGGTCCCTATGAACAGATCATCTCCCACGACCTCTAGATCTAAAACTCTTTTCCCGGATAAGATTTCCTGGTTCGGGAGTGTATTGAGGCTTCCGTCGGTTTCTAGGTAGAATAAGCCTTCTTTCCCAACGGCGATCAATAAACGATCGTTAAAAACGATCATTTTGTTGGAAACAATTTCCTTTATGGGTTTAATCTTTCCTTTCTTATACTCGTAAATGGCCCCGAAAGAGCGAAAGTATATTGCATCCTTATAAGTTAAGATCTCCCAAAATTCTTCACTTTGCAGCGTGTATTCCTTTAGTAAAGACATTAGGGATGTATAGTGCATTTCCCCTTTTAAATCACGTGACCAATACCCAAATTCCTGGTAGGATCCCGTATATATTCGCTCGCCATGTGGAAGAACTGATCGAATGATTCCTCCGGTATCTAATTGGAATAATTCCCATGTCAGTCCATCAAAACTTAACAGCCCCTGGTTATTTGCAGCATAAATAATTCCTGAATCATCTATGGCTAGATCCCAATTTTGACTTGCACCATTATATTCAATTGAAGTATGATTTTGTATAGGAGGGATTAGTTCTTGTGCTGAAGCGATACAGCTCATAAATATCAATAAAACAGATATATATGAAGTTCTCATTCGTAGGTAGATTTGAATTGAGCAGTTTTTGATGTGGTAAATTTAGGCGCAAAAGTATTTAATTTTTTCTAGTTTTACCTTGATTTGAATTACACTTTTGGAAGAATGATCTCTAAAATGAATTTCTGCAGAAACCTGCTATTTATTTTTTTATTTCTTGGTCTTGTTTCTTGTGAAGAAGAAAACAGGAAGGGAATTCCCAGTGAGGTTAAGAGGCCTAACATTGTTTTTATTATGAGCGATGATCACGCCACCCAGGCTATTAGCGCATATGGTCATCCGGTAAGCCAGCTGGCGCCAACCCCTAATATTGACAGAATTGCAAAAAATGGCGCCAGGTTTAATAATAACTTTTGTACCAATTCTATATGTGGACCAAGCCGTGCGGTGATCCTAACAGGAAAGCACAGCCATATAAACGGATTTAGAATGAATGGGGAGGTTTTTGATGGATCTCAACCAACCTTACCTAAGTTTCTTCAAAAAGCGGGATACCAAACTGCTCTCTTCGGAAAGTGGCATCTTCATGGTCAACCGGAAGGATTTGACGAATGGGAAGTTCTCGTTGACCAGGGGAATTATTATAATCCGGATTTCATGACCGAAAATGACACCGTTAGGCTTGAAGGTTATACCACAGATATTATTACAGAAATGGGGCTATCCTGGCTTAAGGAAAATGCTAAAAAGGACAAACCTTTCCTTTTAATGGTTCAGCATAAAGCTCCACACCGAAACTGGATGCCGGCCCCCCGACATTTAACTTTATATGATTCTGTCGTCTTTCCCCTTCCTGAAACATACTTCTCTAAACATGAAGGTCAGGTTGCTGCTCAGCAACAGTTGCAAACCATCTATGAAGATATGTATGAAGGTCATGATCTGAAATTGAGTGTTGAAAAGGGAAGTGATTCTTTGAGACACAACCCCTGGAGATCTGATTTTGAAAGAATGACTCCGGAGCAACGTAAAACCTGGAATGACGCTTATCGTCCTAAAAACGATGCTTTTCACGAAGCTAATTATACAGGATGGGATCTCGCGGAATGGAAGGGGCAGAGATATCTTCGTGACTACCTTGCTACAGTAGCTTCGGTAGATGAGGGAGTAGGAAAGATATTGGATTATCTCGAGGAACAGGGTCTGGACGAGAACACTATAATTGTATATACCACAGATCAGGGATTTTATCTGGGTGAAAAAGGCTTTTTTGACAAGCGCTTCATGTATGAGGAGTCTCTGGCTATGCCTTTGTTGGTTCAATACCCGAAGGAAATTCCGGCAGGAACAACGATCGATGCCCTGACCCAAAACTTAGATTTCGCTCCAACCTTTTTAGATTACGCAGGGGCAGAAATTCCTAAAGCCATGCAAGGAAAATCCCTCAGACCGGTTTTAAATAGATCCGCGAAGGATGAGGATTTCAGAAATGCGGTTTACTATCATTATTATGATTTCCCGGCGTTTCATATGGTGAAAAGACATTATGGAATTCGCACGAACAGGTATAAATTGATACATTTTTATGATGATATCGATGAATGGGAATTGTACGATCTTAAAAAAGATCCTTCAGAACAAAACAACCTCTATGAGTCTAAAGATTATGCAGGTATTCAAAAGCAACTTCATCAAAGCCTGGATTCGCTGCAAAAGGTCTATAGGGTGACAGAAAAGGAATTCGCTCAAACCCCTCCTGAAAAAGTTAACAGGGCCTATAAAAATTTTGCGAACCTGGCCGGAGAAGACCCCAAGGATTACCCTGACTTTAAATATGAATCTAAGGATTAATAATTTTCGATTACCCTACACTTTTAAGAGCTCTTTCTTCGGAAAGGGCTTTTATATTTTTTTGATAAACCTAAAGCGGGGAGTTAATTATCTCTTTTTGCCTGTCCAAATGAACCAGGACCATTAGGTTCCTGCTTCTCCCTATAGTTTCCTTTACTATTTAAATAGAAGGTACAGGATGAAGAAAAAGGAAGCTGATTTAGGTATTCATTTCCGGAGGGAAAAAGATTTTAAATCAGATCAGGCTTTAAAAAAAAGAGTTTTTTATCGTTTTTTTACCATCAGGTGATTCCTGTCATTTTTTCAACTTCATCACTATTCTACCTTGGCTGCCTCAATTGATATAGATGATGAAAACAAGTGAAAAATTAAAAAACAGGTGGCTTATTGCGGCTTCGGCAGTAGGTATACACATTTCGATCGGGTCGGTATACGCGTGGAGCGTATATACCAAACCCCTTATACAAAAATTCGGTTGGGAACTGGCCGACACTCAATTTACATTTAGTCTCGCAATTTTCTTTTTAGGTATTTCCGCGGCATTTCTGGGGCATTACCTGGAGAAAAAAGGGCCTAGAAGATCAGGTTTGCTTGCCGCGCTTTTCTTCGGAATAGGGATCGCCGGCTCGGGCGTTGCGATTTACTTTGAATCCATTTATCTCCTTTATTTGTTCTACGGAATTTTTGGAGGGATAGGACTCGGTTTAGGGTATATCACCCCGGTATCGACCCTGGTAAAATGGTTCCCCGATAAACGCGGATTGGCAACCGGTCTTGCCATTATGGGCTTTGGATTCGCAGCGCTCATTAGCAGTCCTGTGATCGTATATCTTATTGATGCCGTTGGAATCGGGAATACTTTCTTTATTATGGGAAGTATCTACTTTGTTTTGATTTTGGTGTCATCACTTTACCTGGCTCCTCCGCCAAAAGACTGGGTACCTGAAGGATTCAATGTCGGATCAGACTCCGGAAAAAAAGGTGTGAAAACAGATCTTTCTCAGCTTACCGCCAACCAGGCGGTCAAGACCAAACGTTTCTGGTACCTATGGTTAATGCTTTTTATAAATATTTCCTGCGGAATTGCTATTATCTCGGTGGCTTCCCCCATGGCCCAGGAGTATGCAGGGATGAGCGTGGTCGCAGCTGCCACCATGGTAGGTATAATGGGACTCTTTAATGGTGCAGGACGTATTGGCTGGGCAACCTTTTCAGATATTATAGGCAGACCCATGATGTATACGCTCTTTTTCGCAATCCAGATCGTTGCGTTCTTCTTGTTGCCTACAGCCGGAAACGCATTCATCTTTCAGGCGCTCATATTTTTGATCCTCTCTTGTTATGGTGGTGGTTTTGCAACTATTCCTGCATATATAGGAGATGTTTTTGGAACCAAAGAACTGGGTGCTATCCACGGTTATATACTAACGGCCTGGGCGGCTGCAGGTATGGCCGGGCCATTATTTGCCGCATGGGCACGTTCCATATCAGATAATTATAATGTCACCTTATACTTTTTCGCAGGCTTGTTGTTAATAGCTCTTGTGATTTCCTTGCTCATACGTCAGGATATCAAAAAGTTACGAAGAGCAGGTTTAAAAGAACAGGAATTTACTCCTGAAACGGCGCCTGTTATGGAGGCCGTAGAAAGTTAGATTTTAGGTTAATAGTTAATTGTTGAGAGATCCCGGAAAGTCATTTTCCGGGATTTCTTTTTTTATTTTATTACTACAACGATTTCGAAATCAATTACTTATTAACTAAAACGTTTGAAGCTGTTTTCGCCCTGAGAAACTGATTTAGATCATGTCTTTCCCCCGTTTTCGGTCAGAAATTCGTACCAGAAAATACAGAGAAATGGAAACTATTATGATCAATTTCCCACTCTGAAAAATTTAAATTCTACTATTATGATTAATCTTTCTGAAGGTGTACTGGAATTCCGGGATGGAATTTGGAACAAAAAGATCGAAGTAAGAGATTTTGTGGTGAATAATGTGACTCCATACTATGGAGATGCCTCATTCCTGAAAGGAGCCACTGAGCGTACTAATGAGCTTTGGCAGCTATGCCTGCTGGCTATGAAGGAGGAACGCCAGAATAACGGTTGTCGCGCAATTGATACTGAAGTGATCTCAAGTATTACCAGCCATGGACCAGGATATATTAAGAAAGATCTTGAAGTAATAGTTGGATTACAAACTGATGAACTCCTGAAAAGAGCCATGAAGCCGTTTGGTGGAATTCGTGTTGTTGAAGGTGCTGTTGCTGAAAAAGGTCAGCAGGTAGCTCAGCGTGTTAAAGATGTCTTTGATTATACCAAAGACCATAATAACGCCGTGTTTGCTGCATATGATCAGGAGATAAGGGATTACCGCTCCAAGGGGATCCTTACCGGCTTGCCAGATAATTATGCCCGCGGAAGGGTGATTGGAGATTACCGCCGCCTAGCGCTGTATGGTATAGACCGGCTAATAGAAGCTAAAAAAGCCGATAAGGCAGCTGTTGAAGGGGCGATGACCGACCACAACATACGGCTTCGGGAGGAGATCAATGACCAGATCCTGGCCCTGAAGGAGATCAAAAAATTGGGGAATTTTTACGGACTCGATCTTGCAAGGCCGGCTGAAAATGCGCGCGAAGCCGTACAGTGGGTATACATGGCATATCTTGCAGCTGTAAAAGAACAAGATGGAGCCGCGATGTCTTTAGGGAATGTTTCTTCCTTCCTGGATATCTACCTGGAGCGTGATCTTTCTACCGGATTTATTACTGAATCCGAAGCTCAGGAAATGATCGACCAGTTTGTCATGAAACTTAGGATGGTTCGTCACCTTAGACCTGGAGCTTATGATGACATTTTTGGTGGAGATCCAACCTGGGTGACCGAAGCAATAGGAGGTCAATTTGAAGATGGCCGCACCAAAGTGACAAAGACATCATTCAGGTTTTTACAAACTCTATACAACCTTGGGCCTTCACCAGAACCTAACCTAACCGTACTTTGGTCAAAAGACCTTCCGGAAGGTTTCAAGAATTTCTGCTCACAGGTTTCTATTGATACTTCTTCCATCCAGTATGAGAATGATGACTTAATGAGGGAAGTGAGGGGATCTGATGACTACGGAATCGCCTGCTGTGTTTCATACCAGGAATTAGGTAAAAGAATCCAGTTTTTTGGTGCCCGCGTAAACCTTCCGAAGACACTTTTGATGTCTCTTAATGAAGGAAGGGAAGAGAATTCAGGAAAGAGACTATTAAAAGGAATTCCTGCTCTTGACTCTGAGATCTTAGATTATGATGAAGTGATGGCAAGCTTCAAAAAGTCCATGAAAGAAGTTGCCCGGGTGTACTCCAAGACCATGAATATCATTCACTTCATGCATGACAAGTACTACTATGAAAAAGCGCAAATGGCGTTTATAGATTCAGATCCCGGAGTAGATATGGCATACGGGATTGCTGGTATATCAATCATTGCCGATTCCCTATCAGCTATAAAATATGGGAAGGTAAAACCAATCAGAAACGAACAGGGCATTACGGTCGACTTCGAAGTAGAAGGAGAATATCCAATGTTTGGAAATGACGATGACCGTGTAGATGCTATTGCAAGGGAAGTGACCCGCTATTTCTCACAGGAACTTGCGAAACACAGATGTTATAAAGATGCAGTTTCAACCCTGTCATTATTAACGATCACTTCAAATGTGATGTATGGTAAAAAGACAGGTGCCACACCAGACGGAAGAAAAGCCGGCGAGGCTTTTGCGCCGGGGGCAAACCCTATGCATGGTCGTGATGCTCATGGAGCCATCGCTTCGCTTAACTCTGTTGCTAAACTTGATTATAGAGATGCTCAGGATGGAATTTCCAATACCTTCTCAATAGTACCAAAATCTTTGGGTAGCAGTGCAGAGGTGCAAACAGAAAACCTGGTAGGATTACTGGACGCCTATTTTATGCTAAAAGGGCATCATCTTAATGTAAATGTCCTAAACAGGGAAACATTGATGGATGCGTATCAACATCCGGAGAACTATCCCCAATTAACCATAAGGGTTTCGGGTTATGCGGTGAATTTTATCCGCTTATCTAAAGCACACCAATTGGAAGTTATTGCAAGAACCTTCCACGAAAGAATGTAGGATTTGTTTATGTTGTTGGAAAAGTATCAGGAGATTTAAATCTGTAGTAGCTCCATAGTCTTTCTCCTGATACTTTAATTTTTTAAACCCCGATAGAATGATAAAGGACGGTCTTCTTATAGCTCAAAATGTAGAAAAACTGAACCTGGAAAATTCAGAGCAACTTCGAATTCATTCTATTGAATCATTCGGTACACATGATGGCCCGGGTATAAGGATGGTTGTATTTGTACAGGGTTGCCAATTCCGATGCCTGTATTGCGCTAATCCAGATACGATGAATATCAAAGGTGGGTCTTTAATGGATATCGAAGATATTGTGGCCAGAGCAATTAAACAGAAACCTTACTTCGGAAAAAAAGGAGGGGTGACCGTTTCTGGTGGTGAACCATTACTTCAGAGAAGTATCCTCAAAAAGCTTTTTCTAAGATTACATGAGGAAGGAATCCATACTACCCTTGATTCTAATGGAAGATTGATCGACAAGGAGGCGAAAGAACTGCTCGATCACACTGATCTTTTGATGCTCGATGTAAAACATTTTCAAAACGACTGGCATAAAAAATTGACCGGGCTTTCGAATACCAATACGTTCAAAGTAGCCCAACATAGAGAAGCTACAGGGAAACCAATGTGGTTGCGCTATGTACTGGTTCCCGGATGGTCAGATCAGGAAGAATATCTTCATCAAATGGGGGAATATTTCAAAGACTTTAAGACTATCGAAAAGATAGAGGTGCTCCCGTATCATCAATTAGGAGTTCATAAGTGGGAAGCCCTGGGAATGGAATATAAACTTAAGGATGTAAAACCACCAAGCGCTGAAATATTAGAAAGAACTGCCGCCATTTTTCGGAATTACTTTAGGGACGTACGAGTGAATTAGTGTGACTTAATCTATTGTAAACCATTAAATGATAAACAGATCGATTCAAGGTGATTGACAGGGACAGAGAATTTATAATACACATTGGCAGAGACTAATAAAAATTACCATATGAATGGGAGGTTTTTTCGTAAGAGCCGTCTGAATATTCTATCAAATAAGTGATCTTTGCCGACTAAAATATTTAGGTGCTGATCCTTATTTCAAAGGTTTTTCAACCATTCAGAATATTAAAATTAAATCTTCAAAATGTCTTCACTCCTCGACTTTCTAAGTATTGACTATGTGGCTCTTTTCATAATTATTGGAATAGGGATAATATTGGGAAAGGTCTCCTTTAAGGGGCTTTCTCTTGACTCTTCGGCTGTAATTTTTGTGGCCATGTTTTATGGTTATATTATGTTTTCCCAGGGAGTGGAATTCTCATTACCCTCGATAATTCAGCAAACAGGTTTATTGCTTTTTATATTTACGATAGGAATGCAGGCGGGGCCCACATTTTTTGAGGTATATAAATCTCAAGGGACGAAACTAATCAGTTTGGCTTTTTTAACTGTTGTGATAGGAGCTATCACAACATTTACTTTAGCAATTTTCTTTAATGTAGACCATAAAATTGCGGTAGGACTATTTTCTGGAGCGCTAACGAGTACACCTGGTCTTGCAGCTGCTATTGAGGCTACAGGTTCATCTCTGGCTTCTATTGGTTATGGGATCGCATATCCTTTTGGTGTTATTGGTGTAATACTTTTTGTAAAGCTTGCTCCAAAGATATTTTCTGCAAATTTTGCTAAAGAAGAACAAAAGTATATTGAAGAAACTCAAGTGCAAATTCCCGAAGTTAGCCACAAAAACTTCATTGTGACCAATGAGAATGCAGATGGAAAAACCATTGGGGAATTACACATTAGAATGATGACCAAAGCGAATATTTCAAGGGTTATGAGAGCTAATGAGACCTCTATCCCTCCTGCAGCTGATCTAATTCTTCGCAAGGGAGATCTGGTAAGGGCCGTAGGGACAAATGAAGCCCTTGAAAAAGTAGAGTTGCTGTTGGGGCATCCTACTGATATTGATATCCCTGAGAGTGGTATGTTCGAACTTAAGTGGTATGTGATTTCCAAACGAAATGTGGTAAACAGAACTTTGGGAGAGTTAAATCTAAGAGAGAATTATAGGGCTACCGTTACAAGGATTCGAAGGGCAGGAATAGATCTACCTGCACGCCCTTCGGTTAAATTAAGGTTTGGTGACCGTCTTTTCATATCGTCGACCAGGGGAAATGTGAAAGGCCTAAGCTTACTTTTTGGTGATAGCATGAAAGAAGTTCAGACCACCAGCTTTTTACCCGTGGCACTCGGTATTGTAATTGGGTTGATCCTGGGAGCGGTTGAAATACCCTTTACTGGAGGAACTACTTTTTCATTGGGAATTACCGGGGGTGTTTTGTTAGCCGCGTTGATCTTGAGTAGAATCGGAAAAACAGGTCCTATTCTTTGGAACCTGCCGGGTACCGGAAATCACATTCTCCGGCAATTCGGTCTTTTACTTTTTTTAACTCCCGTAGGCTTAGCCGCCGGTAGTCATTTGGGACCCACTATTAAGGAGTATGGTTTTAGCCTCTTTGGGATAGGTGCAGTTATTACACTGGTTCCAATGATCATTGTTGTTTTGATAGCAAGAGTGTTTCTTAAGATAAATTTTTTATCGGTATTGGGAGCGTTGACCGGTGGTATGACCAGTACGCCGGGACTTAGTGCGGTTGACTCCATGACCAGTAGCGCAGGCCCACAGGTTGCTTACGCAACTGTTTATCCTTTTGCCCTGGTGGCTATAATTGTTTTCACACAAATACTTAGTTACATTTTGTGAAAAATCAGAAATATTTCTGTTTTAACGCCACGTCTTTTATCGATTAAATCATGCTTTACATGGAGTGAAAAATCGAATCATTTTAATGATATGTTAATCTTATTGTAAGAAGAAATCCGTTTTTTACTTTAGTGAAAGAATTTGAATCTTTTATGAGTCTAAAACCCAGTAAAATTACCCTTTTCGCTATCGGAGTTTTTGGAATAGCGGTTTTCTTATACTTGAATCTCCTTTTTTCTAATTTGTGACCTGAACGGAACTTTTCCTGCAATTTAATCAGGACCTTTTTTCAATAGTGTAATGTATCGGTTTAAAGCTTCCGTTATTGCTGTCCTCTGCCGAACATGCCGTCAAAGCCACAATAAGATCCATTTGCGCTTCGAACAGTACATGATCCCCCGCTTTTGAAAGAGGCGGATCCACACTCAATTTTCCTTTTTCATCAAATTGTACGTTCATGAAGATATTGAATGCGGTGGGGACATCATCCGGTTCAATACCAAAAGGCGCTAAACTCGTGTATAGATTCTCGAAACAGCTGGGATGATAATCTGGATTGTTGTACATGATCTTAAAGGTCTCAGGGCTGCAGGGCGCCAGCAGGAAATCATTTCGGCCATTGGTGTCTTCCACGATCTTCATCATTTTCTTGCTTCGGTTGCTCCACAGATAATTTCCTTTACTGATAAGTATACTTTCTTCGAAATCAAGGGTCTTTCCCGAAGAGATCTTTTCCCGTGTATCTTCCGCATTGAACAGTACCATATCGCTCACCTGTTCCCCTTCCGGATCTATCACTTTTAGCAGCTCTCCTTTTTTTAATTTAAAAGCGGTTCCTGATTGTTTTTCTATTTTATTGATCATGTTCTTTTTTTATATTTTGTCCCAATTCTTGATCCATTCCAATTCCTGTGCGCTCCAGGTTTGTGATAACAGAATGAATATCTTCTTTTTGAAATCCCTGGTGCAGTTTCGCGATCGCCTGGACCTTTTTCGGTTCACACCAAAATCCGGTAATAAGAGGTAGGTGTTCCTCGATCATTTTCTTCGGAATGTCCTTATAATACAAGGGATTTTTCTGAGAAGTTTCAAAATGTCTCACCAGGTTTTCCAGCGAAGCTTCCAACTCCCCATCATTCTGAAGGCTGATCTCAACATTGACATGAACTGCCGAGTAATCCCAGGTACTGATATCCTTTTCCTTATACCACGAAGAAGATACATATCCATGGGCACCATGAAAGATCAAAAGAGCTTCAGCCCCGTCTTTCAAATACCGGATCTGGTCATTGGAATGGGCGATGTGCCCATACAGCCTGAATTTTTCGGGAGTCCCTTCCGCTAGGGTAGGGATATGGGTAGCCAACAGGTCTTTCCCTTTCAGCACGAACGTGGCAAATGGATGCCGATTAATGAATTCAAAAATATATTCGGGATCTTTTTTCTGGTACTTCTTCGGTTGAAACATTCCTTATTTTTTATGGTGAAGAAAAGGACATTTCCATTCTTCTCCAACTTTTCGTCCGCTGTATTGACGGGCCTCCGATTTTTCTCCGAAGTCTTCCAGCATGGGATTAATATCACCCTGTAACTCAATGTCCCGTTCCCTGATCTTGTCTCTCACGGTTTGATAAGTTCCCATTTCCCTTAATTTTTCGAACTGCCAGTGCAAATTGAAAGCGATCGCGGGATAGGGGCTTTGCCTTGCTTTCCGAGAACTGTTAGGGTGTAAACCTACCATGTAAAAGGCGCGTCCGCCCAGGCTGAAACTGAAGTTATTGCTGTCAGGATCGGGGCTTACGTTCTTATCCCACTGGGAGTCGTCAACTTCGTGCAAATATTGCAGCTGTTGCCAAAGGGTATCTTCATATTCTTCTTCGGTATATTCCTTCCTGTCTTTAAATACTGCCAGAAAACTGAAAAATTCGTTAGAATCAAAATCGTAATTGGCAATATATTCCTTCAGGTCCTTTAAAATATTTTTCGCGGTTTCACGAGTTCCAAAATTCCCGTATTCGTGGTAATCTACCTGATCCATGCTAAATACCGTCTGCGCCATCACACAGGGATGATCTTTTTCCAACACGAATTGATCGAAGTCCTGTTTTGAATTTGTGGTCTTTATTTTTTCTCGAGAATATGTGGACATAATAAATAGTATTTGCTTAAAAATAAGGGGTGGGTCCCCTAAGGTCAAGGAGTTTAAGACTCCCTTAATTGAAATTTATGTAAGATTAACAGGTCATTCTTTATACCTGATGATGAGGTACAGCATGAATAAATTCAGAGCCAGGGCCGTACCGTTAGTGGCAATGATAGGAATGTCGTCTATAATGATCCCATAGGTGAGCCATAGCCCGAGCCCCGTTATGAGCACCAGGTACATACGGATAGAAACGTCATCAACTTCCTTTGTTTTCCAGGCTTTCCATATTTGAGGTGTTACCGCCGCGGTAGTAAATACGCCTGCTGCCAATCCAAGGATTTCGGTGCCGGTTAAAATCATCCGCCTATTATTTCCCCACCATTGACATGAATGACCTGCCCGGTTATATAACTACTGTCCTCTGAGGCAAGGAAAACATATGCAGGCCCTACTTCACTAGGCTGTCCGGGGCGTCCCAGCGGCACCTTTTTCCCGAATTCTGCAACCTGCTCTTCATCGAAAGTTGCTGGGATCAGCGGGGTCCAAATAGGTCCGGGAGCTACCGCGTTCACCCTGATTTTTCGATCGGCCAGCATTTTAGAAAGGGATCGGGTAAAGGAAGTAATGGCACCTTTAGTACTGGAATAATCCAGTAAATGTTTACTTCCCCTGTAGGCCGTGACAGAAGTGGTGTTAATAATGGTATCGCCTTCCTGCATGTGGTTCAGGGCTTCATTTACCGTGAAGAAATATGGGAAAATATTGGTCCCGAAAGTTTCTTTCATCTGTTCAGGTGAAACTTCTTCAGGTTCTTCCTGTGGGAATTGTATGGCCGCATTGTTCACAAGGATGTTGAGTTTGCCAAATTTCTGAACGGTCTTCTGAATGGCCTCTACACAGAATTCTTCCTCCTTCAGGTCTCCTTCAATGATCAGGCACTCAGAGCCTGCTGCCTCGACCATTTTTTTGGTGTCCAGCGCATCTTTGTCTTCAGACAGGTAGACGATCGCGACCCGGGCTCCTTCTTTTGCGAAGTGAACGGCAATACTTCGGCCTATACCACTGTCTCCGCCGGTGATCAACGCGACCTTATCTTTCAATTTTTCACATCCTTTATAACTCTTTTTAATGATCTCAGGCTCCGGCTGCATTTTAAATTCTTTTCCGGGTTGGCTTTGCTGTTGCTTCGGAAAATCTTTTATCTCTTTCATGGCTCAACTTTTTTCAAAATTTAAAGTTATAGAAGAGGACGCGTCTGAAAATGCTGTTTAAGAGTAATTTAGCCTCGTGTTTACAAAAGATTAAGTAGATGAACACCTAAATGGTCGATAGGAAATTAAATACCTTTGCAGCTTAACTTAAAATTTGCCTTTTGGAGGACCAAAAAATCATTGATCAGGATATTATTATTGTTGGGGGAGGAGCCGCCGGATTTTTTACGGCTATCAATGCCGCGGAAATGGATCCCAATGCCAGGATCACTATCCTCGAAAGAGGCAAAGAGGTGCTGACCAAAGTAAGGATCTCGGGCGGCGGAAGGTGTAACGTTACCCACGCCGAATTTCTTCCGAAGGAGTTGACCCGAAATTATCCGAGGGGTGAGAAAGAACTTAGAGGTCCCTTTCATTCATTTATGACGGGTGATACCATCGAGTGGTTCGAAAGTCGGGGGGTGCCGCTAAAGATCGAGGAGGACGGGAGAATGTTCCCGGAATCTGATTCTTCTGAAAGTATCATAAATCTTTTTTTACAGGAAACCCGCAGGTTGGGCATCCAGGTTTTGACCAAAAGAGCGGTCCAGGATATTGAGCAAAAGGATGGAAGCTGGGAGATTATAACGTCTCAGGAAAAGTTCACGTCGAAAAAACTGCTGGTGGCCACAGGAAGCAATCCGAAAGTGTGGAATCTTCTTGAAAAACTGGGGCACAGTGTGGTTCCGGGGGTTCCATCGCTTTTCACTTTTAATATCACCGACAAACGAATTAAAGACCTGCCCGGGATTGCCACTTTTGCGACCGTAAAACTTCGGAAGGATAAACTCGAGACTGAAGGCCCGCTGCTTATCACTCACTGGGGCATGAGCGGCCCTGCCATCCTGAAACTTTCGGCCTGGGGTGCACGGGAATTGAGCACCAAAAAGAATTTTGAGATCGAAGTGAACTGGGTTCCGGGGAATACTTCCGATGATATCCTGGAAAAATTGAAAGAACTGAAGCATGAAAATGCCCGTCAGCATCCCATGAAGTATGCGCAGTTCAACCTTCCGAAGCGATTATGGCAAAGCCTGGTCGCTGCCGCGAATATTTCCGAAGGGGACAAATGGGCAGATCTTAACAAGAAACAGCTGGAAGACCTGAGTGAACAATTGACCCGCGGAATTTTCCAGGTGCATGGAAAAAGCACTTTTAAAGAAGAGTTCGTGACGGCAGGGGGAGTGGAGCTAAAAGAGGTAAATTTCAAGACCTTTGAAAGTAAGGTGTGTAAAAACCTGTATTTGGCAGGGGAAGTGCTGAATATTGATGCCATTACCGGCGGATTTAATTTTCAAAATGCCTGGACCGGTGGATATCTCGCCGCCAAAGCTATGACCCATTAAAAAGTAACATTTATCTTTGCTGAAATTTCAAGAATGACCGAACAAGATTTTATTCCGAAATCCTATACAAAAGAGGTGGGATCGGGGAAAGTGACCTGGCAGAGTCCCAGTAATATCGCATTGGTAAAATATTGGGGGAAAAGGGAGAACCAGATCCCGGCGAATCCTTCTATCAGTTTTACGCTTGATACCTGCAGGACCACGACCAGCCTGGATTTTCAAAAAAAGGAAAAAGGAACCGATTTTGATTTCGAGTTGTTCTTTGAAAATGAGAAAAAGGAGTCTTTTAAACCGAAGATCATTAAGTTTTTTGAAAGAGTTGAAGAGTATTTGCCTTTTTTGAAGGAATACAAGTTTACCATTCAAACTTCCAATTCCTTTCCTCACAGCAGCGGGATCGCATCATCGGCCAGCGGGATGAGTGCCCTGGCACTTTGTCTCATGAACCTTGAAAAGCAGTTGAATCCCGGAATGAGCGAGGAATATTTTAACCGGAAAGCTTCATTTTTGGCGAGGCTTGGTTCAGGAAGCGCTTGCAGGAGTATTAAAGGAAATTTGGTAGCCTGGGGAGAGCATAAAAATATAGCTGAAAGCAGCGATCTTTATGGTGTGGAGTTTCAGCATCCCGTACACGAGAATTTCAGAAACTACCAGGATACCATTCTGTTGGTTGATAAAGGAGAAAAGCAGGTGAGTAGTACCCTTGGTCATGACCTGATGAATGGTCATCCCTATGCGGAGAGACGTTTTCAACAGGCTCACGAAAATTTAGATCTTTTAAAAGGAATTTTTGAGAAGGGAGATCTTTCCGCATTCACAAAAGTAGTGGAAAGCGAGGCCCTGACCCTTCACGCAATGATGATGACGAGTCAGCCGTATTTTCTTCTTATGAAACCGAATACTTTGGAGATCATCAACAAAGTGTTTGATTTTAGGGAGAGAACGGGGCTTCACCTTTGCTTTACGCTTGACGCCGGTGCAAATGTGCATTTGCTTTATCCTGAAACTGAAAAAGAAGAGACTCTGGAGTTTATCAAGGCTAACCTGCTGCAATACTGCCAAAATGAGCAATACATAACAGATAGGGTAGGAAAAGGTGCCAAAAAACTGGCTTAAAAATTGAATTTATTACCTCTGACCGTTAGGAAGTTGTATATTTGCGATTCGATGTCAAACTAAGGGTGAGGGAAATTTATTACCTTTACTATGCCTAATGCAGATCGCTATGAAAGGACCTTTATTTTATTCTAAGATTTTACTCTTTGGAGAGTACGGGATCATCAAAGATTCCAAAGGTTTGTCCATTCCTTATAACTTTTATAACGGGGCTTTGAAGGTGGATGAAAATCCTTCTGAAGAAGCCATCGAATCGAACCGTCGTCTAAGGTTGTTTGCAGATTATTTGCAGACACTTCAAATAGAGAAGCCTTCTTTGGTGCAATTCGATATGGAAGATCTGTACAAGGACATCGACAGGGGTATGTATTTTGACTCCAGTATTCCGCAAGGGTATGGAGTAGGTAGCAGCGGGGCTTTGGTCGCGGCTATTTATGATGAATATGCTGTTGAAAAGATCACTGTTTTAGAAAATCTTACCCGTGAAAAACTGTTGAAGCTGAAGTCTATCTTTGGTGAAATGGAATCTTTCTTCCACGGAAAGTCTTCAGGATTGGATCCTTTAAATTCTTATTTGAGTATTCCGATCCTTATCAATTCAAAAGATAATATCGAGCCTGCCGGAATTCCTTCCCAGACGCAAAATGGAAAAGGTGCTGTTTTCTTACTGGACAGCGGATCTGTTGGAGAAACTGCTCCAATGGTAAATATTTTCATGGAGAACATGAAACAGGAACCTTTCAGAAAGATGCTGAAAGATCAATTTGTGAAGCATACAGATGCCTGTGTGGATGACTTTTTACAAGGTGATGTAAAATCCCTTTTCGGAAATATTAAAAAGTTATCTCACGTGGTACTTGATAATTTCAAACCTATGATCCCTGCGCAATTCCACAAATTGTGGCAAAAGGGTATCGAGACCAACGAATACTACCTTAAGCTTTGCGGCTCAGGTGGAGGTGGTTACATTTTAGGATTTACAGAAGATATTGATAAGGCAAGGAAATCGTTGAAGGATTATCGTCTGGAAGTGGTCTACAACTTCTAAGAACGCGATGGTTTCCATATCAAAAAAGCGTCTTTTACTCAAGATTGTAAGTTTCTTTTCGGTTATTAGAGGATATAACCTCTTAGTGCTGGTTATTGCCCAATACCTTACCTCCATGTTCATTCTCCAGCCTGAACATCGTTTAGGAAAGGTGCTTTTTGATCCTAATCTATTCTTCTTAGTGCTTTCTACGGCTACAGTCATTGCCGCAGGGTATATTATCAATAATTTTTACGACAGCGAAAAGGACCTTATAAACAGGCCTCAAAAGACCATGTTAGACAGGTTTGTAAGTCAGCGCACAAAACTGTCGGTCTACTTTATTCTCAATCTGGCAGGGATTTTCTTCGCCAGTTATGTTTCCTTCCGGGCGGTGGTGTTCTTTTCTATTTACATTTTCGTGATCTGGTTCTATTCACACAGGTTGAAAAAGATCTTGTTTTTAAACAACCTTGTAGCTTCAGTACTAACTATTACCCCATTTTTCGCTGTCTTTGTCTATTATAAGAATTTAGAAACCGTCATTTTTGTCCATGCCACATTTCTGTATTTAATGATCGTGATGAGGGAATTAGTGAAGGACCTTGAAAATATGAAAGGCGACCTGATTCAGGGGTACAGGACCATTCCAATCGTTTATGGAGAAAGGCTTAGTAAAGCCCTTTTATCGGGACTTTCGGTGATCTCATTTATTCCGGCTTATCTTCTGATTAATTATTTCGAGATCGGGAAAATGGATATCTTTTTTTACAGCGTTTTCGGGTTATTGATAATCTTTCTGCTTATTTTATATTTCAGCAAAGCCAAGTGGCAATACCTTCTTTTGCATAATTTGTTGAAGTTCATAATTGTATCAGGGGTATTCAGTATTCTTCTTATCGATATTGAAGCCTTGCTAAGCAGGGTGTTTTAACCTTTTTCCTTCGGAATTTTTCCGTTTTTAACTTACCTATTTTAAAAATTGTATTGTAATACAAACTCTTATCTTTGCACAAAATAATTTACTATGAGTAGAAATGAAAGGTCATCGGGTAAAAAGTACGGTGGAAGACAGGGCGGAGAGCGCAAAAAGTCGCATGCCCGCGGAAACGCACCGGTGAACCAAAATGAAAAGGATCCAAAAACCATGTCCAGAGGCAACGCTCCCGTAAAGAAAAAGCAGGGAGAAAAGTCTGATGGCATGCGTCTTAATAAATATGTTGCCAATTCTGGAATTTGTTCCAGAAGAGATGCAGATATCTACATTGCTGCAGGGAATGTTTCGGTGAATGGAGAAGTGATCACTGAAATGGGTTATAAAGTGAAACTTACCGATGAGGTTAAGTTTGACGGTCGAAAGATCAATCCAGAAAAACCGGAATACATTTTACTAAATAAGCCTAAAGGTTTTTACGTGACAGGAAGTCTTGAGAAAAAGAACCGTACGGTTATGGATCTTATTGCTAATGCATCAAAGGCTAAACTTGATCCCGTTGGGAAACTTGACACGCAGGCTACAGGATTGTTGCTTTTCACTAATGACGGTACCATGGCTAAGAAACTTGCCAATCCTAAAAATGGGATCAGGCAGATCTATCACCTGGAACTGGATAAAGAGCTTTCTTACGATGACCTTCAAAAGATCAAGGAAGGTGTGAATCTGGAAGACGGCACCGTAAAGGTAACAGAGATAAGCTATGTAGAGAATCGTCCAAAACGTGAGGTAGGACTGGAAATTAGAAGCACTAAAAGCCATATTGTACAGCGAATTTTTAAGAGTCTTAATTACGAGATCGTGAAACTTGACCGCGTGGTTTTCGGTGGATTGACCAAAAAAGACCTGCCAAGAGGACACTGGAGAGTATTGACAAAACAGGAGCTCATCAATCTTGGAAATATTTAAAGAATTCCTCCAAAAATATAGCGGGCTAAGTATTTGACCTGCAGGCACTGAGTCCGTGAAACGGGCTTCGAAATTATAGAGCCGAAAAATTGCAGTTTGATTAAAAAAAAACCGCAACGTTTCGGCTTTTTAAATACATTTGCTTTTGCTAAGCTAAAACAATGAAATATTACAAGAAGGCCTCAAACCTTCGATTATTGTCTTTCTTACTTTCCGGCACTGCTTTCCGCAGGAGCCTTAACAAAGTTTTATCACCTTATTTTTTTAGCATTGGCTGATAATTTCTACTTTTTGATTTTTAATTTTTACAACTTTTCAATTGAATACTAAATACAGCGATTTAATCGACCAGACCTACTATTTTCCTCAGGAGGAATTTAAGGTTGAAGGCAGTGAATTGCAGTTCCATGGAATCGACCTCATGGGGTTGGTGAAAGAATATGGAGCTCCCTTAAAGTTCACATACCTGCCAAAGATCTCAGAGAATATTAACAAAGCCAAGACCTGGTTTGCAGAGGCTCTCGAAAAGAACAATTACAAAGGGAGTTATAATTACTGCTATTGTACCAAAAGTTCACATTTTGAACACGTCCTGAACGAGGCTCTAAAGAATGATATTCATATCGAAACCTCTTCGGCGGTTGATATCAATATAGTGGAAGCCTTAAAAGAGAAGGGAAAGATCACAGATGACACGTATGTGATCTGTAACGGATTCAAGCGGGATCAATATATCTCGAACATTGCCCGTTTGATCAATGAAGGTCATAATAACTGTATCCCCATCATAGATAATTATGAGGAGATCGATCTTTTATCAAATTCTATAGACGGGAAGTATAAGATCGGGATCAGGATCGCTTCGGAAGAAGAGCCGAAATTCGAATTTTATACCTCCAGATTAGGGATAGGTTATAAGAACATCGTGCCTTTCTTCAATAAGCAGATTAAAGAAAACGAGCAGGTAGAGCTGAAGATGCTGCACTTCTTCATCAATACCGGGATTCGCGATACTGCTTATTACTGGAACGAATTGCTGAAATGTCTAAAGGTGTATATCAACCTGAAGCGGGTATGTCCTACGCTGGACAGCCTGAATATTGGAGGAGGTTTCCCGGTGAAAAATTCCCTGGCTTTTGATTATGACTATAAATACATGATCGACGAGATCGTGAACCAGATCAAACTTGCCTGTGACGAAGCAGAAGTAGAGGTGCCAAATATCTTTACTGAATTCGGATCTTTTACAGTAGGTGAAAGTGGAGGAGCCATTTATGAGATCCTTTATCAGAAGCAACAGAACGATCGTGAAAAATGGAATATGATAAACTCGTCATTCATTACCACGCTTCCTGATACCTGGGCTATCAGTAAAAAATTCGTGATGCTGGCAGTTAACAGGTGGAATGATGAATATGAGCGTGTGCTTTTAGGCGGATTGACCTGCGATAGCGATGATTATTACAACAGTGAACAACACACCAACGCCATCTATCTTCCGAAATATAAAAAGGAGAAGCCTTTATATATAGGATTTTTCAATACCGGGGCATATCAGGATACCATTGGTGGATTTGGTGGTTTGCAGCATTGTTTGATCCCGCAGCCAAAGCAATTGTTGATCAACAGGGATGAAAATGGGAATTTAGAAACAACCTTATACAGTGAACAGCAGGAGCCGAAAGACTTCCTGAAAATTCTGGGTTATAAATAATTAGGTGAATTTTTTTGTTATTTTTAAATAGTGAAGCAATTAATTTTAAAAGCAATAATTACTGCCAACCATGAGTAAAAAGAATTACGCCGGCATTCCGGACAAGTATGCACGCTTAGATGACGCGAAAGTAGTTTTAATCCCGGTACCCTATGATGGGACAAGTACCTGGCAAAAAGGAGCCGATAAAGGTCCTGATGCTTTCCTGGATGCGTCAGAAAACATGGAACTTTTTGACATAGAAACCCGAACTGAGGTTTATAAAAAGGGAGTTTACCTTGCTCCTCCGGTAACCGAAGATTCTTCTCCTGAGAAAATGGTGGAGGCAGTATACAAGACCACGAAAAATTACCTGAAACAGGAGAAATTCGTGACTTTATTCGGTGGGGAACACTCTATTTCTATTGGAACTATAAGAGCTTTCAATGAGACTTTTGAGGATCTTACCGTAGTGCAGCTTGATGCGCATGCCGATCTTAGACCCGAATATGAAGGTTCAACTTGCAACCATGCCTGTGCTGTTCACGAAGCGAGCAAGAATACAAACCTTATCCAGGTAGGTATTCGTTCTATGGACGTTTCCGAACTGGATCATATGGATGAGAACCAGGTTTATTTTGCTCACAACCTTTATGAGGACTGGATGGATGACGCGATAGGGCAAATGACTCCGAATGTTTTCATTACCATCGACCTTGATGTGTTTGATCCTTCGATCGCACCATCAACAGGTACACCTGAACCGGGTGGAATGTTCTGGTATGAAACCCTGGAGTTCATAAAAATGATGTTCAAGAAAAAGAATGTGGTTGGTTTTGATATCGTGGAACTTAATCCTAACGAAAAAGAAAAATCAACCGACTTTTTAGCGGCAAAACTGTATTACAAGATGCTTAGCTACAAATTCAAATATTTAAATTATAACGAAGAAGACGAAGAAGATGAGTAAAGGAGCGATTACAGAATTCCTGGAAAAATATTATAAGCACTTTAATGCGGCCGCTCTTGTAGATGCCTCTAAAGGCTATCAGGATCAGCTTGCGAGCGGTTCTAAAATGTTGGTTTCCCTTGCGGGAGCAATGAGTACTGCCGAACTAGGGAAGATCTTCGCCGAAGTGATCCGTCAGGATAAGGTGCACATCATTTCATGTACCGGTGCCAACCTTGAGGAGGATGTCATGAACCTGGTGGCTCATTCACATTACGAAAGAGTACCTCATTATCGTGACCTTACCGCGCAGGATGAGTGGGATCTTTTAGAAAGAGGTCTTAACAGAGTGACCGATACCTGTATTCCGGAAGAAGAGGCTTTCCGAAGAATTCAGAAGCATATCGTAAAGATCTGGAAAGATGCCGAAGCTAATGGAGAACGTTATTTTCCGCATGAATTCATGTACAAGCTTTTGCTTTCGGGAGCTTTGGAAGAGTATTACGAGATCGACCTGAAGGATTCGTGGATGTATGCTGCAGCTGAAAAGAACCTGCCGATGGTAGTTCCGGGATGGGAAGACAGTACCATGGGGAACATTTTTGCATCATATGTACTGAAAGGAGAACTGAAGGCCAGCACCGTGAAATCAGGAATCGAGTATATGACCTTCCTTGCCGACTGGTACACTGAGAATTCTAAGAACGGGATCGGTTTCTTCCAGATCGGAGGAGGTATTGCCGGCGATTTTCCAATTTGCGTAGTGCCTATGCTTTACCAGGATATGGAACGTACAGATACTCCTTTCTGGAGCTATTTCTGCCAGATCTCTGATTCTACCACCAGCTACGGAAGTTATTCCGGGGCGGTACCTAATGAAAAGATCACCTGGGGGAAACTGGACATTAATACTCCTAAATATATTATAGAAAGTGACGCTACGATCGTAGCGCCATTGGTTTTCGCTTATTTACTGGAAATGTAAAAGCGACTTTTTGAAATTTTAAAAACTCCGAAAGCTGAAAAGTTTTCGGAGTTTTTTGTTTTAAACCGAAGTGTATTCTTCCTTAGGTTTTATCCGGGTTCCTTTTAAGAGTCCTTTTTTTGAAAATTCCCATGCCATAAACCCAAAGACCAACAGATATTCCAAGCCTACTACCCAAAGGTTTTCATTAAAATCAGGATGAGAGTAGGCAAAATAGCTTAAGATCACTGTAAAGCTCCAAACCAACATATACCTGTAGGGCGTAAAAATGGAGAGGATCAAAGGAGTCGCGAGGTACCACGGGTGGACCGTGGTCGCCAGGAACAGGTACAGGCTCATCGCAAAAAGCATGGAAGTGCTGAGGTTTTTCAGATCTGTATTTTTTCTGGAAAAAGCTAATATTAGGACCCCACAGAAAACCAGAAATCCAAGTAGAGGTCCGGCTATTTGAATGATGTTATAGCCTTCCATCAGGAATCCAATTTCACGAACCAGGTAGTAGATACTGGCGTTGAATTCAAATTTTTGGAACCACAGGTTGATACTCGCGAAGTAGTTTTCGAAAAACCGTGACGAAATAAATGGTAGAAAAAAGAGGAGAATCAAAAATGCCACTACCAGGTAGTATTGGAATGCCTTTTTAGATCCAAGTCGTTTAAAGAAAAGAGGCAGGAAAAGCAGGGGTATCAATTTGACAGAAACTGAGCAGGCAAGAAATACCGCGCTCCATACCCATTTCTTCTGCGTGAGGAAATAAAGTGCCGCGAGTAGGAAAAAGATCATTACTCCTTCAAAATGGAGGTTTCCGGTTAGTTCGATAATTACAAAAGGATTCAATAAAAACCAGAAAATGCGGTTTTCGGGAAGATTTATTGATCGAAGCAGCTTTCTTCCGAAATACAGAATTCCTATGTCTGCCGCAATAATGATAGTTCTTAGCGTCACTACAGATACTAAAATGCTTTTTCCACCGATAAAAGCTGACAGGGCAAATAATACCTGGTTCAAAGGCGGATAATTAGTGGGATTTCCGGCACTTAAACTACCCATTCCTGTGATCAGTTCATTTGCGCCTGGGAATGGAAGGTCACCCGTGGGAAGGTATTCTGCCGGGATGCTGAGATAAGGATTCAAGCCCTGCAAAAAAATCTTTCCATCCCATAGAAACCGGTAAAAATCCTGTGACAGGTTTGGGATGGAAAAAAGGAAGACCAACCTGAATAATATCGTGGCAGCCACCAGGAAATTAAAGTTGAGTCTTTCCATCTGGAAGAACTTCCAGCTCGCGAAAAAGAGGGCGGCATAGAGAGAAAACAGCTTAATGAAATCTGTCCGGTCCAGATCATATCCGAAAGACCAGTAAAATCCGCAGATAGATATAAAAAAGAGTAAAGGAAACTTATGAAGGCTTAACTGTTCTTTCAAATTCGAGATCATAAACGGTCACTATTTAGGTCTGTCCGGGGTTTTCTCCATCTCGTAAATCCTGCCGGAAAAAGAGAAGTTAAAACCACGTATGCGAATCCGAAGAACAACATGAAGTGGAACAGGATCAATCTGTAATTCTCGATCTTAAAAGCCGAATAGATCGCAAAGGCGAACAGGCATATCAGAAGAATCTCTAGAATTAGCTGTCCGGTAATTTGTATTCTTCCAACTTCTTTAAAATTACTTTTTCCGGCGATATTGAATTTTGGTGTCCGGATGAAAGCGCTCTTTTTTCCGAAATGTCCTTCAAGAACCGCTCTGGAATTATGCAGGGAGAAGCCCATTGCTATGGAGAAAAATGTAAAGAACATCCAGCAGTATTTGAAAAAGCTTCGCAGGCCGCTCCCTTCAGTTTTAGAAAAAGATACCCAGTAGGATAAAAAGAAGATCAGGGTACTAATGCTGAAAAAGGTAAGTATCCCTCCAAAAATACTGTCCAGTGATCCTTGTGTAGTGAATAAAAGTGGTACACTGATCAATGAGAGCACGAATACCAGAAGAAAAAGACTGCTGTTCAAAAGATGAAAGAAGCTATGGATCTTGGTGCCCAAAGGTATGCCTGACTTCCGGAGCATTTTGCTGAAGTTCTTTTGAAAATTTTCGGCAGCGCCTTTGTTCCAGCGAAACTGTTGTGATTTTGCAGCATTTATGGTGATGGGCAGTTCGGCGGGAGTCTCAACTTCTTCCAGATATTTGAATTTCCAGCCTTTCAACTGCGCGCGGTAACTGAGGTCAAGATCTTCTGTAAGGGTATCTCCCGACCAATTTCCTGCGTCCATGATACAGGATTTTCTCCAGATCCCGGCGGTACCATTAAAATTTATAAAATGATGGCCGGCGTTACGGCCGTTCTGTTCCAGGATGAAATGGAAATCCAGTAGAAATGCCTGTAACTTTGTTAATAAGGAATAATTTCTGTTCAGATGACCCCAGCGGGTTTGGACCACTCCAATTTTGTCATTTTTGAAATAAGGAAGCGTCTTTTTTAACCAGTCAGGCTTCGGAAGGAAATCGGAATCAAAGATGGCTATGAATTCCCCTTTTGCTGATTTGAGACCTTCTTTTAAGGCTCCTGCTTTGAATCCCGTGCGTTTGGTACGGTGAAGGAGCCGCATATCAATTCCGGTGGATTGGATTTCCCTGACGAGCCTCCGGGTTATTTCCAGGGAGTCATCAGTTGAGTCATCAAGCACCTGGATCTCCAGTTTATTCTTTGGGTAATCGATTCGGGCAATATTCTTCAGCAGCCTTTCCACAACAGGCTTTTCATTGTAAAGCGGGAGCTGAATTGTTACATTCGGAAACCGGGAAATATCTTTAAAATCCCATTTTTCAGCATCTGGTTTATTCTTGAGATTTTTGCGATAATTCAGCAGTAAATTAAGCTGGACGAGACTGTACAGGAAGATGATGAACAAGAGAAAAGTAAAGATCGCCAGGATTGCTGTTTCCATCACTTAAAGCTGTATTTAAAGATCCAACCCAGGATTTTTACACCTGCCATGACCGCGCCTTTCACCGTTCCCGACACTTTTGATTCTCCTATGCGGTTCCTGTAATGTACAGGCACTTCTTCATAAGAATAATCTTTTTTGAGCGCCTTCAACTGCATTTCTACGGTCCAGCCATAGGTCTTGTCTTCCATGTTCAGGGCCAAAAGTTTATCATACTTGACCGCCCTGAAAGGTCCCAGATCTGTAAATCTCGCATTAAAGAACAATTTCATAAGATTCGTGGCAAGCCAGTTTCCGAAGATCTGAGGACCGGTCATAGCTCCTTTTTCACGAAGATCTTTTCTTCTTGCTCCAATGACAAGATCCATATTTCTTTCAGTAATAGGAGATATGATCTTATCCATTTCTTCGGGATAATCACTGTAATCGCCATCTAAAAATACGATAATTTCGGGTTTATCCGGTTGTGAGGCAATATGTTCCATTCCCTTTAAACATGCGTGGCCATATCCTTTTCGGGTTTCGGAAAGAACAGTTGCCCCTGCCTTACGGGCGTTTTCCTCGGTGGCATCGGTTGAATTATTGCTCACCACGATCACCTCATCCACATATTCCGGAATATCATTGACCACCAGGCCTATGGAAGCTGCTTCATTATAGGCCGGAATAATAACTTTTATAATTGGCATATTACAAAGAAAAGCATTGCAGGAAAAAGCTCCTTAAAAAATCAATTTTTTCGGGCGTCGTGTTTCTGTTGTTTGATAAGGTCCAGTAGATCCACATCATTGCCCAATAATACCGCATCTCCGTTTATTCTTCCTTCTTTAGAACCATTTTCAAGTTTAAGCACCCCGCGCGGACACACAGCTGCACAAATTCCGCAACCCACACAACTGGAACGCACAATATTTTCCCCTTTCTGAGCATAAGCCCGTACATCAATTCCCATTTCGCAGTAGGTAGAACAATTTCCGCAGGAGATACACTGACCTCCATTGGTAGTTATCCTGAATTTGGAAAACAAACGCTGTTGCATTCCCAGAATGGCGGCCATGGGGCAACCATAACGACACCAAACCCGGTTTCCGAAAATGGGGTAAAAACCTACACCTATCACTCCTGAAAAAGCGGCTCCTATCAAGAATCCGTACCACTCCCTAAGTTTATGTCCATAGCTGATCCCGGTGGAATAATACAAAGCGATAATTAACAGCAGAATCACAAAGAAGCCTACCGCACCATATTTGGCGTCTTTAGCCAGTTCTTTCCTTTTAAAGAGCATAATGCCTGAGAAAAGAACGGTGAAAAATATACCACAACTAATAAGGAAGGTGTCTTTTGATAACCAAAACCGTCCCTGGTTCTCATTTAAAAAAGTGTACACCACCGCTATGGTCATTATTACTACGAAGACCAGTACCGTATGGATCAGCCAGCGCTCAAAGATCCAGTTGCTTCGGCTTTTATCTGATAAATGACGAAAAGGATCTCCGGCTGTTTCCGCCATTCCTCCACACCCGCAAACCCAGGAACAATACCATCTTTTCCCGTAGAAATAGGTGAGGATAGGAGTTATTACAAATATGGAAGCTACCCCGAAGCCCAGCATGATCAATCCCACATTTCCGGCAGAAAAGAACTTGTCTAAATTATAGCCCGCGAACAGATCATAATTCAGGGGCCAGATCACATTCGGGTTGAAATATGGCTGATTGAGGCGAATTAGTATTTCAGGAATGATAAATGCGAAACCTAACTGGAAGAACATGACCGAAATGGTTCGTAGGATTTCATATTTGTTATGTCGATATTTAAGAATGAACTTATAGCCGAAGGTCAGGATCGCGATAGTATAAAGAACGCCATAGACGAACCATTGACTGGCTGCATGCCCGTTTATCAATCTGCTCAAAGGATCAAAAAAACCAATGACGCCGGTGTTCTCTCCCTCCGGATTAAAACCCAGATATTCCGGGTACCAATAAAGAATGATATAGAACCAGGTTAGCAGGAGCCCTGCGCCCCAGGCGAGCGATCCCCTGGAAGTTAAGTTTTTGAACCAGACCCCATCGTTTTTAATGCCTGCGGGCTTTCCGAGGTATTGATCGTTCGCATATAATACAACTCCCGTAACTATTAGGCCCAGGGCGATCCAGACAAAATAAAACGGAAGGTCAACATTAAAAATGCTCAGCGTCAATATAAACAGCCCCGTCCATCCCAGTCCGGTAGCGATCTTTTGTACCGTGGAAAGGTGTTTAGGTGGTTCTCCGGTAAGGGACATGTTATGATGGACGGTTGACATAGGTTATAATGTTGTTGTAAGGTTTTGTTTAAATGTTTTGAAAATCTCGCGTTCGTACCTGTCGTAAAATTCAGGATCGAAATTAGCGGCGCGCAAATGACCTAATACAAATTCGACCGATCTTTTTTCATTTAGCCACTTGTCAAAGACCTCGTGACGCATCCTGATCCCAAAGGTGTTGATGCCCAGGAATTCACCATTTTCAAGATCGTATGCTATCGTAATTGACTTTTTTCCATTCTGATGTTCCCAGTGGAAATGTTGTTCGTTGGTTTCCGGATTTGCAGCTACCTGGCCATAGGTCTGGTATTCTATCTCAAAAAATTTGGCGCTGTTGAACCAGTTTCCGGGCTGGTACTTGAACTCATTTCCACAAATGGTCTGGGCTACAGTTTCGCCCATCATTCTGGCAGTGTACCACACGGCCTCAATAGGTTTTCTGCCTTCTGCGGGTTCCTTGTGCTGCGCACAGTCTCCTATGGCATAAACGTTATCAACATTGGTTTTGAAGTAAGGATCTACCAGTATTCCCTGGTCGGTCTCAATGCCCGAATCTTTTAAAAACGAAACATTTGGTTGCACACCAACAGTAAGCCCTACGAGATCTGTTTGGATCTCTTGATTGTCTCGGGTCTTAACTGCCTGCACTCTTTGATCTCCTTTTATATATTCCAGTTCGGTCTGGAAGCGAAGGTCGATCCCATGGCTCGCAATATGTCTTGAAATGAATTCGGCATCCTGTTGCGGCAAAACATTGGCCCAAAAGGCTTTTTCCCTGATGAGCATGGTGACCGGAATATTTCGGGTATGCAGCATTTCTGCCAGTTCCACCCCAATTAATCCACCTCCTACAATTACAGCCTGTCGGCAGTTTTTCGTGTTTTCTTCCAGCAGCATGAGGTCCTGTTTGGTGACTAGTCCCTGCACCCCTTTGAGATCCTGACCTTCCCAGCCTAATTTCCTTGGAAGGGAACCGGTGGCAAGGATAAGTTTGTCATAATGTATTTTTTCGCCATGTGCCAAAAACAAGCTTTTGGAAACGGGTTCTATCTTTTCAACATGATCTTCTATCAGATCTATTCGGTTCTTTTCCCAGAACCATGGCTCATAAGGCTCCAGGTTTTCCCATTTCATGTGGCCCATGTAAACATACATAAGTGCAGTCCTGGAGAAGAAATACTTATTTTCCGAAGAGATGACCGTGATCTTTTTATCGGAAATACGACGGATGTGCCTCGCGGCAGTAATACCGGCGATACCATTTCCTATGATGACCACATGTTCCTGCATTAGGCTATAGATTTTAGTTTTATTCGTTTGATAAGTTCCCGGAATAAAGTGATCATTTGTGGTTCAGCCTGACCGGCTGCTTCAATGATATCCTGGATGTCCACCGGCTGTAAATTATCAGGGTCGCCTTCATCTGTCAATACAGAAACAGCTGCGATAGGAATACCCAGGTGATTGGCAACGATCACTTCGGGTACCGTGCTCATTCCAACGGCATCTGCCCCAATGATCCTTAAATAACGATATTCGGCGCGGGTTTCTAGCTGAGGGCCCGTAACCGCCACATAAACTCCTTTTCTAAGATTGATATTATTTTCTTTAGCGATCTCCTGTAATATCCTTCCACTTTCCTGGTCATAAGGTGCACTCATATCTGTAAACCTGGTGCCAAGATGCTCTACTCCTTTAAAGGCAAGAGGGGAACCTCCCTGTAAATTGATATGATCGTCTATAAGCATGATCTCACCCTTTTTGAATTCCGGATTTATAGATCCGGCCGCATTGGAGATCAGTAATTTTTTAATTCCCAGTCTCTTCATTACCCGTACCGGATAGGTTACATCCCAAAGGGAATAACCTTCGTAAATATGAAAACGGCCCTGCATGACCACCACTTTTTTTCCGTCTAACTTCCCAAAAATCAGCTTCCCTTTATGAAATTCAACGGTTGCCGTTGGGAACCCCGGAATGTGATTATAACTGACTTCGGAAATTATTTCTAACTCGTCTATTAATTTCCCCAGGCCGGTGCCCAGGATTATCCCGATTTCGGGTTTATCAAATCCACGTGCTTCTAAAAATTCGGTAGTTTCCTCTAATGCTTTGATCATTTGTTTTTAATGAAATGCTGCAGTTCAGGATGGGCCTCAAGATCTTTTAAGGTATCAATGTCATTCCTTTCTTCCAGCAAAATTATATGTTCGTTAGTTAAATCTTTTAAGGTTTCCTGAAGTACAGAATCACTGCCCCAGGTCTTGTTTTTAAATAATGTTGAATTTAAGGATTTCTTGCCAATTAGATAATATCCCCCGTCCTGAGCCGGTCCTATCACATACTCATGCTGCTCCAGTTCCAAAAAGGCCTTTTCAAGTTCCTCTTTTTGAAGGTCGTACAGATCGCTTCCAATTATTACAATGTTCGAATACCCTTTTTGAAATCCGTCAATAAAAGCATTTTTCATACGTTCTCCCAAATCAGTTCCCTTCTGGATCGCTTTACTGTAAGTAGATTTGTCCCAAATGTCGCCGGTTTGGATTGCTTCTGAATAATAAACGACCTTATCTACCAGAAGATCGCTGGTCACCTGAAATGTATGTTCCAGAAGAAAATTATACAGCTCTAATGCAGCTTTATCACCAATATCAGCGGCCAGTCTTTTTTTTACCTTCCCTAGCTCAGGGTTCCTGGTGAAGATCATTAACAGGTTTTTATTTTTGGGCATCTTTTTATAATTAAGTTACACTTCCCTGGCAACTGCTGCCTGCACCGGCGGTGCAGCCGTAGCAATGTTGAGAAACAATAATGTCCCGGTCCTGTAATTTTTCCTTCTGGAAATCTTTAATGTGCTTTACTTCTGAATTTACTTTCAGCTCCAGCATCTGGTTAAAGTCACAGTCGTAGAGCCACCCGTCCCAACTAACAGACAGCGTATTGGTGCACATCACATTTTTCACTGCGGAAGGATTAAAAGCTTCCACAAGGGCGTACATGTAATCTTCGTAGTTTTCTGAAGCGATCAAATATTCCAGGAAACGACTTATAGGCAAATTGGTAATGCTGAAAAGCTGGTTGAAAGTGATGCCGAAGTCTTCTTTCAGGGCTTTTTTAAAATCCCGCTCAAGAGCTTCCTGTGAAGCCGGTAAAAATGCGCCGGAGGGATTATACACCAGGTCAAGCTTCAATCCGCTGCCTTCAACTCCATAGCCTGCTGCGTTCAGCATTTTTAAAGCTTCGATAGATCTACCAAAAACTCCGTTCCCGCGCTGTCTGTCGGTTTTTTCTTTTTTGTAGAATGGAAGAGAAGAAACTACGTGTACATTGTGTTTTTTGAAGAACTCAGGTAGATCATGGTATTTTTTATTAGCCACAATGATGGTGAGATTTGACCTTACAATGAAATCTTTAATTCCGGCTTTGGCTGCTTCCTCAACAAACCACCTGAAATTTGGGTTCATTTCGGGAGCTCCCCCAGTAAGATCCAGGGTGTGCGCACCTGAACTTTTGATCACCTCCAAACACTGCTGCATGGTCTCCCGGGTCATAATCTCTTTTCGGTCGGGCCCGGCATCAACATGGCAGTGGGAACAAACCTGGTTGCACATATAGCCCAGGTTGAGTTGTAAAATCTCCAACTCTTTTGGTTTTAGGGGAGCACAACCTGATTTTTCAAGCTTCTCCTTGAATTTGGGTAATTCGCCGTCTTCGAAAATTCCTGAATTCAGAATTTCCAATTGTTTATCAGGATTGGCAAGACTGTTCTTTCTTGCTGAAAGTGATTTTAAAGGCATAAATGTCGATGGGTTATATATTTTCCCGAAAAGGGGAAATCATTTCCTCATTTTAAGATGGCTCTCTGTGCTTCCCTGGATCTGAGATCCCTCGTTCTCTCGAGTTGAACGTCTCCTTCGTCAGCACTCTGTGCTTCCCTGGATCTGCTCACATTGATAATTTTTCGTATTTGTTCATCATCTGCACCCCGTGTACCAGGGTTGCACCCCCTTTTATGGAAGCACCTACGTGAATGGCTTCCATCATTTCCTCTTTTTCGATTCCTCTTTCCAGCCCGTCTTTGGTGTAAGCATCAATACAATATGGACACTGGACCACATGTGAGACAGCTAGCGCGATCAATGATTTTTCCCGTGCGGTAAGCGCACCTTCCTCAAAAACCTTGGAATAATAATCGAAGAACTTGTTTCCCAGTTCCTCATTCCATTCAGTGATATTTCCGAATTTTCTCAGATCTGCCGGATCATAATACGTTTTAGCCATGGGTCTTTTTTTTTGAACCCCTAATATACGGCTTTACCGACTATTTTATCCGGATTGTAATTTCTTCTGATATGGAACAATAATGAAATTTCATTTCCTTTCAGGGACTTCATTTTCAATCTGAAGCAGCGGGAGATGCACCTTGAACTCATTTTCTGTCTGAATGACCTCAATGCTTTCCACGGAAAGAATACGGTACTTTTCCTTGATAACGGTCAAGGCATCTTCAGAAAAAAGCCCGGTTTTAGTAGTCCAAATGATCAAAATTCCTGAACTGGTTTCAATATGAATATCCAACGATTTATCAGCTGCATTTGAAGAGATCATCCTGTCAAGGACAAAGTAGAGGGAACCCGGTGGGATCTGGTAGTTTAAAAAACCATTGGAAATGTCAAATTGCATGCTAATTCTATCCCTGTAATGTGATTTTAGCAACCCGCAATAAGCCTTTGCGACATTTACTTCTTCTTTCAGAGTAATCAATTGTTCTTTTTGGTTCAGGAAAGAACGGTACAGGAACGAAAGATCGTTGAGGTAATTTGTGGCTTCTTGTTCGTTCTTTTTTATAAGTTCTTCCAGGGTTTCAAGACTGCGAAAAAGGAAGCCGGGGTTGACCTGGTCTTCAAGGTTTTTCAACTGTCCTCGAAATTCCTCTCGTTGAAGCTGTGCGTAATGCAGTTGCTCTGCGTGGATCTGTTTTTTGATCCTTTCACGTTCCACGAAATAATAGAAGAAAAGTCCAAGTATGGCGTGCAATACAACATTACGACGTACCGCCTCCTCATCAAAGTATGCGTTGATGCCGTATATCTCATTAAGGACGAGCAAGATGAGCCAAATTGGTAGTAATTTGGTGGCCAGGGTCAATAATAAAGTTGCCAGAACGACACTTACTCCTTCAATAACATTTATAAATTTTGTTTTTAACCTGTATACCTTTTCAGATTGGATAAAAGCCGAAATATGTGGGTAGATCCATACAAGAGAAACGAAATAGGCATAAGAGAAGAGCAATTCCAGTCCCAAGTCCCAAGTGAGAGGGCGAAATATTTCACCGAATTTAAGATAAATGAAGATCCACTCTATGGCCACCGTTAAAATCGCTGCAAAAAACAGTTTTTTAGGCCAAGAAAGAGAAGTGATTTTTAGGACTCTTTTCTGTTTGAGTTTATTTTGATCGAGGGTCTGCATATTATAGGTCCAGCCATTCTTTAAAAGCAGAAGCTTTATTACTACTTACTATCTGGTCAGTTTTTAATTCCGGGTTCAGAGAAAGGTGCAATCTACCTTTAAAATAGGGGCTCACTTCCTTGATCGCATCTATTCGGGTAATAAGTTGGCGGTTAGCCCTAAAAAAGTTTTTTGGGTCCAGGAGATCTTCAAGTTGATCAAGGGTGTAGTTCACGACAAAGCGTTTTCCTTCAGGCGTTACTAATAGAACGACCCCTTCTTCAGCCAAAAAATACGCGATCTCCTCACTGGAAATGGTCCTGATAGTTTGCCCTGATTTTACCATAAACCTGGATTTGGAAGTCTTCCCGCTGTCTGAAACCGTATTTCTCAGAAGGTTTGATAAATTTTCCAGTTCCCGCGAAATATGGTCCTTATTTAGTTCTTCATATTTCTTAACTGCTTTTTCTAATTCATGCTTATCAATAGGTTTCAGTAAATAATCGATGCTATTCACTTTAAATGCTTCCAGGGCATATTCATTATAGGCGGTTGTGAAAATGACAGGGCTCTTTACTTCTACCTGCCTGAAGATCTCAAAACTACTGCCATCAGAAAGATGAATATCACAAAAGATGAGATCGGGGAAAGAATGAGTGTTGAACCATTCCACCGCTTCCTCGACAGATTCGATTTTGTCCAGGATCTGGGTTTGTGGCCGTAGATCAGAGATCATTTTTTCAATCGCATTAGCCGCGAATGCTTCATCTTCAATTATCAAGATCTTCATGAGAATTGGTATTTAATAATGGGAGTTTAGTAATAAATTCTTTTTCGGTCTTATTAATAATTACTCTTTCTTCTGAAAGATATCGATAACGACTTTTAATATTATTAAGACCGGTATGGGTGGATTCAAATTGTTCCAGCCTGGGCTGCAGGTTATTTTTTACAGCCACATGATCATTTTCGGTATAAATATAGATCCTGAGCGGTCTTTTTTTAGTAGAACCGTTGTGTTTAATGGCATTTTCGACAAGCATTTGAAGACAACCCGTGGGAAGTTTAAGGTTTAACTTTTCAGAATCGATTTGAATATCAAATTGAACAGCGGAACCAAAGCGCGTTTCCAAAAGGTAGATATAGGACCGGGTAACATCCAGTTCCTTTTTCAGAGAAACTAGGTGGTTTTGGCTATTTTCCATGAATGACCTGTAAATTTCACCCAGGCGACGGGTGAATTCAATGGCCTTCAATTTATCCTGGTGAATCAGTGAGCTTAGAACGTTTAAGCTGTTGAATAAGAAATGCGGATTCACCTGATTTTTTAATCCTTCCAATTGAGCCTGGAAATTCTCCTTTTGAAGCCTGGCCGTTCTTAACATATCTTCCTGCAAATGTTTTTTACTTTTTTCCCGTTCCACGAAAAAATAAAAGAATAGGGAGAATATTCCACTTACCAGGTAAGCTGTCCTTATGCGGCCAGGGAGAGGTTCCAGGTCCGGAGCTAAAAGAAGCAGTGGTGCCAGGTTAAAAAGAGAGAGTAAAACTGCATTTGCAACCAATACAAGGCTAAGTTCAATAGCTCCTCTTATAAATGGATTATTATGCTGGATTCTTTCAAAAGCAAATTTCGAAATTAAGGGGAAGAACAGGAAGATCGAAAAGATATATAGAAAGTTGGTCAGGATCTCCAGCTGTAAAAATCTTTCCCGGGAAAGTTCTGAAACGCCTAAAAGCCCTCCCGTGTGTAGAAAAGCAAACAGCTCGTAAAGTAATAAGCTTACCAAGGCTGCCTGTCCCGCTTTTCGAAAAACCCAGAACAGACCTTTCGTATCTTTTTTTCTTTCGGTTAAATCCTTTTTTAAAACCTGCTTTTCGATCTTTTTGATTTTTGACTGGAAGTAAAAATAGAAAAAATAACCTGTTTTACTGAACTTCATAACTCACTCCATTTAAGCAAAGCCAAGGTCCTGATTCTTTCAAAAAGCCTTAACCATTTCATGGTCTCAAAATCCGTTTTCAGCCATCAATTATCCTGCTTCACTGTTTTACAGATTTCATTTGCAGTTAGTTAGGCTAATATTTGTTCCGGTTACTAACCAAAATGAAGTCTAACCAAAAACTAATATGATGAAGTTGTATAAAAATTTTTTGTTTGTTTTAGCCCTTTTAATGAGCCAGATTCTTCTTGCCCAGGCGGGCGGTCTAAGCGGAAGCCTGATAGACCAGAAAGAAGAAACTATTCCTTTTGCTACCGTAGCGGTAATGAAATTACCTGATTCAACGGTAGTAACTGGAACTACCACCGAAATGGACGGAAGCTTTATAATGGAGGCTCCCGAAAAAGGGGAATTTCTGTTGAGGTTCAGTGCGATTGGCTTTGAGTCAACTTTTACCGAGCCTTTTAACGTCGGCGGAAAAGATTTCCGAAGAAATTTTGGGGTCATTACCATGAACGAAGAGGTCACTATGCTTAACGAGGTCATGGTACAGGCCTGGAAACCGCGTATTGAAATGGAAGCCGGTAAAATGGTGGTGAAAATTGAAGGAACGGCTATGGCTGCCGGAAGCACTGCCTTCGAAGTGGTCTCTAAATCCCCCGGAGTTTCAGCAGATCAGAACGGGAATCTGTTGTTAAATGGTAAAAGTGGTGCTAAGGTCATGATCAATGGGCGACTCACTTACCTTTCAGCTGACCAGTTAAAGACTCTTTTGGAATCTATGCCTGCTGAGAATATCAAGAATATCGAATTGATCCACAACCCTTCTGCAAAATATGATGCTGAAGGATCTTCAGGGATCATAAATATCGAGCTTCGAGACGGGGTGGCACTTGGGTTTAACGGAAGTGTATATGGTGGAATGGAATTTAACAGGGAAAACTGGTATAATGCCGGAACAAACTTAAACTATAACGTAGGCAGATGGAATACCTTCTTTAGTGCAGATATTTCAAAGAGAGGGTTTACCAGAAAAAATGAAATTACAAGAGTGTATACATATGACTTTGACTACGATTATTTTCACCAAACTGGAGATCAACTGGAGACAAAATGGGTTCCTACTTTCCAGGCAGGAGCTGACTATAAAATAAATGAAGATCATAGTATAGGATTCAGAGCGAACTATTCCTTCTATAATGAAGATGGGAAGTGGGACACCGAGACCGAACTTGGAGATTTTGGAAGTGGGGACCTCCAAACTATTTCTGCCAGAAACAGATCAAATGAAGATTATAGCAATGGCCGTTTGAACGTTCATTATGAAGGAAAACTTGATACTGTTGGCACCACGATTTCAGCTAATTTGGATTATGTGCAGCTTTCAAAGGATCTTGATTCCCGCTTTACGAATAACTATTATTTTGTGCCGGAGGACAGGTCTGACCGGGAAGACCTTTTTAACCGAAGTATCTCAGACTATGAGATCTTTGCAGCGCAGGCAGATCTTACTCTTCCATTGAATCAAAGATCAAGTCTAAGTATGGGAGTGAAAGGAAGTAAAGTAGTTTCAGAAAGTGATCTTAAATTCTATTTGGGCCAAAATGAGTCCGGACAACTGGATGACACCAGGAGCAATGCATTTACTTATGAAGAAGAGATCTATGCGGCATACGCGAGTTATTCCAATAAGTTAAGTGATACCTGGGATCTTCAGCTTGGATTGAGGGCAGAAAAAACGGTTGGAAAGGGTATCTCTCCAACTATGGGTGAAATAAATGAAAAAGATTACCTGGATTTTTTCCCAAACGTGCAATTAAGCCAGAAGGTAAGTAAGAACTATCAGATCCAGTATTCTTATAGTAAAAGGATCAACAGGCCGAACTACAGCACATTAAATCCTTTCCTGTTCTATCTGGATCCTTACACATATATCGTAGGAAATCCTGATCTGGATGCTGAGATCACCTCTTCCTTCGGAATTTCTCAAAGTTTCTTTAAGAAGTATATCCTAATGTTGAATTATAGTAAAACTAATGGTGCTACAGCCGAATATCCACAAACAGACTTGGAAACCGGGCAAGCTATTCTAACCACTGCTAATATGGATCAAAGGGAATCGTTTTCAGCGACTTTATTGGTGCCGGTTAAGCTCGCTTCTTTCTGGAATGTAGAAAATACTATTGTTTTTAACCAGACAAATTTTGATATTCCATATGAAGAGGGACTTATTGAGAATGACAATTTATTCTATTCATTCCAGTCTAATAACCGTATCAAGCTGCCCTGGGATGTGAACATGGAACTTAACGCAAATTATATGGGGCCTGTTGCTTCTGGAGTATATTCCATAGGTGAAAGATGGTTCCTGGATGCGGGCCTTAAAAAAACATTTTTGAATGATCGTCTAGATGTTACTTTAAAAGCTACAGATATATTCAAAGGAATGGAGATCGATGTGGAGGCTGAATATCCGGGGAGTACCTTTGAACTGAACCAGTATTTATATAACCGTGGTTTCAGTATTAATTTAAGATACAGGTTTAAAAATTCTAAATCGCAGGAAACTGCCCGTCAAAATAAACTGGAAGAATTGAGCAGGGCGGGCGGTCAATAGTTCAATTCTTCATTTAAACTTCATCATGAAATCCCGGATTCATTTCCGGGATTTTTTGTTTTTATAGATTTGAGTGATACACTTAGAAGAGGTTCCAAATATTTTCATCCAGTTTATTTCCTGATTCACTCTCTTATAATCCCACTTCAACTTTTTCATGTTTTAAAAGTTGCACATCAACAGCATATTTGCCCGAACGATCAATCAATCAAAAAATTTACAGTGATGAAGTGGTACAGACAATTTTTATTTGGATTAGCCTCTATAATAAGTCCGTTACTTTGGTCCCAGGAAGGCAGCCTTAACGGCAGCCTTCAGGATCAAAATAAAGAGACGATCCCTTATGCGACAGTAGCGATCATGAAGGTGCAGGACTCTACCATTGTAACAGGAGGTACCACTAATGAAACGGGAAACTTCAGTATGAAGTCCCCAAAAGATGGGGAATATTTTTTAAGGTTCAGCGCCATCGGATTTAAACCCACTTTTTCAGAACCATTTATTGTAAAAGGAGAAAATTATGGGCACTCCTTCGGAATGGTAACTATGGCCGAAGAAGTGACAATGCTGAACGAGGTGATGGTAAAATCCTGGAGACCCAGGGTAGAGTTCAATGCCGGGAATATGGTGGTATCTGTGGAAGGAACGGCTCTGGCAGCGGGCAGTTCTGCTTTTGAGATCCTTTCCCGCTCCCCCGGAGTTTCCTTAGACCAGGAAGGTAATTTTCTTCTGAACGGGAAAAGCGGGGTTACCGTGATGATCGACGGACGAAGGAGCTACCTGTCTTCGAAAGAACTTCAGACTATGTTGGAAGGAATGTCAGCCGAAAATATTAAGAATATTGAAGTCATTAATAATCCCACTGCCAAATATGATGCAGAAGGGACGGCAGGTATTCTCAATATTAACCTGAAAAGCAATAGCCTTAGCGGATTAAACGGGAGCATATACGCAGGATATGAAATTCGCGAAAAACATTGGTATAACGCGGGTTTGGCTTTGAATTATAAAAAGGTTAAATGGAACTCTTTTTTAAACCTGGATATGGCTAAGGAAGGTACAATAAGAGACCAGGAGTTTGACCGGGTCATACAGGCTGAAGGCGAAAATGCCATTTTCAGACAGGAAGGAAAAGATACCCGCGTAAAATATATCCCTTCTTTGCGGGTGGGATCAGATTATTCAATAAACCCGAAACATTCTGTGGGGGTGATGCTTAATTTTACTAACCAGATAAGAGATAATATCTGGCATACCTGGGGAACTCTTCAAAATATAAATGTGGGGGAGACCACGCAGATCGACGCGAAAAATTTCCTGGATGAATCATTCGAGAATACCGGGATCAATGTCCATTACCAGGGGGTTCTTGATAGTGTGGGGACATCACTCTCTGTAGATCTTGATTATGTAAAATTAAGAAAAGATGGAAATTCAAAATTCGTTAATAACTATTCTTATAATGACGGATCACATTTTAAGGAGGTGCTTTACAGCGACAATCTTAGCGACTTCGATATTTATTCGGCAAAGACAGATCTGTCAGTACCTTTTACAAAGACCTCAAATTTGGACCTGGGCGTTAAGGTGAGCAAAGTGATTTCAGATAGTAAACTGCGTTTTTCGATAGATGAGGGTGGTTCGCTTCAGCCCGATCCCTCGAGAAGTAATGATTTCCGATATGAGGAGGATATTTTTGCGGGGTACCTCAGTTACAGAAACAGGATCAATGATACCTGGAACTTTCAGTTAGGATTGCGTGCCGAACAGACCTTTTCTGAAGGCAGGTCTATAGAAGGTGACGCTTTGATAGATCGTGGTTACCTGGAGTTCTTTCCGAATGTGAACATTGAACAGACTTTAAGCGAGAATTATAAGCTGAACTATTCCTTTAGCCGAAGGATTTCCCGTCCTGCATACAAACAATTGAATCCCTTTATTTTTTATTTAGACCCATATACGTACATAGATGGAAATCCCGGTTTGAAGCCTCAATTCATGAATTCCTTTCAGCTTTCGCAGACCTTCCTAAAAAAATATAATCTTTTGCTCAGCTATGATCATTCAAGGGATTACATAGGGGAGATCCCCCTTCAGAATCCTGAGACCAAAGAAATGATCTTTTCGATCCAGAACATGAATGACTTTAGAAGTTATGGAGCCACACTGGTCGCACCCTTTAAGATTCTGCCGGACTGGCATATGAACAATAATTTTGTTTTGGTAAAACAGGAATATGACATCGTGATCGGGGAACAGGAACTTGAGAATGACCAGTTGTATTTTACGGCAAGAAGTACTCAAAGGATCAACCTGCCTTTAAATTTAAAACTGGAATTATTTGCCTCTTATGAAGGACCTGTGGCTTATGGTCTATATAAATTTGAAGATCAATGGTGGTTAGATGCAGGACTTAAAAGGTCTTTTTGGAATGATAAGTTAGATCTGACCTTTAAAGCTACCGACATCTTCAAAACCATGCGATCTCGTGCTACCACTACTTTCAATAATAATTCCACAAAGATCAATCAATACTGGGGGAATAGGGGAGTTAGTCTCAACCTTCGCTATAAGATCAGTAACGGGCAGTCAGAAAGTGCTTCCCGCTCAAAATCCTTAGAAGAACTGCAAAGGGCCGGAGGTTAAATTTTCACCTAATGAGTTATAAAAAATCCCGGATTCACTTCCGGGATCTTTCCTGGTTTCTTAAGGTTCTAACAAATTTTGTGTAAACAGCGGTATTTTAACTATTTTATAAAGAATTCAAAAATCCGCTGTTATTATGAGTTTCAGGAAAATATTTTACTATTTCGTAATCATTATTAGTTCCTTGGTGATAATAGCCAGCCTATTGTCCTTATTTTACGACCTCCCTTACTGGTATTCTAAAGTGCTTGATTTTCCGCGACTTCAATACTGGATCCTGGGATTGATCTGTTTAATTCTTTTCCTCGGACTTAACAAAAAGTGGGATCTTCCTTCAGTATTATTGATTCTTGGATTGTTGTCTTCGGTAAGTATTCATTCCATTAGAATCTTTCCTTATTGGTTTGGTGAAAAGTCAGTTCCTGATGCCGTGGCAGAATATGATCAGGAAGATTCAGTAGGAATAATGGTAGCCAATGTTCTGATCAAAAATCGTAAGAGTGATAAATTTTTGGAACTGGTGGCGGCCAGAAAGCCGGATATGTTACTGGTGATGGAGGTAAACGATTGGTGGTTATTGCAATTAGAGTCCTTGAATGAAAACTACCCTTATGTAATGAAGCAGCCTAATGAGGAAGCGTACGGGATGGCGCTGTATTCAAAATTCCCTTTGAGAGATAAGCAGATAAAATATCTGAAGCATAAGAATGTTCCTTCTTTTCATACCATGGTGGAATTGCCTTCGGGTAAAAATTTTATGTTTCATGGAGTACACCCTGTTGCTCCCATGCCAAGTGATAAATATCCGGATAATGTAGGAGAGGCTGAAGTATCGCTGCTTAGAGTAGGAGAAATGGTTTCTCAAGAAAAACTACCGGCAATAGTAGCGGGAGATTTCAATGATGTTTCGTGGTCACATACAGCCCGTCTTTTTGGGAATGACGGGAATTTAAAGAATGTGCGTATAGGTCGCGGTCTTTACAATAGTTTTGATGCCCAGTCTAAAATAATGCGCTGGCCTTTGGATCATTATTTTGTAACTGAAGAGTTTGCGCTGGTAGAACTTGAAAAATTACCTGAATTCAGTTCAGATCATTTTCCTATGTACGCTGAATTCGTGTTACGGGATTTTTAAATTTAAGCTCCAATTCTTTTTACATTTCCTTCCAGTCTTGGATCACCCGCAGTTTTTTGCCGCGCGACCCATTTTATGCTTATGGAGAGGTAGCCCAGTTCTTCTGCTACTGTTCCGTAACACAAATAGATGCCTTTGCTCCACATAGGGTATTTTTTAGCGACATTGGGAAAGTGAACCGTGTCGAAGATGGTCCCCTCGTCATCGTAAAAAGTGGAGAAATACATATAATCGTTGTGTTTGGTGGCGGTGCGCTTGGTGGTGATAAGATTGCCGTAGATCTCCACGTCTTGACCGATATATTTATTTAAATCCCGGGCTTTTACTGCAGGTTTTATCTCATTTTGCAGCAGGCTGAAGTGGCTGTGGAGCGAGAATCCCAGTAGTTCTATTTGGTCATAGGCATCGATCAGTAAGGAGTGTTCAAATTCGGGCAGGTCGAAATCCCGGTGTTTGGGTTTGAACAGGACTGCCTGTTTTGATCTCGATCTACTTTTACTGAGCTTAAAATATGCTTTCCACAGTAAATGATGCTTGTCAAGACCGGTAAATCGGAAGGCTTCGATCTTCAGCAACAGGCTTAACTGTTCAATGGAAATATCGAGCCGATCTATAAAATCATCCAGGGACTTGAATTCCCCGAAGAATTGCCTGTTTTCAAGAATACGCTGAATGACCTTTGTTTCTAGTTCCTTGATATAACCCAGTCCCAGGTAGACATCCTTTCCGCAAATGACAATGGGGTGATCGCTTTTGTTGATGCAGGGAGGATGCACTTTTCCGCCATACCGTCTTATTTCCTGAAGATAGGTCTCCAGGTCATAAAAGCCACCGCCGTTATTGATCGCGGCCACCATATATTCCAAAGGGAAGTAATACTTGAGGTAGAGTCCCTGGTAACTTTCTACGGCATACGAAGCTGAATGACCTTTTGGGAAGGCATAGCCCGCGAAGGAAGAGATCTGGTTCCAGACCTCGTCGATCAGGCTTTCGGGATATCCTTTTACCCTGCAATTATCCCTGAATTTGCGCTCTATTTTCTCGATCTGGCCTTTTGAAGTTTTCTTCCCGCTCATTCCTCTGCGCAGTACATCTGCCTCTTCCAGGGAAAGACCTGCAAAGAAGTGCGCGACCTTCAGTACATCTTCCTGGTATACCATTACGCCGTAGGTTTCCTCCAGGATCTTATACAACACGGGGTGCGCCTGTTTTCTCCTTTTTGGGTCACGGTGCCGTTTGATATATTCTTCTTTCATTCCCCCGTTTGAAACTCCCGGGCGTATGATGGAACTCGCCGCTACCAGTTCCAGGTAGTTCTTTGTTTGCAGTTTTATGAACAAGCCTCTCATAGCGGGCGATTCTACATAGAATACCCCCATACAATCCCCGGTGCTCAGCAGGTGGTTGAGGTTCGGGTCATTTTTGAACAAATTGATGTCTTCCATGTCGGGAAGTTGGGCATCGGGCCGATTTTGATGTATGATCTCGACCGTGTCGGTTATCTTAGAGAGGCCGCGTTGTCCTAAAATGTCAAATTTGAAGATGCCTACATCTTCGCTAATGTTCATGTCTATTTGCAAGGTAGGGAAGCCTTTTGGCGGAAGAAATGTTCCGGCGTAATGATAAACAGACTTTTCCAGGATCATGATCCCGCCTGCGTGTATGCCTAAATAGTTTGGCAGACCTTCAATTAAATTGCTGTACTGCAGTACCAATTTTTCAATTTTGTCCAGGTCTTTCAGTTGAAAATATCCCGCCGAAAGCTTGTCTATGTTCTCTTTCGGTAAACCGAACACTTTCCCCAGTTCCCTCGCCACAGCCCTGCGTTTAAAGGTTACGTAAGCTGCTAAAAGAGCCGTGTTCTTATGCTTTTTGAAGATGTAGGCCGTGACATCTTCCCGGTGTTTCCAGGAAAAATCAATATCAAAATCGGGAGGAGAGTTGCGATTGGCGTTTATGAAGCGTTCAAAATAGAGGTCAAGTTCTATGGGATCAACATTGGTGATGCCAATGATATAAGCCACTACCGAATTTGCTCCGCTCCCCCGGCCTATAAAAGGATAATTTTTTGATTTTGCATACTGAATGATATCGTAATTGATCAAAAAATAAGATACATAACCCAGGCTGATGATCGCGTGCAATTCTTTTTGTACCCGGGTATATACCTCTTCGGAAGCATTTGGATATCGTTTTGGCAGATTTTTGAAACATAGTTTTTTCAATTCCTCTGCATCTTCTTCCCTGCTTTTGCCAAAGACCTGCAGGTTTTGATTGGTCCTGTCTTTTCCAAACTTGAAGTGTACTTCGCAATTTTCAATGATAGCCTGTGTGTTCTCCAGGATATAGGGATAATCTCTAAATTCTTCGGAAATGCGTTCAGGAGAAACCATTTTTTGTTCCGGGTTTCCTTGTTCCTCTTCCGGAAGTTTGCTTAAAAGAGTGTTGTTGTCAATGGCTCTTAATAACCGGTGCGCGTTATAATCTCTTTTATTCCGGAAGCTTACCGTTTGCAGTACCACCAGCTGGTTTTTGAACTCCAGGTACTTTGAAAACTTCAATTTCCGAAGACTTTCAATAGATACACCTATGAACTCATTGTCCCTGAAATGGGTTTTCTTCTCGGCCATGACCTTTTCCAAAGGGTAAATGATATAACATTTTTCCAGTGAGGGGGCATCGCTCTGAAAAGGTTTTTTTGGATGAAGATGAGCCGACAAATGTTCGTTCAGGATCCTGAAACCTTCATTGCTTTTAGCGAGTCCTACATATTCCTGTTTTACCCCATTTCTAAAATCGATGCCTATGAGAGGTTTAATATTGAAATCTGCCGCGATCTTTACCAGGCTTAAACAGGCTGAGGTGTTATTGATATCGGTTACTGCCAGGCTGTGTACTCCGGTGGCTTTTGCAAGCTGGCAAAGATCCTCTACCGAAAAGGTGCCGTAGCGCAGGGAATAATATGTATGACAGTTCAAAAACATCGTTCTGGTATCTTCTTTCTAAAAGGCGTTTTTTGCTTATTGTTGCCTGTGGGCCAGTAACACCGGGGGCTCTCCGTTAAATGGATTATGCATCCTGCCTACATGAGTCCCTCCCAAAGTAGAGGCCCGGGTAATGCTGTTGTCGCCAAACCGGTTTCGCATCTTATCTATAGAATTGTAGAGATTCAGCATCTTTTCAGAATCGTCGAAGAGATTGATCTGGTAATTTCCGCCTACCAGCCCCGAGAATTTCACTCCAATGAGCCTTATCAAAAGCCGCCTGTTGTAGAGTTGCCTGAAGAGTTCTTCTATCTTGGGGATTAGAATATGATCTGCGCTGGTGTAGGGAACTTTGGCTTGCTTGGTATAGGTGCTGAAATCTGAATATCTGATCTTCACGCTGACATTGGTGGTGAGTTTATTCCCCTGTCGAAGTTGGAAAGCGAGATTTTCACCCATCGCTGTGAGGGTGGCATGTAGTACCATCATGTCAATGGTGTCTTTGTGAAAGGTACGTTCGGCAGAGATCGATTTGCGTTCGTGAAAGGGAATGATAGGACTGTCATCTATACCGTTCGCCCTTTTCCAGATCGTTCTTCCGTTCTTGCCCAACACGCTTTCGAGCATTTCGACCGGCATTTCCTGGATAGTATAGATCTTATTTACTCCCAGTTGCAATAACTTCTGAAAGGTCTTACTCCCAATCATGGGTATCTTACGAACTGAGAGCGGCGCCAAAAAGGACTTTTCTTCCCCGTTGTGAATGAATAGCTCATTATTGGGTTTGGCTTCTCCCGTAGCGATCTTTGACACCACTTTGTTCTGTGAGAGTCCAAAGGAGATGGGCAGGCCGCTTTCTTTTATAATTAGATGCCTTAATTCATGAGCGAACTTATAAGTACCAAAGAATTTGTCCATTCCGCTGAGGTCGGCATAGAATTCATCGACACTCGCTTTTTCAAAAGTGGGCACCTTGCTTTTGATGATATCGGTTACCTGGTGAGAGTATTTAGTGTAAGTGCCGGAATCTCCTTTTATTACGGTCGCTTCAGGGCAAAGTTGCCGCGCCATTTTCATGCTCATGCCTGAATGGACACCAAAGCTTCGGGTCTCATAACTGCAGGCCGCTACAACCCCGCGATCTCCCAATCCTCCAACCAGTAACGGTTTGTGCTGCAATTTTGAATCGAGCAAACGTTCCACCGACACAAAAAATGTATCCAGATCCAGGTGTATAATAGACTTCTCTTTCATTAAAAATGGAATAATTCCTAATAATTGGAAATATTCCAAAATTATGAATATTTTTTAGTGTGGAGGTAAAAATGAGAGTTAAAAATTCGATCCCAAGAGTTGTAGGAAAAATGAGATTAACAGTAGGTATGATCGATGGCCTGGAGATAAAAAATGTGGAAAGGATCACTTCTACCGGAAATCACCACGAATACAGAGGAAAGCCTCTCCCGGCTTATGTGATTTCAGACACCACTCCTGAAGTTATCAGGGCTTATGTTTCTGAAGCTGATGGTTGATTTCCTTTGGATGACGCATACCATGGATTATGAAGGAAGAGATGATTTCAATAATATGATCTTGGGAGGATTTTCTCTTTTAGGCCTTATTACAGTATTAAGTGGATTTCTTTTATGGTATACATCTTAACCCACGGTAAGAAAATTTGGGAAACAGTCTAAAAAGAAGAAAAAGAAAGTTAGAGCTTGATATTAAACACGAGCAGTAATGTAAAAAGCCACCTTTTGAGGTGACTTTTATTTTTAATTCTTCCCTTACTTTTTTGCTAGATTCAAATTTGTTCGACAAACTCTAAAAAGACCTTTTTATGGAGTTCAAGATCTAAATTTGGAGATAGTGATACCCGGGCAATATAATCTTTGTCATCTTCTTTAGTCGTTCCTTGAGTTGATGTTGCCGGAATCGTCCAATAACATCCTTTCAACTGCCCATAACTCACACAGTATTTACTCTCATTAGGGATCTCTGTGATCATTAAATTGATCAATTTTTTATTCAGTTCTCTCTTATAGGCTTCCCTTTCTTCAGCAGTATTTCCTTTAGTGGGAAGATCTAATGAAAACACAGATGGGGTAAATCCTTGCTGAGCCAGTTCTTCTGAAACAAAATTGATCTTCGCCTCCGGGAGCGTATCATGGATAAAGTTTACAAAGTCACGTGTATTCTTATAAGCATCTGCGATCCTTTGATTCATTGAAGGTAGTTGGTTCGCTAAAATATCAACCTGAAGCTCTGTGGCTTCATTATCGCAAAGTCTTAGATGCTTGTCTATTTTTTTCAATAGATCTTCAGCTTTTTCATTTGCTACACAGTAGCCGGCCGTACATTTACCTCCACTTGGAAATTTTGATCCGCTAACATAAGAAATGGTCCTGACCGTTGAGAGTATTCCATCTTTACTTAGAAACTGTACATTAGGACAAAATGTTTGATCTAAAATAAAAACCGGATCTATAGCAACGTCCCCGCTTGCAGTTTTACGCTCCTTACTTAAAACCTCTTTTAAGTTTTTAAGGTTGGGAACTTCGACTCTTGGATTTGTGGGAATTTCAGCGATAATGTAAGGGACAGCATCTTCGCTAGCGATCTTATCCAGGACCGTATCGATACTTTGCACCATGTCGTTATCACCATCAACCGGTAAATCTACCACTTCAACGTTATCAATACAGGCGGCTACGCGTCTTGCCTGGTCATTTGTGCCACCATAACAATTTGGAGGAACAATAAATCTGATGTCTTTTCCTTTATGTTTTTCTAGGGCATTGTCAATAAGTCCCATCATAATGGCATATTGAGTAGATAGTCCGGAAGATCCAAGAAGCGCTTCTGCCTTAGTACCGGTAATCTCCTTAATTGATTCTAATACCCTTGCTTTGGTTGTTGCACCATCACTTTTCTCATTATTAAATGCAGGCTTGTTTACTAGCAGCTGCAGGGCGGTAAAACAATTGGCAGGTGTCATGGCGATCGTCTCTCTTCTTCTTACATGCTGAATTTCGGATATGTACGAGTCATTTTTTTCGCCATTTACTAATAGTATACTTCCCAGCTTAGAATGCACACTGATATAAAAATCAATATGCGGAGTGAGATCTGCATGACCAATTTCATCATCCTGGGATACTAAAATTGTGCTGCCATCAAAATCAGAAATCTTTTCTGATCTCTTGACTTGCTTCATTTCAAAATTATAGTTGTAAACATGCTTTATTACTTCAGCATCAAAATAATCTGGCAATTCACCTTTATACAGTATTCGGGTATTCTTATTATCCAATAAGTTTTTTCTAAGAACTGCTAATACAGGGATCGTCCGGGATGAAAAACTTATTACGTTCTCCGGGTTGAGGTCATTTAAATGGGCAATTGTCCATTCCAGTATAGAAGATAGTGGATGGCCTAATCGAATATAATCGAAAGCAGTGGGTAGTTCACTAAGCGCGGGTGTTTCTGAATTATTTTCTTGAAATAAGATCTCAAACTGCTTCAGGAACTCTGTTTTTGCTAATTCTTCATTATAAATATCCAGCCGGTGGGTGGTGAGCCTCAACCAGTCATTTGGCATGTTTTCTAGTACATTTTCAATATATCTGAGCACCTTATTGTCTTTCATAAATTCTTCTTTTTGATAGGCCGGTAATATAGATGGCTTAAATGTATTTTAAAAGTCTTACGGAAAATTTCTTGCCCGGCTACGCCAACATTTTTGGAGAGTATAATGGGCCGGAAAATAAAAAAACCCCTCCTGAAAAGAAGGGGTTTTTGCTTTGATGGTGGTGCCTCCAGGAATCGAACCAGGGACACAAGGATTTTCAGTCCTTTGCTCTACCAACTGAGCTAAGGCACCAGTGCTTAAAGCATGCTTACCTTGTTGTAGTAAGCGGGTGCAAATATAGATTCAAATTTAATATCACGCAAAGGAATTTTAAAAAAAATGCTTTTGTACCTTCGCTTTCACAACTTCATAACAATGAATTTAATTATTGATGTAGGTAACACCCTTGCAAAAGTTGCTGTTTTTCAGAATGATGAACTGGGGAAAAAGGAGGTGGTCCAGAAAGAGTCACTCGAAAAAAAAATAAAAGAAATTTTTAAGGAGTTCCCCGAAATCCATGCGGTAGTGACCTCAAATGTGTCAAAAACTACTTTTTCCTGGCCTTCTGGTCTTCAGAAAAAGGCAAGAATTTTGAATCTTGACGCCAATACCTTGCTTCCTTTTGAAAATCTCTACGGCACTCCCGCAACTTTAGGAAACGACCGTAAAGCACTTGCTGCCGCCGCGGTCAAAAAGTATCCCGGGCGTAACGTTCTAGTGATCGATGCCGGGACCTGTATTACGTACGACTTTAAAAATGCTGAAAATCAATATCTAGGGGGAGGGATTTCTCCGGGGTTAAAAATGCGTTTTAAAGCCCTTAATTCTTTTACGGCAAATCTGCCATTAGTGACACCGCAAGAAGACCTCAAATTGATAGGAGACAGTACTTTGAGTTCCATTAATTCGGGAGTGATTTTTGGGTTTTTGAAAGAAATTGACGGGATTATTGAGGAATATGCATCTCAATATGATGAAATGCTTACAATTATTACAGGTGGAGACGCACAATTCTTGTCTATAAACTTAAAAAATAGCATATTTGCGAACTCCAATATCTTGTTGGAGGGATTAAATTATATTCTCGAATTTAATATCAGTCAATGACAAAACGATTAATACTAATCGTATTCATTTTATTTTCAGTGATTACGACCGCTCAGGAGCGAACTTCCTCTCCATATTCTTTCTACGGAATTGGAATGACTACTTTTAAAGGAACCGTAGAGAACCAGTCTATGGGTGGTCTGAGTTTTCTTTCTGACAGTATCCATTTGAATCTTCGCAATCCGGCATCTTACGGCAAGCTGGGACTTACAACTTATACTTTGGGAGGGAGTCATAAAGTTTCTGAAGTGATGACCGACGAAGAGAGCGGAACAACCAATACTACTTCTTTAGATTATTTGGCCATAGGAATTCCAACCGGGAAATTCGGTTTTGGGTTTGGGCTTATTCCATATACAGCTGTCGGGTATGACATTCTTGAGGCCAATGAGTCGGCAGGAACGGTTACCAGGTTTTCAGGAAAAGGTGGTATCACCAAAGTATTCCTTTCAGGAGGATATGAGGTCAACGATAATATCTCCCTCGGGGTTAATGTGGATTATAACTTCGGAAACATTCAGAATAAGAACATTTTCATTCGGGAAGGACTTGAATTTGGAAGTCGCGAGATCAATAGATCAGACGTCAGCGGATTCACTTTTACCTTTGGCCTGGAGTACGAAAGAATGCTGAAGGAAGGCCTGCAATTCAACTTTGGGGCTTATTATTCTCCTGAAGCTGACCTGAAATCACAAAACGAAAGAGAGCTTGCAACGATTATTTTTTCTAACACGGGGCTTGACTTGCCGGTTGATGCTCGTCAAATCGATCTTGAAAATGGTGATCTAACCGTTCCTTCCAGTTTTACGGTAGGATCTGGAATTGGAAAATCAAAGAAATGGTTCTTAGGAGTTGAATATACTGGTTCTGAAGCCAGCGATTTTAGTAATAGATCTTTTGCTCTTCAAGGGGCGACTTACAATAAATCTAATAGTTATAAAGCAGGAGGGTATTACATACCTAATTATAATTCTTTAACCAGCTACTTCAGTAGAATCGTTTATCGCGGTGGACTAAGGTTTGATGAAACCGGTCTAAACCTTGATGGTGAAGATATAAATGAGTTTGGCATATCTTTTGGAGTAGGACTACCGGCAGGACGAACGTTCTCTAATATTAACCTGGGATTTGAGTATGGACAGCGCGGTACCAAAGACTCAGGACTTGTTTTAGAAGACTTCTTTAATGCCAGAATAAGCCTCTCTCTTAATGACAGATGGTTTGTAAAAAGAAAATTTGAATAAATCAACTAAACTGGAATAAACCTTACACTATGAAATCTAAAGTAATATTATTTCTTTCCGGGGTACTTTTAGGTACAGGAGCTTTGCAGGCGCAGGCAAACCAGGAGTGTGCGACTACTGCATCTCTTGCTTACAGTGATGCTAAAGCCAAGAATTATGAAGCTGCTTACCCTAGAATTCAAACCCTAAGGAAAGATTGTCCTTCATATAGCGTAGTAACCTATCAATATGGAGAGAGAGTCTTAAAAGATAAACTTGAAAAAGCTCCTGATGCTGAGAAAAATGCCGTAGCGCAAGATCTTATCAAATTATACGAGGAGCGTTTACAGCACTTCCCTGGTAAAACTAAGGCTGGTGAAGTATATGCTGATATAGCCCAGGTGATGTATGATTACAAAATGGGTACTCCTGAGGAGCAATATGCTGCTTTTGATAAGGCGTTTAAAGAAGATAAAGATGCTCTTAATGCTAAATCTCTTTATACTTACTTTTCTCTGTTAGTTGACTTGCAGGATGCAGGTAAGAAAGAACTTCAGGATGTTTTCAACCAGTATGATATTGTTATCGCTAAGGTTGAGGAAGATGAAAATAAAATGGCTGAAGGTCTTGCTACACTTATCGAGAAGCAGGAAGCTGGTGAGCAATTGACTTCTAAAGATGAAAAGAGACTGAATGCTTATGAGATCAACCTTAAAGCATATAGTACCATTAGAGGAAGTATTAATGCTAAGTTAGGTCAGCGTGCAGATTGTGATAACCTTGTTCCTTTATACAGTAAAGATTTTGAAGCTAATAAAAGTAATGTTGATTGGTTGAAAAGAGCTGCAGGAAGACTATCTGGTAAAGATTGTACTGAAGATCCTTTGTTCTTCAAGTTAGTGGAAGCCTTACACAAAGCTGAGCCATCTGCAAAATCTGCTCTTTACTTAGGTCAGTTAGCTGATGCTGAAGGAAAAGCCGGAAAAGCTCTTGAGTATTATAACTAGTCAGCTGAATTGGAAAAAAATCCTTCAGACAAGGCAAGAGTATACTACAAGATCGCTGATGAATACAAGAAAAAGGGTCAGTTTGGTCAGGCTAGAAATTACTATAGAAAGACTCTTAACGCGAAGCCATCATTTGGTAGAGCTTACTTGCAGATCGCTAACATGGTCGCCCAGAGTGCTAACAACTGTGGTAACACTGCATTCGAGAAGAGAGCTGTGTACTGGTTAGCTGCCGATTATGCTGCTAAAGCTGGTAGAGTTGATCCATCGATCAGTTCTAACGCTAATGAGACTGCCGCTGCCTATAGAGGTAGAGCACCACAGCGTTCAGACATTTTTCAGTCTGATATGCAGGGGAAAACTATCAACATTGGATGTTGGATAGGAGAAAGCGTACGTGTACCTAACTTGTAATATGAAGTTAACATACCGGAATACTTATATAAGCATTGTCACAATTCTTTTTGTGGCAATGCTTTTTTCATGTGAGGGTAACCTTAAAGGGGTGCGCGACATGGAGATGCCCGAAGATGCCCCGCAGGCTGTCGGGATGGGTATTAACTTGAAATACATAGATTCCGGAAAAGTGGTCGCTACTCTAAAAAGCGACAAAATGATGGATTTTTCGAACAAGAACTTTCCTTATCGTGAATTTCCGGAAGGGCTGGAAGTTGAATTCTACGATGAAAATCGGGAAAAGAATACGGTTACCGCCAATTACGGGGTGATCTATGATCAAACTGGCCTGATAGATCTTCAGGGAGATGTTGTGGTTATTACCAGTGATAGCACCCGCCTTATGGCAGATCAATTGTATTGGGATCAGGCGAGCAACTGGGTTTTTACAGACAGGCCCAACACTATCCGCTTCAAGAATGGCGCTCGTAATGAGGGGCAGGGCTTTGATAGTAATCAGGAATTCAGTAATTTTCGTTCCAGGTCCAATGTTGGCGTCCAAATTATAGAAGAAGAAACTAAATGATGAAACTTTCCAAATTTTTTGAATTTGCATACCTGGCCGCAGCGGCCTTTTTCCTTTATGAAGCATTTATTGTTTGGGATACCCAGCGTGAAAGAGCTTATTTGTTCCTCTTTTTCGTAGTGCTTGCCATCTTTATGTTTTTCTTCCGAAGGCACTTCAGGAATAAGTACGGTAATCGTAAGAAGTAATAGATGGGCTATGATATATTCATAATTGTCTGCTCCCTTCTCCTATCTGCTTTTTTCTCAGGGATGGAGATCGCTTATGTCTCAGCCAATAAGATACATGTTGAGATCGAGAAAAAGCAAAATGACTTTCTTGCCAAGGTACTTACTCGCTTAACCCGGAAACCGTCCAAGTTTATTGCCTCCATGCTGGTGGGTAATAATATAGCATTGGTGGTATATGGGTTCTTTATGGGGGATCTGCTCATGGAATGGCTTGGAACTTTAGATGTTCAAAATGAGTTTTTGAGGTATGTGATCATGGATCTTAGCCTGCTGACTCAAACTGTTATTTCCACACTTATAATCCTTCTCACTGCGGAATTTTTACCCAAAGTGTTCTTTCAGATCTATGCCAACTTTCTGCTGAAGTTCTTCGCGGTTCCGGCTTATTTGTTTTATATCCTGTTTAGTTTCATTTCCTCATTTGTGATCTGGATCTCAGATTTTGTGCTGAAGCGTTTCTTTAAGACTGAAGGGGACGAAGTGCAACTTGCCTTTACAAAAGTAGAGTTGGGGAATTACATTAATGAGCAGATGGAAAAAGTGGAGGAGGACCAGGAAATAGATACTGAAATTCAGATCTTTCAAAATGCCCTGGAATTTTCCGAAGTGAAATCAAGGGAAGTGATGATTCCCCGCACCGAAATTGTGGCGGTCGATCTCAATACAGAGCCTAAAGACCTCGTAGAAACCTTTACCGAAACCGGTCTTTCCAAGATACTTGTATATAAAGAAAATATCGACGATATCATTGGATACATTCACTCCTTTGAATTGTTTAGAAAACCTCCGACCTTAAAATCTATCTTATTGCCGGTAATGTTCGTACCTGAAACCATGCTTGTAAAAGATGTATTGAACATACTTATCAAAAAACGGAAAAGTATCGCCGTGGTGATCGATGAATACGGTGGTACCAGCGGGATGATGACAGTGGAGGATATTGTTGAGGAGTTGTTCGGGGAGATCGAGGATGAACATGATCCGGTGGTCTTGATCGAAGAAAAGTTGGGGGAGAACCATTTCCTTTTTTCAGCGAGGCTGGAAGTTGATTACCTGAATGAAACTTTTAAGCTCAACATCCCAATTGGTGAAAATTACGAGACCCTGGGAGGCTATATTGTGAATCATACAGAGGAGATTCCTCCAAAGGACGGCATTGTCCAGATCGATGAATTCACCTTCCATATCAAGGAAGTTTCAAACACCAAAATTGAACTGGTAGAGGTAAGAGTTAAACCGCAGGATTAATTTTAAGATTTTCCTCACATTTTGCGGATTTATAGTTTTTTAATAATCCTAAAAACGTTATTTTCGCCCCCTATATTTTAGAATAAACACAATTAAAAATGGCAGTATTAAATAAAATAAGGCAACGTTCGGTTTTCCTGATCGTAATTATCGCTTTAGCGCTTTTCTCTTTTGTTTTGGCTGATGTGATCCGAAATGGAGGCATGGTTTCTCAAAAATCACAAAATACCATTGCGAGTATTAATGGTGAAGATATTGAAAGAGAGCAATTTGCGCGTCAGGTTGAAGCATACCAACGTAATTTAGGTCCTAATGCTTCTACTGCTCAGGCGGTGAACATGGTATGGGACATGAATGTGCGCCAAAAAGTTCTTGAACAGCAGTTCGAAGAATTAGGTATTCGTGTGGAGGAAGCTCAGGTGAAGGAATTACTTCGCCAGGAAATGGGGAATAACCCAAACTTCACTAATGAAGCCGGGATGTTTGATGAGAACAAACTACGTGAATATGTTGCCACTTTAAAATCTACTTCTCCTGAGGCTTACCAGCAATGGTTGGATTATGAGACTTCAGTTGGTAAATCTGCTCGTGAGCAAATTTACTTCAACCTTATTAGAGCTGGAGTAGGTGCTACTCTTGCTGAAGGGGAGCAGGCTTATAGATTTGCAAATGATAATGTTGACTTTGAATTCGTGCAGGTGCCATATTCTTCTGTTCCTGATTCTGAAGTAGAAGTTTCAAAATCTGAGATCAAAAATTATATCAAAGAAAATTCTGAAAGATTCCAGACTGAAGCTACCAGAGACATTCAGTATGTTCACTACAACGAGACTTCTTCTGTAGAGGATGAAAATGAAGTAAAGGTTCAGGTTGAAGGGCTTTTGGATAACAAAGTTGAATACAACGCCGTAACCAAAGCGAATGATACTTTGCCAGGTTTCAAGACTACAAAAGATCTTGAAACTTTCGTAAATGAAAATTCAGATTATAAATATTCAGGAAGATTCCTTTTCAAAAGTAACCTTCCAAAGGAGCATGCAGATGCTATCTTTAACCTTAACGAAGGTGAAACTTACGGGCCATATAAGTTCGGAGGAGCATGGAACGTTTCGAGATTGGAAGCTGTAAAACAAATTCCTGATTCAGCTAAAGCACGTCATATTCTAGTTGCTTTCCAGGGATCACCTGCAGGACAGGGAGTGACCAGATCTAAATCTGAAGCTAAGAAGTTAGCCGATAGTATTGGGAGCGTTGTGAAAAAAGATATTTCCAAGTTTGGGGAATTGGCTTCAGCTTTCTCTGCCGATGCTTCTAATAAAGATAAAGAGGGTGATCTTGGATGGTTCACTCCGGGAGCTATGGTTCCTGCTTTTAATGATTTTGTGTTTGAGAACAATGAAGGTGCTGTTGGAGTTGTGGAAACTCAATTCGGGTACCATGTGATCGATATTCAGGAGCAGACAGAAAAAGAAAAAGCTGTTAAAGTGGCCACTATTTCTCGTGCTATTGAGCCTTCAGAAAAAACAATGAATGACCTGTTCGCGGAAGTGACTAAATTCGAGCTTGCCGCAAAAGATGGTGATTTCGTAAGTCTTGCTAAAGAAAACAACAAGGAGGTGAAGCCGGTGAAGGAAATTCGTCCGCTTGAGGAGAATATTCCTGGTATCGGAGCTCAGCGTCGTATTGTGCAGTGGGCTTTTGAAGAAGAAACTGAAGTTGGTGACATCAGAAGATTTGATGTAAAAGACGGATATGTGGTTGCTCAGGTAACTGCTGTAAACAAAGAAGGAACAAGATCTGTTGAAGCTGCTTCAGCTACAGTGATCCCGATCCTTCAGAAGCAAAAGAAAGCTGAGATCATCAAAAATAAGATCAGCGGCAGCACTTTGCAGGAGATAGCAAGTAACCAAGGTGTATCAGTAAATACTGCTAATGCTGTTAACCGTAACAGCCCAACCCTTCCGGGAGTTGGTAGCGAGCCAAAGGTTGTAGGTGCTGCATTTGCGTTAGAGCAGGGTACAGTTAGCCAGCCTTTGAGCGGTGAAAAAGGTGTTTTTGTGATCAATGTTTTGAAGAAGACCGATGCGCCTAAACTAGAGTCTTATCGTCCTTACGCTGCAAGAGAAGCTTCGGCAAGAAGAACAACTATCAATAACGATGTTTTTGAAGCGTTGAAGAACTCAGCTGAGATCGAAGATAACAGAGCCAGATTCTACTAGTAGATACGGTTTATATATAAAATAAAAGCCCTTCTTTCGAAGGGCTTTTTTATTGCTTTAAAAAATGGAAGATTAAAGTATCATTTCAGAATACGGAATGATGGTGTCATAGCCTTTGCTTCGGAAGTATTCTTTCTCCTTTTCGCCACCCGTGGCCATAACGAAATCACCTCCCCAGCCTCCAAGACTCTTTACCGTGCCCTGGTAATCCTGAAATAACTGTGTTTTTATCTTCGGCAGATTTATTAACTGTGAAATTACGTTTTCATGGATCTCCAGTAGTAAATTGAATTCCGATATATCTGTACAAGTGATCACCTGGTGAGTGATCGAACTTATCTTTTCTACTGCCTTTAAAAGAGTTTGTTTGTCCTGCTTTTTATAATGTGCAATTGACTCCCGGCTGTTCTGCTTTTGATTAAGGTAAACAAAGAAAATTTTGTCCTTAAATGTCGGGTTGAATGAAGTGGCCAATACGCTACGGTGCTCCCCTGAAAGTTCATAAGTTATAGGGTGGTCTTGCATGGCTACGGCAACATCATATCCGCTGCCTCCAAAAGTTTTCTCAAGTAGCTTATACGCATCTATATTGAACCATTTTGCAACGTTGGCGATCAAAGTGGAGGAAGTTCCTAATCCCCAATCTAACGGAAAATCTGTTTCGGTAGTGACTTTGTAACCCTCTTCCTTTGAAAGCATATCAGGGTTAGCTATAATGGCTATTCTTAATACCGAAAGCAACCTTTTTTCGATCTTCCCGACTTCCTGGTCAATTGCCTCGGAAGAAGTCAGTTCTGCCTTTGAAAATGTCTTTTCAAACCAGGTCTTTCCTTCATGATCAATACTGGTCCAGGAGATCCCTGGTTTATCTGCTAATTCAACTTTGAGGGTTTGACCATACTTTGTTGGCAAAGCCAAGGCTGTAGCTCCGTCTAAAACCACATATTCACCCGTTATCAATAATTTACCGTGGCTGTGGAAAGTTTGCATTAGCTTCTTAAGTTTTTCAAGGCTTCTTCAACGGCGCTGTGAGAGACATTATGCTTTTTGAAATGTTCCACCATTTTCTCCTTTTCTTCCGGGGTAGCATTCAGCTGATTCAGGATGTTCATTAAATGCATTTTCATATGGCCTTGCTGAATTCCGGTAGTGATAAGAGATTTTACCGCCGCGAAATTCTGTGCCAGTCCGGCGACAGCAACGATCTTCATTAGATCTTCGGCTGTAGGATTCTGAAGCATTTCCAAAGCGATCTTTGAGAGTGGGTGTAATCCTGTGAGCCCGCCTACAGTTCCAAGGGCCAACGGAATTTCCATCCAGAATTTGAATTCCCCGTTGCGTACCTCGGCATGAGTTAAGCTGGAGTAAGAGCCATCTTTACACGCGTAAGCATGAACCCCGGCTTCTACGGCTCTAAAATCATTTCCTGTGGCCAGAACTACGGCATCTATCCCGTTCATGATCCCTTTGTTGTGGGTTACCGCTCTAAACGGTTCGGTTTCTGCTATTTTTAAAGCGCGTACAAACTTTCCGGCGAAAGCTTCCCCGGTCATATCATGATCAGCCAACTGTTCTACCGGGCAAGAAACTTCAGCACGTACAATACACTCCGGAACGTAATTCGACAAAATGCTCATTACGATCTCAATATCCTTTTCTGAAGCCGTGAAAGTCTCATATTGATGAGCTTGTTCTTTGAAAGTTTCAGCAAACCTCTCCAGGCAGGAATTGATGAAATTGGCACCCATAGAATCTTTGGTCTCGAAGGTGCAGTGCAGCTGGTGGTAATCGTTCAGAGATTCGGTTTTATCTCGAAGTTCGATGTTCAGGATCCCGCCACCTCGTTTTTTCATATTTCGGGTAAGCGGTTCTGCGGCTTCTAAAAGAACTGGTTTTACCTGCCTGAAGAATTCCTTCAGTTTGTCTTTATCTCCGGAAAACATGAAATGAACCTGGCCAACTTTTTTGGTGCCAAGAACTTCAGCCTTAAAACCACCCCTTTTACCCCAGAATTTTGCTGCTTTACTTGCTGCGGCAATTACCGAGCTTTCTTCGATGGCCATTGGGATGGCGTAGCGAAAGTCATTGATGAGGAAATTTGGGGCTATCCCAAATGGTAAATAGTAATTGGATAACGTATTTTCTGTGAATTCTTCGTGCAACTGCTGCAGGTTGGAATTTGGGTTCCAGTATTGCCTCAAAATTTCAGGAGCGTTCTCCACTCCCTTAAGGTAAGTTTTGCTTAACCAGGTAATTTTCTCTTCTTTCTCTAATTTCGAAAATCCTGAAATTGGGTCGATCATTGGTACAAATTTGAAAGACCAAAGATACAATTACTGGATTTATTGAGCCATTTTCTTCTGTTCTGTATGCTGTTGATTTTCAATCGGATGAAATTCTCGACATTTTTGAGTATTTAGGATTATTAATTTCTTTAACATCTTGTTAGGATTTAACAGCTAAATCCGTGGTTTTTCGGGTATTTTTTATTAAACTTGGCAGTCAAATTTTTTTAATCTCCATGATGAAATTAGTTTACGGGCTTTTAGCCTTATTTCTTACGGCAAGTTCAGTACTTACAGCACAGCAAAAAGAACTCACCCTTGAAGATATCTGGAACGGCACCTTTAGACAGGAGCGCTTGGAGTCTTTACAATCCCTGAACAACGGGAAGGAATATGTGGTTCTTAATTTTGACAGGGAGAGCCGTACTTCCTCTATCGACGTTTTTTCCTATAAAACAGGAAAGAAAACCAAAACTCTTCTGAGCAGTGGAGACCTTGAAGAAATTAAATATTTCCAGGACTTTACCTTTAGCGATAATGAAAGCAAGATCATCCTGGTGACCGACCTTGAATATATTTTCCGTAGATCTACCCGCGGAATTTTTTATGTATATGATGTTAATACGAAATCGCTTCAGAAGATAAGTGATCAGAAAATTCAGGAGCCTACTTTATCTCCAAATGGGGAAAAGGTGGCTTATGTGCATGAAAATAATATTTATGTAAAAGATCTTTCTTCCGAAGAGATCACTCAGGTTACCGAAGATGGGGAAGAAAACAAGATCATTAATGGGGTTACAGACTGGGTGTATGAAGAGGAGTTCTCCTTCGTGAAAGCTTTTGAATGGAATAAAACCGGCGAGAAGATCGCATTTTTGAAGTTTGATGAAACCGAAGTTCCTGAATTTTCAATGGATGTTTACGGTACAGAACTTTACCCTTCCAAGCACACTTTTAAGTATCCGAAGGCCGGAGAAAAGAACTCTGAAGTTTCTCTTCACCTGTATGACGTTTCCGAAAATGAGATCTCAGATGTGGAGTTAGGAGATTATAATGATTTTTATATTCCCAGGATCGAATGGACTAACGATGCTAATGTTTTAAGTGCACAGGTGTTGAACCGTCATCAAAACGTTCTCGATCTTATTTTTGTAGATGCTGAGACGAATGAGGCTGAAGTGGTTTTAAATGAAACTGATGAAGCCTATGTTGATGTTACCGATAATCTTACGTTTTTACAGGATAACAGTTTTATCTGGACCAGTGAAAAAGATGGCTGGAACCATATTTACCATTACAGTAAAACCGGAAAGCTTATTAATCAGGTGACCGAAGGAAACTGGGAAGTGACCAATTACTACGGATTCGATCCCAAAACAAAGAAAATATTTTACCAAAGTACCGAAAACGGTAGTATTAACCGTGATGTTTTCTCTATTGGAGCTAACGGTAAGAACAAGAAACGCCTGACCGATAACACCGGGCAGAACAGTGCAGATTTCAGTGCTGATTATACTTATTTCATCAACACTTTCACCAGCGCGACCACTCCTTCTGAGTTTACATTGCATTTAGCGAAAAATGGAAAACTGGTTAGAAAGATCCAGGACAATAAAGCGCTTTTAGAAAAGATCGCTGAATATAAGTTCACGCCAAAAGAGTTCACTACTCTTCCTGTTAACGGAAACGATCTGAACATGTGGATGATGAAACCGCCTAATTTTGATGAATCTCTTGAATATCCGCTATTTATTGTTCAGTATTCGGGACCGGGTTCACAACAGGTTTCAAACTCTTTTTACAGCACCAATGACTACTGGTTCCAGATGTTGGCTAACAAAGGTTATGTAGTGGTTGCTATTGATCCTCGTGGAACAGGATTCAAAGGTTCAGACTTCAAAAAAGTGACGCAAAATGAACTTGGAAAATATGAAGTTGAAGATATCATTCAGGCTGCAAAACAATTAGGAGCCAGAGAATATATTGACGAAGAAAATATTGGTATTTGGGGATGGAGCTATGGAGGCTTCATGTCTTCAAATGCGCTCCTTAAAGGAAATGACACTTTTAAAATGGCGATCGCGGTGGCTCCTGTGACCAGCTGGAGATTTTATGACTCTATCTATACAGAGCGTTATATGACCACCCCTCAGGAAAATCCTTCAGGGTACGATGAAAATTCACCTTTGAACCACGTGGAAAAATTAAAAGGAGATTACCTGATCATTCACGGAAGCGGTGATGATAATGTACATGTGCAAAATACCATGAGAATGGTAGAGGCCTTGATACAGGCAAACAAGCAATTCGACTGGGCCATCTACCCTGATGGTAACCACGGAATTTATGGAGGGAACACCCGTTTCCACTTATTCACTCTCATGACAAACTTTATTGAAGAACATTTAATTATTAACCCTAATACTAAATCATCCCTATAATGGCAAATTCAGCGACAGCTCCGGCACAAAAAGAGCTTTTTGGACATCCGGTAGGATTATTCATTTTATTTTTCACAGAGATGTGGGAGCGTTTTTCTTACTATGGAATGCGCGCGATCCTTGTTCTCTATCTTGTAAGTGCAACCCAGGATGGGAATGCAGGTCTTGGCTGGACACAAGAAAACGCTTTAATTCTTTATGGATGGTATACAATGTTAGTTTATGTAGTATCCATACCGGGAGGTATTTTGGCAGATAAGGTCTTTGGCCAGAAAAAAGCTGTTCTAATTGGAGGAATTATCCTTGTCGCCGGGCATGGTATTCTGGCAGTGGAAGAAATGTGGGCTTTTTATACAGGTCTTGGGTTAATTATTGCCGGCGTTGGACTTTTAAAACCTAATATTTCCACTATGGTGGGTGGTCTTTATAAGGAAGGTGATATTCGTAGAGATAAAGGATTCACGATTTTTTATATCGGGATCAATCTTGGAGCTTTCCTTGCGAGTTTGATCGTAGGAACTGTTGGTGAAGTTTATGGCTGGCATTACGGATTCGGACTTGCCGGTATTGCTATGGCTTTTGGCTTGATAGTGTATCTATGGGGACAAAAATATCTTACAGAAGTAGGTAACCTTCTTTCTAAAGCTGAAAGAGATGAAGGAGCTTCTTTAGGTGGATTGTTCGCCGATCTTTTTAAATCACCGAGAGAATTGATAATAACTGTAGTTTTATTCGCTCTTTCCATTTATGGAATGTATGAATTAGGAGTAGGTTATGGGTTATTGTTCATCTTCCTTACTCTGGTTGTGGCAATGATGTTAATGGTCTATAAAGATCTTACAAGCCAGGTGATGAAAGATCGTTACGTAGTAATGTTGCTTTCTTTTATTTTGGTGATCGTCTTCTGGGGTGCTTTTGAACAGGCCGGAGGTTTAATGAATATTTATGCTTTTGAAAAAACTGACAGGTCTATACCTTTTGAACTGCCATGGGGAATTGGAGCTGAAGTTCCTGCTTCCTGGTTCCAGTCGTTAAATGCCTTGTTCATTATCATTTTTGGGGTGATCGTTGCGAATTTCTGGGCTAAGAGAAAATTAAAGAGCAAAGAAGCCTCATCCATTTTTAAAATGGCAATTGGGGTGATCATTATGGGATTAGGTTTTATTTTTATGGTTTTCGCTTCTCTTCAGTTTGAGGCTCAGGGAGAATCAGCTATGTATTGGCTGGTATTTGCTTATCTGTTACATACAATTGGGGAACTATGTACCTCTCCTGTAGCTTTATCCTTCATAACCAAATTATCACCTGTGAAATATGCATCCTTAATGATGGGGGTTTATTTTGCCGCAACCGGTTTAGGTAATAAAGTGGCCGGGGAAGTTGGTGCCTTTGCTGCTGAAGCAGGGGATATTGCAACCTTTACCGGAATAACCATATTCACAGTGACCTTTGCGGGTATCGTATTACTAATGTTGAAGCCTCTTAAAAGACTTACTCATGGTGCCGAAGATAATGAGAGAGAGATTCCTCAACAGGAAAACTATGAATTAGGTGACGAAAATATTATTGATAAAGAGGAACTTAAACGTAAAAAATAATGGCAGCAGCTGCAGTTACCTCAGATAATCCGGACTTTTTTAAGACCAAAGTATTAGGTCATCCGGCAGGACTTTTTGTATTGTTTTTTACTGAAATGTGGGAGCGTTTTTCCTTTTATGGAATGCGTGTACTTCTGGTTAACTTCCTTACCATGGCGATCGTGGGTGTTGATAACCCTGGATGGGGTTGGTCAATGGAAAATGCCGGAGCCCTTTTTGGTACCTACGCAGGTCTTCTTTATCTCACGCCTATTGCAGGTGGAATTATTGCCGATAAATTCATTGGTTATCGCTGGGCAGTGGTCCTGGGAGCAGCTATCATGACCCTGGGTCACGCTTCCATGGCTTTTGAAACTGAATTCTCTCTATACTTCGGACTTGCTTTACTGGTAATAGGTACAGGTTTCTTTAAACCAAATATTACCTCTATCATTTCTGAAATGTATGAAGGTAAGCCCGACAAAAAAGATGGTGCTTATACCATTTTCTATATGGGGGTGAACGCCGGTGCCTTCTTCGGAATGATGCTGTGTGGATACCTTGCCGAAAGAATCGGTTGGAGCTGGGGATTTGGATTAGCGGGAATTTTCATGTTCCTGGGAACCCTTCAATTCTGGTTGGCTAAACCACTTTTTGGAAATATAGGTGGAGTGCCTGATAAAGAAAGAGAAGCGAAAGAACTTGAGGAGGAAGAAAAATCTGGGATCAAAGATCACAAACACAATCCTTTTACGCTGTTTGATAAGATCCTGGTAGTTGCTACTTCTGTAATTGGTTTCCTTTATTTAATTAACGATCCGGCTTCCAAGATCGCAGATCTTAATCTGTTGCCGGCAGTCATGCCTTTCGACTTCCAGGGAGAGCCTTTTTCAGGACCACTTGGAATGGCCATCATAGGGTTGATCCTATTTCTTGTCCTTGTGATATCGCGAATTTCAAGGTATGCACCGATCGTACGGGATAGAATGATAGCCGTGATCATATTCGCTTTTTTCACGGTCTTCTTCTGGATGTCTTTCGAACAGGGAGCGAGTTCCTTGATCGTATTTGCAAGAGATTCTGTAGACCGGGAATTAATAGGAGCTTCAGCTACCGTTTTCAATGTTGTGAACGCACTTCTAACGGTAGTTCCGCTTGCGATCATCACATATGTGTTGTACTTGCTTTGGAAACAAACCTTTAAAACCGTACTTGGGTCGAACATCGTATTAGTGATCTGTTTCGGGTTAGTTTGGTCGATCGTGATCTGGATGCTTTTCAGAGAATTTTCAGGAGACAAAACAGAGATCACTGTATCGTGGTTCAGTATCCTTAACTCGTTCTTCATTATCGTGTTCGCATCTATGTTCTCAAAATGGTGGGAAAGTAAATACAATCCTTCCGCAGCTTGGAAATATAGCTTTGGGCTTATTTTACTGGGATTAGGATTCGGTTTGCTTGCATTCGGTTCTAATAATATAGTGGAAGGTGCGAAAGTAAGTATGATCTGGTTGATCCTGGCTTATCTGTTCCACACGCTTGGAGAACTGTGTCTGTCGCCACTGGGGCTTTCTTATGTTAGTAAGCTGGTGCCTGCCAGGATGATCGCATTCATGTTTGGAATGTGGTATCTGGCAATCGCGATAGGGAATAAACTGGCAGGTTCTTTTGGTGGTATGATAGACGAGATCACTCAAAAATATGATCTTTCTACATTCTTCCTTATCTTTACGATCATCCCGATTGGAGCAGGAATTTTAGTAGCCATGTTGAATCCGCTATTGAAAAAGCTGATGCACGGGATCAAATAAGAAATTTTTAAAATATATTTAATGCGCCCTTCCCTCGAAGGGCGTATTTTTTTAAATTCGGAATGATTGTTGAAAAGCAGAAGGCCATGGGAAAATCATTATTCAGTTTTATATTATTTATAGCTTTAGGAGCTGGTGTGACGGCGCAGGAGGTCAAATGGATGACCATGAACGAAGCTTTAGAGGCTCAAAAGAAGGAGCCTAAGAAAATATTTATGGACGCGTACACGGTTTGGTGCGGGCCGTGTAAAATGCTTGATAAGAATACCTTTTCCAATAAGGATGTGGCCGATTTCATAAATAAGAACTATTATCCTGTAAAATTCAATGCCGAAGGAACCGAAAAGATCGCTTATAGGGAGATGACTTTTGAAAATCCGAATCATGACCCCAACAGGAAAGGTCGAAACAGCCAGCATGAGTTTGCACGTGCCATGAAGATAAATGCCTATCCCAGTTTGGTGTTCTTTGATGAAAAAGGGGAATTGATAGGCCCTATTCCCGGTTACAGAACCCCCCATCAACTGGAAGTTTTTTTGAAATTATTTCTGAAAGAAGATTATAAAAAGATCACAACTCCCGAAGCTTTCCAGGAATACACTCAAAATTTTGAAAATGAATTCGAGGTCGCTCAATAATTGAGAGATCATTCAAGAATAAAAGCTCCCTTTTCACCTGTATAGTGGAAAGGGATTTCTTTTTCCAGACAGGTTTCTTTCCACGCAGCAACCGTAGAAGGATAATTACTGCCATCTGCGATCACCATTTTAGGGGATAGATCGTTTAAGCACCTTTCCAAATTGATCTTTGGTGAACCGGTTAATAACAGGTAATCCATTTTCTTTTTCGGAAAGATTCCTGTGCTATCCATTAAAAATAGGATTTCACCTTTTGTTTCTATTGCATTCTTCAAAGGTGCGGTTTGGACTTTTTCAATTTCTTCTGCAATCAGATAATTTCGAATATACTGCGGAATTTCTTCGGAAGAAGAAGCCCTCAAAAATGTCATTTCTGAACCCGCTACTTTTCCTAGCCCGGTCTTTCGGGATTGATGAAAAATGACCAGTTTCTCTTCCGAAGGATTGAAGGCTTTTACAATGTAGAATGATTGAATGAGGATGGTCAATGTCAAAGTGGCTATAAGTTTCCTAAAAGAAAAAGAAACAGCTAAAGCAAACAGAAATCCCAGCATCACATAAAAAGCGAGAACATCTGTAAACCCGAAACTTACATCTTTAAAAAGAAAACTTTCCTTTCCGGCTATATAGCTTACAAAGGTGTTCAGGATCTCTATGACCTGGCTATAGAATTTTGAAAGCCATGAAGGCAGTAGATTGATCCCGGATAATATGATCACCAGAAATCCTAATCCTAAAATGAAAGCGAGAAAGGGCAGGATCACCAGGTTGGAAACAAAGAAAAGTCCGGGGAATTGATGGAAATAAAATAAGCCTAGAGGTAAGACTCCAATTTGAGCAGCGATGGTGGTGGTTAAAAGTCCCCAAAAATACCTTAGAGCTCTGTTTGGAGGCCACCACAGTCCATAAATTAATGGCTGGATCAACAGGATGGAAAGCACGGCCATATAACTTAGCTGAAAGCCGACTTCAAAGATCCATAGGGGATTTATTAAGATCAGAACTAAGAGGGAAAGAAACATGGAATTTATAGTGCCGGTCCTTCGGTTAAGTGAGATCCCAACGGCTAAGAAACTGAACATGGTCACGGCTCTCACTACAGAAGGGGAGAGTCCTGCCAGCAAAGCAAATGACCAAAGGAAAATGATCACTAAAATGGTTTTTAAGGTTCTCCCGTTTTTCAATTTTTCAAGGGGAGAAAAGAGGAAATTCAGTATCAATAATATGATCCCTACATGTAATCCCGAAACAGCCAGGATATGAATGGCACCTGCAGCTGCATAATTATTATAGGTCTCTTTAGAGATGTCCTGCTTTTGGCCAAGCAACAGCGCCTGGATGATAGCCAGTTCATCTTGTTTAAAACCATTTTCCTTTAAATCGTCTATGATCTTATTGCGCAGGTAATAAGCACCGGCAAAAAGGCCATTTTTAGAAGCTAAGCCGGCAGTACTTCCGGTCAACGGACTAGTTTGCTTCAGAATGCCTTTGATTCTCATGAAGCGACTGTAATCAAATTGATGGGGGTTCAATGGCTTCGGAATGTCCCGAAGTTCACTTACCACAAGTAAACGGTCTCCCACAGCCCATTTTTGAAAGGTGGAATCCTTCGGGAGCAATACCAGTATCTTTCCATGGGTGGGGGCCGAATTTACCGACTCGACGGTCGCTATATATTTTGCATTATAGAGATCTGGTTTTAGGACTTCCCGTATTTTAATTTTCAAAGCAGGTGCCTGCGATGATTTTTCCGAAGATATCTGGTTTATATAATGGCCATTTTGATTTTCGGGAAGGTGAATGGTGGCGGTAAATATTCCGATTGAAAAGAAGAGGAGGTAGGTTGTCGCTCCAAAGAACACATCTTTAAAAAGTAATTCTCGAGCCCTGAGAAATCCTCCAATAAACAGGACAATACTTATCAGAATAATAAAAACGGATATTTCCGCAGATAAATTCAAGAAAAATCCTGCGATAACGCCCAGTAAGAGAACCAGGCTGAGTTTAACGATGCTAGTGTTTAGAGGCTTCATTATCAGGGAGGGAGATCCAAGATAATGATTTATTGAATACGCCGGGCCATTACAAAGTTTTCCTGCCAGTAGTTTTCTTTCAGGGAAGAAATGATGACGCCTCTTGAAGTCGTGGAGTGAATGAATTGAATTTCGCCGGCTTCAGTTTCAACCACCAAACCCACGTGGTTTATGACCTTTCGCCTACTATTGGTCTGGAAGAACAAGAGGTCGCCCCGAACCACTTCATCGAGGTTGATCCTTTCGCCCTGCAGGGAAATGTCTCGTGAGGTTCTGGGAAGGCTGATGTCCTCCTTTAAAAATGCTGTGGTAACAAGGCCCGAGCAATCCATTCCTTCACTCGTGTTTCCACCGTATTTGTAACGCGTTCCAAGGAATTCCATGGCATAATCTGGGATCCTGGAAATAGCGTTCAATATGGATGTTTCTTCTTTGGGTTTTTCAATAATGGTCTCTTCGGAAGTTTCTTCAAAATGAGAAATTTCGTCTTTCTGAACAGGTTCCTGAGTTTCCCGGGAAACATTTTTGTGAGCTCCGCAGGAGGTGAGGAAAACTGAAATTACACCAAAAATAACAATGTTTAGAAGCCTCATAGATCTACTTTTCCGAAGTTAATTTGGAATAGATAAGCTGAGCTGTTTTCTCACTGGCACCGGCGCCACCCAGTTTTTTCTCCAGTTCGTAGTAGTCGGCAAACATTTTTTCGCGGGCTTCTCCCTGAAGGATCTTTGAAAGCTCCTTTTTGAGATTCTTCTTATTAAAGTCAGATTGGATCAATTCTTTTACCACTTCTCGATCCATGATAAGGTTCACCAGAGAGATATAATCCAGGTTGATCACTCTTTTAGCGATTTGGTAAGAAATGAAATTGCCTTTATAGCAAACCACTTCAGGAACTTTGAAAAGAGCGGTTTCCAACGTGGCTGTTCCCGAAGTTACCAGCGCGGCTGTTGAGATCCCAAGGATATCATATGTTTTGTTCATCACCAGGTTCACATTCTTCTTTTTTATAAAACCTGAATAGAATTCCCTTTCCTGGCTGGGTGCACCCGCGATCACGAATTGATACTCTTTGAAATCTTCAGTAATGCTCACCATGATCTGGAGCATTTTTTCGATCTCCTGCTTGCGGCTTCCGGGAAGTACTGCAATTACCGGTCTTTCATCAAGGCCGTTCTCTTTTTTGAATTTTTCAATATCTACAGGAGGCCTGTGGGCGATGGCATCTATTAGTGGGTGCCCTACAAAATGAACTTTGTAGTCGTGTTTTTGTTCGTAGAATTCCTTTTCGAACGGCAGGATGACATACAATTCATCAATATCCCTTTTTATGTCTTTGATCCTGTTTTCCTTCCAGGCCCAGATCTGCGGAGATACGTAAAAATGTGTTTTATAACCCTCTTTTCGTGCCCACTTTGCGATCCTAAGGTTGAAGCCCGGGTAATCTACAAAGATGATCGCATCGGGATCATAAGTTTTAATATCTTCTTTACAGAATGAAATATTGCTTAGAATGGTCTTCAGGTTCATGATCACTTCAGCAAAGCCCATGAACGCGAGATCCCGGTAATGCTTCACCGGTTCTCCACCTTCCTGTTCCATAAGATCCCCGCCCCAGAATCTAAAGGAAGCTTCGGGGTCAGTCTTCTTAAGAGCTTTCATTAAGTTGGCCGCATGTAGATCTCCAGATGCTTCTCCTGCGATTATATAATACTTCATCTATAAAAGCTTTAAAATGGCAATTATGAGGGCGGCAAGTATAGATGCCATTAACACTCCTCTTGCCCTGTAAGTTTGCTCTTTCTTCAGAAATACGAAGAACGGAAGAAAATTAAGTATGGCTCCCGCAGTGATAAGCGTGCCTAAAAACCCGGTTTCAGCCGATTCCTTTATTGTATCCCGAATACCTAGTTCTGAAAAAAGCAGAATATAGATCAACATTCCAATAATGTTGGAAAGAAGCCCGGTAATAAATCCTGTAAAAATCTCTTTTTTAATCATTAAGCTCCCAGGTTTGTAAGTCCTTTAGAAAATGATGGGCGGTAAGGTCAAATTGTACCGGTACAACCGATACATAACCTTGAGCAAGTGCGTGTTCGTCACTATCCTCTCCTTCATCATCATTCACAAACTTACCCGTAAGCCAGTAATAATCTCTTCCCTGCGGATTCGTTCTCTTATCGAATTCCTCTTCCCAGCGGGCGTTCGCCTGTCTGCAAACTTTTATTCCTTTGATCTCCGATTCTTTTAGCTTCGGAAGGTTTACGTTTAAAACCACTCCTTTTGGAAGCCCGTGTTTCAAAACTGATTTTGTGATCTTCTTTACGAACTTCTTGGTAGGTTCAAAATCGGCATTCAGTGAGTAATCCAGTAAAGAAAAACCGATCGCCGGGATCCCTTCAATTCCGGCTTCCACAGCAGCGCTCATAGTACCTGAATAGATCACGTTTATAGAAGAATTAGACCCGTGATTGATTCCGCTAACACACAAATCTGGTTTGCGGTGCAGAATCTCCTGGGTGGCGATCTTTACACAATCGGCAGGCGTTCCTGAGCAGCTGTATTCTTTGTGTTTATAAGTTTCTTTCACAGTCACCTGGTCGCAATACAAGGTGTCGCTAATTGTTATGGCATGACCCATTCCGCTTTGAGGACTATCTGGTGCTACTACTATTACCTCGCCTATTTGCTTCATTACATCTATTAAGGCTCTTATTCCCGGAGCCGTAATTCCGTCGTCGTTGGTTACTAAAATGAGGGGTTTTTCCTGTGACATTATGAAAATTTTATGGCTGCTAAATTAAAGTAATTTCCTGAGGAAAACATTATATTCGTAGTTTAACAAATTTGAAAGCCAGGCAAAGGTTGGCATAGTTTTTACTGTATTTAAGACGTACTAATGATGAAAATACGTAGCATAATGAAAAGGAATTATAAATTACTCGTGCTGGTGTTGTTATTTGCTGCGGCATCCTGCAGTTTTACAACAAAGACTTTCAACGACCCAAATAAAGACAAGACCTTAATCGAATTGATCGCTTATGTGCTTGAAAACGGGCATTACGATGCCAAAGATCTAAATGATTCTTTTTCAAAAGAGGTTTATAGTGACTATTTAGAAGCAATAGATCCTCTTAAGCGATATTTATACGCGAGTGATATTGAAGAGTTTCAAACTTATGAAACCCTGATAGATGATCAAATCAAGAACAGCGATATCAGTTTCTTTGACCTTACCCATACAAGACTTGTTGAGCGTATGGTCGAAGCTGAAGCAATTTATAAAGAGATCCTTTCTGAACCTTTTGACTATTCTAAAAAAGAGGTGTTCACTACAGATTATGAGAAACAGCCTTATGCTACCTCAAAAGAAGAAATGAAAGAACGCTGGAGAAAACAATTGAAGTTTTCTGCAATTGCCAATTTCTATGATCTGAAAAAAGAACAGGAGAGAGAACTTGAAAACAATCCTGACCATAAAATAAAGTCTGACGCTGAACTAGAGAAAGAAGCGAGAGAACTTACCAAAACCTCATTAAAAGAATATTTCGACTTTAATGATGACCTTGAACGTAAGGATTGGTTTTCATTATACGTGAACTCTATTGTAGAGGAGTTTGATCCTCATACCTTCTATTTTGCTCCACAGGATAAAGACCGTTTTGATCAGGCAATGAGCGGTAAACTGGAAGGTATTGGCGCGAGATTACAAAAGAAGAACGATAATGTAAAGATCGTGGAAATTATTTCTGGAGGTCCTGCCTGGAGAGGTGAAGAGGTTGAAGTAGGAGATGAGATCCTTAAGGTGAAACAGGAAGACGAAAAAGAAGCTGTAAGTATTGTGGGTATGAGATTGGATGATGCAGTAAGCCTTATTAAAGGGCCTAAAGGAACAAAAGTCACTCTTACGGTAAGAAAAGTTGACGGTACGATAGAAGATATTGAGATCATTCGGGATGTAGTTGAGATCGAAGAAACATATGCGAAGACATCTGTAGTAAAGAAAAATGACAGAATATACGGAGTGATAAACCTTCCGAAGTTCTATTTTAATATGGAAGATTATTCTGAAAGGAATGCGGCTTCAGATGTGAAACAAGAAATTATCCGATTGAAAGAGCAAGGGATGGAAGGCCTGGTGCTTGACCTTAGAAACAATGGTGGAGGTTCTTTGAAGACTGTGGTTGACATCGCAGGATTATTCATCAAAGAAGGCCCCATCGTACAGGTGAAATCTAAAATGGAAGGACAGGAAGTATTGAAAGATACTGATCCTAGCGTTCTTTGGGACGGCCCTCTTGTGATCCTGGTGAATGAACTTTCAGCATCAGCTTCGGAAATTCTTGCAGCGGCCATGCAGGATTATAAAAGAGCTATCATCATTGGTAGCAAACAAACTTATGGTAAAGGAACAGTTCAGAATGTTCTTGACCTTAACCGATGGGTGCGTAACAGCGATCTTGGAGATCTGGGAGCATTAAAGATCACTACCCAGAAATTCTATAGAGTTAATGGGGGGTCTACCCAGCTGGAAGGAGTAAAAAGTGATGTAGTGGTTCCGGATAAGTTCAGCTATATTGACATAGGAGAAAAAGATCAGGAAAACCCACTTCCTTGGGATCAAATTGATGCAGCTAATTACAAGATCTGGGACGGCTATGTAGGGTTTGAGAAAACACTTTCAAATAGTAAACTGAGAATGGCTCAGAATCCACACCTTAAGTTGATACAGGAAAATGCCGAATGGATTAGGGAGCAGAGAAATGAAAATTCCTTTCCTTTAAGTTACGAGGAATATGCTGCCGAAATGGAGAGTAATGAAGTGCAGGCTAAGAAGTTCAATAAAATATCTGAATACGAGTCTAACCTGACTTATGAATCCCTGCCTTACGAAAAAGATCTATTTACTACGGATACTATACTTGCTGAGAAAAGACAACGTTGGCATCAAAACCTAAGTAGCGATATCTACATGGAAGAAGCTGTGAATGTTCTTGAGGATATGAAGACGAATAATATTAAGAAGACCGGAGTCGCTCAAATGAAGAATTAATTGGGAGAATCTGGATAAAGCCAAAAGACCTTCAGTACTCCTGAAGGTCTTTTTTTGTTTCTATAAAATCTAACTGGTTAGATTACCAGAAAGACATTCTTTCGGCATCCAGTTTTATGAATATGAATAGCAGGATAGTAAAGCCCCACAAACCTGAACCACCATAACTAAAGAATGGAAGAGGAATACCTACTGTAGGGAAAATGCCTATAACCATCCCTATGTTTACGAAGAAGTGCAGGAAAAAGATTCCTGCTATACTGTAGCCATACACCCTATTGAATTGTGATTTTTGCCTTTCTGCAAGGTGAAGTATTCGCAACATTAAAAGCACGAAAAGTATTACTACGACTGAGCTTCCAATAAAACCCCATTCTTCGCCAACAGTGCTGAAAATATAGTCTGTATGTTGTTCCGGTACAAAATTTCCTTTGGTTTGGGTTCCTTCGGTCCAGCCTTTTCCAAACCAGCTTCCGCTACCAATGGCGATCTCACTCTGGTTGGTATTGTAACCAATCCCGCGGTTATCTACTTCTTTTCCAAGTACGATGTTGAATCGGTCACGATGACGCTGCTCAAAAATGTTCTCAAAAATGTAATTTACAGAGAACGATAACGCAATGGCAACTAGCAGAATACTGAAATAAGCAATCCCTCCGGGTCTTTTCTTTTTTCTAAAAAAATAGAATAGCAGCACCAAAACCACTGCTCCCGCTGATACCCATATTGGGTTGAAAAGTAGCGTAAGTACAAAAACCAATATCCCTAATCCGGCAGCGATAAGGTAAACACCAGATAATCCTTCCCTGTAAAGGGGAAAGAAAAAGGCTGCGTAGACCATAGCACTTCCAGCATCCGGTTGTGGCAATATTATAAGGGCCGGCAGGGCAATAATGATAAAGGCTTTGAACTGGTCCCCCAGGTTTTTTATGTTGGTCTGTATGTCGCTAATAAACTTGGACAGGGCCAGGGCGGTAGCCACTTTGGCGAATTCTGAAGGCTGAATGGTAAAACCGCCTATAGCATACCAGGATGTAGCACCGTTAATGGTCTTTCCGAAGAAGAAGAGGCCGAGAACACTAAACAGCGCGCCCACATATATTATACTGGCAAAACGTTCATAGAATTTGGCTTCCAGCGATAATAAAAAAACGATCAAAAATACGCTTAAGATGATCCATAGCAATTGCTTGCCATAGATCTGATCAAGATCGAAAAAGGAGGTTGCTGCATCATCCAGGGATGCTGAATAAATATTCAACCACCCTATTAAAACCAATAAAAAGTATAATAGTATGCTTAGCCAATCAAATTGGGAGATGGTTTTAGACATTCTTTACTGGTTGATTTTAAAGGGTTCGCCGCTTAAAGGTTTTGCGTATTCTTCTTCCAGACTGTGAGAAAGTATCCAGTCTTCCATATCTTTACGAGTGATCTCGCCTTTCAGGTATTTCTCAATAAGTAATCCTGCAATTCGTCCCGCGTATCTTCCTCCCCAATAACCGTTCTCAACGAAAACTGCCAAAGCGATCTTTGGATCGTCAACGGGAGCAAAAGCTATGAAGATCGAGTGGTCGGTCAACTGGACTCTTTTTCCATCAATCTTCATGAAGTTTTCAGCTGTTCCCGTCTTACCTGCAATCTCTATATCCGGAATTCGAACTCCGGCTGCTGTACCACTTTTATACACCTGGTGCATACCTTCTATGACCGGTTCAAAATATTGCGGTTCTATAGTAGTATACTTTTTCTGAGTAAATTCTTCTTTTTTAATAGGTGTGCCGTCGATCTCCTTTAAGATATGAGGCGTGTAGAACCATCCTCTGTTCGCGATGGCTGCAGTCATATTTGCCAGCTGAATAGGTGTCATTAAAACTTCTCCCTGCCCTATCGCATTTGAAAGCGTGGCTGGCGCAAACCATTTGTATTTAGGGTATTGATAAATGGCATTATAGTATTCAGAATCGGGAATTTTTCCTGGGCGCCCTGTAGAAAGGTCAGATCCCAGGTAGTCACCTAAGCCAAAACTTTGTAGGTGGTTTGCCCAATTATCAATTCCCTCCTGCGGAGTAGGGTATTTTTCAATGACCCTTCGGTAAATATTGGCGAAATAAGCGTTACACGAATTCGCGATCCCGGGTATCATACTTAAAGGACTCGGGTGATCATGACAGCCCATCTTTCGTCCTCTGCCATAGTAATATCCTCTTTGACAGGAAAAACGTTCCTGAGTGTTTACAACACCTTCCTGAAGTGCGATAAGAGCATTAATGGTCTTAAAAGGAGAACCAGGTGGATATTCTGCCAAAAGTCCGCGGTCATATAATGGTTTTGCGATGGAGTCGTAATAAAGTCGGGTGAAGTTCTCAGATCTTTTTCTGCCTACCAACTGTGCCGGATCATAGTTAGGTGCGGTTACCATTGCCAGGATTTCCCCCGTTTCAGGTTCAATAGCGACAATTCCCCCGCGTTTGTTCTTCATGAGTAATTCGCCATACTTTTGAAGTTCAGCATCTATGGTAATGGTTAGATCTTTTCCTTTCTTCGGAAGGGTATCAAAGACCCCACCTTTATATGGACCAATATCCCGGTTAAATCGATCCTTTTGTATGTATTTAACCCCTTTTACACCTCTTAGGAGTTCTTCATAATAACCTTCCACCCCCTGTTTTCCAATAAGGTCCCCTGAAATGTAATATGGGTTCTCATTTACAATGCGTTGGTTTACTTCAGTTATATAACCAAGTAGGTTCGATCCGTTTTCAGTATAATAATCTCTTAAGGACCTTTTCTGAATATAAAAACCTTCATATTTCCGCATTTTTTCCTGCAGATAGGCATACTCGCTTTTTGTGAGCTGTGGAATGACCACCGAAGGAAGTCGGGGAGAATAGATCTTAGCCTTATCAAGACGGTTTTCAAGTTGCTCCCGGGTAAGGCCTAATATATTGCAGAACTCGGTTGTATCGAAAGGCTTCAGGTTTCTTGGGATCACCATGACGTCATAAGACGGCTGATTTGAAACTAGTAACTCTCCATTTCGGTCAAAGATAAATCCGCGTTGGGGGTAATCATAAACTACCTTGATCGCGTTGTTTTCCGAAAGTCCGGTGAAGGAGTCATCAAGAATCTGCAGATAAAAAAGACGGGCCATAAATATGAGTCCCGACGTGATAATGATTATATATAATAAGATTCTTCTCATCTAGATTTTCTGTTGAATAGCGCTAATGATAGAAAAACCAGGATTATGGTAAAAATACCTGAAAAAAAGGTTTTTTTGAAAAGTAGCAATAAGTGTGCAAAATTGAAAAATTCCAAGGTAAACAACACAAAATGATGCACAAAGACGAGAATGGCAATATAACTCAACCGTGAACCCGGTGGAGTATTAGAGAACTTGATGGTTTGATAATCATAACTCACTCCAAAGGAAAATCTTAGGATCAACGGCCTAATATAGGCTATAACAAGACATGCAGCCGCGTTGATGCCACCACTGTCTTCAAAAATGTCTACTCCCAGACCCAGTAAAAAACTGAGAAAGAGAAAGAGGGTTTGGTTTCCGTTAAAGGGGTATAGTATGATGAACAACACATATAAATATGGGTTGATGTATCCTGAAAAATTGATATTGTTCAACAGCAATACTTGCAGTAGGATGAGGAAGATAAACCGAAATGTGTTGGTGATAACTACATTATTCATCTTTGGTGAGTTTTTGTAGTTTCCTGATCTCAGCCTGGGCTGTGTTCTCTATAATGTAGACATAACCGATGTTGGTCATGTCATTGAAAAGTTCAATATCAATAGTGTAGTAACTTTCACTTTGGTCCAGTTGGTAATCTGTGATACTTCCAATTTGTAAGCCCTTAGGGAAGATCAGCGAGCGACCTCCGGTAATAATGGTGTCGCCTTTTTTAACCGGTGCTATAGCCGGAACATCGGTCAACTGTACAATGTTTGGATCGCGACCATTCCAAACCAGCGTTCCGAAGTGGTTCGATTTCTTCAGCTGCGCATTAATTTTTGAGTTCGAATTCAGAATAGAAATGACTGTTGAATAATTTGGTGAAACGTTTTCCACGATCCCCACGATTCCTTTGCTGGTAACTACTCCCATATCCCGCTCAATTCCGGAGCGAGAACCATTTTTGATGGTGAGGTAATTATCCATTTTAGCGTAGTTGTTATTGATCACTTCTGAAGCCCGAAAAGTATAACTTCCGTTGAAAGAAATCGTGTCTTCATAATCTTTTATGTCCAGAGAGTCTTCGTAAGTAGCCAGGCGTGATCGCAGTCTTTCATTTTCTTCCAAAAGGCGGAGATTATATTCCTCCAGGTTGAAATATGTATTGATGTTACTGGACCAGCTATAAATGCCACCGCTAATAAAATTCGCAGAACTTATGAATTTACTTTTTTGATATGAGTGGGATTGAATGGTTAAAAACAGGGAAACAGAAAGCAGCAATAAGAATAGAATATTGTTCTTATTGCGAATAAGAAAATTAATTATTTGCTGCATAAGCTACTCCTACTTTATCAAGATCCCTTTGTAACGATTTAACGTTTTTAGGGTGATTCCTGTTCCACGCACCACTGCTCGTAAAGGATCTTCTGCGATATATACCGGAAGATCAGTTTTTTGGGATAATCTCTTGTCTAATCCGCGCAGCATTGATCCTCCACCGGCAAGATAAATCCCGGTATTGTAAATATCTGCAGCGAGTTCAGGAGGGGTTTGAGAAAGAGTTTCCATAACCGCATCTTCAATTCTTAAGATAGATTTGTCCAGTGCCTTTGCAATCTCTCTGTAAGAGATGTTTACCTGTTTTGGTTTACCGGTCAACAGGTCACGCCCCTGTACATTCATTTCATCTGGCGGAACTTCCAGATCCTCGGTGGCAGCTCCAATCTGTATCTTTATTTTTTCGGCAGTGCGTTCTCCCACATATAAGTTATGCTGGGTACGCATGTAATATACGATATCATTGGTGAAAACATCTCCAGCGATCTTTACAGATTTGTCGCATACGATCCCGCCTAGAGCGATCACGGCGATCTCTGTAGTACCACCACCTATATCCACGATCATGTTCCCTTTTGGTTGCATGATGTCAACCCCAATACCAATTGCTGCGGCCATTGGCTCGTGGATCAAATAAACTTCTTTTCCGTTTACTCTTTCTGCACTTTCCTTTACCGCACGCATCTCAACCTCAGTAATGCCCGATGGGATACAAATTACCATTCTAAGAGCAGGAGTGAACATCTTCTTCTTTAATGCCGGAATTTCTTTGATGAACATAGTGAGCATCTTTTCACTGGCATCAAAATCTGCTATTACACCGTCCTTTAATGGGCGAATGGTTTTGATGTTTTCATGGGTTTTTCCCTGCATCATGGCAGCTTCTTTTCCTACTGCGATAATTTTACCCGTAGTCCTATGTCGGGCGACAATAGAAGGACTGTCCACAACAACCTTGTCATTATGAATGATAAGGGTATTCGCGGTCCCTAAATCTATAGCTATTTCTTCAGTGAGAAAATCAAAAAATCCCATGCTTTGTTCGAATTAAATTTGAGGTTTGGTAAATGTAGTAAATTTAATGTTTAAAATGTCTTGTCCCGGTCATCACCATTGCCAGGTTATTTTCATTGCAATAATCAATACTCAGCTGATCTTTAATGGAACCTCCTGGTTGAATAACGGTAGTGATACCTGCCTTATCGGCAATTTCCACACAGTCAGGGAAAGGGAAGAAAGCATCACTGGCCATTGCAGCTCCGTTAAGGTCAAAATCAAAAGATCTCGCCTTGTCAATACTTTGTCGTAAAGCGTCAACTCTGGAGGTTTGTCCGGTTCCGCTTGCAAGTAATTGATTGTTCTTAACCAGAACTATAGTATTAGATTTGGTGTGTTTGCAAATTTTGGAAGCAAACAACAAGTCTGTTAACTCCTTCTCGTTCGGTTTATTGTTTGTCACAAAAGTTAAATCTTCTTTTGTATCGGTTTTAAGGTCTTTGTCCTGTACCAAAAGTCCGTTCAAACAAGTTCTTACCTGTTTTTGCGGGAGCTCGGTTTCCTTCTGAACCAATAAAACTCTGTTCTTTTTACCTTTTAAGATCTCCAGAGCTTCTTCGGAATAAGACGGCGCGATCACCACTTCACAGAACAATTTATGGATCTCTTCGGAAGTTTCCTTGTCAATTTCGGTGTTACTGATCAAAATCCCTCCAAAAGCCGAAACAGGATCTCCTGCCAGGGCATCTTTATAAGCTTCTGAAATGGTGTTTCTTTGCGCTAATCCACAGGCATTGTTGTGTTTTAAAATAGCGAAAGTGGGAGCTTCATTTTGGAATTCGCTCATCAGGTTTACCGCAGCATCCACATCTAAAAGGTTGTTGTAAGACAACTCTTTTCCGTGGAATTTATCAAACATGCTTTCGAAATCCCCGAAGAAAAAGCCTTTTTGGTGTGGGTTCTCCCCATATCTCAATTCCTTTCCGGTGGTGTAACTTTCTTTATAAACCGTTTCCTCTTCATTGAAATAATTGAAGATGGCTGTGTCATAGTGAGAAGAAACATTGAAGGCCTTGGCAGCGAATCGCTTTCTGTCTTTAAGAGAAGTCTCTCCGTTCCCTTCAGAAATTATTTGTAAAAACTCAGCGTAATCTTCTACAGAAGATACACAAAGTACATCTTTAAAATTCTTAGCAGCCGCACGGATCAATGAAATCCCTCCAATATCGATCTTTTCAATGATATCTTGATCTGGTGCGCCTGAGGCAACTGTCTTTTCAAATGGATACAGATCCACGATCACAATGTCGATCTGTGGGATCTCGTATTCTTTAAGTTCAGCTTTATCTTGTTCATTCTCACTTCGGTTTAGTATTCCTCCAAAGACTTTTGGGTGAAGGGTCTTAACGCGCCCTCCCAGGATTGAAGGGTAAGAAGTAACGTCTTCTACAGGTATTACATTTACTCCCTGGTCTTTGATAAATTTTTCTGTTCCGCCAGTTGAATAGATCGTGATTCCCAGCTCATCCAGTTTTTTTACGATAGGAGCAAGGCCCTCCTTGTCAAATACTGAAATTAAAGCTGATTTAGCCGATTTTAAGTTGCTCATTGTGTTGGTTTTGGTAAGGTTGCAAAAGTAAGTATTTCAGTATAAAATATAAATCCTGAAGCTGTTATTTGTGATTAAATTTTGTAACGAATTTTTAAAGTGGGCGTCATATGTTACAAGGGTCCAAAAATACTGCCTTCAAGCACTATGTTGATATACTTACGGGTACTTAAAGAAAGCTTTAATTTTGCAATTAACGCTCTAAAAAACAATAAATTAAGAACGATGTTGTCTCTTTTAGGGGTGACCATCGGTATATTTTCGATCATTGCGGTACTTGCCGCGGTAGATTCGCTCGAAAAAGAGATCAAAGGAAGTTTGAGTTCACTAGATCAAAGTACCATAATCGTGATGCGATTCTCGTTTGGTCCTTCTGAAATTCCACAGTGGAAAAGACAACAGTTTCCCGATGTTACTTACGAAGAATATGAATACCTAAGTAAAAGTTTACCCGACCTGGAGGCTGCATCCTTCGTATTGAATGTTCCGCAGGAGGCTATAAAATACCGGGAGAATACCGCCAATGATGTGGGAATTGCCGCCGTGTCCTGGGAATATTATGATATTGAAGCCTTACAACTGGAAGAAGGACGGTTTTTTAACCAGGCAGAATCGGTGCGTGGTGCCCCGGTGATCATTCTTGGTCATGATGTGGCTGAAAATCTTTTTGAAGGCAGTGACCCGATAGGGAAAAAGGTGCGGTTATATGGCCGGAAATTTACGGTGATCGGACTACTGGAAAAGAAAGGTCAGAGTTTATTTGGTGGGTCACATGATACCAATGTGTTCATTCCTGTGAATATTGTTAGACGAATTTACGGAAGCAACAGTCGTAGTACCTTTCCGCAGATCGTTCTAAAACCTAATGATGATGTGGATGACAATGCCGAGTTCGTGGCAATGGTCGAACAGCAGTTGAGAAATACCAGGGGCTTGAAAAGGGATGAGGTGAATAACTTTTTCGTGAACCAGCTTCAGGGCTTCACAGATTTCATTGATAATATTACGGGGCAAATGAATTTTATTGGGCTTATCATTAGTGGTTTCTCGCTGTTGGTAGGAGGTTTTGGGATCGCCAACATTATGTTTGTAAGTGTAAAAGAGCGTACCAACTTAATAGGGATCCAGAAATCTTTAGGTGCCAAGAACCGGTTCATTTTGTTCCAATTCTTATTTGAAGCAGTAATTCTGGCTGTGATAGGTGGATTAATTGGTCTTTTCCTTGTGTGGCTGGCCTCTGTGGTGGTTTCACAGTTTACGGGTGATTTTCAATTTATTCTGTCTCCCTGGAACATGTTCATAGGAACGGCTGTTTCAGCTGTGATCGGACTGATATCCGGGATCATTCCGGCGATCTCTGCTTCTAAACTGGATCCTGTTGAAGCGATTCGAACAGGAATGTAAATCATAACGACATTAAAAAAATAAGGCGTCAAAAATCACATTTTTGACGCCTTATTTTTTTGAAGCAAAGTGGTTAAAGGATCTCCGCTACTTTTTCATTTATAAACTCAAGGAACCGCTCATCCTCTTCAGTAAAGGGATCAGGTACATTGGAGTCAATATCGATCTGACCGATGTTTTCCCCGTTTTTGAACAGTGGCACCACAATTTCCGCTTTTACGTGAATACTGCAGGCAATATAGTTGTCCTGTGCTTTTACGTCTGGCACTACGAAGTTTTGATTAGAAACGGCCACTTGTCCGCAGATACCCTTTCCAAAAGGAATGATAATATGGTCGGTAGGTTCACCCGCATAAGGTCCCAGCTTTAATTCCTCCTTATCGCCGTTCTTAAAATAAAAACCAACCCAGGTATAATAAGTGATCTCAGCTTTTAATAATTCACAAAGCTCGCTCAATCTTTGATCAACCGAAGTATTCTGTTGGCCCAGTATGGTTTGAGCCTCGTTTTTTAACTTTTCAAAAGACATACAATTTTCGTTTTGTACAAAAGTATTTAAAAATTTACCGATGCCATAGTTTATAAATTCAATACTTTTGGAAAAATCATTTGCCCGAATTGTTTCAGCTTTTTAAAAAATATGCCTCGGTAATCCGCTTCATAGTGACCTTCTTAGGAGTGTACCTCATATTGGCTTTTTTATACAATCTCTACCTTCATAGTTTTGAACCCACAACTTACCATCCCGACTTTATGACCTATATCGTGGCGGTATTGAGTGAGATGATGATTAGCGCCCTGGGTTATGAGACAGAGATCTCGTCAGGTTTTCCCGAGGCTACTATGCACTTGATGGTAAACGGGAAGTTCGTTGCCCGTATCATTGAGGGCTGTAATTCGGTTTCGATAATCATATTGTTTGTTTCCTTCATGCTGGCATTCTTCGGAAGGGTAAAGCCTACTTTGGGTTATATCCTCGCCGGTTCAGTGATTATTTATATCACGAATATTCTGCGGATTGGAGTTTTAGCTGTGGGAATCTATGAATTTCCGCAGTACGCACATTTTTTACATACCATCGCGTTCCCGTTGATCATTTATGGAACGGTATTCTTGCTTTGGGTGTTCTGGATCGCTATTTATTCTAAACAAATAAGAACATGAAACCGGGTGTAAAACTATTGATAATAGGCTTTTTAGTGATCCTTCTGGCAATGATCAGAATGTTCGAGTACCGATTCTTTTACGATCCATTCATGTATTTCTTTGAAAATGCCTTTAAGCCAAATGAGAGCCTGGAGTTCCCTCCAGAGATGTTCTTTAATGTTTTTTTAAGGTTTTTGCTGAATACCATAATTTCATTGACTATTCTCTTCGTGGCATTTAGGAGTTGGGGGATCATAAAATTTTCAGGGATTATATTTTTCACTTTTTTTGTGGTGCTATTTCCCCTTTTTGTATACCTCATGCAAAATGTAACTCCAGATGATTATCTGGCAGCGTTTTACGTGCGCAGATTCCTGGCACATCCGGTTTTGATCCTTATTTTATTACCTGCCTTCTTCTATTATCGCTTGCAAAAAGCCACGGCTGAAAAGTCCAGTTCCGATAAAGTCTAAACCTGGATCTTTTCTTTGTTCTTCTGAAGCCATTGTTTAAAACTATTTTCAAGAGGCTGGTATTGACCGTTTGGACTCCTCGCTTAACAGTAATTTTTTTTCTTGCGCAATGATTTTCCTTATCTGGTCCAGATCGAGATAATTGGGTGATATATAATGTACTGACTTGGACACTTACATTTTATGGCTATTAATTTCGCACAAAAGGACGACCTGGGTCTTTTTCAAAATCAGGCAACAAAAAAGGCTGCCTCCCGACAGCCTTTTCTGGCTAATTTAAAAATTACCGGTATCAACCTTATCAAAGATCAGAAGGCTAAATTTTTAACTAGGCGCGTTTTTTCTTTTTCTTCTTCTTTTTAGGGTCAATAACCTTTCTAACCGTTGGCGAGGAGATGTACCACAGTACAAAACCGCTCAATACCGTAATAAGGCCCATTAAAGAAAAAATTCTGAGCGCTAAATTGTTGAAATCATCACGCCCCCCATAATCCATCGTATGCGTCATCCAAAGAAAATCGAAGATTCGCCAGTCTCGGTGCCTCAAGGTTCTAAATGTTCCGTCAGTAATTGAGATATAGGCTTTGATATTTTCCGGAGTATCATAGGAAATCACATATGCAGGCAGTGGACCTCCGCGGTATTCATGGTGGTCTCCCGTTTCTGTGATCCTCTCTACATCTTCTACTTTTAATCCATCTATCATCTTACTTTCTGCTATGGCAAGAGCCTCAGCTTCAGTAATTCCCTTCTTCATTTCGCCGGTACGGGCATTATGCAGCATGCTGTGGTTGATCCAATAATACGGTTCCCCGGCAATCTCTTTCAATACTGCCGAGTGCACCTCCATCCCTGTCGATTCTGAAGGGCTCAACAAGCCCTCAAAACTGGGGTGACTCATTTCAGTTTTATGGTACTGGTCTCCGTGGATCTCATCAATATCTGTCCAGCTGAAGTATAAACCACTCACGGTCCACATGATGAACTGTATTCCTAAAAATAACCCTAAATACCGGTGTGCCTGTCTAATCTTTAAGGCTGTTTGTCTTTTTACCATTGTTTTTTTATTAAAGGAGACCGGAATGAGAAGTATCCTCTACCGCCCGATCTCCAACGTATTTTCTCTATTATGCTTTATTAATATCCTTCTGTTTGCTGCATTCCGGAAGCCTCAATTTCACTGGCAGGAATTGGACAGATCGTCCGGTTGTCGGTCGCTGAAATATCCAGGTTAGCAGCATCCACCCCGGTGTTCACATGTTCGTTTACCGGACGAATGATATCTTTTCCTCTGCGAATATAATCATACAATATTTCCGAACAAATAAGTTTTCGTCCCCTTCTCATATTATACTTTTGATAGGAATTTCAATTTGATGCCCTAAACCTAAACTTTAGTCTGTATAGTATTAATCCACTTCTACTCCTCATATGCTTTCTTCATTTTCTTGTTTATATTCAGGAAAAACAATTAACTTTGTTTCCGTGAAAAAGGTTTTTCAAAAATCCGGCTCTTTGTTAATGGCACTTTTGGTGCTGTTCTCAACCATATCATTTACCGTAGATAAACATTTCTGCGGAAGTGTACTGGTGGACCTTGCCATATTCTCTGAAGCAGAAGATTGTGGAATGGAACATTCAGGTGAAATGATGGATGGTCACGGATGTAAAGATCAAACTATTCATGTTGAAGGTCAGGAAGATTTAAAGATATCTTTTAATGACCTTGACCACCCTAAGCAGGTTTTCCTTGCTAGTTTTACCTACTCTTATGTAGAGTTATTTCAGGAACTGCCAAAAGCACTGATTCCTTTTTCCGATTATTCCCCGCCTTTGCTGGTCTATGACATACAGTTGAGAGACCAGACCTTTCTTATTTGATATTTTAAGTTTTAGAAAGACAGGCCCGAAAATGCTTTTTTGAGGCCCGATCCGGATTATTGGACTTTGTTCGATTTTTCAATTCTTGAACTTAATATCATTTTAACATGCTAAATAAAGGCATCAAATTTCTAATAGAAAACAAACTTGTAGCTATCCTTCTTCTCCTGTTATTTGTGGGATGGGGAATAGTTACAGCACCTTTTAACTGGGAAACCGGGATTCTGCCAACAGATCCTGTCGCGGTTGACGCGATTCCAGATATTGGTGAGAACCAGCAGATAGTTTTTACCAAGTGGCCGGGAAGATCTCCTCAGGATATTGAGGATCAGATCACCTATCCGCTAACCACTTCTTTACTCGGGATCCCCGGGGTGAAAACCATTCGAAGTTCCTCAATGTTCGGCTTTTCGAGCATTTACATCATTTTTGAAGAAGACATTGAATTTTACTGGAGCCGTAGCCGGATTCTTGAAAAGCTGAATTCCCTACCCAGCAATTTACTACCCGAAGGGGTGAATCCGGCTCTAGGCCCTGATGCGACTGGTCTCGGACAGATCTTCTGGTATACTTTGGAAGGGAGAGATAAGGATGGCAATGTTACAGGCGGTTGGGATCTCCATGAGTTGAGGAGTATTCAGGACTATTACGTGAAATATGCGCTTTCAGGAGCCAGTGGAGTTTCTGAAGTAGCTTCCATCGGAGGATATGTTCAGGAATATCAGATTGATGTGAACCCTGAACTTATGCGTCAGTATGACATTGGTTTGAAGCAGGTGGTCATGGCTGTAAAAGAAAGTAACCGGGATATAGGCGCGCAAACCCTGGAGATCAATCAGGCGGAATACCTTGTTCGCGGACTGGGATATGTCAAATCCATCGAGGATATAGAAAATGCCGTGGTTACTTCAGAAGACTACACCTCCATACGCATAAAAGACATCGCTAAAGTTTCTTTAGGGCCTGCCCAAAGACGCGGAATACTTGATAAGGAAGGCGCTGAGGTTGTAGGTGGAGTAGTGGTTGCACGTTATGGAGCCAATCCATTAGAGGTGATCAATAATGTGAAGGAACAGATAGCTGAGATAAGTGGTGGACTTCCTTCAAAGGAATTGAGTGACGGGCGAGTTTCCCAGGTCACTATTGTTCCTTTCTATGACAGGACAGAACTTATACAGGAAACTCTTGGCACTTTGAATGAAGCTCTTAGCCTGGAGATCCTGATTACAATTCTCGTCATCATTATAATGGTGTATAATTTAAGGGCCTCAATACTCATTTCGAGCTTGCTGCCGGTTGCCGTGCTGATGGTCTTTATTTCCATGAAGCTCTTTGATGTTCCGGCAAATATTGTCGCCCTCTCGGGTATTGCAATTGCTATTGGTACCATGGTAGATGTAGGGGTCATACTTTCCGAAAATATTCTACGGCATATTGACGAACTGAGTACCGATGAAAATGGGAAGAGACTGCCAATAAATACGATTGTATATAATGCCACTTCTGAAGTTTCAGGAGCTATTTTGACAGCGGTACTTACCACGATAATAAGTTTTATCCCGGTGTTTACGATGATAGGTGCCGAAGGTAAGCTGTTCCGACCCCTGGCCTTTACCAAAACCATGGCCCTTACGGCTTCTCTTATTGTGGCGCTGTTTTTAATTCCGCCTTTTGCCGCGGCTTTCTTTAAGAAAAGGACTGCGCGAACAAGTGTCGGGTTTGTCGTGAATACATTATTGATAATAGCAGGGATTACAGCTCTTGGGTTTGGGTATTTTATAGGTATTGTTGCAATCGCATTTGGGGTTACAGGATTGATGCTTCTTAAAAAGAAGATCACTTCCAAAAAATCTAATCTTATAAATGTTATCATCTCTGCCTTTGCTATTGTATACCTGCTGGCTGAATACTGGAGACCCTTAGGTTTCGATCGGAGTGTTGTAATGAACTTTTTATTCGTGGGATTGATAGCCTTTGGGCTTTTGGGAGCATTTACTGTTTTTCGAAATTATTATACCCGTATTCTTACCTGGACTCTGGATAATAAGATCTTATTCCTCTCTGTGCCTGCGGTTGTTGTGATCCTGGGATTTTTGATAATGAGAAATACCGGAAAGGAATTCATGCCTTCACTTAATGAAGGATCTTTTCTGTTGATGCCTACATCTTTACCTCATGCCGGGGTTGAAGAGAATAAAAGGGTGTTGCAGCAACTGGATATGGCAGTTGCAGGGATTCCGGAGATAGAAACCGTGGTGGGAAAAGCCGGCCGTACAGAATCAGCCCTTGACCCTGCACCTCTTTCAATGTATGAGAACATCATTCAGTACAGATCTGAGTACATGCGTAATGAAGAGGGAGAACCGCAACGTTACCAGGTTAATGAGGATGGTTTATTTATACTGAAAAGCGGGAAACTGGCATTAAACCCTAATACTGAAGTAGATGAAGATGCCAATTATGAAAGCTCAAGTATAAAAGATCCGCTTAAAGTTAACAGGGAGCAATTGATCCCCGATGAGGATGGGGAATACTTCAGAAACTGGAGACCTCATATTCAGTCCCCTGACGATATCTGGAACGAAATTGTGAAGGTGACCAAATTGCCCGGAGTGACCTCAGCACCAAAACTGCAACCTATTGAAACGCGTCTTGTCATGTTGCAAACCGGGATGCGGGCTCCTATGGGGATCAAGGTGAAAGGACCTGACCTCAAAACGATAGAAGCTTTCGGTTTAAAACTGGAAGATATTTTGAAGGAGGCTGAAGGTGTAAAGGATGAAGCCGTTTTTGCTGACAGGATAGTGGGAAAACCTTATCTCCTCATTGATATAAAACGGGATAGACTGGCGCGTTACGGTATTGCCATTGAAGATGTACAGCAGGTGCTTGAAGTTGCGGTAGGAGGAATGGTCATTTCCCAAACGGTAGAAGGCCGGGAAAGATATGGAATGAGGGTTCGCTATCCGAGGGAGCTACGGGCGAACCCTCAGGATATTAAAGATATCTACATTCCCGTGGAAGGAGGAAACTCCGTACCGCTGGGAGAATTGGTAGAGGTAAGGTATGAACAGGGCCCGCAGGTTATCAAGAGTGAAGATACCTTCCTTATAGGCTATGTGCTGTTCGATAAGTTAGATGGGTTTGCCGAAGTTGATGTAGTAGAAAATGCTCAGGATCTGATCAAAGAAAAAATTGACTCAGGTGAATTGTCAGTTCCTGAAGGAATTACTTATAGGTTTACAGGAACATATGAGAACCAGCTTAGAGCTGAAAAGACTCTCTCGGTGGTAGTGCCTCTTTCCCTTATCATAATCTTCCTTATTCTATATTTCCAGTTTAGGTCGGTTTCGACGTCATTAATGGTGTTTACCGGGATAGCTGTCGCTTTTGCAGGTGGATTCCTAATGATCTGGTTCTACGGTCAGGAGTGGTTCTTAAATTTCAGTTTTTTCGGTGAAAACCTGAGGGACCTTTTCCAGATGCGCACTATTAATTTAAGTGTTGCCGTTTGGGTAGGTTTCATTGCCTTATTCGGGATCGCTACAGATGACGGTGTGGTTATGGCTACCTACCTCACGCAGACTTTCGACAGGAATGTTCCGAAAACAAGAGAAGAGATAAGAGCTTCTGTGATCGAGGCAGGTGAGAAAAGGATCCGTCCTTGTTTGATGACAACAGCCACCACCATTTTGGCCCTTCTGCCGATCCTGACATCGACGGGACGCGGAAGTGATATTATGATCCCTATGGCGATCCCAAGTTTTGGAGGAATGTTGATCGCTCTTATGACGCTGTTTGTAGTTCCGGTTTTATATAGCTGGCGTAAAGAAGCGGAATTGAAAAGAATAAAGAACTAAAAGAATATTAGGATGAAAATTAATTTGAAAAAATTCAAAAGTTTGTCCCGAATAAATATAGGAGAAACCTTGTTTGTACTTTTCCTTATTCTTTTTGGATTTAACGGAAAGGCTCAACAACTAGAGTCATATATACTGGAAGCAGAAAAGAACAACCCGGAAATTCAGAAATTTGAACTCCGATTTGACCTTGCTTCTGAAAAGGTTAAGGAAGTTAATTCTTTACCCGATACTGAATTTAGCGCGGGTTATTTTATCAGCGAACCCGAGACCAGGACTGGGGCTCAAAAAGCCCGTTTTTCAGTCCGCCAAATGATACCCTGGTTCGGAACTATTACCACCCGGGAGAACTATGCCAGTGCTATGGCTGAAGCTGAATATGTTGAAGTTTCGGTAGCGCGGAGAAAACTGGCCTTATCTGTGGCCCAATCCTATTACAGGTTGTATTCTCTGAAAGCCAGGAAAGAGGTGTTGATTGAGAACATTGAATTGTTGGAGGTGTATCGTGAGTTGGCTTTAAATTCACTTGAGGTGGGAAGTGCTTCAGCCGTAGACGTGCTTCGGCTTCAAATGAGACAGAATGACCTTGATCAGCAAAAGGAAACCATAGAGCAGGATCTGGAGGCTGAAAAAGTGAATTTCAACAACTTATTGAATCGAAAAGAAGATCTGGAGATAACCGTTGTTGATTCCATGGCGATTCCAAATGAAGCCGTAATGGAGACTTTGACCGTCGCAGAAGTGCATCCGGAGTTGTTGAAATTCGAACGTTTGTATGAATCCATCAATGAGGCGGAAGCGTTAAACAGGAAAGATGCTCTTCCAAAGCTTGGATTCGGGCTGGATTATATCCCGGTAGCAGAGCGTACTGACATGGTGGTAGATGAAAACGGAAAAGATATCCTTATGCCTATGGTTTCGGTTTCAATTCCAATTTTCAATAACAAGTACAAATCGGTTACGCGCCAGAATGAGATCAGGCAAAAGGAAATTCTGTCTCAACGAGAGGAAAGACAAAATATGTTGGAAAATTTGCTGGCTTCGGCTGTAAGCAACCGAAGATCGGCCAGGATCACGGCAAATACATTTATACGCAATATCAAACAGGCCAAGGACGCAGAAGAAATACTGGTTAAGAATTATGAAACCGGGACTATAGATTTTGACGATGTTCTGGATATCCAGGAAATGCAGTTGAGATTTCAGACCGGATTGATTGAAGCCGTAAAAAACTATTACCAGCAGACGGCCCTGGTAAACTATTTGACCAATTAAAACAGAAAGATCATTTCTTAATACGAATAAGATGAAAAGAATATTAATATACCTAGGAATATTGGTGGCCGGCCTGGCGCTGGGCTACTGGATGTTTAGTGGTTCTGATGCAAACGTAAGCGATGCGGCTCACGATCATGAAGGAGAATCGGCAACCCAGATGTGGACTTGTTCCATGCATCCGCAGATCATGCAGCCGGAACCAGGAGATTGCCCTATCTGCGGAATGGATTTGATCCCTGCTGAAGCGGGAGCAGACGGTCTGGCTGCTGATCAATTTAAACTTTCAGAGAATGCTCTGGCCCTGGCTAATATTCAGACCACAATTGTGGGTGGCGGAGAAATTGGAAGTAACAATCTGAAGCTTTCAGGAAAAATACAGGTGAACGAGGAAGCAAATGCGGTACAGGTAGCCTATTTCGCCGGAAGGATCGAAGATCTGAATGTGAATTTCACCGGGGAACAGGTGAATCGTGGGCAATTACTGGCAACCATCTATTCACCTGAACTGGTTGCGGCTCAACAAGAATTACTAACGGCAGCCCGAATGAAAGAAAGTCAGCCGGCTTTATACAATGCGGTTAGAAATAAGCTGAAACTGTGGAAACTTTCAGATAAGCAGATCGAGGCGATAGAAGCATCAGGTGCTGTTAGAGAGAATTTTCCTGTGTATGCCACGGTAAACGGAACTGTAACAGATAAACTGGTACAGGAAGGAGATTACGTGAAGCAGGGGCAGCCCCTTTATAAGATTTCAAACTTAAACAGTGTTTGGGCGGTTTTTGATGCTTATGAGAACCAGATCAGGAATATTGAGGTAGGGCAGGAGATCACTATTACTACAAATGCTTATCCAGAAAAGGAATTTAAAGCCACTGTTTCTTTTATCGATCCAGTGCTAAATACCTCAAGTAGAACTGTACAGGTTAGGGCCGACCTGGAAAACAAGAATAACATCTTCAAGCCGGGAATGTTCGTGCAGGGAGAAGTGAAAACAGCCGGAGTGGAAACAGAAGAGGTAACAGTTAACATTCCGAAATCTGCGGTGCTCTGGACAGGAGATCGCTCCCTGGTATATGTAAAACCTGTTCCAACCGAGCCTGTATTTGAAATGAGGGAAGTAACACTTGGAAGATCCATGGGAGACAGGTATGTTGTTCTCGAAGGTTTGGAGAATGGGGAGGAAATAGTAGTAAACGGAACTTTCACCGTAGATGCTGCCGCCCAGTTGCAGGGAAAAAAATCCATGATGAATGCAAGTGAAGGAATGCCTGAGGATCCGGAACAGATGAAGATGAATTTACCGGAAACTTTCCAGAAGGATTTCACTACTGTGCTAAGTACGTATTTTGAATTGAAAGACGCCTTTGTAAGCTCTGATGTAGAAAATGTAAAGTCTAATGCTTATAAAATGCTTCAGGAAGTGAAAAGCCTTAAAACCGGTAATTTGGGAGCTATGGAAGTTTCCCATGTGAACGAAATGGTCCAAATGCTGCAGGCTATTTCTGAAAATGATGTACTGGAGAATCAGCGGGAGCATTTTATTGTACTCTCAAAGAATATGATCGCTTTTGCTTCTAATCTGGATGAAATTGATACCCCGGTTTTTGTGCAGCATTGTCCTATGGCAAACACTAATAAAGGAGCAGATTGGTTAAGCCTTTCCGAAGATGTTAAGAATCCTTATTACGGTGAGGCCATGTTGACCTGTGGCGAAGTCGTCAAAAGAATTAAGTAAATCCATAACTTTAACTATAAATAAATTTTAAAATGAAAAACGCAAGATTATTATTAATGGCCTTTTTGGGAGCGATCACCTTAAATTCATGTGGTGATTCTAAAAAGGAGAATGAAGCTGAAGATGCAACGCATGCAGATCATGAAATGCATATGGAAGGTGAAGAAATGCATGAGATGAGCCAGGAAATGGATCACTCTGCAATGACTGCTGAAATGGCATTTAAAGATGAGAAAATGGCTGCTGTATATGGACACTATGATCATATCAAAACAGCCTTAGTGAAGAGTGATGCTGCCGAAGCTCAAAATGGCGGTAAAATGCTGGTTGACGCTTTACAGGCTGCAGGTGGTAAGGAAGATGCTATGAGCGCAGCTCAAAAGATCGCTCAAAGCTCAGAACTAAACGAGCAGAGAACCGCATTTTCAGACCTTTCTTCGGCGGTAGAAGAAATGATGGCAGGAACCCTAAGTTCTGGAGCTATTTACAAGCAGTACTGCCCGATGGCTTTTGAAGGAAAAGGCGGATACTGGCTTTCATCTTCTGAAGAGATCCGCAACCCATACTACGGTGATAAGATGCTTAAGTGTGGTAGCGTAAGAGATACCATTAAATAGAATTTAAAGGTGAAACTGTATATTAAAAATATGGTTTGTAACCGCTGTATCATGGTGGTGAAGTCTGAGCTGGAAAAGTTCGGGCTTCATCCCGTTACAGTGACTCTTGGGGAGGTGGAACTCGACCAGGAGATCACCCCTGCTCAAAAAAAGGAACTGGCCGATCACTTCAAGGATCTGGGTTTCGAACTTATAGACGATAAGAAAACCCGGCTCATAGAAAATATCAAAACTAGTATTCTGCAACAAGTACATTACTCTGAAGAGCCTCTTAAAATCACATTTTCAGAATACCTTTCCGAAAGATTCCACCAGGATTATTCGGCTCTCAGCAAGTTGTTTTCTGAAGTTCAGGGAATGACCATTGAACAATATGTCATCACTCAGAAGATTGAGAAAGTAAAGGAGCTTCTGGTCTATGACGAACTTTCCCTTAGTGAAATTGCCTTGCAGCTGAATTATTCCAGCGTTTCCCACCTTAGCAAGCAGTTCAAAAAGGTCACCGGTCTCACGCCTACGCATTTTAAACAGGTGAAGGAGAACAAACGTATTCCCCTCGATAAGCTTTAGATCAATTTTTCTTCAGGAATTGAGAAAATTCTTTTAAACCAGCGGTTTGATTGAGTTTTACCAATTCTTTATGAAAGATTCCATAGCCTTTTTTCGAATTTAGTATTAAAGAAACTAAATTTTAAAGCTATGAAAGTCTTAAACTTCTGTATGGTCTTTTTGCTGACCACTGTGCTGTTCTCCTGTAAAGGCGAGAAGGAAAATCAATCGGTAGAGATCAAAACTCCTGAAGAGGTGAAAAAAAGCTGAAAAAAAGACCGCAGATGTTGCCGACCAGGATTTTATAGATGGAATGACCGGGAAGATATGGCACAATTACCTCGAAATAAAATTCGCCCTTACCAATGAGGATACGGATAAGGTGAATGAGGTCGCCGAGGCGATGGCCGATTCTTTCTCTCCTGAAAGGCAAGAAATGAAAACTCTAGCCCAACAATTGGCAGAAACAGATGATATAGAAGAACAAAGAAAATTGTTCGCTGCTTTTACCGAAAAAGCGGGGCCCATGTTTGAAGATGCCCTGTCTAAAGGGACCATTTATAAGAAGTATTGTCCTATGGCTTTTAACAATAAGGGAGCTTATTGGTATGCGGATGTTAAAGAGATCTCCAACCCGTATTTCGGTGAAAAAATGCCCGACTGCGGGTCAGTGGAAAAAACCATTAAAAAGTAAAATAATTTCCAACCAAAAAACTCAAAGATGGAATCTAAACAAGATAAAAAAATGAAAGGCGGTAACTACGGAAAATTTTTCTGGATGCTTGGACTTTCATTTATAGCCATGTACATCACTATGTATCTGAACACTTATGAGTTCGATCACGTGTACTTTAGTCTTACCAGGTTTTATATGACCTGTCTGGGAATTTCTGCAATGGCGGTTATCATGCTTTCATTCATGCTGAATATGTATAAGAACAGGAAAAAGAATATAGGAATTTATGTGGGCAGTGCCTTACTTTTTGTTTCGGCGCTGGGACTGGTAAGAGCCCAGGCACCTGTCATTGGGGATGTGCTATATATGAAAGCTATGATCCCTCACCATTCCATCGCCATATTAACCAGTAAAAGGGCAGATATCAAAGATCCGGAAACTAAAAAACTTGCGGAAGAGATCATTGAAGCTCAAAAGCGAGAGATCGCGCAAATGAAAAAGATAATTTACAGGCTGGAGAACCAGGAGGATTAGGGAAATCTTGCCATAAATTTCCAGAATTATATAACGCTCCTGTCTTTTTTCCTGCGAACTTTGTTTAGTAAAGTTAAAAGATATGGAACACACATATAAAATAACCGGGATGACCTGTAACGGTTGCCGGTCTCACGTCGAGAAAACGCTTCAGGAGATTGAAGGCGTGAAAAACGCTTCAGTTGACCTTGAAAAGGCTGAAGCGTTGATCAAAATGGAAAAACACATTCCTTTAGAAACTTTCGAGAAAGCTCTTCAGCAGGAAAATGAAAAATATCATATTTCCGCTGGAGAGAAGGCAGCCAAAAATGACATTTCAGAATCCTCTTCTTCCGAAGGGGCTATGGAACATACCTATAAAATAGAGGGCATGACCTGCAATGGCTGCCGTTCTCATGTAGAGAAGGTGCTTCAGGAAGTGGAAGGCGTGAAAAACGCTTCTGTAGATCTTGAGAAAGCGGAGGCGGTCATCGAAATGGAAAAACACATTCCGCTGCAAACTTTTGAGACGGCCCTTCAGAAGGAAAACGAAAAATATCATATTTCTGCTGCAAATAAGACTTCCGGAAATGACCTTTTAGAGCCCGCTTCTTCCCAAGAAAAACATACAACAGCTTCCAAAAATGACCTTTCCGAGCCTTCTTTTTCCGAAGAAAAAAAGTCCGGGATGACGCATCACTATAGGATCATTGGCATGACCTGCAACGGCTGCCGAGCACACGTGGAAGAGGTGTTGAGTAAAGTAGATGGTGTAAAAACCGTTTCTGTTGACCTCGAAAAAGCCGAAGCTGTAATTGAAATGCAAAAGCATATTGCGGTTGGTGTTTTTGAGGACGCGCTTCAAAAAGACGGGGGCAGATATCACATTTTAGACGCTCCGAAAAAAGGTAAACTTGAGCAGCAGTTTGAGATCTCAGGTATGACCTGTAGCGGATGTCAGGCTCACGTGGAAGAGGTGCTTCAGAAAGTGGAAGGGGTTGAAAAAGTAAACGTTGACCTGGAAAAAGCGGAAGCGAAAATTGAAATGCAAAAACCGGTTCCTGTAACAGCTTTCCAGGAAGTCTTGCTGGAAGAAGCAGGATCTTACAATATTTTCCTGCCCGGGCAGGATGTGACAGCCGCTCCTAAGCCTGAAAAACCCAAAGGAATAGGTACCGGCACCTTTTATTGCCCTATGCACTGCGAAGGCGATAAGACTTACGATAAGCCCGGAGATTGCCCCGTCTGCGGAATGGACCTTGTAGAAGAGGTGAGTCTTAAGGCCGAAAGGACACGGTACACGTGCCCAATGCATCCAGAAGTGATCAAAGACGAACCCGGAAGTTGTCCTATCTGCGGAATGGACCTTGTTCCTATGGAAGCTGAGGTTTCTGCTGAAAAGAAGACCTATAATAAGCTTCTTAAAAAATTCAAGATTGCAGTCGCATTTACCCTTCCCATATTTTTAATAGCGATGTCTGAAATGCTATCTGAAAATCCACTTTATGACATGATGGGTATGAAAGCCTGGAACTGGGTACAGTTCGCGCTTTCGCTTCCTGTTGTTTTCTATGCGACCTGGATGTTCTTTGAAAGAGCATACCGGTCCATAAAAACCTGGAACCTCAACATGTTCACTTTGATCGGGATCGGAGCCGGGGTGGCCTGGGTGTTTAGCGTTTTTGGAATGCTTTTTCCAGATTTTTTCCCGGAACAATTCAAGACTCACGAGGGTACCGTACATGTTTACTTTGAAGCTGCCACAGTAATACTGACCCTTGTATTGCTTGGCCAGTTATTGGAGGCCCGTGCGCACTCCCGCACGAATTCCGCGATAAAAGAGCTTTTAAAACTCGCGCCTAACAAGGCAATTCGGGTTGTTAATGGCAAGGAGGAAGAAATTGATACCGATGATATCCAGGTGGGAGACATTCTTCGTGTTAAACCGGGTGATAAGATTCCGGTGGACGGAAGTATTGAAAAAGGACAGACCAATATTGATGAATCCATGATTACCGGGGAACCAATTCCTGTTGAGAAAGCCGAAGGTGATACGGTTACTTCAGGAACCATTAACGGGAACCGCAGCTTTACCATGAAGGCTGAAAAGGTGGGGGATGAGACCTTGTTATCACAGATCATTAAAATGGTTAATGATGCGAGTCGTTCCCAGGCGCCCATTCAGAAACTCGCCGACAAGATCTCCGGGTATTTCGTGCCCATCGTAGTTTTTATATCCATTATTACCTATGTCGTTTGGGCTATTTACGGACCTGAACCTGCACATGTTTATGCTTTGGTCAACGCAATAGCGGTCTTGATTATTGCCTGTCCTTGCGCCCTGGGTCTGGCCACTCCAATGTCGGTCATGGTAGGTGTTGGAAAAGGTGCTCAAAATGGAGTTCTGATCAAGAATGCCCAGGCGCTTGAACAATTGGATAAGATAGATACCCTGATTATTGACAAGACGGGCACAATTACTGAAGGAAAACCTTCCGTAGAAAAAGTAGTGGTGGCAAATGATTCCTTTACGGAAGAAGAAATGATCAATTATATTGCCTCAATAAATTCACAGAGTGAGCATCCGCTGGCTGCTGCTACCGTCAATTTTGCGAAGGAACGTAAGGTGGAACTTTCTGAAGCCTCTAATTTTAACGCGGTCACCGGAAAAGGTGTTACAGGAACAGCATCAGGAAAAGAAGTTGCCATTGGGAATTACGGTTTGATGGAAGAGATAGGGACTGAGGTTTCAGACGAACTTCAGTCAAAAGTGAAAGAGGAGCAAAAACAGGGAAAAACAGTTTCTTTTGTTGCAATTGAAAAACAAGTTGCCGGCTATATTACCATTACCGATCCAATAAAGAAAACCAGTAAACAAGCCATTAAGGATCTGATCGATGAGGGGGTTGAGGTTATCATGCTGACCGGTGATAACGAAATTACGGCATCGGCTGTAGCTAAGGAACTGCATCTTTCAGGTTTCAGAGCCGGGATGTTACCCCAGGATAAATTGGCGGAAGTCGAAAAGATCCAGGCACAGGGTAAAAAAGTAGCGATGGCCGGTGACGGGATAAACGACGCACCCGCGTTGGCAAAGGCCGATATTGGGATAGCTATGGGAACAGGAACAGATGTTGCCATTGAAAGTGCTGAAATAACGCTTGTGAAAGGAGATCTTCATGGCGTGGTTAAAGCCAAAAACCTGAGTAAAAAGGTGATGAGAAATATCAAACAGAATCTCTTTTTCGCCTTGATCTATAACTCCCTGGGAGTTCCCATCGCTGCAGGAGTGCTATTCCCGTTCTTCGGACTATTACTATCGCCCATGATAGCAGCTTTAGCAATGAGCTTTAGCTCTGTTTCGGTGATCGCAAATGCTTTGAGATTGAGAAATACAGAAATAGGATAAATAATTTTTTAGGAATTAAAAAGCCGGTTGAAATAATATCAACCGGCTTTTCTTTTTGTAGGGTAAAAAGTTTAACTGTTAGGATCGAGAATTAAATTAACTCTTTCCAACGCGTCCTGAAGGTGATACCTGGTCATGGTGTCACGGCTTCTTCCGAGGCTATTTTTTAGCTCGCGCTGTAATTTCATAAGTTCTCCTCTCACTACAGGACGAATATCACTCTGAGCTACCTCCACGTCACTTTGGTTGATCCAGTTTCTGTATCTGGCCGGCACCGACTTTTGCTCTTCGGTCATCAGGTAGTTCATGCGGTCAATGTAGGCTCTTTGAAGGTTTCTTCTGTAGGTGTCGATAGCTTTGCCTCTGCGAAGTTCACTCCAAACACCACTTCTTAGATCCTGCATCATATCCAGAAGGGAGTAGGCTTCTTTATCATTGATCTCTTCATTCTCTATTAATCTGGCCATTCTTCCGAAGTCGAGAAGATTATTAAGGGTTCTTTCCTGGAGTCCGCGAACTCTTTCCACGTTTCCGTCAAATTCAATTTTGTTGAAGATCTTTTGGTCGATCAACCATTCGGGAGTCTCAAAAAGTTCTTCCTGTAGGAATTTCATGGCTCTTTCCTGCTTTTCAGAAGGAACATGAGTAAATACGGCTCCATCCTGATCATAGGTCTTGGTGATCTTTACCACCCCGCCAATATTAGCGGCTACATGCCCCATATAACGGTTATATTGACCAAGCACCTGCTCGTACATGGTTTCAAGGTCTTCATAATCTTTTCCTTCTTCTGCTGTCCACTCGATCAAATTCGGAATGATTCGCTTCAGATTCTTGATACCATAATGACTCGCTAGCATGGCGTCATCTCCAAGGTCTTCGGTTTGCGAAGTGGGGTCGATCACATTGCCCTGCTGTGCTCCAAATCTGTAAACAGGATCATCTGCATGTTTCAGGATCCACGAATCCAGTGTTTTCTTTTCATTTTCCGCAGAAGTATCTAAAATAGGACGATAACCCCACTCGATCGAATACTTGTCATAAGGGCCGATGTTAGGCATTAAAGCGACATCCCCGTCTTCAGGCTGGGCGATATAGTTGAAGCGCGCGTAATCCATAATGGAAGGCGCAGTTCCATACTTTTTAGTGAACTCAGGATCACGCAAAGACTCTACTGGGTAAGCAACGCTGCTTCCCATGTTGTGCGGAAGGCCTAAAGTATGGCCTACTTCATGAGCTGAAACGAACCTGATCAAACGACCCATGATCTCGTCTTTAAACTCTACACCACGCGCATCTTCATTGATGGCCGCAGTTTGAACAAAGAACCAGTTTCTCAGCAGGGTCATTACATTGTGGTACCAGTTGATATCAGATTCCAGGATCTCTCCGGAACGCGGGTCACTTACGTGAGGCCCATTGGCGTTAGGGATCGGGGAAGCGAGGTACCTCACTACAGAATAACGTACATCTTCAGGACTCCAGTCAGGATCTTCTTCTACTGTTGGCGCATCCTTGGCAATAATGGCATTTTTGAAACCTGCCGCTTCAAAAGCTACCTGCCAGTCTTCGACACCTTGCTTGATGTAAGGGATCCATTTTTTAGGAGTAGCACGGTCGATATAATAAACGATCTGTTTCTTAGGCTCTACCAGTTCTCCTCTTTTGAACTTTTCGATATCTTCTTCCTTCACTTCCAATCTCCATCGATCCAGGTAGCGAACGGTTTCGCTTTTTTGAGCATCCAGTCCGTAATCTGTTTGTCCTCTTGAGAACCATCCTACGCGCTCATCAGCATATCTTCTTTTCATAGGAACCTTCGGCAGAAGGATCATGGAATTGCTCATTTTCACCGAGATAGAAGCAGTACTTGCATTAGAAGGCGGATCACCTGCGTTGTAAGTTTTAACGTGACGCACCTCGATGTTCTGAGGATAACTTCTAATAGTATCTATATAGGAGCGGCTGTCATCCAGACGTGTGATCTTGTATTGCTTTCTTCTTTGCTCAGGAAATCCAAGTGCCTGCACATCTTTTTTGAACAGGTCGGTAACTTTGATCACGGTCGCATTATTCACAGAGTCTTTATGAAAGGCCGCAATGTCAAAGGAATAAAGGATCGGTTCAAAATTAGAGTTTACGACTGCTTCATGAATAGGTAATGAATCGGCTGCATAGATCTCGTGAGAAACAATTCTTAGAAGGACATTTTTATTTTTCTTTTCCCATCTAAGAACCTGGGTGTCCTGTTTTCCGCCTCCAAAACCAATTCCGGTAGCGGTTTGGGCAATTCTGGTCACCATCAACATTTCCCTGTTGAAAAGGCTGTCAGGGATCTCGAAGTAATAATCATCTTCTACCTGGTGAACTGTGAAAAGGCCGGCGTCAGATTTAGCGTCTTTGGTGATGACCTTATCAAAAGCTTTAATTCCGTTCTTATCTTTTGAGTCGGGCTTTGCAGCGGCCGTTTTTTTAGCTTTTTCGGGTTGGAAAACGGCACAACTTGTTATTGAAAAAGATAAGCAAACAATAACGAGCCTAAACAATAATCGATTGTTCATTAATGTGAATATTTGGTTAAAAGAGCTCAATTTAAAAAAATGAGCTTTGATCGGCTGAACCAAAGCTGATAAAATAAAAAGAGAGGCATTTTGCTTATTCTTTGACAGAAAGAAACATGAAAGGTTTAAATCGCATCATAAAAACGAGCGAAAAAAGTGTGCTAAAAACCTTCAAATTAGTTGTTAAGATATTCTTAATGTCAAAAGACATCCAGTACCTTTGCAGAAGGATGAAAAAGGTGATTTTCTTCATAATTTTATTTATTCCGACAATTGTTAATTCTCAACTTAATTTTTGTCCGGGAAGTAAAGGAGATCCTATTTTTCACGAGACCTTTGGAAGTGGTGAGGGGACCGGGGCAGCTTTACCTTCGGGAGTAACTAGCTATACTTTTGTCTCGGAGATTCCATATGTTGACGGCCAGTATACAATTACCAATAATACCGGACAAAATAATGGGAACTGGCATTACCTTCCGTCGACTACCGTTTCAAACGGAAAAGCCCTTATCGTCAATGCAGCTCATACTGCAGGTAAATTTTATGAAACTACTGTTTCAGGTTTATGTGAAGCGACAACTTATGAGTTTTCTGCTTTCTTAATGAATGCTTTCAATCCATCTAATGGTGCTTGCGTAAATATTGAAATACCCATAAATGTGAAATTTCAAATTTTGGACCAGACAGGTAGTGTTATTTTAGCCGAAGGAAATACCGGAGATATCTATTCTTCCGTCAATCCTGTTTGGACGCAAAAAGCGCTTACATTTAGATCTGAGCCCGGCCAGCATGAGGTGATCTTAAAAATGTACAATAACGGGGGAGGAGGCTGCGGAAATGACCTGGCAATTGACGATATAATTTTTAGATCCTGTGGTGACCTTACCGAAGTCGTTTCCAGTACGGTCACAGGCGATACTCAGAAGACTTGTAAAGAAGATATTCCGGCAACGGTTGAACTTACAGCCTCCCCCGATGGTTCGGTTTATACCAGTCATTTCTTCCAATGGCAGGAGAGTACAGATGAAGTTAACTGGCTTGATATTTCAGGTGCAACTAGCAATAATTACTCAGCCTCTTCCATAAATGAAACCACATATTTCAGGGTAAAAGTGGCTGAAGATGCGGTTAACTTAAATGACAATTTTTGTAGTTCAGCTTCTGAACCTTTTGCCGTCTTAATAGCGGAGATCCCTTTAGCTCCCCAAAGTGAAGGAGATGTTTCAATCTGCGAGGGAGGTCAGGCGGCCCCATTAAAAGTGAGATCTGAAGCTAATGAAACGGTTCGTTGGTTTGACCAGGCAACCGGCGGAAATTTGCTCACAACAGGAAATGCTTTTATTCCTTCTGCGGAAGGAACATATTACGCCGAAGCGGTAAAAACCGATTTTGAATGCATGCCCGGTCCGCGAACGGCAGTAACTTTAAAGGTCAATTCAAAACCTTATGTGGAAAATGAATTTTTACAGATCTGTCAGGGAAGCCAGATCTCGCTGGATGCCGGATCAGGAGATTTAAGTTATCAATGGAATACAGGGTCAAACTTACAAACGATCACTGTTAGCCAGCCGGCCGATTATTCAGTTAGAATCACAAATTCTGATGGATGTTCAGCTACCAAAAATTTTGAGGTCAGGCAGGTCGATATTGCAGGTATTTCGGGAATCACTTCCGAAGATACTTCTATTATAATTGAAACATTCAACCCGGGAACTTTCGAATATTCGTTGGATGGTTATAATTTTCAACTGTCAAATATTTTTTACAATGTTCCCGGCGGAATTTACACAGCCTATGTAAGAGACCTGGAGGGTTGCAATACGGTTACAAAAGAGTTTCCTCATATAGTGGTTCCGCAATTTATCACCCCTAACAATGATGGGCGAAATGACCGTTTTGAGCTGAAGGGTGTTGAATTTTATGGTAATTCTGAGATCAGAATATTTGATCGTTACGGGAAATTACTGGCTGCCGGTAGCGGTGCAAATTTTTCATGGGATGGAACCTGGAATGGCAGAGACCTGCCTTCCGAAGATTATTGGTATCACATTTTCATAGAAGGGTTTGAACCTATAAAAGGTCATTTTACATTAAGGCGTTAATATGGCTTCAATTCGAAATAAGAATACTTTACAAAGGTCCCTTTTTTGGGCCTTGATTTCTTGTTTGTTTTTTAGCCTTAAAGTGGGAGCGCAAGAGGTCATTCCCGTTTATTCTGATTATCTCACAGATAATCTTTTTCTACTACATCCTTCCCTGGCGGGAGCGGCCGACAGAAACCAAGTTCGGCTCACTGCTCGACAGCAGTGGTTCGATGTGGATGATGCACCGGGTTTGCAAACTCTCACTATTAATGGGCGTATCAGGGAGAAAGAAGGGATAGGCGCTATCCTTTTTAATGACCGGAACGGAAATTTTTCCAGGACAGGTGCTTATGGTGCTTTTGCATATCATTTGAGGCTCCCGTCAGAAGACCGGGAGTTGCACAGGTTGAGTTTCGGGATCAGTGCCGGGATCGTGCAGCACAGGCTGGATCAAAGCGGCTTTACTCAGACCGATCCTATTTTAGGAAATGAAAAGACCTCTGTGCTATATGCTAACATGGATATTGGAATGTCTTATTTCCTGGAGGAATTCTATGCTCATTTTTCTGCCAGAAATCTGTTGCCTGTACAAAGGGAGCTTTTTAATTCAGATAATATTTCGGTAAACCAGAGACGCTATTATCTCACTTCGGGATATATTTTCTCGCCATCCTATGACTGGTATTTGGAACCTTCTGCTATGTTTCAGTTAAGTGAGGCAACCCTTGAAAAAGCTGTAGACCTTAATGTAAAGGCATACAGGGATTTTGATTTTGGCCAGTTATGGGCAGGATTGTCTTACCGGCAGGGGCTTGATAAAGCCACAGCTTCGGGTCAAAAACTGAGCTATGTTACCCCTTTTGCAGGGGTAGAGGTTAGTGACTTTATATTCGGGTACACCTATTCCCAACAATTCAATGAGATCGTGTACAGCAGTAGTGGCTTTCACCAGATCACCCTGGGGTATAATTTTGGAGCTACCCCAAAAAGTCTGCATTGCTGGTGTCCTGCGATAAATTAAAAAAGGAACCCGAAGGTTCCTTTTTTGTATATACTGTCTAAAATGTCATTTTAGAACCACTTTTCAACTTCATCCAGTTGAAGTGCGGCAATAGGTAGTTTATTTTTCTTGCGTAGACCGTTCAGCTTCTGGTGTACTTGAGTAGCTTTCAATTCCTTCAGCTTGGCAACACTTCCGAATTCATGCATCACCGTGTCTACCCACTCGTGTGGAACACCAAGTTTGATGAAATCTTCAGGTTTTGGGGCGGACGCTTTTTTCTCTGGTTTCATTTGAGGGAAGAACAGTACTTCCTGGATGCTTTGGTTATTGGTAAGGAACATGATCAGCCTGTCCATTCCAATTCCCAGTCCAGATGTTGGAGGCATTCCGTATTCAAGGGCTCTTAGGAAATCATGGTCAATGAACATCGCCTCGTCATCTCCTTTTTCTGAAAGTTGTAACTGCTCTTCGAAACGTTCTCTTTGATCAATAGGATCGTTAAGCTCAGAATAAGCGTTCGCGATCTCTTTACCACAAACCATCAACTCAAAACGCTCGGTAAGCTCAGGATGTTCTCTGTGCTCTTTGCAAAGCGGACTCATTTCTTTTGGGTAATCTGTAATGAAGGTCGGTTGAATGAAGTTGCCTTCACATTTCTCTCCAAAGATCTCATCGATCAATTTACCTTTCCCCATGGTGTCATCCACTTCGATACCCATACCTTTAGCGGCTTCATAAAGTTCTTTTTCAGATTTTCCTGTAATGTCAAATCCTGTGAACTGTTTGATCGCGTCTGTCATGGTCACTCTTGCGTAAGGAGCCTTGAAGTCGATCTCATGCTTCCCGAAGGTAGCGGTAGTTTTACCGTTTACAGCCGTGGCGCAATGCTCTAAAAGCTGCTCGGTGAACTTCATCATCCAGTTGTAGTCTTTATAAGCTACGTAAATCTCCATTGCGGTGAACTCCGGGTTGTGAGTTCTGTCCATTCCTTCATTTCTGAAGTTCTTGGAGAACTCATAAACTCCGTCAAATCCACCAACGATCAATCTTTTCAAATATAATTCATTCGCGATACGCAGGTATAACGGGATATCCAACGCATTGTGGTGCGTAATGAATGGCCTTGCGGCAGCTCCTCCCGGAATAGATTGCAAGATCGGGGTCTCCACTTCAAAATAACCTTTGTCATTGAAAAAGTTCCGCATGGCGTTAAAAAGCTTGGTTCTCTTTACAAAGATCTCCTTCACTTTAGGGTTTACCACTAGATCGGCATAACGCTGCCTGTAGCGCATTTCAGGATCGTTGAACTCATCAAAGGTTTTACCTTCTTTATCTGTCTTCGGAAGAGGAAGAGGCTTCAGAGATTTGCTCAGTAATTGGAAATCCTTCACCATTACGGTCATTTCACCCACCTGGGTCTTGAAAAGTTCTCCTTCAATTCCGATGAAATCTCCTATATCAAGAAGCTTCTTATAAATATCGTTGTACTTGCTTTTATCCTCACCGTGACAAATTTCATCGCGGTTGAAATAAACCTGGATCCTTCCGTTAGAATCCTGAATTTCAGCAAAAGAGGCTTTTCCCTGGATCCTTCTGGACATCAATCGCCCTGCGATCACTACCTTTTCACCTTCCTTGAAATTCGCCTTTATGTCGGCAGTGGTATGATCTACCGGAAAAAGTGCCGCCGGATAAGGGTTTATGTTCAGTTTGCGCAGAGATTCCAGTTTCTCTCTTCGGATTATTTCCTGTTCAGATAAATGCATGTTCTTTGTTTCAAATTTCGACTTGCAAAGATACAGACTAATGGGCAACCAATCAATTGTTTTTTAGCTTGTAACAATTGACTTTTTGTTGCCGTAGAAAATGGTATATTTGTGCTGAATTATGAGCATCTGGAGAGTACTTCTTTCAATTTTATTTCCGCCCCTCGCTGTGCTTGACCGCGGTTGTGGTTCGGTTTTGATCGTGTTGATCCTTACTTTGTTAGGTTGGATCCCCGGGGTGCTGGCGGCTCTTATTATTCTTAACAAGAATAAATAGATTACATCCTCTGGTTTTCGGCGGAAGACTTCTTCTTTAAATTGGCAATTACATTGAATAAGAAAATAGAATTTCAGGAACTGGGTCTCAGGGATTATAAAGAAACCTGGAATTACCAACAGGAATTATTTCAGGCGATCCTCGATCAAAAGATCAGGAACCGAAGGGAAAATACTTCCGAAGAAACCAAAAATCATCTTCTTTTTGTAGAGCACCCTCATGTATATACCCTCGGAAAAAGTGGGGATATCAAGAACCTGCTGGTTAATGAGGAGCAACTAAAGCAAAAGAACGCCACTTTTTACAAGATCAATAGAGGTGGAGATATCACCTATCACGGTCCGGGTCAAATTGTAGGCTACCCTATCCTGGATCTTGAAAATTTCTTTTCAGATATTCATAAATACCTGCGGTTACTCGAGGAAACTATTATTCTCACTTTAAAGGAATACGGTATTGAAGCCGGTCGAAGTGATGGGGAAACCGGAGTATGGCTTGATATAGGCACTCCTTTTGCCCGAAAGATCTGTGCCATGGGCGTGCGCGCCAGTCGCTGGGTGACCATGCATGGTTTCGCATTCAATGTAAATGCCGATCTTGGTTATTTTGACAATATTATTCCCTGCGGAATTGAAGGAAAGGCTGTGACCTCCCTCAATGTGGAACTTGGCGTTAAGGAAGTTCCCTTGGATGAGGTGAAGCAAAAAATAAAGAAGCATTTTTCTGCCCTTTTTGAGGCAGAACTGGTCTGACCCCAACCCCCTGAAGGGGGCTAAATCATTCTTCTGATTTTGTTTTTAGACGGGCAACCTCCTGTTGAATACGCTCAATTACGTGCTCAGTATTTTCTGAAATATCAACGTTTTGGAATCTTAAAACATGAAGACCCAAACCTTTCATATGTTTGTTCCGCATTTGGTCATATTCCCTACTATTTTCTCTTTTTTTGGTGTATTTCACCGTCAGCCTCTATTACGAGTTTCAATTCATGGCAATAGAAGTCAACTATAAATAGACTAATGGGGTGCTGCCTTCTAAATTTCACATTCAGTTGACGTTTTGAAAGTAAACACCACAGTATTTTTTCCGACTTAGTTTCCCTGTTGCGCAATTTTTTAGCCTGCTCATGTATAATTGGAGCAGCTCCATAAAACATATTATGAGGATTGTTTTTCATCGGCTATTTATAGCCTTAAGATACCGAAAATTTAAAGTCCCCTTCAGGGGATTTAGGGGTATTTACAGAAAATATAATTTCCTCCGTGAAACTTTTTCTGAACCAATCCAGACCACTTGTTTAATTCGTTTAAGTTGCCCCAACCCCCTAAAGGGGGCTAAATTTCAAATCTAATTTTAGAGTTACCAGAATGAGTTATGTCCTCTTCAGTAAATTTAGGGGTTCTACTGTATCTCGTAGACCAGTACGCTGTCATCATCCCCTTGAACTACCAGGTCAACATTATTTCCACGGTCTGCATGCGCCAGGTCAACCCTAGAATTCCCATATACCGGAAACCCCGGAAGCAACTTGCCATTACTGTCAAATAGATACACTTTGTGAGCCTGAGTATCTGTGACACTTACGTAGATCTTATTGTCGAGATAAAAAATTTCTGGAGCGGTGTATAACCCGAAATCCAGTGAAACCTTATGACCTTTAATAGTAAGGTTGTTTTCTGAAAGTGTCACCAGGCTTTTTATCGTGGCGTCGATCTTATGACCTTCTGCAAGGCCCAGGTTTTCTTTCTGAACATTTCCTTTCTGACTTATTTTTATTAATTCTCCGGCTTCATTGGTAGACAGGAAACGACTCAGGTATTCATACCAGTCATTATCTGAGAAGTTGAATTTTTCCTTGACGGGAACTCTTGTTTTTCCGGTTCTGCTAAGAATATTAAGTTTTCCGGAGGCTTCGGGAACCAAAATGTAATCTTTGCGTCCTATTCTTAGATGTTTAGGAGAGCGAATGATATTGTCTCCGGCTTTTGAGAAATTGAACCCATTTACACTTCTTCCTTTGCTGTCATACATATAAAGGTCTCTGTTCTGCACGATCACAAAACGATAATTGCGGTTATTGTCATAGTCAAAAACAGCCAGGGGTTGGGTGATCTCGTCTTTAAAATTTAGCGGAAACGGCTTAACCGTATTACCTTCCCGGTCAATTACATGAAGCCTGTTCTGGGTGGCAAAAGCAAGCTGGTATCTTCCGTTTTTCAGTATATCGATAGATCGTATCTCCCCTAAAATACGCGATTGAAGTTTCTTTTTCCAATAGATCTTTCCGGAAGGAGATATCAAATAAAGAGTATTATCTGTATCCTGCACCGCTACGTCCATCCCGTTTGTTCTGTGATTCTTAAAAAACACAGGACGGGTTGCCAATGAAGCGCCAAGACTTACACTTGCCATTTGCGAAATGGGGGTGTCAGCCTCCTGGATACTGCTCTTTGAAAGTACAGCGTGTAAATGCGCATAATCTGACTGATAAATGAACTGAAGCGCGGTAAGCGGGAAGTTCTTAAAATTCAGTTCTTCAGTGCTCTTTTTGTATTCTTCGGAAATGTTGTTCGAGATCACTTTTTTGAAAGGCTCATTATTTGAAACCAGCAGGAGAGAAGCTTCGGTGCTCAGGCTTTCCATGGTAGAAGCGTAAGCCTCGCTTTTTGCCAGAACCTGGTCGTTCTGAAAAGCGGTGATGGCCTCTTTTAAGGCTTCGGAAGTATTTGAAAATAGAATGAACTCGTCCAAATAAATAAAAAAGTTCAGGTCTCCAGGAGATATCAAAGGTTTCAGAAGTTCAGCGAAGACACCGGAATCATTGAATTTCAATATAGTTTTTTCGCGGAAATCTTCCACAACTTCCTGCTGTGATGATAAAGCGATCTTTGCAGCCTCTGTGTCTAATGTTCTCACAGTAAAAATGCTGGAGTTATCCAAATGAATCATTCCAACTTCTGCAGCGGTTTCCAATAATTCCTTTTCCTTGGTCACTTCTTCGGAAACAGCTTCATTTCGAAACTTTTTGAGGTTTTGATTCAATTTGCTGAAGTTGTTGAAGGTGGCTGATGTAAAACCTTTAGCGGTAAGTGGAGTAACGGTTGCAATTAGGTTTTGCGCAGGACCTACTTCTTTAAAAACATTTATAAGATTCGGAAGGGTGTCGTTGGCCGAAGTGATCCCGTTCAGTTTAATGGCCGCCTGGGAAATTTCTGCATCCACACTCGTCCAGTTGCTGAATTGATCCTGAACCTTAAGGTCGCCTTCCGGAAAACATTTTTTAAATACCGGACTCATCCTTTCGTGGTTTAGGAAAATTCCAGGTTGTTTTGGTGAAGATGCTTTTAGTGCCTTTTGAAAATCGGGAGAATCTTTCAAGGATCCCTTTCCGGAAAGGCTTTCTTCAAGTAAATTTTTGGAACTGCTAAAAATAAAGATGCTGTCTTTAGATGAGGCGAAAGCGACCTGGTCTTCTAAAGTGTACTTTTTTATTTGGTATTTTTTAGTGGTGATGGTTTCCACCATTTTATTTTGGACAGAATCCAGGTCAAAATCCGGAAGCTGATCGCTTATAAAGGTAAATTCTAACTGGTTGCTGTTGGACAGAGAAAGGGCTAGAAAGGCCGGGTCCTTGTGAGAAAAATAATCGAGAAGTGAAAGTTTCTCGTTAAGCTCCTTGGGAAGTGGATGTTTCCTGTTCTTCTTTAGAAAAGCATTATTTCTAAGGTTGCTGAAAAACAGGTCGGGATCCTGTAATTTTAGAATCACCACTGAACTTTCAGGGATAAAATCGATTAGATCTTTAGATTCTGAAGAATTATTTGCGCATCCGGCGAGGAGGGCCAGGAGTAAGACCGCCAGAAAATTTCTCATAAATACCACATTTTACACAAAAGTAGCATTTAGAAAGGAAGTTCCAACTGCTCAGGGAATAGTTTAAAGCTTTTTCGGTGGTATTTAGTGATTCCGTATTCCTTAATGGCTTCCCGGTGTTCTCTGGTTCCGTAACCTTTGTTTTGTTTCCAGTTGTACATGGGGTATTCTTCATGGATCTTCATCATAAACTCATCGCGGTAGGTTTTAGCGAGGATAGAAGCTGCTGCAATATTTAGGTATTTTCCATCTCCTTCTACAATGCATTCATGAGGGATCTGCTTGTAATTATGGAAACGATTACCGTCAACCAGGATGAATTCTGGGGTAGTGTCCAGTTTACCTATGCAGTGGTGCATAGCCAGGATGGAAGCATTCAGGATATTGATCTGGTCGATCTCCTCCATATATATATGGTGAACAGAATAACAAAGGGATTTGTTTTCGATCAGTTTACGCATCTCTGTTCTTTTCTCGGGTGTAAGTTTCTTGGAATCATTGATTACACCTTTTCTGAAGTATTTAGGGAGGATGACTGCAGCGGCCGTAACAGGTCCGGCCAGGCATCCGCGGCCGGCTTCATCGGTACCGCATTCGAATTCAAAAGATGTGTGTCGTTTTTTTAACACCGGTTGGGAGAATTAGAGATTAATTTGGGATGCGAATTTAATGAACCTTTTATAGAATAAATGATTTTAGAATAAACTCTTGCGGCTTGGTTTAATATTTATATCTCTAAATATGAGAAGTTAAAGGTACAATGAAAGGTTGATGTCTTTTTTAATTTTAAACAATTTTTAAGATTCTGTATATTTTAAGGGAAAATGTGTTTCGAATTGAATATACCAAAGAATTTACATCGTTTGAGTCTTATTATTGATAATTATAAATGGCCAGAGGACGGGCTTGTTAAATTTATTAACAAACACTCTGCAATGAATAACTTGTTTTATTAAGATATTATTAGCACTTTTGGCGTTGGCTAATTCAAATAAATTATAAAATGAAAAAAAGATTAAGTGGATTTCTAACACTTTTACTGGTGTTGGTGGTGCAAATTGGTTTTGCACAACAAAAACAGGTGACCGGGACCGTGGTTGACGATCAAGGTCTGCCGTTGCCTGGGGTAAATGTTTTGGTGAAGGGTACATCTACGGGTGCTCAAACTGATTTTGGAGGGCTTTATACAATTAATGCTAGTCCAGAAGATGTTCTTGTATTTTCTTATGTAGGATTTTTGACAGTTGAAAGAACTGTAGGTGCTGCTGAGCAAATTGATGTGACCCTCCAAACAGATGCGGCAGAACTTGAAGAAGTAGTGGTCGTAGGTTATGGTACTGCTACAAGGCAGTCATTTGCGGGAACAGCGACAACTATTGATGCTGAAAATCTTGATGTGAAGTCTTATTCTAACGTTTCACAGGCTCTTACTGGAGAGGTTGCCGGGGTTAGTGTAATCAATACTTCAGGTCAACCTGGAACTACTTCTACTATTCGTATTCGTGGTTTTGGTTCTGTTAATGGAAACAGAAATCCGTTATATGTAGTAGACGGTGTTCCGTTTTCAGGAAGTATCAACTCTATTAACCCTTCAGATATTAAAGCTACCACCATATTAAAAGATGCTACGGCAACTGCTATTTATGGTTCCAGAGGTGCTAACGGGGTGATCTTGATTACTACTAAAAAAGGTGGTACTTTCGGTGAAGATTTTATTGAGGTGGATGTTAAGACGGGTGTTAACTCTCAGCAGATCCCTCGTTACGATGTAATTAAATCTCCTGAAGCATATATTCCACTTGTGTGGGAAGGAATATACAACAGAGGTGTCCTTACTGGTGCCGCAGATCCTGTTGCCTATGCGAATAGCAGGTTGTTCACAGATAACTATATTCCTGCGGGATATAATATGTGGAACGCGACCGCTGCTGAACTTATAGATCCAGAGACTCGTATGGTTCGTGATGGTGTGACAAGAAAGTATACACCGCAGAGATATGAAGATTTAGCATTTGATTCTGCGATCAGAACAGAGGCGAACGTTCGTTTTGGAGGTGGAGATGATAAAACTTCATACTATACTTCTTTTGGTTACCTTAATAATGACGGTTATTCTATTAATTCAGGATATGACCGTTATACTACTCGTTTAAATGTTTCTTCACAGGTAAAAGAGTGGTTGGAAGTTGGAGCTAATATTGGATATGCATATTCTGAAAGTTTGAACAATGGCCAGATTGAAGGGTCAGAAAACCTTTTTGAATTCGCAGATAAAATGGCCCCGATTTTCCCTGTATTCTTGAGAGATGATAACGGTGATTTAGTGCCTGATCCTATTTTTGGAGGTAACCAATATGACTATGGTTCTGATTCTAAGTTTAGAGCGCGTCCAAATGCTAATAACGTGAATCCTATCGCTTCAGCGTTGTATGATTTTGATGGTACTAACAGGCATGAGCTTAATGGAAATTTCTCTTTTGAAATTGGATTGACAGAGCATTTGACTTTTGAATCTAAGTTTGGAGCTCAGTATTCGATGAGTCGTAGAAAAGTTTTCACTAACCCATTCTATGGAGGTGGGGTTTCTACGGGAGGTGACCTTTTCACTAACGATTTTGAAAGGTTGACAAAAAACTTCTTGCAATTGTTGAGATATAAGAACCAATTTGGTGATCACTCTTTAGAGGTTTTGGCTGCTCATGAAAGTAATGAATATAAGCTTTCTGAAACTAGTCAGTATAAAGGTAAAGCTGTTCACCATAATATTTATGAGCTTAATAACTTTGTTGAGAATTTGAGCCCTGCAGAAGGTTATACTGAAGGTCGTACTCTTGACTCATACTTTGCTCAGCTTAATTATGACTTTTTAGATAAGTATTTCTTGACTGGATCTGTACGTCGCGACGGTTCTTCTCGTTTCGTAAATGAAAAGTGGGGTACTTTTGGATCTGTTGGAGGTGCATGGGTTGTTAGTAACGAAGATTTCCTAAGCAGTGACCTTGTAACATTTTTAAAGCTTAAAGCTTCTTATGGAGTAATGGGAGATGAAGCTGGTATTGATTATTATGATGGATATGATACCTTTAACTTAGGTCTTTTAGCCGGTGGAATTTCTATTTCTGCACGTGATAATGGAAATGCTGATCTAACCTGGGAAACTTCTAAGATGTTCCAGACCGGAGTTGAATTTAGTTTAGGTACTTTCTTAGATGGAACAGTTGACTACTATATCAAGAATACTGATAACTTAATCTTTGAACGTCGAGTTGGTCCCTCTGCAGGTATTGCTATTATTACCGTTAATGACGGAGAACTTCGAAATGCTGGTTTAGAATTTAACTTAACAGGGCATTTAGTAAATACTGCTGATTTCAAATTGGATCTTAACGTAAACGGTGAGATGATCAAAAATGAGATCGTAACAATGCCACTTGAGCCTTCTACAGGAGAACCTAGAATTCTTGATACTTCAAATACGCCATACGGTTACTCTAAAGGGAGTTCAATCTATGATCTTTATATGAGAGAATGGGCTGGAGTAGATCCTGCAAATGGTGCGCCTCTTTGGTATCAGTATTTCAATGATTTGAATAGCAACGGTATTTTTGATGATGGTGATGATGCCATTGCTGACATGGTGCCATATTTGAATGCTAATCCGGAAGCGAATGTTCAAAAGCAAGTGACTGATACTTATGCTAATGCTACGACTAAATATATTGGAAAATCGGGTATCCCTGATGTTCGTGGTGGTATAAGATTAGGTGGTTCTTTCAAGAGCTTTAATTTTTCTACACAATTTATTTACAGTCTAGGTGGTTACGCAGTAGATTATCAGTATGCTGAATTAATGAGTGATCGTTTTGGTGCTGCTGGTAACAACTTCCATTCTGACATCCAAAACAGATGGCAGAGACCTGGTGATATCACAAATGTTCCTGCTTTAACAGATAACGTATTGACAAATGGTACTTCTGGTTCCACAAGATTTATAACCAGTACAGATTTCTTTGGTTTGAACAATGCGTTAGTTGGTTATACTGTTTCTGAAAAGATATTAGGAGATTCTGGAATTGACCGTTTGAATATCTTTGTATCTGGAGATAACTTATTTATGAAGTCAGCTAGAGATGGATTCCTTCCAAACACCAGTGAATCTGGTAACTCAGGACGTCGTTTATATGCACCGCTTACCACTATTACTGCTGGGGTAAGAGTAAAATTTTAAAATAAAAAATTAATATGAAAAATTTATTTAAACTAACAGGTATTGCAGCCCTCCTTTTAATGGGAGTAGGTTGTAGTGAAGAGTTCCTTGAAGAGAAGCCTACTGAATTCTTAACAACAGATCAGATTGCTGAGGCTGCCGAAAAAAATCCAGATGTGGTTGCCGGTACTTTGAATGGTATCTACGCACTAATGATTGAAACCGGGACGGGTGGTACTACCAACCACGATGATTTTGGTCATAAGGGGTATGATATTTATGGTGATATGTTATCTGGTGATATGGCTCTTTCTGTAAGTACTTATGGATGGTACCGTTCAGATATTACTGAATTCCAGGCACCTCAGGATTTTACCAGAACGCGTAACTATATGGTTTGGAGATATTATTACAGAATTATTCGTTCTGCCAATACTGTAATTGACGCTTTGGGCGGTAACGATGCTATTCCTGAACTTGAAGAAAACCAACGTATAATGGGACAGGCTAAGGCCATTAGAGCTCATTCATATTTTTATTTGATTCAGTATTTCACTAAGGAATATGCACCTGACGCTTTGGTTCTTCCTATCTACGATGATCTTCAAGATCAGAATGGTCCTAAAGTGCCTATGTCTGAAATATTTGCTTTGATAGAAAGTGATCTAAATTCTGCCATTACTTTATTGGAAGGATTCAATAGAGGAAATAAAACACAGATAAATAAATATGTAGCCGAAGCAATGTTGGCATATGTTTATGGATTTAAAGGTAATCAATGGCAAGAAGTTTATAATTTAACTTCTGACGTTATCAATAATGGTGGTTTTACTTTAATGTCTTCTGAAGAAGTGCTAGGTGGTTTTAACGACTTGAGTACCTCAGGATGGATGTGGGGAGTAGACCTTACATTAGATAATGAGTTGGGACTTGTTTCCTGGTGGGGACAGGTTGATAGGTTTACCTACAGTTATGCATGGGCAGGTGATGCTAAAGCAATTGATTCAGGTCTTTATGCTCAGATCCCAGACAATGATGTTAGAAAACTACAATTTAAGGCACCAACTGGTGGTTATGCAGATCTTATGCCATTAGATAAGTTCTATGATCCAGCACGTTCTATTGGAGGGCAAAGTCCTGTAACTACAGATTATGTATTTATGCGTGTGGCTGAGATGTATCTTTTGAATGCAGAAGCAGCAGCTCATATTGGTCAGGATGCAATTACTCCGCTTAAGACACTTCTATCTCAAAGGATTCCTGATGTAACTTACCTAGATGCTCTATCTGGTCAGGCACTTATGGATGAAATTTATCTTCAAACGAGAATCGAACTTTGGGGAGAAGGTAAAAGTTACCTGGCCCTTAAAAGAAATAAGGGAACAGTGGTAAGAGGTGCGAACCACTTGTCATTCGTTGGGGAGTCTATTCCTTACAATGATGAAAGGCTTACTTTCGAAATTCCTGAAGCTGAAATTCTTTATAACCCATTTATTGATTCTCAAAACCCGTAAGGTTTTAGAATCATAAATCAAATAATATATTATGAAAAAATATTTGTTATTAATTATAGCAGTGGTTTCGTTAACTTTTGTAGGTTGTAACTACGATGACGAAATTACTGAGCCAAATTATGTGACTTTTGAATTTGGGTCTCCAGATGTTGGTATAGATGAGAATTCTTCTAGAACTTATGATGTAAAAGTGTTTGCCGCCAATGTTGTTGGTTCAGACAGAGTTTTAGATGTTACGGTTTCTAGTACTTCTACTTTAGATGCTGGAGCCTATTCAGTGCCTGCGACAGTTACTATCCCTGCAAATTCTAATGAGGGAGTATTGACTGTTTCTCTAGAGGATGTTAACGTTGACTTTAGTTCTAAAACTTTAATTCTGAATTTGCTTCCTCAAAGTGGACTGACTACAGGTGATCCTATTACCTTGAATGTACGTCAGGTTTGTCCTGTAGGAAATGCTGAACTGAAGGTTGCTATTGATTTTGATAACTGGGCCAGTGAAATTTCTTGGTCGGTTACAAATTCTGCTGGTGATACTATTGCTAGCGGAAGCGGTTATGCTGATGGTGACGATGCCATTTCTTCTATAATCTGTGTTACCGCTGGTGATTATACTTTTACCATCAACGATATTTATGGTGATGGTCTTGGTTCACCGGGTGGAAGTGCTACTGTATCAGTTGGTACAACTACACTAGGTTCCGTTTCTAATGATTTTGGATCACAGGCAGTGATTGATTTTACAATTACTGATGTGCGTACAGAATAAGATCACATAAGTTATTATAAAGCCACCCCTCGGGGTGGTTTTTTTATTTAACCTCCTTTCATTTTCCCTATTTATCCTACTTTTGCTTCAGTAGTAAAAAATATGAAGCAACTTCTTATCATTATTGGTGTAATTCTCCTACCGGTGTTAACCTATTCTCAAGGTGGTAGAAAACTTGGGACCTCCTTTAAAAGTCAAGGCCAGTTCGATTCTAGGGATGATGATCAGTCCAGATCCAAAACCCAAAAAGAAGGCCCCGAACCGGCCCCTGTTTCAGAATACAAGATCATTTCAGTTGAAAATGACACCACTTCGGTAGATACTTCCCTTACCATCCACAAATACTATAAGTTCAATTACCTCAGAAAAGACAATTTTGAATTGCTTCCTTTTCCGAATGTAGGACAGACCTATAATAAAATTTCCTATAATTTCACGAAGGATGATCATGTCCTGCCCCAATTTGGAGCTCAGGCCAGGCATTATAATTTTATGGAGGTAGATGATATCTATTATTATCATGTGCCCACTCCTTTTACAGAACTGTATTTTAAGACCGTTTATGAACAAGGTCAAACCCTGGATGCTTTCTTTACGATAAATACTTCCGAAAATTTAAATCTTTCGATCGCTTATAAGGGCTTGCGCTCCCTGGGGAAATATCAGCATATGTTGGTGAGTACGGGTAATTTCAGAACGGCTATAAATTATCAAACTCCTGACAAGAGGTATAAACTAAAAACACATTTTGTCTCACAGGACCTTATGAATGAAGAGGACGGCGGACTTTCAGAAAGGTCTATTGAAAATTTCATTTCTGAAGACCCTGAATTTGACGATCGCTCCAGGTTGGATGTCGTTTTTGAAAATGCTGAGAGTACTCTTTATGGAAAAAGGTTTTACCTCGATCACTCCTTTGACATATATAAAAGGAAAGACACTCTATCTGATTCCAATCTTTCTGTCGGACATATTTTGAATTTCACCTATAAAAAGTTTCAGTTTAAGCAGGCAGCTGCGAACGAAGTTTTTGGTCCTTCTTTCGAAGATATTGAGATCAATGATGAGACCAGGCTGGAATCATTATATAATGAAGGGTTTGTTCAGTTCGCAAATTCTTACTTAGGAAAATTGAGAATAAAAGGAGGCTTTACACATTATAACTATGGGTACAATACGGTTCTGGATTTAGAGGAAGGTTTTATTCCTAACCGACTTATTGGGGATGTATATTCCGCCGGTGCTGCTTACGAAAATAAGGTGGGTCCGTTTGATCTTTATGCCGATGGAATGTTTAATGTTGCCGGAGATATGGACGGTTATGATTTAAAAGCTGATCTGGGATATGATTTTTGGGAGGACAGCCGCGCAGAAGTTTCTTTAAGACTGAATGATCGGGCTCCTAACTGGAACTTTTTGCTGTACCAGAGTGATTATGTCAATTATAACTGGTTGAATGATTTTCAAAATGAGAATAAACAAAGCCTGAATGTGCGGTTCCTGTCCAGGACTTTATTGGATCTTGACCTCGAGTACTCTCGAATTGAGAATTTCAGTTATTTCGCCAAAGACGATGACGATAATGTAAAACCCTTTCAGTACGGGGGGCAGGTTAATTATGCCCGCATAAAAGCTTCCCGTGATTTTGAGTTTGGGAAGTTTGCCCTGGCGAATACTTTAATTTTTCAGGAAACCCTTGATGGAGATGAAGTCCTGAACGTGCCTTCCTTTATTACCAGAAACTCTTTTTATTACCAGGACCACTGGTTCAAGCGGGCACTTTATCTGCAAACCGGTATCACTGCGAAATATTTTTCCAATTACCATATGAATGCCTATGACCCGGTCCTGGCTGAATTTTATGTTCAGAACAACGAGGAGTTTGAAGGTTTACGTTCTGTAGATTTCTTTTTCAACGGAAAGATCAAACAGGCCAGGATCTTTTTTATCCTTGAGAGATTGGACGCCGTAATTCTCGGTAATACCACTTTCGTTGCTCCCGGTTACCCTTCCCGCGATTTCACGGTTAGGTTTGGGATGGTTTGGAATTTCTTCATGTAATTCCTTTTGGGCGTTCCCCCGCCATAGCCTCCGGCCAGGACGGGGTCGGGCTATCCGCTTCAATCTTTTTGCTTATGCTTCACAAAAAGGATTTCCGCTGCTATCCCTAACGCGGTTTGGTTACCTATATAATAGGAGGGAGGAAGTGTTTTCAAAAAAGGGAAAAAAAGTTTGCTCTTCAAAAACCACATTTTCAAGCCCTTAAAACGGAGGCTTAAAAAAACCTTAAAAAAGTTGAGTTTGGGACTTGCGAGATTAAAAAGAGGG
>NZ_JBHTJP010000035.1:792279-797556 GCF_042676025.1 Salinimicrobium gaetbulicola
TGCAGGAGATGCTGTAAAACTCGAAGCACCAACTGATTTTGAAGACTGTGCTTTTGAAACCCAGGAAGAACTGGATGCGGCATTTAATACATGGTTAGACGGATTTAACACGTTGAATGATGGATGTGATGCCACCGCCTTCTTTGTAGGCGGAGAACCAACCGCACCAGACCTGGTAACTGGAGGTACTGTTAATGCAACCTATAAAATAGACGATGGTTGTACTCAGGATGAGGTATCTTCAAGCTTTACTATTAACCCGAATCCAACAGCAACTGCGACTGGAGGAAATCTTCCGTGTGATGCTTCCGGATTCCAGTTAATTGGGTCAGCCAGTGGAGGAACTCCTGATTATGATTATAGTTGGACGGGACCTGGAGGCTTTACTTCATCTGTACAAAACCCAATAGTAACTGTTGAAGGAACTTACGAGTTAACAGTTACTGATGATAAAGGATGTACAGATACAGATACAGCAACTGTCTCTCCACCGGAGAACTGTGCACATATCTTCCCAACTCAGACAGATTGTGATGAATATAAGTGTATCACACAGAGCACCGATCCGGATCCTATAGACTTTACTTTAAGTAATGTTTGTATAACTCTTGACGGTAGTGTGATTTCCAATGCGGTTCCTGGAGTGTTCTTCTATTATGCTGATGTTACCGGTAAAGCCGGATCTACAACAGTTATAGTAGATCAGGATTCAGATCTCACTAAATATTTCCTTGCTCAAAACGAGCAGAATGTGAGAGTGTATAGTAATGAGTGTGGGGTTATTGAACCAACTTCCATTACTATTTACGATCATGGAGATGGAACTGATCAAGGCGATGTGGAAATTACTTTCCCATCATCAGCCGGCACTTCTTATATCATTTCAGTAAAGTATGATGTAAAAACCATACTGGGAGGAATGTTAGTTGGTGCTGATCCTTACGCTTCATTTACCATGTATTATAGTGGAGGAGAAATGGTAAGCGGAAGTACAGGTCAAATAAGCCTAAATACTAACGCTTCATGTGATCCAGATCCAATTGAAGATCCGGATGACTGTCAATTTGATTCAAGCTCAGCTACTAGCAATACTATTGAGAAACAATCAAGTGACATGGTAATTAATGACGTGAATGTTTCACCGGTGCCATTTAAGGAAGAGATCAACTTGAGTTACGATCTGAATTACACTTCAGATGTGACCATAGAGATCTTTGATTTTGGAGGTAACCTGTTGAAAACTGTTCAGGATCGAGGCGTATCTAAAGGATCTTCTACCTCTATAGGAGTCGATTTCTCAATTAGTGCTAATCAGATGTACCTGATCAGAGTGACCACAGATAAGGAAACATTTGTCAAACAAGTCGTTTCTTCTAAAAAATAAATTCAATTAACCTTTAAATCCTGAAAAGCAGCCGGAAACGGCTGCTTTTTTTATTTATAATTCTTTGGTTGGCAGCACGTAAGAATTTCATTAATACTTTTTGATATGGATAAAATAATTTTTTGTAGGAGTTTTTCCGGTTCCCTGATTAAACTTTAATTTTTAACAAAAATTTCTCATTATCAGGTAATTACAAATTAAATTTTACCTTACATTTAAGGTAAGATTAGTGAATTGAAGTGAAATCTTACATCTCCTTAATTGTAATTTCACCTTAATTTATGAAGATTTTTCTTCCCCCGGCCCCAATTAGAGCTGGAACTGTGCTTTCCTCCAAAGCCTGTTGGTTTGCCTCCCTTCTTAAAAATTTAGTTTAACAATCCACATTTGTGGAAAGATTGCCCTGTCTGCTCTCTAAGCCTTCTTTGAAATGGCATTATTGCCTCGGTTTATACCGTGCCCAATAATAGTGTTTCCCCCGGTTTTTTACTTCTGCTTGCAGAAGCTTGCACCCAGATTTGCTTGCTCCCTTGAAGTGAACCGCTTGTGTTTTTTGGTGTATTTACTAACCAAAAATCACTAATTATGAGAGATTTTACAGTGCCGGGAATGGGCTTAATAGGTTTTTACGCCTGTTGGAGATGGCTGGTTCCCAAAATTAGATCTGTATCAGCTTTTGCAGGAACTTCTGTTCTTGTGGGGCTGATTTTTTTATGGATGCCTTCTGCAGCGAACGCCCAGGAGGTAACTCTAAGTACCTCCATTCAGGCCGGATTCGGAATAGACGCGGATGTTGAGTCCGATGTATTCAGAAATTCTCTGTTGGATGGAGAGGGAACCGATGACTGGTTCACCATTCCTTATTTGGCTCCAAACCCCGATGGGAACCCTGCTACAGGTGCCGCAGTAATTGAATATCCTTCAATGCAGGATTTTAACGCATTACAGAGTGGAGCAAATGAAATATTTGAACTTCGTATGAATGCCGACCTGTATTCCATGCCGGAGAATGACGGGGTTATTTGGATTGATGCTGTTTATTACAGGGATCAGCGCACAGATGGTGACAAGAAAGATATGACTGTCTTTGATCAGCAGATCAACAAAAATTACAATGATCCTACCACTTGGACATTTAAGACCGGTGATGTTCCGCAAAAGAATGATATAGTTGATGTTTTTGGTCATTTAAGAAGAGCTGCAGACGGAGATCAATATGCGATCGTGGCAGCCTCTACCCGAAATGCAGATGGGGATAGTTATCTGGATTTTGAATATTACAGGGAAGAAGTTACTCTTAATGCTTCCAAAACAAGTTTGATAACTGCAGGAGAAGACTGCGGACATACCGCTTATGAATTCGATCTCATAGCTGAGGGTGAGAATGAAGGTGATGGTTCGGTCCTTGAACATGGGGATATTATCATGTCCGTCAATTATACCAAAGGAGGGGATGCCGTAGATATTCGCCTTTTTGTATGGATCGATAAAAGAGATTTTCCTACAAATCAGGATTTTGCTGACTTTAATTTATTACCTGAAAGGCCTTTTAATTTCGGAAGTGCCAGTGGAGGCTTCGTTTTCTACCCATGTGACAATGATCCAAGTAAAAATTATGGATATGCCAGAATAAGTTTGAAAAGTGGGACTCCGAAATTGGCTGTCTTTGCCCAGTCTAATAACGATGGAACTGTTCCTGCACCGGACTGGGGAACCATTAATGATGCGGGTGATGTGGTCGATTTTTATCAGACAAATACCCTGGCTGAGCTGGCACTTAACTCAACTCTTTTTGGTTTCGATACCCAGAGTGATAATATCTTTTGTGACAGTCCTTTAGGAAGTGTAATAGTTAAAAGCCGCTCTTCAGATGCTTTTACCTCTTCCCTGAAAGATTTTGCCGGACCATTCCAATTAGGAGATACTCCGGAAGTAACCGTTGAAGTCGAAAATGGTTCTTATGAATGTTTTGAGACTTCTACTACTCTTACAGCTGATGTGACTCCGTTAACCGGAACGTTCAAATATCAATGGTATGAATGGATTGATGACGCTTATGTAGAGATCGAAGGCGCGACCAATGCTTCTTTGGAAAATGTCACAGAAGGAACCTATAAATTTAAAGCCACCATATTAATTGGCGGAAATGAAGGTTGTTTTGCTGAAGCGGAAGGTATTTCGGTCATCCAGAATGATCCTGCAGAGATTCTAGAAGCCTCATGTCCTGAAAATGTTTCTTTACCGGCATGTACTGCCCAAACAGAAATAGACGCTGCTTTTGACACCTGGAAGAATAGTCTTTCTTATGAAGGCGGTGGCGGTGAAGTTACGGCTGTATATTATTTGAATGGCCAGGTCGTTGATAATTTAGATCGATTGACTCCACCCGAATTCTGTGGCGGAAGTGTTTCTATCGGAATTTCGGTAACCGATGAATGTGGCCAGGAAAGCAGTTGTAGTACTACCTTTACAATAGCTGCTGATGAGACTCCTGTAGCCTTGACTCCTATCGACGACTACATGTTAGAGGATTGTAATGCTGAATGGCCTGCAAACCTGACCACTAGCTGGACAGACAATTGTGGTGTTGGCGGAATGACCAGTGGAAACCTTGACTCCGATGGTGGAGGCGAAGTAAGTACCGATGGTTGTATCCAAAGCAGAGATTACACCTTTAGTGTCACCGATGACTGCGGTAATTACTCAGAACTGATCGTGACTGTTAGCCGTGAGTTTGATGAGACTCCTGTAGCCTTGACTCCGATCGACGACTACATGTTAGAGGACTGTAACGCTGAATGGCCAGCAAACCTGACCACTAGCTGGACAGACAATTGCGGTGTAGGCGGACAAACCAGTGGAAACCTTGACTCCGATGGTGGAGGCGAAGTAAGTACCGATGGTTGTATCCAGAGCAGAGATTACACCTTTAGTGTAACCGATGACTGCGGAAATTACTCAGAACTGATCGTGACTGTTAGCCGTGAGTTTGATGAGACTCCTGTAGCCTTGACTCCGATCGACGACTACATGTTAGAGGACTGTAACGCTGAATGGCCAGCAAACCTGACCACTAGCTGGACAGACAATTGCGGTGTAGGCGGACAAACCAGTGGAAACCTTGACTCCGATGGTGGAGGCGAAGTAAGTACCGATGGTTGTATCCAGAGCAGGGATTACACCTTTAGTGTAACCGATGACTGCGGAAATTACTCAGAAATGGTTGTGACTGTTAGCCGTGAGTTTGATGAGACTCCTGTAGCCTTGACTCCGATCGATGACTACATGTTAGAGGATTGTAACGCTGAATGGCCTGCAAATCTGACCACTAGCTGGACAGACAATTGCGGTGTTGGCGGACAAACCAGTGGAAACCTTGACTCCGATGGTGGAGGCGAAGTAAGTACTGATGGTTGTATCCAAAGCAGGGATTACACCTTTAGTGTAACCGATGACTGCGGAAATTACTCAGAAATGGTTGTAACTGTTAGCCGTGAGTTTGATGAGACTCCTGTAGCCTTAACTCCGATCGACGACTACATGTTAGAGGATTGTAACGCTGAATGGCCTGCAAACCTGACCACTAGCTGGACAGACAATTGCGGTGTAGGCGGAATGACCAGTGGAAACCTTGACTCCGATGGTGGAGGCGAAGTAAGTACTGATGGTTGTATCCAAAGCAGGGATTACACCTTTAGTGTAACCGATGACTGCGGTAATTACTCAGAAATGGTTGTGACTGTTAGCCGTGAGTTTGATGAGACTCCTGTAGCCTTAACTCCTATCGATGACTACATGTTAGAGGATTGTAATGCTGAATGGCCTGCAAACCTGACCACTAGCTGGACAGACAATTGTGGTGTTGGCGGAATGACCAGTGGAAACCTTGACTC
>NZ_JBHTJP010000035.1:797693-1135310 GCF_042676025.1 Salinimicrobium gaetbulicola
CTGATCGTGACGGTTAGCCGTGAGTTTGATGAAACTCCTGTAGCCTTGACTCCGATCGATGACTACATGTTAGAGGATTGTAATGCTGAATGGCCTGCAACTCTGACCACTAGCTGGACAGACAATTGCGGTGTAGGCGGAATGACCAGTGGAAACCTTGACTCCGATGGTGGAGGCGAAGTAACCACCGATGGCTGTATCCAAAGAAGGGATTACACTTTTAGTGTCACCGATGACTGCGGAAATTACTCAGAACTGATCGTGACAGTAAGCCGTGAGTTTGATGAAACTCCTGTAGCCTTAACTCCGATCGACGACTACATGTTAGAGGATTGTAACGCTGAATGGCCTGCAAACCTGACCACTAGCTGGACAGACAATTGCGGTGTAGGCGGACAAACCAGTGGAAACCTTGACTCCGATGGTGGAGGCGAAGTAACCACCGATGGCTGTATCCAAAGCAGGGATTACACCTTTAGTGTCACCGATGACTGCGGTAATTACTCAGAAATGGTTGTGACTGTTAGCCGTGAGTTTGATGAGACTCCTGTAGCCTTAACTCCGATCGACGACTACATGTTAGAGGATTGTAATGCTGAATGGCCTGCAAATCTGACCACTAGCTGGACAGACAATTGCGGTGTAGGCGGACAAACCAGTGGAAACCTTGACTCCGATGGTGGAGGCGAAGTAAGTACCGATGGTTGTATCCAAAGCAGGGATTACACCTTTAGTGTAACCGATGACTGCGGAAATTACTCAGAAATGGTTGTGACAGTAAGCCGTGAGTTTGATGAGACTCCTGTAGCCTTGACTCCGATCGACGACTACATGTTAGAGGATTGTAATGCTGAATGGCCTGCAAATCTGACCACTAGCTGGACAGACAATTGCGGTGTAGGCGGACAAACCAGTGGAAACCTTGACTCCGATGGTGGAGGCGAAGTAAGTACCGATGGTTGTATCCAAAGCAGGGATTACACCTTTAGTGTAACCGATGACTGCGGAAATTACTCAGAAATGGTTGTGACAGTAAGCCGTGAGTTTGATGAGACTCCTGTAGCCTTGACTCCTATCGACGACTACATGTTAGAGGATTGTAATGCTGAATGGCCTGCAAACCTGACCACTAGCTGGACAGACAATTGCGGTGTAGGCGGACAAACCAGTGGAAACCTTGACTCCGATGGTGGAGGCGAAGTAAGTACTGATGGTTGTATCCAAAGCAGAGATTACACCTTTAGTGTAACCGATGACTGCGGAAATTACTCAGAAATGGTTGTGACTGTTAGCCGTGAGTTTGATGAGACTCCTGTAGCCTTGACTCCGATCGACGACTACATGTTAGAGGATTGTAATGCTGAATGGCCTGAAAATCTGACCACTAGCTGGACAGACAATTGCGGTGTTGGCGGAATGACCAGTGGAAACCTTAACTCCGATGGTGGAGGCGAAGTAAGTACCGATGGTTGTATCCAAAGCAGAGATTACACCTTTAGTGTAACCGATGACTGCGGAAATTACTCAGAACTGATCGTGACGGTAAGTCGTGAGTTTGATGAAACTCCACCCGTCATTATTCCTCCTATGATTGAAACCGTCTGTGAATCTGAAGTACCGGAAAGCCTGACTGCTTCCTGGACAGACAATTGTTCAGATGGCGGAGATGACCTGATTGCTTACCCGGTAATGGTAGGATCAGATGAATGTTCCGAGTCTTATGAATATACGTTCTCTGTAACCGATGACTGTGGTAATTCAGCGGAAGAGACCATCACTGTAGTTCGCGAATTCGAACTGCTTGGTGAGTGTGAAACTATCTTCGGTTATGATGAAGATTCAGCCACTTGCTTCTCCGAATACGGATTCAGTCGTTGGGGTTGGACTCATTTGATCGCTGAAAATAGTGGATCAACTACATTCGACCTGTATGCGGGCGCCGCACAATGTATGATTGGTAAAGGTTCATTTGCCGGAACGGCGACCATTACCTATGAAGACGGTTATGTAACCGTTGAATACAACATGGCATCTAATTACGTATTGAATGAAGCTCATGTGTATATTGGTTGCGAGCCTGTTCCTTCCTTGAAAAATGGAAAAGAAACGGTAGCTCCGGGTCAGTATCCATTCAATCCTGATCTCGGTGGTGGTGTTCACAACTACACAGTTGGTCCTGTTGCTGCAGAAGGCGATGTTTACGTCATCGTGCACGGGGTAGCATGCGAAGTGCTATGTCAATGCACTGATGGTGGAACTATCTTCAATGGTAACGACGGAGGTCAATCCTTCGACGGAGCAGAGTTTGAATGTGATGATAGTGAAACTGTTTCTAATGGAAATAACGGAAATGGAAACAATGGTAAGAACAATACGAAAGTTGCCTCTGCCAAAGTGAAAACATTCCCGGTTCCGTTCAAGGAAACCGTAAATCTGCAATATGATTTCGATTATACTTCAGATGTTACTATCGAGGTGTTCAATATGAGAGGAAATCACCTAAGAACCTATACCGACAGAAATGTCACAAAAGGTTCTGTGACCAAACTTCAGGTAGACTTCGCGATGAAAGCGAATCAAATGTATATCCTGAAAGTAACTACAGATAGAGAAACGTTTGTTGAACAAATTGTCTCCTCTAAAAAGTAGGATTTTAACTAACCACTAAAAAAGAAAGCAGCCTGAAAAGGCTGCTTTTTTAGTTCCTCAAGAAGTTAGTATCTAAAACTTTTTAGGCTTCCGGCAGGTCTCCATCACCTTTGGTAGGCAGTTCGGTAGATCCCATCAGGTATTCATCTACACTCCTTGCGGCCTCGCGCCCTTCAGATATCGCCCACACTATTAGCGATTGTCCGCGCCGCATATCACCGGCCGTAAAGATATTAGGGACATTGGTCTGGTAATTATTTTTAGCTTTAATATTAGTCCTTTCATCTACCTCTAATCCTAATTTTTCGCTCAACGTTTTTTCTGGACCCGTAAAACCTAGCGCTAAAAGTGCGAGATCACATGGCCACTCTTTCTCGGTACCAGCAATTTCTTGCAAACGAGGTCTTCCTTCTTCCTGGATCCACTCGACTTCAATGGTTTTCAAAGCCTTCAGGTTTCCTTCATTATCTGTAATAAATTCTTTTGTTGAAATGCTCCAGTTTCGTTCTACACCTTCTTCATGAGAAGAAGTTGTCTTTAGAGTGAATGGCCAGTAAGGCCAGGGACTTGCGTCTGTTCGGGTTTCCGAGGGCATGGGCATGATCTCAAAATTTGTGACAGATTTTGCCCCGTGTCTGTTGGAAGTACCCACACAGTCAGATCCAGTGTCTCCGCCTCCTATCACGATCACATGCTTATCCCTGGCATTTAAATCAGCAACAGGCTCCGCGAGTCCGTCAACTATCTGGTTATTTCTTTTAAGGAAATCCATAGCCTGTACGACCCCATTATTTTCAGCTCCGGGAATCGGGAGTTCTCTTTTCCTGGTTGCTCCGCCACAAAGCACTACGGCATCAAAATTCTTCAGTTTTTCAACCTCATAATTCACTCCTACGTTTACATTTGTCTTAAACTCTATGCCTTCTTCTTCCAGAATTTCCAGTCTGCGATCGATCACGCGTTTCTCCATTTTAAAATCGGGTATACCGTAACGCAATAAGCCTCCTATTTTTTGATCTCTTTCAAAAACGGTGACAGTATGTCCGGCTCGGTTGAGTTGTTGAGCCGCGGCGAGTCCCGCAGGGCCCGATCCTACCACGGCGACTTTTTTGCCGGTCCGGGTTTTCGGGGGGGTAGGTGTGATCCATCCTTCCTTAAATCCGCGTTCAGGAATATATTTTTCGATGAGTTCAATGGCCACAGGAGGTTTTATGATTCCCAAGACACAGGCAGATTCACAAGGTGCGGGGCAAAGTCTCCCGGTAAACTCCGGAAAATTATTGGTGGAATGCAAAATATCCAGCGCTTTCTTCCAGTCGTTCTTGTAAACGGCATTATTAAAATCGGGAATAAGATTGCCTAACGGGCAACCGCTATGGCAAAAAGGTATTCCGCAGTCCATACAACGGGCTCCCTGCTCCTGTAGCTCTTCCTTTGACATTTCCTGGGTAAACTCTTTGTAATCATTTAGCCTTTTTGAAACCGGTTCAGTCTTTTCTTCTTTCCGTTTATATTTTATAAATCCTTTTAACTTGTCCATTCTTACGCTGTTTTTAATTCCATTTCTTCATTGCTCCTTTTTTCTTCCTCCAGCATCTTCAGGGCCTTCTTGTATTCCACAGGCATTACTTTTACGAATTTTGAAGATTTGCTCTCCCAGTCGTTAAGTATCTCTTTTGCAATGTCACTGTTGGTGTATTTTTGATGTCTTTTAACGAGGCTTTTTAGTTCATGCAGATCTTCTGCGGAAGGTTTTTCAAGTTCGATCATTTCCATATTGAAATTGCGATCGTCCAGTTCATTGTTGGAGTTGTAGATATAAGCGATTCCGCCGCTCATTCCTGCACCGAAGTTGCGACCGATCTTTCCGAGGATTACGGCAATACCACCCGTCATATATTCACAGCCGTGATCTCCAATTCCTTCTATGACGGCCTTGGCTCCGGAATTACGGACGCAAAAGCGCTCTCCACCGATTCCGTTTATGAAGGCTTCTCCGTTTGTAGCACCATAAAGAGCCACATTCCCGATGATGATATTTTCATTGGATCTGAAAGTCGCTGTTTCCGGTTTCCTGACTGAAAGAGTTGCGCCGCTTAATCCTTTTCCAAAATAATCATTGGTGGTTCCTACCACATTCAGGGTGAGGCCTTTTGTTGAAAACGCACCGAAGCTTTGTCCTGCGGCCCCGGTAAAATTCAAAGTGAGTGTGTTTTCCGGAAGGCCTTTAGCGCCGTGGATCTTTGAGATCTCGTTGCTTATCACGGCACCGGTAGTTCGATTCACATTCGAAATTGGAAAATCCAGGCTCATTTGCTGTTTTCGATAGATGGCCGGATGGGCCACTTTCAGGATCTTAAAATCCAGCACATCGTCCAGGCGATGATTCTGTGCGGTGGTATTATACAGGGGCATGTCTTTCGCTACTTTTGGTCGATACAGGATGTTTGAAAGATCAATGCCCTGTGCTTTGTAATGATCAATAGCACGGTTCATGTTGAGTTTCTGGCTTTGACCTACCATTTCATCGACCGATCGGAAACCAAGATCTGCCATGATCTGCCTCAATTCCTGGGCAACGAAATACATGAAGTTGATCACGTGTTCGGGAGTACCCTTGAAATTTTTCCGCAGTTCGGGGTCCTGGGTGGCGATTCCTACCGGACAGGTATTGAGATGGCATGCGCGCATCATAATACATCCTGAGGCTACAAGCGGAGCAGTTGAAAAACCAAATTCTTCAGCACCCAGCAGACAGGCGATCGCAACATCGCGTCCTGTTTTTAGCTGTCCATCGCACTCTACAACGATCCTGTTCCTAAGATCATTCAGCAATAAAGTTTGTTGTACTTCGGCTATTCCAAGTTCCCAGGGCAGTCCTGCATGCCGTAAGGAGGTGAGGGGAGAAGCTCCTGTTCCGCCGTCATAACCTGAGACCAGTACTACATCGGCTTTAGCTTTCGCAACCCCGGCGGCAATGGTGCCAACTCCAATCTTGGAAACCAGCTTCACGTTGATGCGGGCTTCCCTGTTGGCATTTTTAAGGTCGAAGATAAGTTGGGCAAGATCTTCAATGGAGTAAATATCGTGATGCGGAGGAGGGGAGATCAATCCTACATAAGGCGTAGAATTACGGGTTTTCGCGATCTCCGGATTTACTTTTGAACCAGGTAGTTGCCCACCTTCGCCCGGTTTTGCACCCTGGGCCATCTTTATCTGTATCTCCTGCGCATTTGTCAAATAGTCTATAGATACCCCAAACCTTCCGGAGGCCACTTGTTTTATTGCCGAGTTCCTCCAGTTCCCGTCTGAACTTTTGTGGAAACGATCGGGGTCTTCGCCGCCTTCTCCGGAGTTGCTTTTCCCTTTCATCCGATTCATCGCAATTGCCAGATTTTCATGAGCCTCTCTGCTAATAGAGCCAAACGACATGGCGCCGGTTTTAAACCTTTTTACGATCTCGGTCCAGGGTTCCACTTCTTCTAAAGGAACCGGGTCAAGGTTCTGAAACTTGAACATCCCCCTTAGCGTCATCAGGTTTTCACTTTGCTCATTGATGAGCTTAGAATACTCCTGATATGATTTCAAATTGTTCTGCTTTACCGCCTGCTGAAGTTTAGCAACGGTGCCGGGATTGAACATATGCCGTTCCCCGTTTCTCCTCCAGCGATAATCACCACCGGTTTCAAGGTCAAGACCTGTAACTTCTTCAGAAGTTTTAAAGGCTTTTTTATATCTCTTTTGTATTTCTTTCTCTATTTCATAAAGACCAATTCCTTCAATCCTGGTGGGCGTACCGGTGAAATATTTTTCCACGAATTTCTTATTGAGCCCCAGGATCTCAAAGATCTGTGAACCGCGGTAAGAGTGGAGCGTTGAAATTCCGATCTTGTTCATGATCTTAAGGATTCCCTTTCCAATGGCAGTATTAAAGTTCTGCACGGCCTCTTCCGGGTCTTTGAATTCAAGTTCTTTTTTATCAACCAGGTCATAAATGATCTCATTGACCATGTATGGGTTGATTGCGCTTGCTCCATAGCCAAAAAGGAGAGCAAAATGGTGAGGTTCCCTGGGTTCTGCAGATTCAACTACAATATCAAAGGATGACCTGCGCTTTTGCTTACTCATGGTGTGATGCACAAAGCTGCAAGCGAGAACGGAAGGAATGGGAGCTAATTTGGAATTAATATTCCTGTCTGAAAGGATAATAACGTTACAAGCATCATCAATTGCTTTGTTGATCTCGGTTATCATTGCTTCGAGGCGCTCTTCCAAACCGTTCACTCCTTTTTCGGCTTCGTAAAGCATTGAAATACTAACCGATTTAAACCCCGGCTTGTCAATATATTTGATCTTGTCAAGATCCTCGTTAGAAATAACCGGATTCTGTATCAATAACCGCTTGCTATGCTCAGGGGTGATTGTGAAAAGATTTCTGTCCTCCCCAAGGGAAAGGCTGATATCGGTAACGATTTCCTCTCGAATCCCATCAAGTGGGGGGTTGGTTACCTGCGCGAACAATTGTTTGAAGTAATTAAAAAGTAACTGTGGCCTGTCTGATAGTACTGCCAGAGGAATATCCGCGCCCATAGAGCCGATAGCTTCCTTAGCCTGGGAAGCCATTGGGCTTATGATCGTGCTGATATCTTCAAGGGTATATCCAAATAATTTTTGCCGGGTCTTGAAGTCTACTTTTTCCACAGGGGTCTTGTTTCCTGTATAGGAAACATCTGCCAGAGGAAGTAAATTTTTATCAAGCCATTTTTTATAAGGTCTTTCTGAAACTATTTTGTTTTTAACTTCCTTGTCTTCTATGATCCTTCCCTCGTTCATATCTACAAGGAACATTCTTCCCGGTTCCAGCCGCCCGTGTCTCTCTACATTTTCGGGCGCTATCTCAACGACTCCGGTTTCCGAAGCCATCACCACGTATCCGTCCTTGGTAACCGTATACCTGGAAGGGCGCAGACCATTCCGGTCCAAAAGGGCCCCTATGTAATGCCCGTCTGTAAAAGGTATAGAGGCAGGTCCATCCCACGGCTCCATGATACAGGAGTTATATTCATAAAAGGCCTTTTTGTCTTCAGGCATCAAGGGGTTCTTCTCCCAGGCCTCAGGCACCATCATCATGATAGCCTCCGGAAGTGAGCGTCCGGTATGAAGCAGTAGTTCCAGGACAATATCCATAGAAGCGGAATCTGATTTTCCTTCCGCTGCAATAGGAAGAAGTTCTTCCATGAAGTCTCCAAAAAGTTCACTTTTAAAGAGTTCCTCTCTAGCCTTCATTCTGCTTAGATTTCCTCGAAGTGTATTGATCTCTCCATTATGACACATATATCTGAAGGGTTGGGCGAGATCCCAGCTTGGAAAGGTATTGGTTGAAAATCGCTGATGTACCAGGGCAAGCTTGGTAACCAGTTCCGGGTCATTCAGGTCTAGATAATACTTGTTGATGTCTTCGGGCATCAGAAGCCCTTTATAGATAAGAGTGGTAGTTGATAAGCTGGGAACATAAAAGGAATTAGCTTCCGAAAGTTCCGATCTCCTGATCTTATGTTCTGCGATCTTTCTTGCGGCAAATAGACGGGCATTGAATTCTTTTTCAGAAATATTTTCCCCTTTGCCAATAAAGATCTGTTGTACGTTTGGTTCACTGCGAGCGGCGACACTTCCCAGGCAGGAATCCTCAGTGGGAACCTCTCTCCAACCCAATATTTCCAACCCTTGCCTCAGAATCTGTTTTTCAAATTCCTGCTGTATAAGTTGCCGTTGATTCATGGAAGGAGGCAGAAAAATCATTCCTACGGCATATTCTTTGGGCGCGGGAATATTAAAACCACATTTCTTTTTAAAAAAGGCGTGAGGAATTTCAATTAAAATACCTGCTCCATCTCCGGTTCTTCCATCGGCACTTACTGCTCCCCTGTGCTCTAATCTCACAAGGATATCAAGTGCCTTGTGAATTATATCATTTGTTCTTTTACCTTTTAAATTGCAAATAAATCCTGCGCCACAATTATCACGTTCAAATTCGGGATGGTAAAGCCCCTGTTGTTTTTTCGGCATATTTCACTTTAATTATTCATTCTTATTGCTGGTAAAATAGCCTTTTTGATGATTAAATAGAAGTGAAATAGCTGTTTTTATGCAAAAAATTCAATAATATGATTTAAAACTGATATAATTTTCAATTTGATATTTTTACTGCTTAATACTGGGAATTTTACAATTCCAAAAAACAGGAGAAATAAAAAAGTCCGACTTGTTAAAGCCGGACTTTCTGAAAGTATTTTTTCTGAAAAATTAGTCTCTCAATATACTTCTGGAGATAACGATCTTTTGGATCTCTGAAGTTCCTTCGTATATCTGGGTGATCTTCGCGTCTCTCATCAATCGCTCAACATGGTACTCTTTTACATATCCGTTTCCACCATGTACCTGTACTGCTTCAACAGTGACATCCATAGCGGTTTGAGAAGCGAACAGTTTCGCCATTGCCCCTGAAAGGTCGTAGTTCTCACCATTGTCCTTGTCACAGGCAGCTTTCATTACAAGGTGTCTTGAAGCTTCAATAGAAGTGTGCATATCTGCCAGTTTAAAAGCGATAGCCTGGTGGTTCATGATCTCTGTACCGAAAGCTTTTCTCACCTTAGAGTATTCTTTGGCCAGTTCATAAGCTCCGGCAGCGATTCCAAGTGCCTGGGCTGCGATCCCGATACGTCCTCCTGAAAGGGTCTTCATGGCGAACTTGAATCCGAAACCGTCTTCCCCGATCCTGTTCTCCTTTGGAACTTTTACATCGTTGAAGTTCAAAGAATGTGTATCACTACCGCGGATTCCAAGTTTTTGCTCTTTTGGTCCGATCTCAAAGCCTTCCCATCCTTTTTCAACGATAAAAGCGTTGATGCCTTTATGTTTTTTCTCCCTGTCTGTCTGAGCGATCACAAGGTAGAAATCTGCAGTGCTTCCATTGGTGATCCAGTTTTTGGTTCCATTAAGAACGTAGTGGTCATCCTTCTCAATAGCGGTTGTCTTTTGAGAGGTTGCGTCACTTCCTGCTTCCGGTTCAGAAAGACAAAAAGCACCTATAGATTCACCGGTAGCCAGTTTGGTAAGGTATTTTTGTTTTTGTTCTTCAGTTCCGAATTTCTCAAGTCCCCAGCATACCAATGAATTGTTCACAGACATCACAACAGAAGCCGAAGCATCTATTTTTGAGATCTCTTCCATGGCCAGTACATAAGAAACGGTATCCATTCCGCCACCACCGTACTCGGGTGAAACCATCATTCCAAGGAAACCAAGTTCGCCCATCTTTTTGATCTGCTCCTTTGGAAATTCCTGTTTTTCGTCTCTTTCTATTACGCCGGGAAGTAATTCATTTTTTGCGAAGTCACGTGCCGCGTCACGTATCATTATATGCTCCTCTGTTAGCTTAAAATCCATTCGGTATGTTAGTTTAAAAAATATTCAATTTTCGTGTGCAAATATACCGTTTTGAGGCCAATTTTTCAATTAAGTAACTTATTTTTACCGTGATGATTAAAAATTACTACAACGTTTTAGGAGTAATGTCTGGAACCTCGCTGGATGGTATCGATTTGGTACATGTAAAATTTCAGAAAGATGATAATTGGACTTATGAGATTTTAGTAGGGGAAACCATTGAATATGAGACTGAATGGCAAAAAAGGCTTTCAGAAGCACTTCATTATAATGATCTGCGATTGCTGGATTTTAACGAAGACTACACCTCATATTTGGCCGATGTGATCTATAGCTTTCTTCGGAAGCATGAGATTACTGAACTGGATGCCGTCTGCAGTCATGGACATACGATCAAGCATGAACCTGAAAACGGATTCACCTTACAGATCGGAAATCTTCCGAAGCTGGCAAAATTGTTAGGGCAAACTGTGGTTTGTGACTTCAGGGTTCAGGATGTTCAGTTAGGCGGGCAAGGCGCTCCTTTGGTACCTATAGGTGATGAATTGTTATTTTCGGAATATGATTACTGCCTGAATTTGGGCGGGTTCGCCAATGTTTCTACTAATAGAGATGGAAAGCGGCTGGCTTATGATATCTGCGCTGTGAATACGGTTATGAATTATCTGTCGGCCAAACTTGAACTGCCTTATGACAAGGGTGGTCAGATTGCTGCTTCGGGAAAAGTGGAGACCGGACTCCTGGAAAAGCTGAATTCTTTGCCTTTTTACGATCAGGCACCTCCCAAATCCCTGGGGATAGAATGGGTAAATAAGAACATACTTCCCTTTTTTGAAGATGTCGCATCTGTAGCTTCGGCTTTACGCACGTATACAGAACATGCCGCCATGCAAATTGCCAGGGAGCTAAAAGGAGATGCTTCGGCAAAAGTGTTGGTCACCGGCGGAGGCGCTTTCAATGATTTTCTGATCAATGAGATAGAAAAGAGGACTAAGGTCGAGGTGGTAATTCCTTCCGTAGAAGTTATCGATTTTAAAGAAGCCCTGATTTTCGCATTTTTGGGAGTGCTGAAATTAAGAGGGGAAAATAATGTTTTGAGCTCTGTGACAGGAGCTTCAAAAGATCATTCCTCGGGAGTGGTTTTTAATCCTTAAATCATGATCAAAATCAAGTTTTACGAAGTTTAGTTTTTTATATTTGTATCAATTTTTAATAGTATTATGAAAGATTTATTGAATTTATATCAAAATAAGGCCCCTGAAATTGTATTTAATTGGAAAGATCCTGAAACTGATGCGGAAGGGTGGACAGTAATTAATTCCCTTCGAGGAGGTGCTGCCGGGGGTGGTACCAGAATGAGAAAAGGTCTGGATATGAACGAAGTACTTTCACTGGCCAAAACCATGGAAGTGAAGTTTACTGTTTCGGGTCCTGCCATTGGAGGAGCGAAATCTGGAATTAACTTCGATCCTAATGACCCTCGTAAAAAAGGCGTTTTGGAACGTTGGTATAAAGCCGTTTCCCCACTTCTGAAAAGTTACTACGGAACAGGTGGAGACCTGAACGTTGATGAGATCCATGAAGTAATTCCTATTACTGAAGATTCCGGAGTATGGCATCCGCAGGAAGGTGTCTTTAACGGTCATTTCAAACCAACCGAAGCAGATAAGATCAACAGAATTGGTCAGCTGAGACAGGGCGTTATAAAGGTGCTTGAAAACAGTACTTTCTCGCCTGATGTTTCCAGAAAATATACCGTTGCCGATATGATCACCGGGTATGGAGTAGCGGAAGCTGTAAGACATTATTATGATATCTACGGCGGTGATGTAAAAGGTAAAAGAGCCATCGTGCAAGGTTTTGGAAATGTTGGTTCTGCTGCAGCTTATTACCTGGCTCAAATGGGAGCCAAGGTTGTTGGTATTATTGACAGGGATGGCGGACTTATCAATAAAGACGGTTTTTCTTTTGAAGAAATCAGAGACCTGTTCCTTAATAAGGATGGGAATACTTTAGTGAGTGATAAAATGATCCCTTTTGATGAGATCAATGAAAAGATATGGGAACTGGAAGCGGAGATCTTCGCTCCTTGTGCCGCTTCAAGATTGATCACCAAAGACCAGATCACTAGAATGATCGAAACTAAACTGGAAGTGATCTCTTGCGGGGCAAACGTTCCGTTTGCTGATAAAGAGATCTTCTTCGGGCCGATCATGGAATATACAGATGAGCGGGTAAGCCTTATCCCTGATTTTATATCTAACTGCGGAATGGCCCGTGTATTCGCGTACTTCATGGAGCGCAGAGTACAAATGACAGACGAGGCTATTTTTAAGGATACTTCAGAGATCATTAAAAAGGCGATTGAGAATGTGCATGACAGGAACAGCGATAAGACGAACATTAGCCGAACAGCTTTTGAAATAGCACTAAAAAAACTAGTGTAAAATGAATCTGTCATGATCCCCATCATCATAGTTACCTTTTTCCTGGGGTATCTGTTGATAACCCTGGAGCACCCTTTAAAACTTGATAAAGCGGTATCAGCACTTTTAATGGCCACGATTATGTGGGCCTTTCTTTCTTACGGATTTCACCAGGGCTGGCTTTCAGTCATGAACACCCACGGGGATATCTTCAATATTAATGGCGAAAACCCGGCTATACAACAGCTGGGTTTTAAAGCCAATCTCATGCATCATTTCAGCAGTATCAGTGAGATCCTTTTTTTTCTTATTGGAGCCATGACTATAGTGGAGATCGTAGATCTTCATCGCGGTTTCGGGATCCTGAAAAAGGCAATTACTACCACTAATAAAGTAAAATTACTCTGGATACTGGGCTTACTGGCTTTTGTGCTGTCAGCGATCATAGATAATTTGACCGCAACCATTATTCTGGTAACCTTGTTGAGAAAATTGGTTCCAAAAAGAGATTATAGGGTTTGGTTTGCCGCTATGATAGTTATCGCTGCTAATGCCGGGGGTGCCTGGTCCCCTATTGGTGATGTGACCACCACCATGCTTTGGATCAATAACAAGGTGACAACTTCCGGCCTTTCTGAACATGTAATTCTTCCGGCTGTCATTTGTTTTGTGATACCATTTGTATTAGGCTCCCGATTAAAAGCCTTCAGAGGAGAAACTGTATTGAAAACTAAGGTTTTACTGGATGATGAGACTCAGCGATTATTGAGCAGTAAAAAAATGCTGTATACAGGGCTTGGCGCTATTTTGTTTGTACCTGTATTCAAGGTGGTAACAGGTTTGCCTCCTTATGTTGGAATGTTGTTCAGTTTAGGTTTTGTTTGGCTGGTTTCAGAATATGTTAGACCGGTAAAGAACTTAAGTACGAATGATAAATATCTGTATTCCACGACAAAAGCCCTTTCAAAAATTGAATTTTCAAGTATCCTGTTTTTCCTCGGAATATTGCTGGCGGTAGCTGCCCTGGAAAGCATGGTGGTAGGATCTATTGCAGGGCAGCAATCAGGTGCTTTACTATATGCCGCTCACTCTCTGTCACTGGCCATTCCAAATATGGACTTGATCGTCGTTATCCTTGGGATCTTATCTGCGGTTGTTGATAATGTGCCGTTGGTTGCGGCTGCCATGGGAATGTATGACTTCCCGGTAGATAACCATATATGGCATTTTATTGCCTATAGTGCAGGAACTGGAGGTAGTCTCCTGGTAATTGGATCGGCCGCTGGCGTGGCTGCCATGGGTATGGAAAAGATCAAATTCATGTGGTATCTTAAGAATATCGGACCATTGGCAATGATAGGTTTTCTGTCGGGAGCCATTAGCTTCATGCTGAACGTTTTCTTTTTTCAGTAACCGCAATTTATTCTCCCTGATTAATTGGATAATTTCCAGGCCTGAGTATCTTTACAATTATATTCGTAATCTTGCGTTACATTAAAAAACCTAAATCGAACACATGCTATACTTTTTTCAGGAAGATGGTCTTGCTCAGGCAGCACAGGATGCAGAACCTATAGTGGAAGAAAAAACCCTTTCTTTATTTGATTTGTTTCTCAGCGGCGGAGTCGGTGGGCAAATTATAATCGGAATTTTATTCATTTTACTTTTTGCGGCGGTCTATATTTACTTCGAAAGGCTTTTTGCCATTAAAGCTGCTTCGGAAACTGATAGTAATTTCATGAATCAGATCAAGGATAGCGTCGTAAACGGAAATATCGAATCTGCGCGTATTCGTTGCGCACAGGCAAATTCTCCTGTAGCCAGGCTAACCGCGAAAGGTCTTGACCGAATAGGGAGTCCTCTTGAAGATATTAATACGGCTATCGAGAACGCCGGCCGTCTGGAAGTATATAAACTTGAAAAGAATGTAAGTATCCTTGCTACAATTGCAGGAGCTGCCCCAATGATCGGGTTCCTTGGAACGGTGATCGGGATGGTGATCGCATTCCATGAACTGGCTACGAGTAGTGGACAGGCAGAAATGGGAGCTTTGGCTGAAGGTATCTATACGGCTATGACAACTACGGTTGCCGGGTTGATCGTGGGTATAATCGCTTATATTGGCTATAACCACCTGGTGGTGAAAACAGATAAGGTCGTACACCAGATGGAGGCGACCGCTGTAGATTTCCTTGATCTTCTAAACGAACCTGCATAATATGAATTTAAGAGGTAGAAATAAGATCAGTCCGGAATTCAGCATGAGTTCCATGACCGATATTGTATTCCTTCTATTGATCTTCTTTATGCTTACTTCTCCGGCGATCACCCCGGAAGCTTTAGATCTTATCCTCCCAAAGGCGAAAGGTAAGACCACCACAAAGCAGAATATTTCAGTAAGCATAACCAAAGACCTGCAGATCTATATTAACAAGGAACGAGTGAGCAATAGCGCCCTGGAAAGAAGGCTGAAAGCCGAATTATCGGGCGTGGAAGATCCTACGATCATTCTCAGAGCTGAAGAAGGCGTGCCAATTGAAAAGGCCGTGAATGTGATGGATATTGCCAACCGAAACAAGTACAAGATCGTTCTGGCGGTAAAGCCCGAATAATTTGCCCTTTTAGACGTCACTGCTAAAAGTGGAACCAAGTTTGCTACTACAACTTTAGAAAATCAATCAGGTGAAATTACTGGAAACAAAGCATGAGAAAAAGTCTTTCGCAATAACTGTGGTCATCCACGTATTGCTGATACTTCTATTGCTATTCTTCGGGTTCACCTATCTGGATCCGCCACCAGAAAGCGGGATCGCCATTAATTTCGGTACATCAGATGTTGGTTCAGGCGTAGAACAGCCTGTCGAGAAGATAAAAGCCGCTCCTCAAAAGACCAGTTCTGAAGTAACGCCTGTTGAAACAGCGATCAAAGAGGAAGTGGTAACTCAGGAGGTGGAAGAGGCTCCGGTGGTTGAAAAGAAAAAGGAAGACCCGGTAGTTCAGAAAACTGAGAAACCGGTAAAGAAGATCGAGGAACCTGCTAAAAAGCCTGATCCAAAACCAGACAAATCCACTACCGATGCTTTAAGTAGTATCTTAAACGGTCCTGAGAGTGACGGGAAAGCATCCGGCGGGGAAGGAGATGATCAACTGGCAGGTGATAAAGGAAGTCCCGATGGTGATCCTAATGCCAAATCTTATTACGGGTCTGGTATGGGAATTGACGGTGACGGTAACTACAGGCTGGGAGGAAGAAAGGCCCTGAATAAAGAGAAATTCGTGCAGGATTGTAATGAGGCCGGGGTAGTGGTGGTTCAAATTGAAGTTGACCGCTCCGGACGAGTCGTGCGCGCTGTACCCGGAGTAAAGGGTACTAACAATAATGCCGCCTGTTTAATGGATCCTGCAAAAAGAGCCGCCCTGGCTACCCGTTTCAACAGCGATGCTAATGCTCCTGCAAAACAGGTAGGAACCATTATCTATAATTTTAAACTTTCAGAATAACTTGATGAACTATCAGGAAACTGTTGACTGGATGTTCCGGCAGTTACCCATGTACCAACAGGTGGGTAGCAAGGCCTACAAGGTCGATCTTTCAAATATTAAAAAACTATCTGCTCATCTACAGGAGCCACAGCATAATTTTAAGACTATTCATGTTGCCGGTACTAACGGTAAGGGCTCTGTTTCTCATATGCTGGCTTCTGTTCTTCAGGAAAGCGGTTACAAAGTGGGATTATACACTTCACCGCATTTGAAGGATTTCAGGGAACGGATCAAGATCAACGGCAAGGAGATCGGTGAGAATTCTGTCGTTAAGTTTATCGCTGATAATAAAACTTTTTTTGAAGCCAACCAGTTATCCTTTTTTGAAATGACAGTAGGTATGGCCTTCCAGTATTTTTCTGAAGAGCAGGTTGATATAGCGGTTATTGAAGTGGGGTTGGGCGGCCGACTTGATTCTACTAATATCATTACTCCGGAAATTTCTGTGATCACCAATATTGGTTTAGACCACACTGCAATTCTTGGAAATTCGCTTGAGGTCATCGCTTCGGAAAAAGGCGGGATCATTAAAAAAGAAGTTCCTGTGGTCATAGGAGAATACCAGGAGGAGACATGCCCGGTTTTTGATAAGATTGCAAAAGATCTTGGTGCTCCTTTATTTCTGGCTGAAGATTACACCGGAAGGTTATTTCAAACAGATCTTAAGGGAGCGTATCAGCAAAAGAATGTCAGGACTGTTTCATCTGCCTTAGAAGTTCTCCGGAACCTTAATTGGAATTTACCCGAAGAGAAAGTAGAACTGGGGCTCAAAAATGTAGTTGAGAATACCGGTTTAAGAGGCCGTTGGGAAGTTTTGAGAGATAACCCCAAAGTAATATGTGATACGGCCCATAATAAAGAAGGATTGCACTATGCCATGGCGCAATTGCTTCAGGAATCTTACAGGCAGCTTTTCCTGGTTCTTGGGGTTGTTAATGACAAAGATCTGGACGCGGTTTTACCACTTTTCCCTAAAAATGCTAAATATTTCTTCTGTCGGCCTAATATTCCAAGAGGTTTGGAAGCAGGCATTTTGAAAGAGAAAGCCGAAGATTGTGGTCTTTTTGGTCGAGCATATGATTCGGTTTCAGATGCTTATGAAGCCGCGTTAGGTCTGGCATCGCAAGGTGATGTGATCTATGTTGGAGGTAGTACTTTTACGGTGGCAGAAATTATTTGATTTTTTTGATTTTATTCTTTGCAGAAATGAAAATGTAGTCTATATTTGCATCCGCATTCAGAGAGAGACATTCTCTCAAAAAATGCGAAAGTTCAAAAATTTAATGTAGGGCAATTAGCTCAGTTGGTTCAGAGCACCTCGTTTACACCGAGGGGGTCGGGGGTTCGAATCCCTCATTGCCCACAAAAAAAGGCTTCCTTTCTGGAGGCCTTTTTTGATTAAATTTTTAGTACATAACCTTAGAAGGGCAATTAGCTCAGTTGGTTCAGAGCACCTCGTTTACACCGAGGGGGTCGGGGGTTCGAATCCCTCATTGCCCACAAAAATTAAGACTTCCCTTTCAGGAGGTCTTTTTTGATTAAATTTGCGATATTTGATTTTTAGAGGGTGATTAGCTCAGCTGGTTCAGAGCACTACCTCGACAAGGTAGGGGTCACTGGTTCGAACCCAGTATCACCCACAAAAAAGCCTCCAATTTGGAGGCTTTTTTATTGTATTCTATTAGTGGTCACTAATTCTCCCGATAACTATCGGACAGTATCACCCACAAATTAATTTTATAAAGTCTTGTAAGTATTCATCTTATAGGGCTTTTTTGGTTTTAGAGGTGTAATAAGGGGCGGGATAAGTTTATTGGTGATTCCTGAAAAATGTTGTCCAGAATTTCTTCATAAGGGCAGGTGAGCCCAAAATACACTTCATTCTTATTTATAAATTCATACTGACAAAAAGAATAGAATACTGTCATCTGTCAGAAAAATCTTAACATATACTGACAGGATTTAAAGTTTCTATAACATACAGGTAGGAAAAACCAAAAAAAAGCCAAAATGGCAGTTTCACCAATTTGGCATACATGTAGCGTTACCAGCTATAGTTTTTTGACAAAAGAGTATTAGTCGTAATCTTTTACGGAGGCTTACAATCTTTTTAAAATAGCGGTATTTTGCTCTTAATGTATTTTTTCGTCGATAACAATGGGACGTTTATCTGGCGACAAATGTAAAAATAATTTGTATAAAAAAATGTTAAAATAAATAAAAACTTAAAGTTCAAGAGCTGTAGACAAAAACTGAATATCTAGAAATAAATGTAAGACATAAGGGCTTACGTAGAATAATAATAATTTTAAAAAATACAGAAATATGAACTTTTCAAGTTTTTATAATATCGGTAATCAACAGCCGAATTTAGAATTTGTTGATGTAAGGTTGAATCGAGATAACATGTTATTTCTTGATCCCAGATTAATTGAATTACATAATGATCCCTTCTCGAAGAGGATGCAGGAAAGAATTGCAGTATTCTGGGGAGAATTTATTAAAGCAGTAAAGGCTAAAAATAGAAAAAAAACCTATGAGATTTTAGGAGGTTTAAAAGAGCCGGCTGAAACTAGATTGGGTTATGCCAATGACAATAGTAGAGGGAATGCGGTGGCGAGGAAACTCAAGCCCAAGATGATAAAAGCCATAGAGCAGAATAAAGCTGTTATGAGTGGAGTTCTCAAACACTTTTGTGATATTGAGTTGTTTATTGAAGACGTGAGTTCTGACAGAATCTCTGATATAACCACCAAGATTATTAAGGATGTATTGATCGAATTTACTCAAGAACAATGTAAGCTTTATAACATCCCTATGAAGTCGGTGTGGCAAGAGGATATTTTTGATCATAACAAGGTTGAATGGGTGAAACGAAAAGTTTTATTGCCAATTTACTTTGGAAAACCTGTTATTCTTGTTCCTAAAAACATAGTGCGTCTTGAAGGTGTTGCCGGTCAGAACTTCAAATGTTTTTATAGGTTTGCAGTACGGAATTTTATTCAGTATGACCATTCAATGCTGGAAGATGTAAGTGGCACAGGTAGAGGTGGTAAAATTCTTCTTAGGGATGTTCAGTTGGAGCATCCAATATCCAAAGAATCCCTTTCCAATTGGGTTCTAAAATACGGAAAGCTTTTGGTCGACTATAAGTCAGATATTTTGACCGATCGATTAAGAGTTTTAAGTGACCGGGAAATTATGAACATAGTCTATTCCGAAGATTTGTTCCAAGCAGGTTAAGCTAAGCAGTGATTCTAGAAAAGGCAGGCAAATCGATGTCTGCCTTTTTTATTTAATTCCTGTAACTATTTTTATTATCCAATCTTTCATATAGTTTAAGAGTTTGCCTGTTAAGATCAATCATTTTCACATTCAGAAATGGTCTTTCAATATAATCTTTTCCTTCAAATTCCTTAAGAACTGCATTTAAACGTTTGAATTGATCTGTAAACTCCGTAGTAGTATAAAAGTCTGTGTATAGCTCAGAAACGCGTTTAGAGCAGTTCCAGACCTGACATTTAAACTCTGGATTACATTTTCAAGTTCCCTGAAAAGGCCTTTTAAAAAGCTTTTCAGTTTACAAAAATTCCAGGGTGCGTTCCAGGGCCATGCCTCGTGAGCCTTTAATCAGGATGATCGCATTGTCGAGTTGCCAGGGCTTGAAACCTGCGCTGAAATCCTCGAAGGTCCTGAACTTGGTTATGTCGTTTGAAGTTGAGGTCCTGTAAAAATTCTCTCCAACAAGGAAGATCCGGTGAATATTAGACCTCTCCAGTTTATCGGCAATTGCCTGGTGTTCTTTTTCCGCTTCGGGTCCCATCTCGAACATATCCCCCAAAATGGCCACTTTATTAGTGGTGTCCATGCTCTCCAGGTTCTCAATAGCCGCTGCCATGCTGGTTGGATTCGCGTTGTAGGCATCCATTATGATCTGGTAGTTTTCTTTCGAAATGATCTGGGATCGGTTATTTCCAGGAATGTAATTTTCCAGCCCTTCCCTGATCAGTTTTTGTTCTACCTCAAAAAAGGTGGCGATGGTATAGGCGGCTGCCATGTTCTTGGCGTTATAACTTCCGGTAAGTTTACTTTGAACATGCAGACCATTCACTTTTATGCCGGCGAAGGAGCCATTTTGGGTATAGGCAACTTCTACATCTGCTTCAGAAGATTCCCCGAAAGTAAACACTTTTGAATAGCTGGTTTCCTTTTGTTGAATGGGATCATCGATATTCAAAAAGATTGTTTTTTCATTCTTTTTCAAATATTGATATAGTTCGCTTTTACCTTTTATCACCCCCTCGATGCCTCCAAAGCCTTCCAGGTGGGCTTTTCCGAAGTTTGTGATATAGCCATAATTGGGTTTGGCGATGCCGCACAGGAACTCTATTTCCTTTTGATGATTGGCTCCCATTTCTACTATTCCTATCTCTGTTTCCCTGTTCATTGAAAGCAGGGTTAGGGGAACCCCAATATGATTGTTTAGGTTTCCGAAGGTTGCTTTGGTTTTGTATTTTTTGGATAGTACTGAATTAATAAGTTCCTTACTCGTGGTTTTTCCATTACTTCCAGTTAGACCTATTATAGTTAGTCCTAATTTTTCACGATGATACGTGGCTAGGTCCTGTAGGGTACTTAGAACATCATCAACTTTTAGAAACCTTTCATTAGGTGTTTCAGGATCTTCGTCAATAACAGCGTATTTAGCTCCTTTTTTCAGTGCTTCAACGGCAAAAGTATTTGCATTAAAATTCTCGCCTTTTAAGGCAAAAAACATACTGTTTTCTGTTATTTTTCGGGTGTCTGTGCTTACTCCTGAACACTCCAGGAAAAGCGGATAAATTTCTTCTTTCTTCATGCTTTAAAGCTATAAAAAAAGCCCTAACAGAATTAGGGCTTTGTGATATTATATAGCGCAGGGTCTAATTACCTGCTGACTTGTTTTTTTGAAGGGATTTTGAACCTACTCGAGACATTGCATTTCTAAACCCAATATAATCTGTTGCCATATCTTCTGGGAAATATCTTCTTTGAGCCGGATCAAGCCAGTAAGCTCGGTCTCTCCATGAACCTCCTTTATAAACTCTTACGTGGTCGTCAATAAGGGTTGTTCTTGGAGCCTTGTCATATTCCAGCTTGCTTTCTCCTTCCTCACTGATAGTCGCTGTGTGAATAGGAGAGTTATACATTCTCTTATTAGGATCTTCATTTTCCTCAAACTGATTGTAGTAACGAGAGGAACTTTTGTCTCCATCACGGAAGTTTCTGTTGTCACTTTTATTGAAGTTAGGTCTTAAATAAGTGTCTTCTTCGGTAAGTGGAACGGTCGCTATTTCTCCCGGAAGATTTCTTGCTACGATCTTTCCGTTGCTTAGAGTGTCATATTTGATTTCATCAACTCCAAGAACTTCTACTGTTCCGTCTTCTGAAATTGCGTTTCTGGTATAAACATTTCCTCTATAGTAGTTGAGGTCGTTAAATTCATCATCAACTATAGGGCGGTAAACATCGGCTACCCATTCTGCAACGTTTCCGGCCATATCGTACAGTCCGAAATCGTTTGGTGCATAAGATTTAACTTCAGCTGTAATATCAGCTCCATCATCACTCCATCCGGCGATACCACCGTAATCTCCGTCTCCTTGTTTGAAATTGGCCATTTGATCTCCTCGAGCTTTAGCATCAGAAGATCTGGTGTATTGGCTGTCCCACGGATATTTTTTTCTTCCGCGGTAAGCATTGTAGCTTCTTAACTCAACAAGGGCAAGTGCAGCATATTCCCATTCCGCTTCAGTTGGAAGTCGGTATTCAGGTAAAAGCACTCCGTGCTTGCGTTGTACATAAAGGTTAGTACTGTCTTTGGTGATGAAGCGGTCTGCTTTATTTCCTCCACGGATTAAACTATCCTTACCGCCATACACTTTGCTTGGCGCATTCAGGTAAGTTTCTGTGTTAAATGATTCACCCGGGGTGGCCGCGTAGCGGGCGCCCTCAAGAGTGAAGCCTTCTTTTTCAAGGCGGGCCTCATTTACTCTATCTGTTCTCCATTTACTGAATTCCACTGCCTGGATCCAGCTAACTCCAACTACGGGATAATTCGCGTAGGCAGGGTGGCGCAGGTAGTTTCGTACCATTGTTTCGTTGTAACCCAGGCGGTTTCTCCAAACAAGAGTATCAGGTAAAGCACCTGTATATATGTTTCGGTATCTTTCTTCGCTAGGAGGGTATACACGTTTTAGATAATCAAGGTACTCAAGATACATAAGGTTGGTTACCTCGGTCTCGTCCATGTAAAAAGATTGAACGTGCTGCTGAGTTGGTGTGTTGTTCCAGTCGTGCATCACGTCATCCTGTACGCGACCCATTGTGAAAGTACCACCTTCTACAAATACTAGTCCCGGACCGGTATCCTGCTCATCAAAATCTGAGTTGTAGTTAAAACCTCCTTCTTTGGAATCAATATCCCAGCCGGTGGCACGGGAGTTATTTTTGTAATTATCAGATTTATTACAACTGAATAATCCAATACTTACAGCGATGACGAAAAACGCTTTAACAGCAACGGTATTTCTCATATTCTCACTTTCTTTTGTAGCAATTCTGGCTTTGCAATATAATAATTAACGTAAAACTTTCAAGTTTATTTTAACAGCAACAGGTTGTTGTAGTTACCTATAAAACCTGAAAGTGTCACCGCTTAATTTCTTTAAATTCAATGATGGATCCTTCAAAAATGTTCCTGAAGTTCAACCATACATAAGAAACAAAAGTAATTGTTTTTTCTAACTTACTCATATTTCTTTAAAAACGAAAGATAATAGGCTGGTCATTATATGTTTGTGAATAAAAATTTTTAATTTAAAGTGAGGGAACGTGATTTTTATTTTCGAAATCTGTATGATAATCCTTTACAGATAATTGATTTTGAGGATTTTTGTCGTGTTTAATGGCCTTTTGAAAGAATTTACTGATTAAATTATAAGCTTATGCTAAATTTTGCGTTATCTAGAAGTAAAGCCAGAAATTGCAATAATTGATTAATTTGTAGATGGAATTCAGGTATATTTGTTAATTGTTAAATACTCCTATGAAAAAATTATCACTCTTTTTAATAAGTGCAGTTTTTCTTTTTAACACTAAATCTTTTGCACAGGAAGAGCAGGATCGTGTGATCACAACCGCAGTTCCATTTCTGCTAATCGCTGCTGATGCCCGAGGGGCAGGTATGGGAGATCAGGGAGTGGCTACCAGGGTAGATGCCTTTTCTCAACAATGGAATCCTGCTAAATACGTTTTTGCAGAAAGTCAGCAAGGTTTTGGTGTGACCTACACTCCTTATTTAAGTGAGCTGGTAAGTGATATATTTCTTGGTAACATTACCTATTATAATAGGATAAATGAGCGCAGTGCTTTTGGTGCCAGTTTTAAATATTTCAGCCTTGGAAATATAGAGGCGAGAGAAAATCCCGAAGATCTGCCTTTAATCTTGAGTCCTAATGAATTTACACTGGACCTTTCTTATGCTTTGCGTTTAAGTGATCATTTTTCCATGGCTGTAGCCGGTCGTTATTTAAGGTCAGATCTAAAGTTGGCTCCGGTTGATCCTGATGCAACTGCGGCGAGTACTTTTGGAGTTGATGTAGCTGCTTTTTATCAAAGTATGCCTATAGACTTCACTAAATTTGACGGGCGCTGGAGAGCGGGATTGAACATCTCTAACATAGGTCCGAAAATTAAATACGACGAGGGAGGTCAGGAAAACTTTATTCCAACCAATCTAAAATTAGGAGGAGGTTTTGATTTTATCCTTGATCCATCAAATACTGTGGGGGCTTACCTTGAATTCAATAAATTACTGGTTCCTACTCCTCAAGATTTTGATAATGATGGGGATATAGATTCTGAAGATAATGAAGAGTATAATTCCATTGGTGCAGTAGAAGGAATTTTCAAGTCATTTGGGGATGCTCCTGATGGTTTTAGTGAAGAACTTAAAGAAATTACCTGGGCTTTTGGAGCCGAATATTTATACGAAGATATTTTCGCTCTCAGAACCGGATATTTCCATGAAAGCCCTGAAAAAGGGTCGCGTGAATTTATCTCCTTTGGAGCCGGATTCCGGTATACCGTTGTAAATATTGATATTTCCTATTTATTCTCTACTTCTGAAGTGGTTAGTCCTTTAGAAGGGACCCTGCGCTTTGGTCTCACCTTTAATTTTGGTAGAGAATACAATGAAATTAATTAGCCGGCAGAAACTAATATGTAATTCTTTCAATATTAGTTAACTTTGCTTCCGCTAAAAAGCAGATAATACTCCCGGGCTTCTAAAGTTTCGGGATCTTTTATCTTCAGAAACTAATAAAATGAAAAAAATCACTGTAAGTGCAGATCTTGAGTTATATGACTCGGTAAATGAATTACCGAAGGATGTTCAGGATCTTATGGAGCTGGCTATCGAGGCTAGAGAGCATTCTTATTCTCCATATTCCCAATTTAAAGTGGGGGCTGCAATTTATCTTGAGAACGGAGAGGTGATCTCCGGGAGTAATCAGGAAAATGCTTCTTATCCGGCAGGGCTATGTGCTGAGAGGACAGCTATCTTTTATGCTGGCGCAAAATATCCGGATGTGAAGATGATTAAAATGGCACTTTCTGCCAGATCTGCCACTCACGAAGTAACTACGCCCACCCCTCCGTGTGGTTCTTGTAGGCAGGCAATTGCTGAATATGAGGTGAAGCAAGATCAACCTATAGAGATCTACTTTATGGGAGAAAAAGGAAAGGTGGTGAAAGCCAATTCGATTTCAGATTTATTGCCGCTTATTTTCGATAGTTCCTATCTTAAGAAATAAGTGAAATTTTTTAGAGAAGAAACTGTTTTCCATTCCTTTTGAAAATAGTATTTTTGTGGTTCGCTTGGAGCAAGCATAGGCTTGCATTAAAAATTAGTTGTTAATGAAGAAAATTACAAAAGCCACTTACCTGAAGTGGTACGAAGACATGCTGTTCTGGCGTAAGTTTGAAGATAAACTTGCGCAGGTTTATATTCAGCAGAAAGTTAGAGGTTTCTTACACTTATATAATGGACAGGAAGCTATTCTTGCTGGTGCATTACACGCGATGGACCTGAATAAAGACCGAATGATCACTGCTTATCGAAACCACGTGCAACCTATTGGTATGGGTGTTGACCCGCGCAGGGTGATGGCAGAGATGTATGGAAAAAAGACGGGTACTTCTCAGGGAATGGGAGGTTCCATGCATATTTTTTCTAAAGAGCACCGTTTTTATGGTGGTCACGGTATTGTAGGAGGACAGATTCCTTTAGGAGCCGGCCTTGCGTTTGCCGATAAATATTTTAAAAGAGATGCGGTTACCCTTACCTTTTTAGGAGATGGTGCTGCACGTCAGGGATCCCTACACGAAACCTTCACCATGGCTGTTAACTGGAACCTTCCAGTTGTATTCTGTGTTGAGAATAACGGTTATGCGATGGGGACATCTGTGGCGCGTACCTCTAAAAGTACAGAGATATATAAACTGGGATTAGGATATGATATGCCTTGTGCGCCTGTTGATGCTATGAATCCTGTAAAAGTTGCTGAAGCTCTTGATGAAGCGATTACCAGAGCCAGAAAAGGCGAAGGGCCAACTTTCCTTGAGTTGAAAACGTACCGTTACCGTGGACATTCCATGAGTGATGCTCAAAAGTACCGTACCAAAGAAGAGGTGGCTGAATATCAAAAGATCGACCCTATCACTCAGGTGAAGGATGTCATTAAAGAGAAAAAGTACGCTACAGAAAAAGAGATCAAGGAAATTGATAAGAGAGTAAAAGATCTTGTTGCGGAATGTGAAAAATTTGCTGAAGAGTCTGAATTCCCTGATATCCAGACAATGTACGATGTAGTGTACGAACAAAAAGATTATCCGTTTTTACCCCATAAATTAGATTAAATTATGGCTGAAGTAATAAATATGCCACGTTTGAGCGACACCATGGAAGAAGGTGTTGTTGCAAAATGGTTAAAACATAAGGGAGACAAAGTTGAAGAAGGAGATATCCTTGCTGAGATCGAAACCGATAAGGCGACCATGGAATTTGAGTCCTTTTACGAAGGAACATTGCTCCATATTGGTATTGAAGAAGGAGAAACTGCTCCGGTAGACACGCTTTTAGCTATCATTGGAGAAGAAGGGGAAGATATTTCCGGGCTTCTTAATGGTGGAGGTACAGCTTCCGATTCTGCTGAAAATTCTTCTGAAGCAAGAGAAGAGACTGCTGAAGAGAAATCATCTCAGGAAGAAGAGAATTCTGAAGCAGGTGAAATTCCTGAAGGTGTTGAGGTTGTGAAAATGCCACGTTTGAGTGACACTATGGAGGAAGGAACGGTTGCTTCCTGGTTAAAGAAAAAAGGTGATAATGTAGAAGAAGGAGAGATCCTTGCCGAGATCGAAACCGATAAGGCTACCATGGAATTCGAATCTTTCTATGACGGTACCTTATTGTATATTGGTGTTCAGGAAGGGGAAACAGCTCCGGTCGATAGCATTTTAGCGATCATAGGACCTGAAGGAACAGATGTTTCTGCTATCCTTGAGGGCGGTGGAACTAAAGCTAAAACTGCTGCGCCTAAAAAAGCTGAAAAAGAAGAATCTGAAACTAAGGAAGAGACTAAAACTTCTGAAACCACAAAAACTACCCAGGATGGAGGGCGCATATTTGCTTCTCCTTTAGCTAAGAAAATGGCTGAAGATTTGGGTATCGATCTTTCAGATGTTAAAGGATCAGGAGAAAATAATAGGATCGTTAAAAAGGATATTGAGACTTATAAGCCTTCTGAAAAAGCTGAAGCTAAACAAGCTGCCCCTGCCGAAACCAAAGAGGCTCCTGCAGCAGCTCCTCAGGCATATGTTCCTGCAGGGGAGGAGAGCTTTGAAGAGGTTAAGAACTCTCAAATGCGTAAGACCATCGCGAGAAGGCTTGCCGAATCTAAGTATAATGCGCCTCACTATTACCTGACCATCGAGGTTGATATGGCAAATGCCATGACAAACCGTAAGCAGATCAATGAACTGCCAGATGTAAAGGTTTCCTTTAATGATATCGTGATCAAAGCTACCGCAATGGCCTTGAGAAAACACCCTAAAGTGAATTCTCAATGGACTGGAGATACGACCAAGATCGCTAAGCACATTCATATGGGTGTTGCTGTAGCAGTAGATGAAGGTCTTGTAGTTCCTGTACTTCCTTTTGCTGACCAAATGAGTATGACTCAAATTGGAGCTAATGTGAAAGAATTGGCGGGAAAAGCGAGAAATAAAAAGTTACAGCCTCAGGAAATGGAAGGAAGTACCTTTACTGTTTCTAACCTGGGAATGTTTGGGATCACTGAATTTACAAGTATTATAAATCAGCCAAACTCTGCAATTCTTTCTGTTGGAGCTATCGTTGAAAAACCGGTGGTTAGAAATGGACAGATCGTAGTAGGAAACACCATGAAGTTAACATTGGCCTGTGATCACAGGACTGTTGATGGTGCTACCGGAGCTGCATTCTTAGAGACACTTAAGAAATATCTTGAGAATCCGGTGACCATGCTTGCATAAGTAACGGACTTACCGATATATAAATAGAAAATCCCGCCTTTAGCGGGATTTTTTTATCTTTAGGCGCAGGAGAAAATCTCTTCATGTCGGTGGATTTAGGTCTTTTAGACCTTTTTTAAAACCTTGACATGAATGCTTTCTTTTAATTTTTAAATCATCCAAATGAAAAATATAGTGATAACCGGAACCAGCAGGGGAATTGGCCTTGAAATGGTCAAAATACTTTCTGATGCCGGGCATAGAGTCCTTGCTCTTTCCAGAAATGAAAAACCGGTAAATGACCTTGAGCTTGAGAATGTACATGCATTTTCATTTGATATCACTTCAGAAAAACAGCTGTCACAGGTTTCAGATTATATAAAGAAAAATTGGGTAGGAGTGGATATTTTGATCCACAATGCCGGTGCGATCATCAATAAACCTTTTGAGGAGATCACTTCCGAAGAATTTGAAAGGGTCTATAAGATCAATGTTTTTGGAGTGGCAGCCCTTACCAAAAGTGTTCTTCCCTTTATGAACAATCAGGGTCATGTCGTGACCGTTAGCAGCATGGGCGGTGTGCAGGGAAGTATGAAGTTTCCGGGACTGTCAGCCTACAGTTCCAGTAAAGGAGCAGTGATCACGTTAACTGAACTTCTGGCTGAAGAATATAAAGGAAACGGACCTTCTTTTAATGTTTTGGCTTTGGGAGCGGTGCAAACTGAAATGCTGGAGGAAGCCTTTCCGGGCTATAAAGCTCCTTTGCAACCTGATGAGATGGCAAAGTACATTTCTGATTTTGCCCTCACCGGAAATAAATTTTACAACGGAAAATTACTTCAGGTTTCAAACAGTACGCCGTAATAGTATGAAGCATATTCTTGAAAAGTATATTCCAAGCCATTCCGTTGAACCTATTTTCGGACTAATTGAAGCAAATCAAATTCACCTGAAGATCGTAAATGAGCGCAAGACTCGGCACGGTGACTACAGGAGAATGCCTCACGGAGGGCATCAAATTACCGTAAACGCGAGTCTTAATAAATATCGCTTTTTGATCACTCTGGTGCATGAGATAGCTCATTTGATCGCTTTTGAAAGATTCGGAAGGCAGATCAAGCCACATGGAATTGAGTGGAAAAGTACCTTTCAAAAACTGATGCTGCCCTTTATAAGACCGGAGATCTTTCCTGCGGAATTACTTCCGATTATCGCGAAGCATTTCAGAAATCCAACCGCCAGTAGCGATACCGATGCGAGACTAGCCGTGGCTCTAAAGAGTTACGATGAAGGGACCGACAAAAATTATGTTTTTGAGGTGCCTCACGGAAGCATATTCAGGATCTATAACGGAAAGGTCTTTAAAAAAGGAGAGCGAAAGATCAAACGCTATGAATGTGTGGAGGTGAAGACAGGCAGGATTTACCTTTTTCAGCCAAATGCTGAAGTTGAACTATTGAAAACGGCAAACTGACCGTTTAAAAATGAAAAAAATGAACAAGAATAATTTTGCCATTTTGATGGCGGGGGGAGTAGGATCTAGATTCTGGCCGGTAAGTACGGCAAGGCAACCTAAACAATTTCGTGACCTTTTAGGATCAGGAGAAACTTTGATTCAGACCACCTTCAGGAGACTTACTAACCTGGTGCCTGCAGAGAATATTTATATCCTGACTAATGAAAGTTATGATGGGCTAGTAAAGGAGCAACTTCCACAGGTTGCCAATGAACAGATAGTTTTGGAGCCTGTAATGCGTAATACGGCACCGGCCGTATTGTTAGCTGCTTTAAAAATTCAGAAGAAAAATAAGAACGCGGTGATGATCATGGCGCCCAGTGATCATTGGATAGAAGATGAAGCAGCTTTTACAGAAGATATTAAGGTAGCTTTTGAAGCCTGCCGGAATGAGGATAAAATAATAACTCTGGGGATTAAGCCCAGCTTTCCGAATACCGGATACGGATATATTCAGTTTGACGCTACTGATGCCGGGAAGATCAAGAAAGTTGAAAAATTTACCGAAAAACCGTCTTTTGAAAAGGCTAAGGAATTTTTAAAGCAGGGAAATTATCTCTGGAATGCCGGGATCTTTATTTGGAATATTGATTTTATTACAAGGTCTTTTCAAAGAAACCTTTCTGGCATGTATGAACTCTTTCTTAAAGGGAATGACATTCTGAATACTTCTGAGGAAATGGATTTCATTAAGGAAAACTATCCCGCGGCTTCAGACATTTCAATTGATTATGGAATTCTTGAAAAAGAAAATAATATTAACGTTATTCCAGCTACTTTTGACTGGAATGATCTGGGAACCTGGGGATCTCTTTATAATGAGGTTGAAAAAGATGAAAATGAGAATGCAGTATTGAATGCACGGGTAGTGGCAAGAAATGCAAAAGGAAATATTCTCAGTTCTAATTCCAACAAGGTGATTGTCGTTGATGGTTTGAAAGATCACATTGTCGTAGATGAAGAAGAAGTGTTGATCATTGTTCCAAAGGAAAAAGAACAGGAGATAAAGCAGATCAGACAAGAAGTTCAGGATAAATTCGGAAATAATTTAGGATAAAGAATGGATAACAATACAAGTACCGGTTCTTCTATGCCGGGTTCGGAAGCCAGTGGCAAGTCGATCCTGAGAGAGATTAAGAAATTTCTCCTGGAGCTGCTTGACATACATGAGGATACAGACCGTGATACTACCATGGAAGTGGTGAAACGAGATATTTCCTTTAAAGGCCATAACGCATGGATCCTTGTATTTTCCATTTTTGTAGCCTCCATTGGGCTGAACGTTAGTAGTACGGCGGTTGTTATTGGTGCCATGTTGATCTCACCGCTGATGGGGCCTATCGTAGGTATAGGTTTCTCAGTAGCTATAAATGACGTTGATACTTTAAAAAGATCATTGGTAAACCTTGGAGTGATGGTGGGGTTAAGTGTGCTAACTGCTTATCTCTACTTCCTGGTCTCCCCTATAAAAGAAGCAACTCCAGAACTTATAGCCCGTACGTATCCTACAATACTTGATGTTTTGGTTGCTATTTTTGGTGGTGCTGCCCTTATCATTGCCAAAACTAAAAAGGGAGCGATCGCTAGTGTTATTATGGGTGTTGCAATTGCTACAGCTCTTATGCCTCCTTTATGCACAGTGGGATATGGACTCGCAATTAGAAACTGGGAATTTGCCGGGGGAGCTCTTTATTTGTTTTCCATAAATTCTGTTTTCATAGCGCTTTCCACTTTCGTGATTTCCAAGTTGCTGAATTTTCCATTAGTGAAATATGCCAATAGTCGCCGCAGAAAAAATACTGCTCGTTTGGCTTCCCTGATCGCCATTCTTGTGATGATCCCAAGTATTATTTTGTTTGTAAATCTTTTACGGGAGCAGGTATTTCTTAGTAAAACCAAGGAATTTGTTCAAAATGTGATCAAATATCCAGGCGCAGAAGTTGTAAAATACAATCAGGATTACAAATCAAAAGTGGTGGATATTTATTTGATAGGTAAACCGGTTCCTTCCGCTGAAATAGAACTTTGGGCAAGCCAACTGAAGGAGATCCCTGAGTTGAAAAATACTGAGCTCGAAGTGCACCAGGGAAGTGATCAGAGTTCAGAAATGGCCGAAAGACTTTCAAGTGAGGTGAAGGCCGGGATCTTAGAGGATCTATACTTGAACAACCAAAAATTGGTCGAGGACAAGGATGCGCGAATTAGATTACTGGAACAGGAGCTTTTGAAATATCGTACCAGCGGGATACCATTTGAAACCATCAGTAAGGAAGCTAAGATCAATTATAAGAGCCTGCAGGAGCTTAGTTATGCGAATAATCTGGTAACCAATTTTTCGAAGATAGACACCGTTCCTACCTTCAATGTGCGTTGGGATAATTCACTTTCCAGTGCTTCGCGGAAAAATGAGATGAATAAACTACGCCAGTGGTTGGAAGTTAGACTGGCTCTGGATACTCTTTCAGTTCTATCTCTCAATTAAGCTTAAAGGCCTTGAAGTTGAGCTTTTCTAACTTTTCGGAAAAGATCTGAAGAGTACACAAATTCGGTTACCGCTTTATTGTCGGTCTTAAAAATGACATTTTTGTCACCTTCCCATTCCAGACGGCCGTTCTGCAGGAAAACGATCTTTTCCCCAATCTCAAGAACAGAGTTCATGTCATGGGTGTTAATTACCGTGGTAATGTCATACTCGCGGGTGATCTCGAGAATAAGGTTGTCAATTACGGTTGCGGTTTGAGGATCCAATCCTGAGTTAGGTTCATCACAGAACAAATACTTTGGACGGTTTACAATTGCTCTCGCAATCGCTACCCTTTTCTGCATTCCTCCACTGATTTCTACAGGATATTTTTTCTGTTGGGCTTCAGCAAGATTCACGCGGTCTAAAACCTCTTTTACACGCCTCATCATTGACAAACGGCTTTGTTTTGTGAACATCTGAAGAGGAAACATGACATTTTCTTCTACCGTCATGGAGTCAAACAATGCTCCACCCTGAAAGACCATTCCCATTTGACGTCTTAATTCCCTTTGTTTCTCATCTGAAAGTGAAGAATAAGGGTCATTGTCATAAAGGATCTTTCCGCTGTCTGGTCTGAATAAACCCAGTAAACACTTTAAAAATACCGTTTTACCGGCTCCGGACTGACCTATGATGAGGTTGGTCTGCCCTTTAGGAAAAACCGTACTTATACCCTTTAGAATTTCTTCCCCTTCAAACGCCTTCTTAATATTCTGAACTTCTATCATGAGCTAAGTAATAATTGGGTTACTACATAATTTGCAATAATGATGACCACACTCGTCCAAACGAAAGAGGTAGTACTGGCCTGACCAACCTCAAGAGCTCCTCCTTTCATGTAATATCCATGGTAAGAAGGAATGGTAGCCAGCAAAAGACCGAATAAGAATGTTTTTACGAATGCATAAACCAAATGAAATGCAATGAAATCATCCTGCAGACCTCTTATAAAGTCCTGTGAGGTTACAAACCCTCCCAATGTTCCGGCCATGTAAGCCCCGAAAATTCCGAGGAACATAGAAATCGCGATCACGAACGGATAGGTTAGCATTGCAATGATCTTTGGGAATACCAGGTAATTAAGAGAGTTGATCCCCATTACCTCCAGCGCGTCAATTTGCTGTGTTACCCTCATGGTTCCAATACTTGAAGTGATATATGACCCAACTTTTCCGGCCATAATGATCGAAATAAAAGTTGGGGCAAATTCCAGGATCACAGATTGCCTTGCGGCAAAAGCGATCAGCGTTCTGGGAATAAGGGGGTTGTTGAGGTTAAGTGCTGTTTGAATTGCTACCACACCACCTATAAAGAAAGAAATGAAAGAAACGATTCCCAGGGATCCGATTATCAAATCATCTATTTCTTTAAAAATGAGGTTGGTTAAGACTGATCTTTTAGTCATTCGGCCGAAAACGCCCTTAATCATTAAAAAATACTCGCCAATAGATTGCAGGTAGCCCATTTGAAAATTTTGTAACCGCTAAAATACTAATTTTTTCAAGCAAAGTATTTAAGCTTGGCTTAATCTTTAAACTTCAGGATAATTGTATTTTTGAGGTCATAAAACATTTTCTAATGAATCATTTTTTTAAATTTTTATTAAGCGTTTTTATTGTGCAGGGTCTTTCCGCACAGAATGTCAATCAGAATAGCTTCGAGGTAGAAAATGATCTTCGGGTTCAGCCTAAATTGGTGGTGGGGATCGTGGTAGATCAAATGCGATATGATTACCTCACCCGCTTTTGGGATAAATTTGGTGAAGGAGGCTTTAAAGAACTGGTTTCTGAAGGCTTCAATTGCCGGAACAACCACTTTAATTACGTCCCAACTTATACCGGCCCCGGTCATGCTTCGGTATTTACCGGTTCGGCACCCGAATCTCACGGAATTATTTCTAATAACTGGTTCAATAAGTTCGAAGATGAAATGGTCTATTGCGTGGGTGATCCCGATGCTGATCCTATAGGAACAAAATCAAATGCCGGAAAAATGTCACCGCACAGACTTATTACTACCAGTGTTGCCGATGAAAACCGGTTGCATACTCAAATGAGAGGGAAAACAATCGGTATTGCTTTAAAAGACCGTGGTGCGATCCTTCCGGCAGGACATACTGCCAATGCTGCTTATTGGTTCCATGGGCAGGATGAAGGGAAATGGATCACCAGTTCCTTTTATGCAATAGAACTTCCCGCCTGGGTTCAGAAATTCAACGACTCCAAAATGGCTGAATCATACTTGAGAACCTGGAACACCCTTCAGGATGTAAATACATATGTTGAAAGTGGAATCGATATCAATGAGTTCGAAGGTGGTTTTGATGGAAAGAAAGGTACAGGTTTTCCTTATGATCTTGCCAAACTTCAAAAATTGAATGGTGGCTTTGATCTTTTAAAAGCGACTCCTTTTGGGAACAGCCTTACTGCTGATTTCGCTATTGCAGCTATCGATGGAGAGAACCTGGGGAAAGATGAGATCACAGATTTTCTAACGGTTAGTTTTTCTTCTACAGATTATGTAGGCCACAATTTTGGAGTGAATTCAAAAGAGATCCAGGATACATATCTTAGACTCGATCAAGATCTAAAGAGATTTTTGGAGGCTTTGAATGATAAAGTAGGAGAGGGGAATTATACGCTTTTCCTCACTTCAGATCACGGGGGAGTTCATGTGCCATCTTATTTGGAGTCAGTTAAAATTCCTGCCGGTTATTTTGATAATCAGCAATTCAAGGCTTCTTTAAACGATTATTTAAAGCAGGTAACCGGTTCTGATGAGCTCATAAGCAACATTTCAAATAACCAGATTTTCTTTAACTATATAAAAGTTGGAAAGAATAATCTTGACAGGGCGTCTCTACAAGACGCAATTGCGCATTTTGCCTTGCAATATGACCAGGTGCACCAGGTTTATACACGGGAGCAGTTGGAGGCTACAAGTTATACTGAGGGTATGGCGTCTGCCATAGATCATGGTTTTAACCAAAAACGAAGTGGTGATGTGGTATTGGTTTTGAATCCTTCTGTGATTTCCTATTCCCGTACAGGTTCAACACACGGAAGTGGTAATAATTATGATACGCACGCTCCTCTTATCTTCTACGGAAAAGGGATCAAAAAAGGGAATACTCTGGAAAGAACTGAGATCGTTGATATAGCTCCTACTATTTCTGCATTGTTGGGAATTTCATTTCCTAACGGCTCAACTGGAAGCCCTATTCTTCAGGTTTTGGAAGAGTAGGTTAGAACAGCTTAGCGAACATTCTTTTATATCGGAGCCTTCTTATGAAGGCTCCTTCTTTTTTGGTTACCAGGAAAGGTGTTTTTTCTTTTCGGGCTTTAAAAAAACCGTGGAGGTAATCTCTGAACAGTAGCAAATTTCCTTTTTTTAATGCAAGTTTTGCTGAAGCTATAAAAGTTATAATGAAGCCATATCTCAACTTGTAAAAAGCTGCCCCTTGTTTAAGCTTTGCTTTTTTATTGTACGTAAAGCCGGTGGGACGAAGATGTTTCACTTTCAGGTTCTCGTCTGTTACTATCTTCCATCCGTGGTACCGGGCCAGCAGTTCATCTACCGTATCCCAGCCCATCGAAGGCTTCAGGCCACCAATGTCTTTAAAGCATTCCTTCCTGTAGGCTTTTAAAGCCCCTCGAATGTGATCCTTGTCGGTTAGGCTTTCCAGTGCCCAATCCCCGTTTTTCTGAATGTAACAAAATCCGCCAGCCATTCCTGTTTTGGAGTCAGCCTCAAAAATTCTATGGATGGTTTCCAGGTAATTTTTCGGGAAGATAAGATCAGCGTCGAATTTACAAATGATGTCAAAATCAGTTACCCGGTCCAGGCCCTTTTGAAATGCATTGATCACTTTGCTTCCCGGAAGATGCGCTTCGGAAGAATTGGTTTTCACCAAACTTATAAAAGAATGCTTTTCAGCGAAATCTGCGGCTACGGTCGCAGTTGAGTCAGAGGACTGATCATCAACCACAACGATCTTTTCCGGAAGCAGGGTCTGTTCAGCAAGAGATTGAAGAGTCTTTCCGAGGAAAGTTTCTTCATTATGCGCCGGAATAACGATACAGATCTTCAAAAGATATTTTTTGAGTTGCGGCTAAATTACAAATTTCCTTTTTCAGAAGATTACTGGAAATTTTAGGCAGATTACTTTTTTCGCTCGGCGTAAACGGCGTAGTAGCGAGGTGTGAAAAGCCTCAAAAAGGGCCTTATTCCCAACTTTTTCACGGGGTTGGTCCACTTATGTCTTTTTTTGATCTCCCATCCCGCTTTTTCAAGAAGCCAGTCAAACTGCCAATCTTCAAATTCATGGTAGTGACGGTCCCATTTATCGGTTTTGCTGCGATAGGCAGGGGAGAACCAGAGTCTTAAAGGTACGCTGGCAACCAGCTTTTCTGCCTGAATGTCTCTGAGTATATTAAAAGGTGAAACCAGGTGTTCAAATATTTCAAAAGCGGTTACAACTTCTGCATCGCTTTTTTGAACACTCTCAGTATTGAGATCCAGGTCTTCGCCGTTAGTATTGGAAACCTCATAACCGTGTTTTTCCATAAGTTCTGAAAAAGGGTTTTTTACACCCAGATCCAGGACTGTGGTTTTGACAGGAACAACTTTTTCTAAGAATTCAATGGTTTCCTTATATCTTCTATTCGGAAATGTCTTTTCGTACATCTTAGAATTGATAGACGATCGCATTGATGTTCATGCCCGCTCCAACGCTGGCTAAAATGATCACATCTCCTTTGTTGATCTCCTGGCCCTCCATTTTTCCTTTTACGATAAGATCAAGAAGAGTAGGAACGGTTGCAACGCTACTATTCCCCAGTTTGTTTATGCTCATTGGCATAATTCCTTTAGGGGCAGTCATGTCAAAAAGTTTGTAGAATCTTTTAATGATCGCCTCGTCCATTTTTTCATTAGCCTGATGTATAAGGATCTTCTTGACATCTGTAATAGATTTCCCGCTTTTATCAAGACAAACCTTCATGGCTTCAGGAACATGGCTTAACGCGAATTCGTAGATCTTTCTTCCATGCATTTTGATATAACGACGCTCTTCTTTAGCATTAAGGTTATTTGATTTTCCGAAGAAAATAAAATTGGCTTCTTCAAAAGAATAGGTAGCGCTTTCATGTGCCAGGATACCTCCCTCGTCTTCTGAAGCTTCTACAACAGTAGCTCCTGCGCCATCAGAATAGATCATGGAATCACGATCGTGCTTATCAACAACCCTGGAAAGTGTTTCAGAACCAACCACGAGACATTTTTTAGCCATCCCGCTTTTAATGAAAGCTTTAGCCTGGATCATGGCTTCCACCCATCCCGGGCATCCAAAAAGAATGTCATAAGCTACACATTTCGGGTTTTTTATCCTGAGTTTATGCTTTACTCTTGTCGCTATGCTTGGAACCGTATCGCTTTGAACATCATTATGTAATACATCCCCGTAGTTGTGAGCCACAATAATATAATCCAGAGTTTCAGGATCTATTTTTGCATCTTCGATTGCTTTGTTGGCCGCCAGATAAGCTATATCAGAATTATTAAGTTCCTGGTGAATGTATCTTCTTTCATGAATTCCTGTGATCGCTTTGAATTTTTCGATGATCACGGAGTTTGACTGACTAAAAGCAGTTCCATCTTCATATAGGAATTCGTGTTTTTGAAAATCTGAATTCTTCTCTATTCTGTTGGGTATGTAACTCCCAACCCCTGTTATCTTTATGCTCATTATTTCTTTTTATGGGGGGTAAACACCTCAAAATTAATAAAACCAATCTCGGATTCTGCCCTTTTAACTAAATAAAATTTTCGATTTATGGAATCATTATTTTAATTCAAAAATTCCACCGGTCAATTCATAACTCCTTAAAAAAGAGGCTGTGTTGTTAAGGATTGGTTAAAGGTAAAAAATCATCGGATATAAAAAAACCGAAGGATACTCTCCTTCGGTTTTAATATTAATCCTTATTTCTATTCTTCCATGTACTCTTCTATGGGAGCACAGGTACACATTAAATTCCTGTCCCCGTAAGCTTCATCGACTCTTCTGATTGCCGGCCAGAACTTATTTTCTGAGACGTAATCTAACGGATAAGCGGCTTTTTCTCGGCTATAAGGGAAGTTCCACTCATCTGCTGTCAGCATAGCTAAAGTATGAGGTGAATTTTTAAGCACGTTGTTAGGTTCGTCTTCCGAAGCTTCATCGATCTCCTTACGAATTGAGATCAATGCGTCACAGAATCTGTCCAATTCAGCCTTGCTTTCACTTTCTGTTGGCTCGATCATAAGTGTTCCTGCAACCGGGAAGGAAACCGTAGGCGCGTGGAAACCGTAATCAATCAATCTTTTTGCGATGTCGGTCACTTCAATTCCCTTAGCTTTGAAAGGACGGCAATCCACGATCATTTCGTGAGCTGCTCTTCCACATTCACCACTGTAGAGGGTTTTATAATGCTCTTCTATTCTAGCCTTTATGTAGTTGGCGTTCAAAATGGCATATTGAGTTGCTTTTTTGAGGCCTTCACTACCAAGCATGGTAATATATCCATAAGAGATAAGGCATACCAAAGCCGATCCCCATGGTGCTGCGGAAATCGCTGTAATGGCAGAATCTCCTCCCGTTTTCACTAATGGACTGCCTGGTAAGAACGGTACCAATTGCTCGGCTACACAAATAGGTCCAACCCCAGGTCCACCTCCTCCGTGAGGAATTGCAAAGGTTTTGTGTAGGTTAAGGTGGCAAACGTCAGCACCGATCTCTCCCGGGCTGGTAAGTCCAACCTGGGCGTTCATGTTTGCACCATCCATATATACTTGAGCGCCATTTTCGTGGGCTATCTCGATGATCTCTTTTATTGCCTTTTCAAAAACCCCATGCGTTGAAGGATAAGTTACCATTAAAGCGGCCAGGTTATCCTTGTATTTGATTGCTTTCTCTCTAAGGTCTTCTACATCAATATTCCCTTTATCAGTAGACTTGGTAACCACTACTTTCATTCCGGCCATTACGGCAGATGCTGGGTTAGTTCCATGTGCTGAGGAAGGGATAAGGCAAATATTTCGGTGTGAGTCACCTCTTGATTCATGGTAAGCTCTAATCACCATAAGACCAGCATATTCACCCTGCGCACCTGAGTTTGGCTGAAGAGAAGTTCCGGCAAATCCGGTGATTTCATTAAGTTGTTTTTCAAGTCTTTTTAGAACGATCTGATATCCTTCAGCCTGCTCAACAGGAGCAAAAGGGTGAAGGTTACCCCATTGAGGATAACTGATAGGTAACATTTCAGAAGCTGCATTCAGTTTCATGGTACATGATCCTAATGAGATCATGGAATGGTTCAAAGAAAGGTCTTTGCGTTCCAATTTTTTAATATATCGCATCATGTCGGTTTCGGAATGATACGAGTTGAATACCTCATTTTTAAGGAACTCGGTTTTACGCTCTACAGCCCCAGGAATTCGGTTCTCTTCGGAAAGTTCAGAAACTTTAAAAGATTCTTTTCCTGCAGCTTCAGCAAAGATCGAAATGATAGTGTTCACATCATCCAGATTAACCGATTCGTTTAGAGAGATTGCAACTGCATCCTCTGAAGGATAATAGAAGTTCACTTCATTTCTCTCTGCGATTTCCTTGATTCTGGCTGCATCAGCTTTAATCAATAGTGTATCGAAGTAAGAGGAGTTAAGCTGAGAATATCCTAGTTTTTCAATGCTTTCCGCAGTAGTTACGGCAAGCTTATGAACACGGGTTGCGATATGCTTAAGGCCTTTTGGTCCATGGTACACCGCATACATACCAGCCATTACGGCAAGTAGAACCTGTGCGGTACAAATATTTGAAGTCGCCCTGTCTCTTTTAATGTGCTGCTCACGAGTTTGGAGAGCCATTCTAAGGGCAAAGTTTCCGTCAGTATCTTTGGTTACCCCAATGATCCTTCCCGGAATATTTCTTTTGTATTCCTCACGTGTCGCAAAATAAGCTGCGTGAGGCCCGCCATAACCTAATGGAATTCCGAAGCGCTGAGAGGTTCCCACTACTACGTCAACACCAAATTCTCCCGGGGCACGTAATTTTACAAGTCCAAGCAGATCTGCGGCTACGGCAGTTTTAATATTATTTTCTTTTGCTTTCGCGACAAATTCCGCGTAGTCAAAAACATGACCTAGTTTTCCCGGGTATTGTAAGAAAGCTCCAAAGAAATCAGTCGAAAAATCGAAAGCTTCATGATCGCCAATTACCAGCTCGATATCAAGTGGGATGGCACGTGTTTTCAGAACATCAATGGTTTGAGGAAGTACTTCTTCTGAAACGAAGAATTTGTTCACTCCTTTTTTCTTCTGGTCACGGTCTCTTATTTCAAACAATAACGACATTGCTTCAGCTGCCGCGGTAGCTTCGTCAAGAAGAGAAGCGTTTGCTAGTTCCATTCCGGTAAGGTCTGCAATAACGGTCTGGAAGTTTAATAAAGCTTCCAGTCGGCCTTGCGCGATCTCAGCTTGGTATGGCGTGTATGCAGTATACCAGCCCGGATTTTCCAGAATATTTCTCTGGATCACGGCAGGAGTTATTGCCTGGTGGTATCCCAAACCAATATAAGATCTAAATATTTTATTTTTGGCAGCCAGAGCCATACTGTGAGCAAGGTATTCATGTTCACTCATGGCAGGGGCCAGGTCAAGATCCTTTTTCAGGCGAATATCATCAGGAAGGGTCTCGTAGATAAGTTGGTCCATAGAGTCTGCACCAACTGTTTTAAGCATGTCCTGAAGGTCATTTTCCCTGGGACCTATATGTCGGGAGGCGAAAGAAAAAGTGTTCATTAAATAAAAGTTGTGTTTTGAGTTGCGAAATTACGGATTTTAAACCTATTTTTTAATGATTTAAGCTCGAAGTATTGTTAACTTTTGGAGAGTTGAATAAGGAAACCGGAGGTGACCAAAACAAAATAATGAAAATACTAAAACAACTTTTCGATTTTTATATAAACAGCAGTATACATGTGGCATTAGCAGTAGTGTCACTCTGTGTTGTATCTTATGTGAATTTTGATTTTTCACCTGATTCAGATCTGCTGCTTTTTGTTTTCTTCGGAAGTATTACAGGGTATAATTTTGTGAAATATGCAGGTATCGCCAAACTGCATCATTCCAGCCTCGCAAAGGGACTTAAAATCATCCAGATTTTCTCCTTTTTCGCATTCCTGTTTTTACTTTGGAGTGCCTGGAATATGCAAGTTGAAATTCTTTACTGGACGGCATTTTTTGGGTTTTTTACTTTATTATATGCCTTGCCCGTACTGAGTAAGAAAAGGAACCTTAGAAGTATTTCGGGTATAAAGATCTTTGTCATCGCCTTTGTATGGGCAGGGGTAACTGTAATTTTGCCTTTTATTGAGGGAGGTGGAATTATAGGTTCGGAGGTGCTTCCTGAATTTGTGCAGCGGTTTTTGCTGGTGTTGGTTTTGATACTGCCTTTTGAGATACGCGACCTTAAATATGATCTTCAGCAATTAGGCACCATTCCACAGAAAATGGGAGTCACCCGAACAAAAATCCTCGGTTTTGTGATGCTTGCGGGTGTTTTTCTGATCGAGTTTTTAAAGGACAGTGTTTCACGGGCCTCAATAAGTGCTTTGGCGTTCATTATTCTATTTACCGCCGGTATGATCTGGAAATCGAGAGAGCAACAGTCACAGTATTTTTCGGCTTTTTGGGTAGAAAGTATTCCGATATTCTGGATGTTTATCTTGTTGTTACTTAGAAGTTTCTGATTGCGTTTCCATGCGTTGCCTTAGAAGATCTTTCTCTTCTTTAGTACAGGATTTGAGGTCAGCTTTCTTTATAAGCTGCGAGAGTTTGTGGTTCTTATGATTATAATCCTTACATGGCTTACAAAAAAAAAGGTGTAACCTAAGTTTGACCTTGTCACTGAAGCTAGCCTCCTGATATTCTGCTTTATTGCAATAACTTGCTGCATCTTCACACTTAAGGCCTAATAAACTACTTATACTCATCACTAAAACCAGTTTTTTTCTAAACAATTAGCCAGAAAAGTTCTGGCTCTGTGTATTATTACCCATAGATTAGACGGTGTAATTTTGTATTCATTACAGATTGCTTCCGTATCAATTCCCTCAATTGTTTTCATTTTAAATATCCTGGCCTGTTTTTTAGGAAGTTGATCCATGCAATCAAGAATAGCCAAACCCAGTTCTTTATTCTCCATTTCATCCTCGGCGGTTCTGTCTGAAAGGTCGGCAACTTTTTCTTCTAGCCACTCTCCCTCAGCCTCTCCATCGGGAAGCGTCACTTTTACTTCTGCTTTACCTTTATTAGAATTGATCTTTCGGTAATAATCAATGATCTTCCTTTTTAGGATAGATATGAGCCAGGTGCGTTCACTAGCATCTCCTTTAAAATTTTTCATGGAATTGAGTGCCGCCAAAAATGTTTCTGAAATGAGGTCATTGGCTACTTCCCGATCATTTACCCGCACAATTGTATAATTGAACAGGTAATCGGCATAACGGTCAACCCATTTATCAGGATCTAGTTTGTTTTTGGCCATTTCATTTCGAACTCTTCTTTAAAATTAGCAAAAGATGTGCGAATATTTTGAAGAAATGGCAATTGTTTTAACCTGATTCACAAAGTTTTATGTAGGATTTTACTTCTTCGGAAGTAATCCGGCTCGACGAAGTAATGCTTCCGGAGCAGGCTCTTTTCCGCGGAAACGTTTATACAGAGTCAGTGGATGTTCTGTTCCTCCCTGGGAAAGGATTGTATCCCTGAACTTTTGTGCGGTTTCCCTGTCGAAAATGCCTTTTTCGGAAAAATATTCGAAGGTGTCTGCATCGAGAACTTCAGCCCACTTGTATGAGTAGTAGCCTGCAGCATATCCTCCCTGGAAGATATGCGAGAAAGAAGTGCTCATGCAGTTTTCCTTCACATCTGGAAACAGCTGGGTGGGTTCAAAGGCCTTCTCTTCGTGGTCTTTTACATTGTCGATCTTAGTTGGGTCAATACTATGCCAGTCCATATCAAGCATCCCAAAGCTAAGTTGTCTAAGGGTAGCCATTCCTTCATGGAAGGTAGCCGACTTTTTTATCTTCTGAATAAGTTCATGGGGAATGACTTCCCCGGTTTGGTAATGCTTTGCAAAAAGTTCAAGTGCATCTTTCTCGTAGCACCAGTTCTCCAGTACCTGGCTGGGAAGTTCGACGAAATCCCAGAAAACGTTGGTTCCTGAAATACTTGGATAGATAGTATCTGCAAGCATGCCGTGAAGGGCATGACCAAATTCATGGAATAAAGTGGTCACCTCGTTAAAGGTTAATAAAGAAGGTTCATCCTCTGTGGGTTTTGTAAAATTACAGACTATGGATATATGAGGTCGTTCGTTCTTTTCACTTTTGCGATACTGGGACTTGTAGGATGTCATCCATGCACCGCCTCTTTTTCCCTCTCTTGGGTGGAAATCTGCATAGAAAAGAGAGATGTCTTTTCCATCTTCATCTGTAACCTTATAGGTATTAACTTCCGGGTGGTAGGTGTCAACATCAAAAACTTCCTGGAATTTCAATCCATATAAACGTTCAGCAACCATGAAGACTCCCTGGATCACCTGGTTGAGTTCAAAATAAGGTTTTAGCTGCTCATCGTCCAGGTCAAACAACTTCTGTTTCAATTTTTCGCCAAAGTAAGCTGCATCCCACTTTTGAAGTTTGTCAATCCCTTCAAGATCTTTTGCAAAACTTTCGAGTTCTTCAAATTCCTTTTCTGCGGCCGGTTTTGCTTTTTCAAGTAATTCCTGCATGAATGATTTTACCTTCTCTGGCGTTTCAGCCATTCTCTCTTCCAGCTTGAAATGAGCATAGGTAGGATAACCAAGAAGTTTGGCTTTTTGATAACGAAGTTTTACGATCTGTAATACGTTTTCCTGATTGTCATATTTATCCCTGTGGAATCCTTTTGAACCAAATGCTAAAGCCATCTCCTTTCGTAAATCACGGTTTTTGGCGTATTTCATGAAAGGCAGGTAGCTTGGATAATGCAGATTGAATACCCAGCCTTCCTTGTTTTTTGACTTGGCGAGCATTTTTGCAGCGCTTATCACACCCTTTGGTAAGCCCTCTAAATCTTTCTCATTGGTAAGATGTAATTCATATCTATTCGTTTCGGCAAGTACATTTTCCCCGAAACTCAGGCTCAGGGTCGCAAGTTTTTTGTCGAGCTCCCTTAATTCTTTCTTGCCTTCATCAGTTAAGTTCGCCCCATTGCGGGTGAACATTTTATATTTCTTCTCTAGAAGCGTGCTTTGTTCTATGCTGAGGTCAGAATTTTCCTGCTTATCGAAAACTTGCTTCACTCTTTCGAAAAGTTCCGTATTCTGAATGATATCATTCTTAAAATCAGTCAGTACCGGAGAGATTTCCTGAGCTAATTGTTGTATTTCATCGTTGGTCTCAGCAGAATTCAAATTAAAGAAAATGCTGGTGATCCTATCTAGTTTACTCCCAGCAAATTCAAGGGCTTCGATAGTATTTTCAAAAGTGGGCTCCTCTTTTGAATGGGTTATTTTTTCAATTTCCTTTTTGGCAAGATCGATCGCTTCGTGAATAGCCGGTTGAAAATGTTCCGTTTTTATTTTTGAAAAGGGAGCAGTTTCAAAAGGTTGAAGAAGTGGATTAGTTGATGCCATATTTTGTTAATTTTTATCTATAAAAACAGAACTCTTAACGAAAATTTCTGCTTTTACTGATGAGAAACAATTTTTTTTTATTTACTTTAACAGTCCTTAGGGTATAGATAAGAAATAAAGAATAGTAGCCTTTAGGTTTTTGATTAATATATTTAGAATGGTTAATAAATACTATTAAAACAATTAGAAGCTACTGTAAGCCACGTGAAAACGTGGCTTTTTTATTTCTTCAGGTTCTTAGCGCCTTCAATAACTTTTTCCTTCAGGCCTTCTTTATATTCAAGGACTTTATTGAGAACATTTTTGTCAGCACTTCCAATTATTTGAGCTGCCAGAATTCCCGCATTTTTCGACCCGTTTAAGGCTACGGTGGCAACCGGGACTCCCCCGGGCATTTGTAAGATGGAAAGTACCGAATCCCATCCGTCTATAGAGTTGCTTGATTTTATAGGAACTCCAATTACCGGAAGAGGGGATAAGGAAGCGATCATCCCGGGAAGGTGGGCTGCACCCCCTGCTCCGGCAATGATTACCTGGATACCGCGTGTATGGGCATTTTTACCGTAATCAAAAAGTTTTTCGGGAGTTCGGTGAGCTGAAACGATGTCAACCTCCGTTTCGATCCCAAAACTTTCTAAAATATCAACAGCCTCCTGCATTACAGGAAGGTCGCTGGTACTGCCCATTATTATTCCGACTTTGCTCATCTTTTGTTTTTTAGATTAGTTCGTTTCCTATGACTTTTATGGTGGCCTTTACTTTTTCAGCAATGGCTCTCGCTTCATTAAGATCTTCATTAACTATGGTAACATGACCCATTTTTCTGAAGGGGCGTGTGATTTTCTTTCCATAGATATGAGGGGTTACCCCTTTAAACTTCAGGATTTCGGAGATATTTTCATAAATGACATCACCTGTGTAGCCTTCTTCGCCAACCAGATTCACCATAACCCCACCAACTTTGCTATCTGTGTTTCCTAGTGGAAGATCGAGAATAGCTCGAAGGTGTTGTTCGAATTGATTAGTGAAACTGCCCTCTATGCTGTAATGGCCACTGTTATGAGGCCTCGGCGCTACTTCGTTCACCAGGATCTGGTCATCTTCTGTCTGAAACATTTCAACGGCCAATAGTCCTACGTGTTCAAATGCTTCGGAAACTTTTTTGGCGATCTCTCTTGCTTTTTCTGCCACGGAAGTCTCTATCCTCGCCGGACAAATAACGTATTCCACCTGATTTGCTTCAGGGTGAAACTCCATTTCCACAACCGGATAAGTATTTACTTCGCCTGAAGGGTTTCTGGAAACAATAACTGCCAATTCATTTTTGAAAGGGATCAGTTCTTCTGCAATACAAGGGGTTTCTGGTAAGTCTTCCAACGCCTCTTTATTTTTTATCACTGCGACACCCTTCCCGTCATAGCCTCCGGTGGTACTTTTCCAAACAAAAGGCAGGACGGTTTCTTCATTTTCGACACTGCTTAAAAGTGCCTTTTTAGAATCGAATTTTTTAAAAGGGGCTGTTGGAATCGCATTTTCTTTATAAAAAGATTTTTGAATTCCTTTATCCTGGATCTTTTTTAGCGTATTAGAGGAAGGATATACTTTTTTGCCCTCCTGTTCCAGTTTGATCAGAGCCTCTACATTTACCGATTCTATTTCAAAAGTAATGACATCAGCTTGCCTTCCGAATTGGAGTACCGTCTCGTAATCCATAAGATCGCCCTGGGAAAAAGAGTCGCAGGCAATGCGGGAAGGTGCTTCGGCGCTGGGATCCAGTACCAATGTTTGAATATCAAATTTTCGCGTTTCGTAGAGCAGCATTTTTCCTAACTGGCCGCCACCTAGAATTCCGAGTTTAAAATCTGAAGAAAAATAATTGTTCATCAGGCTGGTGTTTCAGCAAAAATAATTTTAAAATTCTGAATTGCCGAAAGATTCAGATATAAATGCCCTTTATTTTGGGCTAATGAGTTGTCAGGAATATGTATCTTTGCTACCCAAAAATAAATTTGGTTTGGTACAACTACACGATTTGAAATTTACGCCCTTTATTTCTGAAGCCGAGATCAACGTTGGGATTGAAAAAGTGGCAGCAAAGATCAATGAAGATTTTGAAGGAAAAACTCCTGTGTTTCTGGGGGTTTTAAATGGTGCTTTTCTCTTTGCTTCTGAAGTGATCAAGAGATTTAAAGGAGATTGTGAGGTGAGCTTTGTAAAGTTGAGCTCTTATGAAGGGACTTCCACAACCGGTGCGGTGAACTCTTTGATGGGGCTTACCCAGTCCCTGGAAGGTCGTCATGTGGTGGTGATCGAAGATATCGTGGATACGGGAAATACCCTGGAAAGTCTTGATAAGATCCTAGAAGCTGAAAAGGTGGCGCAATACAAGATCGCAACGCTTTTCTATAAACCAAATTCTTATAAAAAATCTTTGCCCATTGATTACGTTGGAATGGAAATTCCCAATGACTTTATCGTGGGCTACGGCCTGGACTATGACGGACTTGGTCGAAATCTTACTCAGGTATACAAACTTAAAGAAACAAAGATGACAAACATCGTGTTGTTTGGCCCTCCGGGAGCCGGAAAAGGGACTCAAGCTACCATTCTTAAAGAAGCTTACAACCTAAAACATATTTCTACCGGAGATGTTTTTAGGTTCAATATTAAAAACGAGACCGAATTGGGAATGATGGCCAAGTCTTATATGGACAAAGGGCAATTGGTTCCTGATGCAGTGACCATTGATATGCTCAAAGCTGAGGTTCAAAAAGACCTAGATGGAAACGGTTTCATCTTTGACGGTTTCCCAAGAACTGTTGCCCAGGCTGAAGCTCTTGAGGAATTATTGAATGATGAAGGGACCGAGGTAAGCGCGATGATCGCATTGGAAGTGGAAGATGATCTTTTGGTTCAACGTTTATTGGAAAGAGGGAAGACCTCCGGAAGACCTGATGATGCGAATGAAGAGGTCATTAGAAGAAGAATAAAAGTATACTACGAAGAGACTGCTATTTTAAAGCAGTTCTACCTGAAGCAGAATAAGTATTTTGGAGTGAATGGGGTAGGTAGTATTGAAGAAATAACAAATAGGTTAAAAGCGGTGATCGATCAACTTTCTTAGTTGACGATATATCGCAATCAAAATATAAGGTAAGGCACATGACTGAAGGGAATTTTGTAGACTATGTAAAGATCCATATTAACTCCGGAAACGGGGGAAAAGGTTCTGCCCATTTGCATCGTGAAAAATATATCACCAAAGGTGGACCAGACGGTGGAGATGGAGGTCGTGGAGGTCATGTTGTCTTGAAAGGGAACAAGAATCTTTGGACCTTATTTCACCTAAAATTCAAAAGACACGTAAAAGCTGGGCACGGAGAACACGGAAGTAAACAACGAAGTTCCGGTGCCGACGGGGAAGATCAATATATTGAAGTGCCTTTAGGTACTGTGATTCGCGATACCGAAACTCAGGATATACTTCATGAGATCACTGAAGATGGACAGGAAGTGGTCATTGCTGAAGGTGGAAAAGGAGGCTTGGGTAACTGGCATTTCAAGTCATCTACAAACCAGACTCCAAGATACGCTCAGCCGGGAATCCCGGGTGAGGAGAAAGACATTACCTTAGAGCTTAAAATATTGGCCGATGTCGGATTGGTAGGATTTCCTAATGCCGGGAAATCTACATTGCTTTCTGTGATCACAGCAGCAAAACCAAAGATCGCTGATTACGAGTTCACTACTTTAAAACCGAATCTTGGGATCGTACAATACAGGGACTTCAAAACTTTTGTTGTTGCCGATATTCCCGGGATCATTGAAGGCGCTGCAGAAGGTAAGGGGATTGGTCACCGATTCCTGCGTCATATTGAAAGAAACTCTACGTTGCTTTTCCTTATTCCTGCAGATGCCAAGGATATTACAAAGCAATATGAAATTCTTGTAGATGAGTTAAGGCGTTACAATCCAGAAATGCTGGATAAGGATCGCCTTATTGCCATTTCCAAAAGTGATATGCTGGATGACGAATTGAAAGCGGAATTGAAGGAGGAGTTGGATAATGCTTTTGATGTGCCTTATATGTTCATTTCTTCTGTTGCCCAGCTGGGCTTGACCGAACTTAAAGATAAGCTTTGGGAAATGCTTAATAAAGAAGTTGAATAGGTAACTTGTTCATATTGAGCGTGTTTTTTCTTATTTTTAAAGGAAAAGCACGCCATGAAAATCTTCAAATATCTTTTTTTACTAATATTCATTGCCTCCTGCAATGCGCCTCAGGCTGTTTATGATTATGATGAACAGGCTAATTTTTCTACTTATAGATCCTACGGAATTTATCCCGACCTAAGGACCGGGCTTAGTCAGCTTGATGAACGCAGGTTGATAGAGAGTATAGACCGCGCCATGAGGAGCAAACAATTATCCGCTTCAGAAGATCCTGATCTTCTTTTAAATATTTATTCCGAAGAATTCAGAAAGGAAAGTGATTCCCGCCTGGGAATTGGTGTGGGAGGTACCGGAAGAAATGTTGGAGTAGGTGTGAGCGGCGGAATTCCAATTGGTGGTACAGAAACCTATCTTCGCCTCACTTTTGACCTTATTGACGCTAATACGAATGCTCTTGTGTGGCAGGCAGTGGTGGAAAGTGTGTTTGATCTTGATGCTTCGCCTGAAATGCGCCAGCAAAAATTTGATGCCATCGTGGAAAAGGCTCTTAAAGGATATCCTCCAAAAAGGTGAAATTACAAAAATTTAAAAAGCCCTGAATTATCAGGGCTTTTTCATTGGTTGGTTAGTTAGAGGAAGCTAGTTCATAACTTTGAATTCGCTTCTTCTGTTTATTGCATATTCCTCCTCAGTACACATGTCTGGTTTGGTGCAATTATTTAATGGCATAGTTTCGCCATATCCTTTTGAAGACAATCTGCTTCGGTCAATCCCTTTGCTTACGATATATTCCAGTGTGGCAGCTGCCCTTCTTTCAGAAAGATTTAAATTGTATTCATCAGGTCCTCTGGCATCAGAATGTGAACCTATCTCCAATTCTAATTTTGGATAGTCTTTCATGATGTTTACAACCCTGTCAAGAACTATTTCAGCTTGCGGTAGAATTTCAGATCTGTCAAAGTCAAAGTAAATATTAGCAACATCACGTAATTGTTGTGCTCCTGTCACTACATTTTCTTCGACCAATTCTTTAGCGACCACCTCTTCCGGCTCAGTTCTAACGATCTCTTCTCTGATGAAAGAGTAGAGGCTTTCAGACCCATTGTCAACAGATGCGAAATAACCTTTGTCGTCCCCGGGTTTTATCACGAAGGCGAAATCATCATACCCGCTATTAACCGTTCCGCCAAGGTTTTGCGACTCAGTATAGGTTCCGTTTTCCACGTCGGTTCTAAAGATATCCAGGTTACCGAATCCGGTTCTTCCGTTAGATGAAAAGTAAAGCACATCTTCACTACTCATAAAAGGAAATTGTTCCCTATGAACTGTATTTACATTTGGTCCTAGGTTCTTTGGTTCTCCATAAGTTCCGTCCTCATGAACGTCTACCACGAAAATGTCAAAAGATCCCATGGTGCCCGGCATGTCACTTGCAAAATAAAGTTTCTTGCCGTCTGCGCTTAAAGAAGGGTGTTCGGTAGAATATTCGTCACTGGCGAAAGGAACACGCTGCACATTTGTCCATTCTCCGTCAATCAATTCTGCACGGTAAATACTAATATGCGCAACCTTTATTCTTTCGTTGTCTGCTCTCACACGTTCCTCATTGGTTCTGTTGAAGAACATAACGGTATTGTCTGCATTAAAAGTAGCCGAACTTTCGTGGGTGTCAGTATTGATCTCACCGGGGAACAGTTCCACGTCGCTCATTTCTCCGTCAGCTGACATTTCAGCTGTAAAAAGATCAAGGTATGGTTTCTTGTTCCAGATGTAAATAGGTCTTTTCTCATTACGGGTAGATGCGAAAACCACGCGATCACCCATGTAAGCGACTCCAAAATCTGAAGAAGAATTGTTCTGAGCTAATTTTTGAACTCTGAAAGAATGAGGTGCTACAGTGTCAAGTTCTTTGGCAAGCTTGCGTAAACTTACTTCTTTCTTGAAATACTCGCTAAGAACTTCATCTGCTTCCTGATGTTTACCCATTGCTCTAAGAGCATGTCCATATCTAAACCTGTATTCCGGGGCAATATTGCCGTCAAAACGGTTAAATAGTTCTTTATAATTACCTTCAGCACTTAACATTCGGTTAGTGTAGAAATAAGAATCTGCCAGGTTTTGCAGCACATGCTGGTCCTTGTCAGAAATAAGCCTGTACACTTCAGAAGCATCCATATAAGCTCGTTCCTTAAATAACCTGTCAGCTTTACTTACACTAACATTTTGAGCAAATGCCGAAAAGCCTATTACTGTGATTAAAAGTGTTGTGTAAAATCTCTTCATATAGTTTTTTTAAAAGAATCTTGGTGACTTATTGTAACCTCTTGAAAGTATATCCAGATCGAACAAAATCATGATCTCATGTGAACCGTCGTTATAATCACCTAATACAGATGTAGTGTAATCATAAGCATATCCTACTCGAAGGTCTGGCGTAACTCTGAAATTTACCAATCCGCTTACGGCGTCATCTAGCCTGTAGGCAACACCGGCTTCGAGGCGGTTGTATAGCAAAACGTTTGCGGTCACATCTAATGATAAAGGTGCATCTTGTACGCCTCTTAACATGAACGCAGGCTTTACTTTGAAATCTTCGTTGATATCAAATACATACCCCCCGGTTAGGTAGAAGTGAACATTCTCTTCACCTATCCCAACTAGGCCTTCATTTTCTTCAATGTGTTTTGAAGTTAACAGGTTTGGTGCAGATAATCCTATATAGTAATTATCTTCGAACCAATAAGCCCCAACTCCAAAGACCGGAAACGCCTCATTCATGTCCCTCATGGCCGGATCTGTACCTTGTTGTGGAGTACTAAGGCTGGTAAGGTCGGCATCGAAGAAATTAACTCCCCCTTTTATTCCCAGGGAAAGTTTAGCTGTTTCTGTTACCGGAAGCACATATGCAAAGTTTGCAGTAATGTTATTTTCCTTTTCAATATCCCCGATTTCATCGTGCACTATGGTCACCCCTAGCTCTACTCTTTTAGATAAAGGAGTTTGAGCGAAAACATTGATAGTTTCCGGTGCACCTTCCATACCGGCCCACTGGTTGCGATATATCAAACCGGTCCTTAACAAGCCTTCTTGGTCTAAGGCATAAGCCGGGTTAACCACACTCATGTTATACATGTATTGGGTGAAGTGTGGATCTTGTTGAGCATTACCCTCAAAGGAGAGGAGGGCAATACTAACAACGAATAAAAATTTTATAATTGAATTTTTCATACTATTCTAATGTTTCAAATTATCTGGTTAGATACAAACGTCCTTGTGTAGGCTTGGTTTCACCGTCATTATACTCAATTACGTAGAAGTAAACACCTACCGGCACTTCCTTGCTTCCTATCGCTCCTTCTGTAGCCACACCATTCCATGTGTCGTTAGAAGCATTCCCTTTAAAGACAGGCTGTCCCCATCTGTTAAAGATCTTGATGCTGAAGTCAGGATATTGCTCCCCGATAAAGTTCACCTCGAAAACGTCATTTATGCCATCTCCGTTAGGACTGAATGCTTCAGGGATAGGAAGCGGGCATTTTTCGAGTTCTGCTGTTACAGCCAATCTTTGAGAGCTTTCACATCCCGTAGCAGTATCTGTAAGTGAAGCGTAATAGATAGTTCCGTTCACCAATAATTCAGAAGTGCTTAAAACACTTCCACCTGTTGGCGCATCGTACCAGGTCACATTTGAATCGTTCATTGCGATATCCCCAATGGTAGGTTGATCTACCATACAGAAGATATTTCCACCCGAAACCATGGTCGGGGTTGGAGCGTCATTAATTATTACCACGGCAGTTGCTGCATCAGACTCACATCCTTCCGGACTCATTTGTGTTGCGTAATAGTTACCACTAACTAAAACATCTGTTGCCGCAGCAGGTGTTGTTAATGCGGCATCTGTATACCATTGAACCGTGTTGCTGGCATCCGGAGTTACAGGAAGGTCAGCTACGGTAAGTCCAACAGAAGCACATTCTTCCACATCTGAAGTTGCAGGAGCTCCGGGAACCGCGTTAATTGCTACGGTAATAGTAACACTTGCATCTGCACAGGTGGTTGTGGATGGAACGGTATAGGTGTAATCACCGGCAATATCAACAGCCGGGTCAAACATAAAGGTTCCGCTTGCTAAAGGAGGGTTGATTGTTCCATTAGTATCTGCTTCTCCTAAAATGGATGGATCGATCATGCTTACTAGATCAAATTCTGCGTCATTCGCGCAAACAGCTACGGGAGTATCTACTCCTGCGTTTGGAGAGTCTAAAATGGTAACTGTTACCGCTGTTCTTGCTGTACAGGTACTACTTGCATTTCCGGCGTAATAAACTGCCTGGTCTTCAAGTTCTGTAGTTGGATCAATCGGAGTGTTGTCTGTTGGATCAGCACTGGCGTACCAAACGGCGTGTGATGGTAAAAGATCACTTACCCTTGGGAAATCTGCTCCCGTACCATCATCTACAGTTTCACAAAATTCAGGAGTAATGTTAGCAACTATAGGGCAAGCTTCGGCTACAAAAACCGTGGAAGATGATTCGCAGCCATTAGCTCCTACCGTGTAAGTAAAGGTGGAAGGGGCTAAATCTACAGCCGGATCAAAATTCCCACTTACAACTGTTCCGTCTTCAGCAGTCCATACCCCTCCTGTTGCAGGAGTGCCGCCTAACGCTGTGAACAGGTCTATTACTGTATTATCACCTTCGATCAACTGGTAAGTAGCACTTGTTCCTGAATCCGGAGATTGGTTTACAGTAATAGTAAAGTCAGCTGAATCTGTACAGGAGCCTGTAGTTAACGTATATTGAGTGGAAAAAGTTCCCACCGGGTTAGTACCGAAATCGGCACCAAGGGTTTCCAGAGGCGGATTAAAGGTTCCGCTTTGATCTCTGTCGGCTATAAAGGAATTAAATACAGCAATAAGGTCATCTCCGGTAGTGAAATCTGCACTACAGTAGGTCTCACTTACCGGTTCACCGGCATCAGGTGCTTCAGTAACAGTAACGCTTACGGTATTTACCGCGTCGTCACAGTAATCATCTCCTGCTACCGTATAAGTAAAGTCGTGTGTTCCAACTCCCCATACTGCAGGATCAAATGAATTTGCTGTAAGCACCGGCTCAAAAGTTCCTCCCGCATCAGGGGTTCCTGAGATCTCATTATAAAGATCAAAGGCAGGATCGTTCGCGCAATAAGTTAGCTCTGTTGCAGTACCTGCATTCGGTGCTTTGGAAATTGATGCTATCACTCTTGCAGTCGTACAGCTTCCGTCTTCCAGTGCAAGAAAATATTCTGTTGCATGAACTAAGGCCTCGGTTGGATCCAGAGGTGTAGTAAAAGTAGTGTCTGCATACCATGTTCCGTCAGCCGGAGAAAGATCTGCTACGGTAGCATTATCGGTTTCGCAAAAATTTTGGGTTTCGTCAACAACTGTTAATGGGGAAACGGTTACTGTAACGGCAAGTCTGTTTATACTGTTACATTCAGTACCAATTGCCGATAAGTAATAGGTTTTACCATCTACCAATGGAGTGTTTATACTTAATTCTGTCACCGATGTTTCAGAAACAAAATAGCGATTGTCTGTATTGGTGACTATATCTCCAAGGGTCGGGTTATTCGCCGCACAGAAAGTTTGGGTTGCCTCACCAGTTGGTGCAGGTTCACTAATTAACTCAATTTTTACGCTTTGACGGTTAGTTCTACAAGATCCGTAAGGATTTGCCTGGTCTACCCAATAGGTTGCACCGTTTACCAATTCGGTGTTATCTGGCAGGACTGTAGAAGAATTCTGGCCGTCATACCATTGGATGGTTCCCGATTCATCTGCGCTTGTGCGGATATTACTTAAGTAGATATCTGGATTGTTGACATCGGCAACACAAAAAGTTAAAGATGGTAATGATTGTTTTGTGGTTTGCGACTTGTTGTCATTGATACCAAGAATTTCAGGCTGGCTATAAATAGTTACCGTTACTTCTGAACGACTTCCAGCACAGCTCGCAGTATTTGTTCCTGCGTAATATATTGTGTTTGTAGCTAGAAGTTGAGTGTCAGCAAGGGGTGTGGTTGAAGTTTGATCTGCATACCACACAACATCTGTGCCCTGTGCGCTAAGATCCTGGACTTCCGGAATAGCGGAATCACAAAAATACTGCTGGTTTCCTGCATCGGATAAATTTTGATCAACTGCAGTAGGACATGTTGTTTGTCCGTACAGGGCTGATCCGCTGATTAATAGTAAGGTAAAAAGGAAGAAAGGTAATCCATTTTTCCTTGGAGTAAAATTTCGCATAGGCTCTAAATGTTAAGGTTGTTCACTTTTTGAATTGGGTTCAAATTTATAGCAAAGATTAAAAAAAAACCTTAAACTACTGTTAAGTTGAGGTTTAAAGGCAGCACCCTTTGTGATGGTGCTAATTTGCTGATGTAGGGTGGGTTAAAAGTACAAATATAATTTTAATATAATATTATTAAGAATTCTTTTACAAAGAGTAAGTTAAAATAATACAACGAAATCGAGATCCTTGATCTTCAGTGTATAAAATACCCGCCATACAGTTTCCTTTTTTTACTCGATTGCTTTCAATTATCTTTACGCCAAAAGACATTTTATGCGCATACATTTTATCGCGATTGGTGGCAGCGCCATGCATAACCTCGCACTTGCCCTTCAGGAAAAAGGAAATGACGTAACCGGAAGTGATGATATGATATATGAACCTTCCAGGTCAAGATTAGAAAGAAAAGGCTTGTTGCCAACTGAATATGGCTGGTTTCCTGAGAAGATCAGTTCAGATCTTGATGCAGTAATATTAGGTATGCATGCTAAGGAAGATAACCCTGAACTACAACGCGCAAGGGAACTGGGTTTACAAGTATATTCCTATCCTGAATTCCTGTATGAACAGTCTAAAGAGAAAACAAGGGTTGTAATTGGCGGTTCGCATGGTAAAACTACCATTACCTCTATGATACTACATGTTTTGAACTATCACAATAAGGAGGTAGATTATATGGTAGGGGCACAATTAGAAGGTTTTGACACCATGGTGCATCTAACTAAAGAAAATGATTTCATCGTCCTAGAAGGAGATGAATATTTATCTTCCCCTATAGATCGCAGGCCAAAATTCCATTTATACAAACCTAATATCGCCTTGATCAGTGGGATTGCCTGGGACCATATCAATGTGTTTCCAACTTTCGAGGAATACCTTGAACAGTTTAAAATTTTCATAGACTCTATTGTTAAAGGCGGAATCCTGGTCTATAATGAGGAGGATGAAGAATTGAAAAAGTTAGTCGACCAAACCACCAATACAATTAGAAAACACCCTTATAGCGTACCGGAATATTCTGTGGAAAACGAGGTAACCATGCTGCAAACTCCGGAAGGGGATATGCCGGTGGAGATATTTGGAAGACACAACCTTCAAAACCTTGCAGGTGCTAAATGGATCTGTCAGCATATGGGCGTGGATGAAGAAGATTTTTATGAGGCTATCGCGACATTTTCCGGGGCTTCAAAAAGACTGGAAAAGGTGGCTGAAACTCCAAAAACGGTAGTTTTTAAAGATTTTGCTCACAGTCCGTCAAAGGTGGCGGCGACAACCAAAGCGGTCAAGGAACAGTATTCCCTGCGAAAAGTGGTGGCGTGTCTGGAACTCCATACATACAGCAGTTTGAATGCAGAATTTTTAAGTCAATACCAAAGTGCTCTTGATAGTGCTGACGTGGCGGTAGTCTATTATTCTCCTGAAGCAGTAAAGAACAAACGTTTGGAAGAAATTTCCGAAGAACAGATTTTTAAGGCTTTTCAAAGAAACGATCTAATCGTTTATACTAATTCTGAAGATTTCCAAAATTTCCTAAGATCTAGTGATCTTGACGATTCTGTTCTATTATTAATGAGCAGTGGGAATTATGGTGGATTAGATTTTGATGAAATATCAAATTGGATTAATTAGGGCGGGTCTTATGTCTTTGATTTTCATATCTTTAAATAAAAGATATCAATGCGAGACGGAGATCAGACTTCATTCACTATTAAGAATTGGGCACACGATGACCGTCCCCGGGAGAAACTTCTGAATAAAGGTCGAACTTCTTTAAGTGATGCTGAGCTTTTGGCGATCCTTATCGGTTCGGGTAGCCGAAATGAGTCGGCTGTTGATCTTTGTAAAAAGATATTGGCTCGTTCAGAATTCAGCTTAAATGAACTGGGGAAACTCAGTGTGAACCAATTAATGGAGTTTAAGGGAATTGGTGAAGCAAAGGCTGTGACCATAGTGGCAGCCCTTGAACTTGGGAGACGCAGACGAACCGAAGAGGCGCTGGAAAAAAAGAAAATTTCATCAAGTAATTCGGTTTTTGAATTGATGCAGCCTATTATAGGAGATCTTCCCCACGAAGAGTTTTGGGTCATTTATCTTAATAACTCCAACAAAGTCATTGACAGATTTCAGTTAAGCAAAGGTGGAATTACCGGAACTCTGGTAGATGTCCGGCTTGCTTTAAAAAAGGCACTTGAGCTCGGTGCTACTTCTATTATACTGGCTCACAATCATCCTTCCGGTGCTCTTAGTCCAAGCAGCGCTGATAAACAATTAACCCAAAAGTTGAAAACTGCAGGAGAGAGTCTTGATATCAAGATCCTCGATCACTTAATTGTCACAGAGAAATCCTATTTTAGCTTCGCCGATGAAGGCTTGCTTTAATTTCTGGCTGTATGCTTTTAATCTATACACAAAAGATCACCCCGCGTATTACGTATGTGTTTAAGCATGTCTGTACCCGTATTTTGGGGATCCAGGTGGGCTTCACCTCCAAGATCGAAGAGTTTGTAGCGCATGAGGGGATGAAGTTGTCGTACGGAAAACAGAGCCTCGCAAACGAAGTCTTTATTCAAAACGTTGATCTTCTGTTGGAGCAGGGGATGACAGATCTGGAAGTGAAAGTGCAGCAATGGGATGATGTTCCTTGTTTTTTTTCTGTGTCAGATAACAGTTCACTCCCGTTCGATATTTTTGCAGCTTCCTTTTTCCTTTTGAGCAGGTATGAAGAATATTTGCCACATGTTAAGGATATAGAGGGAAGGTTCCCTGCTTCGGAAAGCCTTGCTTTTCAGGAAGGATTTTTAGAGAAGCCCGTTATAGATATTTGGGCTTATAAATTCAGGGAAGTACTTAAAGAGAAATTTCCTGTTTATGATTTTCCTGAAAGAAAATACCTTACAGAAAATATAATATCTGTTACTGAAGCTTACTGTTATAAAAAGAAAGGTGCGGTAAGGGTCTTGCTTGGTTTTTTGGAGGATATTTTTCAGCTGAAGGCTAAATATGTGCTTCACAGGATCCAGGTAATGATGAAGTTGAAACGGGATCCTTTTGATGTTTATGACAGAATACTACGGTTTCTTAAAAAACATGGTATTCCCCTGAAGTTTATGTTTCAGGTAAGTGATTTTTCAACTCACGACAGGAATATTAACCATAACAGGCTGGAATTTCAAAGTTTGATAAAGTCGGTGGCAGATTATGCCGAAGTGGGGTTGCAACCCGGTTTTTTCGCTAATCAAAAATTCAGTTTTTTGAAGGAAGAAAAGACGAGGCTGGAAAACATTTTAAAGAGGCCGGTCACCAGTGCTATAAATAATAAATACAATCTGTTGCTGCCAGATACTTACAATCATATGGTGGAACTGGATTTCCAGAATGATTATTCTATGGGCTTTCCTGAAAAAATAGGTTTTAGAGCCGGAACCTGTACGCCGTTCTTGTTCTATGACCTGAATTTTGAGATCACTACCCCTTTACTGCTTCACCCATATGCCATCAATATTCAGGCGATGCAGAAATTAAAAGAAACTGAAATTGAATATAAGGTTCTGGAAATAAAACGACAAGTCAAACTTGTGAACGGTACATTGATTTCAGTCTTTTCAAACCAGGATTTTTCGGAGTACTCTAACGCTAAAAGGAATAGGAATATATTAAAGATCGTAAATGAAATTTACTGAGGTACAACACATATTTTTTGATCTGGATCATACCCTGTGGGATTTTGATAAAAACTCCGGTCTTGCTTTTAGTTCCATCTTTGAAAAGAACAGCATCGCTGTGGAATTAGAAGTTTTTCTGGAAAAATATACTCCCATTAATGCCAATTACTGGAAACTTTATAGGGAAGATAAGGTTACGAAAGCAGATCTAAGATACGGCCGCTTAAAGGAGACCTTTGACAGCCTTGAGATCAATGTCTCCGATGATCAAATTGATCGTCTGGCTATAGATTATATTGAGCACTTACCCAATCACAACCATTTATTGGAGGGGACTATTGAAATACTTGATTACCTGCATCCTCGCTACAAATTACATATTATCACCAATGGTTTCAAAGAGGTGCAACATCGAAAGATGGAAAGCTCCGGAATTCTTAAATATTTTAACAGTATTACCACTTCAGAAGATGTGGGAGTAAAGAAACCGCACAGGCAAATTTTTGAAGTGGCCTTAAAAAATGCTGCTGCACGAGTAGAAGAAAGCATCATGATTGGGGATAACCTGGAAGCAGATGTTATGGGTGCTCAAAACTTCGGAATGCCCGCCATCCTTTATAATTATTACCGTCAGGAGATCCAGGGAGATTTTCATCAGGTGCTGAAAATGAAAGATTTAACTAAATATTTTTAGCAATAACTCTTTCTCAAGTCCGTTAAGATTGTAAATTTGCCCCCATGAAAAATCTTAAAGACTTGTTAAAAGTCCCCCTGCTTTCGATTGTCTTTATTTTAGTATTGACCTCTTGTGTAAAAGATGTCGAATTGGATCAGATAGATGAAATCCAGCTTACGCCTACAGCAGTCATCGATCTTTTAGATTTTACCCTGGAAGCCGATCTTTTAGCTTTTGAACAGCAAGAAACCATTGGTTTTGATCGGGAAGTCACCTTTGAGGTGGTTACAGATGATCTTAAACAAAACGTTACGAGTGTTGACTTGTTTTTTGACACCACAAATTCCCTTCCACGAAAGTTTCAAGCTACTTTATATTTTATGACCGATAGGAATAGGGTTAATCACACTATTTCTTTTGATATACTTCCCGGAAACAAGGAGACTCCTCAGATATCGACTTTGAAGGAGACTATTGAAGGAGAGGCGCTTAACGCTCTTAATGAGTCCAGTAAGATCAAGATCAGGATGGAAATGGATCCGGGTCCCGGTGCTACCGAAGGTCAGCTTCAGCTTCTGTCAACTGCGGCTTACAACTTCGAATTTTAAAAATGAAAACTGGCTGGGTAATTTTATTGCTCCTGACGGTGTTTGGCATTTCAGCGCAGAATAAGCAGTTGCTGTACAATGTGAATTCCCTTCCGCAGAACCTAATGACCAATCCCGGGGGTGAAACCCGGTTTGATATGCATGCGGGACTTCCTTTTTTCTCTCACCTTTCTTTTTCCGCGGGTTCTTCAGGAGTGAGTATGTATGATATTTTTGGAGGGAAGGAGTCAGATGTCAACGAGAATATCAATAATTCTTTAATTTCTATTACTGATAAAGATTTTTTCAGTGTGCGAGATCAGATCGAATTGGTCTTTCTGGGTTGGCGTGATAATAGTCAGAACTATTTCTCTGTCGGAGTATATCAGGAGACCGATGTATTCGCCTATTTCCCTAAGGATATTGCTGTATTGGCCTGGGAGGGAAACCAAAATCAGAAGAATTTCCATCTTTCAGATCTGGCTTTTACCGGAGAAGTGTTGAACGTTTTTCATTTTGGCGCTACTCATTATTTTTCAGAAGACTTGAATATAGGGGTGAGAGGGAAGGTCTACTCCAGTGTTTTTAATGTTAGAAGTGTGGATAATAAAGGGGATTTCTTCTCTTCGGGTAGTTCTGCCAATAATGTCTCCAGACCAATTCTTCGGAAAGTTGATATTCTGGTTAAAACTTCAGGTCTTGATCCTTTGTTGAATTCTGAAACCATGACCGACAAGGAATTGCTTGGGCAGTTTAAGAGTCAGGCGTTTTTAGGGGGTAATATTGGCTTCGGAATAGATCTTGGTTTCACTTATTTTCTTGATAAACACTACCGCATTACCGGAAGTATCCTGGATCTTGGGATGATCAGTCATTCCGAAGATGTCAAAACTTTCAGATATTCAGGGGAATTCGATGCCACGTCTCAAAGTACCCTTGATCCTGATCATCCGGATAGTGGAGAACTTGGGGAATATTTTCAGGAGGAGGAGCTCGGTGATCCATATGTGAGTTTTAGGCCTGTAAAATTAAATGCCTCCATAGATTATGGTTTTGAGGAGGAGTTGGAGCCTTGTAAATGCAGGGAGCCGATTGGCAGGAGGCGGTATTTGAATCATGTGGGATTCCAATTATTCAGTATGAAACGCCCCAAGGGTTTTGTTCATGCAGCTACCCTTTCTTTTGATCGAAAGTTCTCTGATAATTTCTTCGGAAAGCTGACTTACACGGCAGATGCTTTTTCCTTTTCCAACATCGGACTTTTGTTATCGGGAAGATTTTCAAATTTTAATCTTTATCTTGCTGCTGATAACCTTCTGGATTATCCCAATCTGGCCAAGGCCAGAAATGCTTCTGTTCAGGTTGGCTTCCAGTTCATATTTAATAAAGGATGAAAAATGGCATTTTAGGATTGATCTTGATCCTGGGAATTTCTTTCTCGAGTTTTGGTCAGAATCTTGGCGAGTACCGGTATGTAAGTGTTCCCGATAAATTTGAATTTCAGAAGTCAGAAAACCAATATAAGTTAAATGCGTTGACCGCATTCCTTTTTGAAAAATATGGTTTTGAGCCTATTTACAGAATGAGGGTTCCTGCCGGGACAGATCCATGTTCCATTGTAGAAGCCGATGTTATAGATGATTCAGGATTTTTCACGACTAAAGTTTACGTCACGCTAACAAACTGCAGAAATGAACTTGTTTTTACTTCTCAAACCGGGGCAAGTAAAGAGAAAGATAATCAAAAGGCATATCACGAAGCTTTACGGGAAGCTTTTAAATCAATAGAGGCTCTTGAGCACAAATATGAAGAACTGCCTGCTGAGGTCATAATAGATCCTGTAGTAAGTGCAAATGAGCGTTCGAACGTTTCTCCAGATTCTATTGAGGATATTGAAGTGATTGTAGATCCCGTGGTTTCTGCGGAAGAAAGGGATGCATTGAAAAACGAAATAAATAGAGAGAATGCTGAAAAAGCTTCTTTTGAAGATACTTATTATGTAAATGGATCAGAGGTGTATAAGCTCAGTAAATCTCCTTCGGGTTTTGATTTCCTCAAAGAGGCCTCTCAGGAAAAATGGGCGGAACTTGTAAGATCTAACGGGGGGGAGTATTATCACTTCTCTTCAGAAAAAATGAAAGGAATAGCCTTTTTTGACGGGAATGGTTCACTCGTTGTCGAATACATTGAACCGGTTGCCGGCCAGTTGGTCACCCTTATTTTCAGAAAGAGGAATTAATAACCGTATTTATTTTTCCACCGTTTCTTTAAAAATTCACGTTGGGCATTTTCCCTTTGATTATTTCCGGGCTGGAATAAGGTCGTATTGGCGATTGCATCAGGGAGGAATTCTGCTGCAGCGAAATTACCTTCATAGCTGTGGGCGTATTTGTAAGCATCACCGTACCCTAGATCTTTCATGAGCTTGGTAGGAGCATTTCTGATAGATAAAGGAACCGGAAGGTCTCCGGTTTTTCTAACCAGGGTTTGTGCCTCGTTAATAGCTTTATAAGAGGCATTACTTTTAGGCGAAGTGGCCAGGTAGATACAACACTGACTTAAAATGATCCTTGATTCAGGGTATCCAATAGTGGAAACCGCCTGAAAAGTATTGTTGGCCATGATCAAGGCGGTTGGATTGGCATTGCCGATATCCTCACTTGCAAGGATCAAAAGCCGTCTCGCAATGAATTTCACATCTTCACCACCCTCGATCATGCGGGCTAGCCAGTAAACTGCCCCATTGGGATCACTGCCTCTGATCGACTTAATGAATGCCGAAATGATGTCGTAATGTTGTTCTCCTGTTTTGTCATAGAGAACCGTGTTCTTCTGCACCTTTTTGAGAACCATTTCATTGGTGATCTCAACTTCGTCTGAATTTTCGGAAGTCACCAGTAATTCAAAAATGTTTAGGAGTTTACGGGCGTCTCCTCCGCTTAATCTTAATAAGGCTTCAGTTTCATTGAGCTTGATCTTTTTTAGCTTGAGGATCTCATCCTCCTTCATGGCGCGATCCAGCAATGCGATAAGATCGTCTTTTGAAAATGAGTTTAATACGTATACCTGGCTTCTCGAGAGTAATGCGGGGATCACTTCAAAGCTCGGATTTTCGGTAGTGGCTCCAATCAAAGTGACCCAGCCTTTTTCCACTGCGCCTAAAAGTGAATCTTGTTGGGATTTACTGAATCTGTGGATCTCATCTATAAACAGGATAGGATTTTTGGTGGTAAACAAGCCTTCACTTTTCTTGGCTTTTTCGATCACCTCCCTAACATCCTTTACCCCGCTACTGATCGCGCTTAAGGTGAAAAATGGCCTGTCAGATTCGTTGGCGATAATATTAGCTAAAGTTGTTTTTCCTACTCCCGGTGGCCCCCAAAGTATCATACTGGGGATAATGTTATTCTTGATTTGTTGGCGAAGGGCGGCATCAGCTCCCACAAGATGTTGTTGACTTAAATAGTCATCTAAGGTACGGGGGCGTAAACGTTCAGCTAAAGGTTTATTCATGCTGTAAAAATACAAATTTGGCAGGGGAGGATGAAATTATTGAGTTCTTTTAAGATTTCATTTCATGACTTCATGTCACAAAAATGTTCGGTCCGGTGTTCTTGGTTATAGGAACCGCTTTTCTTGGCAGAAAAGAAAATATTGGCTACTTTTTTGAGATGAAATCTCATATGAAAAGAAAAGTTGAGCATCACGATCCATTTGTGTTCACTCCGGGTGTTCTAGGTTATCCATTGGCCTTTGTTTTGGCTATTTGGATCGTATTTTGGATCGAGATAAGATTTGGTTTTGATTTTACCAATTTCGGGGTGTACCCAAGGACTTTGGAAGGTTTACGAGGAATCCTGGCTTCTCCTTTCATTCATAGTGACATGGAACATCTCTTCCATAATACTATTCCCTTGTTAGTTTTATCTACCTCTCTATTTTATTTTTACAGGAAACTGAGCTGGAAGATCCTTTTATACGGGCTTCTTGTAACCGGGATCTTAACATGGTCTATTGGCAGGCCTGCATTTCATATTGGAGCAAGCGGTATAATATATATGCTTGCCGGGTTCTTATTCTTTAAAGGAATATTTTCTAAATACTATCGTTTGGTTGCTCTCTCGCTCATCGTAGTATTCCTATACGGGGGATTATTATGGTATGTAGCGCCTATTGATCCCAAGATCTCCTGGGAAGGTCATTTATCCGGTTTGGTTACCGGGCTTCTCTTTGCTCTTGTTTACAAGAAAGATATCGTGATTACTCCAAAATATGAGTGGGAGAAAGAGACCTATAGGGAAGAAGATGATCCGTTCATGAAACATTTTGATGAAAACGGGAATTTTATTGAGCATCTTAAGGAAGAAGATGAAGATCCTGAATACATCTATCACTTTCGGAAAAAAGAGGATCCCTCTGAATAAAAACTCTTATGGCTTAGAGGCGCTGACGTACCACTTCATACAAAAATGCTCCGCAAGCTACCGAAACGTTCAGTGAGCCAATAGTTCCCATTAATGGAAGTTTAGCCTTCTCGTCCACGATCTTTAATACCGATGGGGAGATGCCTTTTCCTTCATTTCCCATTACAAGAGCTAAAGGTTGTGAAAGATCTTTAGAGTAGATAAGGTCATCTGTCTTTTCTGTTGCTGCTACCACTTTGATATCTGAAGACTGCATGTAGTAAATAGCATCTTTAATGTGATCTACTTTTATTATGGGCACTTTAAAAATAGCACCTGCTGAGGTTTTTACGGTATCAGCCGTTACCGGAGCGCCGCCTTTTTTCTGAATGATTATTCCATCCACTCCACAACATTCTGCGGTACGAATGATAGCTCCAAAGTTCCTTACATCATCTATCTGATCGAGAAGCAGGAATAGGGGAGAAGTTTTTTTCTCTAAGGTCTGAGAAACTACTTCTTCTAAACTGGCGAATTCTACCGGTGATATTTTAGCTACTACTCCCTGGTGGTTTCCTTTTGCCAACCTGTTAAGTTTCTCTACGGGGACGTAGGAAATATTATAGCTCTCCTGTTTAAGATGTTGCTGTAATTCCTGGAAAAGGTGACCGCTAAGTCCTTTTTGAATAAAGATCTTGTCTATGGTCTTGTTGTTCTGAAGGGCTTCAATAACGGCTCTAATTCCGAAGATGGTAGTTGTATCTGTCATGCAACAAAGATAGATTTAAAATTTATTTTTCCTGAAGAATAAAAAAACCATCTCTAGTTGAGATGGTTCTTATTATAAAATGAAAGTGTTGTCTTAAATCATTTCGACGGCTTTCTTTAAATTTTCCACTCGTTTAATGTTTCCGCTTATTTGATCTTTTTCTGCCGGAGTCAATTCCAAAAGTTTATAGATCTTTTTCTTGCTATTTGGAACTTCGATCAACATGTTAGTGTCGGTCATGAAATAGAGTTCATCTTTAATCGCTATCTTCTTTTCATAAAGGCCTAAAGAAGTGCTAGACTGCACATCTTTTATTTTAAGTTCATAAATGCGTACAAGGTCAAATTTATTCCCATTGGCTAACACCTCAACGTAATTTTTACTTCCAGGGGTAGTCATGTTTGGATTAGGGATAAAACTTTGTTCCTGTTTAATAACTTCTAAAATCACCTCTTTTTTGAGAAAATACACTTCATTATCAACCTTCATTTCAAACTTATCTGTAAACAGGTTATAATTACAAGGTAAACTGAAATTAAGTCCTTCCTCCTTTAGGTTGGTTCTCACTACACAAGTTGGCCAATCGTCAAACAGGTAAACATCTCCTCTTATTTTATCTGAGTATTCACCGGCATATACCTTATCAATACGTTGTAGGGCAAAATCATCTATATTATTTGATAACATATTACCAAGGGGACCAGTATCCCTTTGGACCTGAGAATAACTAATTGAGGTTAAAAGAAAAATAACAAACAGAATTTTTTTCATTGAAATAAAGATTAAGTGATTTATGATTTTGCTTTCGGAAATATAATGTTTTATTTCAAAAGTAGATAATTTCATATCTAAATCCTTAAAAATTTAGTGTTTTAGAAACTGAATTTTTAAAGTTGGTTTTAATTTTAGCGACTGCTGTAATAAAAAAAGGGTTGCCAGTATAGGCAACCCTTTAGAGTATAAGGAGATATATCGAATTAGTCTATATCCCAGAAAATTGTGTTAGTCTTAGTGTCTCCACCAATTGCTGAAGCTGCTGCCTCATAACCTGATGGGTTAAGAGTTGCCTCAGATGCCGGGTACAGGAATCTTGTAGGAATATCTCCAAGGGTCATGCCTTCCGGTGCTTGGAATGGAAGAGAATCTAAAATTCTCCAGGTTGTCCAACCTTCAAATGCGTTATTGTAAAGCGCGATCCATTTTTGTTTAGCGATTTTTGCTAAATCATCTCCTGGAGCCGTTGCCCAAGCAACATCTGGCTGAGCTAAGTACGCTTGAGCCTGAGCTTCAGTAAGACCCCACTCCAAGAAAGAAGCGGTAACACCTGCTTCGTAATGTGCTTGAGCAGTTCCCCCTACACTATAATTACGAGCAACAGCCTCAGCTAATAAGAAGTGTACTTCAGAAGCAGTGATAATATCACCGTCTAAATCAGGTTGCTCCAATATAGTTCCAGGTAATGAGAAAGAAGAAGGGGAGTTAGCACTTCCGTACACTCCTCCAATGTACTCTCCATTCACTGACTGGAAGTAAACTTCTAGTCTTGGGTCATTTAATGACTTTAACTCATCTACAAAAGTATCGGCACCCACGAAATCAGTACGTCCACTTTGAACCAATGTTACCCATAAAGGATTTGTGTTAGGAGCTCCACCGAAGTATTCAATAGCGAAGTTGTCACTATTATCAAGGATTAAACTTCCCGCAGCTGCACTTTGAGCAAGTTGGCCATCACGAATTCTCATTGCTAATCTAAGTTTAAGAGAAGTAGCTGCTTTCTGCCATTGAGAAACATCTCCATTATAAACCGGGTCTGCCACGGCATCAAATCCTCCAGATCCGTTCATTCCTGCAATTGCAGCATCTAATCTGGTAAGTAGATTACCGTAAATAGTAGCAGCATCGTCATAAGACGGAGATGGATTTGTTGGGTCTAATGCATCTGTATAAGGTACATTTCCGAAAATATCAACCAATGCAGAGTAAGCATAAACTTGCATGAACTCTATTTGAGCAAGCTTTACCTGGTCAGGTGACGCCTGAGCACTGATTATTTCTTTTGCTCCTTTTAGATCCTGTAATACATCACGGTACACAATATCCCACATGTTTCCTCCAATATTACGGGAAACCTGGTTGTATTGACTTTCATCTGGGTATGTGGTTTGTGCCCAATACTGTGCATATAACCTAAACACATTGACGTTTACGCTTCCAGTATGCATAAGGTCAAAGAAGTTTCGGGTCCCGTTTGTAAAAAGACCTTCTGCAGGAACTTGCGTCGGGTTCTTTGTATCTCTGTTAAGGTTTTCATCAACATCACACGAGGTAATCATGAAACCTAAACATAATATTGTTATAAGTGTTTTTTTCATTTTTTCTTAAATTAAAATTCAAAGTTTACAGATAATCCAACTGTGCGTAATGTTGGGTAAGATCCAGAAAGGTATCCTTGAGCATTTCCAGCACCTAAACCAGATTCTGGATCTGCGAAAGGTACGTTCTTGTCAATGATCCAAAGGTTTCTTCCTATTAAAGAAATATTACCTGAATTCATCATGTCTCCAAACCATCTTTTAACAGGTAGCTTGTAGGTGAATGCCAATTCTCTTAGTTTCACGTAAGATGCATCGTAAACTGTTAAAGCAGCCGGGTTTCTACTTGAGTTACCCCAGTAAAATGCACCACCGTAAAAATCAGCTCTTGCTCTGGTAGTGTTTGGCTGACCATCTTCAGTCACACCTTCGTTAAGAACACCTCCGCCATCGGCAACCGCGTCTCTAACTGGATTTCCTAATTCATTAAGTCCAGCAGTATAATATGGAAGACCGGTTCCTTGACCGTAGTGTAAATCCAAAGAGTAAACATCTCCACCTTGTTGAACATCGATCAGGAAACTTAAAGTTAGATCTTTGTAAGATATTTTGTTTGAAACACCACCTGTCCAGTCTGGATTAGCATCTCCAATTACCTGATCAGCCACTGCTTTGTAATAACCACTAGAGTTTACAACTCTTTGACCATTCAAGTATTCAAACCCAGTACCTCTTAAAGTGTTATAAGGCTGACCTACGGTGGCATTTAAAGAAACACCTCCTTGGTAGCGATTCAATACTAGGTTTGTCTGATCTCCGTAAAGGTCAACTACAAGGTTGTCATTTTTAGCCCAGTTTACATCTATTGTCCAGTTGAAATCATCGTTAGTTACCGGTACTAAATGTAATCTTGTTTCAACACCTTTGTTCTGAAGCTCTCCTGCATTTACCCATCTAAATCCGAAACCGGTGGAAGTGGATAAAGATACTGGCATTAACTGATCTTCAGTATTCTTTTTGTACCATGTAACGTCAAGTCCGATTCTATTGTTAAATAGTCTTGCTTCCAGACCTACCTCAATTTCTTTAGTTCTTTCTGGTACAAGTTCTGAGTTTTGCTTAGTTCCAGGGAATGAGAACATTCCTGCTCCTCCAAAACCTTCATTGATATCATAAGTGTCAAATACGTTGTTAGCAGGAAGGTCATTACCAACTTCTGCATAACCAGCTCTTAATTTACCAAAGCTCAACACATCTGATTCAAATAAGTTTGAAAAGATCAAAGAAGAACTCACGGCGTAGTAGTTATACTCGTTGTTATCAGCTGGTAAAGCCGAGGAAATATCATAACGATCTGTCAAATCAAGGAAAATAGTGTTGTTATATCCTAAAGATGCCTGAGCGTAGAATCCGTTTACTTGCTTTTCTCGTAGGTTTTCTACTGGCTTAGGGTTAGAGTTAACAGAGTTTGATAAAGAATAAAGTCCTGGTACAATAAGTCCTCCGGCAGTAGCCTGGTGATAGAAGCTGTTCTTCGTTCTACGAACGTTCATACCAGCTACACCGGCAACGCTAAATTCACCGTCATCACCAAAATCGTGATCTACGTTTAACATTAAATCATAGTTGTACTCGGTGAAATCGATATCTTTTCTGTCATAACCAGAAGATTCAGTATCTCTAAGAACTCCAAATGGAGCACCTACAGATCCAACTGCTCTTCTTTCCTCTCTCAATTCCTTATAGGTATCTACCGCTGCTTTAGCAGTAATATCTAGCCAATCTGTTGCAGAATAAGTTGCGAATAAGTTCCCGTAGAAACGGTTTCTGTTATCTGTCTGGTAGTTCTTGTAACGAGTCCAGTAAGGGTTATCCCAATAGTGTGGCTGTAAATAAGATCCTCCTAAAGCACCTTCGTGGTTCCAGGAAATGTTTTTTCCTGTCTGTTCAAAGATCTCTCTTTGAGACTCCATGTCCACGTTTACCTGCCACCACTGTCTAAACTGTGACATTAAGTTATCACTGTATCCAGTAGAGTTCCTACCGGTAGTTCTCTGTACAATGAAGTTAGCAGAAGAACCAGCTCTTAATTTGTCATTAATTTTCAAATTACCATTAAGGTTGAAAGAGTTCTTGTTCAAGTGCTGGTTTGGAAGCATACCTTCCTGATCATAATTTGTATAACCAAGTCTGTAATCCATTCTGTCATTTCCTCCGGCTACCGCTACAGAGTTAACAAACTGCATAGAAGTTTCGAAGAAATCTGCCGGTGTAGTTGCTCCTGCAACATATGGTCTAGGAGTTAAATAATTTGCGTGCTCAGGTACGAAAGCATCCCATTGGTAAACTACAGAACCATCTAATGGCGCACCATAAGATGCATCATCGTAAGTTGGAACTACAAGGTCAGCCGTTCCGTCACCATTCATGTCAATATCTTCAAAGTATCCTGTAGATCCATAGTATGGTCCATAACCTGCACCATATTCGTCTTGATACTCTAGGAAAGTGTCTTTGTCGATCTCACCTACGGTAACACTTGAGCTTACTGTAACTCTGGCATCACCTTTCTTACCTTGCTTGGTGGTAATGATCACAACCCCGTTCGCACCTCGAGAACCATAAACTGCAGAAGCAGCGGCACCTTTAAGTACGTTGATCGATGCGATGTCCTCTGGGTTAATATCAGACGCTGCGTTACCGTAGTCATAACCTGTACTACCACGTTGCTGAGAAGCAGTGTTGTTAATGTTGTTCGAGATTGGAATACCATCGATAACAAATAACGGCTGGTTGTTCCCTGTCATGGAGCTTACCCCACGAATTAGGAAGTTGGCAGATCCACCAAAGTTGTTGTTGGCTTTGATCTGTACACCACTTACTTTACCAGAAAGGTTGTTAATAACGTTATCAGTCTTAACTGTAGAGACATCATCTCCTGCAACTTCCTGAGTTGCATAACCAATAGACCTCTTTTCTCTTGAAATACCAAGAGCTGTTACCACAACTTCTTCTAATTGAGCAGCATCTTGTTGTAATACTACATCAATCTTGTCGTTGTTGGCAACAGTGTACTCTGCGGTTTTCATTCCCAGGAAAGAGAATACCAAAACTTCGCCTTGACTAGCCTCAATTGAGTAGTTTCCGTCAAAATCAGTTTGTTGACCACGAGTGGTACCTTTTACTAAAACGTTAACCCCTGGTAAAGGCATACCGGAGTCGTCCGTCACCGTACCGGTGATTAATTGTTGTTCCTGTGCAAAAGTTATTTGCACAACTAACGCCAGTAATAGCGTTAGAATTCCACTAAACTTTGTTTTCATTTTTAAGATTTGTTTGAATTAGCCAATGCCAAAAATGATAATTAAATGTTAAGCAGGCAACTTTTTGCCTCAAAAATTTTTCTTTCCTCCGTATTATGAAGCAAAATTTAGGGTTTTGTTAACTTTTAATAAGTTTTTATGAGATTGCTTCATTATGGAAATCTCAGTCAAACTTTATTTAATCGGTAATTTTTTAAATATACGCAATGATATTGCTCAAAAAATGAGGAAATCTAATTTTATGAGTGTTTGAGTGGGAATTTTAAAATTAGGGAATGGTAAATCACTTCAGGTTTTAAGGGGGTATATAATAAGGAGTGAAAAGGAGGTTGTATAATAACGAGTGAATGAGTGGTTTTTCTTGGATCTGATTATTCTATTTCAGGATAAAAATCAACTCTTCTGAAAATTAATGAATTAAGATTTGAATAATTAGGTTTTATTTCTACCTTTGCAGACCTTTTAAAAAAGGGAATATTATAAAACAATAATTAGTGTAAAAGAAATTATGCCAACAATTTCACAATTAGTACGAAAAGGAAGAGCCAAGATTACCAAGAAGAGTAAATCGGCTGCTTTGGATTCGTGCCCTCAAAGACGAGGTGTTTGTACGCGTGTTTACACAACTACTCCTAAGAAGCCTAACTCTGCAATGCGTAAAGTTGCAAGGGTAAGGTTGACCAATGGAAAAGAGGTGAACGCATACATACCTGGTGAGGGGCACAACCTACAAGAGCACTCGATAGTATTGGTTAGAGGCGGAAGAGTAAAAGATTTGCCTGGAGTTAGGTATCATATCGTTCGTGGAGCTTTAGACACCGCTGGTGTAGAAGGTAGAACACAGCGTAGATCCAAGTATGGTGCAAAACGCCCTAAAAAGTAATTAAAAACTTTTAATGTAAAGAAATGAGAAAAAGACAGGCGAAAAAAAGGCCACTTTTACCAGATCCAAAGTTTAATGATCAGTTAGTGACGCGTTTTGTTAACATGATGATGTGGGATGGTAAAAAATCTGTTGCCTTCAAAGTTTTCTATGATGCAATCGCTATCGTAGAAGAGAAAAAACAGGACGAAGAAAAAACAGCTCTTGAGCTTTGGAAAGATGCTCTTTCTAATGTTATGCCTCACGTAGAAGTGCGTAGCCGTAGAGTAGGGGGTGCTACTTTTCAAATCCCAATGCAAATAAGACCAGACCGTAAAGTGTCAACTGCTATGAAGTGGTTGATTAGTTATGCTCGTAAGCGTAATGAGAAATCAATGGCCCAAAAATTAGCTGCCGAAGTTTTGGCTGCAGCTAAAGAAGAAGGAGCGGCTGTGAAGAAGAGGGTTGATACCCATAAGATGGCTGAAGCGAACAAAGCATTCTCTCACTTTAGATTCTAGAACATGGCACAAAGAGATTTAAAATTCACAAGAAATATTGGAATTGCTGCGCATATTGATGCCGGTAAAACGACGACGACAGAACGAATCCTTTTCTATACGGGAATCAGTCACAAAATTGGTGAGGTTCACGATGGTGCCGCAACTATGGACTGGATGGAGCAAGAGCAGGAGCGTGGTATTACAATTACCTCTGCTGCGACTCATTGTAAGTGGAATTACCGTGATCAGGAATATACTGTAAACATTATTGATACCCCGGGACACGTTGACTTTACTGTAGAGGTGGAGCGTTCTTTACGTGTGCTTGATGGTATGGTTGCTTTGTTTAGTGCGGTTGATGGGGTTGAGCCTCAGTCTGAGACTGTATGGAGACAAGCAGATAAATATAGAGTTCCTCGTTTAGGATTTGTAAATAAAATGGACCGTCAGGGATCTGACTTCTTTAACGTGTGTAATCAGGTTAGAGAAATGTTAGGTGGAAATCCTGTTCCATTGCAAATTCCAATTGGGGACGAGATTGATTTCAAAGGGGTTGTTGATTTGATTTCAAAGAAGGCAATCGTTTGGAATGAGGAGGACTACGGGATGACTTACGATACTATCGAAATTCCTGCGGAACTTGAAGAAGATGTAAATAAATATAGAGCTCAGTTAGTTGAGGCGGTTGCTGAATATGATGAGGCTCTTATGGAGAAGTTCTTTGAAGATGAGGACTCAATTACAGAAGACGAGATTATTGCTGCTTTAAGAGCTGCTACGATTGATATGTCTATTATCCCAATGATGTGTGGATCTGCCTTTAAAAATAAAGGAGTTCAGGCAATGTTGGACGCTGTAATGCGTTACCTTCCTTCTCCGGTAGATGTTGAGGCGATTGAAGGATTCAATCCTGATACTGATAAAGAGGAAAGCCGTAAGCCGAATGTGGATTCTCCATTCTCAGCTTTGGCATTTAAAATTGCTACCGATCCTTTCGTAGGGCGTTTGGCATTCTTTAGAGTTTATTCCGGAACACTTGACGCAGGATCATATGTGTTGAACAACCGTTCTGGTAAAAAAGAGCGTATTTCACGTATCTATCAGATGCACGCTAATAAACAGCAGCCAATCGATAAGATTGAAGCTGGGGATATTGGTGCAGCTGTTGGATTTAAAGATATTAAGACTGGAGATACTTTAACAGATGAGAAACACCCGATCATTCTTGAATCGATGTCTTTCCCTGATCCTGTAATTGGTATTTCTGTTGAGCCTAAAACTAAGGCTGATGTTGATAAAATGGGCATGGCTTTGGCGAAACTTGCTGAAGAAGATCCAACTTTCCAGGTTAAGACTGATGAAGCCTCTGGTCAAACTATCATTTCAGGAATGGGTGAGCTTCACCTTGAGATCCTTGTAGATCGTTTGAAAAGAGAATTCAAAGTTGAGGTTAACCAGGGTCAACCTCAGGTTGAGTACAAAGAAGCTGTTACTAAGACTGCAGATCACAGAGAGGTTTACAAGAAACAATCTGGTGGACGTGGTAAATTTGGTGATATCGTATTCAAATTAGGGCCTGCTGATGAAGATTTCAAAGGACCTGGTCTTCAGTTTGTTGATGAGATCAAAGGTGGTCGTATTCCTAAAGAATTTATTCCTTCAGTAGAAAAAGGTTTCAGAGAAGCTATGAAAAATGGACCTCTTGCAGGTTTCAACATGGATACTTTGAAAGTAAATCTTATTGATGGGTCTTTCCACCCTGTGGATTCTGATCAGCTTTCTTTCGAATTGGCTGCTAAAATGGGATATAAAGAAGCTGCTAAAAAAGCAGGTGCTGTTATCCTTGAGCCAATAATGAAAGTTGAAGTGGTTACTCCTGAAGAGAACATGGGGGATATAGTAGGAGATTTAAACAGACGTCGTGGACAGGTGAACAACATGTCTGACAGATCTGGAGCTAAAGTTATCAAAGCTGAAGTTCCGCTTTCTGAGATGTTTGGTTATGTAACTACTTTACGTACCCTTTCTTCCGGACGTGCAACTTCTACTATGGAATTTTCTCACTATGCTGAAACTCCTTCTAACGTTTCTGAAGAAGTGATTAAAGCAGCAAAAGGAGCTAACGATTAATTATCAGGAAAATGAGTCAAAAAATCAGAATAAAACTAAAATCTTACGATCATAACCTGGTAGATAAATCTGCCGAGAAAATCGTAAAAACCGTAAAAAGTACGGGTGCTGTGGTAACTGGGCCAATTCCATTGCCAACACACAAGAAGATATTTACTGTATTGCGTTCTCCGCACGTGAACAAAAAGTCTAGAGAACAATTTCAATTAAGCTCTTATAAGAGATTACTTGATATTTACAGTTCATCTTCTAAAACTATTGATGCCTTGATGAAACTTGAATTGCCAAGTGGAGTAGAGGTTGAGATTAAAGTGTGATGAAGCACTTGGTTGCGAATTAGGTTCGTGACCTATAACATGTCCCGAGCAGTTAGCAAGGGAAAAACGGAGAAAAATACATTCAGGATTGGAAGTGTTTTTCAATCCTGAATATTTTTAAATAAATAATTTAATAACTAATAATTAATTATGTCTGGGTTAATAGGAAAAAAGATTGGCATGACCAGCATTTTTGACGAGAACGGAAAGAACATTCCTTGTACCGTGATTGAAGCAGGACCATGCGTAATTACCCAAGTCAGAACCGAGGAGGTTGACGGGTACGAAGCTCTTCAACTTGGTTTCGATGACAAAAAGACTGCTAATAAAGCTGCCACTGGGCACGCTAAAAAAGCCGGAGCCGCAGCAATGCGCAAAGTCGTTGAATTCAAGGGATTTGAAGGAGAGCACAAATTAGGTGATACCATTACCGTTGAGCATTTTACTGAAGGCGAATTTGTAGACGTTTCCGGTATTTCAAAAGGTAAAGGTTTTCAAGGTGTTGTTAAGCGTCACGGATTTGGTGGTGTTGGACAAGCGACTCACGGTCAGCACAACCGTTTAAGAGCTCCAGGTTCTATTGGTGCTGCGTCATATCCTGCGAGAGTATTCAAAGGAATGCGTATGGCCGGAAGAATGGGTGGCGATAAAGTAAAAGTAGAAAACCTAAGAGTTTTGAAAGTGGTAGCTGATAAGAACTTGCTTGTTGTTAAAGGAGCGGTTCCAGGTCACAAAAACTCTTACGTAATCATTCAGAAGTAATGGAAGTAGCAGTTTTAGATATTAAAGGAAAAGAAACAGGTAGAAAGGCAAACCTTTCTGACGCTGTTTTTGCAGTAGAGCCTAATAACCATGCTGTTTATCTTGATGTAAAGCAATACCTGGCTAACCAACGTCAGGGAACGCATAAAGCGAAAGAGCGTGCAGAGATCGCAGGTTCAACTCGTAAGATCAAGAAACAAAAAGGTACCGGTACTGCCCGTGCGGGAAGTATCAAGTCTCCTATTTTTAAAGGAGGGGGTAGAGTTTTTGGTCCAAGACCAAGAAACTACTCGTTCAAATTGAACAAAAACCTGAAGAGACTGGCAAGAAAATCTGCCTTGTCTATGAAGGCGAATGACAACTCTATTATGGTTGTGGAAGATTTTTCTTTCGATGCTCCAAAGACTAAGAATTTCATTGATGTATTGAAAGCCTTAGGGTTAGAAGGGAAAAAATCTTTGATAGTGTTGGGTGACTCAAATAAAAACGTATATTTGTCGTCACGCAATTTAAAGACCTCTGAGGTTGTAAGTAGCTCAGAATTAAGCACTTACAAAATTTTAAATGCAAATAATATTGTGTTTTTAGAGGGGTCTCTAGAAGGAATTGAGTCGAATTTAAGTAAATAAGCATTATGAGTATCTTAATAAAACCTATTATTACAGAGAAGGCCACAGCAGATAGCGAGCTTAATAACAAGTACGCTTTTGTGGTTGATAATAAGGCGAATAAGATTGAAATTAAAGACGCAGTTGAGTCTGCTTATGGTGTTTCAGTTACTAAAGTTCGTACTATTAATGTCCGCCCAGACAGAAAAACCCGTTACACAAAGACGGGTGTTGTTACTGGTAAAACCAGTGCTTTCAAAAAAGCGCTAGTACAGGTGGCGGAAGGTGAAACTATTGATTTGTATAGTAATCTCTAAGATTAAAAAATGTCAGTTAGAAAATTAAAACCGATCACCCCTGGTCAGCGATTTAGAGTAGTAAACGGATTTGACGCGATTACTACTGATAAGCCGGAGAAGAGTTTATTGGCTCCGAACAAAAGATCAGGAGGTAGAAACAGTCAAGGAAAAATGACCATGCGCTATATTGGTGGTGGTCATAAAAAGCGTTACAGGATCATCGATTTCAAAAGAGACAAACAGGGAATCCCTGCTACTGTCGCTACTATTGAGTATGATCCAAACAGAACTGCTTTTATCGCGCTATTGAATTATCAAGATGGTGAGAAACGATATATTATTGCTCAGAATGGACTTCAGGTTGGGCAAAATGTAGTATCTACTGCTGATGCTGGTGCTCCTGAAATTGGGAACGCTATGCCATTGGCAAATATTCCATTGGGTACTATTATCTCTTGTATTGAGTTGAGACCTGGACAGGGAGCTGTAATGGCTCGTTCTGCTGGTGCTTTTGCTCAGTTAATGGCGAGAGAAGGAAAATACGCAACTATCAAATTGCCTTCTGGTGAAATCAGAAGAGTATTAGCTAGCTGTATTGCTACTATTGGTGCTGTTTCAAACAGTGATCACCAGTTGTTAGTATCAGGTAAGGCTGGTAGAAAGAGATGGTTGGGTAGAAGACCAAGAACAAGACCGGTAGTGATGAACCCTGTTGATCACCCAATGGGTGGTGGTGAAGGACGTTCTTCCGGAGGTCACCCACGTTCTAGAAAAGGTTTACCTGCTAAAGGATTCAGAACCCGCTCTAAAACGAAGTCGAGTAATAAGTATATTGTAGAACGTAGAAAGAAATAATAAGATATGGCACGTTCATTAAAAAAAGGACCTTACGTTCACTATAAGTTAGAGCAAAAAGTTGCTCAGAACACAGAGTCTGGGAAAAAAGCGGTTATTAAGACCTGGTCAAGGGCTTCAATGATCACTCCTGATTTTGTAGGGCAAACTATCGCTGTGCACAACGGACGTCAATTCGTTCCTGTGTATGTTACTGAGAACATGGTAGGTCACAAATTAGGTGAATTTTCACCAACAAGATCTTTTAGAGGTCATGCTGGTGCTAAAAATAAAGGTAAAAAATAATTGAAGCTATGGGAGTTCGTAAAAGAGAAAGAGCAGAGCAAACGAAAGAAGCTAAGAAGCAGATAGCTTTTGCTAAACTGAATAACTGCCCTACTTCGCCAAGAAAAATGCGCTTAGTGGCGGATTTGGTTCGTGGTGAAAAAGTAGAAAAAGCGCTTCATATTTTGAAATTCAATTCTAAGCATGCGTCTAAAAGTTTGGAAAAACTTTTGTTGTCAGCTATTGCTAACTGGCAAGCTAAAAACGAAGATGCAAGCATTGAGGATGCTGAATTGTTTGTAAAAGAGATTCGTGTAGATGGCGGAAGTATGTTGAAGAGACTTCGTCCGGCACCACAGGGTCGCGCACATAGAATTAGAAAGCGTTCCAATCACGTTACTATAGTGCTTGGGGCTAACAATAATACACAAAGCTAAGTAAGAGTATGGGACAGAAAACAAATCCAATCGGGAATCGCCTTGGTATCATTAGAGGATGGGAATCCAACTGGTACGGAGGAAATGACTACGGCGATAAATTAGCCGAAGACGATAAGATTAGAAAATATATCCATGCTCGTCTTTCTAAAGCGAGTGTATCCAGAGTAATTATTGAGCGTACGCTTAAACTTGTAACCGTTACTATCACCACAGCCCGTCCTGGTATCATTATTGGTAAAGGCGGTCAGGAGGTAGACAAGTTGAAAGAAGAGCTTAAGAAAATTACCGACAAGGAAGTTCAGATCAACATCTTTGAAATCAAAAGGCCAGAACTTGACGCTCATTTAGTAGCTTCTAGTGTTGCAAGACAAATTGAGAATCGTATCTCTTACCGTCGTGCAATTAAAATGGCTATTGCGGCTGCAATGAGAATGAATGCTGAAGGAATCAAAATCGAAATTTCAGGTCGTTTAAACGGGGCTGAGATGGCGCGTTCAGAATCATACAAAGATGGTCGTATTCCATTGTCAACATTTAGAGCCGATATTGACTATGCTTTAGTTGAAGCCCACACTACTTATGGTAGATTGGGTATTAAAGTATGGATCATGAAAGGTGAGGTATACGGTAAAAGAGAGCTTTCTCCACTTGTTGGCATGGCCAAAAAACAAGGAGGAAAATCCGGTGCCGGACGAGGTGGTGCTAACAAATCACGTCGTAGAAAGTAATTTTTTAAAGTAAAGAAAAATGTTACAGCCTAAAAGAACAAAATATCGCAAAATGCAAAAGGGCCGCATGAAGGGAAATGCTCAAAGAGGGCATAGACTTTCAAATGGAACTTTTGGGATCAAGTCTTTAGACTCAAATTTTGTGACTGCAAGACAAATAGAAGCTGCGCGTATTGCCGCTACTCGTTATATGAAAAGGGAAGGTTCACTTTGGATTAAGATATTTCCAGACAAGCCTATCACTAAGAAACCTCTTGAGGTACGTATGGGTAAAGGTAAAGGTGCCGTTGAATATTGGGCAGCAGTTGTAAAACCTGGAAGAATACTTTTTGAAATAGGGGGAGTACCTTTTGATGTTGCAAAAGAGGCATTGCGTCTTGCAGCTCAAAAACTACCTGTGAAAACTAAGTTCATTGTAGCTAGAGATTATCAAGCTTAATAAGACACGTTATGAAACAATCAGAAGTAAGAGAATTGTCTGTAGCAGAATTACAGGAAGAACTTGGTAAGTCAAGGAAAGCATATTCCGATCTAAAAATGGCTCACGCAGTATCGCCATTAGAGAACCCAATACAGTTGAGAACTGTAAGAAGATCTATAGCGCGTATTGCTACAGAGTTAACTAAAAGAGAACAACAATAAGTGTTATTCTGCTGAAAATGGAAAAAAGAAACTTAAGAAAAGAACGTATAGGTGTTGTTACCAGTAATAAGATGATGAAATCTATTGTGGTTTCTGAAACTAAAAAAGTAAAACACCCCATGTATGGAAAGTTCGTTTTGAAAACGAAGAAATACGTGGCACACGACGAAACAAACGACTGTAACATTGGAGATACTGTAAGGATCATGGAAACTCGTCCTTTGAGTAAATCTAAATGTTGGAGATTAGTAGAAATAATTGAAAGAGCGAAGTAATTATGGTACAACAAGAGTCTAGATTAAGAGTTGCTGACAATACCGGAGCTAAAGAAGTTTTAGTGATTCGTGTATTGGGTGGTACAAAGAAGAGATACGCTTCTGTTGGAGACAAAATAGTTGTCAGTGTAAAAGAAGCTACACCTAATGGAAACGTGAAAAAAGGTGCAGTTTCAACAGCAGTTGTTGTTCGTACCAAAAAAGAAGTGCGTAGACCAGACGGATCTTATATCCGTTTTGACGACAACGCGTGTGTTCTTCTTAACCCAACCGGGGAAATGAGAGGAACTCGTGTTTTTGGTCCTGTAGCACGTGAACTTCGTGATAAGCAATTCATGAAGATTGTATCATTAGCACCAGAAGTGCTTTAATACAGATAATAAAATGAAAAAGCTTAAAATAAAAACAGGAGATACTGTAAGAGTTACTGCCGGTGATCATAAAGGTCAAGAAGGAAAAGTAATGCAGGTGATCCTGGAGAAGAATAAAGCAATTGTGGAAGGTGTGAACATGGTTTCCAAACATGAGAAGCCAAGTGCTGCCAATCCACAAGGAGGAATCAAAAAGAAGGAAGCTCCTATTCATATTTCCAACTTGTCTCTTATTGACAAAAATGGTGAAACCACCAGAGTTGGTTATAGAGAAGAGGATGGGAAGAAAGTAAGGTTTTCCAAAAAATCTAATGAAGTAATTTAGTTATGGCGTACGTACCAAGACTTAAACAAGAGTATAAAGAGAGAATTATCTCTGCTCTTACAGAAGAATTCAGCTACTCTAACGTAATGGAAGTTCCAAAACTTCAGAAAATAGTTTTGAGCCGTGGAGTTGGAGCCGCTGTAGCAGATAAGAAACTTATTGACCATGCTGTAGATGAATTAACAGCTATCACCGGTCAAAAAGCCGTTGCGACCATTTCTAAAAAAGACGTTGCTTCTTTCAAACTTCGTAAAGGGATGCCAATTGGGGCGAAAGTTACTCTACGAGGAGAAAGAATGTATGAATTTTTGGATCGTTTGATCACTTCAGCACTTCCACGAGTTCGTGATTTTGGAGGGATTAAAGCAACCGGTTTTGACGGAAGAGGAAACTACAACCTTGGTGTTACCGAGCAGATCATTTTCCCTGAGATCGATATTGATAAGGTGAACAGAATTAATGGTATGGACATTACTTTTGTTACTTCTGCCAATACCGACAAAGAAGCAAAATCGTTGTTAACTGAACTAGGATTACCTTTTAAAAAGAATTAATTATGGCTAAAGAATCAATGAAAGCCCGTGAGGTGAAGAGACAAAAATTGGTAGATAAGTATGCTGAAAAGCGCAAGGCCTTGAAAGAAGCCGGTGACTACGAAGCACTACAAAAATTACCAAAGAATGCCTCTCCAGTTCGTTTGCACAACCGTTGTAAATTAACCGGAAGACCTAGAGGGTATATGAGACAATTCGGAATTTCTCGTGTAACATTCAGAGAAATGGCGAACAACGGATTAATTCCTGGGGTTAAGAAAGCTAGTTGGTAGAATTATAAATTGGATGAAGGTTCGGGTGTTCCGAAAACCACTTCCGCAAATTGAAATAGATGAATACAGATCCTATTGCAGATTATTTAACAAGAATTAGAAACGCGGTAGCGGCTAACCACAGAGTGGTCGAGATTCCGGCTTCTAATCTTAAAAAGGAAATAACAAAGATTTTATTCGACCAGGGATATATTCTTAGTTACAAGTTTGATGACTCATCCGCTCAGGGAAGCATCAAAATCGCTCTTAAGTATGACAAATACACCAAAGAGCCTGTGATCAAGAAAATTCAGCGAATAAGTAAACCTGGTTTACGTAAGTATGCCGGTGCCAACGAGCTACCTCGAATCTTAAATGGTTTAGGTATTGCAATTGTTTCTACTTCTCACGGTGTGATGACTGGAAAACAAGCGCAGCAAGAAAAAGTTGGTGGTGAGGTATTGTGCTACGTTTACTAATATTTAAAGACGAAACGAAATGTCAAGAATAGGTAAAAGCCCGATCACAATTCCCGAAGGTGTTACAGTAGACCTGAAAGACGGAGTTGTTACGGTAAAAGGAAAATTAGGAGAACTTACTCAAAAGATCGAAGACATCGATGTGAAAATCGAAGACGGAGTGATCACTTTTGAGCGTGCTTCAGATAAAAAAGATCTTAAGGCAAAACATGGTTTATACCGTGCTTTGATCAGTAACATGATCGAAGGTGTGTCTAACGGCTACACGAAAGAGCTGGAATTAGTTGGTGTTGGTTACAGAGCTTCTCACCAGGGTCAAAAATTAGACCTTGCAGTTGGGTTCTCTCACAACATTGTATTAGATTTGGCCCCTGAAATTAAAGTGGAGACAATTTCTGATAAAGGTAAAAACCCTATCGTGAAATTGACTTCTTACGATAAGCAATTGGTAGGCCAGGTAGCTGCGAAAATTCGTTCTTTCAGAGCACCAGAACCTTACAAAGGAAAAGGTATTAAGTTCAAAGGAGAGCAATTAAGAAGAAAAGCAGGTAAATCAGCTTAATAAGTTTAGTTATGGCAGTGTCAAAACAAGATAGAAGAAATAAGATTAAGAAGAGAATCCGTAAGGATATCGTTGGTACTGGAGCCCGTCCAAGATTATCAGTATTTAGAAGTAATAAAGAAATTTATGCTCAAATAGTGAATGACGTGGATGGAACCACTATGGTTGCCGCTTCTTCAAGAGATAAAGATGTTGCTTCTCCAGAAGTAAACAAGAAAGAACAGGCAGCTTTAGTTGGAAAAGCTATTGCAGAAAAAGCCTTGAAAGCCGGAATAGAAACCATTTCTTTTGATAGAAGCGGTTACTTATATCACGGAAGAGTAAAATCATTAGCAGAAGGTGCTCGCGAAGGAGGACTTAAATTCTAGAAGATATGTATCAGGATTATAAAAACGTAGAACTTGTAAAGCCGGGTGGACTTGAATTAAAGGATCGTCTGGTTGGTGTACAACGTGTTACTAAGGTTACAAAAGGTGGTAGAGCTTTTGGTTTTTCTGCTATTGTAGTTGTAGGTGATGAAAACGGGGTTGTTGGCCACGGGTTAGGAAAATCTAAAGAGGTAGCAGATGCTATTTCAAAAGCAGTAGAAGACGCAAAGAAAAACTTGGTACGTATCCCTTTGAATAAGGGTACGCTACCTCACGAGCAAAAAGGGAAATATGGAGGTGCAAGAGTTATGTTGTTGCCTGCAGCTCCCGGTACCGGAGTAATTGCCGGTGGTGCGATTCGTGCGGTACTTGAATCTGTTGGAGTACATGATGTACTTTCAAAGAACCAGGGGTCTTCAAACCCACACAATGTGGTAAAAGCGACTTTTGATGCTTTATTGCAATTGAGAAGTGCCGAAACTGTTGCTAAACAGCGTGGTATTTCACTTGAAAAGGTTTTTAAAGGATAATAACAAGGAAAAATGGGAAAGATTAAAGTTACTCAGGTAAAAAGTGCAATCAAACGCACTCAAAACCAAAAACGTACTTTGGAAGCACTTGGCCTTAAGAAAATAGGTCAAACTGTGGAGCACGAGAATACGCCAAACATCCTTGGTATGGTAAGTAAAGTAAAACACTTAGTTTCCTCTGAGGAAACCAAATAATAAATTCACATGGATTTAAGTAACTTAAAACCTGCAAAAGGTTCAGTTCAAAGTAACAATAAGCGTGTTGGTCGCGGTGAAGGATCTGGGAAAGGTGGTACAGCCACTCGTGGTCACAAAGGTGCCAAATCACGTTCTGGTTACTCTAGAAAAATAGGATTTGAAGGTGGTCAAATGCCACTTCAAAGACGTGTGCCTAAATTCGGGTTTACTAACATTAACCGTAAAGAATATCAGGGAATAAACCTTGATACTCTTCAAAGATTGGTTGATGAAGGTAAGATCAATGATACTGTTGATATGGCAGTATTGGTTGAAAACGGATTGGCCGGTAAAAACGAATTAGTTAAGATATTAGGTAGAGGAGAATTAAAAGCTAAGTTGAAAATATCTGTTCATAAATTTACTGCCTCAGCGAAGCAAGCTATTGAAGCTGCAGGAGGTGAAGCTGTTACTTTATAATAGATAAGCAATGAAATTCATCAATACAATTAAGAATATCTGGAAAATCGAGGAGCTAAAAAACAGAATTTTAGTGACCCTCGGTTTGTTGTTGGTGTATCGTTTTGGAGCACAAGTTGTGCTTCCTGGGATTGATGCGTCTCAATTAGCTAATTTATCTTCTCAAACTGATGGTGGCCTTTTAGGTCTTCTAAATGCATTTACAGGAGGAGCATTTTCGAATGCTTCTGTATTTGCACTTGGTATTATGCCGTATATCTCTGCTTCCATTGTGGTGCAATTGATGGGAATCGCGGTTCCTTATCTTCAGAAACTTCAAAAAGAAGGAGAGAGCGGGAGAAGAAGAATCAATCAAATTACACGTTGGTTGACGATCGCAATTACCCTTGTTCAAGGGCCTGGTTATATTTATAACCTTTTTGCGACACTTCCATCAAGTGCGTTCTTGATCGACAGTAATGTAACTTTCGTTGTATCTTCTGTGATCATCCTGGCTACAGGTACGATCTTTGCGATGTGGTTAGGTGAAAAGATCACTGATAAAGGTATTGGTAATGGTATTTCCTTATTAATTATGGTAGGTATCATTGCAACCTTGCCTCAGGCGTTCATTCAGGAATTTGTATCCAGAGTATTCGAATCCAATGGAGGTCTTATTATGATCTTAATTGAATTAGTGATTTGGTTCACTATCATCCTTGGAAGTGTTATGTTGGTGATGGCTGTGAGACAAATACCGGTTCAATATGCCAGAAGAACTGCTTCTGGTGGTTATGAAAAAAACGTATTTGGTTCAAGACAATACATTCCTCTTAAGTTAAACGCTTCAGGGGTAATGCCGATTATCTTCGCTCAGGCGATCATGTTTATTCCGGCTGCGGTAGCAGGACTTTCACAGTCTGAAACTGCTCAGGGAGTGACTGCCGCTTTTAGTGATATATTCGGATTTTGGTATAATCTGGTGTTCGCGTTGTTAATCATTATTTTTACGTACTTTTACACCGCGATTACAGTGCCTACCAATAAAATGGCTGATGATTTGAAGCGAAGTGGAGGTTTCATTCCTGGGATTCGTCCGGGGACTGAGACAGCTGAATTTTTAGACAGAATTATGTCGCAAATTACCCTTCCGGGTTCTATATTTCTAGCGATTATCGCAGTGTTCCCTGCGATCATTGTTTCACTGCTTGGAGTGCAGCAAGGATGGGCTTTGTTTTTCGGCGGTACGTCGTTATTGATCATGGTAGGAGTTGCAATTGATACTATGCAACAGGTAAATTCTTACTTGTTGAATAGACACTATGATGGTTTAATGAAAACCGGTAAAAACAGAAAAGCAGTAGCATAATATGGCAAAACAACCGGCGATAGAACAAGATGGAACAATCATTGAAGCATTGTCAAATGCTATGTTCCGAGTGGAATTAGAGAATGGTCATGTAGTGACCGCACATATTTCAGGTAAAATGCGAATGCATTATATTAAGTTATTGCCTGGGGACAAAGTGAAATTAGAAATGAGCCCTTATGATTTATCTAAGGCTCGAATAACTTACAGATACTAATAACTATGAAAGTTAGAGCATCAATTAAAAAAAGAAGTGCCGAGTGCAAGATTGTGCGTAGAAAAGGCAGACTTTACGTAATTAACAAAAAGAATCCAAAATTTAAACAAAGACAAGGGTAGTTATGGCTAGAATTGCAGGTGTTGATATACCAAAACAAAAGCGAGGCGTTATAGCATTGACCTATATCTTCGGAATTGGAAAGAGCAGAGCTCAGGAAATTCTTAAGGAAGCCAACGTAGAAGAAGGGAAAAAAGTTTCAGACTGGAACGATGACGAGATCGGAAGAATCCGTGAGGCTGTTGGTGAATATAAGATCGAAGGAGAATTACGTTCAGAAGTTCAATTGAGCATTAAGCGATTAATGGATATTGGAAGTTATAGAGGGATTCGTCACAGAGCGGGACTACCGTTAAGAGGACAAAGAACCAAGAATAACTCCAGAACTAGAAAAGGAAGAAGAAAAACAGTTGCTAACAAGAAGAAAGCAACTAAATAATAAGTAGGATGGCAAAAGCAAAAGCAACTCAAAAGAAGCGTAAAGTTAATGTTGAGTCTATTGGAGAAGCGCATGTTACTGCTTCTTTCAACAACATTATTATTTCGTTAACGAACAAGAAAGGTGACGTTATTTCTTGGTCTTCTGCCGGTAAAATGGGCTTTAGAGGATCTAAGAAAAACACCCCTTATGCAGCTCAGTTAGCTGCTGAAGATGCGTCTAAAGTAGCTCATGAAGCTGGTTTACGCAAAGTGAAAGTATATGTGAAAGGACCGGGTAATGGTAGAGAATCTGCTATTAGATCCCTTCACAATGCAGGAATTGAAGTAACTGAGATCATCGATGTTACTCCATTACCACACAACGGATGTCGTCCTCCTAAAAGACGTAGAGTTTAATTAATAAGTATAAATAATAGGGAAGGGTTAACGGTTATCGAAGGACAGACCTTAATTCATAACCACCTTCTGTTAAATCAATTTTTAAATGGCAAGATATACTGGTCCTAAGACTAAAATAGCCCGTAAATTCGGAGAAGCTATTTTCGGAGATGATAAGTCTTTCGAGAAAAGAAATTATCCTCCAGGGCAACACGGTAACAACCGTCGTCGTGGTAAAAAATCTGAATACGCTATCCAGTTAATGGAAAAGCAAAAAGCTAAGTACACTTATGGTATCTTAGAACGTCAATTCAGAAACATGTTTGAAAAAGCAACACGTGCACAAGGTATTACCGGTGAGGTGCTTTTACAATTATGTGAGTCTCGTTTAGATAACGTTGTATACAGAATGGGTATTGCCCCTTCAAGACGTGGTGCAAGACAATTAGTTTCTCACAGACACATTACCGTAAATGGTGAATTAGTGAATATTCCTTCTTACCAGTTAAAGGCAGGAGATGTAGTTGGTGTAAGAGAGAAGTCAAAATCCTTGACTGCCATCCAGGATTCATTAGCTAATTCTAGCAGTGTGTATGAATGGATCACATTCAACAATGAAACAAAACAGGGAACCTATGTTTCTGTACCTGGAAGAGTGCAAATTCCGGAAAATATAAATGAACAATTCATCGTCGAATTATATTCGAAATAATAATTCACAGAAGTCGTAATATGGCAATATTAAATTTTCAGAAGCCCGATAAAGTTATAATGATTGATTCAACCGATTTCGAAGGGAAATTTGAATTTCGCCCTTTGGAGCCCGGTTATGGATTGACTGTTGGTAACGCTTTAAGGAGAGTTCTCCTGTCTTCACTTGAAGGGTTCGCTATTACTTCGGTTCGCATCGAAGGAGTAGAGCACGAATTCTCAACTATCCCTGGGGTAGTAGAAGACGTAACCGAAATTATTCTTAACCTGAAACAAATCAGGTTCAAGAGGCAAATTGACGAAATAGACAATGAAGCCGTTACAATTTCTGTATCTGGCCAGGACCAACTTACCGCTGGTCATTTTCAAAAGTTTATCTCAGGTTTCCAAATCCTAAACCCAGATCTTGTGATCTGTAACATGGATAAAAAGGTTAACCTTAACATGGAAGTGACTGTTGAAAAGGGTAGAGGTTATGTTCCTGCTGAAGAGAACAAAAAAGCCAACGCTCCTTTAGGTACTATCTATACTGACTCTATCTACACTCCGGTGAAGAACGTGAAGTATAGTATTGAAAACTATCGTGTTGAGCAGAAAACTGATTATGAAAAATTAGTTTTCGAGATCATTACAGATGGTTCTATTCACCCTAAAGATGCATTGACTGAAGCTGCCAAGACTTTAATTCACCACTTTATGTTGTTCTCTGACGAACGCATAACGTTGGAAGCTGATGAAATTGCTCAGACTGAAACATATGATGAAGAATCTCTTCACATGCGTCAGTTACTAAAGACCAAGTTGGTTGACATGGACCTTTCAGTAAGAGCATTGAACTGCTTGAAAGCGGCTGAAGTTGATACCCTTGGTGATCTAGTATCATACAACAAAAATGACCTGATGAAGTTCCGTAACTTCGGAAAGAAATCCTTGACCGAACTTGAAGAGTTGGTTAACAACAAAGGATTGAATTTCGGAATGGATCTTTCAAAATACAAATTAGATAAAGACTAAATTTTCCATTTGTCATTCCCGTTGCTCCGGCAACGGGGATCTCTTGGCATTATAGAAAAGAAAAATGAGACACGGAAAAAAAATAAACCATTTAGGTAGGCAAACCGCTCATCGCAAGGCGATGTTGGCGAATATGGCTTGTTCCCTAATTGAGCATAAACGTATTAATACCACTGTTGCTAAAGCTAAAGCTTTAAAGCAGTTTGTAGAGCCTTTAGTAACCAAGTCTAAAGAAGATACTACTCACAATAGAAGGATTGTTTTTAGTAAACTGCGTGACAAAAACGCTATTACTGAACTGTTTCGTGAAGTAGCTCCTAAAGTAGGTGATCGTCCGGGAGGATATACCCGAATCATCAAGTTAGGAAACCGTCTTGGAGATAACGCTGATATGGCGATGATCGAATTGGTAGACTTCAATGAGATCTACAATGTAAACAAACCTGAGAAGAAGAAGTCAACTCGTAGAGCTGGTAGAGGTAAGAAAGCCGAAACTGCACAGTCGACTCCTGAGGCTACTGAGAAGAAAAGCAATGAAGGTAAAGAAGAATAAGATGATTTTTTCTTCATAAATTTTAAAAGGATAAGCTTCTAAAGCTTATCCTTTTTTTATATCATTTAATCACATGTTCGCCTATTTTATAATAGGCTTAAAATTGGTAAATTACAAAGTCTTAAAACCGAAATATTTTTATGAAATATCAATCTAGAAAAAAAGCTATTGTGTTGCTTGAAGATGGAACCATTTTTCACGGGAAAGCTGTGGGAGATCAAGATGGGAAAGCTTTTGGGGAAGTTTGTTTTAATACCGGAATGACCGGATACCAGGAAATCTTTACAGATCCCTCTTATTTTGGCCAGATGATGGTTACTACCAATCCACATATTGGTAACTACGGTGCAAATGAAGACGAGAAAGAGGCTGAAAAAGCTCAAATCTCTGGATTGATCTGTAAGAACTTTAGTTATTTCGAATCGAGGCCTGCTTCAGATGAAACTTTGAAAGAATTTCTCGACAGAAGTAACCTGTTTGCGATTTCTGATGTTGATACCAGGGCGCTTGTAACCTATATTCGTGAAAATGGTGCCATGAATGCCGTGATCGCCACAGATTTTGAAGACCTGGACGCTTTGAAAAAGGAACTTTCTGAAGTGCCTGATATGAATGGGCTGGAGTTAGCTTCCAAAGTTTCAACTAAAGAACCTTATTTTTTCGGAAGTGAAACTGCAACTTATAGAGTAGCTGTGCTCGATGTGGGTGTCAAGAAGAACATTTTAAGAAACCTTGCAAAGAGAGATGTATACTGTAAAGTTTTCCCTTATAATACTCCTTTCTCAGAAATGAAGAAATGGAATCCTGACGGTTATTTGATTTCTAATGGTCCAGGGGATCCAAAACCTTTGAAGGAGGCTATTCAGACGGCTAAAGATATTATTGAGGCCAATGAGCCTCTTTTCGGAATTTGCCTGGGTCATCAAATTATTGCTTTGGCTAATGGGATTTCCACTTATAAAATGCATCATGGTCACAGAGGGATCAACCACCCGGTAATGAACCTTATTACAGGTAAAGGGGAGATCACTTCGCAAAATCACGGATTTACCGTGAGTGAAGATGAATGTGCAGCACATCCCGATGTGGAGATTACGCATACGCATTTAAATGATAACACTCTGGCCGGATTTAAAATGAAAAATAAGAACTGTTTCTCGGTGCAATATCATCCTGAGGCAAGTCCTGGTCCTAACGATTCTCATTACCTATTTGATGAGTTTATCCAGAATATGACTAAAGAAAATGCCTAAATATAATCCCCGCAAAAGCGGGGATTTATTTTTTCGTAAAACTATATCGGTTTCGTTGATAAAAATCCATAAAAGCCACTGAACTAAAGGTCTGGAGCCTTAAAATTTTTTGGAAGTATTCGTATCTTGCAGCTACTAATTTGAAAACATAAAATTATGAGTATTATTATAAATATACATGCCAGACAAATTTTTGATTCCCGTGGAAATCCAACCGTGGAAGTTGATGTTGAAACTGAAAACGGAGTAGTTGGAAGAGCTGCTGTTCCTTCGGGAGCATCAACCGGGGAACATGAGGCAGTTGAGCTTAGAGATGGCGGAACTGACTACATGGGAAAAGGTGTTTCTAAAGCTATCAAGAATGTTAACGAAGAGATCGCAGAAGAACTATTAGGTTATTCTGTGTTCGAACAAAACCTGATCGATCAAACCATGATCGAGCTTGATGGCACTCCTAATAAATCTAAACTGGGTGCAAACGCCATTTTAGGTGTTTCTCTTGCAGTTGCCAAAGCTGCGGCTGCAGAATTGAACATGCCACTATACAGATATGTAGGTGGAGTTAGCGCAAATACCCTTCCGGTTCCAATGATGAATATCATCAACGGTGGTTCACATTCAGATGCTCCTATCGCATTCCAGGAGTTCATGGTGATGCCGGTTAAAGCAAAAAGTTTTTCCGAAGCATTGAAAATGGGAACTGAGATCTTCCATAACCTGAAAAAGGTGCTTCACAAAAGAGGTTTGAGTACTGCTGTTGGTGATGAAGGTGGTTTTGCACCAACTCTTGACGGAACAGAAGATGCTTTAGATACCATTTTAGAATCTATAAAAAATGCAGGTTACACTCCTGGAGAAGAAGTAATGATCGCTTTGGACTGTGCTGCTGCGGAATTTTATGTAGATGGGAAATATGATTACACCAAATTTGAAGGTGAATCAGGTAAAGTGAGAACAAGCGAAGAGCAGGCAGATTACCTTGTATCTTTAGCTGAAAAATATCCTATTATTTCTATCGAAGATGGAATGGATGAAAACGACTGGGATGGTTGGAAAGCATTAACTGAAAAGGCCGGCGGAAAGGTTCAGCTGGTTGGAGACGATCTTTTTGTAACGAACGTTGAAAGGCTGTCTAAAGGAATTGAGAATAACATTGCAAACTCAATCTTGATTAAAGTAAACCAGATCGGAACTCTTACTGAGACTATTTCCGCTGTAAATATGGCTCATAATGCCGGTTATACTTCTGTAATGTCTCACCGTTCTGGAGAAACTGAAGATAATACGATTGCAGATCTTGCAGTTGCGCTAAACACGGGTCAGATCAAAACAGGATCAGCTTCAAGAAGTGACCGTATGGCTAAATACAACCAACTTTTGAGAATCGAAGAAGAGTTAGGTACAATGGCTTATTTCCCGAAGGAAAAAGCATTTAAAGTGAAGAGATAGTCACAAATCATATTATTTTAAAAGGCCTTTCCTTATGGAAGGCCTTTTTTGTTTTGTAGAAACTGACCCTCATCATATTTTGAATGCACTTTAAAAATTAGATTTAGAAATTCTGGGTTTATTTATTGCTTTGATTCGCGCTTTTTCGAAAAGTAATTCGTTTAAAACTACCCGTAAACCCTGATCTTTTGGCTTGAAGGAATATGTTGTAAACCCCAAAAAATAGCTGAGAATTTTGTAATTTAGCAATCCTTAAAATAAAATTCACGAAAATTCATAAATAATATGTCAAAAGTAGCTACTATAGAAATTGAGGGAAAAAAGTATGAACTGCCAATGGTAGTTGGAACTGAAAATGAAATTGCTCTTGATATCATGAAATTAAGAGCAGAAACCGGAGCCATTACTCTAGATCCGGGTTATAAGAATACAGGTTCTTGTGAGAGTGCCATTACTTTTCTGGATGGAGAAGAAGGTATTTTGAGATATCGAGGATACTCGATCGAAGAACTGGCTGAAAAAGCCGATTTCCTTGAAGTGGCTTATTTGTTGATCTTTGGTGAACTTCCAAATAAAATTCAACTTCAAAAATTCAATACAGACATATTAGACCAAAGTATTGTCAACGAAGATATGAAAACTGTGTTGCACGGTTTTCCTGATTCTGCTCACCCTATGGGTGTTTTGTCTTCTTTGACAAGTGCTTTAACTGCTTTTAACCCAAAGTCAGTTAATGTAGAGTCAGAAGAGGATATGTATAAAGCGATCGTAAAGATCCTGGCAAAATTCCCGGTGCTTGCTGCATGGACTCTTAGAAAGAAGAACAATCAAACCCTGTTTAATAAAGACACGAATATTGGGTATGTAGAAAGCCTTCTTAAAATGATGTTCCAGGAAGGAAGTAAAAATTACAAACCTAATAAGGTGGTTGTAAATGCTTTAGATAAATTATTGATCCTTCACGCAGATCATGAGCAGAACTGTTCTACTTCCACAGTAAGAATAGTAGGTTCGTCTCATGCCGGATTATTCGCATCTATTTCGGCAGGAGTTTCTGCCCTTTGGGGGCCACTTCATGGTGGTGCTAACCAGGCGGTGATCGAGATGCTTGAGGAAATTAAAGCAGATGGTGGTGATACTTCCAAGTTTATCGCTAAAGCAAAAGACAAAGATGATCCATTCAGATTGATGGGCTTTGGACACAGAGTGTACAAGAACTTTGATCCCCGTGCTAAGATCATCAAAAAAGCTGCTGATGAAGTGCTGGGGCAACTTGGAGTTGAAGATCCAATCCTTGAGATCGCAAAAGGTCTTGAAAAAGCCGCTTTGGAAGATCAATATTTCATTGACAGAAAACTTTATCCTAACGTAGATTTCTATTCAGGAATCATTTACCGTGCAATGGGTATTCCAACCGAAATGTTTACCGTGATGTTCGCTGTTGGACGTCTTCCTGGATGGATCGCTCAATGGAGAGAAATGAGACTTCGTAAAGAACCAATTGGACGTCCACGCCAGGTTTATATTGGTGAAACTCATAGAAAATTTAAAGAAATCGAGAACAGATAATAACTGACTTCTTTATAAAAAAAAAGCTTCATAAGAAATTATGAAGCTTTTTTTTGTTTCGAGGCGATCAGTTTTCCGCAGGAGTATGTAGAGAGGTGCGGGTAGAGGTCACGTAATCCTCCCCCTTTTTGCGGGTTACCAGCATGATCTCATATTGTTTGTAATCCTCAGGAATGATCACTTCAACTTCAGGCTGCGAGCCCAATTTCTTTATAGCTAGATGATTTCCGAACCTGTCCGTTTTAATGAGGTTCCATTCAAACTTATATTCTTTGTTGGAATTTTGAACAATCCATTCCTTGCCGTCAAATTGTGCAGCATGATACCTATAGATCTGGCCAGGATATAACTGCTCAGCAGGCTTCAATATCCTGCTTCTGAAAAGAGATTTTTCAGGCACTTTCTTTTCATTCCAGATAGCCGTAATGTCTTTAAGAATCTGTTTTTTTCTACCTCTGAAGTCCACCAGTCCGTCAAAATTTATCCAGTTACTTTTTCGTTCATCCTGCCAGTTTTGAAGGATCAAATCCTGATTTACGAATCTTTCAGAATTTTCAACTATCAAATTTGGAGTAATACTGCTGATGAATACATCCCTGCCCAATCCTTTCATCTCTTTGATCTGGTTTTCTAAAAACGTTGTGTCTTTGACAATCAAACCGTAGCTGTCTACAGGTAGATGTTCGTGGATCTGGTCTATAAGGAATTCGGTATCCAAATTAAACTGAAGATCAACAGTAATTGACTTCTCCGGGGAGATTTGTTTTATCCTTTGAGTTAGATCCTGAAGCCAGTTTAAATACGCGGTGCGTTGATTAAAGAGTAATGGCTTTTGGTAGTGTTGCTCCAGATCGAGTAGAAAGGAATAACTGATCACGTGATCTAGATCTTTTAATTTTTCCACCTTGTTCAAAATCTCTTGTTTGAGTTCTTCTTTTTCTGCCGTGTCATTTATGAAATCGAGGGATTGATCGATGTTAAACTGATAAATGAGCTGCAAGTCAAATTTTTCAGAATACAAGAGAAGGTTGTGATCATAAATATTACCTCCGGTTATTTGAATGGTATTAATTCCCGAACTTTTAAGGTTTTCAAAATCTTTTGAGATCACTTCTTTAGTGACCGCGTAATAATTATTCATCCAGTTTGTGCCTTTTTTGTATCGCACACCTCGAATGTCAAATCTGCTAATTGGATTTCTCTCCTCCGGAAGGCTTACCTTCTTTAATTCCTTTTCCGAACCTTGTGCAGCCTCTCCTGAAAATTCTTGTTTGAAGGAGTCCCATGAGTTGATCGTCCAATCCAGTTTACCATCTTTAAGCCATTTATTTTTTGGAATATTCTCATCTACAGAACTATTAAAGAAAACCAATGCCTTAATATTTTCATGTGAGGAATTAATAGAGTCCACCGCATTTGTCAGCCAGCTCTCCTGGTTGTTTTGACCTAATTTTAAAGATCCGAACTCTGCCAGCATGATAGGTTTGCGGGTGAACCAGTATAGCTTATTTTTAAAAGGTTCGTAGAGCTTGTTGAATGGCAGGACTTCTCCATTTTCATTTAAAGGTCCGTAATTCAACATGGTCAGTCCTATCCAGTCTACGTATTGATCTCCGGGATAGTAATTGTTCATACCTTTCGGTTTCCACGGATTCCAGACAAAAATGGCTTTATGAGCACCTTCCTTTTTCATCAGTTTATGAACATATATCCAGGCTGCTTTTAATTCTTCCGAAGTATTGTTGCCTGCTTGGGACCAGGGATACTGAGGGTTGTCAAATTCATGTGCGAACCTTAGGAAGATCGGTTTGTCATAAGTCTTCAGGATATTTGCAAACTTTATAATGTAATCATCGAAAAAACCGTCAGTAATATGCTTGAAAACCTTCTTCTCTTCTGAAAGATCCCGCACCGTATCGTTAGAAGCTAAGGTTGAAGCCCACGGTTCCCAGGTGATCATAGGAATTGCATTTTTTTGATAAATAGAATCCATCAGTTGATGAGGGAACTTGTTCACGCTTTCATCGGTCCAGGCGAGGTAAAATGAAATGATGTCAAAATCGATATTTTCGCGGGATTCAAGTTCATTGATCGCTTGAATGTCTGATATTCCATTTCCTTCGGAAGGTTGAAAGATCCCCAGGTATTTTTCGCTATGTTTCTTTGAAAAAGGTACATAGACCTCATCCCATTTCAATTGATCATGTTCATTTTTAAAGCTCATAGAGGTAATAAGAATTAGAAGCAATAATGGAAGAGCTACTGTCCTGGTGCCTTCAAAAGCCAGATTGGCCAGGCGGTAAAATCCATGTTTGAAACTTGCTAAAACGCTAAGTGATTTTTTGTGAAGCCGAGTGCGAAGAATTTTATTCTGATTGGTAACCCTCACGGCTATGTATATACCGAACATCATAATAAGAGCATTGAAAAATGCAAACCCCGACATGACAATTGAAAATGGGGTGAGATCTTGATATAGGCCAAAAACAATTGCGAAAATAGAGACCAGGGCTACTATGGCATTTGGCAAAATGATCTTCATGTTCGTGTTGAATTCATCCTCTTTTGGTGTTGGTAAATACGGGACTTTCTTATTTAAAATAGTGTAAACCAGTCCCAGAATATAGATCCACCAGGTATTTATATGGAGAAGCCCGCCAACCAAATGAAAGCCTCTTTCCTTTTTTTCGATCACCCACTTCTGAATAAAGGTTCTTATCAAAATTGAACTTGCCGCAACAGGAAGTAGTACCAGTACAAAATCTATAATGTTTCCTTTCCAAGGGGTTGTAGAAAGTAATAGGGAAAGAATTGGGATGAGGAAGGTGAACAATATGATCACACCACTCAGGTAATGCATGGGTAAAATGCCGTAGTGAATTCTTTGCCTTCCGGTTAATTTTGAAAAGATTTTCGGAAAAACCTTTACCCATAGGTCAAAACTTCCCCGTGACCATTTTAGTTGTTGCTTAAAGAAATTAGTGAGATTAGATGGGGCAAGTCCTTTAGCTAGAACTATAGGAACATATACAGCCTTCCAGCCTTTAGCATAGAGTAACATTGCGGTATGCATATCTTCACACAGCCCGGGCGCATGACCGCCAATACTATCTAACGCCTCTCTTCTGAAAACACAGTTTGCCCCTATGGCATTTACTGCTCCATAAGCGTTCAAGGTCATCATCATTGGTCCGTAAAACTGAAATGTTTGCTCAGCCGCACCCCGGGCTACAAGGCTTTCTTTGATATTATAGTAAGACTGCACGATCTGTACGAAACCGATCTTAGGATCTGAAAAATGTGGTAAGATAGGGTCTAGAAACTCAGGTTCAGGAATATGATCAGGATCCAGGATCACGCAAATGTCACCGGTGGCATGCTTTTTCAAAGCATTATTAATGTTACCTGCTTTGGCATCAATGCGATTATCGCGAGTAACGTGAACGATCCCGTTCTCTTCACAGAATTGTTTCAAAAAAGGATCATCTGCTTCATCACATAAATAAGTAGTATGAGGGTATTTTATATTTTTAATAGCCTTTAATGTGGTGGTGATCATTTTATAGGGCTCTCCCGGAAAATAGGTCGTAAGGACATCGACAGTCAGGTTTGGCGTCACTTTCGGAGTTTTTGGAACCGAAATGTTTGAATAATTATACCACATGTATAGTTTTTTGAGCACACCATAAAGAATGATAGAGCTCAGCATGAAAAATAAGAGGGAGTTAGTCCTGTGTTCCGGTTTGAAGAAAAAGACCAGAAAATTCAAGATACTAAATACCCCCAGCAGGATCATAAATTTGATCATGCGGGATTCATTTGGGGTGGGAGCTTTTATATTATTCCTCATTGGCCGGGTTTAGTACGTAAAAAGGAATATTGGATGTTGAGTAATTATTTTCCTTATCAAAAACATACACAAAAAGCCTGTAGGGACCTTCTTTTTGAGGGGTGGTAAATTTTATTTTTGAAGATGATATTTTTGGTGTTAACTGTTTTAGAACAGGCTGGTCTTTCTCAATGTCACTCCAGGCTTCCGGTCTTATCTCCCAGGAATATTCCAAAGAATCAACCTTTTTGGAAAGCATTACTACCTCTGCCTCTGCTTGTATGCCGGGAGTAAGAATAATACTTTCAGGAGAACCCCTGCCATTAAGGTAGGCGTAGTAGATTTGAGGTCCGGCATACTCTAAAGGTTCATTATTCCATAAATTCTTTAAAGTGTGGAAAGATTCACTTCTTTTACCCTCTTCGGAAAATATGCTGAACCAGGTGTGTGTGCGTTCCTGTTTATTACCCCAAAAGAAGACAACGCTTCCCATGCAATTGGAGGCATTCATTACTTCTGAAGCATATCGTTCGGCCAGAATTTCTGAAGTTTTGCTGCTGGTTTGTTCAATGGGAGCACCCCAATTTGTTTTGTCCTCCTCCCACGGTCCATTCACGCCCCATTCGGTGATAACATAAGGGCCATTCCAGATCATATTGAAAGGTTTCATTCTGTCATCTAGGTTGGTGAGATTTCCGAAGGAATTGATCGATATTAGATCGAGATCAGGACTGCGCATAAGGATACTCGCAAGCCGTCTTCGGTTTCCACCAATGACAGCTGTACTTACAGGGTGATCTGGGTCTGTTTTCTTTACCAGGTCAACCAGGGAATTATAACTGCTGAAGAATTTTACGTCTTTGTGAAAAGTAGGATAATATAATTCATTCCCGAGATTCCAGTAGAGTAGCGCCGGATGGTCCTTAAATTTCCTGATCAACGAGGCTATCTTTTTTTTAGGAACACTTAGATCCTTCTCATAGAATTTAGATCCGTCTCCATATTTAGGCAGGGGGATATCTACAATTACCGCCAGCCCATATTCATGTGCCTTATCCAAAGTCGACTTAAGATTTATAGTATCATAAACCCTAATGGTATTCCCGCCGGCTTCTTTGAGTTCCCTAAAATGGGAATTCCCTGCTGCTCCTTTGATTTGAAACGGTTCATTATTACGGATCAATTTATAGGAATTACCATCATGCGCAACATACACCTTTGCCGAGGTGTTGCTTGTAGACGCAGGTTTTGTACATGCCAAAGCAATAAATATCAAAAAACCTGCGATATGTATAGTTCTGAGTGGGTTCCGGTATTGCAAAATTAACAGACCTTTGAGGCTATTGCTAATATATGAAAAGTAATAGGAAGGAATAAGTTAGAGAAATTATAAAATAACGGGTAGAGAAAGCGAAATTTTGGTTTGTTATTTGATATTATAAGATCTTGTGAGTGCATTCCTGTAAATCTTTATTCAGTTGAAAATATGGAGGTCAGGGGGCTTTTTCTATATTTGCAAAAATTTTGGCACGATGAAATTAAATGTTAAAAATGAGACGTCCAGATTAAGAGCTGTAGTACTTGGAACTGCTGAAGGTATAGGAGGCGTTCCCAGTCTTTCGGATGCATACGATCCTAAATCTGCAGAACATATAAAGGCCGGGACTTATCCCAAAGAAGATGACATGGTTAGAGAGATGGAAGCAGTGAAGAATGTCCTTGAAAAATATGATGTGAAAGTATATCGGCCAAAAGTGATCAATGACTATAATCAAATTTTCACCAGGGATATAGGTTTTGTTATTGATGATAAGTTTGTGAGAGCTAATATTCTGCCAGATCGGGAGCAGGAGATCGAAGCGATCTCTCACGTTCTTGAAAAGATCGAGAAAGATAAGATCATAAAGTTGCCCGAAGATGCCCATGTTGAAGGGGGAGATGTCATGTTGTATAACGACCATATATTCGTTGGCACCTACTACGGGGAGGATTATTCAAGTTTTATAACTGCTAGAACCAATATGAAAGCGGTTGATCATTTGAAACAGCATTTTCCCGACAAAGTGGTGAAGCCCTTCAATCTTAGAAAATCAAATACTGAGCCTAGAGACAATGCCCTTCACCTGGATTGCTGTTTTCAGCCGGTTGGTAAGGATAAAGCTATCCTGTATAAAGGTGGATTCTTAAATGAAGAGGAATATGAATGGCTGGTGGATTTCTTCGGAAAAGAAAATGTTTTTGAGATCAGCCGTGATGAGATGTACAATATGTTCTCCAATGTTTTTTCTATTTCTGAAGATGTGGTGATCTCTGAAAGGAATTTTACCCGTCTTAACACCTGGTTGCGTGAAAATGGTATTACTGTTGAGGAAGTACCATACGCCGAAATTGCAAAACAGGAAGGATTACTAAGGTGTTCAACCCTACCCCTAATTAGGGACTAAATAAAATAAATGAGACAAATTACAGATACAATTTTAATGGTGAGACCGGTAGCATTCAGAATGAATGAGCAAACTGCCGTAAACAACTATTTTCAGGAAGGTCTTCAATTGGAAAATGAAAAGATCAACCGCAAAGCCCAGGAAGAGTTTGACGCTTTTGTGGCTAAACTGCGCGGTGTGGGAGTGAATGTAATTGTGGTGAACGATGATGAAAAACTCGACACCCCTGATTCTATTTTTCCGAATAACTGGGTGACTTTTCACGAGGATGCCACAGCCGTTCTTTTCCCGCTTTTTGCAGAGAATCGCAGAAGAGAGCGTCGAGCAGAGATCTTTGAGAAGATCGAAGAGGAAGGATATGAGATCAAAGACGTTATAGATTATACCAGTGCAGAAGAGGAGGAGCTTTTTCTCGAGTCTACAGGAAGCATGATCCTTGACAGGGTTAATGAGAAGGCTTACTGTGCGCTTTCTCCGAGGGCCAGTGAGGAATTACTGATCGAGTTCTGTGAGGACATGGAATTTACGCCGGTGGTCTTTAATGCCTACCAGGATGTAGATGGCAAGAGAATGCCTATTTATCACACCAATGTGATGATGTGTCTGGCTGAAAACTTCGCGGTGATCTGTCTGGATTCTATCGATGATCCAAAAGAACGCAAGAATGTTGTAAAACACTTGAAATCTGACGGGAAAGAGATCATAGAGATCTCAGAAGCCCAAATGCATCACTATGCAGGAAATATGCTGCAGGTTTCCGGGAAAGACGGAAAAAAATACCTGGTTATGAGTGAATCTGCCAGGCAAAGTCTTTTGCCAAATCAGGTAGCGGCTATTGAGAAGCATTGTGAGATTTTAAGCAGTGATTTGGAAACCATTGAAACGTGCGGTGGCGGAAGTGCTCGTTGTATGATGGCGGAAGTTTTCCTTCCGAAGAAATAAAAAAATTAAAGCCCTTGAAAAAGGGCTTTTTTAATGTCTTTACATAATATCCTCAATTCTGGGAAAAGAGGTGTCAGTCTGGTAATTCTTAACCTTCTTTACAAATTTATGAACATCATCCTGGTCAGCTCCTGCCCATATCTTGATAAAGTAGTGATCCTTGTAAAATGAATATTCTTCAGCTTTGCCTTTATAGATCTTGAGTTTAAAAAATGGGATAACCAGGGAGTACATGTCATTCTTGGCCCTGAAACTTATGATAATTCCCTTAGGCCGCATTTCAAAATTGCAAAAGATCTGTTCCTCGTGAAGAACCATAAGATTATAAAGATCAATGCTGGCAGCGGTCACCGCAATATTTGATAGCACGGTTCCTTCCAGTTCCTTCCTTTTTTCGAGGTTAAAAGGTTTCCCTATTGTATCGGAAATTAATTCTTTTTTCTTGGCTAGATCCTGGGAGACATTCAGCAGCATTTTCTTTTTTCTTTAAAGGTAAGCATTTGCGTCCAAACCCTTTAACTAAGCTGATTTTTCTGTTATCTTTGCGGTTCCTTAGCCCTGGAGGGGCGCTTTTAAAAACAAAAGAGAATGAGTGTTCAAACGATACTTGCAGATCAGGTAAAAGAAGCTGTTAAAAATATACATAATGTAGAGCTGGACTCTGTTGAATTTCAGGCCACACGTAAAGATTTTGAGGGAGATATCACCCTTGTTACTTTCCCTATGCTTCGCCAGATCAAAACAAATCCGGTGAAATTGGGAGAATCCATTGGAGAGTATTTGGTTCAAAATAATCCTGAGATCGAAAAATTCAATGTGGTACAGGGATTTTTGAATATCGTTCTTGCTGATAAACTTTATCTGGATTTCTTCGGAAATATGAAGGATGACGAGAATTTCGGAAAAGTTCCGCAAGGGGAAAACACCATAATGGTAGAATATTCATCTCCCAACACCAATAAACCATTGCATTTAGGACATATCAGAAATAACCTTTTGGGATACTCTGTTTCTGAAATTCTTAAAGCTGCCGGAAATAAAGTATACAAAACCCAGATCATCAATGACCGTGGGATCCATATATGTAAATCCATGTTGGCATGGCAACGTTTTGGCCATGAGGAAACACCTGAAACATCCGGCTTAAAAGGAGATAAACTGGTAGGAAACTATTATGTGAAATTCGACAAAGCTTATAAAGAAGAAATTTCTTATTTGGTGGCCCAGGGAAAGACCGAAGAAGAAGCCAAGGCTGAAGCCCCAATATTAAAAGATGCTCAGGAAATGCTGAGAAAGTGGGAGGCCGGCGATGATGAGGTTGTGACACTTTGGAAGAGAATGAACCAGTGGGTATATGATGGTTTTGAAGAAACATACAAGAAACTGGGAGTAGATTTTGATAAGAATTATTACGAAAGTGAAACCTACCTTTTAGGTAAAAATGTGGTTGCTGAAGGTCTTGAAAAGGGTGTTTTTTATCGCAAGGATGATGGCAGCGTATGGATAGACCTTACAGATGAAGGTCTTGATGAAAAGATCGTTTTAAGAAGTGATGGCACGGCGGTCTACATGACCCAGGATATTGGTACTGCCATTCAACGAGTAGAAGATTTTGCTATTAACGGAATGGTCTACACGGTAGGAAATGAGCAGGATTATCACTTTAAGGTGCTGTTTTTGATCCTTAAGAAATTAGGTTTTGAGTGGGCAGAACACTTGTATCACCTAAGCTATGGTATGGTGGATCTTCCTTCGGGAAAAATGAAAAGCCGTGAAGGTACCGTGGTAGATGCAGATGATCTTATCCAAGAAATGGTAGGTACCGCCAAAGAGATTTCCGAAGAATTGGGAAAACTTGAAGGCTATTCTGAAGAAGAAAAAGAGGAGCTTTACAGGATCATTGGTCTTGGAGCATTGAAATATTATATCCTGAAGGTTGATCCTAGGAAAAGAATTCTGTTCAATCCGGAAGAATCTGTAGATTTCCAGGGAAATACTGGGCCTTTCATTCAGTATACCTATGCCCGAATTCAGTCGATCTTAAGAAAAGCAGATTTGGATTACAGTGAAACCATTTCAGATTATACGCTGAATGACAAAGAAAAGGAGCTCATCAAACAGTTGCAGTTATACCCTGAAACTGTAGTGCTGGCTGCCGAAAATCATAGTCCGGCTTTGATAGCGAATTATACCTATGAGCTGGTAAAGGAATTCAACAGTTTTTACCAGAATGTTACTATTTTAGGGACTGAGGATCTTACTGAGAAGAAATTCAGAGTGCAGCTTTCAAAAGCTGTGGGAGATGTTATAAAATCTTCTTTCGCTTTGCTTGGAATCCAGGTTCCGGAAAGGATGTAGGCTGCGAAGAAAAACTTTTCACTTCAGCCTCAAATCATTAAATTTGCAACTGCCGTAACAGGCGGTACTTAAATAAACAAGAGAGAATATGTTTGATAGTTTAAGCGATAAATTAGATAGTGCTTTACACGTTCTTAAGGGACATGGGCAAATTACCGAGGTAAACGTAGCCGAAACCTTAAAGGAGGTGAGACGTGCGTTGGTCGATGCCGATGTAAACTATAAAATTGCGAAGGAGTTCACTAATACGGTTAAGGAAAAAGCCTTAGGTCAAAACGTACTTACTGCTTTAAAACCGGGACAGTTAATGGTGAAGCTGGTCAAGGATGAATTGACCCAGTTAATGGGAGGTGATGCCGAAGGGATCGATCTTTCCGGAAACCCTTCTGTTATCTTAATGTCAGGTTTGCAGGGTAGTGGTAAAACCACTTTCTCAGGGAAACTCGCTAACTATCTTAAAACTAAAAAATCCAAGAATCCGTTGTTGGTTGCCTGTGACGTGTATCGTCCTGCAGCGATCAATCAGTTGCATGTAGTAGGGGAGCAGATTGGAGTTGAGGTATTCAGTGATGAAGGAAATCAAGATCCGGTTGCTATTTCAAAGGCAGCCATAGCTCATGCAAAACAGAACGGAAATAATGTGGTGATCATCGATACCGCTGGTCGTTTAGCGATCGATGAGGCGATGATGACCGAGATCGCGAATATTCACCGTGCGATCGAGCCTAATGAAACCCTGTTTGTGGTTGACTCCATGACAGGTCAGGATGCTGTTAATACTGCAAAGGCATTTAATGAAAGATTGAATTTTGACGGGGTGATCCTTACCAAACTAGACGGGGATACCCGTGGTGGTGCGGCTATCTCGATCAAATCTGTAGTAGATAAGCCTATCAAGTTCATTGGTACGGGAGAAAAGATGGACGCGATTGACGTGTTCTATCCGTCTCGTATGGCAGATCGTATCCTTGGGATGGGAGATGTTGTATCTCTTGTGGAAAGAGCGCAGGAGCAGTATGATGAAGAGGAAGCGAGAAAACTTCAGAAGAAGATCGCTAAAAATGAATTCGGATTTGACGATTTCCTGAACCAGTTACAACAGATCAAGAAAATGGGATCTATGAAAGATCTTATGGGTATGATCCCTGGAGCCGGAAAAATGCTGAAGGATGTTGATATTGATGATGATGCCTTCAAACATATTGAAGCGATCATTCATTCCATGACCCCTGAAGAAAGATCAAAGCCGTCCCTGATCAATGCAAGTCGTAAGAAACGAATCGGAAAAGGATCAGGAACATCTGTTCAACAGGTCAACCAGTTGCTCAAGCAATTTAACCAAATGAGCAAAATGATGAAGATGATGCAAGGTGGCGGTGGCCGTAAGATGATGCAGATGATGAAGAATATGAAATAAGCTAATACCAGTTTTTAAATAATTATCAATCGCTTGCTCTTAAATTTAGAGCGGGTATAAAAATCATCACATATGACTATTCTCGACGGGAAAAAAGTTAGTAATCAAATCAAAGAAGAGATTACTGAGGAAGTTCAAAAAATGAAAGACCGCGGAGAAAAGGTGCCACACCTTGCCGCGATCATTGTTGGGAACGACGGGGCTAGTTTGACATATGTGAATAGTAAGGTAAAGGCTTGTGAAAGGGTAGGATTCGAATCTACCATGGTGAGGATGCCCGGTACGACCAGTGAACTTGAACTTTTGAAAAAGATCAAGGAGCTTAATGAAAATGATGATATCGACGGTTTTATTGTTCAGCTCCCTTTGCCCAAACAAATAGATACCCAAAAAGTATTACTTACTGTAGACCCCGATAAGGATGTAGACGGTTTTCACCCAACCAACTTCGGAAAAATGGCGTTGGATATGACCAGCTTTATTCCGGCAACACCGTTTGGGATCCTTGAATTGTTAGAACGATATAATGTAGAGACCGAGGGTAAGCACACTGTAGTAATTGGTCGAAGTCACATTGTAGGAAGGCCAATGAGCATACTTATGGGAAGAAAAGGATTTCCAGGGAACTCTACCGTCACCTTAACTCATAGTCATACCAAGAACATTACTCAAATCACCTCACAGGCAGATATCATAATTACAGCTTTAGGTAATCCCGGCTTTTTAAAAGCCGAAATGGTCAAAGATGACGTAGTGATCATCGATGTCGGGATCACAAGGGTAGAGGACGAAACCCGCGAAAGAGGGTATCGTATAGTGGGAGATGTTGATTTTGAAAATGTAAGCAAAAAAGCATCTTTTATAACTCCTGTTCCGGGAGGAGTTGGTCCAATGACCATAGCCATGCTTTTAAAGAACACTCTTCTTGCCCGTGAAATGCACAGGCAGAAAAGTGCTGAGGTTTAATCATTTGATTTTTTAAGCTGATCTGGCTTCATCGATCTTCCAGTCCAGGTAAGAATGTAGATCTGTTTCAATAAAACGGATCACGATGGTGAAAATAGCAAAATCATCTATGTATCCCAGTCCCGGTATGAAGTCGGGAACCATATCCAGTGGATTGAATACATAGAGTAAAGCGAAACCAATCGCACCAATAGTGAACCATGGAACCTGCTTGAAATTTCCTTTTTTGTAATCCTGTAGCATCCCGAACATGATCTTACCCATTTCGGAATATTTTTTTAAACCCGAACCGGCGAACTTTTTATCGATGGCTTCTTTGTTGGTCATGACCATGTCAATATCATCGTCCTTGATCTTTGAAACTTCAGAGTTTACATAATCTTCATTAATTTTCTTTTTCGCATCTTCTAACATCACAATAATTTTTTAGATTAAATTTTATCTTCTGTTTTTCCGTATTCGTGCTTGTATATCTTTAAGATAAGTAAAAATAGCGAGATAAGAATAGGTCCGAAGATCAAACCTATGAACCCGAAAAGGGGAACTCCAACAACTACCCCAAAAAGGGTGATCAATGGATGTACGCTCGCAAGCCTGTTCAGAATATAAAGTCTCAAGACATTATCTGTTATTCCTACTATTACAAACCCGTAGATCAGGATAAAGATCCCCTGCCATTGCATTCCCTGGGATAGCAATAGTATGGCGACGGGCACAATTCCAATGGCTGTACCCACGAAAGGAACCATTGCCCCTAAAGCAGTAATGACAAACCAGAATAAAGGATCAGGTACACCCACTATCAAAAATCCAATCAAAGCGACAAGACCTTGAAAAAAAGCAACTAAAGGAATTCCCAGGGCATTTGATTTTACCAACTCATCACCTTCCACACCAATCACTTTCAGGTTGTCTTCGCCAAGTGGGATATAAGAGATCATTAATTTTTTAAGTTCATGCCTGTGAATGAGCATGTAGTACAACATGAAATACATGATCCCAATTGCGATAAATGCATTAAAGGTACCAACCCCCAGGGATTGAAGGTTATTAGAAAGCCAAGTGGCAACACTTGAGGAGTCAATCGTTCTGCTCAGGTCATATCCAAAATAAATTTCAGCCTGATCGAACTGCTCTTTTATAGCCTGGAGTACTTTTTCTGAATTTGCGACCGCTTTGCCTATTTTTGAGGTAAGCATCAAGATCGTAAGAGTGATGGGGACAAGTATACCAATGAAGGAGAGGAAAATTAGATAAGAGGCGGCCATTACCGGCTTCCATCCTTTCTCTACCAGTCGTGACATTTTTTTTCTAAGGATCACATGCAGGGTGATCGCACCGAGCACTCCTGAGAGGTAAGGAAGAATCTCCTTAAAAATTAATACCAGTAAAAAGAGAATAAGCAGTAAAACAAATAGCTGGCGTACTAAAGACGGTTTTATTCTGTTCATGTAATGCTTATAAAGCTGTTATTTTGCAAACAACTGGTCAATATTTTTGAAGGCTTTAAATTCTAGGGCATTTCCAGATGGGTCGTTAAAGAACATAGTCGCCTGTTCTCCCACTTTGCCTTCAAATCTTATGTAGGGCTCGATAATAAAAGATATGTTTTTTTCTTTTAAGGCTTCGGAAAATTTCTGAAAAGTATCCCAATCCAGTACTACTCCAAAATGAGGAACAGGAACTTCTTTTCCATCAACCGGATTACTGGCAGCATTTTTTTCACCCGAAGGTTCTTTGTAGTGGATCACCAATTGATGCCCAAAGAAATTAAAATCAACCCAATGATCGCTGCTGCGTCCTTCTTCGCAGCCTAATGTTTCCCGATAAAAAATTCTGGCTTTTTCAAGGTCGTTTACCGGAATTGCCAGGTGAAAGGGTTGAATTTTGTCCATATGTTAATGATTTCTAAGTGCTTTGATTAGTTCTTGCTTGTTCATTTTTGAGCGGCCTTCAATTCCTACCTCTTTAGCTTTTTGATACAGTTCATCTTTGGTGCGCTCCTCATATTTAGAAGCTTTTCCGCCCTTGTTTCCGGAATTGGATGTGTTTGCAATACGGGCAGCTTTTTCCTTGCTGGCATCTTTGTCCCTTAAAGCCTCATACTGGTCTTCATTTTTGATCCTGTTGTTGTTAGCTCCCATTTTTCTTTTAAAAATAGGCAGTTAGGCTCAAAAAGTTGCTTAATTCTCTGTTAAGATTCCCGTTTCCGTCTTCCCGGCTTTTTCAAATTCTTTTTAATTTCTGAAGTTCGGGAGCTTTTCTTGTCAAATTTTTTTTCTGATTTTGGGACAGTATTTTTCTCCACTTTTTCATCCTTCAGAAGGGATCCTTCCTCGGTCTTTGTGGATTCTCCCAATAACTTGTTCAAGCCTGAAAGTTCTTTTTCTGTAAGCTGTCTATATTGACCTACCGGAACATCAAGAGGGATGTTCATGATACGGGTTCTCTTCAGTTTAACCACTTCATATCCCAGGTATTCGCACATCCTTCTAATTTGGCGGTTCAACCCCTGTGTAAGGACGATCCTGAAAACAAATTTACTCAGTTGTTCCACCTCACATTTACGAGTTACGGTTTCCAGAATTGGAATTCCGTTAGACATTCGCTGGATGAAATCATTAGTGATCACACGATCTACAGAAACGATATATTCCTTTTCATGATTGTTTCTCGCACGTAAGATCTTGTTCACTATATCCCCGTCATCGGTCATGAGAATAAGGCCTTCGCTGGGTTTATCAAGTCGTCCTATAGGGAAGATCCTAGTCGGATAATTGATATAATCAACGATATTCTTTTTCTCTTTAGGATTGGTTGTGCACACGATACCAATTGGTTTGTTGAAAGCCAGGTATACATTATCCTTTTTAGGAGGGACGATAAGTTCACCATTTACCCTTACTTCATCATCAGGATGAACCTTTGTTCCCATTTCAGGAACCTTGCCATTGATCGTTACCCGCCCTTGCTCAATGAGAGTATCTGCTTTTCTGCGTGAACAGTAGCCTACTTCGCTGAGGTATTTATTGAGTCGGGTAAGATTTTCTTCTGCCATATTTTTAATTCAAAAACGTTATTAATCCCAGTCGATCATGAAATACTTGATCTTAGCATCGTCCGGGATCTGGGAAGCCTGTATACGCATCTGGGTGTCGTATCTTAATTCGGCAGGAAGTTGTTTTTTATCAATGGTCACATAAATGTTGAGGTCATCAATAAATATTACTGCAGCACTAAGGGTGTTTTCAATTCTTGAGATATTGTAATTCTCTACGATATCTTTGAATGTGCTTTCGGTATTCAAGCCTTTTGCGGTTTTAAAACGCGAATCAAGAACCTGAATGAAACCAACGGTACTGGTAGAGTCGAATGCCTGAACCGGTTCCATCAAAAGCATTTTTTTGCCCTTTTTGTCATATACCTCTATCTCATTATTGCTTTTGTATAACTCGCCTTCGTTCACCTGCTTCACGATAGAATCTTGTGAGAAAACAGAATCCAGGTCTTTGATCTGAACATCTTTCGTTAATTTACCAATGCTACTGGCGCTGATAAGAAAAGGATCCTGCTCTTTATCGCAGGAAATAAATATACTTGAGGTAATTAATAAAAGTAAAAGACCTTTTTTCATGATATTTTAATAGGGTTTGTTTAATTATTCCAAAACGCTGATGCCTCTCAAAACTTATGTGGCAGGCACCAAATTAAAATTTTTATAAAAGTATGAATTGTCGGTGGAACCTCAGAATAGAATACACACAGAAATGTTTTTTGCTATTGTACAGCCGGACTTAAAAGCTGAATAATTCCATTTTCAGCATTTATTTCAGCTTGAATTCCATTAGGGATCATTGCATTGTCATCTATATGTCCGATCATAGCTCCCGAAAATGCTGGAATTCCCAAAGGTTTGATATAATGGTCAATGACCTCTTCCATGGTTAGGGAGCCGTAGCCGCTGCCCCCCGGGTCGCAATCATTGCACTTCCCAAACACGAAGCCTTTGATCTCCTTCAGGACTCCGCCTAATTGTAATTGTGACATCATTCTGTCAACCGCGTAAATTTTTTCTCCTATATCTTCAAGATACAGGATCTTATCTTTCCAGTTTTTCGGAAAATATTCGCTTCCCATCAACCCGGTTAGAACAGAAAGATTCCCTCCCAAGAGTTCTCCTTTTGCAGTACCCGGCTGGATGGTTCTTATGCGATTCTTGGTTTGTGCCAGTTCATTTCCTTTATCTGAAGGATTTTTATAGGTCACTGCTTCTCCATTAAAAAGTAATTTCTGAAGATAGGAATAGGCAAACGGATTCCAGGTTGAAACTGCTACAGGTCCGTGGAAAGTGACCAGGCCGGTCTTTTCGAAAATGGCCAGGTGTAAAGCTGTAATGTCACTGTAGCCTATAAAAATCTTCGGATTTCTTTTAATTACCCTGTAGTCAAGTTTTTCCAGGATCCTTGCAGAGCCTGATCCGCCACGGAGAGCGATAATGGCCTTTACTGAATCATCTTCGAACATGCTCATAAGCTCTTCAGCTCGCTGCTCATCGGTACCTGCCAAATGACCGTATCTACTCTTTGAAAAGTTCCCGAATTTCACTTTTAAGCCCATCGCCTCAAAGGTTTCTTTGGCGATCTCATAAGGTTCAGATTCAAAAATGGCACTTGCGGGGCTTACTATACCAATAGTGTCACCTGCCTGAAGTCTTTTTGGGATCTTAATTCTGTCATCTGAAAATTCCAGCCCTTCCGAGGGATTGAAAATATTTAAGGGTAGCGCCAGGCTTCCGATTCCAATGTTCTGAATGAATTTTCTTCTTTCCATAATTTTCTTCTTCAGGTTATTTCAAGTTTCTGATATTTTCGATGATCTTTTCCATTTCGGCTTTTAGCGCAGAAGAAGGGACCATATAATTACTGTTCATAAAGCTAATAATAAGAAGCTTTCCCTTTTTGGTGATTAAGTATCCGCTCAGGCTGTAATTATTGCTTAAAGATCCTGTTTTAGCATAAATAAAAGGTTGTTCATTTTTGAACTGACTTTTCAAGGTTCCCGAAACGCCTCCTGCGGGCAGTAATTCAAATAAGCGATCCTGTGGTACCTCTTTCAGTATTTTTTCAAGGAGCCTGACCATATTGCCCGGAGTTTGCAGGTTATACCTAGATAGTCCTGAGCCGTCTACCCACTTTGGTTCCTGCGGAAGGTCTTTCAGGAAATTTTCCTTCATATGATCAATGGCAATCTGTGTTTTTAACGAGTCCGAAATTTGGTTGGCTGCGAGCAAAAGAATTTGTTCAGCTATGAAATTATCGCTTTGCTGAAGCAACCTTTTGTACAGACTGTCTGTAGGGATGCTGTAAAAGGTCTTTTCCAGGTTTACATCCGGATCATTGTGAAGGATCTCAATATTCCGTTGAAGTGAATCTTCAAGGATCTTTATCGCCAGTGCTTCTGAAGTATTAAAAGGAACGCTTCGTTCAGAATCGGTTTTTTCAGGATTTACTGTGTACCTGAAAATATTTTGATGACGATCTCTTTTCACGCCAGAACGCTCGGATTTCGTTTTATCCAACAATGTTGAATCTGAAAATATTTTCGGATAAGCTTCCGGAATAGATTCGGCATTTTTAAAGGAGAAAATGACCGTATTGCCCGCTACTGGCAATGAAGATTTTTCCGCAGAATAATAATAATTGTAATCATCCCAGGCCCAGCCTGGTCCTAAGCCGCTTTCCGAATAAATAGCAGGCATAAAAAATAAGTTCTTGTCACTATGCTTTAAAAAATCGATAACAGATGATTCCGGCAGATCTTTATGAAGTAGAGAAGGATCTCCGGTGCCTGTAAAGATCAAAGAATCATTGTTGATCGTGTAGCGAATGGCTGGAACCGAGTCGCCTAAAACCTGTAAACCGGTATAAAAAGTAAATAGCTTCGTGTTCGAGGCGGGGATAAAGTATTTTTTTGAATTGTATTCGTAAACCCACTTTTTGGCTCCAGGATCATAAATTGCCAGTCCTGTAAAACCATTTTCAAAAACTTTTGAAGAAGTAATGTCTAGATTAACTGTTTTGAGAAGCTCCCTGTTTCCAGAGCAGGAGCTCATCAAAAAAACAATAACCAATAGCGGCCATAAAATATGATTAGAGTAAGAGAAATATTGGCCTTTCAAGAGTAGTTTTTATAGATGTTTCTCCTCAAAAATAGAAAAAAAGCGGCTTTTGCGAAGTCGTGACTCAAGTTATCGCAAAAAGATTTCTGCCTTTAGCTTTTTGGTTATCTTTGCAGCCTATGAATGAGAAGGAATTGAATGAATTAGTTGCGGCCGGGAAAATGCTTCCTTTGATGGAAGAATTTTACACCATCCAGGGAGAAGGATTTCATAAAGGAACCGCTGCATATTTTGTAAGAATCGGAGGCTGTGATGTTGGATGTCACTGGTGTGATGTAAAAGAAAGTTGGAATGCCAAACTTCATCCACCAACACCTGTTGATACCATTGTTGAGAATGCTGTGAAGCACAGTAAAACGGTTGTAGTTACCGGTGGGGAGCCACTTACCTGGGATATGACCGAATTGACATCTGGTTTGAAGGAAAAAGGTGCCAAGATCCATATTGAAACTTCAGGAGCTTATCCAATGACCGGTACCTGGGACTGGATCTGTCTTTCTCCGAAAAAGATAAAGTTACCTACAGAAGAAATTTACAAGGTAGCGAATGAGTTAAAAGTAATTGTTTTTAATAAGCATGACCTGATCTTTGCTGAGGAACAGGCTGCTAAGGTTAATGATAATTGTATTCTTTATTTGCAACCCGAATGGAGTAACCGGGAAAAAGTGATCCCTATGATTGTCGATTACGTGATGAGCAACCCTAAGTGGAAGGTTTCACTGCAAACACATAAATACCTGAATATACCATAAAAGAAAAAACGCCCTGAAAAGGGCGTTTTTTGATCTGTATATTTTTAAATGACCTAGATCTTCTTGAAAGGTACTTCCACATATTGATTATCCCAACCAATCTGTAGCATGGCCCCGTTAGGGATCTCTTTAAATGCCATAGAAAGGGCTTCAATTCTGGTAGAAGATTTTTTGACTGGTACCGTTATTCTCGCGACATCTTTTTCTACATGGTAGTCATAAGCACCCCAAATATTGGTGCTGTTATTAAGGATGATCGTCCATTGATTCTTATCAGGGATAGTGAACAAGGTGTAAGTTCCTTTTTTGATCTTTTCACCCTGTACGGTCATATCCTGATACAAGGTTATTTCAGTGGCCTCATTGGCTCCGGTTCTCCAGACTTCCCCATAAGGAACTAATTTTCCGAATACCTCCCTGTCGCGAGCCTGAGGTCGGCTATAAAGCACCCGGGCAAGAGGTTCGTTATTTTCTCCTCTGAATAAAACTACATCCAGTGGACTTACATCCAGTTTTGAAAAGTTCGGGCCGTCTTTATCTTTTGTCGTTTCAGGTTTTTCTTTATCCTGTGCCTGGAGTTGAGGGATTCCTAAACATCCAATAAATAATGCGATTACTATAAGTGATCGTTTCATAAAAGGGTTTTTTTAATTAATAATTTAAATATACTTTGGTGAGTTTCATTTTTCAGTTAATGGTTTCTATAATATTCGTTAAAAATAATTAAAAGGAATCATTTGATCGGAACCTTGATATTTTCTATAAATAACTCATAGGATTTAGAAGTTATTATCTGTTTATAAGCAGATGGTTTTCCTTTCATGAAAATTGAGATTAAAAATGACTTAATATCAACTATATCAGTCTGATCCTAAATTGACTGGGATTAATTAAAATGATTTCGCGAGGTTCCTTTTCCACAAAAATTGTTGATAACTTAGAAGGTTTGTTGCCTGTTAAAGTGGGAAAAAAGGATGCTTTTTGGTATATTTGTTCGTTATAGGATTTGACAAAATTTTAACGAATTTAAGTATGAGCGAAGAGGTTAAAAGAAGCGGTTATTCGGCCGATAGTATTCAGGCGCTTGAGGGGATGGAGCATGTGCGCATGCGTCCTTCGATGTATATTGGGGATACTGGAGTTCGAGGATTGCACCACCTGGTTTATGAGGTAGTGGATAACTCGATTGATGAGGCCCTGGCTGGGCACTGCGACACCATTAAGGTGACCATTAATGAGGATAACTCTATTACTACTGAAGATAATGGTCGGGGAATACCTGTAGACCTGCATAAAAAAGAAGGAGTTTCTGCTCTTGAGGTTGTAATGACCAAAATTGGAGCCGGAGGTAAATTCGATAAGGATTCATATAAAGTTTCCGGAGGACTCCACGGAGTTGGTGTTAGTTGTGTGAACGCACTTTCAGATCACCTTAAGGCTACTGTGTATCGCGACGGAATCATTTGGGAGCAGGAATATGAGCGAGGGAAACCCTCCTATCCTGTAAGATCTGTTGGTGAAACTTCAGAGAATGGAACGATCGTGACTTTTAAGCCAGATGCTTCCATTTTCCAGCAAACCACGGTTTATAGTTATGAGACTCTTGCCAGCCGTATGCGTGAACTGGCATTCCTGAATAAAGGGATTAGAATAACGCTTACAGACAGAAGAGAGAAAGATGAGAATGGGGAGTTTGTTTCTGAGGTATTTCATTCAGAAGAGGGGCTTAAGGAATTTATCCGTTTTCTGGACGGAACCAGAGAGTCTATCATTAATGATGTGATCTCTATAGAGGGGGAGAAGAATGATATCCCGGTTGAGGTTGCGATGGTATATAATACCTCGTTTAATGAGAACCTTCATTCTTACGTAAATAACATTAATACACACGAGGGAGGTACTCACCTTGCAGGTTTCCGAAGAGGTTTGACCACCACCTTGAAAAAATATGCAGATGCTTCCGGAATGCTGGATAAGCTGAAGTTTGAGATCTCAGGAGATGATTTCAGGGAAGGGCTTACCGCGATCGTATCTGTAAAAGTTTCTGAGCCTCAGTTTGAGGGTCAGACAAAGACGAAACTTGGTAACCGTGAAGTTACTTCAGCCGTATCGCAGGCGGTTTCTGAAATGCTGGAGATCTATCTGGAAGAGAATCCTAATGATGCGAAGATCATCGTTCAGAAAGTGATCCTGGCAGCGCAGGCAAGACATGCAGCCAAGAAAGCTCGTGAGATGGTGCAGCGTAAAACCGTAATGAGCGGAGGTGGACTTCCGGGGAAACTTTCAGATTGTGCTTCCCAGGATCCTCATGAAAGTGAAGTTTTCCTTGTTGAGGGAGACTCTGCGGGTGGAACGGCCAAACAGGGTCGTGACCGTCACTTCCAGGCTATTTTGCCTTTAAGAGGTAAGATCCTGAACGTGGAAAAAGCCATGAGTCACAAGGTTTTTGAAAATGAAGAGATCAAGAATATCTACACTGCTCTTGGGGTGACCATTGGTACCGAAGATGACAGTAAGGCTCTAAACCTTAGCAAACTTAGATATCACAAGATCGTGATCATGTGTGATGCCGATGTTGATGGTAGTCACATTGCTACCTTGATTCTTACATTCTTCTTTAGATATATGAAGGAATTGATCGAAGCAGGTCACGTTTACATTGCGACGCCGCCGCTTTACCTTGTTAAAAAAGGAAGTAAAAAGCGTTATGCTTGGAATGATAAAGAACGTGATGAGATCGCGAATTCTTATAGCGGGGGAGTAAGTGTTCAACGTTATAAGGGTCTTGGAGAGATGAATGCTGAGCAGCTTTGGGATACGACCATGAATCCTGAGTTCAGAACTCTTCGCCAGGTAACAATTGATAATAGTAGTGAGGCTGATAGAATTTTCTCTATGTTAATGGGGGATGAGGTGCCGCCTCGTAGGGAGTTCATCGAAAAGAACGCGGTCTACGCGAACATCGATGCCTAAAATACTTAAAACCCGGAGTTTGGCTCCGGGTTTTTTATTTCCTTTTATATTTGTCACTTTTTTAGATAAAACATACTACTTATGAAAAAGATTTTACTTGTTTCAGCAGTAATGCTATGCAGTGTCCAGACCTGGGCACAGGACAACCTGGGCCGACTTTTGGCTGCGGGAATCGAGGACACTAAGACCTTTGCTACGGAATATCTGCGTCCCGGAACTCAGGCGACGGTTTTCAACCTTTCCAATGGTTGGTATCAATCTGCTGAAGTTAAAAATGTTCTTGGATTTGAATTTTCAATAATCGGAAATGCAGCCGTGAACCTGGGGGATCACCAGTCCTTTAATATGAGAACTGCCGATTATCAAAACATCCAGTTTGTGGATGGTTCTTCGGAAAAAGACGTCTCCACACTTTTGGGTCATAACCCTGAACCTGTAAACGTATACCTCGAGTATGATACTCCTTTTGGAAAACAACAAGCCGAAATTACCCTTCCTGACGGGCTGGCTGCGGCAGGCGTTGAAATGGTACCGGCAGCTTTCCTGCAGGCGCGTTTAGGGGTGTTTAAAGGAACCGAAGTGAAAGCGCGTTACTTTCCGAAGGTGAATTATGACAATGTTCAGGCTGAACTTTATGGGGCGGCTGTTCAGCATGAGATCACCAGCTGGTTGCCGTTGGATTTGCCGGTTGCGGTTTCCGGTCTTGTAGGTTATACCCGAATGAATGGATCTTATGATTTTACCGAGCAGAGCTATTTAGATGGAGAGAACCAAAGGATCAAGACTAATATGGATTCCTGGTTATTTTCAGGGATCGTTTCTACTAACCTGCCAGTTATCAATTTTTACGGAGGTTTAGGATACATGACCGGCTCTTCAGATTCGGCCATGTTGGGAACTTACATTATCAGGGATGAAAATACCGGGATCGTGATCGATGAAGTAGAAGATCCTTTCACTATCGTAGATGATATTAACGGGATTAAGGCGAACCTTGGGATGGCCTTGAAATTAGGGTTCTTCAAGATCACCGGAGATTATAGTTTTCAGGAATACGATGCAGTGTCTGTAGGGCTTCATTTGAGTTTCTAACAGTTGCTGACTTAAAATATTTAAAAGCCCGCATTTTTTGCGGGTTTTTTGTTTCTTGAAAGATTCGGAATGGGGCAAATCTTTTTTTAGTATTTTTAATTAACCACTTAAAATATTTTCCGTGAAAAGTAAAGTATTAGCCCTTTTGATCATGATTGTTTTAGCACCCGTTTCGCTGGTTGCTCAATCTGAGGAAAACACCGAATTATTTATTGCCGATATGCTGACCCTTGCCGATAATTTTGCCCGGCCGGCATCAAACGGAGCTACTTACCAGGCTAGTGCCGGATGGTTTAGTTCCGCCAAATCTCTTGAAAAATGGGAGTTCAGGATCGCGTTGCATGGAAATGCCCTTTTTGTGCCTGACGAAAAAAAGAACTTCAGTTTAAATAATTCTCAGCTAAGACTGCTGGAAATAGAAAATGCTCAGTCGGCACGATTGCCCACAGCTTTTGGGTCAACTACTAATAATTATTTTACTGGGGAAGTGACCTTTTTGAATCCTGTAACCCAGGAAATGCAAACCCAGGAAGTGAGATTCAAAGCTTTTGAAGGGATTAACAGAGATTATATTCCTCATGCCTTTTTGCAGCTCGCTGTAGGATTGCCTTATGAAACTGAATTGACCGTAAGAGCAATGCCCGAGGTCACAATTGATGATGTTACGGCGAGTACGTACGGAGTGGGCTTAAAACATAGTCTTAGTCAGTATTTTATTGATGATCCCGATGGATTCCAACTGGCAGCGGCCATAGCTTTTAGTAAGTTCAATGTAGAGTACGGCTTTGAACCCATAGAGGTGGAAGGCTTGGTTATGATGGACCTGATCATGGTAGATGCTGATCTTTGGATGGTGGAGGCTATTGCCTCACAACGCTGGGGAGTTTTTGAAGCATTTGCTGCGGCAGGGATCGCCAATTCCAATTTCAATTATGAAATGGGTGGAAATGGAATTGCTTTAAGCATGGTGAATACTGAATTGCAAAAGCTGGGCGATACCGAGGCGAAGTTCAAAGCAGATCTCGGCTTCAATTTGCATTTCGGAAAATTCAGAATAAGCGCGATGGGAACAGGGGGGAAATATTTCAATGCTAATTTGGGTCTTCATGTCCGCTTTTAAAACTGGTCTTTTAACGGATAGATTCCTATAAAAACTCCTCTATAATTCGTATTTTCGCAACACTAATAATCAAACACATAAATTATGAAAGTTACTATAGTAGGTGCAGGAGCTGTTGGAGCCAGCTGTGCAGAATACGTTGCCATTAAAAATTTCGCTTCAGAAGTAGTTTTGGTTGATATCAAAGAAGATTACGCTGAAGGAAAAGCAATGGACCTTATGCAAACAGCTTCATTGATGGGCTTTGATACTAAGATCACCGGTGCGACCAATGATTACTCTAAAACAGCGAATTCAGATATCGCAGTTATTACCAGCGGTATTCCACGTAAACCGGGAATGACCCGTGAGGAATTGATCGGGATCAATGCTGATATCGTGAAGTCTGTTTCTTCTAGTCTTATTGAGCACTCTCCTAATGTAACTATCATCGTGGTAAGTAATCCTATGGATACAATGACTTACCTGGTTCATAAAACAACTAATCTTCCAAAGAACAAGATCATTGGAATGGGAGGAGCTTTAGATAGCGCCCGTTTCAAGTATCGTTTAAGCGAGGCTTTGGAATGCCCTGCTTCAGATGTTGAAGGAATGGTAATTGGGGGGCACAGTGATACCGGAATGGTGCCGTTGTCAAGATTGGCGACCCGTAACAGTGTTCCTGTATCTAAGTTCCTTTCAGAAGACAGAATCAATCAGGTAGCAGAAGATACTAAGGTTGGCGGTGCTACGCTAACAAAGATGTTGGGTACCAGCGCATGGTATGCTCCGGGAGCAGCGGTTTCTTCCCTTGTACAGGCGATCGCTTGTGACCAGAAGAAAATGTTCCCATGTTCTGCTCTTTTAGAAGGAGAATACGGCCTTAATGATCTTTGTATTGGGGTGCCTGTGATCCTTGGAAAGAATGGAATTGAAAAGATCGTTGAGATCGACCTTGATGAAGCTGAAAAAGCTAAGATGAAAGAAAGTTCAGAAGGGGTTAAGAAAACAAATGGTCTTTTGGATCTGAAGAAATAAATTTTCAGAAAAAATAGAGCTTTTTTAAAGGAGCTGTTTGAAGAAAACTGAATTGCTAAAGCGACGAAAATACTCTGGAAAAATCAGGTGACATTTAGCGTCTAAATCTTCAATTTTCAAATGAGAGAATCTGCTGAAAATGTGAGGAAAAGTAAGAATTCAGCAACATTTTCAAACCGCTCCTTTTTTAATCTAAAAAGTTAATTTTTTCAAAAAAAAATAATTGGGATTTCATTATTGAAAACCTATATTTGTCCGTTTTTAAAATTTGAACATAAATTAAAGAATAATGCAGAACAAGGGAATAGTCAAGGTGTTTGCGATTTTGTTCGGGCTGGTATGTATTTATCAGTTGTCTTTCACATTTATCGCGAATAACGTTGAGAAAGATGCCGAAGCATTTGCTGAGCAAAAAATCAGCTCAGATCAGGAAAATTACATTACCCTAAGAGAAAGGGCAGAACAAAGGTATCTTGACTCTATAGGAGGCGAGGAGGTTATTGCGGGGATCACCTACAATACTGCCAAAGACAAAGAATTGAACAAAGGTCTTGACTTGAAAGGTGGGATCAATGTGATTCTTCAAATCTCTGTTAAGGACATTCTTAGAGAGCTTGCAAACAATACTAAAGATCCTGCTTTCAACCAGGCTTTAGCAAAGGCAGATGAAGAGCAAAAGAAAAGTCAGGAGAACTACGTAGATCTTTTCTTCGAAGCTTTCGAAAATATTCCTGATGCGAAACTTGCTTCCCCTGATATTTTTGCAAACAAAAATCTTAGCGACGAGATCAATTTTGAAATGAGCAATGATGAGGTGAAGCCTATCATCCGCAGAAAAATTGACGAGTCTATTACTTCGGCTTTTGAAGTATTAAGAAAACGTATCGATAAATTTGGTGTAACTCAGCCAAATATTCAGCGTTTAGGAAATTCAGGAAGAATTCTTGTTGAACTTCCTGGAGCGAAAGAAATTGACCGTGTAAAAGGACTTTTACAGAGTACAGCTCAGTTAGAGTTCTGGCATGTTTATAAAAGCAATGAATTTCAGAATTTCTTCGTGCAGGCTAACAACATGTTGAAAGACATGGTTGCTCAAAAAGAAGAAAAAGCAGACACTACTTCAGCAGAAGCTGATGAGATCGATGCCCTTCTTGAGTCGGCAGATGATTCTACTGAAGTTGCTGAACAAAATAATCCATTATTCGACCTGATGGTACAACCTGGATTCCAGGGAGGGCCTATCCTTGCAACTTTCAAAGTTGGGGATACTGCTCAGGTAAACGAATATTTGAACAATTCTCAGGTTCGCGGATTGTTAACAGGAGATCAGCGTTACGCGAAATTCGTTTGGGGTAAGACCAGCGAAGATGATGAGGTTGCTGAATTGTATGCCCTTAAAGGTAACAGGCAAAATGAACCACCACTTTCAGGAAGTGTGATCACTGATGCAATGCAGACATATGACCAGGTTGGTCGTATTGCTGTAAGCATGCAAATGAATGGTAAAGGAGCGAAGAGCTGGGAAGATATGACAGCTTACGCTTTCGAAAATCAGAGTCAGATCGCTATTGTACTTGATAACATTGTTTATTCTGCACCAGGTGTTTCTTCCGGTCCTATTTCTGGAGGAAGAAGTGAGATCACCGGTGACTTTTCGATTACTGAAGGTCAGGATTTAGCGAACGTACTACGTGCCGGTAAACTTCCTGCTTCTGCTGATATTATTCAAAGTGAAGTAGTTGGTCCGTCATTAGGACAGGAAGCTATTGATAGCGGGGTTATGTCTTTCGCTATTGCTTTAGTGCTTGTTTTGCTTTGGATGATCTTCTATTACGGTAAAGCCGGGATATTTGCAGATATCGCCCTTGTGGTGAACATTCTGTTCATCTTCGGAATACTTGCAGGACTTGGTGCTGTATTGACCTTACCTGGTATTGCCGGTATCGTTTTAACGATCGGTATATCGGTTGATGCCAACGTACTTATCTTCGAACGTATTCGTGAAGAGTATGCGAAAGGAAAACTTCAGAAAGACGCTATTAGAGACGGTTTCAATAATGCCTTGTCTTCGATCCTTGATGCGAACATTACTACGGGGCTTACAGGTCTTATCTTACTTGTTCTTGGAACAGGGCCAATTAAAGGATTCGCGACTACCTTATTGATTGGTATTGCTACCTCTTTATTTACCGCGATTTTCATTACACGTTTGTTCATTGATGGTTATGGTAAAAAAGGTAAGAACCTTGATTTCTCTACTTCAATGACCAAAGGTCTTTTCGCTAACCTGGGAATTAATTTCCTTGGAAAAAGAAAGACTTTCTACATCGTTTCGGGAATTTTCATTCTTGTGAGTTTAGGCTCATTGTTCACTCAGGGTCTTAACCAGGGAGTAGATTTCGTAGGAGGAAGAAGCTACACTATCAGATTTACTGAGCCGGTTAACCCTACTCAAATCGAGTCTGACCTTGTAGCTGAATTTGGAAGTGCTGATGCCAAAACTTTTGGTGGGGCCAACCAGATCAAAGTTACTACCAAGTATAAAGTAGATGAAGAAGGAACTGAGATCGATAACGAGATCCAACAGAAGTTATATTCTTCTCTTCAATCATACCTTCCTGCCGACCTTACCTACGAAGATTTCTCAGTAGGTGAAGGAGAGCGTGAAATTGGAATTATGCAGTCTATTAAAGTTGGACCATCTATCGCAGATGATATCAAGCAGGCTTCTATTTGGGCTGTACTTGGTTCTCTATTGGTGATCTTCTTATATATCCTGCTTCGATTCAGAAAGTACCAGTTCAGTTTAGGTGCCGTTGTTGCGGTTATCCATGATGTTTTGATCGTGTTAGGTGTATTCTCACTTACTTACAAGTTCATGCCATTCAACATGGAGATCGACCAGGCTTTTATCGCGGCTATCCTTACCGTGGTAGGTTACTCGCTGAATGATACCGTGGTTATCTTTGACCGTATCAGGGAGTTCTTTAACGAGCATCCGGGATGGACTCAGAAAGATGCTATTAACGCAGCGATCAATAGTACTGTGAGCCGTACGTTGAACACCTCGATGACTACCTTAGTGGTGTTACTTGCGATCTTCATTTTTGGAGGTGAGAGCATCAGAGGATTCATGTTTGCCTTGATCGTAGGTGTGATCGTAGGTACATACTCTTCTATCTTTGTTGCTACACCTGTAACTTATGATACCTTCAATAAGCAGCAGGAAAAGAAGAAACTTAAGCAAAAAGAGCAAACAGTAGCTTAATTAAGAACTGTTTAATCATATAGAAAAAGCCTCCTTTATGGAGGCTTTTTTATTTGGAGTTTGATCCGCTACTTTAATTGATTAGTGCTTCTTCGGAAGGTGTAAAATTTGTTGCCTGGATTTATATTAGTTACGAATCAGATTTAATCGATCTCCGGGTTCCAGTTTCCATTGATCTGAAAGTCCCGCGTTCACCTCTAAAACATATTGTGCGGGTTCATTAGAAGGGATCGTTTCCAGGCTATGGGGTTTTGCATCTTTTCCTATGCTGACCACTTTTAAATCACTATCAAGAAAGATAAGGTCTAAAGGAATGTTGGTGTTCTTCATATAGAAGCCTCGTTGTGCTTCGGTGTCGAAAATGAACAACATGCCTCTGTTTTCCTGAAGGCTTTGGCGATACATCAACCCTGTTTCCCTCTGGTAGGTGTCATCGGCTATTTCTACCTCCAGATGAGCCAGGGTATCACCACTGGTGTTAGTCAAATAAACTTCCCCTTCTTTTTTGAATTCAATAAGCTGGGTGTTTACCTGCTTTCCCGGAGATTTCATTTCCTCTTTACAGCCTATAAAAAAGCCTCCCAAAAGAAGGAGGCTTAGTAATGAATATTTTCGAACCATTAGTTTACACGGTTTTTGGTTGACGGCCGGAACATAAAATAGAATCCTGCCAGTATGAATGGGATACTAAGCCATTGACCGGTATTAAGAACCCAGTTCACTCTTTCGCCTACTTGAGGTTCTTTAATGAACTCCACAAAGAACCTTACGGTCCAAAGCAGCACCAGGAATAATCCGAAGAGATATCCCAGTTTATTCCTTTTTTCGGTCTTCCAGTAAGTTAGCCATAAAATTATAAATACAACAAGGTAGCAGGCAGATTCATATAATTGTGCAGGGTGCCTTGCAAAATCTTCTCCTAGTTTTGTGAAAACCACTCCATAGTCACTACCTGTAGGTTTTCCAACGATCTCCGAGTTCATGAAGTTTCCTATTCTTACAAAGATCCCTCCGGAAGCTACCGGAACTACGATCCTGTCAAGTATCCAAAGCACCGGCTTTTTAAGAACGTTTCGGCTGTACATATACATGGCGATGATTACACCGATAGCGGCTCCGTGGCTGGCGAGTCCTCTGAAGCCTGTGAATTCAAATTCAGGTTCAAATCTAACAGGAAGAAAGATCTCTAAAAGGTGATGCTGAAAATAATCCCAATCATAGAAGATCACGTGACCTAAGCGGGCACCTATCAAAATTGAAAGAACCATATAAATGAACAGGGAATCCAGTTTTTCAAGAGAAACACCTTCGCGTTTAAAAATGTTCTTCATTAGATACCATCCCAGCGTGAAGGCGATCACGAACATTAAACTGTAATAGTGAATAGTGAAGAATCCCAGGTCAATTCCTTCAGAAGGATTCCAATAGAAAACATTTAAGAGCATGTAGTAAATTTAAGGTTGGATCGTAAAGATAAGTAAAAGCTTAATTTCCCAAATTACTTTTCCTTCGGAAGTTTTTCGGGTACGGGATCATATCCCGATCCTCCCCAGGGATTGCAGCTTGCAATTCTTTTTATGGAAAGCCAGCCGCCTTTAAATGCTCCATGTTTTTTAAGAGCTTCTAAAGAGTATTGAGAACAAGTGGGGGAGTAGCGACAAGTGGCCGGAGTAAAAGGGGAGATGAAATTCTGGTAGAATTTCACCATCCCTATTAACGGATATGAAAGCCACTTTTTGATCGCCATATGTCCTTTATTGTATTACGAAATGGAGAAGGAAGTTCCTTCTTTTCCATCTTTCAGCTGAATTCCCAGTTCAAGGAGTTCGTCTCGTATTTTGTCACTGGTTGCAAAGTCTTTATTTGCACGTGCTTCAGCTCTTAGTTTGATCAACAGTTCTACGGTGCCTGAAAGTTTATTTCCGGCATCGTCATCGGCTGCTTCGGTATCCTGTAACCCTAATACGTCAAAAATGAAACTGCTCATAACAGCTTTTAGTTCCTGAAGATCCCCTTCGGTTATCTTGCCTTTGCCTTCATTGATCACATTAATTTGCTTAACGGCGTCAAAAAGTTGCGCGATCAGGATAGGGCTGTTGAAATCATCGTTCATGGCGTCATAGCATTTCTGCTTCCATTCGGCTAAGTTGAATGATGATTCTGCTGAAGGATTAAGTTCGTCAATAAGATGGTAGGCATCCATGAGACGGTAGAATCCTTTTTCACTGGCCAATAAAGCTTCATTCGAGAAATCCAGGATGCTTCGGTAGTGTGCCTGAAGCATAAAGAATCTCGCTACAGAAGGATGGAATCCTTTTTCAAGGTTCGGATTATTTCCAGTGAAGATCTCATTTGGGAGTATATTATTACCGGTGCTTTTTGCCATTTTCTTACCATTAAGGGTAAGCATGTTCGCATGCATCCAGTAATTCACGGGGTTCTTCCCGGTAGCAGCTTCTCCCTGGGCGATCTCACATTCGTGGTGCGGGAATTTAAGATCCATTCCGCCTCCGTGAATATCAAATTCTTCACCCAGATATTTTGAGCTCATCACGGTACATTCCAAATGCCATCCTGGGAAACCGTCACTCCACGGGGAGGGCCATCTCATAATGTGTTGTGGTTCGGCTTTTTTCCAAAGCGCGAAGTCCTGCGGATTTTTCTTGTCGCTTTGTGCGGCAAGTTCCCGGGTATTCGGGATCATGTCTTCCAGCTTTCTTCCGCTTAATCTTCCGTAATCATGAGTTTCGTTGAATTTTAAAACGTCAAAATAAACTGACCCGTTCGCTTCATAAGCGAATCCTTTTTCAATGATCTCCTTAATGATCTCTATCTGCTCAACAATATGACCTGTAGCCGTTGGTTCAATACTTGGCGGAAGGTTGTTGAATTTTTGAAGGATGTTATGGAAGTCGACCGTATAGCGCTGTACCACCTCCATGGGCTCGATCTGTTCCAGTCTTGCCTTTTTAGCGATCCGGTCCTCACCCGAATCTGCATCATTTTCTAAATGGCCGGCGTCGGTAATATTTCTTACGTAGCGCACTTTGTAACCCAGGTGTTTCAGGTAACGAAATACCAGGTCAAAAGAAATGAAGGTGCGGCAGTTTCCTAAATGCACGTTGCTGTATACGGTTGGACCGCACACATACATTCCAACATTCCCTTCATTTATTGGAGTAAAGATTTCTTTTTCGCCCGAAATTGAATTGTAGATCTTTAATTCCTGCTCTTTATAAAGTGCCATAAGTAAGTTTTAAAACTTGGGTTAAAAGTCGGTTTCCAGGTTGATGTAATCAAGAAAATCACGTCTTGCTTCAGGGTCTTTGAAACGTCCGCCATATTCGCTGGTTACTGTGCTGCTTTCAACATCGCGAATTCCGCGGCTGTTCACGCACAAATGCTTAGCATCGATAACGCAGGCAACATCTTCTGTGCCCAATACTTCCTGAAGTTCTTTTACGATCTGCATGGTCAATCTTTCCTGAACCTGAGGTCTCTTTGCGTAATAATCTACGATACGGTTCATTTTTGAAAGACCAACCACAGTTCCGTTAGAGATATATCCAACGTGGGCTTTTCCAACAATAGGAAGCAGGTGGTGTTCGCAGGTAGAATAAAGAGTGATATTCTTTTCCACCAGCATCTCACCGTATTTATATTTGTTCTGAAAAGTTGATGCTTTAGGTTTAACCTGAGGATGTAAACCTCCGAAGATCTCATTTACGAACATTTTAGCTACTCGTTTAGGAGTTCCTTTAAGGCTGTCATCTGTAAGATCCAAACCTAAGGTTTCCATGATATTTTTAACATCCTTTTGAATAAGCTCGATCTTTTCAGCGTCTGATTTGTCAAAGGCGTCTTTACGCATAGGAGTATCAGTATTCGGGCTTACAAAAGCATCTCCCATCTCATCAATGGCCTCGTCTATATTGTCTTTTTTCATATTAAATTGTAATGAACAGTCAGTTTTAGGCTTGCAAAGATACAATTTATAACCCTTTTTTGATAATAAGGGAGGAATGGGTATCTCCTTTTTATTTAATTTTTAAGAATAAAAAAAGAGCAGCTGTGAATAGCTGCTCTTTTCAGACTCATTTATGGTTTAAATTCCAAAGCTCAGGGAAAGTATGAAATTAGAATTTTTTCTATCTGTAAAGGCTCTGTCGGTTAACCCTGTTGAGTATAAACGAGGGTTTTTGTCTTTTTCGAAAGCTTCATAAGCAAAATCTAATTTGATATTTCCGAAGTCATAACCCAGTCCAAGCGAATATCCGTTTAGATCACCTATATCTGCTGAAGCTTCCTCATTATATGGACTTTCTTCAAAACGATATCCTCCTCGCAGGCTCCATCTTTCAATCCTGTATTCCCCACCAAGTCTGAATGTGGAGGCTCCTTTTAATTCAGCTTCCATAATGTCATTTTGAAGAGCAAACTGCGGATCGTCCTTGGGTTTGAATTTGGTATTTGAGTAATCTTTATAAGAATAGTCAAAACTTAAGATTCCGCGGTTTCCGAAGAGATACGCTAAACTTGCGTTGAATTTTGAAGGAGTTTGCAATTCGTAATCAGGGTAGATATTAATGATATTAGGATCAACTACTGCCGATCCTGCGGCATCGCTAAATGTTTCCAAATATTGAGTGGTTTCTTCTGAAATATTATACCAGGTGGGTGATTCATAAGCCAAACCGGCTCTAACATTTTCTCCAAGTTTTGCCAAACCTCCAAGTTGAACACTAAAACCACTTCCCAGGGTGCTTAACCTGTCTTCAAAATAAATTTCATTGATGTCGCTGCCGGGATTATTGTTCAATTCTGAAAGGATCGTAACCCTGTCGTAGTTTATAAAATGCGTATTTAAATTGATTCCCAGATACAGAAAATCCTGGTATTGGGTGGCGAAGTTGAAAGAGAATTTTCCATTCAGCCCATTTGCTGAATAAGTGTATTGCTGATCAAAAGTTCCCGGGGCTACTGCTGAAAAATACCGGGTATTGTTCAGATCTTCAGGATCCTCGGCATTAATGATGAACCCCTGATATCCTAACATTGCCTGTTGGGCGGCAAAGCCTTCATTTTCTCCAAGGTAGGAGTATAACTCACTTATAGTTTCATTATTTGAGGAATCATCTGGATCATTTATAGGTACAAGTAGATCAAGTGGAATACCTTGAGCATATTCTAAAAAATATTGGTCAATAGATCGATTATTGTCACCCGCAGCTACAAAATCATCCTCAAAATTCGAAGTTTTGGAATAATTGAAGGCCAGGGTGAACTTTTTCCAGGCAGCGCTCTCATCGCGGTTATTGAATACGAAAGCAGCACCGGCCTGTCCAAGGTCAAAGTCTGAATTTGAATTACTGCTGAAACCGTTCATGAACTGAACCTCATTATCTGCATTTTCGAAGTCTGCCGTGAAGCTCACGGTACTGTTCAGGAATACGGCTGATCCTGCCGGATTGATATCAAGAGAGGAAAGATCTCCTCCCAGGGCACCAAAGGCTCCGCTCATTGCCCGGTATCTCGCCGTTCCGTATAGATCGGAAGTCGAGTAACGGGTTGCATCTGAGATATTTTGAGCCTCCATAGTCATTGTAAAAATGGCTATGGAGGCAAAAAGTAATTTTTTCATATTCACTGGTTTTCAGTAATTAGTTTCCTCGGCCGCGGTTAGATCGTGAAGATCCACTGCTTCCGGATGACCTGCTGCTGGAAGAGGATGATCGTACCGAACTATTATTTCCGGAAGATCTTGAGCTTCTTCTTACAGAAGAATTGTTGCTTCTGGAGCGGTTCGTTCTAACCTGGGTGGAATTCGTTGACCTACGGTTTGTGTTATAAGTGGAATTACTTCTTCTTTGGACACCAGAATCATAATTCACACGTCTTGAACGTGTTTGATAAGTTCTTTCATCATAATTACTTCTGGCTCTCACATTCCTGGGATTAGTATATCTTCCGGTACGGGTAGAACGGGCGTCAAGGCGGGTTCTGTTAGATCTGTAATCTGAATAAGAATCTCTTCGGGTGTTATAAGCTGTATAACCGTCTCTTCTGGAAGTATTATAAGCGACATTTCGATGATTGTAGTAAGGGTGGTATCGATTATATGGATGGTAATAACTTCCGTAGCCATATCTGTAATGCGGATAACCATACCACCAGCTGTTCCAACCATAACTCCAGCCTATGCTAAATCTCCATGAGTTATAGTGATAAGGGTAATATCCATACCCGTAATAATATCCCGGGTAATAGAAAGGATCATAAAATCCTGCGTAATAGGGATTGTAGTACCGTGGGTAGAACGGATCGTTGTAAATATTGATGGAAATCTCATCAGGATCTGATCCCCATGCAGCCTGGCCTATTGAGTAGTCTAAACCTTCTTGGTCGTAAGTGTCATCGTATGCTCCTGAATTGTAGCTTTCAATATCAGTAAAAATGGCTCCTTCTTCAGGAACATTCCCGAACTGGTCAGCTTTCTCGGCAAATAATTGTTGGTAGTACAGAGCGTTTTCGTAAGACTCCTCATAATCATTAGCAGTATAGGCCTCATTTTGGTTCGAGGAATATATCCCGTCATCCTCGTACCCGGCATACTGGTAAGAGCTACAGGATGCTAATAATAAAAGAGCGCTGAACGAAAATAATACAGCTCTAAAAGTAAAAAGAGTGTAATATCGTTTCATGGCTTCGATTTTATTATTGAACAATGTATAAAAATAGTTAGTTTTGCGCTAATATATCTATTACTAATAAGGCGCAAGATTTGTGCCAAATACAAGGCGATGGCAAAGAACTTAACAACGCGAGAAGAGGATTATTCCAAATGGTATAATGAATTGGTAGTCAAAGCGAACCTTGCAGAGAACTCTGCGGTGAGAGGATGTATGGTGATCAAGCCATATGGATACGCTATCTGGGAGAAAATGCAGGCTCAATTAGACAAGATGTTCAAGGAGACAGGACATGAAAATGCTTATTTCCCGTTGTTTGTTCCAAAAAGCCTTTTTGAAGCTGAAGAAAAGAATGCTGAAGGATTTGCTAAAGAATGCGCGGTCGTTACTCATTATCGCCTTAAGACAGATCCTGAAGATAAAACCAAGCTTATTGTAGATCCCGATGCGAAGCTGGAAGAGGAATTGGTGGTTAGGCCAACTTCCGAAGCGATCATCTGGAGCACTTATAAAGGTTGGATACAATCATATAGGGATCTTCCTATCCTTGTGAATCAATGGGCTAACGTGGTACGTTGGGAGATGAGAACACGTCTTTTCTTAAGAACCGCAGAATTTTTATGGCAGGAAGGCCACACCGCTCATGCTACCAAAGCGGAAGCTTTGGCTGAAACCGAGCAGATGAATAATGTCTATGCTGAATTTGCGGAATCGTTTATGGCTATGCCGGTCATAAAAGGTCGTAAAACTGAATCGGAGCGTTTTGCCGGAGCAGAAGACACTTATTGTATAGAAGCCCTGATGCAGGATGGAAAAGCCCTTCAGGCAGGGACCTCTCATTTCCTTGGTCAAAATTTTGCAAAGGCATTTGATGTGAAGTTCGCTTCAAAAGAAGGAAATCTGGAGCATGTTTGGGCTACGTCCTGGGGAGTGTCTACCAGACTAATGGGAGCGTTGGTTATGACTCATAGTGATGATCACGGACTTGTGTTGCCTCCAAACCTTGCGCCTATTCAGGTTGTGATCGTTCCAATTTACAAAGGAGAGGAGCAATTGGGTCAAATTTCTGAGGTTGCTAATAAACTGGCTTCAGATCTTAGAGCTAAAGGAATTTCAGTGAAGTATGACGACAGGGATACTCAAAAACCGGGATGGAAGTTCGCTCAGTACGAATTGCAGGGAGTTCCTGTAAGAATAGCGATAGGTCCTAAGGATCTTGAAAAAGGTTCTGTGGAGCTTGCTAGAAGGGATACTTTGAAAAAAGAGTTTGTAGCCCAGGATGACGTTGTGAGCAAGGTTGAGGGTCTAATGACCGAGATCCAGGAAAATTTATACGAAAGAGCAAATTCTTTCAGAAAAGAACATACTACCAGCGTAGATTCCTTTGAGGAGTTTAAGAAGGTTTTAAAGGAAAAAGGTGGCTTTATTTCAGCGCATTGGGATGGCACTGCAGAGACCGAAGCAAAGATCAAAGAAATGACAAAAGCAACTATCAGATTAATTCCTTTTAATGAAGAAAAAGAGGCGGGAGCCTGTGTATTAACTGGTAAGCCGTCTGAGCAGAGAGTGTTGTTCGCGAAGGCATATTAAATTTTCAAAAAAAAATTGTTGAACATTTGCGGCATTGAAAAATAGTTGTATTTTTGCATCCGCAATTAAGAAATAATTGGTCCGTTCGTCTAGGGGTTAGGACGCCAGGTTTTCATCCTGGTAACAGGGGTTCGATTCCCCTACGGACTACGAAAGGTTTGCAAGTCGTGTAAACCAACTTTGAAATAATAATTGGTCCGTTCGTCTAGGGGTTAGGACGCCAGGTTTTCATCCTGGTAACAGGGGTTCGATTCCCCTACGGACTACTGAAAAAGAATTAATTTAATATTAGTGTAATGGCAAATCATAAGTCAGCGTTGAAGAGAATACGTAGCAATGAGACTAAGCGTCTTAGAAACCGCTACCAGCATAAAACTACAAGGAACGCCATCAAGAAGTTACGTGAGGCTGAGAAGCAGGAGGCTGAGAGTTTGTTCCCTACAGTAGTTTCTATGATCGACAAATTAGCGAAACGCAACATTATTCATGATAATAAAGCCGCTAACCTTAAAGCAAGTTTAGCTAAGCACGTAGCTGCGCTTTAGTATTATAGTGTTCAATTTATAGGTGAATGCCTTTCGTTTTCTAACGGAAGGCATTTTTCGTATGCGGTTTTGTGAAAGTTCTAAATTCTCTAGCTCTGATCTTACAGCTGTCCTGATGGTTTTGGTTTCCTTTACTTTTTTGAGTGCTTAGTTAGTTGAGAGGTTTAATAAGGCTTTTTTACAGCTTCGGGGTTTGATAGGAAGCAGCAAAGTCATCTAGTGAATATATTTGAATAGAAAGCCCTGGAATACGATCAAAAAAAATCCGGACTGTTTGAGTCCGGATTTTGTTATTTTAAAAAGAGGTTCTTTTTACCCGTTCATGGATATTAGGAACTCTTCGTTATTTCTGGTTTGCTTGATGCGATCGTTAATGAATTCCATCGCTTCAACCGGATTCATATCTGCCAGGTATTTACGAAGCACCCACATTCTTTGCAGGGTGTTTTCGTCAAGCAAGATATCATCACGTCTGGTGCTTGAAGAAGTAAGGTCAATAGCAGGGAATATTCTTCTGTTAGCGATCTTTCTGTCTAACTGAAGTTCCATGTTACCGGTACCTTTGAATTCTTCAAAGATCACCTCGTCCATTTTAGATCCTGTTTCAGTAAGAGCCGTAGCGATTATTGAAAGAGATCCGCCGTTTTCGATATTTCGGGCAGCACCAAAGAACCTTTTTGGTTTGTGAAGCGCGTTTGCGTCTACACCACCACTTAATACTTTACCGCTGGCAGGCTGTACGGTGTTATAAGCTCTGGCAAGTCGAGTGATGGAGTCAAGAAGGATCACTACGTCGTGACCGCATTCTACCATCCTCTTAGCTTTTTCCAAAACGATGTTCGCTACTCTTACGTGTTCATGTGCTTCTTTGTCAAAAGTTGAAGCTACAACTTCACCTTTTACGTTACGCTGCATGTCTGTAACCTCTTCAGGACGCTCATCGATCAAAAGAATGATTTGATACACTTCAGGATGGTTCGCTGCGATTGCATTCGCGATATCCTTAAGAAGCATTGTTTTACCTGTTTTAGGCTGAGAAACGATCATACCTCTTTGTCCTTTTCCAATAGGGGAGAACAGGTCAATGATCCTGGTGGATACAGTGCTTTGACGTTCAGCGACATTGAACTTTTCCTGTGGGAAAAGAGGAGTGAGGTGTTCAAAAGAAACCCTATCTCTTACCACTTGCGGATCCAGTCCGTTGATCTTGTTGATCTTGATAAGCGGGAAATATTTTTCTCCTTCTTTTGGAGGTCTTACCTGTCCAAGAACAGTATCCCCGGTCTTTAATCCGAATAAACGGATCTGTGACTGAGACACATAAATATCATCAGGAGATGATAAATACATATAATCTGAAGATCTCAGGAAGCCGTAACCATCCTGCATGATGTCCAGTACGCCTTCACTTTCAATGATGGCATCAAACTCATAATCAGGTTCTTTGTAGCGGTTTCGGTTATCGCGATTTCCATTGTCACGGTTCCCGCTGTCACGGTTTCCGCTGTCGCGGTTATCGCGGTTGCTGTTATCTTTTTGGGGCTTGGTGTCTTTGGGTCGATTATCCTTTCTGGTATCTTTTTGCGGATTCCTGTTGGAATTATCGTTCTTAGAAGAAGGTTTTTTAGAGTCATCTCTTTTTGGGTGCTCTTTCCTTTTTTCTGAAGAATCCTTTTGGCGAGGGTGTTGTTTAGAGGATTCTTTTTGATCCTTATTATCCGCTTCTTTTTTATCGGCTACTGGTGCCGAAGAAGATTTTTCCTTGTCGTCACTTGATTTAATTCTTGGCTTATGCTGCTTTTTGGCAGATTTCTTTTCTTCCTGCTCAGGTTGCTTTTTATCGTCATCGATAAGAGCCTCCTGCACCTTTTTAGGGTTGGCAGCCTGATAATCAAGAATTTGGTATACCAAATCCAGCTTTTTTTGAGTGCGGTATTTTGGTACGCGTAGGGTTTTGGCTATTTCCTGAAGTTCAGGCAGCTTTTTAGCCTTTAATTCTGAAATTTCAAACATGAATGTTTTTGAATAAAAATTTGTCTTTGGTTTAATTAACCTTTTCGAGGAAGAATCGAAAAAATTATTTGGAGTCTAAGTAACCCTTATTGAATTGGTTACGCATCGATACTGCAATTATACAATTTTATTTTAATATTTTAGATATGGTTTCTAAAAAGAATCTTTATTTTTGTGCCTTTCAGAAACGAAATTATGTTGCAACGAATTCAAACTATCTATCTTTTTCTGGCCGCTTTGGTGAGTGCGGGATTGATTTTTGTATTCAGTATTGGAGAAAATAATGCAGGTGAAGCTGTATTCGCTCAGGACATTCTTTTAGTGTTTGGCCTGTTTCTGGCTTCAGCAGCACTTTCTTTGGTAACTATATTTTTATTTAAGAATAGAAAGCTTCAGTTCGTACTGGGGCGACTCAATATAATATTAAACTTAATTTTACTAGGATTATTTGTCTATTGGTCCCTAAACATATCTGGAGAGAGTAACATCTCAGAGAAAGGTATTGGGATGCTGATTCCTATCATTTCTATCGTTTTTTTAGTGCTGGCCAATAAGGCTATCAAAAAGGATGAGGATCTTGTAAAATCTGTGGACCGACTGCGATAAACCTTTCATCTTAGTAGTATTAGTGCGTAAAAACCCGAAGTGAAAACTTCGGGTTTTTTTGTGGTTTATTTCTTTTGAAAGATCCTGCTGAAATTACCTTTTTCCCAACTCAATAACCTCCAGGTCCTTGATCTCCTTTTTGTCGATCTTGAATCTTAACATGGTCCTTACCTGATGAAACCCCTGTTTTCCTGCTGCTCCGGGATTCATGTGCAATAGGTTCAGTTTTTTGTCGTGCATCACCTTTAAAATATGCGAATGACCGGAAATAAAAATGTCAGGAGGGTCATTTTTAATGTCTTCTTTTACCGCCGGGGAGTACCTGCCTGGATAGCCTCCAATATGGGTGATCCAGACATCAACTTCTTCACATTTAAACCGGTTGTTTAAAGGGAATTCTTTCCTAATGCTACCGCCGTCAATGTTCCCGAAAACTGCTTTTAATGGTTTGATCTTTTTTAGGGCGTCACTCACTTCGATAGTTCCAATATCTCCTGCGTGCCATATCTCGTCGGCTTCGTCGGCGTACGATTTTATACGATCGTCAATGTGTCCATGGGTGTCACTTAACAGGAGTATCTTTTTCATTGGTAAATTTTATGTGATGATTAGAAATCTATAACAGCCATGAGATGGGCGGTTGCGTATAATGGCTTATCTTTGTTTCTTCAACCGTAAAAGTAAAAATTTAGATTGAGATATTTCTTGGAGCTGGCATACTTCGGAAAGGCCTATCATGGCTGGCAACGTCAACCCGATGCTGCCTCGGTGCAGGAAGTGGCTGAAAATGCCCTTAGTACCCTGCTTCAGAAAAAGATCGAGATCGTAGGTGCGGGCAGGACAGATGCCGGGGTGCATGCGAGTCAGCTGTATGCGCATTTTGATGTGGAGGAAAAGTTACCTGAAAATATGATTTTCAGGATCAATTCTTTACTTCCGAAGGATATTGCGGCAGTAGAGTTATTTGAAGTTCAGCCTGAAGCTCATGCAAGATTTGACGCTACGGCCCGCAGTTATGAATATCATATTGTGCAGAAGAAGAACGTGTTTCAAATTAACACTGCTTACTGGGTGAAAAAAGATTTGGATGTCGAAAAGATGAATGAGGGTGCTAAAATTTTACTGGAATACAAGAACTTTAAATGTTTTTCGAGGTCACGAACAGATGTGAGAACCTATAACTGTGAGATCTCACACGCTTACTGGGAAAAGACCACAAGCGGACTGGTTTTTCATATCAAGGCTGACAGGTTTCTTCGCAATATGGTAAGAGCTATCGTAGGAACGCTCTTAGAAATAGGGCTGGGGAAAATGCATGTGCAGGAAATGCATACGATTATACAAAGTGAGAGCAGGAGTGAGGCAGGAGCCTCTGTGCCAGCACATGGTTTGTTTTTAACTAAAATAGAATATCCAAAAAGCATATTTAATTAATGGCTGCATCAACAGGAAACGCGTTTGATTTTAAACTTTTCAAGAGACTTCTTGAATATACCAATGCTTACAAATGGACCTTCTATTTTGTAGGTGTCGCGGCTGTTTTACTTTCCTTTTTTGCGGTTTTGCGTCCCTACTTACTGCAAGTTACCATTGATAATTCAATCGTACCGCAGGACAATGATCAGTTGATCTTCTATATCTCTTTAATGGGGGGTATTTTGATGTTGGAGGTTATCTTCCAGTTCCTTTTCATCTATTTTGCTAACTGGCTTGGTCAGGAAGTTATTCGCGATATCCGGGTGAATTTATTCGAGCATATGCTTGAGTTTAAAATGAAATATTTTGATAATTCGGCGGTCGGGAGACTGGTAACGCGTGCGGTAAGTGATATTGAAACCATAGCGAGTATCTTCAGCCAGGGATTGTTCATGATCATTAGTGACCTTCTAAAGATGATCGTAGTTCTAGGATTCATGTTCTACCAAAGCTGGAAACTTACATTATTGGTTCTCTTGATACTTCCTTTCATTTTATATGCGACGCGTGTATTTCAGAAAAAGATGAAACTGGCGTTCGAGGAAGTGCGAACACAAGTTGCCAACTTGAATACCTTTGTGCAGGAGCGTATTACCGGAATGAAGATCGTCCAGTTGTTCACCCGGGAGGAAAGAGAATATGAGAAGTTTAAAGAGATAAATGACAAGCATAGGAAAGGCTGGATTAAAACGGTATGGTATAACTCCATTTTCTTTCCTATTGCCGAAATGTCCACCTCTATAACTATTGGTTTGATCGTTTGGTATGGAGGATTGCGCGTGATGGCCGGGAGTGAAGCGATCACTTTAGGGGTGATCGTTGCCTTCATTGAGTTGAGTCAGATGTTGTTCAGGCCGCTAAGGCAGATCGCTGATAAATTCAATACCCTTCAAATGGGAATGGTGGCAGCTAACCGCGTTTTCGGGATCCTGGATACCAAGGCTTCGATTGCCGATAATGGTACTCTAGAGATCGATCACCTTAAAGGGGAAATAGAATTTGAAAATGTGCATTTTGGATACATCGAAAAAGAAGAGGTTTTGAAAGGTATCTCCTTTAAAGCGCAGGAAGGTGAAACAGTGGCGATTGTAGGTGCTACAGGTGCCGGGAAATCAACTATTATCAATCTTTTGAACCGTTCTTACGAGATCTGGGATGGTCGTATTCTTATCGACGGTGTTGATACCAAGGATATCACTTTAAGATCCCTTCGTTCACAAATTGCCATCGTATTGCAGGATGTATTTCTCTTTGCAGATACAATTTTGAATAATATTACTTTAAATCATCCGGAGATCACTAAAGAAACGGTAGTGCAGGCAGCCAAAGATATTGGGGTGCACGAATTTATTTCAAGTCTGCCGGGAGGCTATGATTACAATGTTAAGGAACGTGGGGTTATGCTTTCTTCAGGACAGCGTCAATTGATCGCGTTTTTGAGAGCCTACGTAAGTAATCCGAGTATACTTGTTCTGGATGAGGCTACTTCTTCTGTTGATTCATACAGCGAACAATTGATCCAGGATGCGACCGATAAGATTACACAAGGACGTACTTCTATAGTTATTGCCCATAGGTTGGCTACGGTTAAAAAAGCTGATAAAATATTAGTAATGGATGCCGGGAAAATAGTAGAAATGGGCACACACCATGAGCTACTTCAAAAAACGGATGGTTACTATAAAAAGTTATACGAAGTGCAGTTCATGCAAGAGGAAGAAACCTTATAGGCTAGACTAGATCTGCCTGTAATTTTCTGATGAGTTCTTCCCTGTCTTCAAACATCACGAATTCTCCGTCCTGAATATAGGATATCTGGCCGGTTTCCTCACTGACTACCAGTGCCAGGGCATCGGTTTTTTCGGTGATCCCTACTGCGGCCCGGTGTCGAAGTCCAAATCTTAAAGGAATGGTTCTGTCGTTGGAAACGGGTAATACCACACGAGTGGCGGTGATGTAGTTATCTTCAATGATGATCGCGCCATCGTGAAGAATACTGTTCTTGTAAAAAATAGATTCAATGATCGGCTGATTGACCAGGATCTTCATATTGTCTCCTGTGTTCTTCACAAAATCCAGGCTGGTACTTTTTTGAATGACGATCAGGGCTCCGGTATTTTGCTTACCCATGTTTTCACAGGCACGCACAATGGCCTCCACATCATTAGGAGTTTCAAGGTCGTCCTTGATAAGTTTCAGTGTTTGAAGAAATTTTCGTCTACGAGCAAAATTGGTGGACCCGATCATAAGCAGAAACTTTCTGATCTCCTGCTGAAAAACCACGATCAGTGCGAACATTCCCACTCCTATGAACTCTCCCAGCACATTGCTCAGCATTTCCATCTGAAGTAACTGCGTAAGCTTCCAGACAAAATAGATGATCACGATTCCTATGAAAATGTTGACCGCGACCGTACCCTTTACCAGTTTGTATAAATAGTAGAGAAGGGCGGCTATAAGAACAATATCAACTATATCGAGGATGCGTAGATCTAAGAAGTCCAAGGATGTGCTTTTTGGTAAATGTAAAAAAATCTATGTTAGTTTTTCATTCGCTCGGTCAATTTCACACATTCCACTGCTTCTTTCACGTCATGAACCCTGATAATATTGGCTCCTTTCATCAAAGAAATAGTATTCAATACGGTGGTGCCGTTCAAAGCTTCTTCAGGGGTGGTCTGAAAAGTCTTGTAAATGAGGGATTTTCTTGAAAGTGCAGAAAGGATCGGGAGTTCAAGATTTTTAAGCAGTTCCAGTTTTGAAAGCAGTTCAAAGTTCTGGCTGATGTTCTTCGAAAATCCAAATCCGGGGTCAATGATAAGGTCGTTGATACCATGATCCTTCGCTTCGGCGGTCTTTTCAGAAAAATAATAGAGAATATCTTCTGCAAGGTCATTGTACTCATTGAGGTCCTTCATGGTTTGAGGGTTGCCACGCATATGCATCATGATGTAAGGAACCTGTACATCAGCGACGGTTTTCATCATTTTTGGGTCCAGACTTCCTGCGGAAATATCATTGACCATCGCAGCACCTGCTTCCACGCAATTTTTGGCGACATTACTTCGGAAGGTGTCCACGGAAAGAATGATGTCCGGAAAATTTTCAACCAATGACTCTATTACCGGAAGTATTCTTTTTAGCTCCTCTTCTTCGGTAATATCTGTAGCTCCAGGCCTGCTGCTATAGGCGCCTACGTCAATGAAATCTGCTCCTTCCTCGAGCATTTTTTCGGCATGAAGCAGGAATTCCATTTTAGTTTTTCGCTTTCCGCCGTCATAAAAAGAGTCGGGTGTAATATTGAGAATACCCATGACCTTTGGCGTGGTAAGATCGATTAATTGGCCCTTGCAGTTGATATACATTTAAAAGGATGGTTTTTTGAATGGAAAAATTAACTTTGACAATTCGAAATAAATCAGCGAAATTTACGCAAATAACCCGTTTTTATGAAGGATACTTCAGCACAATATGATGCGGTGGTAGAAGAATGCCGCAGTTTGTTTATTAAAAAGATGAAAGATTATGGATGTGCCTGGCGCATTTTAAGACTGCCGTCCCTTACAGACCAGATCTTTATTAAGGCGCAACGCATTCGCGGACTTCAGGAAAACGCGGTTCAGAAAGTAGATGAAGGTCAGGAACCTGAATTTATAGGTATCATCAATTACTCCATCATGGCGTTGATCCAGCTTGAAAAAGGAGTGGCTGCACAACCCGACCTTTCCACCCAGGAGGTGGCAGATCTTTATGATTCTGTAATAGGGAAGACCAAAAAATTGATGGAAGATAAGAATCACGATTACGGTGAAGCCTGGCGAGATATGAGGGTAAGTTCCCTTACAGATCTTATTCTTCAGAAATTACTTAGGATCAAACAGATCGAAGATAATAAAGGCAAAACCCTGGTGAGCGAAGGGATAAGTGCGAACTATGAAGATATGATCAATTATGCCATTTTTGCCCTCATTCATATTCACGAGAACAGCGAATTAAGTAGATCATAAAATACAGTCAGCATGAAAATTCTTGTAGGTTTTGCCCGTTGGGTAGTAGGAATACTTTTTATTTTTTCAGGTTTTGTAAAACTCAATGATCCTATTGGGTTTTCTTTTAAGCTTGAGGAATACTTCAGCCCATCTGTTCTAAACCTTGAATTTCTGGCACCCTTTGCCCTGGTGATCGCCATTTTACTGGTGGTTTTCGAACTGGTTTTGGGGATCATGTTACTAATTGGCTACCTGCCTAAATTCACCACCTGGTCATTACTTTTAATGATCATCTTTTTCACCTTTTTGACGTTCTATTCCGCTTATTTCAATAAGGTAACCGATTGCGGATGTTTTGGCGACGCGATTCCGTTAACACCATGGCAGTCCTTTTATAAGGACGTGATCCTGTTCGTGTTGATCCTTATTCTGTTCTTTAATAAAAAATATATCGATCCTTATCTGGCTCCGGCTTCCCATCGCTGGATCGTGTTCCTGGCTTTCATGCTGTGCTTTACTTTCGCTTATTACGTTTTAATGCATTTACCGCTGATAGATTTCAGGGCTTATAAGGTGGGGACGAATATTGAAGAAGGTATGAGCGTGCCCAAAGATGCGCCCAAAGCTGTCTATGATTATAACTGGAAGTTCAATGTGAATGGCGAGGAAAAGATCGTGACCACTACGGGGGCATACCCAACAACCGAAGGGGAATTTATTGAAGTGGAAACTGAGCTGGTACAGGAAGGATATGTGCCGCCTATCCATGATTTTTCTATGGAAAAGAACGGGGAAGACTTTACTTCAGAATTACTGAACGAACCTAAATTACTTGTCATTATAGCCTACAGCCTGCGCAGAAGTGAAGCTGATGGGCTCTCCAAACTTCAGCCTGTGATCAAAGAGGCCATAAGTAAAGGGTATAGGGTTATAGGGCTTTCTGCTTCGGGTGACGACCTGAAAGCCGGGATTAGTGAAAAATATGATCTGGACCTGGAATGGTTCTTTAGTGATGAGACCGCTCTTAAGACTATCGTTCGCAGTAATCCCGGAATCTTAACCCTTCAGAAGGGAACCATTACCCAAAAGTTACACTGGAACGATTTAGAGAAATTGGAGCTTTAAATGCTCTGAAATATGACCAAAATCAGCCCTTTGGGCAGCGCTTTCCTCTTGAAAAGCTTCGTTCCTTTTGATGCTATTCGGTATATTTGTGGCCGTTAACAGTGGAGCTTTGTGCTTCCCAAAACATTAAATTTCAAACTAATCAAAATTCATTTTTTTAGTAATCCTTTAGGGGAAACTTCCAAAAATGAATTTTACCTTACCCTTTTAAAATACTGAAAATGAGAGACAAAATAGTTGCCGGTAACTGGAAAATGAATAATGATCTTGCGCAAACCGAAGATCTTTTAGCCAAAATAAAATCTTTAAGATCTGAAAAGGCGGGAGTACGTGTGATCGTGGCACCTTCTTTTACCAATTTATGGCACGCCTTTGAATCTTTGAGGGAAACTTCTGTTGAGGTGGCTGCTCAAAATATGAATGAAAATGAAAACGGTGCTTTTACAGGTGAAGTTTCCGCGTCTATGCTTACCAGTGTAGGTGTGAAATCTGTGATCCTGGGGCATAGTGAGCGTCGTGCGATCTATAAGGAAACAGATGAATTACTTGCTAAGAAGGTGGATGCCGCATTTAATAATGACATGGAAGTGATCTTCTGTTGTGGTGAAGAGCTGGAAGACAGAAAAAGCGAGAACCATTATGAAGTGGTTAAATCACAGCTTGAAAAAGGGCTTTTCCACATATCTTCAGATGCATGGAAGAACGTTGTGATCGCTTACGAACCGGTGTGGGCTATTGGAACAGGTGAGACAGCCTCTCCTGAACAAGCCCAGGAAATGCACGCCTTTATCAGAAAGACCATTTCTGAAAAGTTTGGAGCAGAGATCGCGAATGATGTGTCTATACTTTACGGTGGTAGTGTAAAACCGGCCAATGCAGAAGAGATCTTTGCGAAGGAAGATGTGGACGGCGGACTTATTGGCGGTGCCAGTTTGAAAGCTGAAGACTTTTTAGCGATCGTAGCGGCCATCTAATATGAAAGAAATGAATTATCTGGAGTTTAAATTTGTGATTGAACCTCCGCAACCGGCTACCGATATCCTTATTGCAGAATTGGGATCGATAGGATTCGAAAGTTTTGTGGAGAATGAAGATGGGGTGACGGCTTATATTCCTAAAGAGGAGTTTGAAGCTGAATCAATGGCGGGAATTCACATTCTCCAGTCCAATGAATTCGATATATCTTTTACTCAAACAGAGATCGAGCAGGTCAATTGGAACGAGGAATGGGAAAAGAATTTTCATCCTATTCTTGTAGATGATACTTGTGGGGTTAGGGCTCCTTTTCATCCAAAGCCCGATGTGAAATACGACATTGTCATCGAGCCGAAAATGTCCTTTGGGACCGGCCATCACGCGACCACGCATATGATGATCCAGTTCTTGCTGGGTCACGATCTCGAAGGAAAAAAGGTCCTGGATATGGGATGTGGTACCGGGGTACTTGCTATCGTCGCAGAGAAAAGAGGTGCCGGGCCAATTGACGCGATCGACATTGATAACTGGTGTTACCTGAATACCATTGAAAATGTGGAGCGTAATGACTGCAAGAATATTTCGACTTATGAAGGCGCAGCAGAATTGTTGAAGGGCAGGGAGTATGACACCATTATTGCCAATATTAACCGGAATATACTTCTTGAAGATATTTCAACTTATGTTAAATGTCTGCTTCCTCACGGGGAGTTGTATCTAAGCGGGTTTTACGGCAAGGATATTCCTTTCATTAAGGAAGAATGTGAGAAAAATGGCCTGCAATTTGACAAGCAATTGGAAAGAGATGAATGGGTTGCTCTCAGGTTCTTAAAGAAATAAATTTGAGAGGATTTTTTTATCTTTGGCAAAGAAGCTAATGAAATAGAGTGATTATGAGTACGAAGGAGAAAGTTTTAGAGAAAACAAAAGTTCAGGATAAAGAGTCGCGTTTACATGAGATCGTCTTGTATAATGATGATTACAATACTTTTGATCATGTAATAGAGACCCTTATCATTGCCTGTGATCATCAACCGGAACAGGCTGAGCAATGTGCTTTGTTGGTTCACTACAAAGGAAAATGTGTAGTGAAAACGGGCACTTATAAGGATCTGGAGCCTCGCTGCGGAAAATTACTGGAAGAAGGATTGTCAGCCGAGATAGTATAGATTTACAAACAAAGTGATTAGAAAAGAGGCTGCCATTTGGCGGCCTTTTTAATTTTTAAATAATAGAATCGTTAAATTTTTTAACTAAATTTAGCCTCTGAAAGTTCTGCCCCCTACCTTTTCTTTCATTTTTAATTTATAACCAAATCTTACCAAAATGAAAAAAACCTACTTTTTTATGGTGGTCATAACTATGACCATTATTTACTCATGTTCAAAAGATTCTGAATTATCAGATTTCGATTTCACAGCTGCTGCAGAAGGGGAATTGATCGCTACAGTTGACGGAAGGGAATTTAAAGCAACTACCCAGGATGCTATGTTTTATGAAGGTGATCTGTATCTCACCGCAACCGATCTCTCTACTGGAGAAATGATTTCTATTTCGGTAGCGTCTCCTGAAGAGTCAACTTTTGACCTGGGAAGTAATCGTATATCTATAACTTCTGCCAGCTACACTACAATGGAAAAGTCCAGTTATTTTTCCATTCATCCTGATGCGGGTGGGGAAATCACTATTAGTGAATTGGATATGGATAATAAAACGGTTTCCGGAACCTTTAATTTCAAAGGAATTAAACTTCGTATGGATGCCAGTTATGATGAAGTTATTGAAATTACCAGTGGTGCCTTCAATAAAATATCATTCTATGTTCCTGAGGAATTGACTAACAGCGGAACAGCTAAAATTGACGGAAATCCACTAACCTTTGACACTGTTTATTTCTTTGGAGATTCTTCGGATTTTAGTGTAAGTATGCACGCAAGTAGTAATAACGGTCTCCTAATGTTCCAAATAACGGATATTACTGCTGGAACTTATGATTTATCTGGAGGAACCTGGTCGGCGTCTTATATCATCGGAGGAGATGAATACTATTCCTCCACCGGTACTCTAACCATAATTAATCATGATACTGAAATGGGCTTACTCGAGGGCAGTTTTGAACTTGATGTTCAAAACTCTTCCCCTGATAATGGTGTTAATACATATAAATTTACAGAAGGTGAGTTTTCAATATACTATGTTCCTTAAACATATGGGAAAATTTCTCTTCAATGAATGTTAAGTATATGCATTTGTATCAAAAACTCTCATAAAGAGGCTGCCATTTGGCGGCCTTTTTTTTATGGTTCTTCGGAAGAATTCAGAATTTTTTGAATGATCGAAGTGAACATGTCAATTCCGGTTTGCAGTATCTCATCTGGAAAATCATAATCATTATGATGCAAGGCGGGAACATTAATACCTGCTCCCAATCCAAACATTGCCGCTTTTGTGTGTTGCGAGAACCATCCGAAATCTTCCCCGAACTTAAATGGATGTGGTTTGGTAATTAGTTGGTAGTCATTTTTGATAGCAACTTCTTTTATTATTTCATTGCATTTAGCATGATTTACCGTAGCGAGAAAGTGGTCAAACCATTGAATGTTGAATTTCAATTTTTCATCAGTACAGATTGAACCCACTAGATTAAGGATCTTTTTCTTCAAAACTTCCATCGCTTCTTCAGAGCGAGTCCTTATGGTGTAATGTAATTCCCCTTTTCCGGCAGAAATGCCATATGCTTTGTCACCCATATTCAGGTAAACAGGAGTCAAAAGTGCGAACTCCGGATTGTTTTCATCGGGAATTCTAAAATCGTTTAATCCGGTTATGATCCGGGAAATAGCAACGGCAGGATTTATACCATTTTCCGGTTCTGAAGCATGTGATTGTTTGCCGGTTAATTGTATTGAGAAACTTAATACCGTACAGGAAAAGGCATCTTCAACCGTTATTATGGAGTTCAATGGTTCACCAGGTAAGTTGTGGAGCGCAAAGATATAATCTGGCTTTAAGGCTTTAAACTTTACATCTTTTAATACTTGTAGTGCTCCTTTACCAGTTTCTTCAGCCGGCTGAAAAAACAATATGATCCTCCCTTTTTTGATGGCTTGTGTTTTTATCCACGGAAGGATTCCGGCTACAATCGCCATATGTCCGTCATGCCCGCATTTGTGGGAAATACCTTTTTTTAATGATCGGTGGGAAAATTGATTGGGTTCCTCAATTGGCAAGGCATCCAGTTCACAGCGTATCATAACTGTAGGGCCTTCTTCCGGAAATGAATAGATCAAAGCCAGGCCAGCTCCGCCGAGATCTGAAACGATCTCCACTTCCGAATGGCTTTTTGCGAATTCCTGAATGATCTTGGAAGTGCCCGCTTCTTTTCCTGATAGGTCCGGATTTTGGTGCAGGTGTCTTCTTAATGTAATGATCTCTTCCAGCATACCTTTAGTTTTGTTTTCAGGGATTACAAAATCCATGTAATACCAGAAATTCTTTTCATGATGCTACACATGCTGGTCGAACAGGATCGCATTTCCGTCTGGATCTAGAACCACAAAGCTGCCGGGGCCTTTACCACTTTCATCAACTTCCTGCTGAAGTTCTAAGTTGTTGTTTTTTAGGTGCTTCTGAATACTTCTCACATCCTGGAAATCCTCGATTTTTTGGGCATTGGAATCCCATCCCGGGTTGAAGGTTAAAATGTTATTTTCGAACATCCCCTGAAAAAGACCTATCAGGGTTTCTTCATTTTTCATGATCAAATAGTTCTTGGCCGGGTCTCCGGCAAAAACCTTAAATCCCAGGGTTTCATAGAATTTCTTTGATGCCTTCAGGTCTTTGACGCTCAGGCTTACTGAAAATGCTCCTAGTTTCATGTGTCCTAATTTATTTGTTTGCTAAGCTTTTCGAGGGGTGAAATCCCGTTCCAGCAGGCAATAGATCTCACTGTCTAAAAACCTTCCGTCGTAATAATAGTTTTCTCTAAAATACGCTTCCTTTTTGAAACCTGTACGTTCCAGAATTTTTCGTGAATTCATATTTTCAGGATTGATGTTCGCTTCAAAACTATGGAGATTCAGCTTCTTGAAACCAAATGCTAATGCCGCGTCCATCGCTTCCTTCATATATCCTTTTCCCCAATAAGCAGGGTTAAGGGTGTAGCCTATTTCAGCTCTGAAATTCTTGCTGTCTATGCGCCAGAAAGCAAAATCCCCTATAAAAGCTCCGGAATTCTTTTCGGTAATTGCCCAAAAAATGCCCTTTTCAAGAGAATAGGTGTTTAGATTTTCTTTGATAAATTCCTCTGATTGCGCGATGCTGAGGTGTTCTTTTGAATCCATATGTTTCATCACCCTTTGGTCAGACCGCATGGATTGAACTTCTTTTGCATCTTCCAGGGTAAATTTTCTTAGGATAAGTCTATTGGTTTCTAAAACAGGGAACTCTTTAAAGAATGTTTTGTTGATCATTTATCGATTATTTAATAGCCTGAGATGCCAGAAGGAAAGGTAGTCAAAAATGCCATTTTTAGAAGTTTAGCTGTAATCTGCTCAATAACCGGGTTTTTGCCTGGTGACCTAAATTGGATAATAAATTATTTCAATTTTCTTTCTTTATCAGCTTTATACACACCAAAGAGAGCTAAAAGGACACCTAATACTAAAAAAGTATATTTTAAAAATTTATTTTCTTCAAAAAGGGTGGGGCCAAGCATCGTTAATATAAGTCCTGTTGAAGCTACAGTGATTCCGATATTATTTTTCATTGAAAATAAATTTTGGGTTTAAATATGAGTAGATCAGTTTCTTCTTTTGTTACAATTTGATGTTTTTTCAACACTTATGTAAACCTTTTTCTCGCGAATTTTATTCATTCAGAATCACTGTAAATTAACCATTAATATTCCTGGTTTTTATAAAATTAAGTTTGAGAGGGTAAGTTAAGCTTCTTTAAACTCCTGACCTTAATCATAATTATTCTTCGATAATCCTCTCAACTTTGTCACCTGGAAAGTCAGTATTAATGATAACCGGTTTTTCAGAAAATGAACTTACCTATGGAAAAACAAAAAATAGTAATAGTTGGTGGTGTTGCAGGTGGTGCGACCGCTGCAGCCAGGTTGAGACGTGTAAATGAGAATTCCCATATAGTCTTACTTGAAAGGGGAGAACATATTTCATTCGCTAACTGTGGATTGCCATATTACATAGGTGGTTCTATAGAAAAGCGTGAAAAACTCCTTGTGCAAACCGTAGAAGGAATGTCTCGAAGGTTTAAACTTGATATTCGTAATCTTAGCGAGGTTTTAAACATCAATCGAGAGGAAAAAAGTGTCCGGATTATGGATCTAAGTACAGGAAAGGAATATGAAGAAACCTATGATGTTCTCCTGCTGTCACCCGGTGCAAAGCCATTCCTTCCTCCTGTGACAGGAATATCCGAAGCCAAGAACATTTTTAGCCTGAGAAGTATCCCTGATACCGATAAGATCAAAACATACGTAGAACAGAAAAAACCAAAAAGTGCGGTTATCATAGGAGGCGGATTTATCGGTCTGGAAATGGCCGAAAACCTTCACGAGCTTGGGATAAATATTCGCCTGGTTGAACGCTCCGGGCAGGTAATGGAAGCCCTGGATTTTGAAATGGCTGCGATTGTACAGGAGCATTTACGCGCCAAAGGGGTAGAACTTTTTCTGAATAACGGACTTGAACGAATTGAAGCTGAAGGTAAAAAAGTGATCCTTCAGAATGGAGAGGAACTGGATACAGATATGATAATCATGGCCGCCGGGGTACAACCTGAAAGTAAGCTGGCTGAGGAGGCCGGTTTGGAATTGGGAAGTCGAAATAGCATCCGTGTCAATGAATATCTTCAGACTTCAGATCCATCTATTTATGCTGTAGGAGATGCGATTGAGGTAAAAGATTACATAAGCGGGCAAGCCGGTTTTGTCCCGCTGGCATGGCCTGCCAACAGACAGGGTCGTATTGTCGCCGATACTATTTCGGGTAAGCCAACTGTCTACAAAGGTACTTTAGGCACGGCCATCGCAAAGGTATTTGACCTTACGGCAGCCGTGACCGGAAACAATGAAAAGATATTGCAGCGACGGGGAGTAACATACAAGGTAGCACACATCCACCCCAGCTCGCATGCCGGATATTACCCTGGAGCCACTCCTCTTGCTTTAAAAATGATATTCTCTCCTGATAATGGGACCATCTTGGGAGCACAGGCAGTAGGGGCCAAAGGAGCAGATAAACGCATTGATGTCCTGGCAACTGCCATTAAGGGAGGTCTAACAATTTATGATCTTCCGGAACTGGAATTGGCTTATGCGCCACCTTTCTCCTCGGCAAAAGACCCTGTGAACATGTTGGGATATGTTGCTCAAAACATGTTGGATGGTAAGCTGGAAACTTTTCAGTGGTATGAAGTCCCAGGACTTCAGGAATCCGGGGCTTTCATTCTGGATGTTAGAGAAGAGAAAGAGTGGGAGGCCGGACATATAGATGGAGCGGTACATTTTCCGCTTGACACTTTACGAAACCGTATTCATGAGCTGCCTGCTTCAGAAACTATTTATCTGTACTGTCATGCTGGCCTTCGGGGATACCTGGCTACACGTATTTTGGAAGAAAACGGTTTAAGGGTCAAAAACCTTGATGGTGGAAATAAGACCTACAGAACTGCAATGAACGAGCGGAAATTGACCGAAAAAGCGATGCCGGTACCGGAAGTACTGGGTTAATCATTTGCCAAATTTACAAGTCCTCACGAAAGTGGGGGCTTTTTGTTTACAGTAAGAGCAAGGGGGCGATAAAACCGAGCCTAAAATCGTTCTTATTATAACTTGAAACACCAAATTCTTCTTCAACAGAACCTGGATAATCAAAATACCTACCGATATAAGCTACGTAAAACCGGACATTAGTATTTTTAAAAGGACGGTAATATAAGGTGGGGATCATGCCATAGCTGGTTCGTATGTGGTCATTAGTGGTTTTGACATTATCATAGGCACTGCTGGTCATGAGTGTTAATAATGCCTTGAATTTTTGATTGAAGCGGTATTCAGCCCTTAACCAGTTCTCGATATACATTACATCTTCAGCCACCTGTTCGATACTTACAATATTGGTTACGATACCCTTCGTATCGACCTGTTCATAGCTGTAATGAAAGTCGTACATCAGGTTTAGATTGTTGTTTTCGTATTTATGGCCTAATGTGATAAATGTTGTGCCTCTTTTTTTAACTTCATTTGAATGGCTCACGCTATAAATGGTCTGGATCTTATCATTAAAAAAACTTCCGCGCCAGTTGGCCACAACTGCTACCGGCCAGTCAGGCTCCTGAATGTTTTCAGCAACTATATCCCCGTAAAGGTCATCATAATGCATGGTTCGCGAGTTTAATACCTGCAACCCTAATTTGTGATTTTCCGAAATCTGGTAATTAATTCCCGCTCCTGTTACGAATGCCAGGGCATTGTTATAAATGTCATTATATTCCAGAACATCCAGGTTACTGAACTCATACTCATAGCCCCCATAAAATGCCGTCATTTTCCCTACTAAGAGATTGAGGGTCGGTCCTATTTTTATATCCAGATAAGCTAATTCAATATTGCTGCCCAGTTGATCCAGGGTTTGTACATCACCTCCTTTATTAAAGCGGTTTCTGAAATTGAAATTTATCCTTTCGTGTACTTTCCCAGAGATACCGAGAGCCGTATGCCCGTTTTCAAACTGGATACCATTATAATAATTGTCTCCACCTCGGAAAGTATACGCTTGAAAATCCATACGCATATCAAAGGTGATATTAATGTTTTTTAAGAGTTCGATCTTCTCTAAAGGGATCAAAGGTTCAGGCAGACTATCATTTTGCTGCGGAAATCCCAATAGAGGAGTGAGTAAAAGCACACATAGTAATAATGACTTTATCATAGGAATTAAAATTTGCTGTTTTCTGAAGTATCCTAAGAATTTACTGAATTTTATTGAAATCAGTGTGTAAACTTATAATATAAAAGAGCTTTTATTTCTGATATCCAGAATTTTGCAGGGATTGGAATTGATAAAGGTGTGAATTCTGAGTTTGTACGATAGTAAGTTCGCAACTGCGAGGAGGGACTTTTATTCGGGAACATTAAGCAAATTCATAATAGACCTAAAATGAAAAAAGTCCCCATTTTCATGGAGACTTTCTGCTTTATGTGACCTCGCCAGAACTCAAACATTTAGAACTGCTGGTTTTTATCAACCCGGTATATTCATTAGTAACACATCAAAACCCTTGCATTTAAAGGCTTTATCTGCTATCTGTTTCTGCTAATAAGATTGAATGTTAATTAAAAATGTGGACTAGGTGTGGACTAAATGTGGACTAGTGCTATATTTGTTCCGGAAATCAAACTTAACACATGGCACTTTCTTTCTTTCTTCAATCAAAAAAGAACCCAGCTCCTATATATGTCCGGATTAGAGAAGGACGTGGAATTGACGCTAAGGCGAAGACTAATCTAAAAATAAATCCAGACCACTTTGTCAAGGGTAAAACGAAAAACTTAAGAATGCCGTCTGGAGCAGATATTCAGACAAAGAAGCTAGTTCAGGAAACTAACATGGCTCTAAATAGTCTACAAGAAGATCTTGATCTACTTAGGTTTAGCCTTACTACGGCGCTAAATAATAGAAAGGATTATGAGACTATTAATAGTGACTGGCTAAAGGAGCAAATAAATCCATGCAAGAAGGATGAACTACCGGTAGATCTCATAGGATATTTTGACTACTATTATGAAGTGAAGAAAAATGAGCTAAAACCTACTACACTAAAGAAAAACAAGTCTATCAGGAACAGGGTGGAAGCATTTCAAAAAACGTACGGGAAGATATATATCCAAGAGGTAAACAGGAGGTTTAGTAGATCTTTCCAGAGCTGGTGCGACAAAGAAAACTATGCTAATAACACAAAGTTGCAGACTCTAAAGGTAATTAAGACCATATGCTACCATGCTAAGGAAAATGGAATACCTACACACCCAGAACTGGAATACATTGCTAAAGGGCTTAGATTTCAAAAAGCAGAGCATATTCACCTGAGCTTTGAGGATATCAAAAAAATTGTTGAGGTGAAACTGGAGAAGGAGCGTCTGGATACTGCAAGGGATTGGCTAGTAATAAGCTGTTATACTGCTCAAAGGGTGTCAGACTTTCTGTATTATTCTGAGGATGATGTGACCTATAATATGGAAGAGAAAATGTATATGTTAAACATCAAACAGGACAAGACAGAGAAACCAGTTAGCATTCCGCTTGTGCCTGAGGTGGTTGACATATTAAAAAAGAGGGACGGGAAATTCCCGCCGATCTTTTCAAAAAATGAAGACAGTAATGAAGCGATGTACAATCGAGCTATAAAGGAAGTATGTCGGCTTGCTAAGGTCAATGACTTAGTTGAGGTCCAAATGAAAAACCCAAAGACAAAGAGGAATGAAGAAGTACTAGTGCAGAAGTTTAAAGCAGTAAGTAGTCACATTGGGAGAAGATCTTTCGCTACAAATTTTTATGGTCGTATTAAAACTCCTTTGTTAATTAGTGCAACAGGACATTCAACAGAAGCGCAATTCCTGAGGTATGTCGGTAGAACTGAGGATCAAAATGCTGTTGCTCTTGGCCATGCGATGAGGGGTGTGCTGGAAACAAGAAACAGAGAGCCTCAGCTAAAAGTGGTTAAGGCAGCTGTAAATGAAAATTAACCACCCTTATGCAAATTTTCAATTTTGACTCATACCGCAACTGTTATCCTGAAGGAGTGATATTCGCGGCTATTCAGAAGCTTTTACAATCAGACTACACAAAGTTCACACCAAGAGAAAAAAGGTATTTAATTGCGGATTTTGTAAAGCATATATCAAGCCAGAAGCTTTTAGATCCCACGTTAGATCTTTTGGAAGACTTTGAGCTAATTAGCCAAAGAACGGAGGTTCAGCTGCAAATAGATGCCGCTGGAACAAGTAAAAACTATTCCTCAGAAGACTTATGGAAATTAACAGCTATCAGTTTTTCAGAAGTCATGATTTATTCTTCACTATTAAAGGATTCTGGACAACCGGAAGGTATACCTCAGCTGAGTATGGCATTTTTAGATCGAGCGGTAAGTTCTAATACTGATGAGGTCGTAGATTTTGTGAAACGATCTCAGTATAACGCTTTTATAGAAAGAAATGAAAACCTATCTCTAAGGCAAAGGGAGGAGGATCTAAAAGCCGTAATATCTTCAATGGCTAAAATTGATTACGAGAATGGCACTAGGTTTTTTCAAGAGGAAAAAGAGTATCTATCTTATGTAAAAGAAAATCTACCTGCTGAGGTAAAGGAGCAGGAAGATATTTTCAGCAACCCTTTTCCGGAAGTATTTAAGGGATCTGACAACAGAGCTTTCCTGCTGTTTAAAGAATATCTTGAGCAGCATGTGATAGCTCCTTATGTAGACATTAGCTTCCTTTTTCAACAGCTCAGAAGAGATGGACTTTTGTACCGAATAAAACACTCAGATTTTACGCTGTGGCTGAAGGAGAATCATTTTATTTCTAACAAGGTATTTGAAATCCTCCTAGCACATGGTCATTTTCGTTCCTTAAGTAAATCATCTAGTGAGCACCGGGTAAACAACTATAGATTGATCAGGGAGAAGTACTTCCAATGAAGACGAGTCAAGCAAGAACTAATCTTCAGGTTACATGAAGTTTTTCAGGTCAATATTCTCCATTTCCTTTTCAATGTAGTCTAGAGTTTCCTCTCCGCTCATCTTCAGTATAGGGTGTTTATGTCCAACTTTTTCCTGCAAGATTTCAGCCACCTCTTTAACCCAGTATGTCATGCTCATCTGAACTATATGGCCATCAATTTCTGAGGCCATGTCAGTAATTCGGCTACCTTCTCCAATCCGGTCTACCAAAATTATGGTTGACATATAATGAAGCTGTCTTCCGTGATCCATTTCCCTTTCGAATCTCGATACCTTATCGAGGGAAATTTCTGTGTTTCCTGGTCCTATAAAGCCAATATCAAAACGTGCGCCTACACCCGGTTTTGACAAAATCGTAGCATCACTTTCTCGCTTATTTTTTCTTTGAGAAAGCCAGAAGACTTTGTTGGTTTTGCTGCTTTTTTCAGGATCTATTTGCTCAAAGCCGAGTAAAGTCAAAACTGCTCCCAAAATCAATTTTTCAAACAGCTTTCCGTACATGGACTTTTCACTTCCCCTCAGTGCGAGAGTTTGGGTTCCTATGCCGTAGAAGAGTCTTAAAATACTTGGCCACTTAAGCAGGTAGTTATTCTCAGAGATTGATACTGCCGTGTTTAGTTCTCCAAATTCTTCCGTTAGCTCCTTCGAGGCTGAGGTGATCCTATTGGAAAACTCCTTAAGATGATTTTCTACCTCCTCTGGATTGCTTCGCAAGACGTTTTGTATACTCTTCCCAGTCAATCCTAAGAACCATTGAAGAAAGATCTTCTCCTCAGCCTTCAGTTTGTTCTCGAGCAGCTCATTTGTTACAATATTATCTATGTTCTCCTCAAAATCCTCAAAGGTTTCCAAGCCTTTCAAATAGGTCAAGAAGAAAGAGGCATTCGAGAGAACGATTCTTCTTTGTGTAAGTCCTTCAGTTAGAGTGCGAACGTTTCCGCCGCTCAGGATAGAAGCTACCACTCCATTAATGACCTCTCGACCTACACGGTCAATCATTTCTTTTCCAGTGAATTTTGTTAATCTTCTGCCTACCTCCGGGATTTGCTTGGACAGTAATTTTTTAGCCATAGAGTTATTTTGCAGCAGTCTCCTCGTTAAATGGATTTGCCATGTTGAGCCAGTTTATCTTAGGCATTTCAGCCTTGAACCAGCTTTTAATATTTTTCTTAATCTCTTTCATGTAGTCTTCCTCTCTCTCAAAGAGCACGAATCTCCTATCATTCTTAACAGCCGCCTTTCCGGTTGTGCCTATTCCAGCAAAAGGATCTAAGACTACGTCATTTTTAAACGAATAGTATTTGATGACTTTCTCTGCCAGCTCAAGAGGGAAAATAGCAGGGTGTTTTTTACTGTAAGCTGGATGAATCTTCCAAAGGTTTGTCACTTCATAACCATCCTCAACCTTTGATTCTTCTATGATTTTTTGATCAGGATGTTTTCTGATATGCCAGTCAATCAGTTTATCGGTTTTCTTTCTATAGACCAATACATACTCCGTTACAGGAACCGGTTTATACTGTAATGGATTCCTATCCGCTGAAAACCTTCTGCCTCTACCGGTAGCCCATCCGGCACCTTCTGGTTTAACCCAATGGATATCGTCAATAAATTCAAACCCTTCCTGAATAAACAATTGATGGAAATCAAATGGAACCGCAATTCTTTTTGATGCTTCACTTCTACTAGCTCTCCTTATAAGTACTGGAGATACATTCAACACAAAAAATCTTCCTTCATTTAAAACTCTATGAGCTTGATGAATAATTTTTCGCATTTTCAACAGGTACTCCTCATAGGATAAATATTCCGCATATTCTGGCCTTGCATTGAAGTAGGGAGGCGAGGTAAAAACTAAGTCTACTGATTCGTTAGGAGTCTCTGATAAAAGTTCTTCAGAATCACCGAAACCAACTGTATTACGAAGGGAGGAAATCTTTGGAGGCTCCACCTTTGTTCTTCTTTTTTTCTTTCCAGTCTGTCTTCCCAACAGACGTGATTCTAAAACTTCTTTAGACGTAGTTTTCTTTTCGCTTACAAGGGTAGTCTCAGCATCAACAACTATTTCACCTAATTTTTCTGTGGTTCCTTTATCTTTTCTTAGTACCGGCACTCTCCAAATATGGTATCTGTCATCAACCTCCGGCAAACCGAACTCTGTAACCTTCTCTAAATCAAGAGATTTCAAGTAATTTTTCGCTACGGTTTTAGCTTCAGTAACGGTTTTAACTTTATACTTGTCTTTTTTATTGCTTTTTCTGGTCATCATCAACTTTTTTTCGATTAGCAATGATAAGAAATTTTTAACTTTTGAAGTGGGGGCGGTCCTAAGGTATTTGCTGATAACAACTATTTCTTTCCTATTCATTGCTTTTCCGGTTTTCGGAAAAAACTGCCATAGATCGGAATTGATGCTGAAGGACATTTGCTGAGTAAATAATAAAACAGAAATCATGAGCACAATCACTCAGCTACACAATGCAACCCCAGAAGATCTCATTAACGAATTAAGAGCAGTCTTTCAGAAAGAATTAGAGCAAATAAAGGAACATTTCACTCCCAAGCAACCGGAGGAGCTTCTAACCAGAGAAGAGGTCGCAAAGCTGCTTAAAATTGATATTAGCAGCGTCCACAATTGGAGCAAAAAAGGGACTCTCAAACGCCATGCAATAGGAGGTAGAGTTTATTTTAAGAGAAGCGAAATAGAGGAGAGTTTAATACCCTATTAGATCCTTGCTGAGGCTATATATAATTATACCGTAAAAGGGACTAAAAATTAGACCAATGAAACTGGACACCATTCAACTAAAAACACATACGGGATATTTACAGGATTTTGACAGAAGCAGGTTTAATCATGCGAGAATCAAGAAGGTGAATGATCTTGTTGTAGACAACTATTCTCTTGCTGTTAAATCCTTCGGAATGGAAAGCCTTAACGTTAACGAAACCTTTGATTTCGTTGCTCTACAGGTAAACAGCAAAATACTCAAGGATCAATACTCTGAAGGAATTACTATAAATACTTTAGAGCGACTACTGGCTGAGGTTAGTGCCTTAGGGGTGAAGTTGGATCCTTCTTTTTTAGAGGATTGTGATCTCAAGCGTATTGATGTTGCTGATGATATTTCAGTCACAGCGCCGGCATCCTCTTACTTCAACTCTCTAAATCACCTGATAGCACCAAAGTTCTATAAAACCACCTATGACTCTGGAATCGTATTCAAGGAGAAAATCGCAAGTCAAAAACTGTACACGACATTTTACTCCAAAGAGTCACCTTCAATACAGGACAAGAGGTTCTTCAAAGAATACGCAAAGGCTGCTCTGGGTTTTAAAAACAAGATCAGGATGGAAACCAAGCTCTCAACAGCAGGAACCATTAAGAAATATCTTTCCACCAGTACACTTCCGGAGATACTTCAGGACACAACCCTGAACGCTGTTGCATTTGATAAGATCATTAATGGTCAGCTAGATTTTCCTGGATCAATTACTGCTGAAAACTTAACTCTAACTGAAGAGAAGCATCTCATTTACGCGCAATATTTATTCAGCTTCTACAAAGGAGATCATAAGAGAATAGTGGAACACGTCAAGAGAAAGGTTCCAAGCAAGACAGGAACCTACTATCAGTTAAGGCAGATTGAGAGGTTTTTATCTATCCTAAGCAACAGTAAAGACTCTAGTATACATGCAAATATTGAAGAGGTGAAATCCGGAATAGGTAATTTGCCGCAGCAAAAGCTCCAGCAAAATGCTAGCAAATGATGCGACAAACGATTCGAACTCGGGCATTCAAAAAAACTTAAAATTTTTAAGCTACGTAGTGAAAGGTAATGCCCATACCTTCAGGAAAGCAGTTTTCCTCACAGACATCTTCAACTCGAGATCCCTTACAGTATCACCTCTTCTATCACAGAAGGGGGGATCTGTTTTTGGATCACGGTATTCTACTATAGTTGAGATCTCTTAAGGGTAATCTCTATATAGATTCTACCCTTATATTTTGTAGTTTCCTGTAATATCCAACCCTTGAGAGGTGCCTTTTAATCTACGTTTGTTTGCGTATAAGGATTTCACTAGTATTCTCTGTCTTGCATTCCCTTATGTGTCCCATTATCAAAATATTGCAGCAGTTTTTTACGGGATTCGGGAGCATTATATATATTTATGAAAATTTTAAGAAATGAGCTTCATAAAAAAACATTTGTTCCCTCTTATTTTGCTGTTGATTGCTGGTATCCTGGGACTAATCCTTCTTTTTTACGGTTCTGAAATTGCATGCTTTGCGTTCCCTTTCAATCTTAACAGGAATGGCGAGCTCTTAAAAGTCTCTCTTAGCGTTTTTGGAGGTCTGTTTGTCCTGTATGGGTTATATGTGTCTTTTTTAAGAGCAAGAGCTGCAGAGCGAGCGGTAGAAGCACAGACTTTGGCTATTGCTAATCAAAGTAATGAAATAGAGCTATCAAGAGAATCGCTAACAAGCGAGCAATTTAAGACAGCAATCGAGCATCTCGGGAGTGAAAAAGAACCGGTCATCTTAGGAGGTATTGCAGAATTAAATGATATCGCGGAAAAGTTCCCAGATAAATACGGGAATGTGATACTTGACATTTTTTGTAGCTATGTCAGGTCAGAAGCTAATCTGCAAAAGCAAACACAGGAAATCAAATGGAGTGCTATAAGCCAAATCATAAGGAATCTCTATACTCAGAAAGCATTCTTGGATTCAACCCCTGATCTGCGGAATTGTAATCTTTCAATGATAGAGCTTTCGAACTGTGAGATAAAGAGCTGGAATTTGTGCAAGTCAATAATGCCAATAAGTGTTCATAGAGTTACTTTCAAAGACTGTGATTTCTTAGGATCGAGTCTCCATGCTCCTTCATATAATGATGTACATTTTGACAACTGCGTTCTGCTTGATCTTTTTGTAGAAGGCGGGTACTTGAATTCATGCCGTTTCACTGGAGATACTTATCTTATGATCACAGCATTAGATGTAGTCTTGAGTTACTTGGTGATTGAGTGCACTTTTGGACAGTCAAAATTTTATGCATGCAGGTTAATCGGATGTGACTTAGGAAAAGAAGAGATTTTGAATATGTGTTTTGCTGGTAGTGGCTTATATGCCATGAAGATTCAGAACAGTCTTTACGGCTGTGACTTCAGTGCGGCTGGCTTGGAAAAGGTAGAATTCTTTGGGACGGTTGAACAATGTGTTTTTGATGGAGTGAGCTCTCTAATGGGAACTTTTGAGGAGGAGCTTGATAAGAGGCTCACCAGCTTTATTGGTTGCTATGCCGATACTTCTGGAATTGTTTTTCATAGTGAATACGCCGTTAGTGGTGAATCGCAATTCAATGAAGAGGATGCTTTAAAGATAGTTGAAGACTACAACAAGTTGATTTCTGACCGGAGTCGGAAACCTGACAAAAAAATCGTGTTGTCTTTGAGTGCAAGCCAGTGAAGCGCTTCTATGGGAAAGGTTAACAATAAACCCAAATTTATTCCTTGTGGACTACCGGTGGACTAAAAACGTTAAGGTAGAAGCAAAATAAAAACGCAACCTCCTTATTTGTAAGCGGTTGCGTTTCATTTTTATTTAATCTTAGTGACCTCGCCAGGATTCAAACCTGGAACCTTCTGAGCCGTAATCAGATGCGCTATTCAGTTGCGCCACGAGGCCTTGTGTAATGACTTACCTGTTTCGGTAAGCGGGTGCAAATATAATCTATTTTATAAAAAACAAAAACAATTCCTTAGAAAATAAAGGCATATTATTTCTTTAGCATGGGCTGCAATACATTCCACACATTTTCGGCCAGGATCCTGTGGCCTTCGGCAGTAGGATGTATCCCGTCTTCCTGGTTGAGTTTGAGATTTCCCGCCACCTCTTCGAGTAAGAAGGGGATAAGTTTAACTTCATTTTTTTCGGCTAAATCAGGAAATATGCTCCTAAATGCAGCCGTATATTCCGGGCCCATATTTGGTGGGATTTGCATGCCTGCCAAAATGATTTGGCTATCGGGATATTTCTTGAGCACATGATCTATGATCTCCTGAAGATTTTTTCGAGTCTCCTCCGGTGAAATTCCCCGGAGACCATCATTTGCACCTAGTTCAAGCACAAAAATATCCACCTCCTGGTTTAGAACCCAGTCAACTCGGTTCTTACCGCTCGCAGTCGTCTCTCCGCTGAGTCCGGCATTGACGACATTGTACTTGAATCCGAGAGAATCCAGCCTCGCCTGTATTACAGCCGGAAAGGCCTCATTGGGATCAAGTCCCATTCCGGCTGTAAGACTGTCGCCAAAGAATAGTATTGTTTTTGTTTTTCCTTCTTCATTTGACTGCTCTTTGTTTTCCTTTTCTTCTACAGGTTTTTCCTGCTCCTGCTTTTGATCTCCACAGGATAGGAAAAGAACTATTACGAACAGCAGGTGAAGGGGGTTTAAGTTTCTCATGGTTTCAAGCATCATATTCAAAATCAAATCCTTATTTTTCTTGTTCTAATATAGAAAAAAGAGGATGGCCAGGATATTAAACGTGAATAATTTGGAGAAAAGCTATTCCAGTGGCTCTAAACAGCTGAAAGTGCTTCAGGATATAAGTTTTAACGTAGAAGAAAGGGAGACCTTTGCAATAGTAGGCCCCTCGGGAAGTGGGAAAACCACTCTGTTAGGTCTTTGTGCAGGGTTGGATAGGCCCGATTCCGGAGAAATTTCCCTTTGCGGCACGAACATTAATTTGCTAAATGAAGACCAACGCGCTGTACTTAGGAACAAAAAGGTAGGTTTCGTTTTTCAGGATTTTCAGTTGCTGCAAACCTTAACTGCTTTAGAGAATGTTAGTGTTCCTCTGGAATTACAAGGAGAAAAACACGCTTCTGTAACTGCCCGGGACTTGCTTGAAAAAGTAGGATTGGGTGACCGGTTGCATCATTATCCTTCTCAGCTTTCGGGGGGCGAGCAGCAAAGAGTGGCAGTCGCCAGGGCATTTTCGAATCGCCCGGATATTCTTTTTGCTGACGAACCTACGGGAAATCTTGATGCCATTACCGGGGAAAAGGTGGAGCAGCTTCTTTTTGATCTAAACAAAGAACTGGGAACCACACTTGTCATAGTGACCCATGATATTGAACTGGCACAAAAGACACGGAAGATCCTGAGGTTAAAGGGAGGTAAAATAGTTTCAAAAGATATTTCGGCATCATGAAAAATGACATGAGCACAGGTTCTTCCAATAGTTCGGTTACCTGGCTTTTTAAGATGGCCTGGAGGGATGGGAAAGCTAGCAGCAGGAAACTGGCACTGTTTATGGCTTCTATCGTGCTCGGGATTGCCGCAGTGGTAGCGATCCAGTCTTTTGGAGAAAACCTGAAAGATAATATTGACCTGCAGTCAAAGTCCCTCATGGGAGCCGATTTTATTATTGACAGTGATAACCCTCCCAATGAAAGGGTGCAACAGATCATTGATTCCCTTGGTGGTGCTGATGCCAGGGAGATCAGGTTTTCTTCTATGGCTGCATTTTTAAAGGATGGAGCCACAAAATTAGTTCAGGTAAGGGGAATAGAGGGCGATTTTCCATTTTACGGAGAGTTGGAAACAACTCCACCATCTGCAGCAACCGATTTCAGGACTCGCGACGTGGCCCTGGTCGATGCTACGGTTATGGCGCAGCTGAAGGTGCAGCCTGGTGACAGTATCAAAATAGGAGCAGTTAAACTACCGGTTGGTGGCGCTCTGAATTCCGTACCCGGGAGTTCATCTTTATTCAGTTCCGTGGCTCCCCCTGTGATCATCCCGTATAAATACATTGCTGAATCTGGCCTTGTGCAAAGGGGCAGCCGAATTGATTATGAATATTATTTCGTGGCTGAAGCAGGTACTTCCATGGAAGAGCTAGAAGAAAGGCTTGAGCCTGTTCTCGATGAAAATGATGCCGATCTTGACACCCACACTTCTACCAGTGAACGCCTGGGGCGCAGGTATGAGAATTTCGCCAAATTCTTGAACCTGGTCGCTTTCATTGCCTTGCTGTTGGGATGTGTGGGGATTGCCAGTGCCATACACATTTACATCAAAGGAAAGCTAAAGGCTGTGGCTTTATTGAAATGCCTTGGAGCGACCCGGAAACAGACCTTTTTGATCTATCTGATTCAGATCGCGGGAATGGGATTTTTAGGAGGAATTATTGGAACGGTTACGGGGCTGTTGCTGCAAGGTCTTTTTCCAATGGTGCTTGGAGATTTTCTTCCTTTTGAGGTTGAGATCACCTATTCGGCACAACCTGTCTTTTTGGGGATACTGTTAGGGATTTTTATGTCATTGCTGTTCGCTTTTTATCCTTTAATGGGAACTCTCTATGTTTCACCTTTACAAACTCTTCGGGTGCAGGAGAAAGAAGTTGCCCAATCCCGGAAATCTGCTATCCTGGTTTCATTTGGGATATTTCTTTTCATTTTTCTCTTTTCCTACTGGTTACTGGGTGACCTTAAGTATGCTGCCGGCTTTGTGACAGGAATTTTAGTAACCTTTTCTATTCTGGCAGGAATAGCCCGAGTGTTTATGAAGCTGATAAGGAAATATTTCCCCACCTCATGGGGTTTTGCATCCCGTCAAAGTTTAAGGAATCTTTTTCGGCCTCAAAACCAAACCCTCACCCTGGTACTTGCCATTGGAGTTGGAACTTTCCTCATCAGTACCCTTTATTTCACTAAAGACCTCTTACTTGCCCAGGCATCAATTGAAGGCAAGGCAGATAGTCCTAATATGATCCTGCTTGATGTTCAGACAACACAGGAGGAAGGTGTTGCTTCTACTATTAGGCAGCAAGGCTTCCCGTTAATTAATTCTATTCCAATAGTGACCATGAGGGTACAAAACATTAATGGCGTACCGGTGAATGAACTTCGTAAGGATACTACCTCAGGAATTAATCAGTGGGTGTTCAATCATGAATTTAGGGTTACTTACAGGGATTCACTTATTTCTTCGGAAACTCTCAAAGAGGGCAGGTGGGTCTCAGAAGCGAAGGGTAGAAAATATATACCCATTTCTGTAAGTGATGGTTTTGCCGAAAGTGCAAAAGTAGGAGTGGGAGATACCTTGGGCTTCAACATTCAGGGGGTTGTAATGTCCACAGTTGTCCAAAGTGTGAGGACAGTGGATTGGGCAAGAATGCAGCTGAATTTTTCGCTCGTTTTCCCTAACGGTGTGCTCGAGGATGCACCTCAATTTAGGGTGCTTACCACAAAAGTACCAGATGATCAGGCGTCAGCTGGATTGCAGCGGGAATTGGTTCGACTATTTCCCAATATCTCCATAATTGATCTAAGGCAGGTGCTCACGGTGATCGGGGACATCCTTGATAAGATCTCACTGCTCATCAATTTCATGGCATTCTTCAGTATATTCACAGGGATCATTGTTTTGCTGGGTGCTGTAAGAACCAGTAAATATCAAAGAATCAGGGAAAGTGTGTTACTCAGGACCCTCGGGGCAAAAAGCAAGCAGATCCTAAAGATCGCTGCTCTTGAATATCTCTACCTGGGGGCGTTGGGCAGTTTATCAGGTATATTTTTATCTCTGGTCAGTAGTCAATTGCTGGCATGGTTGTTATTTGATACCCGGTTCTTTCCGTCAATGGTTCCATTCATTATCATTTTTCCGGCCATTACTTTACTCGTGTTGGCTATTGGACTGGGAAATAGCATAGGAATAATTAAAAGCCCGCCACTGGAGGTGCTTCGGAAGGAGGCGCGTTAAAGGGAAATGATCGGAAATGATGTTGTTGAGAAAAAATTTAGGTTTTCTTAAGGCTTCTGCTATATTTGTTTCATGGCTAAACTAGACGGGATTATAGCTGATTTCGCCTCCTTCGTGTGGGGACTTCCGCTTTTAATATTACTTACCGGGGGCGGATTATATCTGCTGATTTATTCAAAATTTCTTCCTTACAGATACCTTAGGCATTCCATCGAGGTGCTGCGAGGAAAATATGACAATCCCGATGACCCCGGGGAGATCAATCATTTCAAAGCACTTTCAACAGCCCTGGCTTCAACTATTGGTATGGGCAATATCGCGGGAGTGGCTGTCGCGATCGCCATTGGTGGGCCTGGTGCCATGTTCTGGCTCTGGGTAAGTGCGGTCATTGGGATGGCAACCAAATTTTTCACCAATACCCTGGCGGTAATGTACCGGGGTCGTGATACCAAAGGCGAATTACAAGGAGGACCCATGTATTTCATCATCGAAGGTCTTGGAAAAAAATGGTGGATCATGGCGGCCTTTTTCAGTGTGGCGGGACTCATTGGAGCACTTCCGGTATTTAATGTGAACCAGCTTACTCAGGCAATAAATTACATCCTTCTTACACCGAATGGGATTGAAGTGGATTTCACTTCCAATCTTATCGTTGGTTTGATCCTCGCGGCAATTACTTCAGTTGTAATTTTTGGTGGTTTGAATAGAATCAGTAATACCGTTTCAAGGCTTGTGCCTGCAATGGTCGCGCTTTATTTCCTTTCGGTATTGATCATTCTTATTGTGAATTTTGAAGTAGTGCCAAAATATTTTACACTTATTTTCACCGATGCTTTTGCTGCGAATAATTATAGCGGAGAACCATTTTTAGGAGGTGTGTTAGGCGGAATTATAATTTTAGGTATCAGACGGGGAGCTTTCTCGAATGAAGCAGGGATTGGTACTGCGCCAATGGCTCACGGGGCGGCTAAGACTACCGAGCCTGTACGTGAAGGACTGGTGGCTATGTTAGGTCCGGCGATTGATACTTTGGTGGTTTGTACCTTAACGGGGATGGCAATCCTGGTAACAGGAGTTTGGCAGACTACAGATGTTAATGGAGTTAGTTTGACAGCGGCTGCTTTTGATGCTTCTATACCGGTCTACGGAAATTATCTCTTGTTATTATGCATCGCTATTTTTAGTATTTCTTCCCTGTTCTCCTATTCTTACTACGGAACAAAGTGTCTTTCCTTCTTGCTGGGTGCTGAGAGGAAGCATTACTATAATTACTTTTATGTTCTTAGTATCCTGATAGGGGCGACCACTTCGTTGAGTATGATGATCAATTTGATCGACGGATTTTTCGCGCTAATGGCCATCCCTACCATGACGGCTACGCTCATTATGGCTCCAAGGGTAATGAAGGAAGCAAAGAAATATTTTGCCAAACTGAAGATCTAATAGTCAAAGGGAACTACCCTTTTCTCTTTATTGCTCTGTTGAGCCAGTTCAATGACCCTTACCACGTCTGCAGCCTGCTGTGGAGTGACGAGTAAGCTTTCCTTTTGTATGATTGCGTTATACACGTTTTGGTAAGGGATCCTGTAATCTCCTGGTTCGCTTTTGATTACTTTATCCTCATCGAGGGTATTTAGTTTACCCCAAATATTATCCGGTTCCTCACCCCAATTAGGATCTTGATTCGGTATTTTGCCTTTTTTGATTGCTTCCTCCTGGACATCGGCGCCATATTTCACAAAACTGCCACGGGTGCCTAAAAGGCTGTAAGTAGCTCCTTTTTCTTTTACAAGGGTACCAGCTTTCAAAGTGACTTTTAAATAGGGATAAAACAGTAAGAGTTCAAAATTATCGGGAACATGGGCGCCATCCCGCTGCTGCCTGATGTCGGCAAAGATCTCTTTGGGGTTTCCGAAGGTAGATAAAGCCTGGTCGATCAAATGGCTTCCAAGATCGTAGAGTATACCGCTTCCGGGAAGTTCTGGTTTTTCCTTCCAGCTATCTTTGATGTTATTTCTGAAGCGATCAAAGTGTGCTTCATATTCAACTAATCTGCCCAAAAGGCCTTCAGAAATGATCTTTTTGACCGTTCGAATATCACTGTCCCATCTTCGATTGTGGTTTACGCTTAAGATCAGGTCTTTTGTTCGGGCTAGTTCAATAAGTTCTTCTGCCTCCTTATAGCTTGTGGTAAAAGGTTTTTCCACCACCACATGTTTTCCCGCTTGTAAAGCCTTTTTAGCAAATTCGTAATGAAGAAAATTAGGAAGGAGAACGATCACCAGTTCAATTTCCGGATCTTTCAGCATGTCTTCATAATTGGAAACCACTGTTGCCTGCGTAAAATCCTTTTTAGCCCACCTGATGTTTTCAGGATTTGAAGTTAATATCTGTTGCACCGAAAATCCTTCGATACTCTTTATAATAGGTGCGTTATAGATCCTGCCTCCTGAACCATATCCTGCCAGGCCGATATTTACTTGCTTCATTAAAGAAAGAGTAGTTTTACCCGGATTGTCTTTCGAAAATCGGGAAGTTTTAAATGTAAATTTAATAAGACCCAGCTGAAATACTAGGAAAGGGCAATGAAATTATGACTGAAAGACGTCGGATTCTTTGCTTAAGATCAAAGATCTTAGCTGAGGCAATTCCTTAATTTTTTCAAGATGTGAAACCTTTAAAGGTTTATGACAAAATCCGATTACCTGCTCAAACTCCTGTGCCATGCGCTTGTCTACAGTGCAAATGGAGGAAGTGACCAGCACCACATAAATGGAGCAGGCCAGTGAATTTTTCCGAAGTTCCTTTAGAAAATCCCATCCGTTTAGAACAGGCATATTGATATCCAGGAGTAATAAAAAGTTATTCCCGGGCTTATTTTTGGCATATAGATAATCAAGTGCCTTTTTTCCATTGAAAAAAGGTATTGGAGGTTGCAGGTGGTTAGATAGTAAATGCTTGTGCATTAAGGATACTACCTTATCATCATCTACCACTAAGATTTCAAAGTCATTCTGATTAGGCATGGGCTTCCATTTCTTCGGTCTTTCCAACAATACTTCTAATGATCCCATCAAGTTCTTCGGCAGACTCTCTTATGTGATACAACACCTGTTCGCGGCTCATTGCCTCGTGGTCGTCATTTTCCAGTAAATTTAAAAGGCCTTTTATTCGTGCCAGTGGAGCGCGAACACTGTGGGACTGTTCCCATGCAATATCTTTAAGAACAGAATTCTGCTTCTTTATCTTTCCAATGAGAGTTCTGAATTTGGTTACATCCAGTACGGCACCTACCATTCTTGTCGCCGTTCCGTTTTCATCCCTTAAGATATAACCACGGTCATGAACAAATGCAAGCTCCCCGTTTGCCTTAATAAGCCTGTATTCCAATTCCCATTTTTCTTGTGTAGGATCTGAAAGAATTTCTTTTAGTGAGGTGCGAATTCTGTGTTGATCTTTTGGGAAAACTTTGGTGAGCCAGAATGAATGAACAGAGGTAGCCTGGTTTGTGTCGTAGCCAAAAATTTCTTTATAACCTTTATTTCTGGTTACCGAATCTGTTGCTATTTCCCAGTCCCAGATCATTTCATTGGTCGCCTTCATTGCCATCTGGAATCGTTGGTTGGCAATTTTCAGAGCTTCTTTTTTTGCGGTTATATCAGAAATATCACTGGTGGCACCAATCAATCTAATTGCTTTTCCCGAGTGATCCCTTAGAATGTAACCTTTGTCGCTCACTTTTGCGTAGCTGCCATCAGCTCTTCGGAATCTGTATTCGGTCTTAATGAACGATTGCGAGGGGTCATTAAGTACAACTGATAATTTTTTCTTTTCATTCGGAAAATCTTCCGGGTGAACCTTAGTTTTCCAGAAATCCCGCTGGTTGACTTCTTCCGAAGTATAACCGAACAGTTTTTTAAGTCCTCTATGGAATCGATTTACCTCCCTGGTTTGAAGGTCCCAGTCGTAGAGAAGGTCTTCCGTAGCGGTTGCGGCCAATTGATAACGCTCATTAATATTCTCAATTTCACGAGCCTGTTCAATAATTGTTGTGATATCCCTTGAATTCGACACGATACCTTGAACAGACGAGTCTTGCATCATGTTGGTCGCTGTGGTTTGCAGCCACCTGTATTCTCCCTGTTTGTTCCTGAACCTGAAAGGTGAGATCTTAACTTGTTTTACCTCATGAAGTTCCAGAAATTGCTCTCGTACACGTTCCCAGTCCTCAGGGTGAATGAACTCTGATGCATTTTTACCGGTAAGCTCTGCTGGGGCGATCCCTAAGATATTCTTGTGGTTTTCACTTACAAAAAAGTGGTTTCCCTTTGGGTCAAGAATGGTGATTAGATCTGATCCTTCCTGAACCAGGGATCTGAACTTTTGTTCGCTTCTTTTGAGATCTTCCTCTCGTTTCTTTACCTTAAGTAGAGCTTCCCGCTTTTCAAAAGCATTTGTGAGGTTGTTGGTAAGACTTCTTAAAAAAGTGATTTCATCTTGATTCCATTCTCTTTCTCTGGTACAATCATCAAAGCCAATAAAACCATACAGGTCATCTTCCATAAAAATGGGGAGTAACAACATGGATTTTATATCCTGGTCTGTAAAGATTTCCTTCATCATGCCATCTGAGAGTTTGCTCAAGGTGGCGTTAAAAGGCTGGTTCTTTGTTAGGGGAGATATGATTTCTTCGATCTTTTTGATCGGCATATTTTGCATCTCAGGATTGTTGAGCTGTGCGGTAGCCTTTTCACTGCACCATTCTACCTTTTGACTAATGAGTATCTCGTTGGTCTCAGGATCCCTATCTGCTCCAAAATAGTACATACGGTCTGCCTCCACAGTTCTTCCAATGATCTCAAATGTTTTATGAAGTGCATCCTCGTTCAGTTCATTTTCCATGAGGGAACTAATAAAGGCAGCGTTAACCTCCAGGAAACGGCTTTTTTCTATAATGACCTTTTCAGATTCCCTGATGCCTGAAATATCTTTGGCTATTCCATGCACTTCTGCGATCTTTCCGTCAATTACCATAGGCATTAACAGTATTTTCAAGATCAGTAAATTTCCTTTCGCAGAAATAAAATCTGCCTCAAATGACAGGGTGTGGCCTTTGGAGGCCTGCACGAATTGAGAAAAGATATATTCTTTATCATTAGGAGCACAAAATGGTAAAAAATCCATTTTCAGGATTTGCTCTAATGGAATGTCAGCCATCTTTGCGAGTCCTTCGTTTGCATGAAGGAAATTTCCCTGTAGATCTAGCCTGAAGAGTCCGTCTGGGTTCGATCTTATAAAGTTTCTATATTGCTGTCTGTTGACAGCAATTTCCATTTTCAATTCTTTTTCACGCTTTTCAAAAGAAAACTCAAGCGTATTGTCTTTTATGGTGTGCAGTATTACTTCTAGTTCGCCTTTTTCATTCAGTAAAGGGATGTTTTTGATCTCCCATTGACGATCTCCGCAAGTTTCAATTCCTCTTATTGAGATATCATAACCACCTGAAGTAAGTGCATGGGGTTTTGCAGTATCTAAAACCAATTGGAAGGACTGCTGGATAGGGGAGTTGTCTTCTAAATTCTCCTTTGTATTATAAGGGATTATTTCCTTAGCATCCTTACCTACCAGATCTTCTGTGATCGTACCGGTCAATACTAGGTAGGGTTCATTGACATCTATAACGAAAAGTCCTCCATTGGGATTGGGTTTAAGAACCAGGCACGCCACAGGTAAGGCCTTAAAGATCTCATTCCAGTTGCTTATATTCATTCTCTCTTTCAGGCTGAAATTCTTTCGGTTTCCACCTTGTTTGTAGGGGTCGAAAAAGAAAGGGATTTTCTTAAGGTTTTGTTAATTTATCAAGCTAAAGATAGAATTAATTTTTGATTATAAAAACAACTTACTCATAAACTGCAGATTTAAAGGGTTGTACGGCCGTTTAAGGAGTGTTTATTTTATTGTTGGAAAGTAAATTCGTACAAAATGTTTTAACAAATTATGTTTTTTAGTTCTCCGTTAGATAACGTTAAAAGTTATACTGCCGATGAGAATTTTAGTCAAATTAGTTCTTCCTGGTGTTTTGAAGAATCGTTACCTGTGGTAGTCTCAATTTTCTCCTTGATCAGTTTTTTAAGCGATCGTAGTTCAGTAATATGTCCTGCAATAATGGCTTTGTGACGGATCAAAATTTCACGACAATTTCCATCATTGATATTGGAGAGAGCCCTTTTATATTTAGAAAGACTTTGTTTGTATAACTTCAGGTTTTTTCGAACATTTTTGAGTTTGTTCTCATGTGATATCTCTGACCATCGACTTTCATATGTTGAGGTTGGGATATAGGGCTTTTTTTCACCTAGTTCATTTAATTGGTCACCCAGTTCTATGGCAAATTGAGAACGTTTGGCAGCTAGTTTTTGGAAATAATGTCGAAGAGAAATTTCTGAAATGGTTTCCATAGTTGCACGACAGTGTTTGGCTACCGTGAAATTATCATTGATAAGAAAATGTAATTGTTTTATCTTTTTTGAATTTGAAACTTCCATGACTCCCCTCCTAATTTCTACAGACCTAAAATTTCTAATAATATAAGAAAATTAAGGCGGTTAAAACATTGATAAACAGTTAATTAACCATAATTTAATGAACCGTGTATTACTGTTAAAATACTGTGTATCTTATTCTATTTTTAGAAAAAAAATCGTTTAAAAAATATTTTTTAAACGATTTCAATAAAAAGCTGTTAATTCGTCATTTGCATCAGGCTTTCGCTTTTCTGTTTAGACGGTCTTCTGCCATGTCGGTAAGAGTGTTATCTGCTTTATATTCTTCATCTAAAGTCTTCTGAAGTTTGTCGGCAATTTTATCAAGGCCAAGCTCTTTAGCTAGCCGAACTGCTGTTCCGTATCCGGAGATTTCATAGTGTTCAACCCGTTGTGCTTCAGCGATTATTCCTGCATCCATAACTTCTTTTTCGGCATCTTCTTTCAGGAAAGATTCAGCTTCTTTCACCAATCCCTGCATTGCTTTGCAGGTTTCCCCAGTGGGTTTGATTCCCATCTCTTCGCAGATCTCCTCCAGCCGTTGTACATGTTTTTCAGTTTCTTTTAAATGCTTTTCAATTGCTTTTTTTAATTTGTCATCACTGGCAGTATCTTTTAGTTTTGGCATGGCGCGTAAAATTTGATTTTCTGCACTATAAAGATCTTTTAACTCGTGCTCAAACAGGTCTTTTAAATTTTTCATTTTCATATAGTTTTTAGTTTTATTAAAAGTAACTATTGGGCCTTTTTCAATTAGTTAATTGGGTGGTAATTATTTGTTGCTAGTATGCCAATCTGATGTAGGAATTTCCAGCATTAATGCCATTTTTCAGTTATTATTCGCTTAGAAAATTTTATCTTCGTGACTTCAAAATTGAGATCATGTTCAAGATTCAGGATTATATACGCGACATTCAAAATTTTCCCAAACCAGGGATCGTTTACAAGGATATCACCCCCTTACTGCAAGATCCTGTTGCTGCAAGGAAAACCACCGATGCTTTGTTGGAGACTCTGGGAGATGTCAAAGTGGATAAGGTAGTTGGGATTGAGTCACGTGGTTTCTTTTTTGCAACACTTCTTGCTGAAAGATTAAATGCAGGTTTCATTCCAATTCGTAAGCCGGGGAAATTACCATATGAGACCTTTAGTGAGAGTTACTCACTTGAATATGGCGAGGATGTTTTAGAGATTCATTGTGATGCCATTAAACCCGGTGAAAAAGTACTTCTCCATGATGACGTACTGGCTACAGGTGGTACTGCAGAGGCTGCTTGTAAATTAATTGAAAAAATGGGAGGGGAGATCGTACAATGTAACTTTCTTATGGATCTTGATTTTCTTAAGGGAAAGGAAAAACTAAAAAAGTATAAGGTAGCCTCGCTCCTTACAGTTTAGTCCAAAGCACGTTTTGTAACCCACAGTTTCCAGCCGATTATTCCCATTTGAATTTTGGAGGCTTTGGCCAGGTCCAGGCGTTTCTTTGAATAACTAGGTAATACTTTTTTATTAAGCTTAGCCAGAAGTTTAAAGATCTTTTTTTTCATTTCTGTTAATTTATCACGGGCAAAGATCGGTTTTTAACAATTGTAAAGTTATTATTTTTTTAGAACTTGTTCTAGATACCGATTTTCCTGTTGAATAAGGTTTCCAATGGGAATCTATTATCTTCGCAAAAAAAAATTCATGAGCATTCTTTATATTTTCCTGGGATTTGTTTTGTTGGTTGTAGGTGGGGAATTCCTTGTACGTTCCTCGGTAGCAATATCTTTCAAACTCAATCTTTCTAGAATGGTAATTGGTCTTACCGTAGTTTCTTTTGCTACCTCGGCACCCGAATTACTGGTAAGTCTGCAGGCAGCTCTTAACGGTTTTTCTGATATTTCACTTGGAAATGTAATTGGCTCTAACATAGCAAATATTGGCCTGGTCCTAGGGATTACAGCGATCATTTCACCTCTCATGGTAGATCGGGATTTTTACCGGTTCAACTGGCCGATCATGATGATATTCTCTATTGTCCTGTATTTTTTTCTTTCTTCGGAATTAGTTCTTTCCAGGATAGAAGGGCTTGCATTATTCTTGGGTATTGCGCTGTATCTTATTCTATTAATAAGAAGAGCGCGTAAAAAACCAGATGTGCAGACCGAGGAAGTAGATCCATCCTTAATGCGCACCTCTAATTTCAAAGTTATAATATGGTTATTGATTGGGGGTGGGGCTCTTTACGGTGGATCAGAATTATTGGTTACGGGTGCAGTAGATCTGGCCTCCCGTCTGGGGGTGAGTGAAAGAGTGATCTCGGTTACCATGATCGCGGTAGGAACCAGTGTTCCTGAATTAGCGGCATCGGTAATCGCTGCATTAAAACAAGAAAAAGCAATTTCCCTGGGTAACCTTATTGGATCTAATATTTTCAATATCGCTTCGGTTTTGGGGATAACAGCTATGATACAACCAATCGCGGTGGTCTCAACAGCTACTCTTACCAGTGATATCTTCTGGATGCTGGGAGTGTCCTTTATATTAATTCCCCTGGCTTTCCTTCCGAAGAAGTTTATGGTAGGAAGAATAAAAGGCCTGGTTTTATTCGTTGGCTATGTAATTTTTGTCAGTTTGGCCTTTATCAATTAAAAAATAAGGGGGTTAATCATAAATTTTTTCAAAAACTTTACAAACTACCTCTAAAAAAATAGGGGGTATTGTAAAAACGTGTACATTTGTGGCCATCAACACACAAACAATTTTTTATAATTATGGCCACATTACGATTTCAAGCCTTAAAAGAAACCCTTAACCGTAAGCCGGTTGAAGTAGAAGAAAAAGAGCGTCGTTCAGAATTATTCGGAAAAAATGTATTTACCGAGAGCGTGATGCGTCAATTCCTTACCAAGGAAGCATACCAAAGCGTTAAAGAGGCGAATGCTACCGGAAAAAAGATCGACCGCACGATCGCCGATCATATTTCTACAGGAATGAAGGAATGGGCGATCTCTAAAGGTGCTACTCACTACACTCACTGGTTCCAGCCTTTGACAGGTACTACTGCTGAAAAGCACGATGCGTTTTTCGAAACTATTGGAGATGGTTTGGCAATTGAAAAATTTGGAGGTGGACAATTAGTACAACAAGAACCCGATGCTTCCAGTTTTCCTCATGGAGGGATAAGAAATACTTTCGAAGCTCGTGGTTATACGGCATGGGATCCTACTTCTCCTGCGTTTATCTATGGAACTACCCTTTGTATTCCAAGTGTTTTCGTTTCATATACTGGAGATGCACTGGATTTTAAAACTCCGCTTTTAAGAGCCTTACAGGTAATTGACCAGGCTGCGACCGATGTTGCAAAATATTTTGATAAGAACGTTACTAAGGTACAGGCGACATTAGGTTGGGAGCAGGAATACTTCCTTATTGATTCGGCGTTGGCTGCATCAAGACCAGATATTCAACTTGCCGGAAGAACATTACTAGGTCATTCTCCTGCAAAAGGTCAGCAGTTGGATGATCATTATTTTGGTTCTATCCCTCCGCGTGTACTTTCTTTCATGAGGGAACTTGAGAAAGAATGTATGGTGTTAGGAGTGCCGGTTAAGACCCGTCACAATGAGGTGGCACCAAACCAGTTTGAACTGGCTCCTATTTTTGAGGAGGCAAACCTTGCGGTAGACCACAATTCTTTGTTGATGGATATTATGCAGCGTGTTGCTGAACGTCACAATTTTGTGGTTCTTTTTCATGAGAAACCATTCGCCGGGATTAACGGAAGTGGAAAACATAACAACTGGTCTTTGAGTACAGATACAGGAGTAAACCTTTTAGGTCCTGGATCAACTCCTATGAAGAACCTGCAATTCCTTACATTCTTTATCAACACCATTAAAGCGGTGCATGATAACGAGGAATTGTTGAGAGCCACTATTGCAAGTGCTTCCAATGATCACCGCCTGGGTGCGAATGAAGCTCCACCGGCAATTATTTCTACTTTCATCGGATCTCAATTGACAGAAGTGCTTGATGAACTTGAAAAAGTTACGGACGGGAAACTATCTCCACAGGAAAAAACAGAATTAAAATTGAACGTAGTGGGGAAGATCCCTGAGATCCTTCTTGACAATACAGACAGAAACAGAACTTCTTCTTTCGCCTTTACAGGTAATAAATTTGAGTTCAGAGCGGTAGGTTCTACAGCAAACTGTGCTCAACCAATGACTGTTTTGAATACCATTGTTGGTAAACAACTTATTGAGTTCAAAAAAGAAGTAGACAGTCTTATCAAGGGCAAAAAAATGAAGAAAGATGATGCTATCTTCAATGTCCTGAGAGAATACATTAAAGATTCTAAGAATATTCGTTTTGAAGGAGACGGTTATTCTCAAGATTGGGAAAAGGAAGCTGAAAAGAGAGGGTTGAGCAACAACAAAAATACTCCTGAAGCTTTGAAGGCTATGGTGACTGAAAAAAACATTGCTCTTTTCGCTGACTTAAATGTGATGAACAAGGTTGAGGTAGAGGCTCGTTATGAGATCGAACTGGAAGAGTATATTATGAAGATCCAGATCGAAAGCCGAATTCTTGGAGATATTGCTCGCAACCATGTGATCCCGACCTCTATCAGGTATCAGAATATCTTAATTAAGAACGTTCGCGGATTGAAGGATATTTATGGAGATGACTTCAGAAAGTATTCAAAAGAGCAACTGGAGATCGTAGAAGAGATATCAGCTCATATCGCAAAGATCAATTCCGGAATTACTGAAATGATCGAAGCCCGTAAAAAAGCCAATAAAATGGAAGAGGCAGAAGAGAAAGCATTTGCATACTGTAATGATGTAAAACCTTTCTTTGAAACCATCAGGTATCACTGTGATAAGCTTGAGCTGTTGATCGACGATGAGATCTGGCCGCTTACTAAATACAGAGAATTACTTTTTACCAGATAATTCTAACTTGAAATAGAAAGCCACATCTTTTGATGTGGCTTTTTTTATTCCCCAAACAAGGGAAATTAAAAGTTCAAATCTATTTATCTTTGAGCCACAAACACACAATCATGAGTAAGGAAATAAGCAAACGATATGCCGGCAGAGGCGTTTCAGCAGGAAAGGAAGATGTACACAACGCTATAAAAAATGTTGATAAAGGTCTTTTCCCGAAGGCTTTTTGCAAGATAGTGCCAGATCATCTTACAGGGGATGAAGATCACTGCTTAATAATGCACGCCGATGGGGCTGGCACGAAATCTTCCCTTGCCTATCTTTACTGGAAAGAGACCGGGGATGTTTCGGTTTGGAAAGGGATAGCACAGGATGCCCTTATCATGAACATAGATGACCTTTTGTGTGTGGGGGCAGTAGATAATATCATGTTGTCTTCCACCATAGGGCGAAATAAGAATTTGGTTCCGGGCGAGGTGATCTCTGCGATCATTAACGGTACTGAAGAATTGCTTGAGGATCTTAAAAACTTCGGAATCACTATTCATTCAACTGGAGGTGAAACTGCAGATGTTGGAGATCTGGTTCGTACTATTATCGTTGATTCTACTGTAACGGCACGAATGAAGCGCAGTGAAGTGATCGATAATGCAAATATTAAACCCGGAAATGTGATCGTGGGACTTTCCTCATCAGGCCAGGCAACCTATGAAAAGGAATACAATGGCGGGATGGGTAGTAATGGTCTTACTTCTGCGAGGCATGATGTTTTTAGTAACTATCTGGCCGTTAAGTATCCTGAAAGTTTTGATCCTTCCATTCCAAATGAGCTTATCTACGGCGGATCAAAAAACCTTACAGACAAGGTGGAAGGAAGTCCGATAGACGCTGGTAAACTGGTTCTTTCTCCAACCAGAACCTATGCTCCCGTCATTAAGAAGATCCTTGAAAAATATTCCAATAAAGACATTTTTGGAATGGTGCATTGCAGTGGTGGTGCGCAGACCAAGGTGCTTCACTTTGTGGAGAATGTACATGTCATTAAAGATAATATGTTTGAGGTGCCTCCGCTTTTTAAATTGATACAGGAGGAAAGTGGTACAGACTGGAAAGAGATGTACCAGGTTTTCAATATGGGGCACCGAATGGAATTATATGTAGATGAAGCGATAGCCGAAGATATTATTGCCATTTCAAAATCATTTAATGTCGATGCACAAATCATCGGTAGAGTGGAAAGTTCTGAAAGCAAGAAGCTTACAATTTCAGATGCTTACGGGACGTTTACATACCGCTAAATTTTAGAGACTTAGCCTAATCCCCTTCAAAAAAATCTATAGATTTTTCCTTTTTAAAATTAAAGAGGGTAAAACTTGTAGTTTGTCTTCGGATAGACTTTACAAACGATATTTACAAATAACATTTTTTAAATGCGAATGACTCCTGATGAGATTTTTGAAAGTTATATTAAACCCTACAGCCAGGGTTGTTGTATGCATTATTCAATACTTCAGCCTGAAATGCAATATTTTCAGCACGAATATGGATTAATTTCCTATATCAAAAAATATGGGTGTTATTTTGTCTTGGCGGATCCAATTTTCAAATATTCTGAAAAGGAATTCAGAGTAGAATTAATAAAGAAATTTCTGAATAAATACAATCGGGTTTCTTTTGTCCAGATTTCAAAACAATTTGCTGAACTTTTAAATGATGAATTTAATTACTATTCTACACAGATTGGTAATGAAAGACTGATTAACATTCAAAAGTGGAAAATCAGCGGCAAGAGAAAACAGGTAATTCGTACCTCATGTAATCAGGTAGCAAAAAATGAAATTAATATTTTAGAAAGTCCTCTTGAAAATGGTTTTGACACAATATCTTCAAATTGGCTAAGAACGAGGCAGGTTAAAAAACGTGAGATTAAATTTCTTATTAGGACCCACCCATATTTTGAAATAGATACTAGAACTTTTTGCGCTTATGATTCGGATGGCAATCTAATGGCGTATATAATTTTTGACCCAATATTTGAAAATGGAAGATGTGTTGGATATGTTCCCGATATTTCAAGATCAAGCGCTAAATTCAAACAAGGTATTTTTTATGCAATTATGGTTGAGGCCATAAAGAAATTTAAGAACGAAGGATTTGAATATCTAAATCTTGGCTTATCTCCGCTTATTTTAAACAGTAATTCAAAATCATTTGAATCTGAAAAATTACGTTCAATATTTAAAATTATTAGAAAGTATGGTGCGAAAATGTATAATTATAATGGAATAAATTATACAAAATCTAGATTTATTGATGAATCTGCCAAAGAAAAAGAAGGAGTGACTAATCCGGTATACTTCTGTCATAAATCGCCACTTCCGTTGTTTAAAATTACAGCAGTATTTAAAGCTTCTAATGTTATTTAGTTCATTCTTCTTTTTCATTTTTAAATAGTAAAAAGGAATATGTTAGTACATTAAACCTCGGGTAAATTTTTAAATTATTTGAGAGTTAATCCTCTTTTTTCAATTTTGGAAAATTTTTCTGAAGTAACCTCATTTTAGGGTGAATATACTTTTTGCAAAACGGCTTTTCAGGGTTCTTTTTATAATAATCCCATAAAGATTCTCTAGAAGGTTTGAATTCCTTTAGCGGAAGAATTTGAGTGTTGATCTTTTCGCTGAATTCCTTCTGAAGATCCTGAAGTATATTTTCACAGACGGGAAATTCATTTTCTTCTGAAGTATAAATTGCACTACGATATTTTCTTCGGAAGGAATGGTTTGAAGTTGATCTATGCGTGAAGATGTGAACGCTTATAAGCTCCTGTAAAGAAATGATCTCAGGATCGTAATGAACAACGACCGCTTCAGAAAAAGAGGCAGCTTCATTTACTGAGGATATATAACCCTGTTCTACTTTTTCCACTCCCTTTAGAGCCTGGAAAACAGCTTCGGTACACCAGTGGCAACCTCCTCCCAATCCAATTTTCTTCAATATAGACATACTCCTGAATTTAAGTGAATTTCCGTCGAAAGATCAATTTTCCTGAAGTAATTTTATATAATTGAAATATTTCCGAGGTTAAAAATGGATTCAATAAATCAATTGATTTATCGTAAATTTGTCCCACTTTACAAGAAGATGTTATGATCGAGAAATTAAATATTGTGAAGCAACGCTTTGACGAGGTGAATGATCTTATCATTCAACCCGATGTGATTGCTGATCAAAAACGTTACATAGAGCTTAACAAGGAATATAAGGACCTGAAGGCTTTGATGGAGGAGCGTGAGAAGTATATGGGTCTTACCCAGAATATTTCGGAAGCGGAGGAGATCATCTCTGATGGCAGCGATCCCGAAATGACCGAAATGGCAAAAATGCAATTGGAAGAAGCCAAAGAGCAGCTGCCTGGGTTGGAGGAGAAGATTCGTATGATGTTGGTTCCAAAAGATCCTGAAGACGCTAAGAACGTGGTGATGGAGATTCGTGCCGGTACCGGTGGGGATGAGGCCAGTATCTTTGCAGGAGACCTTTACAGAATGTACACCAAGTATATTGAAAGTAGAGGCTGGAAACATAATATTGTTGACTTTAGTGAAGGAACGAGTGGTGGTTTCAAGGAGATCATCTTTGATGTGACCGGGGAAGATGTCTACGGAACTTTAAAGTTTGAAGCCGGAGTACACCGGGTGCAACGTGTTCCTCAAACTGAAACTCAGGGACGTGTGCATACATCTGCGGCTACCGTAATGGTATTGCCGGAAGCTGAGGAATTTGATGTGCAGATCGACCCAAAAGATGTGCGTATTGATTATTTCTGTTCTTCAGGACCTGGAGGTCAGTCGGTGAACACGACTTATTCTGCTGTTCGGTTAACACACACCCCAACAGGATTGGTAGCCCAATGTCAGGATCAGAAATCTCAGCATAAGAACAAGGAAAAAGCTTTCCGTGTATTGAGATCGAGATTGTATGAGCAGGAATTGGCCAAGAAAATGGAGGCAGATGCTGCAAAACGAAACTCTATGGTTTCCAGCGGTGACCGTAGTGCAAAGATCCGTACTTATAACTATGCGCAAGGCCGGGTGACCGATCACCGTATCGGGCTTACGCTCTATGATCTTTCAAATATCATTAATGGTGATATCCAAAAGATCATCGACGAATTACAACTGGTAGAAAATACCGAAAAGCTCAAGGAGAATTCGGATATTTTTTAAAACAATAAAGCATTTAAAGCTGTCGCAAATTTTCCGGCAGCTTTTTTCTTTTTAACCTAACCTATCATGACGACCCAGGAACTTGTTCAGGAAATTAAGCGTAAAAGATCATTTTTGTGCATCGGTTTGGATGTAGATCTTACCAAAATTCCGCAGCACCTTTTAAAAGAAGAAGATCCGATTTTCGCTTTTAATAAAGCTATTATTGATGCAACCCATCACCTTGCTGTGGCTTACAAACCGAATTTGGCCTTTTATGAAGCCTATGGGATCAAAGGATTGGAGGCTTTAGGAAAGACGATCGATTACCTAAATCAAAATCACCCTGAAATTTTCACTATAGCAGACGCAAAAAGGGGTGACATAGGTAATACTTCGGGAATGTACGCAAAGGCGTTTTTTGAAGACCTCAATTTTGATTCGGTTACGGTGGCTCCTTATATGGGGAAAGATTCAGTAGAGCCCTTTCTGGCCTATGAAAATAAACATACAATTTTACTGGCACTTACTTCTAACGCCGGCGCCTACGATTTCCAAACCAGGGAAGTAGAAGGAGAGGAGTTGTATAAGCATGTTCTGAAAACTTCCAAGACCTGGAAGAACGGTCAGAATCTTATGTATGTGGTAGGAGCTACAAAAGCTGAATTTTTGGCTGAGATCAGAAAGATTATTCCTGAAAGTTTTCTTTTGGTTCCGGGAGTTGGTGCCCAGGGCGGAAACCTCCAGGAGGTTTGTAAATATGGCATGAGTCAAAATGTTGGTTTACTGATCAATTCTTCCCGCGGAATCATATACGCCTCTAACGGAAAGGATTTTGCTGAAGCAGCGGCCGAAAAAGCTGCAGAGCTACAGCAACAAATGGACAGGCTTCTATAATTTGAAGTTTAAAAATTTCTTTTAAAAACAGACTTTTCTCACTAACTTATTAACTCATTTAAAATGAGTGAAATGCGTGTGTTTTATGATCAGTTGGACAGGGAAATTAAAATTCCGAATCCGCCTAAAAGAATAATCTCACTTGTTCCCAGTCAAACCGAGTTGCTGGTTGATTTGGGTCTTGAAGATGTTCTCATTGGCGTCACTAAGTTTTGTGTACACCCAAAGGACCTGAGGCAGAGAAAAAATACCGTAGGCGGTACCAAGCAGGTTCATGTTGATAAGATCAGAAAATTGGCGCCGGAAATAATTCTTTGCAATAAGGAAGAAAATACTCTTGAAATGGTTGCGGAGCTTGAAAATATCGCTCCTGTTCATGTCTCTGATGTCAAGAGTGTTGATGATTCTCTGGAATTGATCAGGGAATACGGGGAGATCTTTGGCGTTCGAGAAAAAGCGTCAGAAATAGCAGGTCAGATCATGGATCTTCGGGAAGATTTTTGTGAGTTTATAGATAAAAAGCCGAAACAAAGAGTGGCTTATTTCATCTGGAAAAATCCGTGGATGGTAGTGGGTAAAGATACCTTTATTGATCACTTGCTCGAGCTCAACAAATTTGAAAATGTCTATCGCCTTGAAAAATCACGCTACCCGGAAATCTACCTCGATCAATTAACTACTAAAAATGCGGACAGGGTTTTCCTTTCTACCGAACCTTATCCTTTCAAGGAAGAAGATAAATCTATGTTCAAAAAAGCGGTGAGGGAGGATTGCATCCACATTGTGGACGGGGAATATTTTAGCTGGTATGGATCCCGATTAATTGCAGCTTTTGATTATTTCAAGAAACTTCACGGGACACTCTCTTATTCTTCTTCAGAATGACTTTCCTCCATTCGTCTGATCTCCTGGAGAATTTTACGGGCCTTTTCATTGAGCATATCGCTTCTCATCTTATCATCAAGAGCGAGCTCATAAGAACGGCGCATCAGGAAGCTGTATTTTTCCCGAAGTCTTTCTAAAGTGGAACGTGGTTCGAATATTCTAAACATATAGTTTTAGTTATATTACAAATATATCTACATGAAATTCGAACATTTCCTAAGCTTAAGTTAACATTATTGTAAAATGCCTGCTTGCTCTCCTCCAGATTGTTAAAAACTTTTTACCTATACCCTTGATTGTCAACTATATTCTAGGTTTCAAGGATTTTTAAAATGTGGACAAGTGGGCTTAGTTGTTGAAAAATTATGGCTGCTTAATTCCTTAGTTTTTAATCTTGTAGAGCGAAAACCCGGCGTAACAGGTCTGTAGTCCTGGAAGCAAAGTTATTCCTAATCTCCTTTTCTTCGAGCGCGATCATGGTGAACACACCTTTTAGGGCTTCATTAGTCACATAATCGGGCAGGTCGGGGTTTACGTTGGACGTTAGCGGGAGGCTGTTGTATTTGTTGATAATATTCGACCATACTTGTGTGGCGCCTACTTCATCAAGGGAATTCTTAATCACCGGATTAAATTTAGAATATAGAGGAGTGGTGGTTTTCTCGGCTAAATAGGTAGTGGCAGCCACATCATTTCCGGTTAGAATATTACGCGCATCAGCAAAAGTGATCTCTTTGACTGCTGTTACAAAGATTGGGGTCGCTTCTTTTACGGCGTCTTCCGCAGCCCTGTTCAAAACTTTCAGGCCTTCATCGGCAAGAGCGTCAAGTCCTACATCTCTTAAGGTTTTATCTACTTTCTGAAGTTCAGGCGGAAGTCCGATGCGAACAAGTTCATTTTTAAAAAATCCGTCTTCCTGGGTAAGTTTTGTCACCTGCTTGTCGATTCCGTTATCCAGAGCCTGTCTTAACCCCGCTGCTATTTCGGCATTAGAGATATAACCGCCTTCATTTGGCATTTGTTCGGCGATTTGTTGCAATTCTGCACAGCCTAAAAAAATGGGTAAAAACGCGAGAAGTAGGATCTTTTTCATATTTGGGTTTTTCTTTAAACTAGGGCAGGAAGATAAAATATAAATTATGGTAATCCTAAAACGATAGCGGATTTTCACTTTTTCAATTTTTAGGGGTTCAATTTATAATAACTTCGATATATGGCAAGTTCCTTCCTAAATTCGTAAATTGCGGCCACTAAAAATATCAGGAAAAAACATGGAACAACAAGCTCCTTATAAACCTAAAAATAAAGTAAGAATAGTAACAGCAGCTTCCCTTTTTGACGGGCATGATGCGGCGATCAATATCATGCGCCGAATCATACAGTCTACGGGGGTTGAGGTGATCCACCTTGGTCATGACCGCAGTGTAGAAGAAGTGGTGAACTGTGCTATTCAGGAAGACGCGAATTCTATTGCCATGACCTCTTACCAGGGAGGACATACCGAATATTTCAAATATATGTATGACCTGCTTCAGGAAAAGGGAGCCGGCCATATCAAGATCTTCGGGGGTGGAGGAGGAGTGATCCTTCCCGAAGAGATCAAAGAGCTTCATGAGTACGGGATCACCCGAATTTATTCTCCAGATGACGGAAGGGAAATGGGACTTCAGGGTATGATCAATGATCTGGTAAAGCAGTCCGATTATCCTTTGGGCGAAAATCTCAACGGTGAGGTCAATTCGCTGGCTTCAAAAAATCCAGGCGCTATTGCAAGAGTGATATCTGCTGCTGAAAATTTTCCGGAGATCGCAAAAGAAACTTTAGAGAAGATTCATGACGATAATAAAGGAAATAAAACTCCTGTACTTGGGATCACCGGAACCGGTGGTGCGGGTAAATCATCTTTGGTAGATGAACTGGTGAGAAGATATTTAATGGATTTTCCTGAGAAGACCATTGGGATCATTTCTGTAGACCCTTCAAAAAGGAAGACCGGAGGTGCCCTTTTAGGAGACCGTATTCGTATGAATGCGATCAATAATCCTAGAGTTTATATGCGTTCTCTGGCTACCAGGCAGTCAAACCTGGCACTTTCAAAATATGTTTCGGAAGCTATCGAAGTTTTAAAAGCGGCAAATTATGACCTTATCGTGCTGGAGACTTCCGGGATTGGTCAATCTGATACCGAGATCCTGGAACATTCTGATGTTTCTTTATATGTCATGACTCCCGAATTTGGAGCTGCGACTCAATTAGAAAAGATCGATATGCTTGATTTCGCAGATCTTGTGGCCATCAATAAGTTCGATAAACGCGGTGCTTTAGATGCTTTAAGAGATGTGAAAAAGCAATACCAGCGAAACCATGGACTTTGGGAAGCTGATACTGATAAGCTTCCGGTTTTTGGAACCATCGCTTCCCAGTTCAACGATCCCGGTATGAACACGCTGTACAAGCAGATCATGGATAAGATAGATGATAAAGCGGGTGCTGAGTTCAACTCTACCTTCAGTATTTCCAAAGAAATGAGCGAGAAGGTTTTTGTGATCCCGCCAAGCAGGACACGTTACCTTTCTGAAATTTCAGAAAACAACAGGTCTTATGATGAGAAGGCCGAAGCTCAGGCTGAGGTTGCTCAAAAATTATACGGAATTTACAAGACCCTTGAATCTGTTACCGGACAAAAGATCGAACTCAATAAGTTCGGTTTGGATGAGGATGGACTTAATTCGGCTACAACTTCAGAAAATGAAGAACTGGCAGGTCTTTTGAAAAAGGAATTCGATAAGGTTAAAATGGACCTTGACCCTTATAACTGGGAGATCATCACCGGTTGGGATGAAAAGGTAAATAGATATAGAGAGCCTGTCTACAGTTTTAAAGTGCGGGATAAGGAGATCAAAATTAAGACGCATACAGAGTCACTTTCCCACACCCAGATCCCGAAAGTTGCCTTGCCTAAATACCAGGCCTGGGGAGATATTCTTACCTGGTGTCTTCAGGAAAATGTACCGGGAGAATTTCCTTATACGGCGGGATTATATCCTTTCAAGAGGCAAGGTGAGGATCCGACCCGAATGTTCGCCGGGGAAGGTTCTCCCGAAAGGACTAACCGTCGTTTCCATTACGTGAGTATGGGCTTGCCGGCAAAACGTCTTTCTACCGCCTTTGATTCGGTTACCTTATACGGGAATGACCCAGATCACAGACCTGATATCTACGGAAAGATCGGGAATGCCGGGGTGTCTATTTGCTGTCTTGACGATGCAAAGAAATTATATTCAGGATTTGATCTGGCAGACCCTATGACCTCAGTGAGTATGACTATCAATGGTCCGGCTCCCATGTTGCTTGGGTTCTTTATGAATGCAGCGATCGATCAGCAATGTGAAAAATATATCAAACAGCACGGTCTTGAAAAAGAGGTGCAGGAAAAGATCGATAAGATCTATGCCGAAAAAGGCATGGAACAGCCAAAATATCGCGGAGAGTTGCCGGAAGGGAACAACGGTTTAGGATTGATGCTTTTAGGAGTTACCGGAGACCAGGTACTCCCGGCTGATGTATATGCGGAGATCAAAAAGCGTACTTTGAGCCAGGTTAGGGGAACCGTCCAGGCTGATATCCTGAAGGAAGATCAGGCACAGAATACCTGTATCTTCTCTACGGAATTTGCCTTGAGACTGATGGGAGATGTTCAGGAATACTTCATTAAAGAGAATGTTCGTAATTTCTATTCGGTTTCAATTTCGGGATATCATATAGCTGAAGCGGGAGCAAACCCAATTACTCAATTGGCACTGACGCTGGCCAACGGATTCACCTATGTGGAATACTACCTAAGCCGCGGAATGGACATTAATAAGTTTGGGCCAAACCTTTCCTTCTTCTTCTCTAACGGAATTGATCCTGAATACGCGGTTATTGGCCGTGTAGCTCGAAAGATCTGGTCAAAGGCCATGAAATATAAATATGGCGCGAACGCGAGAGCACAGATGTTGAAATATCACATCCAGACTTCCGGGAGATCCCTTCACGCGCAGGAGATCGATTTCAATGATATCAGAACTACGCTTCAGGCATTATATGCCATTTATGACAACTGTAACTCCTTGCACACTAATGCATATGATGAGGCGATCACTACGCCTACAGAAGCTTCGGTAAGAAGAGCGATGGCGATTCAATTGATCATCAATAAGGAACTGGGGCTTACCAAAAACGAGAACCCTATCCAGGGATCTTTCATTATCGAAGAGCTTACAGATCTTGTTGAGGAAGCGGTATTGCTGGAATTTGATCGAATCACTGAAAGAGGTGGTGTACTTGGTGCTATGGAAACCATGTACCAAAGAAGTAAGATCCAGGAAGAAAGCCTTTATTACGAGACCTTAAAGCACAATGGGGAATTTCCGATCATTGGGGTGAACACATTCTTGAGTTCAACCGGTTCTCCAACGGTGACTCCAGGAGAAGTGATCAGGGCTACTGAAGAAGAGAAGCAAAACCAGATCAAAACACTACAAGATCTACATGAAGCTAAAAAAGAACTGGAGCATGAAACTTTGGAAAAGGTGAAAAATGCTGCCATTCAAAATAAAAATATTTTTGAGGTTCTTATGGAGGCTACCAAAGCTTGTTCATTAGGTCAGATCACTACCGCGTTATTTGAGGTAGGAGGTCAGTACAGAAGGAATATGTAAATCGAAAATGAGGTTATATAATAAAAAATCCCGCTCATAGGCGGGATTTTTCTATTCTACATGTTCAGTATTTTCTTTCCTGACTTTCCATTTCTCATAGGTTATAAGATCATCGTTTATCAACGTAAGACATGCCGCAATTACACCCGCGTCATCCAGTAATCCAACCAATGGAATGAAATCGGGGATAAGGTCCAACGGCATCAGAACATACAAAAGGGCTCCGGCAGTGGCAGCGATTGTTTTCCAAGGCACTCCCGTGTATTCCCCGCTCCAGTAATCCCTTATTAAAGAGATCATGCTTTTGGCTTTATCAATATATCCGCTTATTGAGTCATTCTTTCTGAATTTATTCTCGATCTTATCCTGCTTTTTGATCACTTTTTCAAGATCCTTCTCTTTAATTTTTTGAGCCTGTTCCTGTAAGGCGTGATCTGCTCGCTCGGGGCTGATGTTTTCCATTTTTTGCTCTGATTTATTTATCTAATTGTCCTAATCTATTAAAAATATTGTCAATGTTATAATAAGAAGCGCTCTCTAGTTTTGAAAGTTCTTCCCATGCCAGAGGAGTTGCAACTCCTGCTTCCTCGTTTGCGCGCAAGGAGAAAGGGCAGACGGCTGTCTGCGCATAAGCATTCCTTAGGTAGTCCACAAAGATCTTGCCTTCCCTTTGATCTTTCCTGATTTTGGTTGTCAGGAGATCGGGGCGAAGTTTGGTGACCTCCTCTGCTACTTTCCTGGCTTCTTTTTTTATTTCGTCAAAATCTTTTCCTCTTCGCACCTCATAATAAAGATGCAATCCTTTTTGCCCGGTAGTCATTAATTGAGGATCTTTTTTTTGTTTTTTAAGGTAGCTGCGAACAACTTTCGCTGCTTCTTTAACCTTGTCGAAGGCATTTTCTGGCGGGTCCAAATCAAAAACCACCTTATCAGGCTGCCTTATCTTATCCTTCCGGCTTAGCCATATGTGAAATGAAACTGTTCCCTGGTTCACCAAGTAAAGGAGACTTTTTTTGTCATTACAGATGATCTGGGTGTTTGAACCTTCTTCGGTTTCAATTTCTACGGTTTTTATATACTTCGGAAAATAATCTGATATACTTTTTTGGTAAAAACCGGCTTCTCCTATTCCGTTAGGAAATCGCTGAAGCGTGAGGGGGCGATCTTTCATATATGGTAAAATGGAATCGGCGACCTTGTCGTAATAAGATGCCATATCTGCTTTGGTGATGTTTTTCTTCGGAAAGATCACCTTGTCAGGATGCGTTATTTCAACCCCTGCTATTTCCATCGTTACTTTGATTCTTTTTGTTCGTCTTTTTCGATATCCTTTAAACTTCGACCGGTAACCACACTTTTGGACTGTGTGCTAACCGGATTTCGGCGTGCATCGGCATGTTCATCATCTTGCTTGATGAGCAGCCAGTTACCCTTCATTTTACCGCTTTTCATTTCTACCAGGTTATACCCGCCCTGTAATTTTTTTCCATGGAGGGTGACCTCGATACTTCCTGCTTTGAAACTTTCTTCTAAAGATATAAGGTTTCCGTCCTCATCTTTTTTGTTGCTTTCTATCGTTCCGTGGTCCCATATCATTACCGTTCCTCCTCCATATTGCCCTTCGGGTATAGTTCCCTCAAAATCGGCATAAGTTATAGGATGATCTTCAGTAGGAATAGCCATTCTTTTAACTGATGGATCTGTGCTGGGACCTTTTGGAACAGACCAGGATTTGAGCGTATTGTCAATTTCAAGCCTGAAATCATAATGCAAATTGGTGGCATCATGTTTCTGGATCACAAAAATGGGATCTTCGTTCTTCTTTTTTGGAGGCGAATCTTTGGGTTCCCGGGTCTTTGTGAAATCCCTCTTTTCGTTATAACTCTTCATTTGACCTGCTTTGTCAATGTGGAAAAAGTACAAAATTTGGACCTGTACGGGCGTTAAAGAAGTCTGAAAATAATGCTGTGAAATGTGTTTTTCAACGGATCATAATTTTAATAATTAAACTTTTGCCATCAATTTTTGCGAGAAATATATTTTGAATACTTTTGCCAGCTTAATTTCAACATAATCAAATAATTAAATCAAAATGGAAAATATAGGTGTACTTGCTATAGCTGTATTCACCGGATTCATAGCTATCAATAATCCGGTGGGAAATGTTCCTATATTCCTGAGCCTCACGCGTCAGGCAGATCGCCCTACGCGGAAAAAGATCTCCAAAAAAGCGACTTTTACGGCTTTCGTGATCGTGTCTGGGTTCATTATTTTAGGGAAATACATTTTTGATTTCTTCGGATTGACCGTTCCGGCCTTTAAGATCACCGGGGGAATTTTGGTATTTTTCGTAGGATTTGAAATGATTCGTGCCCAAGTATCCAGTATTGATAACCAGACCGAAGTTAACTTTAACGAAGGTATCTCTATTTCACCCCTGGGGATTCCTATTCTTGCCGGTCCCGGTACTATTGTTACTGCGATGAACTTTACAACCAACGCTACCTATCTTGACCTGGGGATAATTTTGGTGATGTTTGCCGTGGTGATGTGGTTAAATCACCTGGCTTTCTTATCAAGCGAATACCTGGTGCGCTATATTGGTGCTAATAAAATCGTGGTGGTAGAAAAAATAATGGGTCTTATTATAGCCATTATTGGGGTTAACATGTTGATACAGGGGATTCACATTGCCTTTGATATTTAATTTTTAATAATTTATTGGTTTTTAGTAGGTTATCATTTATTTAGTTGTAACTTCGCACCCAATTTAAATTTATATAATGAATAAAGGTACAGTTAAGTTCTTTAACGAAACAAAAGGTTACGGTTTTATTAAAGACGAAGAATCAAATGATGAGTATTTCGTACACGCTAATGGATTAATTGATGAAATTAGACAAGACGACGAAGTTACTTTTGACCTTGAAGAAGGTAGAAAAGGTGTAAATGCAGTAAACGTGAAACAAGCATAGTTTCAGGTTCTTATTTATAATTTTATTAAGCCTTACGAGAGTAAGGCTTTTTTCATGCCCTTATTTTAGCATTCCTAAAGCTCTTCCCGGGGTGAAAAAAAATCACTAATTTAATTCCATGAGAAAATTACTTCTTTTATTTCTTGTGGTGACACAGGTTTCTGCCCAGGAATTTACTGTTAAGAAAGGGATGGTGGTCGATTCTTTAAAGGTTTCCGATTCCCTCTCAGAAACATACGCGTTATACCTTCCTTCTGAATTTCAGGGAGAAAAAAACTGGCCGGTTCTTTTCCTTTTTGACGGAGAAGGGCGCGGCAGGTCGGCCGCACAACTTTTTAGATCGGCTGCTGAAGAACAAGGCTATTTACTAATTTCTTCCAATAATATTTCGGTTGAAAATGAAATATCTGAAAACCTGGAAATAGCAAAGAGACTTATAAATAATTCAGCCAATACTTTCCCATTAGACATAAGGATGGTGGCCGCAGCGGGCTCTATGGAAGGTGGAAAAGTGGCGTCTATTATTCCGGTAATCTATAATGACATACTTGGGGCTATTGCCGTTGGTAATTATTGGGTCAATTTGGACATGTTTGAAAAAAAGAAGGAATTCACGTTTATAGGGATTGCCGGTGACGAACAGTATACTTCCGCAGGAATTAAATTCACGGCAGAACTTTTACGGACCTTCAAATTTCCCAGCCAGGTCTATTCTTTTGAAGGAGATATGGATTGGCCGAAAAATGGAACTATTTCCAGTGCGGTAGGTTCTCTAACTTTAGAAGCCATGAGAAAAGGCTTTCGTTCGGCAGACCGTGATTTAATAGAACAACTTTTTAATGCCGATCTTTTGCATGCTAATAAGATGGTAAGCAATGTGAGACTGGTTGAGGCTATGGAGTTTTTGGAGCTTATGGAAGATAAATATAAAGGCTTGCATGACCTTGCTGAAGTTGAAGAAAAACAGAAGCAAATTAGGCGCTCCAGGAATTTTGTGAGCCAGGAGAAAGAGTACACAGAGGTAGAGGAGAAGGAGATGAGGTTGATGGAAGATTTTATCTATTACCTGGGTGCTGATATTCAAACGGCTAATTTTGAAAATTTAGGCTGGTGGAATTATCAAAAAATTCAACTGGATTCTCTTTCAGGTAAAAGTGGTCCTGAAGGCAAAATGGCTAAAAGGCTGATTGGTTTTATTGATTATCTGGCAGAAAATGCTGAAAAGGAACTGGAAGAGGAGCATGCTTCATTAGATAAAATGATGATCGCGAACATTATTCAGACTATTTACAACCCTAAAAATTTTAAGGCTTATAAGAAAATCATTTCTTTGAGTGCTCAGGACAATGATTTTAGTACGGCACTTTTTTACCTGGAGGAAATGTTGAAACATGGATACAAAAATCAGGATGCCCTTTACGACATCGAAGGAACCCTTGGTCTTCGGCTTACTCCGGAATTCAATGCTATTATCGAAAACTATCTAGGGTCCTCGAGATATTACAGTAATTAATTTTAAACTTATTGATGAAAGTTATAATCACCTCGTTCTTTTTGTGCCTGTTCTTTATGGTAAATGCCCAAAAAAACGAAAAGGTTCTTGCCGCCGAAAGATTTCAGAAGAAAATAAACAAGGAATTTAAAGACCCTGCCCAATCTCCCTTACCCGAAAAGGATCGTAAAACTTTTAAAGGTTTGGACTTTTTTGAGATCGACACGGCTTTTAGTGTGGTGGCCGAATTTGCGCGAACCCCCTTCGAAACACCTTTCGCTATGCCTACCACTACAGATCGAAAACCAATTTATGTGAAATACGGGGAGCTGTTTTTTAAATTAAAGGGGAAGGAGTATAAACTTAATGTTTACCAAAACCAGCATCCTAAAAAAGAGGAATACAAGGATTATTTATTTTTACCTTTTACAGACCTTACAAATGGAGAAGAATCATATGCAGGAGGCAGGTATATAGACATGACCATTCCAAGATCGAACAGGGTGGTGATTGATTTTAATCAGGCTTATAATCCATATTGCGCATACAGCGGGGAGTATTCCTGTCCCATTCCGCCGGAAGAGAACGATCTTGACCTTGCTGTAAAAGCTGGAGTGAAAGCTTATTCCAAGCACTAGATAAGCCGGGAAAAATAGAAGCCTCCAAAAACGGCTCCCAATCCTAAAAGAATACTGGAAACTGTGTACAACCCAAAGCTCATGAAGTCCCCCGATTTCAGGAAAACCTGGTTTTCATAGGCGAAGGCCGAAAAGGTGGTGAAACCACCGCAAAACCCTGTGGCAAGTAATAAAATAGTGTTGGTTGACATTATTTGTTGACGATAGCCCAATCCTAAAATAAACCCTATTAGGAGGCTGCCCCCGACATTTACCAATAACGTTCCTAGAGGAAGAATGGTGGCCTGGTTAAGGCTTTTTGAGATCAGAAATCTCAGCGCGCTTCCCGCGCCACCTCCCAGAAATACCAATAACAGTTGTTTCATGCGTTAATTATTGAACCGGAATGTAAATTTCAGTGACCCATAGGGCAGGATTTTCAACCTCGAGTGGATTAGTGATGAAAATTTCAAAGGCCTGGCCTCGCGGGTCAACCTCTAATCCGTTCTCTTCGATATAACGATAGGTTTTTTCCCAGGCTTCCGCAGCATTTTTATTGTGACCCTTAAGGGTTGTTTTCACCACTTTTTGCGGAGCCAGGTAACCATTTAAGACGGGGCTGCCCGATGGGGTGATCACCTGACTTGGAGTTGGCACTGCCGCTGAAAAAATGGAAGAGTTATTTCTTTCATCCCGCTGATTGTAAATGATAAAAGGTTTTCCGCTTATTGAAATATTGTTGTCGTCCATATAAACGCTCACCTGGGAGATCATTTTTGACGCCCTTGCGTTGACTTCGCCAAGTTTGGCAGCAGTAGTTGTATACATATAATAACCTCCACCATGCTCGGTGATGCCGTCAACATTGATGGAATATTCTTCCATTCTGCGAATCACATTTTCTTCTAAGTTTTGGAGACCTTGTTCGAAAATAGGTTGAAAGATCTCCGTGAAATCCTTTTCCTGAATCGTAAAAGCCAGTTTTTCTTTGAAAGACTGAGAGCCTGACATTTGCCAGGTTACCCGGGTTTGTTCATCCACGGCTTCAAAACTCCAGATGATCTTTCCGGTTGCTTCCCCGGTACTGGTTTCCAAAACTAAGGATTGTTCGATCTTGCTATATGGAATGGTGGAAAGGGTAGTGATCTTACCATCTCTTATTTCATCTGCCGTCCAACTGAATTCTGCACCTTCACCGGTAGGTTCTTCTGAAACATCCATGTTGATCTCCTTTTGTTCATCCCAGGCATTCCATGACTTCCAGTTTGAAAGATCTGCCACCTCTTTGAACAATAATGGAGCGGGTGCATTTATTACTTTACTTGACTCAACAGAATAGTCACCGTCCTTGGTGGCCACATAAATTGAACCGGCTATAAATACTATGAGGAACAGGAAAAAGAGATACTTTATGATTTTCATGGTTATCAGGCAGGTTTGTTAGATTAATACGCTAATATAGTTATTTTGCTTGATGGTAATTCTTACATTTGTTTCTAATTAAAAGAGTATTTCTAAAGCCGGGATTAAACCTTAAACCCGGCGATTTAATACCAATACTAAAATTAAAACCCTAACAAATGAAAATTAAATTTTTATTGATGCTTCTACTGGCATCAACGATTTTCTTTTCCTGTGCTGACTCTAATGAAGACAAGTCGGCAAAAACGGAAAAAGTTGCACAAACAGATGATTTTGAATATTTGGTTGACGAGTTCGCCGATATCAAAGTTTTGCGCTACCAAATTCCGGGATGGGAAAATTTGAGTTTACAAGAGCAAAAACTTGTTTATTATCTAACCCAGGCCGGTCTTAGCGGAAGAGATATCATCTGGGATCAAAACTACAAACACAACCTTAAGATCCGTGAAGCTTTAGAGAATATTTATTCCAACTATGAAGGTGATAAATCTTCCGAAGAGTGGAATGCCTTTGAAACTTATTTAAAGAGAGTTTGGTTCTCAAATGGTATTCACCACCATTACTCAATGGATAAGATCAAGCCTGCGTTCAGTAAAGAGTACTTTGACACATTACTTGCTGAAACAGGAACCGAACTTACCGGAGAGCCTTATGAAGTTATCTTCAATGATAAGGACAGTAAAAAAGTAAACCTTGATGAGTCAAAAGGACTTGTAGAAGGTTCGGCAGTGAATTTCTACGGAGAAGGTGTTACAGCAGATGATGTAGCTGCATTCTATGCAAAGAAACAGTCGCCGAATCCTGAAAAACCTCTTGCTTATGGATTGAACTCTAAGTTGGTTAAAGAAAACGGTCAGCTTGTAGAGAAAACCTGGAAGAGTGGAGGAATGTATGGAGAGGCAATTGACAAGATCACTTTCTGGTTAGAAAAAGCTAAAGGTGTAGCTGAAAATGAAAAGCAGGCTAACGCTTTAGGTCTGTTGATCGACTATTACAAGACTGGAGATTTAAAGACGTGGGATGATTACAATATCGCATGGGTAGAAGCTACCGAAGGGAATATTGATTACATCAACAGTTTTATTGAAGTTTATAATGACCCGCTTGGGTACAGAGGATCTTACGAGACTATCGTACAGATCAAGGATTTTGATATGAGCAAAAAAATGCAAGTATTGGAAGAAAATGTACAGTGGTTTGAGGATAACGCTCCATTAATGGATGAGCACAAAAAAGATTCGGTGGTAGGTGTGACTTACAAAACTGTGATCGTTGCTGGAGAAGCTGGTGATGCGTCTCCAAGTACTCCAATTGGTGTGAACCTTCCAAACTCTAACTGGATCAGAAAGGCCCATGGAAGTAAATCTGTTTCTTTAGGTAATATTATCAATTCTTACAATAACGCCGGAACTACCGGTAGATTAGAAGAATTTGCTCATGACGAGGAAGAGGTAGCTCTTGAAAAAGAGTACGGTCAATTAGCCGATAAATTACACACTGCTCTTCATGAAGTAGTAGGTCACGCTTCAGGTCAATTGAATCCTGGAGTTGGTGAGACAAAAGAAACTCTTAAGAGTTACGCATCTACTTTAGAAGAAGGAAGAGCCGACCTTGTTGGGTTATATTACTTGATGGATCCTAAGCTTGAGGAGCTTGGTCTTGTAGATGACCACATGAAGGTAGGAAAAGCTGCTTACGATGGGTATATCAGAAACGGACTTATGACTCAGCTTATCAGATTGGAGCAGGGAGCAGATGTTGAAGAAGCTCACATGCGTAACCGCCAATGGGTAAGCGCCTGGGTATTTGAAAAAGGTGCAGAAAATGGTGTGATAGAGAAGGTTTCCAAAGATGGTAAAACCTATTTCGATATTAAAGACTACGCAGCTTTACGGGATCTTTTTGGACAGTTGTTGAAAGAAACTCAGAGAATCAAGTCTGAAGGTGATTACCAGGCAGCTAAGGATCTTGTTGAAAATTACGGGGTTAAGGTAGATCAGGATATCCACAAAGAGGTGCTTAAAAGAAATGAGCAGTTCAAATCAGCTCCTTACAGCGGATTTGTAAATCCTGTTCTGGTTCCTGAAATGGATGAGAACGATGAGATCGTTTCGATCAAAGTGGTTCAGCCTGCAAGCTTTGAAGAACAAATGCTTCACTACTCTGAAAATTTTGACGTTCTTCCTTTAGAGAACTAATCAGTCAGAAATATTTATAAAAAGACCGCCACTTCGAAAGAAGTGGCGGTTTTGTTTTAATAGGTTTTTCTTCGGAAGTATTAAGACTTCAGAAAAGATTTGATCACAAAAAGGAGCCCTATAAACATTAAAAATCCGATCAGGATATAAAGCGTTCCTTTATAATATTTTCGGTGCAATTTTAAATCTTTCCGGTAGCTGAAGAAGATGATCACAACAAATGTCAGGAAGAAAAGAACAGCGAAAACAATTTGTCCGGTGGTAAAATCCATTTATCTTAAATTTATTGCGAAGTTAAAGTATTAAGATGAAAAAAAGATTAGATGCCGTCCGGGAGTTTCACACAGCTTTTGGATTGGGAATTGAACAACAGCCAACAGCCAATCTTGGTACCGCCAAAAACAGGTTGAGATTTGAATTGATGAAAGAAGAAAATGAGGAATACCTCCAAGCGGCCAATGCCGGAGACCTTGTTGAGGTGGCAGATGCCCTGGGAGATATGCTCTATATTCTTTGCGGAACCATCCTTGAACATGGAATGCAACACAAAATAGAAGAGGTTTTTGAAGAAATTCAGCGTAGTAATATGAGTAAATTGGGGGCTGATGGCAAGCCTCTCTACCGTGACGATGGAAAAGTACTGAAGGGTCCTGATTATTTTGAGCCGCAACTGAAGCCTATTCTAGAGAGCTAATGGTAAAAAAAAAGTCGGAAGAGATAGAATCTATTCCGACTTTAATATTTGAGATATTGTTATTTAGATTTTAATTTTTGACAAGATATCTCCATCCGTATTTATCTTCAGACTTGTTGTACTGAATGTTCATAAGCTCTTTTTTGAAGAAAGTCGCATATGAATCCTCCAATTCTGGAAGCTCGAATTTTTTACCCTGATGACCAAATCCTTTAACCGGATTGATGGTCGCTGCTGTACCGGCCCCAAAAATTTCTTTTAATTCACCTTTTTCTGCAGCCTCCACGATCTCCTGAACTTTTACTCTTCTTACCTCCACTGGAATTCCATGTTCTTCTGCAAGGGTTATGACAGATTTTCTGGTGACCCCATCAAGGATTCGATCACTGGTAGGCGCGGTAAGAAGTTTATCTCCAACTCTAAAGAAGATATTCATGGTACCGGCTTCTTCCAGGTATTCATGAGTATTGGCATCTGTCCAGACTATTTGTTGATATCCTTCTTCTTTTGCCAGGTTGGTTGGATAGAATTGAGCTCCGTAGTTTCCGGCAGCTTTTGCATAACCTACACCACCATCGGCCGCACGGCTGAACTTTTCTGCAAATACTACTCGCACTTCTCCGCTGTAATAAGCTTTAGCAGGGGAGCAAATGATCATGAATTTATAACTTTTTGAAGGGGAAGCTGAAACTCCAGACTCTGTTGCGATCACAAAAGGTCTTATGTAAAGCGAATTTCCGAATCCTTTTTTGATCCAATCCCTGTCTAAATTCAGCAGGGTTTCTAATCCTTCAAAGAAAAATTCCTTTGGAAATTCAGGGATTGCAAGGCGAACAGAAGATTTATTAAATCGGTTGAAGTTATCTTCAGGTCTAAAAAGCCATACCTGGTCCTGGTCATCCTTAAAGGCTTTCATTCCTTCAAAGATTGCCTGGCCGTAATGGAATACTTTCGCAGATGGTTCAAGTTCTATGGGGCCATAAGGCTTAATAACTGGATTCTGCCATTCACCGTTCACATAATCACAAATCATCATGTGGTCAGTAAATACATTTCCAAAAACTAAATTCTCAAAATCAACAGCATCGATTTTAGAGGTTTTTGCCTCTACTACATCGATTGCGTCTGGTAAACCATTTTTCATGTTATAACATATTTGTGCAAATTTACCGAATTTAATACGGTTATTAAAGCCGTTAAATGACTAATTTTATCATATTTTAAGGTCTAAAACTTCAATATGATGAGAAAACTTATTTTACTGCTGGTAACTATTCTGTTGACGAGCATAAGTTCTGTAATTACAGCTCAGGAAAATACTGGTGAATATATTTCGGTTGGAACTCCAATCAACACAGAAAAAATTTTAAGTTCTTCGCATATGTATCAAAACTACCAGGATCTGAAGGCCGGAGACACCTTAAATGCCAGTTTTAAGGCAGAGGTGAATTCGGTATGTGAAAATAAAGGCTGCTGGATGAAACTTAATCTTGATAATGAGGAAGAGGTTATGGTAAAATTCAAAGATTATGCATTTTTTGTTCCTAAAGATATTGGAGGAAAAGAAGTGATCGTGAATGGCGAGGCTTATGTGGAAGAAATGTCGGTAGAGGACCAGCGTCATTACGCTGAAGATGCCGGAGCCAGCCGTGAAGAAATCGAAAAGATTGTAAAACCAAAAAAGACCTTGTCTTTCATTGCTGATGGGGTCAAGATCAAAAAATAATTTGAAAAGAGAAATAATTAAAACCGGAGACGGTTCGTCAACAATATACTTACCCGAGTGGAATGAGCATTATCATTCCAAACATGGTGCATTGCAGGAGGCTAAGCACGTTTTTCTTAAAACCGGATTTCATCATTTCCTGGAAAAGACGGATGCGCAGGCTCTATCGATTCTTGAAATAGGTTTCGGTACCGGTTTGAATGCGCTGTTGACTTATTTTGAAGCGGAAGGAGCAGGGGTGTCAGTTGATTACACCGGTGTGGAAGCCTATCCAGTTTCTTCAAAAGAATTGGAAGCTTTAGATTATTCCGAAGTTATTTCAAATAAGGAAGCTTCAGAGGTGTTCAAATCAATACACGACGCGGAATGGAGCAAAAGAGTAGAGATTTCTGCTTTTTTCAACCTTCAGAAGCAACAGATGTTTTTTAGTGATATTAGAGCAGAAGGAGCTTATGATCTTATTTACTTTGATGCTTTTGGACCCCGGGTTCAGCCAGATCTTTGGACCGAAAAGATCTTTTCTCTAATGTACCGGGCATTGAAGGATGATGGGGTGCTGGTTACTTATTCAGCAAAAGGAGACGTGAGGCGAGCCATGCAAGCAGTTGGCTTTTTGGTGGAACGACTTCCCGGGCCTCCCGGAAAAAGAGAAATGCTTCGGGCGACGAGAAAAAATCCATAAATTTCGGTTGTTAAACATTTGATAATCAAAGAAGTCTTTCTTTGGTAATTTTCTAATTTTAAAATAAAAATGAGGGTTTTAATTACGGGTGCAACTGGTTTAATAGGAAAGAAGATCACCGAATTATGCCATGAAAATGGGATGAAGGTGAGTTATCTTTCTACTAGTAAAAACAAGTTGGAAGACCAAGATAATTACCGTGGTTTTTACTGGAATCCTTCAACCGGTGAGATTGATACCCGTTGTTTTGAGCGTGTCGGCACTATTATTAATCTGGCCGGTGCAAATGTATTTCAGCCCTGGACAAAAAAGGCGAAAGCCAATATTCTTAATAGCCGTGTGGATTCATTAAACTTACTCCACAAGACTTTGAGCGAAAATTCGCACGAAGTTGGCCAATTGATCTCTGCAAGTGCGGTAGGGATTTATGAAAGTTCCTTTCAAAAAATGCACACCGAAGATGACAGGAAAGTAGATGATTCATTTCTGGGAAAAGTAACCCAGCGGTGGGAAGCTGCGGCTGACCAATTTAATGACCTGGGATTGAGAGTGGCTAAAGTAAGAATTGGACTGGTGCTTTCAAATAAAGGCGGGGCTTTGGCCCAGATGCAGAAACCTTTTAAGTACAATCTTGGCGCTGCCCTGGGAAGCGGGAAACAATGGCAATCCTGGATCCATATTGAAGATCTCTCCAGAATCTTTCTTCATATTTTAAAGGAAGGCTTAACGGGGGTCTATAATGCCGTAGCTCCAAACCCGGTAACCAACAAGACTTTAACCGAGCAGTTGGCTAAAATCATGGGTAAAAAAACATGGTTGCCAAATGTGCCGGCTCCTGTCTTGAAAATTTCCATGGGTGAAATGTCACAGATAATACTAAGCAGCCAGTTGGTGTCTAGTAAAAAAATAAATGAAACCGGATTTACTTTTCATTATATCAATCTGGAAAGGGCTTTAAGAGATCTGTTAAAAGAAAAAACCGGCGCATAGCCGGTTTTTCTGGTTGGTTAGGTGATTTTATTTGATCTAAGCTTTCTTTGCTTTTACTAAGATGCTAAGCTCAATATCATCATTGATGAAACTATCCCCCAGGTCGTCAAAAACAGATTTTGAACCATAATTCACTTTCCAGTCTGTTCTGTCAATAGTAAAGCTTTCGCTTTCAATTAATATCTCATCTCCTGTAACGGTGGTTTTCACCGGAACGTGGATGTTTTTAGTGTCTTCCTTAATGGTAAGATTGCCTTGCAACATCTTTTTTCCTTCTTCTTCGGTAATACCGGTGATCTCGAAAGTGGCGGTTGGATATTTCTCCACGTTAAAAAAGTGGTTTTCTTTTCCTTCAACCGTTCCTTTAAGGTGATTCTCAAGGTTGGTGCGTTTTTTTTCCTCCATACCTTCGTCAGTCACTGTAATAGAATTCATATCAATAACAACATTTCCGCCGGTGACCTTTTCTGAAGTAGCTGAAATTGTCCCTTTTTGAATGTTAATAGTGCCTACGTGTTCCCCGGTTGGTTTGGTGCCTTTCCAGGTAATAGTGGAGGCATTAGTGTTTATTTTATAATTTTCCGCATCTTCTGCGGAAACAGTTGCTTCCTGAGTATCTCTGGTTTCAACAATTTCTTTTTTGTCGTTCTTGCAGGCGATGGAGCCTATTGCGATACCGGCAATTAGAACCAGATTTAAAGCTTTTTTCTTCATGATCATTATTTCGTTTTTATTTCAACGGTCAAAATTAGATTTTTGACGTTTGAAAAATCTTAAAGAAGTACTAATTTTTTTCTGTGACATTTTGACATTTAGCATTTATTGGCAGCACTTTTGTCTAATAGTTCAAGGAAATAAATAATATCGAAAAATGAGCGAAAAAGACCATAACGAAGAAAATATTTCAGAAGAGAATATCAAAGATCAGGTAGAGGAAATACTTGATGACGCTATAGAGGAAGTAGAAGAGAAGGAATCGGGTGCAGAAGAGGAAACCTCAGAAAAAGAACAGCTTAAAGCCGATCTTGAGAAAGAGAAGGATAAGTTCCTTAGACTATTTGCCGAATTCGAAAATTATAAAAGACGCACCAGCAAGGAGCGTGTAGAAATGTTCAAGACCGCAGGTCAAGATGTGATCGCGGCCTTACTTCCGGTACTTGATGATTTTGATCGTGCCAATAATGAAATTGCAAAGGCAAAAGATAAAAATCTATTGAAGGGTGTGGAACTTATTCACAATAAATTAAAAGAAACACTACGTTCAAAAGGTCTGGAGTTAGTGGAGGTGAAAGAGGGAGATTCCTTTGATGCCGATATCCACGAGGCTATTACTCAAATTCCTGCTCCTTCAGATAAATTAAAAGGCAAGATTGTTGACGTAGTAGAAAAAGGATATAAACTGGGTGACCGAATCATCCGCTACCCAAAAGTGGTGACAGGGAAGTAGTTTGTACCATTAAAATCTAGAACAAGAATTTACAATGAAACAGGATTATTACGAAATATTAGGACTAAGCAAGAACGCGACTACGGCCGAGATCAAAAAGGCTTATCGTAAAAAAGCTATAGAATATCATCCCGATAAAAATCCGGGAGATGCCAAAGCAGAAGAAATGTTCAAAAAAGCTGCTGAAGCATACGAGGTTCTTAGTAATGAAGATAAGCGCGCCAGGTATGACAGATTTGGTCACCAGGCATTCGAAGGCGGCTTCGGTGGCGGCGGTGGCGGAATGAACATGGATGATATTTTCAGCCAGTTCGGAGATATTTTCGGCGGTGCCTTTGGTGGAGGTGGCGGATTTTCCGGTTTCGGTGGTTTTGGCGGCGGTGGCGGCCAGCGCAGAATGAAAGGTAGTAACCTTAGAATTCGAGTAGCGCTTACTCTCGAGGAAATCGCTAACGGCGTTGAAAAGAAAATAAAAGTAAAACGTAAGATTCAGGCGAAAGATACTACTTACAAGACCTGTCCTACCTGTCATGGTAGCGGTCAGGTTACCCGTGTCACAAATACCATTTTAGGTAGGATGCAAACAGCTTCTCCCTGTACCTCATGTGGCGGAAGTGGTCAAACCATTGAGCACAAACCGGCAGATGCAGATGCTCAGGGATTGATCATGAAGGAAGAGACTGTTTCGATCAAGATTCCGGCCGGGGTAGTAGAAGGCATGCAGCTTAAGGTTTCAGGAAAAGGTAATGAAGCTCCGGGTAACGGAGTGCCGGGAGACCTTTTGGTTGCCATTGAAGAGAAAGAACATCCGGCTTTGCAGCGAGAAGGGGATAACCTGCATTATGATCTTTACATCAGTTTCTCTGAAGCAACTTTAGGTACCTCAAGAGAGATCGATACGGTGACAGGTAAAGTTCGTATCAAAATTGATGAAGGAGTGCAGTCTGGTAAGATATTACGACTTCGCGGAAAAGGTATCCCAAGTATCAACGGGTACGGAAAAGGAGATCTTTTAGTGCATGTGAATGTGTGGACTCCAAAAACACTTAGTCGTGAACAAAGAGAATTTTTCGAGCGAATGGCGAATGATGAACATTTCCAGCCAAAGCCTGAAAAATCGGATAAATCATTTTTTGAAAAAGTTAAAGATATGTTTACATAATGTAAGAATGTTAAAAAATTTTTACATATATTTGAGCATCACTAATTAAGATTAGTGATAATTTTTCTTTTTCATAGCAATTTTTTTCCCATCCTTAAGCAATTAAGGGTGGGTTTTGTTTTTTTGGCTCATAAATTTTTAAAATCTGTAGCTTGTCTTCAAATATTAAAATCTTCCCAATTTTAAAATTCGATTTTTAATATTTCAATACATTTACGCCAAACCTCTTTTATGGATAATCTATTGGTTGCAGAAAGTATCTCAAAGACTTTCGGAGAATTTACTGCACTCAACAATATATCTCTTGAGATCCCAAGAGGCAGCATTTTTGGGCTGTTAGGCCCTAACGGTGCGGGAAAAACCACTTTCATACGAATCATAAACCAGATCATACTTCCCAGTAAAGGAAAAATAATGCTGGATGGTCATTTATTGCGACCAGATGACATCCAGCATATAGGGTACCTTCCGGAAGAAAGAGGTTTGTATAAATCCATGAGAGTGGGAGAGCAAGCCCTTTATCTTGCACAGTTGAAAGGCTTGTCAAAATCCGAAGCCAAAGCGCGCTTAAAATACTGGTTTGAAAAGCTGGAAATTGAGCACTGGTGGAATAAAAAAATACAAGAGCTCTCAAAAGGGATGGCTCAAAAAGTACAATTCGTTGTTACTGTTCTGCACAGGCCTAAGTTGTTGATCTTCGATGAACCTTTCAGCGGATTTGACCCTGTAAATGCCAATATAATCAAAGATGAGATCCTTCAGTTAAGAGATGAAGGCGCTACTATCCTTTTTTCCACACATCGCATGGAAAGTGTTGAAGAGCTATGTGAATATATGGCTTTGATCCATAAAGGGAATAAATTGCTGGACGGGAAGGTTTCGGCGATCAAAAGAGAATATAAATCCAATACTTTTGAAGTTGGCCTTGGTGTCAATGATCCTGAATTGCTTCGGAAGGAGTTGAGTCAAAAATTCACTATTTCAGGCACATCTTTTAAAAGTATTAACCAGGATCTGAAACTTCGAATTCAAATTGAAGAGAACGCTTCGCCAAATGATCTGTTGGTGTATCTTACATCCAGGGCACAGGTGAACCATTTCGTGGAGGTGATCCCTTCCGTAAATGATATTTTCATAAAAACCGTTACCACAAATGCGTAATCTTAAATTGATCATCAAAAGGGAGTATTTAGCAAGGGTGAGAAATAAAACCTTTGTTATAATGACCTTTTTAAGCCCTTTAATCCTTGTGGGAATGATCTTATTGATCGCCTACCTGGCAAGCTTAAATAAAGATGAGCAACGCATAGTGGCTGTAAGTGATGAAAGCGGTCTATTTGTTTCAGATTTTCAAACTTCAGAAGAGATCAGGTTTATAGACCTTTCTCAAATCGCGCTTGATGAGGCCAAGCTCCTGGTGGAGGAAAAAGAGTATTACGGACTTTTACATATTCCGAAGTTAGACGGGCTTGATATGCCCGAAATTCAATTTTTTGCGAAGGAAGCTCCTGCCTTCGGATTTTTGACAGATATTGAAAAGGCCATTGGAAATAAGCTTACCAATATGAAGCTTCAGGAGCGGGGCATTGATGTGGATCTAATAAAAGAATCAGATACTAATATTGATATTTCAATCCAGAATTTTTCCGGAGAAAGAACTTCTAAAATGTCAAATTACGTGAAGATGTTCTTTGGCGGGGCGGCTGGTTATTTATTGATGATGTTCATTATCATCTACGGAAATATGGTGATGCGCAGTGTGATCGAGGAGAAGACCAACAGGATCATTGAGATCATTATCTCTTCGGTTAAGCCCATTCATCTTATGTTGGGGAAGATCCTGGGAACTTCTTTGGCCGGAATTACTCAATTTGTGATCTGGGTGATCTTAGGAGGAATAATGTTGACCGTAGCCTCTTCGATAGCCGGGGTGGATATTGCCGCAGTTCACAGTCCGCAACAACAGGCCGTAGATCAAATTTTGGAAAATGATCTTCAGCAGTTGATCGTCGATATCGCAAAACTGCCCATGCTCACCATTTTGCTGAGTTTCCTGGTATATTTTATAGGAGGTTATTTCCTTTACAGTTCTATTTATGCGGCCATTGGCGCGGCAGTAGACAGTGAGACAGATACGCAACAATTTATGCTGCCGTTGATACTTCCGTTAATGCTGGGTATTTACGTGGGATTCTTTTCTGTAATTGAAAATCCTCACGGAGTGATCTCCACGGTGTTTTCGATGATCCCGTTGACCTCACCAATTGTGATGCTCATGAGAATTCCTTTTGGAGTAACTTGGTGGGAGCTGACTTTATCCATAACTTTATTGATCCTGAGTATAGCCGGAACTGTGTGGGTGGCAGCAAAAATATATAGAGTTGGTATTTTGATGTATGGTAAGAAACCGGGCTATAAGGAATTATATAAATGGCTTAAATACTAACCATGCAAGAAGGAGTTAACCAGGTAAAAGAAGTGATCGAAGAAGATATTTGGGGAACCGTTCAGGATTTCCTGAACTTCACGCTCATTGATGCCGGTACCGATCAAAACCCTATTAAAATTACCGTATGGGTGGTTTTACTGGTGGTGGTTGCCTTTCTTCTTACAAATATTGTAATGCGCGGGGTAAGACTCTTTTTTACCCGAAAATTAGAAGAGCCCGATAAATTAAAATTCATTAGTGTCTTTAAGTTTATCAGGTATCTGGTATACGTCATTGTAATTATAGTCACGCTAAGTTCGGCCGGGATCGATATTACCATTTTACTTACCGCATCGGCAGCCCTCTTCGTTGGTTTGGGTCTTGCCCTTCAGGAACTTTTTCAGGATATTATCGGGGGACTTTTTATTATAGTAGATAAGTCTCTGCTCGTTGGCGATGTGGTCGAAATGGAAGGAAGAGTGGGCCGGGTGATCGATATCAAGCTAAGAACAACCCGACTGCTTACACGCGATGATAAAGTGATGATCATTCCGAATCATAAATTCACAAGTGAGATCATCCTGAATTTTACCCAAAACCACAGAACCACACGAGAATTGGTGCGGGTTGGAGTTGCCTACGGAAGTGATACTGCACTGGTCAAAGAACTGCTTTTGGAATGTGTAAATGAACAGGCCGGGATCACCAAAAAACCAAGTCCGTTTGTCCTTTTTGAAGAGTTCGGAGATTCGGCTCTTGTCTTTTCAGTGAATTTCTTTGTAACCGATAGTTTTGTTGATCCTAAGATAAAAAGTCAGGTGCGTTACAAGATCGATCAGAAGTTCAGGGAGCACAAGGTTACGATCCCATTCCCGCAAAGAGATGTGCATTTTTTCGATCGCAGTGCGAAAATGAGCCCTCCTTCCGAAAATAATGGATCGGAATAGGGAATTTCACTACCAGAATGCAAAGAGATTTTTATAAAATTTTTAATAGTTTCCTCTTAAGCAAGAGACTAAATATTGTTATTATTCAATTCTGAAAAGGTGCTTCGGAAGGAGTTCCTCAAAAGAATAATTTTTAAACTAACAGACCATGTCAAAAATACTTTTAATAGAAGATGAAGCAGCGATCCGTAGGGTATTGATCAAGATCCTTACTGAAGAAAACAATAATTATGAGGTAGAGGAAGCTGCAGATGGTCTGGAAGGAGTTGAAAAGATCAGGGAGAATGATTACGACCTGGTACTTTGTGACATAAAAATGCCAAAAATGGACGGGGTTGAGGTGCTGGAAGCCGTGAAAAAGCTTAAACCCGAAGTACCTATCGTAATGATCTCCGGGCATGGAGATCTTGATACCGCTGTAAATACCATGAGACTTGGTGCGTTTGACTATATTTCAAAACCACCTGATCTAAACCGACTTTTGAATACTGTACGCAATGCTCTTGACAGAAAAGAACTGGTTGTTGAAAACACCCGTTTAAAGAAAAAGGTAAGCAAGAACTTTGAAATGATAGGTGAGTCTGAGCCTATCAAAAAGATCAAGGATATCATTGAAAAGGTGGCTCCTACAGATGCAAGGGTGCTCATCACAGGTCCTAACGGAACGGGTAAAGAATTAGTAGCTCACTGGCTGCATCAAAAAAGTGAACGGTCCGGAGGACCAATGATAGAAGTGAACTGTGCAGCGATCCCTTCAGAATTAATAGAAAGTGAACTTTTTGGTCATGTGAAAGGAGCCTTTACTTCTGCAAATAAAGACAGAGCGGGAAAGTTTGAAGCCGCAAACGGCGGGACTATATTTTTAGATGAGGTGGGAGACATGAGTCTTTCGGCTCAGGCAAAAGTATTGCGCGCCCTACAGGAAAGTAAGATCTCAAGGGTGGGTAGTGACAAGGATATTAAAGTAAATGTAAGGGTGATCGCCGCAACCAATAAAGACCTGAAAAAAGAGATCGAGGAAAAGAAATTCCGGGAAGATCTGTATCACAGGCTGGCGGTTATATTGATCAAAGTTCCTGCATTAAATGACAGGCGTGATGATATCCCACTTCTGGTGAATTTCTTTTCAGAAAAGATATCAGAGGAGCAGGGCGTCAATCAAAAAACCTTTTCTGAAGCAGCCCTTAAATTACTGAAAGAATATAACTGGACCGGAAACATTCGTGAACTCAGGAATGTCGTGGAACGCCTTATTATTCTCGGTGGAGATCAGGTGAGCGAAGAAGATGTGCGTCTTTTCGCCAGTAAATAGCCATTAGCTTTCTTTTGGCGGCGGAAAATATCTTAAAAAATACATTTTGTCGCCACTTGGGTGATCCCATTCGTTGAAAAGCTCAAAACCGTAACGACGGTATGCAAGACTAATTCTGCGAATTCTTGTTTCAGCATAAATAGGAAGTTGTAAATCCTTAGCGATCTCGTAGAACCTATTTTTCATATTATAGGCGGTCTTACTGTCGTCACTTCCGCGGGCGTCAGAAATAATTCCCCAGAACCAGCAATATAGGTAATCACCTTCCTTAGGACGCTGACTTTTCACGTAGCCCTGAGTTTTCATGGCCTTTAGACCCTTTTTTATTCCGGTTACGTTAATGGCCAATTTAAGGTCCTGGATCAGATCTTTGAAAAAACTCTTGTCCTTACTGTTGGTTCTAAAAAGAATAGCTATTCCCTTTCCGTCATCAGATACGATCAAAGCATCCTTTTCAATGGCTTTTTCAACCATGTGTTTTGCCAGATATCTGAATCTTTTTTCCTTTTTATGATCATCTTTCACGATCTCCATAGAGGTAGGGATCTCCTGAAGGAGTATAGAAACATTTTCGATGATTTGTTGTTTGTCCAAGGCTTTTAAATTTTGCCGAAAGATAAAAAAATAGCAATAATTGAGAGCTGCCTTATCACTTTAATAATCCTCAACAAGGCAGAAGGTTAAAAAATAATCAATAAATCAACGAAATAAGTAAGTCTTTGGAATGGTTTTTTATTTTTGTTTTCCTTAATTGAACAGATTTTGAAGATTTCCATTATGAAAAATATAATTTCAATAATTACAGTACTGTTAATTGCCTTTTCTGCCAGTGCACAAATGTCCCTTAGAGAACAGGATTCTATGAATATAAGGAAGATGTATGATATGTCTTTAATGAACGGGAAGAGTTATGCCTGGCTGGATCACCTTTCTAATAAGATTGGAGGAAGGTTATCCGGTTCTGTCAATGCTGCCCGTGCTGTAGAATATACGAAAGCTGAATTGGAACAACTGGGCCTGGATAAGGTATGGCTTCAGCCGGTAATGGTTCCAAAATGGACACGTGGCGCTAAGGAATATGCTTATGTACAACCGTCTGAAGGTCCAACTCAAGTTGTAAATATTACGGCTTTAGGAGGATCTGTAGCTACACCTGAAACAGGTTTGCGGGCAAAAGTGATCGAAGTGCAGGGGCTGAAGGATCTTGAAAGATATGGTAAGGAACAGATAGAAGGAAAGATCGTATTCTATAACCGCCCAATGCAAGCCGACCTAATCCACACTTTTGAAGCTTACGGCGGATGTGTGGACCAAAGATATGCGGGGGCTATGGAAGCAGCAAAATATGGTGCGGCAGGAGTGATCGTTCGTTCCATGTCTCATAAAATTGACGATAATCCTCACACCGGTTCTATGACCTATGGGGATCTTCCTAATGAACAGCGAATTCCGGCTGCGGCGATCAGCACTCAGGATGCAGAATACCTAAGCAGTATTCTGAAACTTGATCCTGAAATGAAGTTTTATTATAAAATGAACTGTCGCAATTATGAAGATGTAGAATCTCATAATGTGATCGGTGAGATCACCGGAAGCGAGTTTCCTGACGAGATCATCGTGGTAGGCGGACACCTTGATTCCTGGGACCTTGGAGACGGGGCACACGATGACGGAGCTGGGGTAGTGCAGTCAATGGAAGTGTTGAGGCTGTTCAAAGAAAGTGGTATCCGCCCTAAAAGAACCTTACGCGTAGTTCTATTTATGAATGAAGAAAACGGATTAAGGGGTGGTAAGAAATATGCTGAGGTCGTAAAACAGAAAAATGAAAATCACATTTTCGCCCTGGAAAGTGATGCCGGTGGTTTCACTCCGCGAGGATTTTCGTTTGACGCTTCTCCTTCTCAGTTCAAAAAAATTAAATCCTGGGAATCTCTATTTAAGCCTTATTTGATCCACTACTTTGAACTTGGAGGAGCCGGTGCAGATATTAGCCCACTTGCCAATGGAAATATTGTTCTTGCAGGATTAAGGCCTGATTCTCAGCGTTATTTTGACTATCATCATGCTGCAACAGATACTTTTGAGATGGTGAACAAAAGAGAACTGGAATTAGGAGCAGCTACCATGGCATCTTTGATCTACCTGGTAGATACCTATGGATTTGAGTCGATAGATACTACGAAAGAAATTCTGAAATAATATTATTGAAAGATAACGGGCCTGCGATACCCGTCCTCTCATAAACTTTTTATCTTTGCCTCCTTAAAAAATCGGAAGGGTGCACATTACGGCCTATACAAAAGAGTTTGGTAAAAACCTCAGCATTGCCTATCCGGTTATGCTTGGGCAGTTAGGTCATGTTCTGGTAGGACTGGCAGACAATATTATGGTTGGGCAGTTAGGTGCTGCGCCACTGGCTGCGGTTTCACTGGGAAACAGCCTTGTATTCATTGCCCTTTCCCTTGGGATTGGATTTTCTTTTGCCATTACTCCGCTCATTGCCGAAGCTGATGGGGCCGGGGATATTGAGACCGGAAAAAGCTATTTTCACCACGGAATCATTATGTGCGGGATCAATGGGATCTTGCTTTTTATCCTGTTGTTACTGGCGAAACCTATTTTATACCATCTTGACCAACCGCCCGAAGTAGTTGCTCTCGCAATCCCTTATCTGGAAATTGTAGCCTTTTCCATGATCCCATTAATGATCTTTCAGGCTTACAAACAGTTTGCCGATGGATTGTCACAAACCAAATATGCAATGTATGCGACTTTGATCGCCAATGTGGTGAACGTGGTCTTCAATTACCTGCTTATTTACGGAGTATGGATCTTCCCCAGGATGGAAGTGGAAGGAGCTGCGACAGGAACTCTCATTTCACGTTTCTTCATGTTGTGGTTTGTGTGGGAGATCTTGAGAAGGAAAAAGAAGTTCAGACAATATTTCATCTGGTCTAAAAAGGAACTGCTTAAAATGGATATTTTTAAGAGGCTTTTTGATCTTGGATTCCCAACTGCTTTGCAAATGTTATTCGAGGTAGCCATCTTTACTGCAACTGTATTTTTGGCGGGAACATTGGGGACTAACCCGCAGGCGGCCAACCAGATCGCTCTTAATCTCGCTTCCATGACCTTCATGATAGCCGTGGGACTTGGGGTGACAGCGACTATTCGAGTTGGAAACCAGAAAGGGAAATCTAATTTTGAAGACCTGCGTAGAATAGCATTTTCAACCTTTTTACTGGTTTTCATTATTGAAGCGGTCTTTGCGGTAGGATTCATTTTAATGAAAGACTGGCTGCCAACTCTTTATATTGATGATACTGCCGTGATCTTATTGGCGGCACAATTACTTATTGTGGCGGCTCTTTTTCAGCTTAGTGACGGTTTGCAGGTGGTAATTCTGGGTGCCTTGCGCGGACTTCAGGATGTGAAATTCCCAACTCTTATATGCTTTATAGCTTACTGGATAATAGGTTTTCCAGTGTCCTTTTTCCTGGGCAAAGAGGATGTAATGGGCAGTATGGGAATCTGGTTTGGACTGCTCGCAGGATTAACCGCTTCAGCATTAATGTTGTATATTCGATTCAATTATTTAAGTAAAAAACTACTACAGGAAGCTGCGGTCGCAGAAGTTCCTGTTTAAACTATATTATTCCTCTATTTATGGACTTTCCAAAATTCCTTCTAGGCGATAACACAGATTATCCGGACGCGATCTTTATTATTCACACAGAATTCCCAAGATTTATTCTCAACCTTGAGAACGATGAGGTTGAGTGGCTGGAAGATTTCGATGCTTCCGACGAAAAAGAACTTGCTTCTGAAGCTGAAGGTCTTATTCAACAAGCAACCGATTTTTATGACAGGGAGATCTCCCGCTATGAAGATTAACAAATGGAAGAACTGGTAAAGATCGATCAGGAACTTTTCTTGTTTTTAAATACTCTGGGTAACCCTGCCTGGGACAATTTCTGGAATCTAATTACCAACAAGCTAAGCTCGATTCCTTTTTATGCCCTGCTGCTTTATCTTTTATACAGGAGTATAGGGTTGAAAAAGACTCTGGTCACGCTTTTATTGGTAGCCGGTCTTATTACCTGTACAGATCAATTAGCGAATCTTTTCAAGCACACTTTTGAAAGGCCGCGTCCCTGCCGGCAGGAAGGAGTGATGGAACTTGCGAGATATGTAGCCGTGCGCTGTGGTCGTTTCGGATTTTTCTCTGCTCATGCGGCAAGTTCAGCGGCATTGACCGTTTTTCTGGGATTGATCTTGAGACAGTATTGGAAGGGTAGTTTGGTGGTGCTTACTTTCTGGGCGGCTTTGGTTTCCTATAGTAGAATTTATGTAGGAGTACATTACCCCGGTGATATTGTGGTGGGCTGGTTCTTCGGAATTTTGCTTGGATTATTATTTTACAAACTCTGGAAATACCTTTTGGAAAAGTACTTTTCTATTCCTTCTTCTCCAAAACATAAAACCTCCTGATCAGCCTGCTTTTGTATCCCCTTTTTTCGGGGTTTACATAATTAAGGTCATATCTCCCGGAAGGTTGGATGGAATAGGAATTCTCCAGCTTTTTTAATTCTGAAGTGTCCTTTTCTATTATGAGGAGCCCAAATTTTTCCTCCTCTGGAAATCTGATGGAATCTTTATCATAGATCCTTGGGATTGGTTCACCATATTCCCAAATTATTTCGGGTGTTAAATGGTCATATTCATAGATCTTAAGACCAACGGGCTTATTTGTCTGGAGCTCTGAAAAGTTTCGAAAATCCGGATTATGGAGCAGGGCATTTGCAAGAGGAAAACCAACAGCCATTATTCCGCAGATGAATGCGACCGTTAGGTAAAAGACCTGGGGGAATTTCTTCTTTATCAGAAAATAGATGATAGCGGCACCAATTCCGAAAAGCACAATAGAAGTAAAAAAGTACTGACTCCAGTAACCGTCAGGTTTCAGAAAAAATGGAGCGCCCAAAGGAAAAGCAATTCCAATACAGGCAATGAGGGCAAAATTGAAATATACCACCCAGCTTTCCTTCCTGGGCAGGGATTGGAATCTCCTGAATAAATATTCAATGTAGAAACTGGTATTTAGCGCCAGTGGTATCATTACAGGCAACAGGTATCGCGCCTTTTTTTCCGGGATGATCGATAACAGGATCACTGCTGAAAGTGTCCACACCATAGAAAAAACATAGGCTCTTTTGTTTGAAACCTTATTCTTAAGATAGGGGTATAAAAGTCCGACAAACGCCGGAATGGTCCAGATGCCGCTTTGGGTAAAAAAGCTCCAGTAATAATAAAAGGGCTTGACATTATAATTTGCCCACCTGGAGGTTTCTACAGAGGTGACCTTTAGAAAAGCGATGGGGTCAAAGACTCGAACATATATGAACCACCATGCGCTAACTGCCAGGGCAATTAACAAAAAGACAAGGAAGGGTTTAAGCCTACTTCGGAAACTGGTAAATTTATAGGTGGTTCCGTATGCTATCAAAAATGGTAAAAGAAGCGCGAAGAGCGAAACCGGGCCTTTGCTCAAAAAGGAAAGTCCAATAAAGAATGCTGCCAGGAATCCATTTTTATATAAGCCTTCAGTAGAGCTGAAAAATTTCCATAAAAAATAGATGCCGCCCATCATAAAAGAATGGGTGAAAATATCCCATTGCCCGTTTCGACCGGCAAAAATGATATAAAATGAAGTAGCTAAAATAAGGGTAGCTAAAAAGGATTGTTTTAACGATACTTCCAGCTTTGGTATTAATTTGAAGAAGAAATAAAGCAGCAGAAGAGTGATTAGAGCAGCCGGTAAGCGAAGCGCGAAAAGACTTTCCATTCCAAAGGTTATTCCGCTAATGGCTGTAAGCCAGGTAGGCAGGGGAGGTTTTTCGTATCTTGGTTCTGCATTCATGGTCGTGAGCAGCCAGTTGCCATCATGAACCATTTCTCTGGCCGTTACAAAGTTGCGAGCCTCCATAATATTGACATGCAGGACATCAAGATTTAGAAAGAAAATCAGTACTCCCGTAAGGAGGATCCACCACAGGTATTTTGTTAAGGTCTTATGCATATTGACGTACGCTTAGCACAATATTTCTAATATAAATAATAGATCCAACGAGGTGGCCAATCAGTAAAACGGGATCCTTTCGTATTACGGCATAAATAAGGATCAAGCCGGCACCGGTCAAACTAAGGATCCAGAATCCTAGCGGTAACACAGATTCATTGATCTTTTCAGAATAGATCCACTGGTAAATAAACCTGAAAGTAAAAATTATCTGTGCTCCAGATCCTAAAACCAGTAACCAGAGCGGAATTTCCTCGTTAAAGAATAATTTTTGAATGTCGTAGGTGTTGTTATTATAAGAATAGAAAAAAAGGATAACCGGAAATAAATATAAAAACCATCGGAAATTGACATTTAAATTGGTCCATTCCCCCTGTAATTGCAGGTTTCTGATATAAATAAAGTAGGTGAGTGCCTGGCCAAGCATAATCGAGAAGTCACTTCTCAGGTATCCATAAACAAACAGGAGAAAGGATGCAAAAAGGGAGATTTTCCAAAAGGAGGAAGGAGTGAGGACCTTTTTCTGTTTCTCTGAAGCGATCCATTGTATCATTAACCGTGCTGAGAACAGGATCTGGGCGATGAATCCTATGGTGTATACCCACCAGCTACTCATTCTTACGGGCAATTTTGTATTCTATATAATTTCTTTTCATCCAGAGGTATGCGAAACAATCGATGAAAGGACCTACAAGTCTATTCATTACATGGAATTTTGCTTTCCCTGCAATCCTTGGGTAATGACGCACCGGCACTTGTTTGATCTTGCCTTTTTGAAGCAGAATCATGGCTGGTAAAAACCGGTGTAAACCTTTGAACATGGGGATATTCTGAGCGTAATCTGTTTTAATGACCTTCAGCGGGCAGCCGGTATCATCCATCCCGTCCTGAGTGAAACTTCTTCTTATGCCGTTGGCAATAAGAGAGGAGATATTTTTGACAAAGGAGTCTTTCCGGTTTGTTCGAACCCCTGTGACCAGGTCATAATCACCGATTTCTTTCAGCAGTAATTCAAAATCTTCAGGATCGGTTTGCAGATCGGAGTCTATATATCCAACCAAAGGAGTTAAGGTGTGGTCAAATCCTGCCTTAATGGCAGCGCTCAATCCTCTGTTCTGTTCAAAAGAAATAAATTTGAATTCACTGTGGCGGCTGCAAATTTCTTCTACAAGCTCCAGGCTGTTATCAGTAGACCCATCATTTACAAAAAGAACACACGTCTTGAGTGAGGCTTCATGAAGATATTTACCAAGTTCCTTTTCTACTCGCAACAGGTTTGCCTCTTCATTGTACAGAGGAACGATTATAGTAAATTGGTAATCCATATATAGGCTGGTGTTGGGCAAAGTTATAAATAATTAATTATGCAAAACATGATGGTGATTTTACACTTTTATAAAAAATGATTGTTTCTTTGTGAAAACACATTATCCCTCGGTCTTCCAGAAAAGTAAAATAATGAAAGTATTGGTGACAGGTGCAGCAGGATTTATAGGATCGCATGCTGCGGAATATTTTAAGAAAAAAGGCTTTGAGGTCATTGGGCTGGACAATTACTCCTCTTATTATGATATAGGTCTTAAGAAGCTGAATACCCAGACCCTTGAGAAACAAGGAATTCCTGTCCTTAAAATGGATCTTAGGAATCCCGGAGATCTAAAGGAGCTGGACACTGATTTTGATTTTATCATTCATTTTGCGGCCCAACCGGGTATTTCTGATTCAGTGAGCTTCGAGGATTACTACAGTAATAATATTTTGGGTACTCAGAATTTACTTGAATTTTCCCATCAGAATAAAGATCTGAAGCATTTTGTAAATATTGCCACTTCTTCGATCTACGGACTTGAAGCTGCTTTTTCTGAAACCGAAGAACCTAAGCCTGCATCCTGGTACGGTGTGACCAAACTCGCAGCGGAACAATTAGTTCTTGCCCAGAGCAGGCTTATCAAGCTAAAAGCATCATCCTTAAGGTTGTACTCTGTATACGGCCCGAGAGAGCGGCCCGAAAAACTGTATACGAAGTTAATTGCCTGTGGATTAGAAGATCGAAAATTTCCCATTTTCGAAGGCAGTAAAGAACATCTTCGCAGTTTTACCTATGTAGGCGATATTGTCGATGGAGTTTATAAAGCCGTTCAGAATCATGAAAAGATCAATGGGGAGATCATCAACCTGGGAGCCGAAGATGAACATTCCACTGCGGAAGGAATTTCCCTGGTAGAGGAAATCCTGGGAAAAAATATCGAACTGGAGATAGTACCGAAGCGTAAAGGAGACCAGTCAAGAACCCTGGCCAATATCGAGAAAGCAAAAATTCTGCTTGATTATGCGCCTAAAACCGGATTAAAGGAAGGATTGAGCTTACAGGTAGAATGGTATAAGGCCAATTTTCTATAGGGACCTGTATTTCTTCAGAAGGAAATCGGCGGCCTGGAAGGGAGTGGTTTCATTTTTGTCAAGGGCTTCTAACTGAGCAGGTAGTAATTTTTTAATTTCCGGATGGTTGTAAAATCTGCTTTTCAAATGTTCCTCAATAGTTTGTAGCATCCAGAATTTATTCTGCTGATGCCTTTTTGAATCAAACTCTCCACTTTCCTTCAGCGACTTTTTATATTCAGAAATCAAGTTCCACACCTCGGTTATCCCTGTTTTTTCAAGAGCACTGCAAAGCAAAACTTTAGGCTGCCAACCGCTGTCCTTTGCGGGATATAGATGTAAAGCTCTTCTGAATTCTGCACGGGCCTTTTGCGCCGGTTTTAAGTTTTCCCCGTCAGCTTTGTTAATAACAATGGCATCTGCCATTTCCATGATCCCTCGTTTTATACCCTGTAATTCATCGCCGGCACCGGCCAGCTTTAATAGCAGGAAGAAATCGGTCATGCTATGTACCGTGGTTTCACTTTGTCCAACTCCCACAGTTTCGATCAGAAGGGTGTCGAAACCGGCTGCTTCACAGAGAATAATTGTCTCACGGGTTTTTTTTGCGACACCTCCCAAAGAATCTCCGGAAGGAGAAGGCCTGATAAACGCATTTTCATGGGAGACCAGTGTTTCCATTCGTGTTTTGTCTCCAAGAATGCTCCCGCGGGAAACCGTACTGGTAGGATCTACTGCCAACACCGCTACTTTTTTTCCGCTGTCTGCGAGGAATCCCCCAAATGCTTCTATAAAAGTGCTTTTTCCAACTCCGGGTACGCCGGTGATCCCGATCCGGATGGATCTGTTCGCATGCGGAAGACATTTTTCTATAAGAAGCTCGCCTTTTTCCTGGACAGCAGGATTTGTACTTTCGATCAAGGTGATTGCCCTGCTTAAGGCAGATTTATTCCCATTAATAAGTTCCTCAAAAAGTTTTTCTACGGAAACTTCCTTTTTTCGGGACGCTCTGATCTTTTTTGCAATATTCGCGTTTACCCCCGTGGAAGGCCGCTGGCCTTCAGATTCATTTAATGCAGATTTCTTGGACAAACTCAAATATTGTTTTTAAGTGGGAATCTTCTTCGTATATTGAAGTACTAAATTAATAAAATAAAGATCATTATGAAGACATTGTATACAGCAACAGCCACAAATAATGGCGGACGTGAAGGTCAGGTTCGAAGTGATGACGGAGTTTTGGATTTTGAACTGGGGCAACCCGGCGACAAGACCAATCCTGAACAACTTTTTGCAGCAGCCTACGCGTCGAGTTTTGGCAGTGCCCTGAAAGTAGCTGCTGACAATCAAAATATAGATATCGAAGATTTTAGTGTGACTGCTACGGTTGAACTGGGATTGAACGAGGATGATGATAAACAACTTTCTGTTATCCTTGATTCTTACCTGCCCGGCGTAGATGTGGAAACCGGAGAGGACCTGGTAGATGAAGCCTATGAGATCTGTCCGTTCTCAAGAGCGACCATGGATAATCTCGATGTTACTTTGAATCTTATGTTGGATGAAGAATAACTTCAAGTAATATATCAATACTCAAAAGAGGCATTTTTTAATGCCTCTTTTTTTTGATCTAAATGAGACCGTAAAACCTTCCGAAGAAATTAAAAGTTAAAAACTTCTATTTTTAACACCCCGATAATAGACAGCTGGCAAAAATTATCAACTTTTTTGCAACGCGGGTGAAAAGCTGTCGTCTTTAAAATGAACAGCAACCAAAAAAGTTATTTTGATACAACATCAATTAATAGAAGCTTGCAAGCAGAATAACCGCAGGGCACAGATGAAGCTTTACAATAAGTATTGTGAAGGTATGTATTATGTCGCCAAACGGTTCATTACAGATTCTTATGAAGCTGAAGACGCTATGCAGGAGGCTTTCGTCAAGGCCTTTGAAAAGCTCCATCAATTCAATGGCGAAGTAACATTCGGAGCATGGTTAAAAAGGATCGTCATCAATAAATGCCTTGATAAGTTAAAAGCGAAAAAAATGGAATTGATCGCTTTGAATGAACAGGTGATGGGAACGGTAGAAGAAGATGAGAACTGGTCAATTGAGGACGGGATAGGAATAGAGGAAGTCAAAAATAAGATGGAGCAACTTCCCGAAAAGTACAAATACCCGCTTATGTTGTTTTTGCTGGAAGGGTATGATCACGAAGAAATTGCCGAAATATTGAATATTACAAAAGTCGCATCACGGACGCTGGTGCACAGAGGAAAGAAAAAATTACAGGAAGCATTAAAAAATTTACGTCATGGCACAGGATATTAGAAAAATGTTTCAGGAGGACAAAAGTTTTACTTCTGATAAATTAGAAAAAGGCCATCAGAATAGGTTCCAGGCAAAGCTTGAGAAAGCACTTCCGCAGGAAACAAAGAAATCAAACAATAAGTTCTTCTTCCTAAAGATCGCGGCCGTAATGGTAATTGCACTTGGAGTAGGATTTATTTTCTATAACCAGGATCCGAACATTGGAGGGAATGAGGTTGTAGATACTGATACTAATACTGAAGTAACCAAGGATGAAGAGATTCCGGTGGCAAAAGAATACCAGTTAAGTGATGTCTCTCCTGAATTCAAGAAAATTGAAAACTATTACCTGGCGAATCTGAACATTGAACTGGCCAAACTGGAGGTGAACGACGAGAACAAAGCCCTTGTAGATTCATTTATGGAACAACTGGCCGAGCTGGACAAGGAATATAAAAGGCTTAATAAAGAGATCGCTGAAACCGGTCTTAATGACAGCAGTATAGAGTCTATGATCTCTAACCTTCAGTTAAGACTGGAGCTGCTTTTCAAGCTTAAAAATAAATTAAAGGAAATCAATCAATCTCAAAATAAGAATTATGAAAATCATCAAGCTTAATTACCTGTTAGTATGGCTGCTAAGCTGTGCATCGGTTTTTGCCCAGACAAAGAAACTGGACAAGACCTTTAAAACGAATGCAGATGTGACCCTGAATATTGATGCTACACATACCAATATAGAGGTTGAGCACTGGGATAAGAATGAAGTGCAGGTGCAGGCCTACATGGAACTTAAAGGTATGGATAAGGAGGAAATGAACAGGATCCTTAAAAACTGGGATCTTCGGGCTTCTGGGAATGGAAAAGAGGTAGTCGTCAAATCTTCCGGCGGAATGACCTGGAATGGAAATATTGATATGACCGCCTTTGAGGAGTCTCTTTCTAAACTACCTGAGATCATTTCACCTATTCAAGAGATGATAGGGCCTATGTTAGAAAGTATTTCAGGAAATCCGCTTCCTCCTGAATTTTATGAGAACATGGGAGATCTTCATTTTGATTATGAAGCTTACCGAAAGGATGGTGACAAGTATCTTGAAAAATTTGAAAAGAAGATAGAAAAGAATTTTGGTGAAGATTTTGAAAAATCAATGGAAGAGTGGGCTTCGAAATTTGAAAACGACTCTGCAATCTGGAAGAACAAGGTGATCGTCATGAAGGGAGATAAATTTGAAAAGGAGATGGAAGCCTGGGGTGAGGAATTCGGAAAAAGTATGGAAGCCTGGGGAGAACAGTTTGGAAAGGAAATGGAAACCTGGGCTCAGAATTTGGAAAAAGAAGTGGAAACAAAGTATAAAAAATCTGATGGCAAGACGATCATCCTGCGTGGGGATGACCTGAAAGCGAAGAAAACCATCAGGATAAAAATTCCGAAGAACGGGTCGGTAAAACTGAATGTTCGCCATGGAGATGTGAAAATGGCCGGAAATGTAAAGAATCTCAGAGGAGATCTGGCCCACGGAAGTTTTACTGCGAATACCATTTCCGGAGAAAAGACATATCTAAAAGTAGCTTATACCCCGGTAAAGGTGAAGCAATGGAATTATGGAATGTTGAAGGCTTCTTATATTCAAGAATTACATATTGATAAAGCAGTAAGTATCAAATTGACCTCTAATTCCAGCGATGTGGTCATCAAAGAATTGGTGGACCAAGGAATATTAAGAGGAACATTTGGCGAGTTGGTGATCGATAAATTGGGAAATGATTTCAAGAGCCTGGATATTGTTCTTGAAAACAGTGATCTTAAACTTGATCTTCCCGAAGTAGCCTATAATTTCCAGTACACCGGAACCAAGAGTAAGGTGAAATTTCCTGATCGATTAAAGCTAAAATCCAGCAAGTCCTATGACACGCAAAAATTGAACGGCTTTAATCAAAGTAAAAATGCCAATGCGTCGATCTCGATCAGCGCGAACTTTAGCGATGTGCTGTTGAAATAAGTTAGATCAGATTAAAGTGAAATAAAAAAGACCGGTCTCAGCCGGTCTTTTTTATTGTGACAAACTCAACTGATCTTATCTACTTTTGACAGATCTTTAATTGGAATCTCGACCATGGTTTTATCCCAGGCCATAGTCATAAGAATGAAATCATGAGTGTGTTCAAAATCTATGGTAAACTGTTCTACAGGCTGGTCTAGTTTAATGACCGGTACCTCGATTGTAAGCACGTCGAATTCCGCTTCTCTGGAAGGTTGACCGTCCGGTGTGATTCCCCACGGATATAATTTCGAATTGAAAATAACTTTCCAAGAATTCTCATTCGGAATGGTCCATAAGGTATATGTACCCGCTGCTAATTGAGAGCCATCTACAAGGATTTCCTGATCTGTAAAAAAAGTGGTGGCTTCATTTGCGCCTGTACGCCAAACTTCCCCATAAGGTACAAGGCCTCCAAAGATCTCCCTGTCTTTCTTATATGGCCGGTTATAAAAAACTTCCAGTGTTAGTTCATCGACAGGGAATGTCACTGTTTCTTCGGGACTGAAGGACTTGGTATTGGTTTTAAAAATGACATAGGCAACCATGATGGTTCCCGCTAGTATCATCAACCCCAGGAATGTTCTCTTAATAGTCCTTTTCATGCAAGGAAGTTAGCAAAATCCAAGCCGAAAAAAAATCCACCAGCGTTTAGGCTGATGGATTTTAATATAGCAATTTTTTAAATCTGTCCTTAAATAGCTTTTAGGGTTAATACTTTTGGCTCCTTATTGGATTCAAGAGGTTGTTCCCCGCTTTTAAATTTCTGGGCATTTGAAAGGCTTTTGACGATAGTGTTCCGCTGTCTTTTCAAGACCTTAAGAACTTCTTTTGGAAGTTTCTTTTCCTTAATGATCTCTTCATACAGTTCCAGATTCTTTTCATCTCTTTCCCTGCATTTTTTGAGCAGTTTTAAAGGTTTTTGGCGGGTAAGCGCCTTTTTTTCCTGCCTCCAATCTCTGTGGAGATTTCCTTTCTGCACCCAGTCTTTATGCGGTTCTACACCTGCCTGGACCAGTTGTTCAGATATCTCGTAGCTAAACCTGTTTCGGTTCACACTTTCATGATTGAAAAACCGTTTCAAGTCCACTTGCTGAACATCTTCGCCTGCATTGTAGTATACCCGTTCGGCTTCAAAGCTCTGGGTGAGAAGCCAGTTCAATTTTTTAAATTTAGAGTAACGATCTTCCATAGTATGCCTTTTAAAATTATGAGGCAATATACTAATGGAGTATTCATAGGTGCTGCTAATCAATTGTTAAAACGCTGATTTTTAATAGAATATTCAGTCTTTTTTAAGAATAAACTGAAAAAATTAAGATTTATAATAGATGGAATTTTCTTACCGATGATTTCGTGCTATACAAAGAGTTTTTCGAGCCAATCCCCTACAAAATAAGCCAGTAGCGCGGCCAGACCGCCCAGGGAGAGTGTCTCAATGATCCCGATAAAAATATTTTTTTCGTTAACAATGCTTTTTAAGCTTCCTACGATGGCTAAAGCTACTGCGGTCAGCATACAGGAATAGAAAAATAATAGCGGATTATTGGCTGAAATACCGTTTCCCACAAAGACATAAGAAAGTAATGGGACTGAGCCAACCAATATAAAACTTAAGAAAGTTACCCCGGCCGTTTTATAAGGTGTTTTTTCACCCTTTACCATTTCCAATTCCTCTTTCATCATGGTATCTACCCAAACTTCCTTATCTGAAATGATAACTTCCACAACCTGGTCGAGGAGCTCTCCTTTAAAGCCTTTTGCAGCATAGATCTCCCTGATCTCTTCTATCTCCCTCTCCCTAAGATTTTCTATCTCCCAATATTCTACCTGCTTGTGTTTTTCAAAGGAATCTCTTTCGGCTTTGGTGGAGAAAAAATTCCCGACAGACATTGAGAATCCGTCGGCAATAAGATTGGCCAATCCTAATATGATCACTACAGAAATACCTAGACTGGCGCCTTCAGCACCTGCTACCACTGCAAAAGTGGTAATAGCGCCGTCGATTCCGCCGTAAACGAATTCGGCAATATATTCTTTATTGAAAAAAAGGATCTTGTCCCGGGAGTGTAATTTGGCTTCCTTCATGAGGAAAGAGTTGAAATGGGTTATTTGCGATTACAGTCTCTTTTTGTTTTTCCGCATGATCAAAGCTGTCAAAGCAGCGGTTATCACCCCTGAGATCACTGCCCATACGGCGGTTAACACAATATAATTTTTTAAACTGAAATATTCTTCTGCCTGGTTTCGGGTCATCTCACCCTTGTCAACCGAATGCCTTATAATGTTAGGAAAGTATTCCGGGGAGACATATTGACTAATTATGTACTGAGTCAAAGGGGACAAGATCAATATTACAAGTGTGATAAAAAGACCAGAAATGAATCCTTCCCGCCAGGACATATAGCCGTTGTAATAATTCTTCCTTTTGTCATAAAGAGCGAAAAGATAAATAGCGATCGCTAACACAGCGAAGAAATTGGTGTAGATAGCGTGTTTTTCAATGTATGTGTCGTGAAGGCCAAAAAGTCTTTCTCCAAACATCCAAATTAACAGGACAATACTGAAAATGATCCCCCATTTGATTTCGATAGAGCGTTTTTCCATAATGACTTTTTTAGCGGATAGTATCTAAAATTAGGAAAAAAAGAGCCTTCTTTAGAAAAAATGGAAAATAAAAGACCCGAAGCGTGAACTTCGGGTCTTTAAAAAAATAGTATTTAACGTATTTTATTCATCAACAAGCACCCAGTCTCCTTTATCTAATAAAGGGATAGCTTGTTTAAATTTCATGGATTTATTCTCGCCGCTCATTACATTTTTAATGGTAACACGGTCGTTTCTACCAATCTTAGGACGTTCCCTGGTAATGGTTTCAGTTACCTGAGGACGGCGCTGGGTTTGTCCTGCAGCCCTGTTTTGTGCTGCACGCTCATCCATGTTCGGGATCTCTTCCTTGGTAGTTTCAACTTTTTCACGACGCTGTTGTCTCGCTTCGTGGATCTGACTTGGGTTAGGTGCCGGAAGCTCTCCTTTGAAAAGGAAGGAGATCACATCTCTATTCACCTGATCAAGCATCACTTTGAACAATTCAAAAGCTTCGAACTTGTAGATCAATAATGGATCTTTCTGCTCATGAACAGCCAACTGTACACTTTGCTTCAATTCATCCATCTTACGTAAATGCGTTTTCCACGCGTCGTCAATAATGGCTAAACTGATGTTCTTTTCGAAATCGGTGATCAGTTGCTTTCCTTCAGACTCATAAGCCTTCTCCAGGTTAGTAACAACTGATAAAGTTTTTACACCATCTGTAAATGGTACAGAGATTCGCTCGAAATTATTGCCTTTATCTTCCCAAACCTGTTTGATGACAGGGTATGCAGCATCTGCATTGCTCTTCATCTTAGCCTGGTAGTGCTCGTAGGCAGTCTTGTAAATGATTCCTGCGATCTTCTGGAAATCCATCTTCTCAAATTCTTCCGCTGTAATTGGGGAGCTCATTGAGAAATATCTGATCAATTCGAATTCAAAGTTCTTGAAGTCGTTTGCCAGTTTATTGGTTTCCGTGATACCTTCAGAAGTATCATAGATCATATTGGCGATATCCACACGAAGTCTGTCTCCAAATAAAGCGTGGTAACGACGTTTGTAAACCACCTCACGCTGGGCGTTCATAACATCATCATACTCCAGAAGTCGCTTACGTACCCCAAAGTTGTTCTCTTCGACCTTTTTCTGGGCTCTTTCGATAGACTTTGAGATCATGGAATGCTGGATCACTTCCCCTTCTTCCAGACCCATGCGGTCCATAAGTTTTGCGATCTTTTCAGATCCGAACAAACGCATCAGGTTATCTTCAAGAGAAACATAAAACTGAGAAGAACCAGGATCTCCCTGACGACCGGCACGACCTCTTAGCTGACGGTCGACACGTCTCGAGTCGTGACGCTCTGTACCTATTATGGCTAGACCACCGGCATCTTTCACTTCTTTAGAAAGTTTGATGTCTGTACCACGACCTGCCATGTTGGTGGCAATGGTCACAATCCCTCCTTTACCGGCTTCTGCTACGATATCGGCCTCTTTCTTGTGCAATTTTGCGTTCAAAACGTTGTGAGGCACATTGCGCAGCTTCAGCATTCGGCTTAAAAGCTCTGAGATCTCTACAGAAGTTGTACCTATCAATACCGGTCTTCCTGCTCTGGAAAGTTCGGTAACATGGTCAATTACCGCGTTGTATTTTTCACGTTTGGTCTTGAAAACAAGATCTTCTTTATCTTTTCTGGCAATAGGACGGTTGGTTGGGATCTCGACCACATCAAGTTTGTAGATCTCCCAGAATTCCCCTGCTTCTGTAACAGCGGTACCGGTCATACCCGATAGTTTGCTGTACATTCTGAAATAATTCTGAAGCGTCACGGTCGCGAAGGTCTGAGTTGCATCCTCGATCTTCACATTTTCCTTGGCTTCAATAGCCTGGTGCAGTCCGTCACTGTAACGACGTCCTTCCATGATACGACCTGTTTGCTCATCAACGATCTTCACCTTATTTTCCATCACTACATACTCTGTATCTTTCTCAAACAGGGTGTAGGCTTTCAATAACTGGCGAAGGGTGTGTATGCGTTCACTTTTCACGCTGTAATCGCGGAAAAGGTCTTCTTTTTTCTCTGCTTCTTCTTCTTTGGAAAGGCCTTCTTTTTCAATTTTGGCGATCTCCATACCAATTTCAGGCATTACGAAGAAATCAGGGTCATCTTTTCCTGAAAGGTATTCAATACCCTTGTCGGTAAGATCTATCTGGTTGTTCTTTTCTTCAATGGTAAAGTACAATTCGGCATCAACCTTTGGCATTTCGCGGTTGTTGTCCTGCATGTAGAAATTCTCGGTCTTTTGAAGCAAGGCTTTAACTCCTTCTTCACTTAAGAATTTGATAAGTGCTTTATTCTTTGGGAGACCACGATAAACTCTCAATAACTGGAAACCTCCTTCTTTGTTATCTCCTGCAGCGATCAATTTCTTTGCTTCGGCAAGAACACCTGTAAGGTATTTACGTTGCGCTTCAACGATGTTGGCAACAGCCGGTTTCAGCTGGTCAAATTCGTGAACATCCCCTTTTGGGATAGGCCCTGAAATGATAAGTGGCGTTCTCGCGTCATCGATCAATACCGAATCCACCTCATCTACGATGGCGAAGTTGTGTGGGCGCTGTACCAGGTCATCTGGAGCGTGAGACATATTATCACGCAGGTAATCAAAACCAAATTCATTATTGGTTCCGTAGGTAATATCTGCATTATAGGCTTTTCTTCGTGCCGCTGAGTTTGGTCTGTGATAATCGATACAATCTACTCTCAAGCCGTGAAATTCAAAAAGAGGTGCCATCCAGGCGCTATCCCTTTTTGCCAGGTAATCATTCACTGTTACCAGGTGAACCCCATTTCCCGTTAGGGCATTCAGGTACATAGGAAGGGTAGCTACAAGCGTTTTACCTTCCCCGGTTTGCATCTCGGCGATTTTCCCCTGGTGCATGGCGATACCACCAATAAGCTGTACATCATAATGCACCATATCCCAGGTTACTGGTTTACCGGCGGCATCCCAGGAGTTGTTCCATATCGCATGGTCTCCATCAAGGTTTACATAATCTTTATCTGCGGAAATTTCCCGGTCAAAAGCAGATGCGGTAACTTTTAATTGCTGATTGTTAGCAAAGCGTTTGGCGGTTTCTTTTATGGTTGCAAAAGCTTCCGGGAGTATCTCGTTAAGCACATTTTCAGAGATCTCATATGCTTTGTCTTTCAGGCTGTCAATTTCAGCGTAAATATCTTCCTTGCGGGTAATGTCTTCAGAGGCGTCGGCTTCGGCATTCAGGCTTTCAATCTCAGCATTGACCTCTTTAAGGGCTTCCTGTATTTTGTTTTTGAAAGTGGCAGTCTTGGCGCGGAGTTCATCTAAGGAAAGAGCCTCAAACTCCTGTTCCAGCTCTTTGATCTTAGTGACGATAGGCTGAATCTCCTTAATGTCCTTTTTGGACTTGTCGCCAACAAAAACTTTCAAAATTGAATTTAAAAAATCCATAGTTTTTATTGTTTTAATATGTCAAATGTACGCAAAAAAAAAGCCTCAATTTTGAGACTTTTTTCTTCTATTTATCTAGTGTGCTTTTAGTATTCATCCTCATTCCAGAGATAATCGTCATCTGTAGGATAGTCTGGCCAGATCTCCTCGATCGAATCATAGGAATCACCCTCATCTTCGATGGCCTGAAGGTTTTCTACAACCTCAAGCGGGGCACCCGTTCTGATGGCGTAATCAATTAACTCATCTTTTGTTGCGGGCCATGGCGCATCACTTAAATAAGATGCTAATTCTAATGTCCAATACATCGGTTAATCGGTTTTAATTTTTGCAAAAATAATTTTTTTGACGAGATAGTCAAGAAAAAAATCTATTATTTATCAATAATTTAAAGAACGTTTTTCTAAAAACTGTAATCTGTTGAAAATGTCTAGTTTTGAGAATCCTTTCGGAGGGCTAAGATTCTTTTTGAGGAATCCACTGAATTTCTTCTGCCTGTAAATCTTTTGACAACTTCCGTGCCAGCACAAATAAATAGTCGCTCAGCCGGTTCAGGTATTTCAAAACCTCTTCGTCAAACGGCTCATTATCAAAGAGTGCCGTTGCTAAACGTTCTGCTCTGCGACATACGCAACGCGCTATGTGACAAACTGACACGGTTTGATGGCCACCCGGTAGAACGAAGTGAGTCATTTCGGGTAATTCCTCGTTCATTTGATCCATTTCCTTCTCCAGGAATTCGATGTCTTCGGCAGAGATCCTTGGGATATCAAGACGTTGCTTTCCGCTTTTTAAGGTAGCTTTCTCAGGGTCTGTTGCCAGTATCGAGCCCACGGTGAACAGTTTATTCTGGATCTTCAAAAGGGAATTAAAGCTATGTGCATCGAGCTTTTGATCGCGTAACATTCCCAGATGAGAATTTAGTTCATCTACGGTCCCATAACTCTCTATCCTCAAATGATGTTTTGGAACCCTGGTGCCGCCGAAGAGGGCAGTGGTTCCTTTATCGCCCGTTTTAGTATAAATTTTCATGGATTTATCTTCAAAATTAGTTGCTGAAGAACAGCTCAGAATTCTTAAAGAGGCTAATGTAATAAAAATGACAGCAGTTGGGATTTTCCGGAAGGAAAAACCCGTAAGATTTACGCGATGTTCTGTTTTCGCTTTTTCTTCCAGAACTTTTCGCTCAGCGAACGCCTGAATTCCAGTTCCTTTTTACGCCTTTTACGGCTTCTTAAATAGAAGTAAAATGAGACGCACACTGAGAGCAGTGCGAGATATAAAAAGATATTATCGAAGAAGGAGATAGCCATAACTTCCATTTTTAGCCATCTTCAATTTAGATAAAAACTATTTTAAAAACAATTTTAAATAGCTGAATTACAAATTTTTAACGATTCCTTCTGTTTCGCTTCTCGTGGTATCTTTTCCGGAAGTTCCGGTTTTTCTGGTCTTCTCTGTTCTTTTTGGTCTGTCGTTTGTTCCAGAGAAAAAATGCAAGAAAAATGATGATTACGGCAATGTAAAGCAAGGTGTCATTATCGAGAAATTCCATGAAGAATAATTCAGCAGTTTAAAAAGGTAAAATTAAGCATTTCCGCAGTAAGTGCTATTCCCCGGCTAAAACAGATTTTCGCTCATCACTTTCCACCATTCCGTCTCGTAGTCTAATGATGCGATGGGCGTGTTTCGCGATATCTTCTTCGTGTGTTACCAGGATCACCGTATTTCCGGCAGCGTGAATGTCATCAAACAGGTTCATGATCTCTACGGAAGTTTTGGAATCCAGGTTTCCGGTAGGCTCATCGGCAAGGATTATGGACGGTTTATTGACTAAAGCTCTTCCTACCGCTACACGTTGGCGCTGTCCTCCTGAAAGTTGATTGGGTTTATGATCCATTCGGTCGGCAAGACCTACGTCTGTAAGTACTTTTTCCGCACGTTCCTTTCGCTCTGCTTTGCTGGCACCGGCATAGATCATAGGTAGCGCGACATTGTCTAAGGCAGTAGTTCTTGGTAAGAGGTTGAACGTCTGGAAAACGAACCCGATCTCCTTATTCCTGATCTCTGCCAGTTCGTTATCGCTCATCTGGCTCACATCGTTCCCGTTCAAAATATATTGTCCGGAAGTTGGGGTGTCCAGACATCCCAAAAGGTTCATTAAAGTAGATTTTCCGGAACCCGAAGGACCCATGAACGCTACATATTCCCCTTTCTCAATGTCAAGGTCAATGCCTTTTAAGACTTTTACAATTTCCTGGCCCAGGTAGAAATCCCGGGTTATATTCCTGATCTTTATAACGCTGCTCATATAGTTTTTTCTTACATTCAGTAAGACGCAAGTTACATTGAAATGTTACAGCTGCAGATTTTCAATTTTTCTACGGAAGGGAAAACTTAATGACTTGTCTTTGACAGGGTAGTTGAAAGATGGAGTTATGGTCGTATCACAAAATGCTCTTTTTCCTGTTCCCTTCGGAAAAAGACAAATCCCCAGAAAAAAGTATCGATAGTGACTTTAACTGCCGGATGCTTTTTTATCTCTTCCCAGGCTTCTTCCATTTCTGCAGACCAGTGAATGTCATCGAAGATAAATACGGTATCGTTGTGAGCTGTTGGTAATAATTTTTCAAAATAGCTCAGAGTGGCCTCTTTCTGATGGTTTCCGTCAAAATAGACCAGGTCGAATTTTGCTTTTTCCGTTTCGGAAATGATATTTTTCAGAACACTGTCGAATTCCCCGATCTTAAAGTCTATTTCCTGAAAACCGTGTTTTCGGAGATTTTCTTTTGCCACTCTTGCTGTTTCTGGGCAACCTTCAATAGTTGTGATCTTAATATCATTCCCCGCAGCCATAGCGGCAGTTCCTATCCCGACGGAAGTGCCAATTTCAAGAACATTTTTAATGTTCAGGTAAGGAATTAATCTGTTCAGTAGCCTCGCCCGGGACGGAGTAATTCCCGCATTTTTCGCGATAGCTGAAACTTTCCTGGTATCCGATCTAAAAACACGGCTGCCTGCGCCAAAATCGGTTACCTCAATACTTTCAGCATTTTTTAAAAGTGATCTTCGGTATTCTTTGATCTTCTCGTAGGCCGGTTTTTTCTTTTTATCATAAAAACAGCGGGTAACCAGGTTGTACACAAAAGGGGAGTGGACCCCGTGCTGATTACTGGATCTCCAAAGGAACTTTATGTATGCTAGGATTATGTGCAAACTAATCTGGAAAATCAGGTTTTATGATTCAGCTTTGTCTCCAAGTTCAAACCAGCGTTCAGTTTTCTTCTCTATCTCATCAATGATCTTTTGGAGTTCTAAGGAGGTCTTGTCTATCTCTTCGCCGCTTAGATCCTGCAGGAACTTTTTCTGAACTTCCTCTTTCTTTTTCTCCAGATTATGGATCTCCCTTTCCAGCTTCTGGTATTCCTTCTGCTCATTATAGGTGAGTCCGGTAGTCGTGGTTTCTTTCTTCCAGGCTTTTTTATCGGTTGAGGCAGTTTCAGATTTTGAAGGCTCTGCAGGAGAACTGGCTTCATATTCCCTGTAATCAGAGTAATTTCCGGGGAAATCTTCAATTTCTGTATCGCCTTTGAAAACGAATAAATGGTCTACGATCTTATCCATGAAATAACGGTCGTGAGATACCACTATCAGGCAACCGGGAAAATCCAACAGGAAGTTTTCGAGCACATTCAGGGTGACGATGTCAAGGTCGTTCGTAGGCTCATCCAGGATGAGGAAATTGGGATTCTGAATGAGAACGGTACACAAATACAGTCGTTTTCTTTCGCCACCACTGAGCTTTTCTACGTAATCATACTGTTTCTTGCGATCGAACAGGAAACGTTCCAGTAACTGCTGGGCTGATATCTGTCTTCCTTTTTTCAACGGAATATAATCCCCGAACTCTCTTATTACGTCAATGACCTTTTGACCTTCCTTGACCTCAATCCCTCTTTGAGTGTAATATCCAAACTTTACAGTTTCCCCGATCACGATCTTTCCTGAATCTGGTTTGACAGCGCCGGTAAGTATGTTTAGAAAAGTGGATTTTCCGGTCCCGTTCTTTCCTATGACCCCAAGACGATCCCCCGGTTGGAAATTATAACTGAACTTGTCAAGAAGCTCTTTATCTCCAAAACTCTTGGAAATGTTGTGCATTTCGATGATCTTATTCCCAAGGCGTTCCATGTTGATCTCCAGCTGTACCTCGTGGTCATTCCTGCGTTTGGAAGCCCTGTTCTTGATCTCGTGGAAGTCGTCTATTCGCGATTTTGATTTGGTGGTACGGGCTTTCGGTTGCCTGCGCATCCAGTCCAGTTCCTTCTTGAAAAGCTGTTTGGCCTTATCGGTATTGGTTTGTTCCAGGGCTATTCTTTCCTCTTTCTTATCCAGATAATAGGAGTAATTTCCTTTGTAGGTGTACAGGTTTCCGTCCTCCAGTTCTACGATCTCATTGCAGACCCTCTCCAGGAAGTAACGGTCGTGAGTCACCATGAAAATGGTGAAATTCTCTTTTCTGAAGAATTCCTCCAGCCATTCGATCATATCAAGATCCAGGTGGTTGGTAGGCTCATCCATGATTATGAGGTCAGGTTTGTTCAGGATCATGGCCGCCAGGGCAAGTCGTTTTTTCTGTCCACCGCTCAAACTGGCGACTTTGGCATGCAGGTCTTCCAGTTTTAACTTGAAAAGGATCTGCTTATAAGTGGTTTCAAAATCCCAGGCCTGGTGTGCTTCCATTTGCTCAAAAGCTTTCTGGTAGGCATCAGCGTCTTCAGGATTTTCCAGCGCTTTTTCATACTTCTCGATCACTTTCAGGATCTCATTGTCTGAAGCGAAAATGGTTTGTTCTACCGTTAAAGATGGATCCAGGTTGGGCTCCTGCGGAAGGAACGCGGTGGTGATATCTTTCCGGTAGACCACATTTCCGGCATCGGGAGAATCTGCTCCAGAAAGTATATTTAGGAGGGAAGTTTTTCCCGTTCCGTTCTTGGCGACAAATCCTACTTTTTGACCTTCGTTTATTCCGAAGGAAATATTTGAGAACAATTCCCGTTCTCCATAGGCTTTAGCAATATTTTCAACCGATAAGTAATTCACGCAGTTATTTTTTGCAAAAGTAGCTAATTCAATTATCAAATGACAAGAAACAATTACGATCGTCGAACAGTAGGAGATCTGCCGCCTCGGCCAAAGTATTTAACGAAATATTTTATTATTAGCCCTCAACTGCTATATTTGTCTTAACCTTATCAGTCCCGAATGAGTCTCAGGCAATTACTTGGAATCTTTAGTGTTATACTTTTCGTCTCTTCCTGCGTACCTAGTAAACGCTTGAAATACCTGCAGGAAACCGAAACAACTACCGATAGTATAATCGCTGTAGAGCGAATTCAGAAACCATACCGCATACAAACAAACGACCTTTTAAGCATTCGTGTGAAAGCCATGGATCAAGAGCTCGCGGGAATGTTCAACCCAATAGGGGAGGGCAATCCAAACGCTACCGGGGAAGAACGTATGTATTGGGACGGATTTCTGGTCGATGAGCACGGAAACATCAGGGTGCCAACCCTGGGAGAAGTGAATGTGCTGGGCTATACCGTTGATGAGGTAAGGGAAAAGATCGAAAAAGCCCTTTTAGAGAAATACTTTAAGGAAGAAGCGAATATTTTTGTGACCGTGAAACTCGCGGGGATACGTTATACGACCATTGGCGAAATTGGTTCGGGCAGCCAGGTGATCTACAAAGAGCAGGTGACCATTATGGAGGCGATCGCAAACGCCGGAGATATAATGGAATTCGGGGATCGTACAGATGTGATCATCGTTCGGAAATATCCGGGAGGTGAAAAAAGACATCATATTGATCTGACCAGCATGGACGCGATGAGGTCTCCATATTATTACATTCAGCCGAATGACCTGATCATTGTGAATCCGCTTCCGCAGAAAACAATAGGCCTGGGAACAACAGGGCTGGAAGTGTTCCGGACGGTAGTAAGTGTTTTGGCGATCCTTACATCAAGTATTCTATTATTCAGCAGATAAATTATGGCACAGGAAGATGATCACATATCAGATGTAGGCTCCACCTTTGATTTTAAAGGTTTTGTGCTGAAGGTTTTAAGTTACTGGCAATTGATCCTGGTTTCGATCGGGATAAGTCTGGCGGTGGCTTATTACAACAACGTACGCAAACTTCCGGTATATCGACTGGGGAATTCCATCAGCATAAAAGATGATCAAAATCCTTTTTTTACTACCAATACGAGTTTGACCTTTAACTGGGGAGGAACTTCAGATAAAGTTAATACCGCCATAACCATTTTACGATCTCGTTCTCATAATGAGGAAGTGGTCGAGCGGCTTCAGTATTATATAGATTACAAACAGGACGGGGAGTATCAGCGGGTGAATGCCTACGGATTTACCCCTTTTAGGGTGGTTGCCGATAGTTCCGCGTTTCAGGCACAAGGCAATACATTTACCGTATTATTCAAAGATCCCGAAACCTTTACTTTAAGCACGAATTTTCCGGGAGAGAATGCCCGGGTGTTCAACTATGCCGCAAAGGAATATTCTTCGGTAGTTGTTGAAAAAGGAAAGTTCGAAAGAGATTATAAACTGAATGAGCATATAGATCTGCCATTTTTTAGTGGAAGGCTGATGCCTACAGATAAGGCACCGGTTATAGGAAAGCCCTTTTACGTGCAGTTCAAACATTTTGACGGCACGGTTGGCAGGTTTAAAGGAGGTGTTTCTGTAAATCCCCAGGAAAGGGGTTCTTCTGTGGTAAATCTTTCCTTAGCAGGAAATAATAAGCCTGAAATTGTTGACTACCTCAATGGTACGGTTCGGGTGTTGAGTGAGAATATGCTTGAGCGAAAGAACCTGTTCGCTACCAAGACCATCCGGTTCATAGATAGCAGCCTTGCCGTGAAATCTTTGGAATTGCAGACCGTAGAGGATGAGCTAAATAAATTCAGAAATGAAAATCAGATTATTGATATTTCCGCCGAAACAGGCAAATTGAACACTAAGCTTACCACGCTTGAAGTTCGCAAGGAAGATATAAATCGTCAATTGGCCTATTTCCAGACCTTGGAAGACTATCTAAAGACCCGGGAGGATTATTCAGATGTGCCTGCACCTTCAGTGGCGGGAATAAGTGAAGGAAGCATTGTTAGCGGGGTCGGAAGGATTTTGACCCTGGCAGAAGAAAGAAGGAAATACCAGTATTCGCTACAGGAAAATTCTCCTGTATTCGACAATATTGACCGACAGATAAACGCGGTAAAAGCGGTATTATTGGAAAACATGGATTCTTCCCAGCGATTGCTTAGACAGGAGCTGCAGGAGATCAACCGTGATATTGCCATTGCAGAAGCCGAGATCAGAAAGCTTCCACAGGAGCAGCAGGATCTTTTGAAGATCCAACGGAAATATTCGCTTAGCGAAAAAACCTATAACCTGTTTTTAGAGAAACGAAGTGAAGCCGGCCTGGTAAAGGCAGCCAATGTGAGTGATGTGATGGTGATCGATACCGCAAAGGATACCGGTGGCGGTCAAATAGGACCTAATACGCAGCTTAATTATGTGATGGCCCTTATGGTAGGAGGGCTTATTCCTCTTACATTCGTTTTCCTTCTGGTATTCTTGAATACGAACGTTCATAATGCACAGGAAGTAACAAGGCTATCACCAATTCCGATCCTGGGATTGATCGGGAAAAGCAGACTGAGCACCAATCTGGCTGTTTTTGAGAAACCTAAATCGGCTATCGCGGAAGGTTTCAGGGGGCTGAGATCCAGTCTCCAATTCATGTATAAGAAACATGGTGTTACCGGGGCAAAGACGGTTCTGATGACCTCTTCGGTTTCGGGTGAAGGAAAAACGTTCTGTGCCATGAACCTGGCGACCGTTTTTGCTTTGAGTGAAAAGAAAACAGTCCTGGTAGGTGCCGATCTTCGTAAACCCAAGATCTTTGATGATTTCAAGATCAATAACGACCATGGTATGGTGAACTACCTGATCGGGCAGGAAACGGTAGACGGAATTCTTCAAAAGAGTATGGTGCCGCATTTGGATGTGATTACAGCAGGGCCAATTCCTCCAAACCCTTCCGAATTGCTTATGAATGAGCAAATGGATACCCTTATTGAAGAGCTCAAAAAGCGTTATGATTATATCATTATGGATGCTCCCCCGATCGGGGTGGTGGCAGATGCACTTAACCTGGTCAAGTATGCCGATGCTACTCTTTATTTGGTGCGTCAGGATTACACCAAACGTGGAATGCTCGAGGTGATCAATGAAAAATACATGAAAGGGGAGATCAAGAATATCAGTTTTGTATTGAACCACTTCCAGCATAGCGCCAAATACGGTTATGGCTATGGCTACGGTTATGGCTATGGTTATGGCTACGGAAAGTACGCCCAGTACTATGGTATGGAACCGGGACCACGAGAAAAACTGAAAACCTGGTGGAGAAAGACCATGAGGAATTTCGAATAAGCTTCGGAATTACCTCTTATTCAAAATTAGGGCGGTATTGAACCATTGCCAGATATGGAAACTGCTTTCATTGTTTCCCTGCAGATAACTTTCCCATTCTTTTTTTATTTCCTGATGGTTGAACCAGGAAGAGAATTCTGAACTCTTTAAACTCTCCAGTTCAGTCCATACAACCTCTTTCAACTCATTCCCCAGCCACTCTCGTTGAGGTGTTTGCAAAGGCCTTTTTGGAGCGTAAGTAATATCCTCAGAAACCAAAGGTTTTAAGATCTCTCTCAGCATATATTTTTGAGTATTCCCCTTGATCTTGAAGTGATCTGGCATACTGAAAGCGAATTCCACCAGATTATGGTCCAGAAAAGGTTCTCTTAGCTCAGTGCTGTAAGCCATCGATATCCGGTCATTGAATCGAAGCGCTCTGGGGATCTTGGTATAGAACAGGTCCCGGTATTGCTTATTTTGAAGTTCATTTTTGAAAGGCTTTGAATAAACCGGTTTTTCTGCCAGTTTGGAGAAATCAGAAGATAGCGCCTCTTTTTTGAAAGCTGATTTGCTTCCGGTTCCCTGAATGACCCTGGTACTCTCTTTGGATAAGTAATAATCATAACCGGCCCATTGTTCATCCATTCCCTGCCCGTCCAATAACACTTTCACACCATCCATTTGGGCCTGCCGGAAAATTTTGGAATATGCCAGGGTAGGAATGCCTCCAAAGGGTTCATCCTGGAGATCAGCCATGGTCAGACATAAAGGCATTACTTCTGAAGCTGATAATTTTACTTTCTTCAAAGGATTTTGTGTCCGGGCTATCATTTTCTTCACCCATGGCAGTTCATCATATCTCTCGTCTCCGGTGTAGAAGGTATAGGCACTTATTCTACGCTTGTCTTCAAATAGATTCACCAGCGCGAGTAATAGAGAACTGTCTACCCCGCCGCTTAAGTTAAAAGCGACCGGTACGTCAGCTCTGAAGCGTAGTTTAATGCTCTCCTTTAAAAGCTCAAAATAGATTTCTTTAGCTTCTTCAAATGTATGATCGGGTTTACTTTTTGAGATGTTCGTCTCAAAATCATACCAGCGCTCAATGTTTAGCGTATCATTTGAAAATTCCAAATAATGACCTCCCGGTAATTGGTGGATATTCTTGAAAAAGGTTTCTTCAGGCATTCCATAAGTTCCGTAGGTAAAATAGTTGGCCCAGACCTTTTCGTTGGTTGTATCATTTTTAGTAACCGCCTGAAGGGCCTTTATTTCACTGCTAAAATAGAAGTGTCCGCTTTTTTGGATATAATAGAAAGGTTTAACTCCAAACCGGTCCCTGGCCGCGAAAAGTCTTTTTTCCCGATTGTCCCAAATGGCAAATGCGAACATGCCGTTGAATTTCTGAAGACATTCCTTTCCCCATTTAATATATGCTGCCAGCAACACTTCAGTGTCTGAAACCGTTTTAAAATCATAAAAATGTTTCAGTTCTTCCCGCAGCTCTTTGTAATTATATACTTCCCCGTTAAAGCTTAAAAAATACCTTCCGGAATTGTCCTTAAAAGGTTCATTCGCCTTAGCGGAAAGGTCAATTATTGAAAGGCGATTGTGCCCGATGGCCGCGAAACCTTTATCGACATAAGTCCCTGTGTGGTCAGGACCGCGATGTGCTTGCTGCCGAAGCATTTCACTGATAGCTGCCTCAGAAGGATCAGGGCCGATTATTCCCGCGATTCCACACATTATTTTTGTTTCAGAAGTTGTTCTGCTGCTTCCCAGTCAGAAGGATTGTCAATATTGACATAGGCTGAACCAGTGGTGTCAATAAAGCCGATATTTTTCCCAAAAAGGGAATGTTGTTCCCGGAGCACTTCAGTTTTGGTCAAATAGATCGCGCCGTCCCTGTGGTAAGCTTTCGGAAGGTCCTGTCTTCGTGAAATGATCTCGCTTTCTCCCGTAGCGAGCTTTAATCCTCCGTTTTTTTCTTCAAATACCCAATGCGGATTATAATCATCCGGTACTTCACGAACACTTACCAGGGAATCATAATTACCTTCTGAAAATCTGGTAATAGCTTCATCTATAAGTCCGGCCTTCCTGAATGGCGTGGTAGGCTGTAGCAGGCAAACCGCATCAAATTTTTCACCCTTTTCCTCAAAAAAATCAAGGGCGTGCAGGATCACGTCCAGGCTGGGTGTATTATCCCCGGCCAATTCTTTAGGTCTCAGAAATGGAACTTTCAGTCCTATTTTCTTTGCGGTTTTAACGATATTCTCATTATCAGTGCTCAGGATCACTTTTGTAAGCAATTTAGATGCTTTCGCTGCTTCAAAGGTATACTGTAATAATGGTTTTACCCCTAGTGGCTTGATGTTCTTTCCGGGTATGCCTTTACTGCCCCCGCGGGCGGGAATGAGTCCGAGTATTTTCATTATAAATTGTGTCACCTCGAGCGGAGTCGAGAGGTTGTTCAAATATAGGTTTTTTACCCCCAACCCCCTGAAGGGGGCTATAAGTTTTCGTGCGAGACTTATATTGTGACCTTATTTACTCTTTTGAGCGTTTAGAAAGGTATTTTATATTTTTATTGATTTCTTCTAATACCTGCTTAATATTATTCAGGATGTTTTGATTGGTGAAACGGATAACAGTGATGTTAAAGTCATGGAAAAGTTTAGTCCTGTCAGCATCATATGCCATTCGTTCTCGGTTTAAGTGATATGACCCATCTATCTCTATTACCAATCTGATCTCATGGGAGTAAAATCGGCAATGAATTGATTGATTGGATGCTGTCTTCGGAATTTTACTTTCATTTTTCTGTTTGATAAATAGCTCCAAAGGATTTTTTCTGTTTTTGTTTCTCTACCACGTAGATCCCTGGCCTGTTTATGGATGATCCAGGAGGCTCCGTAGAACATATTTTGTGATTCTTCCATCATTTAAATCTTATAAATCTATTTAAATTATCAGGAGCACACCTAAGGTGTTGAATTATATGAATTTAAGGATGGTTAAGCTTTGATTATAAATAAGGAATCCCGTTTAAGAACGTGGGATCAGGAAAAAAACTCAAAAGTCCTCTATAGGGGATTTAGGGGTTATAGGTTTTTTTAGATCTCTTTTTTCCTTGTTCTTTAAATAGCGGGAGATCATTCCCTGTTCGAAATTCTTATAGATCTCGCGAATAACATAAGGAGTAACGTCTTTATTCCGGCACAGTCTGCCTGAGTCCTTTTGTTTCTTAGGAGTGATCTTTCCGGTTGCATATTCCTGAAGTATTTTGGGAAGAACCTTTCCGGCTTTTTTGATCACTTTATTTCCAATGTCGTGCATCGTGTCAGCAGGAGCCATATCCGGACGTAATTGATATAAAATGGCACCTTTATCTACATTCTCGGTAGCCAGGTGAATAGTAGCTCCTATGCATTCCGGTTCGTCGAACAGGTAAGGGTATAAATTGGTGGCTGAGCCTCTGTAATATGGTGAAAGTCCCAGATGAAGGTTGATTATACGATCTTTAAAATGGCTTAGTAAGGGCTCTTTGATAATAGAAGTTCCGAATAGAACGATAAGGTCAGGCGCTGTATCAGTTATAATTTTAAAGATCTCTTCGTTATTTATACTTCCGTTTTGTACCTGAATTGAAGGAATCTTTTTAGTGAAGTCCAGGTATTCCCCAAAATACTTTTCCTCGCTTTCCGCGCGTGCCTTAAAATGATCGGCAAGAAATTGAGCGTCTTTCTTTCCGTAAGAAGATGTGTCCTGAATGTTTGGTGACTTATTTTCGGTAATTATCAGCGCTAGATCCAGACTTTCTGCGAGAGAAGCCGCGATATAATTATGCCGAAGGCTATCGCTTGTGAGTAAGACTACTTTCATTGCTATGCCATTTGCGCAGGAGCGGATTAGTAAAAATATTTTTTCCGTTGAAAAGGTCATTTTTCCCTAATGGAAGATCGTTACAATCAAAACGGGAGAGCAGGAGGGAATCTTCCTGTAAACTTTTATTAGCGGCTCTTTCCATGGTAAAACCAAGTTTGAAACCTGCATTTTCTATTTCTTCGGAAATACCCCGGCATGCTTCATAGGAACCATACGGATAACTGATGGTTTCTGAAATCTTTCCGAAATTTTCCATGAAAAATGATTGAGTCATTTTCAATTCTTTCCGAAGATCTTCAGAAGCAAGTTGCCCCAAAGGCACATGGGTGTGAGAGTGGGAGCCAAGAGATCCTTCACCATGCAGCTTCCCAAGCGTTTTCTTATCAAAATATAATTCCGAAGCGACTTTTTGTGCTTCAAAGAGAGCGTCAAAGAGCGGAGAAATAAAGTTTTCCTGTTCTTGCAGAGTCAATTTGAAGTTGAGCACATATTTTAGAATGGCGGTTCGTTCATCGTCATAGTTGTAATGATCGATAGCCTGCTTTTTTTCTTTATCTGAAAGGGGAGAAGTGTCTTTTTTTTCAAGGGCTTGCAGAATTTCTTCCGAGGCTAGTTGAGATCGCACCATATGGATCTTATGTACCAGGGAAACATTAGCCTCCTTAAAATTGGAAGTGTTAATGAAAAAGACCGCCGGAATGCCCATTTCATCCAATATGGGTTTGGCAAGCTCATATTGCTCCTTTAGTCCGTCATCAAAAGTGATAAGGATATAATTTTTATCAAATGATCTTCCGCGAAATTTCAGTAATTCCTCCTGAGAGATAAACTGTCCGTGTTTTGCCAGTTCTTCCAACTGCCTGCGGAATTTTTCAGGAGTAAGCCCGAATATACTGGGATACTTGGCTGAAAAGTCCTCGCGGATATAATGATAGTTGGAAACGATGAGCATATTTCAGTTGTCAGTTATCAGTTGTGGGTTGTCAGTTTTACTGTATTACAATCCCTACGGCGTTTTAATACGTGATCGTCTTACTAAACGTAAGATCGGTAGTAGCAAGGATCTCTGCGATCTTCTCTCCTGAATTTCCATCTCCATAGATCCCGGAGGAAGGAAAATGTCCGTTTTTAATTACTTTTTTAACAGCTTCCAGGATTTCCTTACGATCGTAGTTCACGTCAACCACATTTTCAGCCCGGCACCTTCGATGTTGCCTGTTCCCAATGTTGATCACAGGTACTCCCAGGTAAGAACACTCCCGTATTCCGGCGCTGGAATTTCCTATAAGAGCCTTGGAATTCTTCAGCAATTTCAAAAAGTCGATAGGATCCATGTTCTTGAAAAAATGGATGTTTTCAGGTTTTTCCAATTCCCTGAAAGTCCTTATTCCATTTGAAGTTCCGTCTGAACCTGCATCAACATTCGGCCAGAACCAGAAAGTGGGGTAATCTAATTCTTTAATAGCCCTGAGCGTTTCGGTGATATGCTTTTTTGACTCCTTATATTCGGTAGTGACCGGGTGCTGCATGACCACTATGTAACCGGTCTTCCAGTCTAATTTCTCACCCACCCCGCCGTATTTTTCGATAGGATCAAAATCCAGGTCAGGACTATTGGAAATATCTTTTGCAAGATCAATGGAAGGACAGCCGGTATTTAAAACTTTCGAAGGATCTTCTCCCAGTTTGATCACCCGCTCCCTTGCGTCATCAGAACTAACTAAATGCAGGTCAGCCAATTTGGTGTTGGAGTGGCGTACTTTTTCGTCGATACTGCCCGTGACCTCTCCGCCCTGAACATGGACGAGGGGAATATTTTGATACGCCGCAGCGATCGAGGTCGCGATGGTCTCGAACCTGTCGGCTATGGTAAGTACGGCATCCGGTTTCAGGTTATAGAAAACGTTGGTAAGCTCCATTAGACCGAGCCCGGTAGTTTTGGCCATGGTAGTAGGATTTTCTCCTTCCAGTACCATAAATACCTTTGCCGCGATAGGGAAACCATCTTTTTCAATGAAATCTACCGCGTTTCCATACCTGTCCAATAGTGCCGAACCTGCTATCACCAGCTGTAATTCAAGATCGGGATGGTTTTGTATAGCGGTCAAAGCCGTCTTGATCCTGCTGTAGGAAGGACGTGCGGTGACGACAACGCAGATTTTTCTTTTTTTCATGCAGATTGTTATTCCGGACTAAAGTACAAAAAAGTTGAGATGCTTTTGAATTGCTAAGCGATCGATTAAAGTGATTTATCAGGCGTGCCTTCTTAGAAATGGCTGTTAGTGATCTTTTGGTAAAACTCAATATTCCTTGCCGTTACTACCTCGGTAGCGAATCGGTCTTTTACCCTTTTACGGGCAGACTTACCCATTTTTTCCGATAGTTCCTGATCTTTTAGGAGCAGGAGTATTTTTTCTGCATAGGTGATATGATCTTCAGGGTCAACCGTAAACCCGGTTTCTCCATCCACCATAACTTCTTTGGCCCAGCCGATGTCTGAAGTGACCAGCGCCTTTTCCATCGCCATGGCCTCGATCCAGGTCATTGGCAATGCTTCAGCAAAGGAGGGGAGAACAACCACCTGAGCCTTTGCTATTTCTTCCTGAATTTGTTCATATGGCAGGTTTCCTAGCCAATCGATCCTTTTTGAGGCTTCGGAAGAAAAAATCTCTTCCATCAGCTCCTTCGTTGATCTTCCGGTTTTGGAGTCTGTAACATCCTTTCCTGCCAGCAGGAGCTTTGCTTCCGGATTTTGTTTCACTACCCAGTTGAAAATTTCGGCCAGTTCCAGGACGCCCTTTTTCCTGATGATACTGCCGAAGTACAAAATGGTGTTTGGGATTACCCGCTCATTGTTAGGGATGAAATTCCCGACGTCCACTGAATTCGGGATTATCTTGATCTCTCTTTTTAATCTGAATAATTTGGTGGTCTTTTCAGCTGTGAATTCGCTGACAGACAATAGATGCTCAGCCCCTTGCAGGGCCATTTTTTCGAACCAGTAATTTTTCTTCTTCTGAGGCCTTTTTTCAAGGTTACAGAAATAAGTGTCGCTGCCGTTCATTCTGATCACTAATGGACATCCAAGGCTCATAAAAGCCGTAATACCCGTCCAGTCAGGGGCCTCGACAGCGTCAATTTGTTCGACCGCGATATATTTGTTGAGGTAATTCTGTAAAAATTTGCGGTGCAGGTACCAACCTAACCATTTAGATCTTTGTTGTTTTATCAGGTGAAATTTTATTCCCCCTTCAGTAAATATGTCATTCTCATTTTGACCGTATATAAAAACCGAAACCTTCACGTCCTTTTTCACAAGGGCCTCAGCCATATTTTTGATGCTGGTGCCTATCCCGGCAGCCGGAGTGGTGCGGGAATGGGGGTATTCAGATGTGAGGAAGGCTAGGTGCATAAATCAGTTGTAAGTTATCAGTTGTAGGTATGGCAATTGTCATTGCGAGTCCGACAGGGGAGGACGTGGTAATCTGTTATTTGTTAATCCATCAATACTTTCCCAGATCCTTTCAGACGCTTTTTCTGCCGGCTGTAGATTAATCTTTTCAAACCAGTGTTTCGCCTCGCTCACTATTTGCGAGGTATCATTCAAGGCTAATTTTAGTTTTGCCTCAATTTCTTCTTTAGAATTTAACCAGATCACGGAATTATGGGAAGGCATCGACCTGAAATGTATAAAATTATAGACCTTCCGCGGATTCCAGTCGTTATCCTGCTTGTTATCTACCTCGTAGTTGAGATATAAACACGGCTTATCAAAAATAGCGAAATCAAAGACCATGGAAGATGCCAGATTTACAACAGCTTTTGAGTGAAGAATGGTGTTCACCTGTAACTCCAGGTCGGCTTTTGTGGGTAAAATAGCATTCCAGTTATCTCCTGCTTTCTTCCATTTTGGGGCGATAGGTGTGATAATTTCAGAATATTTCTCCAGTACCTTGTCATAGCGACCTGAAAGGTCCACCGGGCTACGCCTGAAAATTATTCCAAGCTTGTGTCCTTCCTGGTTTAAATTCTCTACTGCTTCTGCCATATCCTGTAAATACCGGTGGTCATCAGGGCAGGTTGTAACATCATCCCCGCTGAAACAGAGGTAGTCCTTGCGAAGGTCCAGGTTATTTTCTTTGAAGAACACCTCTCTGGATTTTCTAAGGCTTTCATCAAAATGTGGTTCGAATTGCGGGCTTCCGGTAATGTGTATATTTTCCGCAGGAATAAAAGGATAGTATTTTTGCAATTCATTTTTCATGTACTCGCTCCACACAAAATAATGATCTGTTTCCACCACCATGGTCGCCTTAGGTAAATTATCCCAGGAGAAAATGAAGGTCCCGGTAGGAATCCCCAAATCTTCTGCCGCGGTCAGGGGACCAATGGCAGTTACCGGCCGCTGGTTGGTGCAAAAAACATAATCCGGCCTTTCCTTTTCCAGTATCTCTTTACAGTGTTTATACAAGGGGCCTTTTTTTTCCGAGGCCTTTAATTTATTTCTTAATTTATGAAGACCTTTCTCTCCTTTATATTTTTCCTTATAAAAACTGACGATCCCGTTTTTTACTGTTTTCTTCAGTCCAATGTTTGAAGAAGGGAATTTATAGGTCTGGTAAACGGGTTCCCTAAACTTGTCGGTAAAATGATCAAGTTCCGCATTTATCTTAGCTCGCTTTAGCAGATCGGTTTTGGCACGTGGGTTGCCGGTTAGTCTTATTTCTTTAAATCCCAGTTCAGAAAGGTCAAAAGATGTCTGGTTCCAGAACACCACTTCCCAACCTTTTTGTTTTCCAATTTCCACAAATGAAGTGAATGCGAAATTTCGTAGGCCAACGCCATCGGGCAGTAGTATAAAGATCTTCTTTTTTTTCATGAATGTCTGGTTGGGACCAAAGATAATGGAAAATCAGATTCCGGTTCCCGTTCTCATTTTTCTGTTGTATTTTGCTCGTCTAAGAGTAAAAGATTTGATTCATACTATGTCCCACGCAGAAAACCAAGAACTCATTATTGACAAGCGAAAACCCATTCCTTTATTTTGGTGGAGTGAGATCAAATTCATTTTTAGAGAAAAGGAAAATTACGGGGATCTGCTGGGAAAATACCTGGTAGAAAAAATAGCCGGGCGCCCGATCAAATTTGTACATCCTAAAAAACAGCCATGGTATAAATGGAATAGAACCAATTATTTGACTGCAGGAAGTATTCTTCATCACGCAACTAAAGACAGCATTGTTTGGGGTAGTGGTATAATAGACAGGGAACATAGTATCGCGCCAGCCCACTTCAGAGCTGTACGCGGACCCCGAACCAGGCAATTTTTAATGGATTCTGGATATAATTGTCCGGAGGTATATGGGGATCCTGCCTTGCTAATGCCGGAATATTTCAATCCAAAAGTAATGAAGAAATACAAAGTTGGGATCATTCCTCATTATCATGATCATAAACAAGTATTTGATACCTATAAAGATGATCTGGATATTAAAGTGATCGACCTTTTAACCCTGGATGTTGAGGATGTGACCAAACAGATCCTGGAATGTGAAAGCACGATTTCTTCTTCCCTGCATGGCATTATCGTTTCCCATGCTTACGGTATTCCCAGTGTATGGGTGGAGTTTTCTAATAAGTTGTTCGGAGACGGTGTGAAATTCGCAGATTACCTGGAGTCCGTGGACGTGCCGCTTTATGATCCTGAATATTTGAATCGAAGATATTCTACGGAAGATTTTCTTAAATTGATCGGAGATTTTCAGGCTACTATTAAGCCTGAAAAGCTCAAGGGCCTGCAAGAGAGTTTGTTAAGAAGCTGTCCTTTTTTGTAGCAGTTTGATTAAGGAATGATTTTCTTTTTATGTTATAGATAAAAGTGAGGATTTTCCCGATGAAAGACATAGGATTATGTAAAAATCCCCCTGAAACTATCTATATTTGACCGGTATCCGTGTCGCCCGATATGGGAGTGACAGCGGCGAAGCCGTACCCTATGGTCAATGAACAATGAACAATGATCAATAAACAATGAGCAATGAACAGCCAACCCTCCTCCGCTAAAGCTATGGAGGGCAAGAAGCTAACAGCCAATGACCGACAACCAGGAAAAGAATAAAAATCATTACGAGAAACTTTATGCCAATTATGACATAAAGAACATTCTGTACTGGATCAATCACCTGGATGAATTCCTGGATTCGGCCACCACCACGGAAACCAGCTGGTTCGCCTTGTACCAAGATAATTTTCGTGAAAAGCTTAATGGTAAGAAGGTACTGGAGATGGGTTGCGGCAATTGCATTAACGCAGCAGTAATGGCGGCCCTGGGAGCTGAGGTTTTTGCGAATGATATTGCTTCTTCCAGCGGGGAGATTGTTACAAGACTCAATGAAAATTTTGATTTTAAATTCCCTATTGTCTTTGTGGAAGGAGATTTTCTAAGGAATGATCTTCCTGCGGCCAGTTTTGATTATGTCATTGGAAAAGCTTTTTTACATCATCTTACCCTGCCGGTTGAAAGACAATTTTTAAAAGAAACGGTAAGGCTGCTGAAGCCGGATGGGGAAGCACGGTTCTTTGAGCCGGCTGTGAATTCTCAACTCTTAAATGAATTGAGATGGTATGTCCCGGTGGGAAAGCGTCCTTCTAAATGGAATAAGAAAGCCTTTCAAAAATGGAAAGAGAATGACCCACATCCTGAGAGAAGTTTTAGTTCCCGTCATTGGGAAAAAGTGGGCAGAGAGTATTTTACTGAAGTGCATATTCTTCCGGTAGGAACTGTTGAGCGCTTCAGTAAAATAATGAAATGGGGTAAGAAAAGAGAAGCTTTTAGAAAAAGAGCTCTAAAGGTGGAGGCTTATTTCCCGGTCTCTCTAAACCGGGCCCTTGCAAGAAGTCAACTTTTAGTTTATCGTAAACCCATATAGTAATTTAAGGTTATATTATTCTTGCTCGTATGGTTCAATAAGAAGGGATTCTAAATAGCGGACCTCTTCTTTATTAAATACATCAGTAAATTGCTGATTTGTGTTCTTTCGGATATTCCAGCTTAAAATGGTTTTTTGAAAGGAACGCGGATAATCCAGATCTAAGAAATGACATAATTCTCGAAAAAAGTTGAGAGGATCGTGAATGAGAGCTTCATATGTGACTCTTTTAAATTTAAATTTTTTTAGTTGATCTTTTTCTTTTTTGATCCAGTTGTAATATTCAGCATATTCCCTGATTAACTCTTTTTTCTGTTTCGAGGAAAATTCCTCCAGATTATTCTTGTATCGCCATTTATATTTAAAATAAGAGGCAATGATAGATTTAGGATCGCGGTCGATCCATATCACATAGGGAGAACCGAATATGTCATTAAGAAAATCAGACCTGGAAGGACCGGTAATTTTTGTTATAAGTCGTTCACCTTTTTGTAATGCACTTACCTGATTTAATGAATGGATAAGGTTCATTTTTTCTTCTGGTTTGAAGGAAGAAAGGTTAAGACGAAAATCGGTGATATGGTGTGAGAAGTAATTAAATGGTTCTGCCGGGCGAGGAAAGTTTTGCTTTCCCCTGGTTGTTTTTTCAATCCATGGGATGGATTGAAAATTATTCAGAATTGAAAGAACAGGAAGCGCTGGAAATCGATTCGTATAGGTAGAAATCCAGAAAAGTTGAGGGTGCAGAGCTAAAATGTCGTTAAGGAGTGTAGTGCCACTTTTTCCTGGACCGTGTATAATAACTGAATCTTTTAATTCCATAATTTACTGTTTGGATATAAAAGTAGTTACTAAATACGTTTTTTAGCTTTTATTTTTAAAATGACTCAAAGGAAATATATGGTCAGCGTTTTTATGCTTACCTATAATCAAGAGGAGTTCATTTCTCAGGCTATCGATGGAGTACTGAGTCAGAAAACCTCTTTTAAGTATCAGTTGGTGATCGGGGAAGATTGCAGTACTGACGGCACACGGGAGATCTGTCAAAAATACGCGGAGGCTCATCCTGAAAAGATAAAACTGATACTGAATGATGAAAATATTGGGCTGGGAGCTAATTATGTGAAAACCTATGCGGCATGTAGAGGTAAGTATGTCGCCATCTGTGACGGGGATGATTACTGGACAGACCCATTAAAGCTTCAGAAGCAGGTGGATTTTCTGGAGTCTAATTCAGATTATGATGTGATTTTCACCAATAATGAAAATCTCTACCCTGCTGGAAAAAAGCATGTTCGTAATATAAGTAAGATTCCCGGTACCAGTTCGTTTCGGGAGCTGGTGTTCGGGAATTATATAGCTTCAGTTACAGTTCTGTTTAGGAAAAGGAAACTTAGTGCGTTTTTAGAGGATCTGATAAAAGATCTGCCCTACGGAGACTGGCCCACGTACCTTTGGGTTACCAAAGAAGGTGGCAAAATTCACTTTCTAAATGATGTTACCTCAGTTTACCGTAAGGATTCCGGGACTTCAGCGGTTTTAAGGCGTTCAAAAAGTCGGATAGGGGAAGTGAATTTAACAATACTTCAATATTTAAAACGATTACCTGAATTTGTAGATTTTTTGCCTGAAATTGAACAGGCGATTTTAAAATTAAAGACCGGATTGATGGCTAGTTATTTTAGGGAAGATAAAATATCAAAGTCAATTAAATTGTGGTTTGATCTTAAAAAAAAGACTGGTTTTCTTGGGCCTACAAGAACATACATTTATTTAATTAAACTAAAATTAAAGAAGAAGGTTCAAAAGATTTAAGAACTATCGTATAATGAGAAAATTCCTGAAGAGGAAATATAATAGCCTTAAAAAAGAAAAGGGCCTTCCTGTTTATTGGTCATCCCACAAGCATATAAAAGGGGAAAATTGGGATAACTTTGGTGATGCCCTGGTTCCTTTTCTTGTTGAAAAAATATCGGGCAAGAAAGTTAGCTGGCACCCTTTAAGGTCTTCGAAAACTAATAAGGTATATATTGTAATTGGTAGTATACTTGAGTTAGTGGGTACAGACAATATTGTATGGGGAGCTGGAATAATTAAATCTAATGCACAAATTGCGAATGCCAATATACTTGCTGTACGAGGACCAATTTCATATAGTAGGGTTCTTGCTAGCGGAATTAAAATGAAAAAAATTTGGGGAGATCCGGCCTTGTTACTTCCGTATTATTTTTCGGCTTCTAAAAAAGCTCAGTCAAATAAAACACTTGTGATTCCTCATTATGTTGACTTTGAAGAGGCTAAAAATTTATTAAGCGCGAACGAAAATTTAGAGTTGGTTGACCTGAAAAAAGGAAATCTGGAAGAAATTATTTCAGAAATAGCAGGTGCACGTTTGATTTTGTCCTCATCATTACATGGCCTTATTGTAGCACATGCCTATGGAGTGCCTGCGATTTGGGTGAAATTTACTGATGATTTGGATGGGGACGACATCAAATTTAATGATTACTTTCTGTCTGTTGGAATAAGGCTTTACAAACCTTTTAAATTTCATGAGCGTTTGTTGGAAGAGGTATTGGAGAAAGACATTCTATTACCTGACTTAAAGCTCTTGAATAAGGTGCAATTGAAGTTAATTGAATCCTGTCCGTTTTTAAATAAATAATTCTGAAAATACTTGTTGTAACACCTTTTTTTGGAAATTCAGGTTCGGAGGCTGCACTGCGAAACCTAATGAATTCTTCGTCAAGTAAAATCAATTTTACACTAACGGTTATTAATGGCGGATTAGAAAATTTTGACGATTTGAATCCCTCTGTTAAAATTTTAAAACCGAATAGAAACTCTGTTTTTAAAAAGATCAAAACTCGAGCTTTAAAAAGGAATGACGTATCAAGGTTTGATTATATCAGTAAATTCCTAAAAGAATATCCCCAAGATTTAATTTTACTGAATACCTTACTTTCATTAAAACATATTGATCCAGCTCTTATGAGTGGTTTTAAAACCATATTATATGTTCATGAGACTGAAGATATGTTGGTTAATTTGAATAAGGATAATTTAAAATTTTTAATAGAAAAGGTCGATCTGATTTTATGCTCATCTTCAGCAGTAAAGGAATATCTTGAAATTCTAGGAAGAAAAAAGCAATTGGAAGTGCTATATCCGGTTATAAACTTTCAAAGATTCAATCTGCCTCTTAGCGCAAAGAATAAACGTGAAGAATTAGGATATAAGGATACCGATTTTATCTGGATGATGAGCGGGGCACTATTGGTCAATAAAAACCCCAAAGCCTTTATAAATTCTGCAAAGTCAGTGGTCAGGGAATTTCCTGATGCAAAATTTTTATGGGTAGGGGCTACTGATTCACATGCCTACGAAATTTTCCTACGAAATTTCATCAGTAAAAATGGTTTAGAGTCAACTATTAAAATAATACCAAGGCTTTTGGCTGAATACTATCAATACCTTAATGTTGCTGATGGATTTTTATTAACATCGTTTAGCGAATCTTTTTCCATGGCTGCTTTAGAGGCAACCGCTTTTAACAAACCAGTAATTTCTTTTCCCTGTGGAGGTGTTTTAGAATCAGTCCCTGCAAACAGAAGGGAAGTTACTTCTAATTTTTCGGTGGACGAACTCGTTAATCTCATGAAAAAGGAAATGAACTCAGAAAAAAAAGATTTCGATGTTGAGGATATTCAACACCTTCTTAAAAAAGATAAGCAGTTTTCAGCCTTAAACTTTAAAAAAATTGTAGAGAAGGTGTGTCAGCAAAAAATATAAGAATTGAGACAGGTAAATACTTAGAATGATTGATTTATAATGCAAGAAACAGATAAAAGAGACAACTGGTTGTATATTATTTCGCCAAATAGAAAACTTGTGGATTTGAATTTCGCAGAGATATGGCGTTACCGCGATTTACTAATGTTGTTTGTGAAAAGAAATATTGTGACGGTCTACAAACAAACTATCCTTGGCCCACTTTGGTATTTTATACAACCTTTGTTTACAGCTATAACCTTTACTCTAGTCTTTAATAATATTGCCAACATACCTACGGGCGAGGTGCCTCCTTTTCTATTTAACCTTACCGGGATAACCGCCTGGAACTATTTTAGTCAGTGCTTTACAGGTACCTCCAATACATTCAGGTCTAATGCCGGTATCTTTGGTAAAGTATATTTCCCAAGGGTAATTATGCCTCTTTCCACAGTGATCACGAACCTTTTCAAATTTGGAATTCAACTTACAATTCTCATAATAGTTTACTTTTATTTAGTATCAAATGGTACAAATATTAGCCCTAATTCAAATCTTCTCCTTTTTCCGGTCTATGTACTCATGATGGCGTTATTGGGACTTGGGCTCGGAATGACTATTTCGGCTTTTACAACTAAATACCGCGATTTGACGGTACTGGTGGGATTTGCAACCTCTTTATTAGTTTATTTTTCTGCTGTACCGTATCCCCTTAGTGAAGTTTCCGAAAAAATGCCAGATTGGGCCTGGCTGGTAAAATACAATCCCCTTACTCAAATTATTGAAGGTTTTCGGTATATGATACTTAACACTGGGATTTTTACCTGGACCGGCTTTTTCTATACTTTAGGGGTGTCCATAATGCTGTTTCTTTTTGGACTGGTGGTTTTCAACCGGACCGAAAAGAATTTTATAGATACTGTGTAAATCATGGGAGAATTTTGAAACAACCAAACTTCTTAATCATTGGTTCTCCAAAAAGTGGAACCACTTCTCTTTATCAATATCTATCACAGCACCCGGAAATCGAATTTTCTGATAGAAAAGAGCCAAAATTTTTTTGTTGGAAAGATAGGGACCTAGATTTTTGTGGAAATGAAAAGGTATTAGAGCAAATCAAACAATCAACTATCCAGGATTTAAATTCTTATCTGATGTTATTTCAGAAAAAGGAAGCAAGATTTATTGGTGAAGCATCTGCAGATTATTTCCATACCGAAATTGCTCCACAGAATATACGTGAATTTAATCCCAGGATGAAGTTAATATTGATATTAAGGAATCCAATCGAGAGGGCTTATTCCGATTGGAGGCATAATGTGAAAATGGGCTATGAGCCTGTAAAAAGCTTTCGGAAAGCTATTGCCTGTATAGGGGAGAGAAGATTAAGAAATGGAGTGCCTTATTTTGAATATTTAGAAAAAGGGAATTACAGTAAACATCTTAAGAGGTATTATGAATTCTTTGATCCTGAAAATATACTGGTAGTAACTTTTGATGAATTGGAGAAAGATGCGAACGTAGTTTGTAATCAGATCATCCACTTTTTAGGAATACAAGAATCATTTCATTTTAATGTAGAGAAGGTCCACATGAAAAATTCGTATACCCCGAAATATTATGTTTTTCATCGGTGGGCCAAAAAATTAGGAACATTAAGTTCTTCATTAGAATTATTAATTAAGGATATGAATGCTTTGCCAAAAAAAATCTCCAGAAAGGAAAAGGTTATTTTATTAGATTACTATAAAAAGGAAATTTTGGAATTGGAAAAACTGATTAATAGAGATCTTCAGCATTGGATTCATTAAATGGTTCGACAATTATAAATGTTTTTAAACAAATTAAATTTGCAATCTGCTCATTAATGAGTAGTATATTAAAAGCAGATAGATGTTGAGGAAATACATTAATTTATTTTTTAAAAAAATCTTGGGTGACCGTTTTGAAGAAGTTAGAGCCTATTATTGGGATTTACGATATAGTAATAATTCTTCTCAAAATCTTATAATATATTCTCAAGGCCGCTCAGGTTCCACTTTACTAAACAATCTTCTAAAATCTACAGGGTATTTTGATTCTTACAATGAGATACTTGATCATGACAAAAAACAGGTAGCCTTTCCCTATCGCTATATAAATGGCTATTCAAAGATTGCCAAAAACAACTTTCTATTTAATTTAAAGATTCAGAATTTAAATTCTGCTCTTCGAAAAGGTGACACTCCAAATAAATTTTTATCGAAATTGTCACAAAAGGGGTGGAAAATAATTTGGTTGGAAAGAAGTAGTAAATTAGATCAAACCCTCTCAAATTTTCTTGCAGAGGACTCTTCACAATATCACTACACCTCGGGAAAGAAAAGGAAATTGAGAATTAAAATAGATTGTAATTCATTTAATAAAAGAATTAAAAGATATGAGAATTTAAGGGGCCAAGAAATAAGATCGCTTCATAATATACCTTATATCTATATCAATTACGAAAAAGATCTATTGCTTGCAGATCGACATCAGGCAACGGTGAATAAAATTTTACAACATTTGAGTTTGCCTTCAAAAGAAGTTTATAGTGTTTACAAAAAAATAAACACCTTTGAACAAGAAGATATTATAATAAATTATCCAGAATTTGAAGAGAAAGTATTGAACTCTCTAAAAGTTTAGAGAAAGTGAATTTTTAATAAAAGATTAAAAACCGGAAAAGAAAAGGCGTGGATGAGCACTATTTTAAAAGCTGAAAACATCAGTAAACAATACCGCCTGGGCACCGTAGGAACAGGCACTCTTGGAGATGACCTTAAACGCTGGTGGTACGGGATGCGTGGGAAAGAAGATCCGTTTTTAAAAGTTGGCGCTGTTAACGAACGCAATTCAGCGGCCAATGAAGATTATGTGTGGGCCCTCAGAGATATCAATTTTGAAGTAAAGCAGGGCGAAGTGCTTGGGATCATTGGGAAAAATGGTGCCGGGAAATCAACACTGCTTAAATTGCTTTCGCGGGTAACTGCGCCTACGACCGGGACCATAAAGACCAGAGGCAGGATTGCTTCTTTACTGGAGGTAGGGACCGGTTTTCATGGAGAACTTACCGGCAGGGAAAATATCTTTATGAATGGTGCGGTACTTGGCATGACCAAACCGGAGATCAAAAGAAAGCTGGACGAGATCATCGCCTTCTCCGGTTGTGAACGCTATATAGATACTCCGGTGAAGCGTTATAGCAGCGGGATGACGGTAAGACTGGGTTTTGCGGTAGCTGCCCACCTGGAGCCTGAGATCCTGGTGGTAGATGAGGTGCTGGCCGTTGGAGATGCCGAATTTCAGAAAAAGGCCATAGGGAAGATGCAGGACCTTTCCACCGGGGAAGGGAGAACCGTACTTTTTGTTAGCCATAATATGGCTAGCATTAATATGTTGTGTAATAGGACCTTGTTATTGGAAGATGGAGGTATTAGATTTGATGGTATTACGGCTGAAGCAATTTCTTCTTATTTGAATTATTATAGTGGTGAAGAAATTAAAGACTTAGAAGATCGAATTGATAGATTAGGAGATAATAAAAAATTTAAATTTAATTCTGTTGAATTACATGATTCTGAAGGGGTTGTGTCGGATGTTTTTACTTCTGGTGATTATACTAGATTAAGAATAGGATTTAAATATGGAGGAATAGACATTAATAAATTGATTATTACCGTAGGAATTAAGCAAAATGATGAATTGATATGCTTTTGGGCTTTTGACGAATTAGGTTTTAGGTTAGAAAAAAATTCTTCAGAATTAAATTTAGAAATACCAAATCTGAATTTAAGAGGAGGTAAATATCATTTTTGGCTTTTCTCCTCCTACGGTAATACAAGAGAGGAAAATTATTGTGATGTAATCGATAAGGTTTTACCATTTGAAGTCATACCTGGAGATTTTTGGGGATCAGGAAAGATTAATAGAAATACTTCAAAGATGTTACTGGATGGGAATTTTCAATAGAAAATATCTTTGGTATAAAGCCAAATTTTATCTTGATAAAAAATCTTTTAGAGGCAAATATTTTTTGAGAAGGTTATTAATGTTACTAAAACCTAATATTGAAAAAGGATTAATTGTAAAAATAAATAGCGGGTTTAAATTAAAAATATTTCCTCTTTATGATAAGGGTATTGAAAGAAGATTATTTGAGAATGGCATTTATGAAAAAGGAACTTTAAAAATTTTCAATAGAATAATCGAGAGTGGATACATCATTATTGATGCAGGTGCTAATATTGGTCTTATGAGTATTCATTTCTCTCGATTGACAGGATCAAATGGTAAAGTATTTTCTTTTGAACCCCACCCTGTAACTTTTGATATACTTAAAGATAATATTAATATTAATCAAAGTACAAATATCTATCCTAATCAATTAGCACTTGGGTCAGCAAATAAAAAAGGTGAAATTTTTGAAAGGTTACATATAAATAGGGGTGCAGCCTCCCTTGTTAATTCTGACAATAAAAATGGATTTCCCATTTTTATTGAGAAGTTAGATTCGTATATAGAAAGAAAGAGCATAAAGAAATTGAACTTATTAAAAATTGATGTTGAGGGGTATGAATTAGAAGTTTTAAAAGGAGCCTTAAAATCTATAAAGAAGTTTAAGCCAATTATTTGTTTAGAATATAGTACAGATGTTTATTCTCAAAATTCACCAATTAAAATTTACTTTTTGCTTAAAGAATTAAATTATCTAGTATTTAAACAGGAAAATGGCAAAGAAAGTGAATCAGGTTTAATTGAAGTAAAGGTAAAGGAAGAATTACCCCAACACGATAATTTATTCTGTTTTCAAGCTTTTCATTTGAATGAATTTGCTAAAGATATATTTGTGTCATGAAGGTATTATATATTGTAGGCCAATTTCCTTCTTTATCTGAAACCTTTATTATTAACCAAATAAACGCAATAATCAAGAATGAATTTGGGGTCAATATTTATTCATACAAAAAAGCTGTTTTTTTTGGGCACGATTCTATAAAAGAAAATAAATTACTTGAAAAAACTTATTATCATCAAAAGTGTCCAGAAAGCAGAAAAAAAAGGCTAAAGGATTTTTTTTTCTGGTTAATTGAGAATATTACTAAAGTTAATTTCAGCCCATTACTTCAAATTCTTAGAAGAAAAGACCTTTATCGTAAATCGTCTTTTTTCATGCTTTTTTATGAAGCTCGATGGTTCTTAATTCACAATCGTTACCGGAAGTTTGATGTTATTCATGCCCATTTCGGACATAATGGAGAGCGCATTGCCAGATTATTTGATATAGGGCTTTTTAAAAACACTAAATTAATTGTCAGCTTTCACGGGTTTGATCTAATTCCGAAGGTTGCTGCTAATATTAATTTGCATTATCCCAATATTTTAAAAACATATTCTGCTCTTACGGTAAACACCAAATATTTGGAATCTTTATTAAATGGCTCTAATCTTGATCTAAAAAATATGCATGTACTTCCCGTTGGACTAGATACATCTTTTTTCAAAAAAGAAGAAACGAATAACAAAAATGGAAAATTTAGAATATTATTCTGTGGCCGTTTGATACCACTCAAGGCACCCGATTTAGCCATTGAAATTCTGGGAAAAGTGATAAAAGATGGTTATTCTAATTGTGAGCTATTAATAGTGGGGGATGGTAAAATGAAGAACCAAATTTCGAATCTGATACTGGATAAGGGGTTGAAGGGAAAAGTTATATGTATGGGACCTTTAGTTCAATCAGAAGTTAGAGCTGCAATGGATAGGTCCTCGGTACTTATAATGCCAGGTATACCTGATCCTGAGACAGGGCGTGAAGAAACTCAAGGGCTTGTTATTCAGGAAGCACAATCCATGAATTTACCAGTAATCGTTTCCGATGTGGGAGGTATGAAATATGGATTAATTGAAAATGAAACTGGATATGTCATACCAGCTGGAAATATTAAAAAATTTGCAGAGAAAGTAGAATATTTAATTGATCATCCTGAAGTCAGAGAATGTATGGGGGAGGCAGGAAGATTATATGTTGAAAATAATTTTGATTCCCGAATATTAGCTGATGACCTAATTAAATTATATAAATCTTCTATATAGGATCTTGAAAGTTTTAATTTGGATTTTCCCAATCAATAAATTTTGAATAAACACCTTCTTTTTCTTCACCTCCCCAAAAATGGGGGAACTACCCTAAATTCTATCCTGGATCGTTTATATAAAAAGCAGAAGGTTTTCAGTATTCGAGAAAAGAATCCTCACGAGCTCAATACGGCTGATTTTTTAAAATTGCCGAAATTGGAGAAGGAAAGGATCAGGCTTGTAAAGGGTCATTTAAAGTTCGGGTTTCACGAACATTTCACCGGGCCATCAGAATACTTTACCTTTCTCAGAAAACCTGAAGAACGCATCATATCCTTTTATCAATATGTACTGGATAATCCTAGCCACAGATTATTCGAAGAAGTGAGCAAAATGAGTCTTTATGAATTTGTTACTCAACTCAAGGATGCCGATACTAATAACGGGCAGGTTAGGTGGATAAGTGGTATGGTTGAAGAAGGTGAAGGAATGCTGGAAAAGGCACTTGAGAACATACAGAATCATTTTTCTTTTGTAGGCTTTACCGAAGAATTTGATGAATCACTAATCCTCCTTCAAGAAAAATATGGGTGGAGCCTACCGTATTATAAGGTTCAAAATCGCACCAGGAAACGGCAGTCCTTGGAGGCACTTGATGATAAGACCAAAATGGCCATAGCAGATCATAATCATTTGGACCAGCAACTTTACACCATCTTTAAAGAAAGATTTGACCAGCAAAAAAAAATGATCAGGAACCTCAATTTGAAAGTCCTGCGACTAAGATCCTACAATAAGCTATATTCGATTTACAAAGGCTGATATGGTCTTGTAAAAGTAGGATTGACCTGTAGTTCTAAGGTCATGATCAAACACAACACTTTTCTTTCACCTGTTTAATATGGTTTCAGTTATTATACCAACCTACAATCGTGCGGAGCTCATTGGGGCTACCCTTGATTCCATCCTGGCTCAAACCTTTAAAGACTGGGAGTGTATTATAGTAGATGATGGTTCTACAGACTATACAGAAGAGTTACTTGAATTTTATTGTGGCCGTGATTGCCGGGTGAAATATGTTAAGCGACCAGAAGGCACCAGGAAGGGAGCGAATACCTGCCGCAACTATGGTTTTGAGATTAGCAGCGGAGAGTACATTCAGTGGTTTGACAGTGATGACCTCATGCTGCCTTCTTTTTTAGAAGAAAAAGTGAATGTTCTGGATAATAATAATGTAGACTACGTTATTTCCAAAGCCTTCAATTTTAGGGATCCCGATACAACCGATGTTATTAATAAGAATGAGTATCATTACAAGTTTGAAAATTATAGATTAACACATTACAATTATCTCGTTCAGAATATTAATTGGTTAACTTATGATTTCATGTGTAGAAGATCACTTGTAGAGAGTTTAAGGTTCAATGATAACCTTAGATCCGCACAAGAGCGTAATTTTTTTACCAGATTAACCTGTTATTCTGAGAATGCATTTTTATTGGACAGGTATCTTACAAAGAGAAGAATTCACGATTTTTCCATACAGACGAGATTAAAGAAAAATGAGGCTCTGATGCTCGGGCATGAATTGGAATTTTTCTATCATACATGGCTTGATTTTAAGAAAATGGATCGCTGTAAAGAATCACAAAATATCCTTTTTGTAGAAGCAGTAAAAAGGTCATTTTTTACAGAACCTTCATTTAAGGTCTTAAAAAATCTTACAGCAGGCTTTTTGACTAATGGAGAAATCCAATCAGGTGCCTGGTATTTTCTTTATCAATTGTCAATGAAAATCTTTGGAAGAGGGATCTTTTTCAGAGATCGGTTCCGAGAAGTTTCCCCAATCCTGAACCAAAAGAAATGTGCCTAATGAAGATATGGAAGAAGTTTACAACATTCTTTAAAGATCCTGCTCAGAAAAAAAAAAGGGATATTTTGATTAATGTCTTAACCCGTACTTCCGGCAGACCAGTAGGCTTTGAGAAATGTTTTTCTTCGGTTGATGACCAAACCTATCCCAATATAAGGCATATTGTTTCCTATGACACTCCGGAAGATCTGTCCTATTTAAAAGGAAAGAAAATAGATTTAATAAGAGTAAAAAAGAAAACTTATAAGGGAAGGCTAACTAGGAAAGGTCATAAATTGAATTTTGAACCTTACAACCTATATTGTAACCGGCTGCTTAGGAAAGTAAATCATGGTTGGATTTTATTCCTTGATGATGATGATATGCTGGCAAATGAAACAGTTTTAAAAGATTTGACGAAGGTGATTGAGAATGTCGATAAAGATACCCTGCTGATCTTCCAGACAGAATATCCTGATAGCCGAAAGCTGCCAGATGATGATGCATTCAAGGTTGAAAAAATCCAGTATATGAATATTGACACTGCCTGTTTCGCGTTTCATTCTAAATACAAAAAGGCGGTAAAATGGGATGCTTGGAGGGGTGCGGATTTCCGATATATTAGAGATCTTGCCAAGGAGATACCAAATCAAGTATGGATAAAAGATTCCTTTACTAAAAAAAATAATTTTGGTGATCAGGGAAGGAGAAACGATTTAAAAATATAAATGGGAATTGAAAATTATTCGGTCTGCGCTATTATCCTAAATTATAATACTTCCTCTGATACTATTATTCTTTATAACCTCCTAAGGTCTTTTAAATACAATTATTTAGATATTTTAATTATAGATAATAATTCAGAGGAAAAGGATTTTTTGAAATTAAAGAAAGAAATTCCTGAAGGTTGTCTTAAACGCAATGATCAAAATTCAGGCTACGCGGGCGGGAACAATATCGGAATTAAGATCGCTCTTCAGAAAGACGTCGATTATGTTTGGCTTCTGAATCCCGATATCCGTGTTTCTAAGACTACCCTGCCTCTATTATTGGAAACCTTAACTAATGACAAAAAAATAGCTGCCGTTGGGCCTAGAATTTTGAAGAGAGAAGAGGATGACAAGATCTTTTCGGACGGGGGTATTGTTTTACAAGATCAACTCTGTACTACACTGCATAAAAACCAAAACTTATTTTCTTCTGAAGTAAAGGAAATTGTAGACTATGAAATTGATTATATAGACGGTAGTTGTATTTTAATTAATACAGACTCATTTAGGTCAGTTGGATTTTTGCCTGAAGAATATTTCATGTATTTTGAAGAAACTGACTGGTGTTTAAAAGCAAAAAATAAGGGCTACAAACTTGCAGTGAATTCAAGCTGTCGCGCCTATAACCTTTGCAGTGAAAAAGGAAAAAAATATCATTTTTTAATGATGAGGAATCGGCTGATCTTTGCCAGAAAGTATCATCATGATTGGAAATCTGTAGTTCAAGCTTATGGAATTAACCTTAGAAACGAAGTTATCAATAAGTTAAAGGGAAAATATTTTAGTCCTTTCTTCTTAAGCAGGCTAAAAGGTTATTTTTTCGGTGTTTTAAGAATTCTGTTTTAAATGAAAATTTTCCTTCCTTTTAAGAAAGACCTGAATCCATATTTAGAAGAAATCGAAAAACATTCTCATTGTGAATTTGTTTATTCCCATTTTGAAAATTATGATTCTTCTTTTAAGATCGTCAATATACATTGGCCAGAAGCTATTTTTGACTGGTATGAACCAACCATTGATCAGTTGGAAACCCTTGAAGCTGCAATAAAAGAATGGAAGGCAAGCTCTACCATCATTTATACTAAACATGATGATGAGAGACATAAAGGAATGACTCCGAATTTTGAAAGACTTTTTAAGTTAATCGAAAAGAATTCCGATATTTTTATTCACTTAGGTCAATTCAGCAAAAGGAAATATGAAAAAATATATCCTACCGCCAGACATAAAGTTGTATATCATCCGCTATATTCTCATTTTTTTAAAATTTATCCGAAAGTTTATGCTCGAGAGGTATTAGGAATAGATAATAATTCTTTTGTAATAATAGCCCCTGGGACTATAAGGAATTTTCAGGAAAGGGAAATGGTTTTAAAATCTTTTAAAAAATTTAGGAGAAGGGATAAGGTGCTGATAGCTACTAAAATGAGAAATGAAATTGAATTTGAATTTCCGGGAAGAACCAGGCTGAAAGGTTTTTTTGACGTACGAAATTTTATTGTAAATAGATTTGAAAGGAATCACACCCCTCCAAAATATCTCTTTAGTTATGGGAAAATAAGTTTTGAAAAATTTTCTATACTAATGTCGGCTGCAGACATAGTATTGATTCCTCGAATTAAAACTTTGAATTCCGGAAATGTTCCTCTCGGGTTTACTTTTGATAAAATTGTCGTGGCAGCGGAAACAGGAAATCTGACAGAACAATTAAAAGAAATTGGACTTCCAACATTTGATCCTTTTTCCATTAGCTCAATTGTAGGAGCAATTGGTGAAGGAGAAAAACTTTTTAAAGAGGGTTTTAAATTACCGAAAAAAGTAATTAAAAAATATGAGCCTAAGGAAGTCGCAAAAGCCATGGATGAAATTTTTAGTAAAGCTTTTTAAATGACACCTAAAATTTCCATTGTAATTACTTGCTATAATGAATTTAAGCATATTAAGAAGGCAGTAGACTCGGCCATTAGTCAAACATATGTAAATAAAGAAATAATCCTTGTAGATGATGGTTCGGACAGAAAAACAAAAGCTGTTTTAAAAACTTTAGAACCAAAAATCGATCTGCTTATTACCCAGAGTAATATGGGGCCTGGAGCTGCACGGAATAATGGTATTAAAGCTGCTAATGGAGAATACATCTTGAACTTGGATAGTGACGATTTTTTTGAACCTACTTTTTGCGAAAAAGCCGTTAAAATTCTTTTAACCAATTCTGAGCTTATTAATGTAACCTGTTATGCCAAATGGTTCAAGGATGATAATAATTTCCAAATTTATAAACCTGCTGGCGGTGGATTGGAAAATTTCCTTTTTAAAAGTGCTTCTATAGGCAACTCTCTGTTTCCGAAGTCAGCTTGGCAGAAAATAGGAGGTTATGATCAAAAAATGAGTGGTTTTGAGGATTGGGAATTTTTTATTCGCCTTCACATTTCTGGAAAAAAGACCTTTGTTATACCCGAGATTCTATTCAATTATCGTAACAGTGAGAATTCGAGAAATTTTAAGGCTAATCAAAAGAAATACATTCTTTCTGAATATATCTTTCTTAAACATTCAGAACTATATAAAAAGTTTTATCCAAATCTGATAAGGCAACTATTAAGTCAGATATCAAGACAAGAGGTAGGCAAGATTAAGGCAAAGGCAAGTCTGGAATACCGAATTGGTAAATTTCTGACTTGGCCAATTCGCAAAGCATCTTATATTTTAAAAATGTATGGAAACTGAAACCCTCATAGGGATTGTTGTTCCGACATATAATAGGGCACACCTAATTGGAGAGACTTTGAATAGTATTTCTAAACAGACTTATTCACATTGGGAATGTCTAATTATTGATGATGGTTCTTCTGATAATACTCGTGAAGTTGTAGAAAATTATTTAAATATAGATAAACGATTTTTTTATTTTCAAAGAACAAAAGATTATAATAAAGGTGCTGCCGGTGCCAGGAACTATGGTCTTGACTTGGCCATAAAAAGAGGAGTAGAATTTGTTCAGTTTTTTGATGATGACGACATCATGTATCCTCAAAAATTGGAATTGCAGTTAAAACCATTTCTTTATGATGAGAAAATGGTTTTTACCGTTTGTAAATTTGACAAGCTTGTTGAGATGAAAGAAGGAGAGTCAAGTTTTCATAGACCTTCATATGACCTTCACCACGAGCATGCGGGTGATGCTATTCTTTCCGGTGACCTGAAGATAAATACCCTAAGTTCCATGTGGAGATTGAGTATTCTAAAGGACTTTAGATTTAATGAAACGCTTTCCCATGCAGAAGAATGGGAATTATTTACCCGGATTGGATACCATTTCCCTTCTAATTATGGGATTGTGGACGAATATCTTTACAGTTACAGAAAGCATAAAAATACTCTCACGATGGGAGCAGATCCAGATTATTCTAAAAGAAAAACCTCGGGAGTGATCAGGACTATCCTATGTGATTATCTTACCAAGGAAAAAATTCATACGAAATTCAGTATTTTGTTTTTTGCAAAGTACTTCCTGGTGTATAGTTATAATCCTTCCAATATTAAAAGCTTTTTGAAATATATAAAGGAGCAAAACATGCCGTGGAAAATTGAGCTATATCTTAGATTGGGGCTGACAATGGCAAAAATTAATCGAAAAATCATATTTAAATTAAGTAGTTGGATCTAGAAACAGCAGATTTATCTAAAACTCCGAAGGTTTCAGTAATAGTGCCGACCTTTAATCGAAAAGATCTTTTAAAAGAAGCATTGGATTCAATTCGGGCTCAGACTTTAAAGGACTGGGAATGTATAATTGTAGATGACGGCAGTACAGATGGAACTATTCCCTTTTTACAGGATTGGGTTATAAAAGATCAAAGATTTAAATATTTTTCAAGACCTGATTATTACTTAAAAGGTGCTGCATCGTGTAGAAACTATGGTTTGATACAAAGCAAGGGAAGATACATTCAATGGTTGGATGATGATGATTTGATTTCAAAAAATAAACTGGAATTTCAAATTAGAAAATTAGAAGAATATTCTGAAGAAGATTGCTTTGCAACTTGTAGTTGGGATTTGTATTGGACTGGAAAACAGATTGAACTGAAATATCTAATTTCTGAAGAAGAATATTTAAACTCCAAATCGTTTTTTAAAAAATTGTTTGAAAAACAATCATTTATTCCCGCCTCGGCATACCTAATTCCTAGATCAATAACCTTCTCCGCAGGTATGTGGAATCAAAGTCTTAGCCTTAATGACGATGCAGAATATTTTACAAGGATATTACTTCATTCTAAAAAACTTGTAATGACAGGTGGTTGCTATGTTTTATATCGTGAGCATTCGAATGAAAGAATAAGCACTAGGACCGATAAGAAGAGTCTGGATTCATTTTTATTAAGTTTACATTTAATATATTCTCACTTGTTAAGCCACCATATTAAAGTACCTTATTACTTTAAATGGAAACTCAAAAAAGTATTTCTGCAGTATTCGCATAATTCGATGGATGTTTTGCAGATGCATTATTATTTTTTTCGCGAAAATGGTATTGATCTCAGGTTCCCTCGATTATTGAATTTAAGAATCCTTTTTTTTAAAAAAATCTATCCGTTGTATAAGAAATTAATTCAAAGAAAAGTTTGGTGAAAATCCTAGTGTCCTTTGGAACGCGCCCTGAAGCCATAAAGATGGCCCCTGTTATTTATGAAATGAAGAAGCAGGGGGTTCATCATGTTATTTGCAACACGGGTCAACACCTGGAGATGCTGGAACAAGTTCTGGAATTCTTTGAGATCGAATCTGATCACAATCTGAATTTAATGACCCACGATCAGTCTCTGAATTCATTAAGCGCCAATATCCTGACAAGACTGGATGAAATACTAAATGAGGAAAAGCCAGACTGGGTCTTGGTGCACGGGGATACCACCACCAGCGTGATGACCGCCTGGGCCGCCTTTCACAAAGGGATTCCCGTTGCTCATGTAGAGGCAGGTTTGCGTACCTATAAAAAGAACTCTCCATTTCCCGAGGAATTAAACCGACAGATAACCGCAAAATTAGCTGATCTTCATTTTGCGCCTACTGAGCAGGCAAAAGAAAACCTGAGGAACGAAAATATCGAAAATGAAAAAATTGTTGTTACCGGGAATACAGTAGTGGATGCATTGGATCTTGGGAAACTCAAACTTGAGACCCAGGAAGATCCCATTTGTTTTGCCGGATTAGAAAAGGACATTACAAAATTAAAATATATACTGGTTACGGGCCACAGGAGGGAAAACCTGGGTGCAGGTTTTGACGAGATCTGTGAGGCATTGCTGGAACTGAAACGTTCGGAAAATATAGATTTAATTTATCCGGTACACTTGAATCCGAATGTAAAGGCCCAAGTACATGATAAGCTGGGAAATATTCCCGGGATACACTTAATTGATCCAGTTAATTACCCCGAAATGTTATGGTTGATGATGAATTGCGAATTCATTATATCAGATTCAGGCGGTATACAGGAAGAAGCACCTGGGTTAGGTAAAAAAGTTCTGGTAACCAGGAATTTTTCAGAAAGAATGGAAGGGGTAAATGCAGGTTTTTCCATATTAACAGGTACCGATAAAAAGAGGATACTGGCCGAAGCAAAAGAATTATTGAAAAACCCGTTTGATCCCGTAGGTTTAAAAAGTCCGTATGGTGATGGTAAGGCCTCTGAGAGAATAATTAACACCCTTTTGAATCCGCATCTACCTTTTAATAATTAAAATCTGCTGATAATTGTCATCCTCTCCTAAAATCCTTGTGGTAGTCGAATCGATTGATGTTGATGAAAGCAGTGGTTCTAAAGCTAATTGGGCGTTTATACAGAACCTGAAAAAGGCCGGATATCAACTCAAGGTATATCATTTTAGCAAGAAAGATATAGTGCTTAAAGATATCTCGACAGTAAAGATCCGGGAGAATCGAAGAAGTTTTCTATTTCTGTTAAGCAGGCTGGAACGCTATTTTCGTAATTATCTTAAAATAGAACTTCACCGTCCACTCGAAAATACTTTTGGTTTTTCTTTTACCCTGATGAACGATCGCAATAGCATAGTTTCAGAATTAAAGAACATGGATATTAAGCCCGACCTGGTAATTACCCTTAGCAAAGGAGGCAGTTTCAGGCCACACCACGCTTTACTTCAGATGCCAGAATGGCATTCAAAGTGGCTTGCTTATATGCATGACCCTTATCCCATGCACCACTATCCGAAACCATATACCTGGAAAGAGCCGGGCTATGAACAAAAGGAAACCTTTATTCGAAAGGTATCCCAAAAAGCTGCTTTTTCTGCCTTTCCTTCACAATTGCTGAAAGAATGGATGGGGCAATTTTATCCCAACTTTTTAAGAACGGGGATCATCATCCCGCATCAGAACGTTGCATACTCCCACGAAAAGGTTGATTTTCCGGAATATTTCAATCCTGAAAACTTCAATTTATTGCACGCAGGCAATTTACTGGGAGCTAGAAATCCAAAGCCTCTTTTGGAAGCTTATAATATGTTCCTGAATCGTCATCCGGAGGCAAAACCGGATTCCAGGTTGATATTTTTAGGAGGCAGTAACGAGAGGGTAATGGACGAAGCAGGCAAAATACCAAACATAATTGCCAGTGAAGGCTACCTTCCCTTTAAAGAGGTCTATGCCATGCAGCAGAAGACAGCTGTAAATATCATTTTGGAAGCAAGATCTGAGATCAGCCCATTCCTTCCGGGAAAATTCCCTCATTGTGTAAATTCCGATAAGCCCATGCTTTTACTGGGGCCTGAGAAGAGTGAAGTTCGAAGATTATTAGGGACAGAGTATCCCTACTGGTCAAAAATTATCGATTCCCAAAGAATTTCTCAACTCATAGAGGATTTGTATAAGTGCTGGAAGATTTCCCCGGAAAGCTTTCATCTGAAAAGACCTGATATTAAGGAATACCTGGAAGCTGGTCATTTGAAAAAGGTATTGGATACTGTTTTAGAGAAGAGTGCATGAAGATCCTCATGGTTTCCATATTTGCCCCACACTTCTTTAACTGGACCGAACAGTTGAGAGATTCAGGTCATGAAGTTTACTGGCTGGATGTATTCGATTCCAATACTCATGTTGAGAAAATAGACTTCGCACAACAAATTATAGGTTGGAGGTATAAAAAGAACTTTAAGGGCCGATATTTTATTAAGAACAGGGCACCAAAATTGAACCGGATAGTAAACCTTTTAAATGAGCGGAAACTTACAGATGTTTTGGAATCCAAAATTAAAGAGATCCGGCCGGATGTAATTCACAGTTTTGTGATCTATTTGTCAGGAGTTCCAATCCTTCCGGTGATTGAAAAATTTCCGGAGGTTAAATGGATACTTTCTACCTGGGGAAGTGACCTTTATTACTACAGAGAACAACCGAAGTATTTAGAGGGAATTAAAAAAGTATTACCAAAGATCGATTACCTATTTACAGACTGTAAACGGGATCAGGAGATCGCACGGGAGAATGGATTTCAAGGAAAATTTATGGGAGTATTCCCCGGTGGGGGAGGTTTTGAGCTTGAGAAGCTGGCAGAGTCTTCCAAACCCCATGAGGAAAGGAATATTATCCTCATAAAAGGCTACCAGGGGAAACACGGGAAGTGTGTGGAAGTTTTAAAGGCAGTTTCCGGGCTGCGTGAGGAATTCACAAATTATGAAATCGTAGTGTTTGGTGCGGCAGAAGAAGTTTTTGAATTTATAGATTCTTCAGATTTAAAGCACTGGAATAACCTGAAATGTTTAGAGAAATTAGCTCGTCAGGAGGTTTTGGAGTTGATGGGTAGATCTCTTTTATATATCGGCAACAGTAGTTCAGACGGTATGCCCAACACCTTGCTGGAAGCAATAGTCATGGGTGCATTTCCCATACAATCAAATCCCGGCGGGGCGACTGCAGAACTGATTGAAGACGGGAAAAACGGAGTGCTTATAGAAGATCCGACTGATGTTCAGGAATTAAAAAATATCTTAAAAGAAGCAATTAACGGGAGCCAGGATCTTAAAGCGGGAGTTGCTTATAATTTTGAATATATTAGGCCTATGCTGGACAGGGGCAGGGTGCGGGAGCAGGTTTTGGAAAAATATAAATTAATAGAAAGCGAAATCTAACTGATTGGAGAAACGATTTTCAATAGTATATGCTAACCGGAACCGTGATCCTGAAAGGATAAGAAGCTCTTTCAAGTCCCTGGAAGAACAGGTAGGACGTTCATTTGAGGTCATCTTTGTGGATTATGGTAGTAAGGCCGAACTAATTCCGGAATATCGGCAAATCGCAGGTGATTTTTCTTTTGTTAAAGCATTCTTTTTAGAAGTGCCGCAAGTCCTGTGGAATAAAAGCAAAGCTCTTAATTACGGGATCAAAATGGCCGATGGGGATTTTATTTTCATTGCCGATGTAGACCTGATCTTTCACCCTGAAACTCTCACGTTGTTTGAGAAACTGGCTAATCCTGAAAAATTCTTCCTGTTTAAACTCGGATATTTAAGTAAGCAAGAATCGGTGAAATTGAAAGGGAATTACACTTTTGAACATTTGAAACCGGTACGATATGGCAAGGTGAACGGAATGGTCCTGGCCGGGAAACAAGCATTGCTGAAAGTGAATGGGTTGGATGAATTCTTTCATTTTTACGGGGCTGAAGACGAGGATCTCTTTGCCCGCCTTGAAACTGCCGGCTATAAAAGAGATTTTGCAGGCGCTGAATATTTTTATCACAACTGGCACAGGAGTTTTAGCGGTTCCGAAGACAAACTGCTAACAGGCAATCCAAGGGTTAAGAATATAATGAGACTTAATCAGCGACATTTTCAGAGGAACAGGGACCTGGGGATCATCAAGCCTTCTAAAATGGCAGAGATCATTTCCCCTGAACAGGCAGATATTTTAAATGAACCTACGAGGTGTTTCCGGATCAAAAATATCATGGCGCACGTCGAGCATTTCCTGAGAGAAGAGCTACCCTCCCTCGATGGCGAGGTCGTTAAAGTGGAGTTCGTGGAGGATCCTTATTTCAATTCTTTTAAACATAAACTGAAAAAACTGCTCGGAAAACAAACACAACCTTATATTTCCATGAAACAGGTGAACGATATGCTGCTCAAGGAGATTATTTACTGTTACAGGGACCATAATTATTCATTTAAGTTGAAGGAAGATCTAAACAGTATCAGCTTTAGAATAGCTTTATGAAAAAACAAAAGCTCCGGCAAGCCTACCGGAAATTCGATCATGCCGAAGGAAATCAGCATATTGCCAGTGAATTTGCGGTGGAGAAACTAATGGAATTGATCACCTGGTTTAAAACGAAAAACATCCTCGAAGTGGGATTGGGTATCGGCAGCATTTCAGGAACTATCCTCGAACTCCAAAAAGACGGGGGGCAATATTACGCAGGAACTGAGGACAATCCATACTGTCTGGAAGCTTTGAATAGGAATCTGGGAACTAATTATGAGAAAGTGGATATTTATGGAGGGATAGGAGAGATTCCTGATTATTATAAATTTGACCTCATAATCATTGACGGGAAAGATCAAAACCTGAGTCAAATTCAAAGCCTGCTTTCCTCAAAGGGAATAATTGTCATAGAGGGAGACAGAATGCCTCAGCAAATTCTTCTTGACGAATTGTTTCCACATAATATAATGGTACATAGTATCAGTCTAAAAAAAAATTCTGCAAGGAGTCCTTTCCCAACAGATGAATGGCAGGGAGGTGTTAAGATTTTATTTATTAATCCTACTCTTAAACAAAAAATATGGTGGTTTAAAGAGAAGATATTTACAAAGTTAAAGTATCAATATCCAGGCAGACATTTTGGACAAACAATTACTGAATAAAATTCATGAGAAATAAAATTGTTAATTTTTATATTGACTTCAGAGCAAAATTTATACGTTTAAGAGATAGTATTTTTGGAGATACGAATTATAAGAAATTTATTATAATCAGTGACTCCAGAACAGGTTCTACTTTGGTGAATAATATGCTGAATTTTCACCCGAAAATTATTGCTAAAGGAGAGGTTTTCAGGGAGCTTAATTCAAAGAGCAGTGGGCAGGTTTGGAAGGAACTTTTTAGTAATTACCCCAAAAGGATAAAATATGTAGGCATTAAATTATTTTATCATCATCCTTTGAAGGGAGATAAGGGGGTCTGGGATCTGGTTGAAAGGGACAGATCAATAGTTATAATTCACCTGGTTAGGAAAAATATTTTACGTTCTCTTGTTTCAAAAAAAATAGGTTTAAAGACAAAGCAATGGACGGAGAATGTAAACTCGACAGAAACCATCGATGCGGAAAATAAAAAAATAGAGCTGAGTCCTGAGGAATGTGAAAGCTACTTTGAAGAGATCAAAGCATATCAGGAAAAGACCGACAGTATGTTTTCAAAACACAAGTTGATACCTTTAACTTATGAAGACCTGGCAAAAGACAGGAGAAAAGTTATTAATGGGTTATATAGAGCTTTAGGATTAGATAGGTTTGAAAGAGATTCTGAATTAAAGAAACAGAATCCTGAACCCCTGGAAGATCTGATTTTGAATTACCAAGAGCTTAAAAACCATTTTTACGGTAGTAAATGGGAAATCTATTTTAATGGAGAACAACAATAAGGTGTTTATCATAGCCGAAGTCGCACAGGCCCATGACGGTTCTTTTGAAAAGGCTCTGGAATATATTGAAGCCCTTGCCCAAACGGGCGTGGATGCGGTGAAATTTCAGGTTCATATTGCGGATGCTGAAAGTAGCATTCATGAACCTTTTCGCGTTAAGTTTTCTGATCGTGATAAAACCCGGTTCGATTACTGGAAACGTATGGAATTTAACCTGGAAGAATGGAAACGACTTAAAGCAAGCTGTGATGAAAAAGGAGTTGAATTCCTGGCTTCCCCGTTCAGCAATACCGCGGTTGATCTTCTGGAAAAGATGGGAGTGAAGAGATACAAAATTGGGTCGGGCGAGGTGAATAATTTCCTGCTTTTAGAAAGGATCGCCCGTACAGGGAAACCGGTAATTCTTTCCTCGGGAATGAGTTCGTTTGAAGAACTGGATGCAGCTGTGAATTTTTTGAGGGAAAGAAAGATGGAATATAGCATTCTTCAATGCACTACTGCCTATCCTACCCAGCCTGGAAATTATGGCCTGAATGTAATTCCTGAATTAAAAAAACGATATGGAGTTACAGTTGGTTATTCAGATCATTCGGCAAAGATGGAGACCTGTATTGCAGCCACCGCTTTAGGGGCTGAGATCCTTGAGTTTCATGCTGTTTTTGACAGGAATAGTTTGGGTCCCGATGCCTCGTCTTCCCTGGAAATGGAGGAGATCTCTCAGCTGGTGAATGCCGTTAAAAATATTAGGACCTCACTGAATAATCCTGTAGATAAAAGCGACAGTACTATTTTTGAAGGTTTGAAAAATATCTTTGAGAAATCCCTTTCGGTAAACAAAGATCTCCCGGCAGGTCATATTTTAACTTTTGATGACCTGGAAGCAAAAAAACCTAAAGGCTATGGGCTTGATGCTTCGAGATTCGAGGAGGTAATTGGAAAAAAGCTGAAAAAGGAATTAAAGAAATGGGATTTTTTGACGGAGCAGGAGGTATAAATGAAAAAGGTAGTTCTGCATTTCAATTCAGTAAACCACCATTTCAGTCAACTTATCACCGGGCTGGAATATCTAAATCATCATAGGAAAATTGACCTTAGCTATAACTTTGATTTTGGAAAATATCCCGAGAATATTTTCAGGGTGGAGATCTCCGGTTTGAACCTGTTCTTTGATCTTGCAGACCACTCTAAAATAGACCCTATTCTTTACCGGGAATCAGATTTCTACATTAAAAGAATGTTGTTGAAAAAAGATCATGTCGAAAATCACAAATTAACCCCCTATGGCTTATATTTTCCTGTTTATTACCGAAATCCTACCCTTAAATACCTTTTCTTAAAAGACCTTTCCTATTGGAAATATTCACTTAAATATTGGAAGGGAGTATCTAAATTTTTAGACATTCGGGATAGCATCGCAACCAATGAATTATCTATAATAGAATCAGACCTGACGGAGAACAAAGGCGTTATTTTTCGTTCAAGGTTGTGGGGTGCAGGTAAGGATCATCCAAAATGGAAAAGAGAAAATAGAAAAGCTTTAAATGACCAGCGTATCAGGATCAATAAATTATTGAAGGAGAAATTTGGAGATTCTTTTACCGGAGGTATAAGAAAAGATGATTTTTCAGATAAGCAATGCCCGGAGTTGGTGTTGCCGAAAAAGGAATTTCATCGGAAGCGGTATTTAAAAAAGATGCAAAATTCTTCTATTGGAATCGTTACTTACGGACTTGAAGAAAGTATAGGTGCTAAGTTTGGAGAGTATCTTGCAAACGGCCTCGCCATTGTGACCAATCCAATTGATGAATTTCAACTATTAGGCCCTTTAAAAGAGAAAGAACACTATTTTTCGTATCATTCCCCAGAAGAATGCCTGGAAAAAACTCAACTGTTATTTTCAAATGATGGTCTGCGTAGATCCATGCAAAAGGCCAACCGGGAATATTATAATAACTGGCTGCACCCGGGAACAAAAATGATGAAGATCTTTGAACGAATAGACTTACTATGATCCTTCTTATTCATAAAATAGGTGGCCGTATAGTTGAGGTTCGCAAAGATGGTGAGCCAATGATAGTTTCCAGCGATCCTTGTAATGCTATATGGAACCTGGCTGAAAAATTCCCTGAGGAAAAAATATTATGGGTAGAGGATGAACTGAAAGAATTTTTAGATCCCAGGCTTGCTGAAAAGAGGATTTTACATGAGCGGATAATGGTCTCTTATGCTGTAAATTCTAAATTTCTTCCTGGAAATATAGGTTATGTTGATCAATTACCTTTTATCAACATCAATCCTGAAATAAAGTTTCCAACCTGGAGAATGAGCAGCGATGTGGGAGGTATAAAGGGAAAAACCCTTCTTAGTTTCAAAGAGGAATTTAAAGGGATCAGGAACTTTGACTTTCTTCTCAATTCAATAGCCAAAGTGGGGCAGCAGAACGGTTTATTCTGTTATTCAGATCCCGGGCTGCTTCAACTTAATAAATTACCTAAGACAGCTAATGCCAGAGGAGGAGACGCTGAATTATTTTCCTTTGTTCACCGTCATTATAAAACAATTTGGGTCTATGTTTTATTCTTTTGCCTGATTCGATATGAAAATCGCTTACCGATCACTGCTTTCTTGAAAGCTTTTTTTGATAAGAAATTTTTCGGGAAAGTAATTGATATACCGGAAATCACTCAGACCGCAGAAGTAAATGAGGCCTCCATTGATGTGATCATTCCTACCATAGGAAGATCAAAATATCTGCAGCAGGTGGTTAAGGATCTGAGCAGGCAAAGTCTTTTGCCGCAAAGAGTGATCATAGTAGAACAAAATCCGGCTCCTGATTCAACTTCAGAACTGGTCCAAATGCTTGGGGAGGAATGGCCTTTCGAGATATCACATATTTTCACACATGAAGCTGGGGCCTGCAGGGCAAGAAACAAAGCCTTAAAAGAAGTGAAATCTGATTGGGTATTCTTTGCCGATGACGATATAAGGATGAATAGAGAAGTATTAGAAAATGTCATCAAGGAAGCCGTTAGGTTGGACGTGGAATGTCTTAATCTAAATTGCAAACAGGAAGGGGAAGAAACAGTATTCAAGAAGATCAAGCAATGGGGGAGTTTTGGTTCGGGAACCAGTTTGGTGAAAAGCCATTTTGCCTTACAAAATGAATTTTCTGAAGTTTTTGAACATGGGTATGGGGAAGATGCTGATTACGGAATGAAGCTCAGGAATTCGGGTTGTGACATCATTTATCATCCAGATCTTGAGCTCCTGCATTTAAAGGCGCCGGTTGGAGGATTCAGGAAAAAGCCTGTGCTGGAATGGGAAAAGGAAGATCCTCTACCCAAACCTTCACCAACATTAATGATACTGGGTAAAAGATACTATACCTCCAAACAAATGAAAGGTTTTAAAATTTCTCTCTATTTGAAATTTTTCAGAAAACAGAAAACGAAGAATCCCTGGACGTATTTAAAAAATATGGAAGAGCGCTGGAAAAGAAGCGAATATTGGTCAGCAAGACTGGAGAGAGAAATAATTTATCAAAAAACGCATGCAATAAAGAGAATAAAGGAATGAAATATTTGATTTCAAATCAGAAGACTTTGTTGCCCCCTAAAGACTGGCCTGTACCCACCAAGATTCAGAAGATAGGTGTATTAAATGTTCTTCTGGAGGAAGAAAGGAATATTGAAGTCATCCGGAAATGTTTACTACTGCATGATGGTTATCTGCGTGATTTAGATGAAAAAATCGATGACCTTGCGGGACAACTGCGAAGTGTCACTAAAGCTATCGGCGGAGAATGGCCCCTGGCCTCCAACTATACCGGTTCCTTTTCAGCTGCGCTGATTGATTCTGAAGAACAGAAAATAGTATTATGTACAGATCAGGTGGGACTCTATCCCTTATACTATCTCAGAAAAAGTGGCCTTTTTTATATTTCTAACAGCATAATTTTGATAGGCGCTATTTCGGGTTGTGATTTTGATGAAGCGGGAATTGTACAAAGATGCCTAGGACCTGAGTTGGAGAACATCGGCTCGAGAACAATACTTAAGAATTGCAAACGTTTGCTGCCGGGAGAATGTCTGAGGTTTGATTTTGAAGGAAATATTTTATCCAGGGAATACGACAACAGGCTGTATAATGATATAAGTGATCCTTCTCAGGATCATGACCTGGCAAAGGAATACTGGAGGGCCTACCAAAATGAAGTTAAGTATTGCGTCAATTATTCTGAGAATGTAAATATTGCACTTAGTGGGGGGATTGACAGTAGAATTGTGTTAGGTGCTATTCCCGATGAGAAACCGCCAACCTGTTTTACTTTTGGCGATCCAGGCAATTACGAATCAAGGGTTGCTTGGCGCCTGGCTAAGATCAAAAAAGCAAAATTTGTAGCCTGTCATGACTCTTCGGTTTACTTTCCTAAACCTGAAACTTTAAAACGTTATACTCTTCAAACAGAGGCCGTACAACTTTGTTCCTGGTTGGAGATCACCGAAAAGGTTGGAGAACCAAAAAAGGAACCGCTTTTATTTGGAGAATTGTGTGAGGCCTTGCCAGCGAGAAAAATAGAAAAATTTTCTTCCAGGAAGTTCAGACAGGAAAATTTCTATAAATATTATATCAGAGGAAAGGACTATGAGTTTGAAAAAGTGAACGAAAAAAATGTTTCAGAATGGAAAGAAAAGATAAGAAAGAGGTTTCGCATCTATTATCATGAAAGAAACCTGGTTAAAATTAAAGTGAAGTCTGGACAGGAGCAGTTAATCACTGCTCTTAATACCAATCTGGAAGAGATCTTCTCCCGGATCGATGCCCATAATTTGCCATATATTGAATTATATGATGAACTTTTTTCCTGGTATACCTATACTCGGATGCGTCTTTCCAAACAATTGTTATTAAGCGGAAGTAAATTTGATTCCTATTCTCCCGCTATGTCTTTACAGCTGCTAACCAGGACAAGTAATTTACACCCCAATTTAAGACTTAACTACCGTTTCGCGAAAAAACTGTTCAGGAACCATAAGGAGCTAAAGAAGCTCAACAGGGTACCCACCAGCCAGGCGCCTTTAATTCCACAGAATTTCCCTGACCTATTAAAATTCGCCATGTGGGGATTCCGTTCTAAGGCAGATCAGGTCATAACAAAACGGTTAATGAAAACAAGGGATATTTCAAAACCTTACCGACTTTTCAGATCCATAAACTGGGCGAAAGTATATCAGCATCCGGATATGGAAAAGAACCTGAAAGCTTACTTTGACCCTAACCATTTGGGAGAAGCTTATTTTAAAGACATATATGCTCAGGCAATTGAAAGGAAAGCATTAAAACAATGGCCTTTTGCAAATATGAATATTATGAATGCAGCCAGTTTGAATACCGAGTTAAAATTAATTAATGACTTTAAAAAAGGATAATGCGTTTCAGCCTCATCATATGTACCTTTCAGAGACCGAAAGCTTTAGTGAAGTTATTGGATTCGGTATCTGAACAAACTGAATATCCTGATGAAATATTGATCATTGATGGTTCAGATGATAATCAAACAAAGGATATTTTAGTTGAAAAGAAATTTCGAAACACCCGATATTTTAAGGTGCTGGAAGGCCAACGGGGACTCACCCGTCAAAGGAATTTTGGAATACAGGAGGTTTCAGAAGAAACTGAAATTATTTGTTTTCTGGATGATGATGTGGTTCTGAAAATGGATTATTTTGAAAACCTCTTTAAAACCTATATAAAATACCCAGAAGCCATTGGAGTAGGAGGATATATAATTGACGATATAAAATGGGAGGAGAACGGGGAGGCAGAATTTGGGGATTTTGTTTATGATGGCTTTAAAAGAAAACTAGGCAGCAGAAATGTGCTACGTAAGAAGTTTGGGTTATTAAGTGAAACCCCGCCCGGCGTTATGCCCAAAGCTTCGAACGGGTTCTCTACAGGTTTTCTACCACCTTCGGGAAAAGTATACCCGGTTGAATATTTTATGGGCGGAGTGGCTTCCTATCGGAAGGAACTCTTTCAAAAGATTAGATTTTCCCATTATTTTGAGGGCTATGGTCTTTATGAAGATATGGACTTTTGTTTGCGGGCTTCAAAATTGGGACAATTATATGTGAATACCACCGCTCAATTGTTTCACTACCATGAGGAGGCGGGTAGACCTAATCGTTATGAGTATGGAAAAATGGTGATCAGGAACGGCTGGTACGTATGGCGTGTAAAGAATCCTTCCCCTGATTTGGAGGCCAAGCTGAAATGGCATGCTACTGTTTTTTTGTTAACTTTTGTCCGAATGGGGAATATATTTACAACTTCAAAAAGAAAAGAAGCTTTAACAGAAAGCCTGGGAAGAGTGGTGGGGTGGTGGAGCTTAATTTTCAAAAAGCCATTGTAAATAAATGGCTTTCTATCTTTCGGTTTCGTTAAGCCTGTCTTTGCTTATGGGTAAGCAATTATTGCACGAAAGGAAAGAATGACCTTTTAACCCGAGATAGATCTAGGATAAAAATTTTTGACTCAGATTACGAATCATACGTGCATAATGGATCAATAGGTTATGCTTATATTCATTCCCGGAAAAACCACTTCTGCCTTTAATCCTTAATGGTTCGTAAAAAGGTTTATAGACTTTTCCTTCAATTCTTTTATATTGAACAGCGGCATCCCATAAGGATAATTCAAAATTATATCTAATGCTTAAATTTTGACCTACATTCCATTGGTAAGGCCAAAAATCCGGAGTAAAAAAGAAGCACCGGGAATCCATATTTCTAAATTTATAGGAATTGGCATATATTAAACAGCATTGATTATCTCTAATTTTAAGAAATTTACTGGATAACCTGTTGAAATTGAGAACTTTTAATCTGCCGGTTATTTTGGCAATAGCCTTCGCTTCTTTAATAAATTTAGAGTTTTTTATTGCATAATCAATAAGCTCAAGTTCTTTATAAGCTTTACCGCGATCAGGTTCAATAGGTTCAGATTTGAAGGTGAGATATTCAATTCTTTCAGGAAACAAAGGGAATCCATCTAAAGGATCACCTGAATTTTCAGCGAAAATAATTTTGAAAGGGGTTTTATGAAGGTAAAAATCTAAAGCTTTTAAATATTGCTTTTTGCGAATTTCCGGATCCAGAATTTTAAGTTTGGAATAGCTGTTCGGAGTAATTGTAGCAGTAAGCAATATAACAAGGTCCTGATTTATTGTTTTCATGAATAGAAATATTCAAATTCGAGTTAACGTATCCAAATGAGAGACAGTCAGAAAATTAAAGGTAAGCTTTATAATCATTTTACCATTAAAAATATCTAAAGTCTATCAATTAGGCGTAATCGTGAAGTGTAAACTACCGATTTTGCCTTTTTCTTTTTACATTTCCAGCATGAAGCCTGAAGAACGAATCGCCATCAATAAACGCCAGGAAGAATTCTATAACAGAAAGAATAAGAACCTGCCCACCCGTATCTGGTCCTATTTCAGGAACGGCCTTCTAAACCGGATCAAAAAAGGGATAGGTATAGAAAAAGATATCTACGAATTGCATAAAAGCTGGTTCGGAGATCTTTCTGACAAAAAGGTGCTGGACCTGGGTTGCTATATGGGGAACAGCCTAAGTATTTATCTGGCAGAAAATTCAAAGAGTTATTTAGGTATTGATCTTAGTGGGAAAGGTATCGCGCATCTTAACCGCCGTTTAGAAAAAGTGAAAGGAGCCAGGGCAGAAGTCATGGATTTTCTCTCCGATGATTTTACAGAAAAGGATTTTGATCTTATTTATGCTTATGGGGTATTGCACCATTTTAAGGATGTGGATGAATTGATCATAAGATTGCAGGAGAAGCTTCGACCCGGCGGAATAATTGTTAGCCATGATCCCTTACAGACTAGCACTCCTTTGAGAATTTTGCGTACTGTCTATCGCCCTTTTCAAAGTGATAAGGATTGGGAGTGGCCGTTTTCAAGGAAGACCTATTATAAGTTTGAAAAAGCTTTTGAAATTCAGGAAAGAAGAGGGGTGTTGGCAAAGACTAAATATGCAGCCCTTTTAGGTTTAGTGCCGATTACAGAAGAAAAAAAACTGTCGAAGGCGAAGGCATGGCATCAAATGGATTGGGAACAATCAGCAATTTCTGATTCTTATATGTTTAAATGTATGCATTTGAGTATGTTAATGCGAAACAAGACGACTTAATGTTATTTTCCATTTTCACACATGTTGAACATCTGAAGAAGAATAAGCATTACCTGGCCTATTCTCCTTATGTGAGGGAAATGAATTTATGGCTAAAACATGTGGACAGAGTAAAGGTCGTTGCCCCTTATTCTGAAATGGAATTAAATGGAGCTGCTGAATATGAGCATTCGGAATTTTATTTTTCGGAAATCCCGGGTTTTAACTTATTGTCATTAAAAGGTGTTTTTCTGAGTTTTTTTAAAATTCCTTTTATAGGTTGGAAACTTATCGAAAATATGAAACGGGCCGATCACATTCACCTTCGATGTCCCGGTAATATTGGACTGATCGCATGTATCTGTCAGATCTTTTTTCCGAATAAACCAAAAACGGCGAAATATGCCGGGAATTGGGATCCAAATGCGAAACAACCCTGGAGTTACCGACTGCAGAAATGGATCTTGAAAAACCCTTTTTTGACCCGGAATATGACAGTTCTGGTGTATGGCGACTGGCCGGGGCAAACAGCTAATATCAAACCTTTTTTTACCGCCAGTTTTTCGGAAAATGAAATTAAACAGATAAGAGAAAAAACATTTTCAACAACCTTTACTTTTTTATTCGTGGGTAACCTGGTGCCGGGAAAGCGACCTATTGAGGCTATTCAATTGGTTCATGGCCTGAAGGAATCCGGATCCCGTGTGAACCTGGAAATTTACGGCCATGGCCCGGAAAGAGACAATCTGGAGAGTTATTGCCGGGAAAATAATTTACAGGGAGACGTAAAATTCCACGGAAACCGTTCTCTTGAAGAACTGAAAGCAGCCTATCAAAATGCACATTTTGTGATCTTGCCATCCCGATCTGAAGGTTGGCCCAAGGCTCTTGCGGAAGGCATGTTCTTTGGATGTATCCCAATTGCCACTCCTGTAAGTTGTGTGCCATGGATGTTGGGAGAAGGGAGCAGGGGAGTGTTGATTACGAATAAAGCCAACGGCCAACGGCCAACAGGCAACGGTTCAAAAAAAGGGTCAGTCGACAGTGGTCAGTGGGCAGTTGATATAGAAAAGATCTTATGCTTACTTAGAAAACCTGAAGAAATGCAACGAATGTCTATGGAAGCAAAGAGATGGAGTCAGCAGTATACGCTGGAGAGGTTTGAAGAAAGGATCAAGGAAGTTTTGAGTGTCAGGGGTCTTAATAAATCGGCGGAAACCGGAAAACTTTCCCCGGCTCCCTTTAGGGATGGGGTAAAGCGGGGAAAGAATTAATAGAAGCAATTTGAGAACCAAATACTTCGACCGTCGTTCTGACTCAAAGTGACATTCAAAATTAAAACAATAAACAGAAAACCGAAAGCGGAAGAATGCGGGTCTTACAAATAATAGACAGTTTACGTAGCGGCGGCGCTGAACAGATGGCGGTTTCCTATGCGAATGCCCTATCCGGTAAGATAGAGGGATCATACCTTTGCTGTACCCGAAGGGAAGGACTGTTGAATGCTAAAATAGCTAAAGAGGTAGGATACGTATTTTTGAATAAAAAGCACTCTTTTGACCTTAAGGCTTTCCTGAAGCTTCGTCGATTTGTTGTGAAAAACGAGATCGATCTCTTGCAGGCCCATAGTACCTCCTGGTTTTTAGCGGTGATGTTGAAGATAACCCTTTGTGAAGTAAAACTTGTATGGCATGACCACTATGGAAGGGAATTGAAGAACAGACCGGCTTATCCTTTGAAAGCGTTTTCAGGATTCTTGGATGGGGTCATTTCTGTAAATCCCGATCTCAAAAATTGGGCTCTGGATACACTCAAGGCGAAAAAGGTTATCTTCTTTAAAAATTTTCTGCCTTCTATTTCTCTTGAAAGAGGTGCGAAACTAAATGGCGAAAACGATCTGAAGATAATATGTGTAGCCAATTTCCGGCCTCAAAAGGATCATCTTACTTTACTGAAGGCGTTTCAGAGATTACTTCTATCAACCAAAGAGAAAGTCAGTCTTCATCTAATAGGCAAAGACAACCAAGATGAGTATTCAGAGAAGGTTCAGCAGTTTATCAGGGAACATGCTTTAAAAGATGTTCATATTTATGGAGAACAGGAATCCATTGGGTTTCTTCTGGATCAGGCCGATATTGCAGTTCTTTCTTCGTCTTCGGAAGGTTTGCCTGTGGCGCTTCTGGAATACGGTAGAGCAGGTTTACCTGTAGTGTGTACAAATGTGGGGCAGTGCGAAGAGGTGATAGGTGGCTTCGGAAAACTGGTGGAACCGGAGGAACCGAATGCCTTAATGAAGGCTCTCCTTCAATATGTCAATAACGAACAGCAACGAAGCCAAGATGCAAGGAACTTTCAGCAAAAAGTTCTTTCCGAATATTCAGAAGAATTGATTATCCCACAGGTGATAAGGTTTATGCAATCTCTGTAAAAATACTCTTTTAACTTTCATTAAAGTTTTAATATTGTAATCTGTGAATGTAGCAAGTATTAATATAAGACGACAACGCGCCCTCCTGGAAAAGTTAGGAAAAATCGAGTACGTCAAAATGTTACTGCTGCATTTTGGTATCGCCTTTGCCATCTACATTTTTGAAGGGCTTTCCTTGCTGTATTTCCTGGGAGTATTTGGGTATTTCCTTTTCATCACTATTCAGAACGAAAACAGGAACAATGAAGCCTTGATGGCCGCGGCCTACATTGCGGGGGCAGAGGTGTATTGGAGGATGACCGGGGCTTTGTTCTTTTATGAAACGGGAAAATATGCTGTGATCCTTTTTTTGTTGATCGGTATCTTTTTTAAAGGAACATCTTCTAAGACTGTGCCTTTTTGGACATATTTATTTATTCTCCTACCCGGGGTAATAGTGGCTTCGGTCACTATAAGCTACGAAGCGGAATTTAGAAAACTCATTGCCTTTAACCTGGCTGGACCTGTATGCCTGGGGATTTCAGCCCTGTATTGTTATTATAAAAAGATCAGGAAAAAAGATTTTCAGAGAGTGCTCTTAATGCTCTTAATGCCGTTGCTCGCTCAGATGATATATCTCTTCCTATATACACCTTCTCTACAGGAAGGCATTATAAGCCTGTCTGGAAATTATGCTGCAACCGGAGGTTATGGGCCTAATCAAATATCTACAGTTTTTGGCCTGGGGGCTTTTCTTTTGGTGACTCGTTTATTCACGGTTAAAAATAAAACTGTGAATTTGATCGATCTTATTTTATTGGGGATGATGGGATATAGAGCTTTGATCACTTTCTCTAGAGGAGGGGTTATTACTGCCTTGATATGCATAGCTGCATTTATTGCCCTGTTTTATTATAAACAAAATTCTGGTGAAAAAACTAAGATAAGGTTCAAGCTGATCATTCTTCTTGCAATTTTTCTTGGTATTTGGAGTTTTTCTTCACTCAAGACATTTGGTTTACTGGAGAACAGATATGAAAATAGGGATGCAGCAGGAAATCTAAAAGAGGATATTACCACAGGTAGGGTCGAATTGGTGGAGACCGAACTGCAGGGTTTTTATGAAAATCCGGTAATAGGGATAGGGGTTGGAAAAGGCCGGGAGTATCGAGAAGAAAATCTAGGAGTAGAGATCAATACCCATAACGAAATTAGTAGGTTATTGGCTGAGCACGGAATTTTAGGGGTGGTAGCCGTTATTATACTTATTATTGTTCCATTAGTTTTCTGGACAAAATTCAAGAATAACTATTATTTTCTCGCTTTTCTGGGCTTTTGGTTTTTGACCATTAATCATTCGGCTATGAGGATTGCCCTGCCTGCATTTGTGTACGGACTCGCTTTATTATATATCGTTGATGACAAAAAGAATTCTCTATATAGGTAATAACCTTACGAACCCCACCTTTACGGCCACCTATATTTCTTTTTTTAGCGAGGCTTTAAAGGAGGAAGGGTATGAAGTAAAGACGGCGTCGGGTAAGGATAATAAGATCCTCAGGTTGACCGATATGCTCAACCTGATATGGCATAACCGCAACCAAACCGACCTGGTTTTGATCGATACCTACGGTGCGCAGAATTTTTATTACGCATATAGCACCGCTAAGTTATGTTATCGATTAGACCTGCCTTATATTCCCATCTTACATGGAGGTAATTTACCGGAACGTCTGAAAGATTCAAAAGACCTGAGTGCTGAACTGTTCGGGAAGGCCTTTGTGAACATCGCGCCCTCTCACTTTTTGCATGATGCTTTTAAAGCCGAAGGGTTCGATAATGTACAGATAATCCCAAATTCCATTGTTCTCAGAAATTACCCTTTTAAAGAAAGACAGCGATTTGATCCGAGATTGCTTTGGGTGCGGCGGTTTCAGGAAAGGTATAATCCATTGATGGCCTTAAAGGTTTATGAAAAACTTTACCAAAAGTATCCCGGGGCTCGATTATGTATGGTAGGTCCCGAAAAGGACGGATCTTTATCCCGCTGTAAGAAATATGCAAAGAAGAATAACCTTCCGGTTTATTTCCCTGGGAAAATGAAGAAGGAGGCCTGGTCATCTCTCTCGGTAGATTATGATTTTTTCATTAATACCACCGATGTTGATAATACGCCAATCAGTGTTATAGAGGCCATGGGGCTTGGACTGCCGGTAGTTTCTACTAATGTTGGCGGCATGCCAAATCTAATTAACGATCCCCATGATGGAGTACTGGTGCCCCAAAATGATGAAACGGCCATGACTCAGGCATTAGAAGAACTTTTAGAGAACCAGGAGAAAACGAATGCTATAGCTCTCGCAGCCAGGCGAAAAGTAGAAGAGTTCGATTGGGAAAAAGTGAAGGAACAATGGAATGAGGTCTTGTCTTCTGTACCTAGCCACACTTCACTGCAGTAAATGAGCAAAAAACAGCTGATATATATAGGAAATAAATTGAAGGAGAGAGGGGGGAATCCTACCTCAATAGATATACTGGCGCCTTTATTTCAAAAGGAAGGTTATAACGTTATCACTGCCTCAGGTTTCAAAAACAAGGCTTTTAGGATCCTTCACATGCTGTCTGTAATTCTTAAGAATTCCCGGTCTGCAAATTGGGTGTTGATAGATACTTACAGTACGAGCAATTTTTGGTATGCCTATTCAGCAGGAAGATTAGCTCATTTTCTTGGGTTAAAATATATTCTTTTGCTACATGGCGGAGAACTTCCGGAGAGACTTCAACGCACTCCCGGGAAAACACATTGGCTTCTTAAGCACGCGTGCGCTAACATAGCGCCTTCTGCTTATCTTAAAGACAAATTCCAGGCTGCAGGTATCTCCGGAATAAAATATATTCCGAATAGCATAAACTTAAAGGATTATCCTTTTAAGGAGCGAACAGGCTTTCAGCCGAAACTGTTATGGGTACGGGCGTTTGCCGGAATCTATGATCCTATGTCGGCAATACAAACTTTGGAACTGCTTTTAGAAAGGTATCAAGATGCTGAACTCTGCATGGTGGGCCCGGAAAAAGACGACTCCTTCAAAAAGTGTCGGGATTATGTTAGCAAAAAAAACTTACCAGTAACATTTAAAGGAATACTCGATAAACGTGAATGGCATAGGCTTTCGGAGAGCTATTGTATTTTTTTAAATACCAGTACCATCGATAATACTCCCGTAAGTGTGATCGAAGCTATGGCTTTAGGTTTACCGGTGGTCTCTACAGCAGTGGGCGGTATTCCTGTACTGATCGAGGATCAAAGAACCGGCCTGTTGGTTCCTGCCAACAATTCTCCTGCCATGGCAAATGCTGTAGAACATTTACTTTCCCATCCTGAAAATGCAAAGCAGATTTCAGTTTCAGCCCGTCAGCAGGTTGAAAAATTTGACTGGAATTCTGTCAAAGATTTATGGGCTCAGGTTTTCTCCTGAATAATTTTCTTTCCTTTTTTTAAATCCATAAGATTTTAACTTTTTTAAGTATTTGATATTTAGTACATTTCTTCAGTATTAAATCTCACCCCTGCACGAACTTTTTATAGAATTCATTTCCTTAATAGGATTTTGAAATATAAAAACTGAGTGAATATTTTAGTGCCCTCCTCATCTTTCACTCTGTAAAGCAATTATTTGACCTAACTTATAATGGGATTCTGTAATGAATTCCACTGGTTAATGTTATGGAAGAAGCAGAACTCTTGACAAAAAACAGGCGGCCGGATCTTTCGGAAGTAAACTCTTCCTTATATTTACCGCGTAAATTTTTCCGAATGTCCCAAAGACGGCGAATTCATTTTGAGATCTCTGAACGCAAAATCTTCCTGAGGATTTTTGATATATTTTGGGTGTTGACCACTCTTTACTTTACAGGACTTTTTTTTCACTTAGATTACTTTACCATCAATGCCGACTTCTGGGTGTGGACCCTGATGCTTACTCTTTATCTTACGCTGTTTTCTTCGGTTTTTGAGCTCTATGATCTGCAAAAGGCAAGCAGGTATGAGACAGTACTTAAAAATGTCTTTTTAGCATCTTCTGTGACCGTTCTAGTGTATCTTTTAACGCCAATTCTTACTCCGGTATTGCCGAATAACAGAATGCAGATCCTGTATTTTTACCTCGCGGTTGTTTTCGCTCTTTTGGTATGGAGGTTCGCATATATCAGGTTCATTTCTTCCCCGCGTTTTTATAAAAGGGTTCTGGTGATTGGTGATGCTTTCGATATGGATAAGATCGCTGATCAGCTTCTACGTGCAGATCCAAATTATTCTGTGGTAAGTTATTTGAATACGGGCTCTGAACAAAACCGTGAGATTAAATCACGAAAAGGTATATCACATTATCATTCTGAAAGTATTACGAACATAATCAGACGGCATAAGATAGATGAGATCTTAATTAATGAACTGGATCCCGAAAATGACAGTGCAGACCTTAGTGAGGAGATCTTTGTATTGCTGAAAAGAGGTTTTCCCGTGCGTGACTTTAACCAGGTCTACGAAGAGAAGACACACAGGATTCCGGTGCAGATGATCAACCGGAACTTTTATGAATTTTTCCGCTTTAGCCGAAGTAATGACAATAAGTTTTACCAGATCTTTCATCGTACAGCAGATATTATTATCTCGGTTATAGGGCTGGTGATCGGTTTTATCCTGGTGCCTTTTATTTTTCTCGGCAATTTGGTTGCCAACAGGGGAAGTCTGTTTTACAAACAGGAACGTGTGGGGCGAAACGGAGAGGTTTTTGAGATTATTAAGTTCAGAACCATGGAACTCAATGCCGAGCCCAACGGCGCTCAATGGACCACAAAAAATGATTCCCGGGTTACCCGCTTCGGAAAGTTTCTTAGAAGGTCCCGACTGGATGAAATTCCACAGTTTTATAACATATTGAAAGGGGAGATGAGCTTTATAGGGCCCCGTCCTGAACGTCCTTTCTTTGTGAAAGAATTATCTGAAGCCATACCATTTTATGATACCCGGCACTTCATTAAACCGGGCCTTACCGGTTGGGCGCAGGTAATGACTGATTATGCCGACAGTCATGCCGACAGCCTTGAAAAACTTCAATACGACTTGTATTATATCAAGTACAGAAATATCTTTATTGATATCACCATCCTTACCAAGACCTTAAGCACCATCATTTTCTTCAGAGGTCAGTAAGATTCAATTAACAATTATCAGGCTGGTAACCATCAACTGACCACTGACAACCGGTTACTGCTTTAACTGATCCGGCTGCGTTTCCATTTTATCATCGCAAAAAGGAAAATGAAGAGGGCTAAAAATTGTGCGATACGGGCAATGTAATCTCCATGGCGGGAGTAAAAAGTGACTTTATCGTTCAAAGTTATTTCTCCTATCAAAGCTCCTTGCTTTTCATAGCCTAATGATTTTGTGATCTCTCCCTTCTCGTTGATAAAAGCCGAGATCCCTGTATTGGCGCTTCTGGCTACCGAGCGTCGGTTTTCAATTGCGCGAAGCCTCGCATAACTCAAATGCTGTTTGTGACCCTGGGTTTTTCCCCACCAGGCATCATTGGTAATGATCGCCAGGAAATCGGCTCCGTTATTTACATAGCCCGTAACGTAATCTCCATAGACCGATTCATAACATATTATTGGTCCGGCCTCTCCCGATTCATCCAGTTCAAAAACACTTCTTTCTGGCTGGGTGGTTTTCATGGCCACCGTTCCTCCAAGATCGATCATGACATCTCCCAGGATAGGGCGCAACACCTCCTGATAAGGGAAATTCTCAACTCCCACCACCAGTTTTGACTTGTGGTAGAAGCTCACGGAATCATTTGCGTTCACCAAAAATGCCGAGTTGTAGTCATTATACCAATCCATTGGTCCGATCTGGTTACTTTGCCCTGTAACTCTTGAAGGATCATTGAATCGCTCATACATGGAAATACCACTCAAAAATGATATTTCCGGATGGTTTCTCACGAATTCTCGGGTGTAGTAACTGGCTTCAGAATTCCTGAACCTGCTCAGCACAGTTCCGTCAGCAAAAACAGTCTCGGGAGCGATCACCACTTTAGTATTAGGAGTGATCTTATTTTCGGCAAGTTTGGTAAGAAGTTCGCCTATGCGGGTGTCTGTGGTATTGTATTTTTCGGTGTAGGGGTTGATATTCGGTTGGAGTACAACGGCTTCGATACTTCTGTCACTTTCTTCATAATTGTTCAGAATGATCAAAGAAATAAGGATCGGAACAAGAATTAATAGCCCGGTTTTTAACGCCCCCCGATATATGATTCCTTTATCCTGATATTTTTCAAAAAGAAGCCACATTTTCAGTAATGAAAAATTAGCAAGCAGGACCCAAAGCGTTCCGCCGAAAGTACCGGTGTATTCATACCACTGTATCCAGGAGGTGAATTCAGAAAACCCATTTCCCAGGTTCAGCCAGGGCCAGGAAAATTCCCAGTTCAAATGCAGATATTCAAAGACCATCCAAATACTTATGAAGAAGGATGCGGAAGCTTTAAAATTCACTTTTTTGGCAACCTGGTGAAAAATGAGGAATACCAATGCCATGAAAAGGGAATTCATGACGATGGCGAAAACACCTCCAAATGGCGTGGAAATATAAAGCCAATAGGTAGTGATCACATTCCAAATGAAAAAGCTTAAATAAGAAAGCCCGAAGATCTTCCATTTATGATGCTTCGCGCCTTGTTCCCTCAGGTGGTTTTCAACATAGAGTAAAGGAACGAATCCGAAGAAAAGAAGAAACGGAAATCCATATGTGGGCCAGCCCAGGGCTAGTATAAATCCGGAAACAAGTGCGTATATAAAGTATTTCATCAGGGAGCTTTGTGCCAAATTTAGCAAACTCTGTTTACATTCCGGGAAGCCTTTTCGGGAATACCGGTTTTTTCAGAATTTAATCTTTGACTAACTCTGCTGCCTTTTTACTATTTTTACCCAAAACCAACCAATATGAACCTTACCAGACATATTCCCAATACTATCACTTTGCTAAACCTTCTCTGCGGAAGTATCGCGACGATCTTCGCGGTGCAAGGCAACCTGGTGATGGCTGCTATTTTTGTAGCTCTGGGGATCTTTTTTGACTTTTTCGACGGACTTGCCGCGAGACTTCTTAATGTGAAATCTGAATTAGGGTTACAGTTAGATTCGCTGGCAGATATGGTTACCAGCGGATTGGTGCCGGGAATTATTATGTTTCAGCTATTCCGAAAGGCTCTCCCTAAATATGAGGCTACAGCAATTGACTGGGAGGCGGGACAAAACTTTTTTGAATGGAATTTTCCGGTTTTGGCTTTGTTAGGTTTGTTAGTGACCTTAGGATCAGGGTACAGATTGGCGAAATTCAATATTGATGAGCGTCAATCAGATTCTTTCATTGGTTTGCCCACTCCAGCGAACGCGTTATTAATAATAAGTTTACCCCTGATACTCATTTATCAGCCTCAACCGGAACTGGTAGCGATTATACTCAATCCGTGGTTTCTAGTAGGGCTGAGTTTATTCAGCTGTTTTATGCTGAATGCTGAGGTGCCATTATTTGCACTGAAGTTCAGTGATTGGTCTCTTGGTAAAAATAAATTGCGTTACGGATTTTTACTTTTCTGCCTGCTGTTATTGATCTTTCTGCAGTTCGCGGCGATCCCTGTAATAATAGTCAGCTATGTAATTCTGTCAATTATCTCTAACAGGACCGGGAAATAAAGTTTGATAAAAGGTATTTCTGAAAGTATTTTCAGAAATAAAAATCAGAAATTACTGAGCTTTTCAGCGTCTTTCAGTAAAAACTATTGGAATAATTTTTTCTTCCGAAGTTCAAAATTCTGACCTAGATATACTTTTCGAACCATTTCATCTTCCGCCAGCTCTTCCGGAATTCCGGCTTTAAGAATGCGACCTTCGAACATTAAGTACGTTCTGTCTGTAATAGCAAGGGTTTCCTGAACGTTGTGGTCAGTAATAAGAATTCCGATGTTCTTGTCTTTCAGCTGAGCGACGATCCTTTGAATATCTTCAACCGCTACAGGGTCAACTCCGGCAAAAGGTTCATCCAGGAGAATGAAGTTTGGATCTGTTGCCAGGGCACGGGCGATCTCGGTTCTACGACGCTCTCCTCCACTTAACAGGTCTCCGCGGCTCTTCCGAATATGCCCAAGACTGAATTCTTCGATCAGGGATTCCATTTTCATCTGGCGTTCCTTTTTTGACAACTTGGTAAGCTCCAGAACGCTCATTATATTGTCCTCAATACTCAGCTTTCTAAAAACAGAAGCTTCCTGTGCCAGGTATCCAATCCCGTGTTGAGCCCTTTTGTACATCGGGAATTTGGTAATGTTTTCCTTATCCAAAAAAATACGGCCGCCATTAGGTTTGATCAATCCTACGATCATATAAAAAGAAGTGGTTTTCCCGGCTCCGTTCGGTCCAAGAAGCCCCACGATCTCGCCCTGATTTACTTCAAGAGAAATGCCTTTAACGACTTCCCGTCCTTTATATGATTTAATAAGATTTTCGGCTCGTAGTTTCATGTTGATATAAGATTTTGGTTTTCGACCAGAGGATAAAGTTACATGAAAGAGAAGAGAATTAAGACTTCAGAAATAACATCTCTCAATTCTCAATTCTCAGATCTCAATACTATTTTTCCAATTCTTCCCAGTATTCGTACGCTCTTCTAAGGTGTGGAATGACAATAGTCCCACCTACCAGGGTGGCGATACTTAGAGCTTCCATAGTTTCTTCTTTAGAAATACCTTCCTTATAACAGGTCTCTAAATGATATTTTACACAGTCATCGCACCTTAACACCGTAGAGGCTACTAAACCAAGTAACTCTTTCGTCTTTATGTCAAGAGCGCCCGCAGAAAATGCATTGGTGTCAAGGTTAAATATACGTTTTATGATCTTATTGTTGTCGCCAAGGATCTTATCGTTCATCTTCTGGCGGTACTCGTTGAATTCTTCTACCTGATTTTTCATCGCTGCTGCTTTCTTAATTTTCTTTCTTCTTTTTTAGTTACAATTTTTGCAATAATAATGCTGATCTCATACAGGACCAGTACCGGTATCGCGACAATGATCTGGCTTAGAATATCCGGCGGGGTAATAATGGCCGAAATTATAAGTACGATCACCAAGGCGAATTTCCTGTATTTTCTTAAAAATTCAGGGGTAACCAATCCTATCTTGGTCAGGAAATAAATGACGATGGGCAGCTCAAATATCAGGCCACATGCGAGGACAGATGATCTCACTAATGAGATATAACTGCCAATATCGAATTCATTCAAAACTTTCTCACTTACCTGGTATTTTCCGAGGAAGTTGATGGAAAGTGGCGTGATCAAATAATAACCAAATAATACCCCTAAAAAGAACAGAAGAGAGGAAATGAAGATAAAACCTCTGGCTGTGTTCCTTTCATTGGTGTACATGGCCGGTGAAATAAACTTCCAGAATTCATATAGTACGTAAGGAAACGCGATTATGAATCCAGCGGTGATAGCAGTCCAGATGTGCGCTGAGAATTGTCCGCCCATGGTTCTGGATTGTATGGTGAATGGCATCTCTTCAAAACAGAAACCGCCTTCCAGACCAACTAACGATGACATTCTGCACAAGATGTCATATGTGAAAAAATCGGCGTTGGTGGGTCCGAATAATAGAACGTCAAATATGAAACTTTTTGCCAGAAAAGCTGCGGTGGCCGCTATGACAACTGCCAAAGTGGCTCTTATCAAATGCCAGCGTAGCTCCTCCAGGTGGTCCAAAAATGACATTTCCCCGGCTGCTTTCTTTACTTTCTTTGCCATCTAGATTATTCCTTCTCTTATTAGGTTGTGTAAATGTACTACCCCGTAGTATTTGTCATTTTTGACAGCCAGCAATTGAGAGATCTTGTTCTCTTCCAGAACATCGAGAGCATCAACTGCCATGGCTTTATGAGAAATGGTTTTTGGATGAAGGCTCATAATATCTTTGGCCTGAAGTCCGGAAATATCGGTGCTTTTATACAACATACGGCGTATGTCACCGTCTGTGACGATCCCTACGATCTCATCGTTTTCGATCACTGCGGCTACTCCCAGCATTTTTTCCGAAATTTCCACGATTACTTGCGGGATAGGGGTGGTGGGAGTTACCGCCGGTTTTTGGTTTTGATCGGCGATGTCACTTACTCTCAAATATAATTTTTTACCTAATGCACCTCCAGGGTGGTATTTTGCGAAGTCCTTACTGGAGAATCCTCTTAACTTCAGTAAACACACTGCCAGGGCATCTCCCATCACTAATTGCGCGGTGGTACTGGTTGTTGGAGCCAGGTTATTGGGACACGCTTCCTTTTCTACAAATGAGTTTAGCGTAAAATCGGCTTGCTGCCCTAAAAAGGAATCAGGGTTGCCGGTTATTGCGATCAAGGTGTTTTTAAAATTCTTGATAAGTGGAACCAATACCTTAATTTCTGGGGTATTTCCGCTCTTAGAGATACATATGACCACATCATCCTGAAGAATGGTTCCAAGGTCCCCGTGAATAGCATCGGCAGCATGCATGAAAACAGAGGGAGTACCGGTGGAATTCAGAGTGGCGACAATTTTTGTGGCAATTACTGCACTTTTGCCAATTCCTGTGATAATAACCCTACCTTTGGATGCGTAGATAGACTCCACGGCCTGAGCAAAATTTTGGTCTAATAATTGCTCTAAATTTGCTATTGCTTTGGCTTCAGTTGAAATGGTTTCTCTGGCAACAGAGAGTATTTTTTCTTGAGGTGTCAAATTTGTAGAATTATGAATTGCACGACTTAAAGAAAAACGTATCTTTAATTGTGCAAATGTATGTAAAATTGTAACACAATTGAATGACTTCGCAGGAAATCAACTTACACGAACAGCTTAAAAAATACTTTGGTTTCAGCCAGTTTAAAGGCCTTCAGGAAGAGGTGATTAAAAGTATTGTCAATGATCACAATACTTTTGTTGTCATGCCTACGGGAGGCGGTAAATCTTTATGTTATCAATTACCGGCTTTGATTAAGGAAGGGACTGCAATTGTGGTTTCTCCTCTTATCGCCCTGATGAAAAACCAGGTAGATGCGATCCGCGGAATTTCTTCGGAAAATGGGATCGCGCACGTGCTGAACTCTTCCCTTAATAAAACGGAAGTGAAACAGGTGAAGGAAGATATTACCAACGGAATTACGAAATTGTTGTACGTCGCCCCCGAATCCCTTACAAAAGAAGAAAACGTTGAGTTCTTACGCAGCGTTAAAATCTCTTTCCTGGCGATTGATGAAGCTCACTGTATCAGTGAATGGGGTCACGACTTCAGGCCCGAATACCGAAATCTTCGCACCATTGTAAAAAGAATTGGAGATAATATTCCAATTATTGGTCTAACGGCTACAGCTACGCCAAAAGTACAGGAAGATATCCTGAAAAACCTGGGTATCACTGATGCTAAAACTTTTAAAGCAAGCTTTAACAGGCCGAACCTTTATTACGAGATACGCCCGAAGACCAAGAATGTCGATGCCGATATTATTCGGTTTATCAAACAAAATCAGGGGAAAACAGGGATCATATACTGCCTTAGCCGTAAACGGGTGGAAGAGCTCGCTCAAACCCTTCAGGTGAACGGAATTTCCGCAGTACCATACCATGCCGGGTTGGATGCTAAAACCAGATCTAAGCATCAGGACATGTTCCTTATGGAAGATGTTGATGTGGTGGTGGCTACCATTGCATTTGGTATGGGTATCGATAAACCCGATGTGCGCTTTGTGATTCACCATGATATTCCAAAGAGTATTGAAAGTTATTACCAGGAAACCGGACGGGCCGGTAGAGATGGCGGGGAAGGACATTGTCTGGCCTTTTATTCTTACAAGGATATTGAAAAGCTTGAAAAGTTCATGAGCGGTAAGCCTGTCGCCGAGCAGGAAATAGGTCATGCCCTTCTTCAGGAAGTGGTAGCTTTTGCTGAAACATCGGTGTCCAGAAGAAAATTCATCCTCCATTATTTTGGGGAAGAATTTGATGAAAAGACCGGGGAAGGTGCAGATATGGACGATAACGTCCGTAACCCTAAGAAAAAACACGAAGCCCAGGATGAGGTCGAATTGTTGTTGAGAACAGTGAAAGAGACCAATCAGCTTTATAAATCCAAAGAGGTGGTCAATACGCTGGTAGGAAAGTCAAATGCTGTTATCAAGTCGCATAAGACTGATGAGCATGAACTTTTTGGAAAGGGTAGTGGAAAGGATTCCAAATACTGGATGGCATTATTACGTCAGGTTCTGGTCGCAGGATATCTTCGGAAGGATATAGAAACCTACGGAGTGGTTAAACTTACCGGGAAAGGTGAAAAGTACCTTTCTAAACCGCAATCCTTTATGATGACCGAAGATCATACTTATGAGGTTGACGGAAATGATGGTATAGTCACAGCTGCAAAAAGCGGAGGCGGAACCGATGAGAAATTGGTGAAAATGCTCAAGGAATTGCGTAAGAAAGTGGCGAAAAAGCTGGGAGTACCTCCATTTGTGGTATTCCAGGATCCTTCCATTGAGGATATGGCTCTTAAATATCCGGTTTCGGTGGATGAATTGAGTAATATTCACGGAGTAGGGGAAGGAAAAGCAAAGAAATACGGAAAGGAATTCGTAGACCTTATTGGAAGATATGTCGAGGATAATGATATTACACGTCCCGATGATCTTGTTGTGAAGACTACAGGAGCCAATAGCGGATTAAAGTTATACATTATCCAGAACGTTGACCGCAAACTGCCTTTAGATGATATTGCTGCCGCAAAAGGCATGGAAATGCCTGAATTTATAAAGGAAATGGAAGCCATCGTTTATAGCGGTACCAAGCTAAATATCAATTACTGGATCGATGAGATCCTGGATGAAGATCAGCAGGAAGAGATACATGAATACTTTATAGATGCTGAAACCGATAAGATCGAAGATGCTCTTGAGGAATTTGACGGTGATTATGATGAAGAAGAGTTGAGATTATACAGGATCAAATTTATAAGCGAGGTAGCGAACTAAAATCTTAATGAATATAGAATAACAGCCGGAACTAGAGTTTCGGCTTTTTTTATGATAAGTTGTATGTTGCCAAATGTCAGGCCAAGCAGAGTCGAGACCTCCACATTACAATTCATTCAATGAATCGAAAATTCCTATTAAACCTATGTTATACATTCAACATAAGGCATTAAACATTTAAAAGCTTTCTTATCTTTGCCTTTTTAACTTAAAAAGCAGTTATGAACGACGGATTATATGCAAAATTCCATACTTCTAAAGGGGAGATTTTGGTTGCACTCGAATTAGAAAAAACACCGGGAACGGTAGGGAACTTTGTTGGATTAGCAGAAGGTAACCTGGAAAATGAGGCTAAACCTCAGGGAACTCCATATTATGACGGATTGATCTTTCACAGGGTTATTCCTGATTTTATGGTACAGGGAGGTGACCCAAAGGGAACCGGAGTTGGTGGTCCCGGATATCAGTTTGAAGATGAGATCCATCCCGACCTAAAACATGACCGCCCGGGAATTCTTTCCATGGCAAATGCCGGACCGGGAACTAACGGGAGCCAGTTCTTTATTACTCACGTGGCTACACCATGGCTAGATGGAAAACATACTGTTTTTGGACATGTGGTGGAAGGACAGGATGTTGTCGATGCTATTAAGCAGGGTGATAAGATCGAGAAGCTGGAGATCGTAAGAGAAGGTGATGCCGCAAAGAACTTTAATGCCGTGGAATCATTTAGACAATTCAATGGAGCTAAAGCCGAAAGAGAGGCTGCGGCAAGAAAGCAACAGGAAGAATTAATGGGAGAGCTATCCCAGGGATTTGAAAAGACTGAAAGCGGACTTCGTTACAAAATGGTTTCAGAAGGCAACGGGAAGAAAGCTGAAAAAGGAAAGACGGTTTCTGTTCATTATAAAGGAATGCTTGCAGACGGAACTGTTTTCGATTCTTCTTATAAGAGAAAGCAACCTATCGATTTTCCTCTTGGAAAAGGGCATGTGATCGAAGGTTGGGATGAAGGAATCCAATTATTGAAAGAAGGGGATAAAGCACGTTTTGTGATCCCTTCTCATTTAGGATACGGGTCAAGAGGTGCCGGCGGGGTGATCCCTCCAAACGCGACCCTTGTTTTTGATGTAGAATTGATGAAGGTTAAATAATACAGGTGATAACCTCTGGAATTTAAAAGGCCTCACAGTTTTCCAAATCCTGTGAGGCCTTTTTTTTGATACTAACAGTTCGCAAACACTAATCCGGTTGTGGGGTTAATCTTAAATAAGGTTTTACCTCTTTGAAACCTTTAGGGAATTTGTTTTCTGCTTCTTTATTTGAAACAGAGGTGCTTATGACCACATCTTCTCCCTGCTGCCAATCAGCCGGGGTGGCCACCTTGTGATGTGCCGTCAATTGTAGAGAGTCGATCACTCTTAGTAATTCTTTGAAGTTTCTACCTGTACTGGCAGGGTAAGTGATCATGAGTTTAATGGTTTTATCGGGCGCGATCACGTAAACAGACCGTACCGTTAGGGTGTCGTCTGCATTGGGATGGATCATATCATATAATTGTGAAACTTTTCGGTCTTCATCAGCAATGATCGGGAAATTCACGGTGGTGTTTTGAGTCTCATTTATGTCTTTGATCCAGTCTTTATGAGATTGTGCTCCATCTACGCTTAAGGCCAGAACTTTTACGTTACGTTTTTCAAATTCATCTTTATATTTTGCAGCCGCTCCTAACTCAGTGGTGCATACGGGTGTGAAATCAGCAGGGTGGGAAAAGAGAATCCCCCAACTGTCTCCCAGGTAATCGTAAAAATTAATTTTCCCTTCTGAAGTTTCCGCGTCAAAGTTTGGTGCTTTGTCTCCTAATCTAAGTACACTCATGGTTTTACGTTTTTAATTATTCAGTTTAAAAATACTGAATAAAAGGGGTAGAGTACTGATCCTGAGTGTTTAAAGTTGTCTTAAAAAAAGGTTTTTAAGGCCGGTATTTCCATTTAATTCCGCAGCCTATACTAGGTTTTTGAGGGCCGGGAAGAGGACGACTGTTTAACACTGCGTCTAAAGCTTCTCGCAGGTCGCGACCGTTTACCGGAATGCCATTCCCGGGGCGTGAGTTGTCCAATTGTCCGTGATAGACCAATTTGAGATCGGCGTCAAAAAGATAAAAATCAGGGGTGCAGGCTGCCTTATAATTCCAGGCTGCCTCCTGGTCCCTGTCATACAAATACGGGAAAGTGAAATTATGCTTCCGGGCAAATTGCCACATTAAGTCAGGATGATCTTCAGGATATTGCTCCACATCATTACTGCTTATGGCGACAAATCCAAATCCCAGAACGCGGTAATCATTTGCCACCCTCACTATCTCATCGGCAACGTGTTTTACAAACGGGCAATGGTTGCAAATGAACATGATCACAGTGCCGCGCTCCCCGCGAACATCTTCGAGCGAATATAAATTTGCGGTTACCGCATCTGCCAGTTCGAAATCGGCCGCCTGGGTACCTAAAGGGAGTTTATTGGATTTTGTTTCAGCCATTAGATTTAGTGCATTTTGATTTCTGAAAATACGAAATTCAAACGGAATTTTTGGAAAAATGCTATCTTGTTCAGATAAAATCTAAAAGCATGAAAACTTTAGACCAGTGGTTTTCTGAATATGCGGTGAGTCACCAGAATGAAACCAATAAGGTGATACATTATATATGTGTGCCTGCCATCTTCTTTTCTATTGTTGGATTACTGATGAGTATTCCACCGGGACCATTGAAAGGGGTTTTCCCTATCTATGTTCCGTTTCTTGAAAATTGGGCTGTAGTGACTTTAATCCTGGTGCTTTTGTTCTATTTCAGGCTGTCTTTAAGCATGGGATTCAAGATCCTTATTTTTGCAGGGCTGTGTATAGCCGGGAATTATTACATCTCTCTAGTCGCGGAGCTCTGGATGGTTTCTTTGATCATTTTCGTGGTCGCCTGGATAGGACAGTTTTACGGACATAAAATAGAAGGTAAAAAACCGTCATTTTTGAAAGACCTGCAATTCCTTTTAATTGGCCCGGCCTGGGTTATCAAAAAGATCTTCGGATAATGGAAATTTCATGGTCAGACTTCGAAAAGGTAGAAATGCGGGTAGGAACGATCGTGGAGGTAAACGATTTTCCCGAAGCCCGAAATCCTGCCTTTCAGCTGAAGATAGATTTTGGACCCGAGATCGGCATTCTCAAATCCTCTGCCCAGATCACCCGTCGCTATTCCAAAGACGATCTTTTAGACCGGCAGGTCATCGCGGTTGTCAACTTTCCGAAGAAACAGATCGCGAACTTCATGAGTGAATGCCTGGTGCTGGGAGCCGTGGGGCAGGATAATGATATTGTATTACTGAATACCGACTTTAAAGTAGAAAATGGCTTAAGAGTGGGCTAATCCCGAAGGCTTTTTTAAATTTGCCGTCATGAAAATAACCGGGATCATTTTCTCTATTTTGATTTTGACACTCAGCGCGATTCCTTGTTGCCTGGATAGCTGTACGGATGAAAAGCCTGTTGAGCAACAGACAGATTCCGAGCGAAACTGTTCCCCATTTTTAAGCTGTGGAAATTGTGTGGGCTTTGTACTACAGGAGAACCTGCCGAAAATAAGTCTGTACATTCAACCCTCAGTCTCAGAAATTGAATTTCCGGAACAACGTTTTTTTTCTGAGTTTTCTGAAACTATTTGGCAACCTCCCAAACCGAATACTAAACGTTTGCTTTAAAAGGAAAGAGTGATATTCTTTTCAAGTTTCATTATTTAATTTTAAAAACATGAATTCTAAATATTTAGTGGTATTTGCCATAATGCTGATGTCAGCCCTTGTAAATGCCCAAAACCGGTTTGAAGCACACATTTTTGATGCTGAGGCCAACAGCCCTTTAGTTGGAGCAAATGCTGCAGTAAAAGGTAGTACAATAGGAGCGACAACCGATCAGGAGGGGAAAATAGTCCTGAATAACGTTCCCGATGGAGCACAAACCATATTGATCAGCTTTGTAGGATATGAGACCCGGGAAATGCAGTTTGAATTTCCTTTGGAAACAGAAGAGCCGCAGGTGATCTATCTTTTTCCGAAAGGAGAGGAGATGGAAGAGGTGATCATCTCGGCCACCCGTTCCCGAAGGACCATTGCCGATCTGCCTACGCGGGTGGAAGTGATCTCGGGGGAAGAACTGGGTGAAAAAGGAAATATGAAGCCCGGCGATATAAGGATGTTACTGAACGAAACTACCGGGATCAGGACGCAGCAAACTTCTGCTACTTCTTATAATTCCAGTATCAGGATACAGGGACTGGATGGTAAATATACCCAGCTTTTGAAAGATGGATATCCTTTATATTCCGGATTTTCAGGTGGATTGAGCCTGTTGCAGATCGTGCCGCTTGACCTGCAGCAGGTTGAGGTGATCAAAGGAGCGTCCTCAACTTTATATGGGGGTGGTGCTATCGCCGGTCTTGTAAACCTGGTTTCCAAAAAACCTACAGAAGCAGGGGAGCTTAACTTTTTGCTTAATGGGACCTCTGCTCTTGGCCTGGACGTGAGCTCATTTTATTCTAATAAATGGGACAAAATAGGAACAACCGTCTTTGCCTCCTATAACTACGGAAATCCTTATGACCCTGCAGATATTGGTTTGACAGCCATACCCGAATTCAATCGTTATACAGTCAACCCGAGGCTGTTCTATTACATCAATGACCGCACAACATTGGAAGTGGGTGTGAATACCGTTATTGAAGAAAGAACAGGCGGGAATATTGATTTTATTAAAGGCGAGGAGGTACAGGATCCCTATTTTGAGCGTAATAATACCGAGCGAATCACCACCCGTGCAGGATTCGATCAATATTACCTGGATGGCTCTTATTTAAGTGTGAAGAACAGTTTTAGCTTTTTTGAAAGGAAGATAGAGATCCCTGATTTTGTTTTTTCCGGTGATCAGTTCGCGTCATTCAATGAGGTGGCTTATAATTTCGGAAGTACAGAAATGGAATGGATCGCAGGGCTTAACCTGAATGTTGACAGCTTTGAGGAAGATCCCAATCCGCAAGCTCAGGTCGTGGATTACAATCATATCACGTACGGAGCTTTCCTTCAGAATAACTGGAGCGTATCTCAAACTTTTAGTTTGGAAACAGGTTTGCGGGCAGATTATCAAAATGAATACGGGTTCTTCGTGTTGCCGCGACTTTCTGCTATGTTCAATTTTTCTGAAAATGTTACCGCCAGGGTAGGAGGGGGACTTGGCTATAAAACTCCGACCATTTTCACTGAGGATGCTGAAAGAATACAATTCCGGTATGTTTTACCCATTGATGTTTCTCAAACCGAAGCCGAGAGGTCTATAGGGCTTAATCTGGATGTAAACTATAGGACTGAACTTTTCAAAACAATTGATTTCAGTCTGAATACCTTATTATTTTACACCAAGGTTAATGATCCTTTGATCCTGAGTAATGCGGGAGGGGAGTTTTACGAGTACACTCAGCCGGCAGGATATATTGATACCAAAGGCCTGGAGGCCAACATGAGGTTTAAATATGGCAATTTTAAACTGTTCACCGGTTATACGCTGGCTGATGTAAACAGGCACTACGGCGGAGAGACAACTGAGATGCCTTTGGTTGCGCAGCATCGACTCAACAATGTGCTGGTCTATGAAATTGAGGAAAGTTTAGTAATTGGTCTGGAAGGATATTATTATGGACCCCAGGATCTCAATGACGGTACTACCGGACAGGATTATTGGATATTTGGATTAATGACCGAAAAGAAATGGGAGGATTTTTCGATCTTCCTGAATTTCGAAAATTTCACTGATACCAGACAGACCGGTTTTGATACCATCTATACCGGTTCGATCTCTGATCCCCAGTTTAGAGATATCTATGCGCCGGTGGACGGATTTGTGATAAACGGTGGAGTTAAGATAAGGATATAAACAAATATTTCGAATTGTCTCCGGCTTTAGCCGTGGGGAATAAGAAGATAGATAAAAAGGGCTTTAGCCCAAAACCCGGAAAAGGTGTCAAAAATCCCCATTTTTGACACCTTTTCTTTTTGATCATTTCCCAAAAATTCTAATTGAGAAGTCTTAATTTTAGGCCTATGGATGATAAATTTCAAAAACGGCTGAATTATGCTTTTATATTGAGCATGATCACGATAGGATATAATACAGTTGAAGGTGCTGTCTCCACTTTTTTCGGGGCCAGTGATGAAACCCTTGCTCTCTTTGGATTTGGTCTGGACAGTTTTGTAGAGGTGTTGTCTGGGGTGGGAATCGCCCATATGATCTACAGGATGAAAAGACGTCCCGTGATAGAACGTGATAGTTTTGAAGTTACGGCACTCAAAATAACCGGAACGGCTTTGTACACCCTTGCCGCCGGACTGGTTGTTGGGGCGGTTCTTGCAGTGATCAATAGATCTGAACCCGAAACCACCCTGGCGGGAATCATTATCGCCGTTTTGTCGATCCTTACCATGTACTTTCTGTACAGGGAAAAGATCAAGGTTGGAAAAAAACTAAATAGTCAGCCTATCATTTCTGACGCGAAATGTACCAAAACCTGCTTTTACCTATCTTTTATTCTCCTGACTTCAAGCCTGCTTTACGAACTTTGGGGGATCCCATATGTGGATGCTTTGGGAAGTATAGGTATAGCCTGGTATGCCTGGAAAGAAGGGAAGGAAGCCTGGGAAAATGCCAGAACAAAGAGCCTTAGCTGCAGCAGTGATTGTTGTTAATGATCAGGTTGGGAAACCTAATAGTAGAAAACAAAAAACCCGTCCATTTGGGCGGGTTTTTATATTTAGAGTATATCTAATTAAATGTCATCAAAGCTAATGTCTGTAAAAGCAGCGGCAGATGGAGTGGCAGCTGATTCAACCGTGTCCTCCTCTTCATTTTCTTTCTTGAAATTCTTTTGGTGACGCTCACTGATCACTTCTTCACCTTTTTCATCAAGAATATAATCAGTCATCTCCTTAAGTATCTCATTAAAACCGGCAAAATCTTCTTTGTAAAGGTAGATCTTATGTTTCTTGTAGTGGAACGAACCGTCTTCGTTCGTGAATTTTTTACTTTCAGTGATAGTCAGGTAGTAATCATTTGCTTTAGTCGCCCTAACATCAAAGAAGTAGGTGCGTCTCCCAGCTCTTAAGACTTTGGAAAAAATCTCTTCTTTTTCAATCGTTCCATTGTCGCTCATAATCAATTGTCTTTTACGGTTTGTAAATCATATCTCCAAAATTCTAAAAAAAATTAACATTCCGCAACAAATTTTTACATTTCTTTTTCACTTAGTTGTTTTAAATAAAGTTCTTTGTAGTAGCCGTCCTGGCCCAGTAATTCCTGGTGCGTTCCACGTTGAACTATTTCTCCACCTTCTAGAATAATGATTTTATCAGCATTTTTAACTGACGAGATCCGGTGACTTACGATGATTGTGGTCTTATCCTTGGAAATTTTGAACAAATTATTGAGGATTTCCTCTTCTGTTTCGGTGTCTACTGCGGAAAGAGAATCGTCAAAAAGGAGGACCTTAGGATCATGAATAATTGCCCTTGCGATAGAAACTCGTTGTTTTTGTCCGCCTGAAAGCGTGATCCCTCTTTCCCCTAAAATTGTATCATAACCTTTACTGAAGCCCACGATATTTTTGTGGACGGCAGCCACTTTCGCGGCTTCCATGATCTCCTTGTCGCTGGCTTCCGCTTTTCCGAAGCGAATATTATTTTTAATGGAATCGCTAAAGAGGAAGGCGTCTTGAGGCACATATCCAATCCCGTCTCTTAGCTCGTTGAGGTTCATCTTCCTAATGTCCTTTCCGTCGATCGCGATCACACCCTCATCCACATCATAAAGACGCCCGATCAATTCCAGGATGGTTGATTTCCCAGATCCGGTTTTTCCGATAATAGCAAGAGTTTCACCGCTTTCTACTTCAAAAGAGACATTTTTAAGGGCTGTGATATTTGTGTCTTCATAGGTAAAAGAAACATTTTTAAAGGTGATGGACCCCTCGACGTTTTCCGGTTCTAAGGAAGGATTTTGGATGCTAGGCACTTCCTTTAAAAATTCGTTGATCCTTTTCTGTGAAGCTTCAGCCTGTTGGACAATGGAGGTTACCCATCCCACAGTCGCAACAGGCCAGGTCAGCATATTTACATACAGCAAAAATTCCACGATTATCCCGAGGTTGTCAATTTCTCCCATGATGAACTTACGGCCACCCACGAAGATCACAAGAATATTGCTCGCTCCTATCAGGAGGACCATAAGCGGAAAAAAGAAAGCCTGTACCTTTACAAGGTCGATGTTCTTCGCTTTGTTATCGTTGGAAAGTTCGGTAAAGGAAGTATTCATTTGTGGTTCCAGTCCGTACGATTTAATGACTGATATTCCGCTGAAACTTTCCTGGGTAAACGTGTTCAATTTTGACAGGTACTGTTGTACGATGGTACTTCTTTTATTAATCGCCACACTTAATTTATAGATGGCGAACGATAGTATTGGCAGCGGTGCAATAGTGTACATGGTAAGTTCCGGAGCCTGGGAGAACATATAAGGAATTACCACTATGAAAAGAACTCCTGTTTGAACGCTATACATGATGGCCGGCCCCAGGTACATTCTCACTTTTGAAACATCTTCGCTGATCCTGTTCATGAGGTCCCCGGTACGGTTCTGTTTGTAAAAGTTTAGTGACAGGTCCTCATATTTCCGGAAGATCTCATTTTTGAGGTCGTACTCAATATGACGGGAAACCACGATGAAGGTTTGGCGCATTAAAAAGGTGAAGAATGCGGCAATCAGTGTGGCTCCTAAAATGAGCAAAATATTAGTCATCAATTCTGAGCGAACGGCAGCTTCAGAAACTATTTCCCCGTTTACGTATTTTTCTATGGCGTTGGTGGACTCTCCTATAAATCTCGGAGTAAGGATGGCAAACACCCTTGCAGCGATAGTTATAAAAAGGCCTACGATCAAATGCCATTTATATTTGAGAAAATATTTATTTACGTGTTTTAATTCTTTCATAGCTGTTAAAAACTGCAATTATTCGCAATTCCTTATTTATCAAAGGAAAAAGGATGGTCAAATTGAAATATTCCTTATTTTTGCCTTGAATTTTTTCGATTAAACGAAATTCCAACTTTTATTTAAAAACTTATGACAGTGGACGTTCTAAAGGCAAATGAACTTAAAAAAGCCGCTCCGGTCTTTGGGCAGCTTTCTTTCGATGACCATGAGCAAGTGGTTTTTTGCAACGACAAAGATACAGGATTAAAGGCAATTATTGGAATTCACAATACAGTTTTAGGACCTGCTCTGGGAGGAACCAGAATGTGGAACTACAGCAGTGAATGGGATGCCGTAAATGATGTTTTGAGGCTGTCCCGCGGGATGACCTTTAAAAGTGCCATTACAGGATTAAATCTTGGTGGAGGTAAAGCTGTGATCATTGGGGATGCTAAAACCCAAAAGACTCCAGAGCTTATGCGCAGATTCGGTGAATTCGTTCATTCTTTAAGCGGAAAATATATCACTGCCGAAGATGTGGGAATGGAAACTGCAGATATGGATACCGTAAGAGAGGTGACTCCTTATGTTACGGGTATTTCTGAAGATAAAGGAGGAGCAGGAAATCCTTCCCCTATTACTGCCTACGGGGTGTATATGGGAATGAAGGCGGCTGCTAAATTCAAATTCGGAACAGATAACCTTGAAGGAAAATCTGTTTTGGTGCAGGGAATTGGTCACGTTGGAGAATCTCTGGTAGAACACCTTTCCAAAGAAGGAGCAAAAGTTCTTATCAGTGATATCAACCAGGCCCGACTGGAAGAAGTTAGTAAATTATATAATGCGCAGATCTTTACAGATGCCGATGTGTATTCTGCAGATGTGGATATTTACGCGCCATGTGCTCTTGGAGCCACGATCAACGATGAAACAATCGATCGTTTCAAAGCTTCTATTATCGCCGGTGCAGCGAACAACCAGCTGGCAGATGACCGTAAGCACGGGATCGTACTTAGAGAAAAAGGAATTTTATATGCTCCAGATTTTCTTATCAATGCCGGAGGTATCATCAATGTTTATGCTGAACTCGAAGGTTACGGGAAGAAGGAGATCATGGAGAAGACACAGAATATCTACAATACTACTCTTGAGATCCTCACAAGCGCAGATGTCAATGACATCTCAACGCATGAGGCTGCGTTGAAAATAGCGCAACAGCGAATTGCCGATAGAAAAAAGCAGCAATAAGCTAAGCGGTTTTTCAATTTAATAGTATTTTTGCGGGGCGAAAGGATTTCCTTTCGCCCCCTATAATTTTTAAAAGTTCTTTTACAGCTATGTTAACCAGAAGACATATCAGAGTTAAAGTAATGCAGTCATTGTATGCGTACTCTCAAAGTGAAAATGATAATATCAATTCAGAAGAAAAATTCCTTCTGAAAAGTATGGAGGAGATGTACGATCTGTATCTTTTGCTACTGAATCTTTTTGTAGAGATCAAGGATCATGCAGCAGACTTTATGGAGAAATCTCAACAGAAACATCTACCTTCTGAGGAAGACAGAGATCCCAACAAAAAATTCGTGAACAATGAATTGATCAGTTTGCTGGAAGCGAATACCGGCCTTCAAAACGGGATCGAGAACAGAAAGTTGAATCATTGGAAGCATGATGACGAATATGTTGGTATCCTTTGGAATGAGATCAAGAACAGCGAGATCTATGAGGAGTATATGGTCTCCAGAACCGGTACCTTTAAAGAGGACAAGGATTTTTTGATCAAGGTCTTTAAAGAGATCATTGCACCTAACGAAAAATTATACGATTACCTGGAGGATAAGAAGATCACCTGGATAGATGACCTTCCGCTTGTAAATACTGCCATTGTAAAAATGCTTCAGAAATTACAGTCAGGAAAAGAGCATGCTCTTACCCGTCTTGTTAAAAGTACAGACGACAAGGATTTTGCAGTGCAGCTTTTCAGAAAGACCTTATTGAATGATGAGAGCCTGGCTCAGGAGATGGAGGGTAAAACTCCTAACTGGGATAAGGAACGCATCGCCGACCTGGATACTATTCTTATAAAGATGGCAATTTGTGAATTTTTAAAGTTCCCATCGATCCCTGTGAAGGTGACTATTAACGAATATTTAGAAATTGCCAAGGAATACAGTACTCCTAAAAGTAGTATTTTTATAAACGGGATCCTTGATAAACTCTCAAAAGAGTACCAGGAAGAGGGCAAGCTCAATAAAATGGGGCGTGGCCTTATGTAGTCCCCTTAAATTTATTAATTTTATCACTTTAACCACAAATTGTTAATTATGAAAAAAGGAATGTTATTTTTAGCTCTCGTTGCTGCTATGGTTTTTACCTCATGCAAGGATGATGCATCGAACAAAGTTAAAGCTGAAAACGTAGAAGAAGCTGCTGAGCGTGATGCTCAGGAAGTTGTTTATCCTGAAATGTCCTTCGACGAGACTGAATTTGACTTCGGGACAATAGAACAAGGTGCTGCACAGGAGCATACGTTTACTTTTACCAACACAGGAAAAGCTCCTTTGGTAATCACTAATGCGTCAAGCTCTTGCGGATGTACTGTTCCGACCTGGACAAAAGAGCCAATTGCCCCGGGTGAAAAAGGAGAAATGCTAGTTAAATTTAATGGTAGCGGCCAGAACCAGGTAACTAAGACCGTAAATATTACGGCTAATACCGAATCTGGTAAAGAACAAATCAAAATCAAAGCTTTCGTAAATCCTAAACAGTCTTAAGGAAGCGACAAATTAATTTATGGATCAATTAACCCAGTTTGCCCCAATTATTTTAATGTTTGTAGTGGTGTATTTCTTTATGATACGCCCGCAAATGAAACGTGCTAAACAAGAGAAACAATTCTCTTCCGAACTTAAAAAAGGTGACAGAGTCATCACTAAAAGCGGAATGCATGGTAAAGTAGTTGATTTTAGTGAAAAACAAAATGCTGTAATTATCGAAACCGGTGCCGGAAAGATCACTTTCGACAGGTCATCCATCTCTATGGAAATGAGTCGAAAGCTGAACGAACCTGCAAAAGAGGTAAAATAATTCCAGTTTTGGAATAAGAAAAAGGCCGGTCATTTTGACCGGCCTTTTTTCATTTCTTGTATTTATCATTGATTCCCACTCCAGATTTGATCATGGGAGTGATCTTCTCAAGTCTGTTGAGCTTGGTAGAATCCTGTCGGGCATCGTCGATATACTGACAGTAATCGCGTTGTTTGCCGGCAGTCAGTTCGAAAAAAGCAGTTTTAAGGTCAGAATCATTTTCAAAAGCCGTATTCAGTAATGCAGGGATTTCTACCTCCTTGCCTGTTTCAGGTTTGATCTCTTTCCCTGCTTTCTGATTCTTGATAGCCTCCTTCACGTACTTTTTAAGATCCTTCAGCGGTAAGTCCTCTCCTTTTTCAAATTTTATCTGTCTCAAGGCTTTAGTCTTGCCTTCCTGGGCGTTGGTTAACATGGCAGTATTCTCTTCCAGAAGAGCCCCTTGAAAGAACCATAAAGCGCAATGGTTCTTAAAAGCCCCGATCCCTACCACGTTTTTACCGTGATGGGTGTAAACGGGGCCTCCCCATTTTATGGTTTCTTCCAGGTCGGTCGAGAGGATCATCTTTCGCAGGGCTTTGATCTCCTCTTCCCATTCTACATGCCTGAGAATGTATTCATCTACATTTTTAACTGCCATAAGACCGATTATTTGTTGAACTTTTCAGCAGTGATTTCTGCGATCTTTACGATCACTTCGGTAGCCTTTTGCATACTTTCAACCGGAACATATTCATACTTGCCGTGGAAATTGTGGCCCCCGGCAAAGATATTAGGGCATGGAAGGCCCATGAAGCTCAATTGTGCCCCGTCTGTTCCCCCGCGAATTGGTTTAATTTCAGGGGTGATGTCCAGTTGTTTCATGGCTTCTTCCGCAATATCTACGATGTGCATGACCGGCTCCACTTTTTCGCGCATATTAAAGTATTGGTCCTTGATCTCAATACTCACGCAGTCTCTTTCGTACTGGTCGCATATTTCCTGCGCGAGGTTTTTCATCATCTCTTTACGAGCCTCGAAGTGCTTGCGGTCATGGTCGCGAATGATATAATGTAATTTGGTTTCCTCCACGTCGCCTTCCATTCCATTTAAATGGAAGAACCCCTGACGGCCTTCTGTATGTTCCGGGGTCTCCAGTCTAGGCAGAGAATTGATAAAATCCTGGGCAATGTACATGCTGTTGATCATTTTGTCCTTCGCATATCCTGGGTGTACACTTTTTCCTGAAACCGTGACCACCGCCCCGGCAGCATTGAAGTTCTCATATTCCAGTTCTCCGATCTGGCTTCCGTCCATGGTGTAAGCCCATTTCGCACCGAACTTTTTCACGTCGAACTTGTGTGCGCCACGCCCTATTTCCTCATCTGGGGTGAAGCAAACTCGTATTTTTCCGTGTTTGATTTCAGGATGCTCAATAAGATATTTCATGGCTTCCATGATCTCGGTGATCCCGGCCTTATCATCGGCACCCAAAAGTGTGGTCCCGTCGGTAGTTATCAGGGTTTGACCTTTATACTGGAGCAAATCATCGAAATATTCCGGAGAAAGAATGATATTTTTCTCCTTATTAAGGACGATATCTTTTCCGTCATAATCTTCGATGATCTGTGGATTCACATTGGTGCCCGTAAAATCAGGGGTCGTATCAAAGTGAGCGACAAATCCAATAGTAGGAACATCATGCTTCACATTTGAAGGAAGGGTGGCCATCACATAAGCATGTTCGTCAATGCTTACATCCTGCATCCCCATTTCCTGAAGTTCATCTCTTAATTTATTGGCAAGGTCCCATTGTTTTTCTGTGCTGGGAGTTTTTTCACTCGTTTCGTCACTTTGTGTGTCAATTTTCACATAACTAATGAAACGGTCTATGATCTCTTGTTTGTTGGTCATTGTTGAAGTGTTTGCCCAAAAATAATGAACTCTAAGTCAGCTTCAAAACCTTTTATCTTTTCCGCTTGTAATATTCAGGTTTATGTTAATTTTGTCGAAAATCTTCACCATGTACAACTCAATTATTAGACCCTTGCTTTTTAAAATGGATCCTGAAAAAGTGCATCACCTCACTTTTGGATTGCTTCGGAATTTATTCAGGTTACCATTAGTCTCAGGAATTGTAAAAAGCAAGTTTGTGGTAGAAGATCCAAGGTTGGAGCGGGAAGTTTTCGGACTGAAATTTAAAAATCCCGTTGGACTGGCCGCTGGCTTTGATAAAGACGCGAAACTATATAAGGAGTTATCAGCCTTCGGATTTGGTTTCATTGAGATTGGTACCCTTACACCAAAACCACAGCCCGGAAATGAGAAAAAAAGACTCTTCCGTCTAAAAGCAGATAAGGCAATCATCAATCGTATGGGCTTCAATAATGGTGGAGTAGAGGAAGCTGTGGTGCGCCTGAAAGAGAATAAGGATGTGCTGATTGGTGGGAATATCGGAAAGAATAAAGTCACTCCCAATGAAAATGCCGTAGACGATTACATTATTTGTTTTGACACACTTTTTGATCATGTAGATTACTTCGTGGTGAACGTAAGTTCTCCCAATACGCCTAACCTGCGTGAACTTCAGGATAAGGAACCACTTACAAATCTCCTGAAAACACTTCAGGATAGGAATGCTGAAAAACCGGTTTCCAAGCCAATTTTACTGAAGATCGCACCAGATCTTACAGATTCTCAATTAATCGATATCATTGATATCGTAAAGGATACGAAGATCGCCGGGGTGATCGCCACCAATACTACCATTTCCAGAACCGGGCTTAATTCAGAAGATAAGAACGAGACAGGAGGGTTGAGTGGATTACCATTGAAAGATCGCGCGACTGAGGTGATCAGGTTCCTTTCTGAAAAGAGTAACAAAGCCTTTCCTATTATTGGAGTTGGCGGGATCATGTCGGCAGAAGATGCTATTGAGAAGCTGGAAGCAGGGGCGAGCCTGGTGCAGGTCTATACGGGATTCATCTATGAAGGTCCCGGACTTATTAAGGAGATCAACGAAGAAATCCTAAAACGCTCCTAAGTGCTCGAACAACTAATTCCTTTTTTAACAGCTTCGATGCTGCTTACCATATCCCCGGGTCCAGATATAATTTATGTTCTGGTGCAGGGAATGACCAATGGTAAGAAATTCGGGGTAATTACTACCCTTGGTCTTGTTTCAGGGATCATAGTACATACTTCGCTGGTGGCATTTGGAATATCTGCTATTATAAAGCAATCTGAGGTTCTTTTCCTCATTATCAAAATGATTGGTGCTACCTACCTGATCTACCTGGCTTATATGGTATATAAAAGCCATCCGCAGATCAATGTCGATCTTGATGATACTGTTCAAAAGAAGGATCTTTGGTCATTATATAAAAGAGGATTTTTAATGAATGTCCTGAATCCGAAAGTGGCAATCTTTTTCCTCGCCTTCTTTCCTGGATTTTTATGGGAGCCTCAGGGAGACACCGTTTATCAGTTTTACCTGTTAGGTTTTCTTTTTATGCTTCAGGCGTTTGTCATTTTTTCGAGCGTAGCCATTCTGGCCGGAAAGATCTCCCGGTACCTTCAAAGTCATCCTCATTCCGGTTTGATTTTTAAGTGGTTGCAGATCTTTGTTTTCGTCGGGATCGCCATTTACATTCTTCTGTAAAACTTCGGAAAAGGGCTGTGGACGACACTTTTTCGTTTTTCCTAAAATTGTATATTTGAGCCTATGGGGAAGATCAAGATTATTGAATGCCCGCGCGATGCCATGCAGGGTATTAAGGATTTCATTCCAACGGAAAAAAAGGTGCAGTATATTCAGTCCTTGTTGAGGTGTGGTTTTGATACCATTGACTTCGGAAGTTTTGTTTCTCCTAAGGCGATCCCGCAAATGGCAGATACCGCAGAGGTACTCTCAAAACTTGATCTTTCAAGGACTCAGAGTAAATTACTCGCGATAGTTGCCAATACCCGAGGCGCACAAGATGCATCTCAACATCCGGAAATTGATTATTTGGGATACCCTTTTTCCATATCTGAGAACTTCCAGATGAGGAATACCCACAAGACCATTGCTCAGTCTGTAGAAACTTTGCAGGAGATTCTCGATATTGCCAATGGCAAGAATAAAGAGGTGGTGGCGTATCTTTCCATGGGCTTTGGTAATCCTTACGGGGATCCATGGGATGTGGAAATAGTAGGAGAGTGGACCGAGAAACTTTCAGGGATGGGAGTGAAGATCCTTTCACTTTCTGATACTATTGGAAGTTCCACGCCCCAAGTGATCGAATATTTATTCTCCAACCTCATTCCGAAATATCCCGAAATTGAATTTGGGGCTCACCTTCATACTACACCAACCAGCTGGTTTGAGAAGGTAGATGCTGCTTTTAAAGCAGGTTGCACCAGGTTTGATGGTGCTATTCAGGGATTTGGAGGATGCCCAATGGCAAAAGATGAACTCACGGGGAATATGCCCACTGAAAAACTACTTTCTTACTTCACTACCAAAAAGGAAGATACCAATGTCAAAATGATGAGTTTCGAATCATCTCATAATGAGGCAACTAAAATATTTTCTGCGTACCATTAGGAAAATCAATGCCTTTCAGCTGATTGATTAAAATATTTTATTTAAAATTAATCTAAATAAACTTTGTCGAAATTAGACTTGCATATATATTTGCAGCATCAATTATTATTTTAAACAAGTCTAAATAAGAATCATGAAAAAGTTTTTACTTTCATTAGTGATTGGAGCTACTACCGCGGTTTCAGTTGCGCAAACCCAACAAGATTCGATCACTTTTGATCCCCAATACCAACAAAATTCTGCTCAAAGAGTACTTTCAGCCAACAAAGATGCTGTTACTTTAGGTGCATATGGAGAAATTACTTACAACCAGCCGGAAGGTGATAACGGAGAGCTGGATGTTCAGCGTCTTGTGATGTTGTTAGGATACCAGTTTAATGATAAAGTTCAGTTCTTTACTGAAATTGAATTTGAGCATGTTGAGGAAGTTTATGTAGAGCAGGCTTTTGTGAATTACAACGTTGCCAATAATGTGAATTTACGTGCCGGTTTGATGTTGGTGCCAATGGGTATCATCAACGAGTACCACGAACCTACTACTTTTAACGGAGTTGAACGTCCAGCTATTGCCGGGTCTATCGTTCCAACTACCTGGAGAGAGATCGGGGTTGGGGTGACAGGTAGAATTAATTCTGCTTCACTTACCTACCAGGCTTATGTCTTCAACGGATTTCAGTCTACCGATGCTGACGGAAACGGACTTCTTAAAGGGAGCAACGGTTTAAGAGGAGGTCGTCAAAAAGGTATCAAGTCTACCGTGAACACTCCAAACCTTTCCACTAAAATTGAATATTACGGAATCCTTGGTATGAGATTAGGTCTTGCAGGTTACTTTGGAAGAACCCAGGCTGCAGACGAAGTTGATATGCTTGATGGAGCTGATATAGGAATGTCTATGGTAGGTCTTGATGCTCGTTATGTGTACAAAAGATTCACTGCAAGAGGTGAGTTCATCTACGCGTCTCTTTCAGATACCGAAGATTACAACAACCTGACCGGAAGAGATCTTGGAAGTGCCCTTTCAGGATGGTATGCAGAAGCCGCTTATAACCTGTTGCCTGCAATGAACAAACAAAAGTTATTCGCCTTTGCCCGTTACGAAGACTATGATACGCATGCTTCTACTGAAGGAACTTTGGTTGAAAATCCTGCGTATGACAGAAATGACATTACTATGGGATTAAGTTATCACATTGCACCGGGAGTGGTTTTCAAAGGAGATTACCAGATCAAGGACAATGCTGTTGAAGGAGCAGATGCTCAAAACCAGCTGAACTTTGGAGTAGGAGTTTGGTTCTAAATTAAAAAAATTGATGTGCTTCGGTCGGGTGGAATTCATTTTCTGCCCGACTGTTGGCATATAATTTGTCCTTACAGATTATAAATTCATAATTTTGCAGTCATGAAAAGGAAATATTTTACCGGAATTTTATTCGTTTTACCTCTTTTAATGTCCTTTACATTTTTAAAGGGTCTTGATAAAAAGGTGGATCGCGAAATAAAGGATGAGTTCGAGGTTGCCGACTATTCTCATGAGGGGGTGGTTGTGCCCCAGGAACTTCAGGGTAAACTGCCTTCTAACGTGACCGTCCAAAATTTTATTAAACTGCAGCATTCCGGAAATTTACTTGGATATGCTTATATAGATAAGGCACCGAGTAAAACCGCCGAGTTTGATTATTTGGTGATCTTTGATAAAGACCTTAAAATTGCCCGAACCAAAGTTTTGGTGTACCGTGAAGAATACGGCGGGGAAATTGGCAGCCGCAGGTGGCTGCGTCAATTTACCGGAAAGTCTAAAGCCAGTGAGTTAAATCATATAGCAGCTATTTCAGGAGCGACCATTTCGGTTAGGTCTATGAAAAATGCGGTAAAAGATATACTTGCTAGCGTTGAGATCCTTCAAAAACATAATGTGCTCTAAATGCAGTATAACGGTCTACTTTTAACCCTTCCGAAGGAAATAAGAACCTTTTTGGCTGTTTTTGTAATAGTTTTAAGTGTAGGCTATTTTACAGGTTTGTTGTTTGTTGGGCAAACAGAAACTACTACTCCTGCAGGGATCGAGGAAAATTACCTGGGAAATGAAGATGATCCCGATGCCAAGGTGATGAAATTCGAGAAAGGGGAGCGCGAGATGCTCACTATTATTCACACTCATGTGCTTTCCATGTCCTTTATCTTTTTTCTGCTGGGTGGTATCATGGTGTTTACCCAATTACCTCAAAAATTCAAATTCTTTCTCATCTTAGAGCCTTTCTTTTCCATTATCGCCACTTTTGGCGGCATCTATTTTGTCTGGAAAGGTGTGGAATGGATGAAGTATGTAGTTATGATATCAGGTGTCTTGATGACCCTCATTTTTATAACTTCAGTCCTGATTGTACTCTATCAATTACTATTTAAAAAAGCTACGGTTTAAGTCCTTTTCAATAGACATTTTTCTGTAATCCGTAGAAAAGCAAATATTTAGTGTCCATCTCTCTTCTTTGTGATTAAAAGGATGTATATTTGCACGCAATTAAATCTTAATTGCCATGATTGCACACAACTCCAGGATAGTTGGCGAAGGACTAACTTACGATGACGTATTATTAGTTCCGGCCTTTTCGGAAATCCTTCCCCGCGAAGTCAGCATCCAGTCAAAATTCACAAGAAATATTTCAATCAATGTTCCCATAGTTTCCGCTGCGATGGATACTGTGACCGAATCCCGTATGGCGATCGCCATAGCCCGGGAAGGTGGTATTGGGGTATTGCATAAAAACATGACCATCGAGGATCAGGCTTTGAAAGTGCGTAAAGTAAAGCGTGCTGAAAGTGGAATGATCATCGACCCGGTTACTTTACCTATCACTGCCAAAGTGAGGGATGCGAAGGAAAACATGAGGGAACATTCCATCGGCGGGATTCCAATTGTAGATGAGGACGGTCGCTTACTGGGGATCGTGACTAATCGTGATCTTAGATTTGAAAAAAATAATGACCGACCAATTTCCGAAGTAATGACTTCAGAAAACCTGGTGACAGTGGCAGAAGGAACTTCTCTTGAGGAAGCTGAAGGAATTCTTCAGGAAAACAAGATTGAAAAACTGCCGGTGGTCAATAAAGAAAAGAAACTGGTTGGTTTGATCACCTTCCGTGATATTACAAAACTCACTCAAAAACCTATTGCAAATAAAGATGTCTTCGGAAGGCTTCGGGTTGCTGCAGCTGTTGGAGTTACCTCAGATGCCGTAGACCGCGCTGCCGCCCTTGTAAAAGCCGGAGTTGATGCGATCGTTATCGATACTGCTCATGGTCATACCAAAGGAGTGGTCACCGTTCTAAAAGAAGTAAAAAAGAGCTTTCCTGATCTGGAAGTGGTGGTTGGAAATATCGCTACTGCCGAAGCTGCAAAATATTTGATCGAAGCCGGTGCGGACGCTATTAAAGTAGGAATTGGTCCTGGATCGATTTGTACTACCAGAGTAGTTGCCGGGGTTGGTTTTCCACAATTCTCAGCCGTTCTTGAAGTTGCTGAGGCTGCCAAAGGAACCGGAGTGCCTGTGATCGCTGATGGTGGAATTCGCTATACGGGAGATATTCCCAAAGCCATCGCGGCCGGTGCAGACTGTGTGATGTTGGGATCATTATTGGCGGGAACAAAAGAATCACCTGGTGAAACCATTATTTACGAAGGAAGAAAATTCAAATCTTACCGGGGAATGGGTTCTGTAGAAGCCATGAAACAAGGATCGAAAGATCGTTATTTCCAGGATGTGGAGGACGATATCAAAAAACTGGTTCCTGAAGGTATTGTAGGCCGTGTGCCTTACAAAGGTGAACTTTTTGAAAGTATTCACCAGTTTATTGGCGGCTTAAGAGCCGGAATGGGGTATTGTGGTGCTAAAGATATTGCCACCTTGAAGGAGACTGCAAAATTTGTGAAGATCACAGCTTCGGGGATACATGAAAGTCACCCGCACAACGTGACCATCACCAAAGAATCTCCTAATTATAGTAGATAAAATATAAGTAAGTATCATTAAAAAAGGCTTTATCGAGAGATAAAGCCTTTTGTTTTTATAGTTTTAGAGAACTACTGCTGAGTGACTCCTAATTTAGCCATTACCTTTTCTGTAATGTCACTTTCTGCTTCTGCAAAAGCTAAAGCATTTCCACCGGCGTGGAAGATGTGAGTATAATTTTCTTCCTGGATCACCTGTTGCATTGCTTCATTGATCTTATCATACAAAGGTTTGGTAAGCTCGCTACGTCTCATTTGCATCATGACGGATGCTTTTTGCCTGAAGCTTTTAATGTCATTTTCCAGGGAAATGATCTCGCTCTCCTTTGTTTTTCTGTCTTCTTCGGAAAAAGTCGCGTTGTTCTCCTGGTAATCTTTTACCTGGGTCTCATATTTTGAAATGGTAGCCTCAAGTTCTTTCTGAAGCTCTTCGTTGTAGGTCTTCATTCCTTCATTGACCTGGGTCATTTCCGGAAGCTGGGCAATTATGTACTCCGCGTCAATGGTTCCGATCTTTGACTGGGCAAAAGTGGTAAAAGAAAGAAGTGCTAAACTGAATAATGCTATGAATTTTTTCATGAATGTTGTTTTTGTTTGCAGGCAAATATAATCGAGTAGGTTGATTAATGGGAGTTTAGCCTATGTTTTTTCATTTCTCCTCCTGGTATAACTGTCCTCTGTGAGGTTTCAAAGCGTCTCTTACCGGTGGCATTTGGCTTTCATTCACTACCATAAAGGCGATGCTATGGTGTTCGTTGATGGGTTCAAAACCGGTGATATTCAGAGAGATATTGTTGGTCTGAATGAATTCCTTGAGATGAAGGGCGTGATGCTCAGCCGTACGTTCGGCTCCCGGCCCCTTAAAATCCCAGATCAGTTTTAATTTTCGTTCCTTATTTTCTTCCATGTTTTCTTTTTCTGAATTTTTGAGACAGCCCGCTGTCCTGAAATTCAAAAATACTTTTTTTAATTGGCTTTCGTTTGAATAAGAAGTTGGTAAACATGCCAGAATTCTTATTTTTGCCTACTCACTAATTCAAAAGTTGCAGTTGATAAAACTAAAGAACTTAAGTATTTTATGTCTTTTTTGTGTGGTTTTCACCGCATGTAACTTTTTAGAAGAGACTGATGATCGTGATGTGATCGCCCGGGTTAATGACTCCTACCTTTATAATGATGATGTTGCCTTTTTGATCTCAGAGAACACAACTTCTGAAGACAGCGCCCTTATTGTATCCAGTTATATAAACAGATGGGCAACCCAACGGCTTCTTATAGACAGGGCCAAGGTCAATTTGAGTGAACAGAAACAAAGGGAGTTTGAAAAGTTGGTAAAGAATTACCAGAATGAACTCTACGCCAATGCTTATACAGATGTGATCATAGGCAGGCAATTGGATACTTCCATAAGTATGGAGGTGGCTCGTACTTATTATGAGGAGAACGGGGAAAACTTCATCCTGAATGAGAATCTTTTAAAACTTAGGTATATTAACCTCACCAAGGATAACAAGGATTTTGACAAGATCAAGACCCTTTTCCGAAGATTTGAAGAAGAAGATAAACAGGAATTACTGGATATGGCCATTCAGTTTAACTCCTATTCACTAAATGATTCGGTTTGGGTGAAAAGTAAGCAGGTTTATGATAAAATCAAGCCGCTTACTCCCGAAAATGATTCAGAATTACTAAAAAAACAGAATTTTTTACAACTTGAAGATTCATTAGGAGTATATTTGATCTCTGTTGAAGATATCAAGTTACGCAATGAACAGGCTCCTCTGGAGTACACATTGCCCAATATAAAACAGATCCTGCTCAACAAGCGAAAACTGGAGCTGAAAAAGGAATTAGAAAAAGACATTACTCAAGATGCAATTAAAAACGACAAATTTGAAATCTATAATTAATCAGGCGGCTATACTTTTATTTACTGCCGCATTAGGTACTGCACAAGCCCAGGAAGTGGTTGTGACAGACAGTACCGCAATAAATGATACTGCTGAAATACAGGTAGAAACTGAAAAACCGTTTCAGAAATTTAAAGTTGACGGCGTTGCAGCTGTTGTAGGTGATTTCGTTGTTCTGGAGAGCGATATTGATAAAATGTATATCGAACTTCAAAGTCAGGGGGTGTCCATTAAAGATGTCACCAACTGTAACCTTGCCGGAAGATTGATGGAGAATAAATTGTATGCCCACCATGCCATCCAGGATAGTATTGTTGTTTCAGATGCTGAGATCAATGCCGAAATTGATCAGCAACTTGCCTACATGACCCAACAAGTAGGATCAATGGAAAAGGTTTTGGAGTTCTATAAAAAAGATAATGAAGCCGAATTCAGGTCTGAACTTTTTGAAATTAACAGGCAGAACAAACTTGCGGCTCAAATGCAGCGTAAGATCGTTGATGCTGTGGAGATCACTCCGGAAGAAGTGCGTGAATTCTTCAAGAACATTCCTGAAGATGAGCGCCCTGTTTTTGGAGATGAAGTTGAGATCGCACAGATCGTTGTTAAGCCTGAAATTCCTGAAAACGAGAAGCAGAAGATCATCGATCGTTTGCAGGAAATGAGAGAAGATATCGTAGAGAACGGGGCTAGCTTTAACACCAAGGCTGTTTTGTATTCTCAGGATCCGAGTTCTAAATCTTCAGGAGGGAAAATTTCTCTTTCCAGAAAAGACCCTTTTGTAAAGGAATTTAAAGACGCGGCTTTTAGTCTTCAGGAAGGGGAAGTTAGTCAGCCTTTTGAAACCATGTTCGGATACCATATTCTTACTGTAGATAAGATCCGTGGACAGCAGGTAGATGTGAGACATATTCTTTTGATCCCTGATGTAACTGAAGAAACCAAAGAAGAAGCCTTAAAGGAAATTCGTGAGGTGCGTGAAAAGATCGTTGCCGATGAATTGACTTTTGAAGATGCTGCTAAAGAAGTTTCAGACGAAGATGAGACCAGAGAGAGTGGAGGACAATTAGTAAATCCAACTACAGGCGATACTCGTTTTGATTTGACCAAAATCGATCCTATCTTGTATGAACAGGTTGCTAACCTTGAAAAAGGGGAAGTTTCTCCTGTACTAACAGACAAAGATGATACCGGTCGTCCTATTTACAAGATCATTACCGTTACCGAAAGATATGAGGAGCATGTGGCAGATTATGCCAAAGATTTCAATAAGATAAAGGATCTTGCCCTTCGTGATAAGCAATTGAAAGCAATTGAAAAGTGGCAAAAAGAGAAGATCAAAGAAACGTATATCAAAGTGAACGGTGAATACAGGGATTGTGACTATAACAGTAACTGGTTGAAAAAATAAATGAAAGTATGTCCGATGTAGAAGCGGTAAAGAATCTGGTTTCCAGGCACCAACAACTCAGGCTAGAGATAGCTAAAAGAATTGTTGGTCAGCAGGACGTTGTAGACCAGATCCTTTTATCAGTTTTTTCAGGCGGACATTCTTTATTGATAGGAGTTCCGGGGCTGGCCAAGACCTTAATGGTAAATACCATTGCCCAGGCGCTCGGACTTAATTTTAAAAGGATCCAGTTCACACCAGATCTTATGCCGAGTGATATTCTGGGATCTGAGATCCTGGATGAGAACCGGCAGTTCAAGTTTATTAAGGGGCCTGTCTTCGGGAATATCATCCTTGCCGATGAGATCAACCGAACCCCGCCAAAGACTCAGGCAGCTTTGCTTGAAGCTATGCAGGAAAGAGCTGTAACCGTTGCCGGGCAACATTACAAACTCAACTTACCTTATTTCGTCCTGGCAACTCAGAACCCCATAGAGCAGGAGGGAACCTATCCTTTGCCGGAAGCTCAGTTGGACCGTTTCATGTTTGCCATCAAACTGGATTATCCAAGTTTTGAAGAGGAAGTAGAAGTAGTGAAAAGCACCACTTCAGACGTGGAAGTAGAGATAGAACCTCTTTTTACTGCCCGTGAAATAGTAGATTTTCAACACCTTGTTCGAAGAGTACCGGTATCTGATAATGTTGTGGAGTACGCCGTCAATTTAGTAAGCAAAACAAGACCTTCAGGAGAAAAAGCCCCCGAAATTGTAAGGGAATTTGTTGACTGGGGCGCAGGCCCTAGAGCTTCTCAGAATCTCATCTTAGGAGCAAAGGCACATGCGGCGGTGAACGGTAAATTTTCACCAGATATTGAGGATGTGCAGGCAGTAGCCATGGGGATTCTCAGACATCGCGTGATCAAGAATTACAAGGCCGAAGCTGAAGGAATTTCCGAAGAAAAGATCATAAAAAGCTTATTTTAAAAGCTTTTACTATATTTACTTCATGATGGGTTTCCTGATAAAATATCGAATACCGGTAATTATCCTATTCTATCTTTTTCAATTTACCTGGATTTCTTCGCAAAACAGCCTTCTTCGCTGGCAGGAAATGGACTTTTTAGCCTGGCTTAGTTTTCTCTTTCTTTTTGGATTCTGGCTTATCCTACTTTTGGATATGATCAACTCAAGGATCAATAACAAAACCTTTTGGATGATAGGGATGTTAGTGATGCCCTGGTTAACTCCTAGTTTTTACCTCTTTCAGCGGAAAATTAACACTCGCCTGGAAAGTTCATTATTTAATAGACGTGGAAAAATCGGCTGAAATTATCAATTTCGTATTTAAGGCCTTTTTTTATGTGTTGTGCTTAATTTTTATTGGCAAAATTTAAGAATTGCTGAATTATGTTCAGAATTATTTGATATTTAGTTGTAATTTTTAATATCCGTCAAGAATTAGTAATTTTGCAGGACTTTCAGAATAAAAAAATCACAAAAACTATGGCGTACGATATTGATATGATCAAGAAGGTTTACAGCCAAATGGCAGAACGTGTTGATGAAGCGCGTAATGCGGTTGGAAAGCCTTTAACCCTTTCAGAAAAAATCCTTTATTCCCACCTGTGGGACGGAAACCCTACAAAAGGTTTCACCCGTGGAAAAGATTATGTGGATTTCGCACCGGACAGGATAGCTTGTCAGGATGCTACCGCTCAAATGGCTTTACTGCAATTCATGCAGGCCGGTAAAAAACAAGTGGCTGTTCCAACAACAGTACACTGTGATCACCTTATACAGGCGAAGCTTGGAGCACAATTCGATTTGCCCAGTGCTAAGAAATCAAGTGATGAAGTATTTGACTTCCTTGAGTCTGTTTCTAATAAATACGGGATCGGATTCTGGAAACCGGGAGCAGGGATCATTCACCAGGTGGTGTTAGAGAACTATGCTTTCCCGGGTGGAATGATGATTGGTACCGATTCTCACACGGTAAACGCCGGAGGACTTGGAATGGTTGCTATTGGTGTTGGTGGAGCAGATGCGGTTGACGTGATGGCCGGAATGCCATGGGAGCTTAAAATGCCAAAATTAATAGGAGTTAAGTTGACCGGAAAACTTTCCGGATGGACAGCTCCAAAAGATGTTATCTTAAAAGTTGCCGGAATCCTTACTGTGAAAGGTGGGACCGGAGCTATTATTGAATATTTCGGGGAAGGTGCCCGCTCTATGTCGGCTACCGGAAAAGGAACCATCTGTAACATGGGTGCAGAAGTTGGTGCGACCACTTCTACCTTCGGTTATGATGAGTCTATGGAGCGCTACTTACGTGCTACCAACCGTGCAGATGTTGCCGATGCCGCGAACGCAGTTAAGGAACACTTAACAGGTGATGACGAGGTATATGCAAATCCAGAGCAGTATTTTGACGAGGTGATCGAGATCAACCTTTCTGAATTGAAACCTCACCTAAACGGACCTTTCACTCCGGACCTTGCTACTCCTATTTCTGAAATGGGTGAGAAAGCGAGAGCTAATGACTGGCCAATAAACGTTGACTGGGGATTGATAGGGTCTTGTACCAACTCATCTTACGAGGATCTTACCCGCGCGGCTTCTATCGCCAAGCAGGCAGTTGACAAAAAGGTAAAAGCGAAATCAGACTTCGGAATTAACCCTGGATCTGAGACTATTAGATTTACTGCGGAAAGAGACGGTTTATTGCAGATCTTTGAAGATCTGGATGCGACTATCTTTACCAACGCATGTGGTCCATGTATTGGACAGTGGGACAGAAGTGACCGTAAAGGAGACGAAAAGAATACTATCGTTCACTCTTTCAATAGAAACTTCTCAAAAAGAGCCGACGGTAACCCAAATACACACGCCTTTGTAGGTTCTCCAGAAATGGTTGCTGCAATCGCGATTTCAGGAAGACTTGATTTTGATCCTACAACTGATAAACTTCTTAATGAAGATGGGGAACATGTAATGCTTGATGAACCTACAGGTCTTGAGTTGCCACCAAAAGGATTTGACGTTGAAGATCCTGGATATCTTGCACCAACAGAAGACGGATCTTCTGTAGAGGTAAAAGTTAGCCCAGATTCAGAAAGACTTCAGTTATTGGAGCCTTTCGAGCCATGGGATGGTAAGAATATTACCGGAGCTAAATTATTGATCAAAGCATTAGGAAAATGTACTACTGACCATATTTCTATGGCCGGACCATGGTTGCGTTTCAGAGGACACCTTGACAACATATCAAATAACTGTTTGATTGGTGCGGTTAATGCTTTCAATGAAAAAACAAACTTTGTAAAAAGCCAGATAACAGGTGAATATGACGGAGTTCCAAATACACAGCGTAAATATAAAGCTGCAGGAATACCGACTGTGGTAGTGGGTGACCACAACTACGGGGAGGGATCTTCTCGTGAGCACGCTGCTATGGAGCCTAGACATTTAGGAGTTAAGGTTGTATTGGTGAAATCTTTTGCAAGGATCCATGAGACAAACCTTAAGAAACAAGGTATGTTAGGTCTTACTTTTGATAACGAGAGTGACTATGATCTAATTCAGGAGGATGATACCTTCAATTTTATTGATCTTGAAAACTTCGCTCCGGACAAACAACTGACTATCGAGATCGTTCACGCTGACGGATCTAAGGATACTATTAAAGCGAACCATACTTACAACCTGCCTCAAATTGAGTGGTTTAAAGAAGGTTCTGCTCTTAATCTTATCAAGAAACAAAACGCTGCTTAAGCAAAGCACAAATTTCTTAATACAAAAAGCTCCTGCCATGCAGGAGCTTTTTTTTGTTCAAAACTCATTAAAATAGAAAAGGCAATCATTAAGATTGCCTTTTCAAATTAGATGAGAACTGCGGTATTTTACTACCTCAGTTTTCTATCAAGTAATTTTTGCCCCCCAGTAAAAATTACTTTAATTCTCATCTATTTCGGTATAGATTCTAACTTCTTTTTCTGTTTTAGTAAAACGTCTACAGTAGAAGATGGAATGTCCTGTTGATATAATGTTTCGTAATAAAGTTTTAAATTTTTACGTTCCTCACGGTAGCATGATTCCCAGTCGGCTTCATTAAAAGTATGTCGCGCCAAATATTCTAATTTTAAAAATACTGGTAATAATCCCAGGATAGTGCTATGGAATTTGGAATCTAATATAGAATTCTTCAAGTTGAACAAATGCCTTCGTAACTCAAGTTTGATCTTTTCCCTAATCTCAATTAAACGATCCAGCTTTTCGGTCATCTCGGTATCCTCTGGTTTCAGATCATAATAAAGTGAATAATACATTTGGAGTAAATGATCATTTGCGAGGTCGAGACGAAGAAGTTGTGAGTAAAGTTGAAGCTGCATTCTTTAAAATTTAGGGTAGGGTAATTGGATTATTCTATGAAATAAAAATATAAATTATCTCTTCTATAAGACTCTATAAATGAGTGATTAACAGAATTTTATCTTTCCCGTAGGACTTTTTGTAAGAAAGCCTAAATTTTTAACAGTGAGCTGTGGGGGTGGGAATTAATATTTAAATAAAGTTCTTAATTCTGGATGACAAGAGCCGGTAGATTTTCTTCAAATGCCCGGTAAAAAGAGGGGTTAATTGTATAATTATTTAACTTTTCAGGAAAAAATTATCATTTTTTTTGCGTCTTTTTTCCTACTTCCCAGTCTTGAAAGAAATCAATTTTAAATCCTGTATTATGAAAGAATGTGAAACTTTAAGTTTAGAAAATTTTGGCGCTTGTTATAGAACACCGTCTGTTGATGTTTCCCTGAAGAGGAGTTTTGAAGAAAAAGTAGAACGATTCTTTAAATCATTTCCCACAATAACGAAGGATTGGCTTCATTATAAAATGTAGAAAATAGATTTCCCTGTTTGTGATTTCGGGAAAATTTCAGAAATTTCCCTGCTTATCAAGAATAACCTTATGACCGAATTGAATGCTTATAAAGAAATTTCAGAAGTGTGGGTTTTATATAAAGACGCCCTTAGAAATTACATTTTTAAGATCGTAAAGGATCACGATATGGCTAATGAGCTTTCGCATGAAGTGCTTATGAAGGTATATTCATCCTGCTGCTCGGGAAGGCCGATTCTAAATATAAGATCCTGGTTATTCCAGATCGCTTACAATACCTGTATGGATCATTTTAAAAGATCTGGTAAAACTACCGAGCTTCAGGGTGATTTTGCAGAACCTGAATCAAGTGAAATATTTAGCAATGCATCAGAATTTGTGTTACCCTTGTTGAAACTGCTTCCGAAAAAATATTCAGAACCACTGGAATTAGCAGATATTAAAGGATTAAGTCAGCAGGAGGTGGCCGACAAATTAAATCTAAGTTTGACTGCCACTAAATCACGGGTGCAGAGGGCAAGAAAGCTGTTGAAGGACCAAATTACCGAATGCGTGAACCTGGAAGTAGATCCATCAGGTCAACTCACCGCCTTTAAGGTCAAAGGTTCCTGCGAAGCGCTAAAATGTTATGCCCGGGAAAAGCACAAATAAAAAAAAGAATAGCCATACAGCTATTCTTTTTTTTATCCTCTGGTTCTGTTGATTTCTAATGAACTGAACTCATGTTTAGCTTATCCTTGATGGTATTTTCGTTCTTTCTATAATATTTGTAACCAAGGTATCCTGCACCCGCAATAGCGCCCCATTTTAAAAGACTGCCTGTCCATTGCAATCCTTTTTTAGCGGCCCAAAGTTCAGCTCCTCGTTTTGCGGCTTTTTTAGCGTCATTCTTCAAATTCATAATAGTTTCGTTTTTTGGTTCAATGTTTAATATCGCTATTAATGCCCGCAAAGGGCGTTAAGAACTTTCCAAATAACAGTTTTTTAACCCTTTTAACTAAGATTTTCCGGTGGGTTTGATCATCAGCTCGTTCACATTGACCGAGGCCGGTTGTGAAATGACATACATTACGGCATCGGCGATATTTTCTGGAGAGAGCATAGGTTCGTCCTCAGAATAATTTTTATCGTCCAGCACCTCTTTGTCGGTAATGGAATCCCGGAGGTGGGTTCTTACCGTTCCGGGTTCGATCGCGGTCACCCGAATATTAAATTCCGGAGAAAGTTCCATACGCATAGCCCTGGAGAGAGCAATGACAGCGGCTTTTGATGCTCCGTAAATCGCGCCCCCTTCATACAATTCCTTTCCATCGACCGAAGCGATGTTGATGATATGTCCGTTCTTTTGTGTCTTCATGGCCGGTAACACTTCGCTAATACATCTTAAAGTGCCTTTTACGTTCACTTCTATGGTCTCCAGCCATTCATCCAGATGCCGGTTCTTCATATAGGTGAGAGGCATGACGCCGGCGGAATTTACGAGGATCTCGATTTCCCCGAATTTTTTCCATATATCTCCGAATCCTTCCCTGACACTTTCAGAATTACTCACATCCATATCCACTACCATAGATTCATTTTCGAGTTCATCCTGTAGCTCCATGAGTTTTTCCATATTCCGGCTGGCTAAAGCCACTTTACATCCCGCAGCGGAAAGTTTTTTGGCGATAGCACGTCCTATTCCGCTACTGGCTCCGGTGATCACAGCGACCTTATCTTTTACTTGCATGATTTTGATTTTTTCGATTCCCTTTAAGTTAGGGTTTGTGCGAGAACCTTTTAAACTGAATAACAGATTTTTAACTTCTGAAATTCCTACGGAAAATGTGCTTATTCCTTCCGAAGCCTATCAAGGTTCAGAAGTCATTTGAAAGAGGCTTCAATCATTAATTTTCTTAAATAATTGAAAATTCATGCTACTGACCTATGATTTTCAACTTTTTATCTAAAATAAACGCATTAATTTAATTAAAATGCTGTTTATGAGTAAATTAGATGGTAAACCAAAAAAAATAGTTTTATGAAACTGATCAAATTAATACCCTTACTGGCTTTATTATTTTTTATGGGTGCCTGTGGAGAGAACCGTAGTGAAGAGGTGGTAGAAGAAGATGAAATGGTGGCTGAAGAAGCCGACATGTGGGATTCAAACAAGGCGATGACCGATTGGCGAGATGCATGGAATAAGAATGATGCCGCAGCCGTGGAGTCTATGACTGCAGATGATGCCACTCTTTTTCTTAATGGTAAAGCTCATACCCAGGATAGTGTGACCGCCTGGATCCAGAACAGTTCTTCCTGGATGAAGGATCTAAAAACCACCTCGGTTTATAAGGATAGAGGAGAGGAATTCGCTTTTGAGGCGGGAACTTATACGCATTCGCACAAAGAGAATGATACCCTGAGCATGCAGGGTACTTATACCGTGATTTGGGAGCGTGGTGATGGTAAGGAATGGGCGATCAAGTTAATGGATGTGTCTCCCATGATGGATGCGCCACCTATGCCTTCAGAAAAGCCGAAGCAATAGTTGATCTTTTATTAATAATTATTTAAAGCCGTTCCGTTTTGGGGCGGTTTTTTGTTATTATCCCGCGGCTAATATTTGACTTTCTTTTAAAATATAAGATGGCATTGGTTCTTTAGCCTCCATTTAATATTCAGAGGATTTTCTTGAATTGTGATTTCTAATCCAAGTTCCTCCTTAAACTCTCTTTTCAAACAAGTTTCAAAAGATTCATTTTTAGGTCAACTTTACCTCCAGGAAATGGATAAAATTATGAATTATAAATCCCTATAAGCATAATAGTATCCACCAGTCCGTGCACGAAAATGAGGGGCCAGATCCTTCGACCATTCAGCACGTAGACGATCCCAAAAATGATCCCCAAGGAGCCTGTGATCAATAATCCGGTAAGACCCTGGTAAGCATGTATGCCGGCGAAGAAAACCGCGCTGACCAAGATTGAGAAGGTGGTAGTCAGAAAAGAGTTCCCCAGGAGGATCTCCATTGATTTGATGATATAGGCCCTGAAGACGAGTTCTTCCAGAAAGGCGGCGCCCACCCATACCGTAATCAGCATTTGTATGAGCCTGGGAAGATTACCTTTCAGCGTTTCTAAATAGGAAATGTTTTGGTGTGCCCCGAAAGTTTCAATGATGACAGGTCTTACAAATACAGAGAAAAGAACCAGGGCGCCGAAGGTGAGTACACTTGTTAAAACAGGTTTCCACCAGGATGAAGGCCTTCCCAGTCCCAGATCTTTCCATGACCACGGGATTGCTCGTTTGGTAAATGTTACAATGGCGAACAGGAAAATGCTGTTCAGCCAGAAAAGCCAGAAACCGGGACTTGTGATCTCCAGGATCTCTTCAGCATAATAGGTGTGAGAAAGATAATTGAGTGTAAAATTAACGGCCAGTAATAACCACAGGGAAAGTCCAAGGGTGGTTTTCTGATTGATGTTGTACTCCTGTGGTGCAATTCGGCGACTAATGAAGTTTTTCATGAGTAGGGCGATAAGTCCACCGTTTAGAGGATGTTTGGATCCCTTTATAGGGATTCAAACACGGTTGATTATTTCAATTCGGTTAACAGGAGACGAATTTAATAAATTATTTGTTTTTTGTAGGAAATTATTGTGAGATAAAAAGGGAAAGAGGTTTGCGTATAAAGTTACGCGATAAATGAAAGTGCCCAGAGCGGGACTCGAACCCGCACGCCCTAATGGACACATGGCCCTCAACCATGCCTGTCTACCAGTTCCAGCACCTGGGCAAAAATTGATCTGAAAGTTTTAATAGGGGAGTTGCACGCCTGAAATGGTTTGCAAACCAATTTAATTTTCAGAGTACCTGGAAATAAAAAAGTGATCTGGCTGGGGCTCGAACCCAGGACCCTCTCCTTAAAAGGGAGATGCTCTACCAACTGAGCTACCAGATCATTGTTTTAAAGAACAAAAAGCGATAATTTTGAGACCACTTTTTTAGTGATCTGGCTGGGGCTCGAACCCAGGACCCTCTCCTTAAAAGGGAGATGCTCTACCAACTGAGCTACCAGATCTTTGGTGTTGCATTTTTGCTAATGCGGGTGCAAATATACTATCATTAATTTATTTTTCAAGAACAAATTGACATAAATTTGTCGAGAAATTTAGTGTGGCGGGAAAACCCGCTCGCAATCATAGTTTTAAGGTATGAAAATTATTTTATTGGGTTACATGGGATCGGGAAAAACTGTTGTAGGAAGAGCTCTCTCCGGAACAATTGGACTTCCTTTTCTAGATCTTGATGAACAAATAAGCGCAAAGGAAGAAAAGAGTATTTCTGAAATTTTTGAAACTAAAGGTGAGATCTACTTCCGGAAACGAGAGGCTGAGGTTTTACAAGACCTGATGCAGTTGCCTGAGGATTTTATTCTTGCCCTTGGTGGTGGAACTCCCTGCTATGGGGATAACCTGGCACTTCTAAAAGATCAAAAGGAGGTGATATTAGTTTATCTTAAAACAAGCCTGCAGGAGCTCTTAAAGAGGCTTTCCGGGGAACGTGAGCAAAGACCCTTGATAAGTCATTTGAATTCAGCTGAGCTTCTTGAGGATTTTATCAGGAAGCATCTTTTTGAACGCACGTACTATTACAATCAAAGTGATCTTGTAATTTCTACAGACGGGAAAACTTCCGAAGTAATTGCAGGGGAGGTGCTCGAAAAATTAAACTAATTCAACCTTGCTTTCTTCTTCCCCGAATTTAACCTGTACGGTTTCATGGATAGAAGTGGAAAGGGAAATGCCTTTAAAATCGGCCTTCACCGGGTATTTTTTATGACTGCGGTCTACCAGAACGGCAGTTTTGAATTGTTTTAAAGGTACTTCCAGAAAATGGCGCACTCCGTAGATAAGAGTGGTTCCAGAATTGAGTACATCATCAACCAATACGATGGATTGATCCTTGTATTCGTCCTCATTGAGGGAAGTCTCAACCGCTTTTAAAGGGTCTTTTTTGTCAACCTTCACTTCACAAAGTGTAACCTGCAGATCTGAAATGTTCTCCAGTTCAGATTTCAGCTTTTTGGCAAGTTCAAAGCCGCTTTTTAGAATTCCTGCCAGGACGATCTTTTCTTCGTCTACATTGCTTTCGTAGATCTGGTAGGCGATCCTTTTGATCTTGTGGTTGATCTGAATATTATCGAGAATAAGGACTTCCTGTTTTTTCATGGAATACTTTTTTCAAATATAACTAATCTGGTGGTTTAAATATCAAACACGAATTGTTGGATTTTATTCCTTTTTGGAAGAAGGTTCATCCGATTCATTTTCGGGAGACTCAAACCAGTCATCGAGTTCTCTCCGGTCTTTTTTGGTAGGACGTCCTGTGCCTTTCTTTCGGTAATAGTCCTGAGAATACTTGAGCAATTCCCTTTTTTCGAACTCCTCTTTAGGGGTGACATCGTTTATATAAAGATTGACCAGTTTGGCTCCCACCCGGCTGGGCGGGAGATCGAGTATTTCGAGTTCGTAATTGATCTGGTTCTTCCTGACGCTCAATTTATCTGTGGGGTAAACTTCCCTGGAGGGTTTTACAATGGCTTCATTCACTCTAACTTTTCCCTGCTTACACGCCTCGGTGGCAATACTTCGGGTTTTGAAATACCGCACGCTCCATAAAAATTTATCTACTCTCATATTTTTCCGGTAAAACTCGCTAATTCTATAACAAAAATACAAGAATATTGTATCTTGCCGCCTTTAAAATTAACTATTGATGAGATTGAATAAGTTTTTACTTGCCTATCTTTTTTTAGCCGTTGTGCTTATTTCCTGTAGTAAAGATGATGATGATCCCGCTCCTGTGCCACCGCGAGACAGGGCAGAGGTGGAGATCGAAGATCAGGAAGCATTACAGGCCTATCTTGAGACCCATTTTTATAATTATGAGGAGTTTGAGAACCCTTCTGAGGGCTTTGATTACAAATTGAAGATCGATACTATTTCGGGCTCTAATGCAGACAAGACCCCTTTGATCCAGTCTCCCAATTTGATCACTAAAACAGTGACTTTGAATGATGTGGATTACAAGCTGTATGTGCTGCAGGCCAGAGAAGGAGTTGGGCAGCAGCCTAAGTTTTCAGATTCTACGTTGGTATCCTATACCGGAACCTTATTGAATGAAACCAGGTTCGACTATTCAGAAACTCCTGTTTGGTTTGATCTTACCCAGGTGGTGACAGGTTTTGGACGGGCGTTTGAAGATTTTAAAGGAGCTTCCGGATTTACCGTACGATCTGATAATACAGTAAACTGGAGCAATGATTATGGAATTGGAGCCGTGTTCATGCCTTCAGGGCTTGCGTATTTCGCAGCACCTCCTTCACCGGAAATTCCACAGTACAGTCCCCTGGTCTTTACCTTTGAACTTTATGGGGTGAATGAGGCAGATCACGACCGTGACGGGGTGCCAAGCTGGCGAGAAGACCTTGACGGAGACAAACAGCTTATGAATGATGATACAGATGGGGATGGTCGTCCTAATTACTTTGACAGTGATGATGACGGAGATTTTATTCCTACCATTGAAGAGATCATGGTTGATGGAGAGATAGTTTTTCCATATCCTGATAATGACGGAGACGGTACACCAGATTACCTGGATCCTGATTATATCCCCGGACAATAATATATAATACAGTAAATAAAAAAAGCCCCGTTCAAAACGGGGCTTTTTTTATTTAGAATGGTCAATAATTACAGGTCAAGCGAAACCGCGAAGATGATTTGGTTTGGTCTTGAATCAACTCTTTTTAATCCGTTTGGATTATTAAGGTCCAGCACCTGTGCTTCGTTCTCGGTAAGCCCTCTTTCATATCTTACATCCAGTCCAAAGCGGCCTAACTGAAGTCCGGCACCAAATTGGGCTCCAAGTGTGAATTCATTTTCTACGTCTCCGATAGTAACCCCGTCAAAGTCATTTTCAAGGATGTACTGAAAACTAGGCCCTGCAAATACGTGAACCGGACCAAGAATTTTCACCCCAAGTAGTACCGGAAGGTCTAATTTTGATACGTTGTAATCTGCGTTCTCATTATTGTATTCGTAAGAGCTTTTGGTTTTAGTATAAAGAAGTTCCGGCTTGAGGTAAAAACTTCCCAGGTCTCCTTTAAAATAAACACCCATGTGGTATCCTACTTTGCTGTCGGCACCTTTGGAAACATCTTTTCCTGCGTTCTCAAAATCTGAAAATTCAATTTCTCCGTTGTCACCGTAATTCAATCCGGCTTTTACTCCAAAACTGCTTTGAGCCGATACAGAGGCGGTGAAGATGAATAGTAAAATATAAAGTCCTTTCTTCATAATGATTGTTTTTAATGGGTATTAAACGTTTTTAAATGCGTAAATATTTCCGCAAAGAAAAGAACCCTTGTAGGAAAAATAACTACAAGGGTTCTTATTTATGAGTATTTTAACCTGACTTATTTCCTTTTGATAACCTTTTCTGAAGCCTTTACGATAGCTTCAGCGTTCAGGCCGTACTTCTCCATCAATTGCTCAGGAGTACCACTTTCACCGAAAGTATCCATAGTGGCAACAAATTCCTGTGGCGTTGGATTATTTTGGGCCAGGGTTCTGGCTACACTTTCTCCCAAACCTCCAAGGTAGTTGTGCTCTTCGGCAGTCACCACGCATCCGGTCTTCTTAACCGAAGCAAGGATCGCTTCCTCGTCCAGCGGCTTAATAGTGTGAATGTCGATCACTTCCGCAGAAATACCTTTTGCTTCCAGTTGCTCGGCTGCCTGAAGGGCTTCCCAAACCAAATGTCCGGTTGCGATGATGGTTACGTCTGTTCCTTCATTTAAAAGATTAGCTTTTCCAATCACGAATTTTTGATCTTCAGGGGTAAAGTTAGCTACTTTCGGTCTTCCGAAGCGTAGGTAAACCGGCCCGTGATGCTCGGCGATCGCGATGGTTGCAGCCTTGGTCTGGTTGTAATCACACGTGTTGATCACGGTCATTCCCGGCAACATTTTCATCAACCCGATGTCTTCAAGGATCTGGTGTGTAGCACCGTCTTCTCCAAGGGTAAGCCCGGCGTGAGAAGCGCAGATCTTCACGTTCTTATCTGAATACGCAATAGATTGTCTAATCTGGTCATAAACACGACCGGTGGAGAAATTCGCGAAAGTACCGGTGAAAGGGATCTTTCCGCCAATGGTCATCCCTGCTGCGATTCCCATCATGTTGGCTTCGGCAATTCCTACCTGGAAGAATCTTTCAGGATGATTTTTCTGAAAATCTCCCATTTTTAAAGATCCGGTAAGGTCGGCACAAAGTGCAACCACATTAGGATTGGTCTTACCAAGTTCGGTCAAACCGTCCCCAAATCCGGAACGAGTGTCTTTATTTCCTGTATTTGTATATTTTTTCATTTCTAAGCTTTTGTCATTCCGCAGAAGCAGAACATATTTTAGTAATCTCCCAGGGTTTCAGGGTTTTGAGAAAGAGCGGTTTCCAGTTGCTCATCATTTGGTGCAACGCCGTGCCACTTGTGAGTGTGCATCATGAAATCAACTCCATGACCCATTACAGTGGTCATTAAAATACAAACTGGTTTTCCTTTTCCTGTTCTGCTCTTAGCTTCTTTAAGTCCTTCCAGCACCTGTGTGATGTTGTTGCCGTCTTCGATCTCCAGAACATCCCATCCAAAAGCTTCAAACTTGGCCTTAAGATCTCCCATTGGCAGGACATCATCTGTACATCCGTCAATTTGCTGGTGGTTGCGGTCTACGGTGGCGATCAGGTTATCAACATTCTTGGCTGCGGCATACATGATCGCTTCCCAGTTTTGACCTTCCTGAAGCTCTCCGTCTCCATGAAGGGAATATACAAGGTGGTCATCTCCATTTAGTTTTTTGGAGTTTGCAGCACCAATAGCTACAGATAAGCCCTGACCTAGTGATCCTGACGCGATTCTCACTCCCGGAAGTCCTTCATGAGTAGTTGGGTGTCCCTGAAGTCTTGAATTGATCAATCTGAAAGTGTTCAGTTCCTCAACCGGAAAATATCCGCTGCGAGCAAGTACGCTGTAGAATACCGGGGAAATGTGTCCGTTAGAAAGGAAGAAAAGATCTTCATCTTTTCCGTCCATATCAAAACCTTCTTTGCGGTCCATCACTTCCTGGTACAGTACTGTGAAAAATTCGGCGCAACCTAAAGATCCTCCCGGGTGACCGGAATTTACCTTATGAACCTGCCGTAAAATGTCTCTTCTCACCTGGGTGACAAAGTCTTCTAATTGTTGTGTGTTTGGCATTTGAATTTGATTAAATGTGCTGCAAAAATACTATTTTAATAATGCTTTGAAAATCAATGAGGGTCAATTATAGCCCTTATGAGATAATAAGCGGCCAATTTAAGAATTGAAACCTTTAAAAAATGCTTTTAAGTTGGTTATCTTTGCGGCCTTAAAGACTTCTATGAAATTTGAACTAGCAGTGAATGACCCGGGCAGTAGTGCCAGGGCAGGAGTGATTACCACAGACCACGGAACGATCGAAACCCCTATTTTTATGCCGGTGGGAACCGTGGCTTCCGTAAAGGGAATAAGCCAAAAAGAACTTAAAGAAGAGGTGAATCCCGATATTATTTTAGGAAATACCTATCATTTATACCTGAGGCCACAGACCGAGATCCTTAAAAAGGCGGGTGGACTCCATAAATTTATGAACTGGGATAGAAATATCCTTACCGATAGTGGGGGGTACCAGGTCTATTCCCTTTCTGAAAGACGTAAGATCAAAGAAGAAGGAGTGCGTTTTAAATCGCACATTGACGGTTCCTATCATAACTTCACGCCCGAAAATGTGATGGAGATACAGCGACTTATCGGGGCTGATATTATTATGGCATTTGACGAATGCACCCCGTATCCTTGTGATTACAACTACGCCAAGAATTCCATGCACCGCACCCACCGCTGGTTGGACAGGTGTATCACCCATCTGGAAAAAACTCCTTTTGAGTATAATTATTCTCAGGCATTTTTCCCTATTGTTCAGGGAAGCACCTATAAAGACCTTAGGGAGCAGTCTGCGGAATATATTGCGAAAGCCGGGGCAGAGGGGAATGCTATTGGAGGACTTTCTGTTGGGGAGCCTGCGGAAGAAATGTATGCCATGACCGAAGTGGTGACCAATATCCTTCCGAAGGAAAAACCGCGTTACCTCATGGGAGTGGGAACACCAATCAATATTCTTGAGAACATCGCCCTGGGAGTTGATATGTTCGACTGCGTGATGCCTACAAGAAATGCCAGAAACGGGATGCTTTTTACTTCTCATGGAACTATCAATATCAAGAATAAAAAGTGGCAGGACGATTTTTCTCCAATTGATGAGAATGGTACTACTTACGTGGATACTTTTTATACCAAAGCCTATCTTCGACACTTGTTTACCGTGAATGAAATGCTAGGCAAGCAAATTGCGACCATGCACAACCTCGGCTTTTACCTGTGGTTGGTTCGTGAGGCCAGAAAACATATCTTAGCGGGGGATTTTGCGAGCTGGAAGAATATGATGGTTCGTCAAATGGACAAACGTTTGTAACTTGAAGATACTAGACTGGTACATATTGAAGCGCTACCTGGGCACATTTTTAATGATGCTCCTGTTGTTCATTCCTATTGGGATCACCGTAAATCTTGCTGAAAAGATCGATAAGATCCTTGAGAATGAAGTGCCGTTCTGGGAGGTAGTGAACTATTATATAGATTTCACGATCTATTTTGCCAATCTCTTGTTTCCTCTTTTCCTGTTTTTATCAGTAATCTGGTTCACTTCGAAACTGGCTCAGAATACTGAAATTATCGCATTTTTGAGTAGCGGGGTGTCCTTCTGGCGTTTTCTAAGACCTTACATGATAGGTGCGACCCTTGTTTTGGTAGGCGCGCTTATTTTGGGAATGTACCTCGCGCCAAGTGCCAGTAAAGGTTTCAATGACTTCAAATATACCTACCTGAAAAAGGGACGTGAGATTCAGGAGACCAGTGATGTGTACAGGCAGATCAATGACAACGAATACATCTATGCGTCACATTTTCAGCCGCAGAACAAGTCGGCAAGGAATTTCACTTTAGAGCATTTTGAAGGCAATGAACTTAAATTTAAGATAAGTGCCTCCAGGCTTAAGCTTAACGAAGAAGATACTACTTACACCCTTACCAATTATAATAAGCGAATCATTGGCGAAAATGGAGATGTCCTGATCAATGAACTGGACAAAGATACCATCCTGCCTTTTGAATTTGATGAGCTTACCCCGGTGTCTTATATGGCCGAAACCCTGAATTACAATGAGCTGAACGATTTTATAGAGCAGGAGCAGCGCAGGGGATCTGGAAATATTAACAGGTATAAGGTGGTGGCATACAAACGCTGGAGTCTACCGGTCTCAGCATATATCCTAACCATTATTGCGGTTGCAGTCTCTTCGATCAAACGAAGAGGTGGTATGGGAGTGAACCTTGCTTTAGGAATTACCCTGGCCTTTGTCTTCATTTTTATGGACAAGGTATTTGGAACCATTGCCGAGCAGAGTAGCTTTTCTCCTTTGATCGCTGTATGGACCCCCAATATTTTCTTCGGAATTTTAGCAATTTACCTGCTTTTCAATGCCAAACGATAAACTGAGAAGTTACCTGCATTTTCACGTGATCGTGTTTATTTGGGGCTTCACTGCTGTGCTGGGAGCACTTATTTCATTAGATGCCGTGCCGCTGGTATGGTACCGGATGCTCATGGCTAGTGTCTTTATTCTAATCTGGATTAGATGGAAAAAGAAAAGTCTGAAGCTTGCTCCTAAAAGAGTAAGAGTGATGATCATTGCCGGTCTTGTTATTGCCGTGCACTGGCTCACCTTCTTCGGGGCGATTAAAGTGTCCAACGTTTCAATTACACTGGCCTTGTTGTCTACCGGCGCTTTCTTTACTTCTATTATGGAGCCTATATTCTATAAAAGAAAGATCATTTGGTATGAGATCTTTTTTGGATTGATCGTAATCCTTGGATTATATATTATTTTCAAAGTTGAGTCTGAATATGTACTGGGAATCATTCTGGCGCTTTCTTCAGCTTTTCTTTCAGCAGTTTTCTCATTGATCAACGGAAAGCTGGCCAAACATGAGGATGCTTCGGTAATCTCATTTTACGAACTTTTAACCGGCGCCCTTGGGATAAGTGTGTATTTATTGTTCCTTTCGTTTACCGGAAGCGAGGGAGGTTTCAGTAATGCATTTTTTGATATTTCAGCTTCCGATTTTGGGTACCTTTTGATCCTGGCTTCGGTGTGTACAGCATATGCTTTCATAGCTTCTGTAGCTGTAATGAGACATTTGAGTCCGTATACCGTTATGCTCACGATAAATCTGGAGCCGGTCTATGGAATCTTACTGGCATTCTGGATCTTCGGAAGTGATGAAAAGATGGACGAAGGCTTCTATTATGGGGCTGCAATTATCTTAAGTACAGTGATCCTGAACGGAATATTAAAAACAAAGAGAAAAATTAAAAGACAAAAGAAACCCACCTTTTAAAGTTTCTTATATTTGTAAGCTAATTTTAAACAAACCCCATAACTCATTATGGAATATTTAGATTTTGAATTACCTATAAAGGAGTTGGAAGAGCAGTACCAAAAGGCCTGTGCCATTGGTCAGGAGAGTGAAGTTGACGTGACGGCCACTTGCAAGCAAATTGAAAAGAGGCTGAATGAAACCAAAAAAGACATTTACAAGAATTTGACTGCCTGGCAGCGCGTTCAGTTGTCAAGACATCCAAATCGCCCATATACTCTAGATTACATTAATGCTATCTGCGGAAGTACTTTTCTGGAACTTCATGGTGACAGAAATGTAAAAGATGACAAGGCCATGATTGGTGGTCTTGGAAAGATAGGCGATCAAAGTTTTATGTTCGTTGGTCAGCAAAAAGGATATAACACCAAGACGCGCCAATATCGAAATTTTGGAATGGCTAATCCTGAAGGATATCGCAAGGCTTTACGTCTTATGAAATCTGCGGAAAAATTCGGAATTCCTGTGGTGACTTTTGTAGATACTCCGGGGGCTTATCCTGGTCTTGAAGCTGAAGAACGCGGACAAGGGGAAGCGATCGCCCGAAATATTCTTGAAATGACCCGTCTTAAAGTGCCTATTATCGTTGTGATCATTGGTGAAGGTGCCAGTGGTGGTGCTCTGGGAATTGGAGTAGGAGATAAAGTATTGATGCTTGAGAATACATGGTATTCTGTGATCTCTCCTGAATCTTGTTCTTCTATTCTTTGGAGAAGCTGGGAGTTTAAGGAGAAAGCAGCTGAGGCGTTAAAGCTTACTGCCAAGGACATGAAAAAGCAAAAGTTGATCGATGAGATCGTGAAAGAACCACTAGGTGGAGCTCACAGTGACAGGGATAAAACTTTTGAAACGGTGAAAAATTCGATTGTCGAAGCCTATGATGAGTTTAAAAACTTATCACCAAAAGAATTGATAGATAAAAGGATGGAGAAATATTCATCCATGGGTGTATTTAAAGGATAAACACTTTAACTATATGCTGTCAGAAAAATCCGAAGTGAAGGCTTCGGATTTTTTTGGCCTTATCAACAAAATAAATAAGTTTTCAACAGTTAAATTGTTCATAACCTGTGGACTATCTAAATAGAAGTTCAGGTTCATTCTAAAGTCAATTTTTCTACTTTCGCTATTATGGAAAAATCTAAGTCCCCCCAGAATTACAATTACAGCTCCGGCAATGTTATCAGCCTTGAAAAAGGTAAAATTCCACCTCAAGCCGTTGATCTTGAGGAAGTTGTGCTGGGCGCAATGATGATTGACAAAAAGGGTGTCGATGAAATTATTGATATCCTGCATCCTCAGGTTTTTTATAAATCTGCCCATCAATACATCTTTGAAGCCATCTTTAAGCTTTTTGAAAATTCGGAGCCTGTTGACTTATTAACGGTTTCCACTCAATTGCGTAAAGATCAAAAACTGGAACAGGTAGGAGGGGATTTTTACCTTGTGCAGTTAACCCAAAAGGTGTCTTCTTCTGCGCACATTGAATTCCATGCGCGCATCATCCTTCAAAAATACATTCAGCGAAGCCTTATCAAGATCTCCAATGAGATCATCGAAGAGTCTTACGATGAAACTACAGATGTATTTGACCTGCTGGATACTGCAGAATCTAAATTATATGAGGTAACCCAGGGGAATATTAAACGATCTTCTGAAACTGCCCAGGATCTTGTGATGCAGGCAAAGAAAAAAATTGAAGAGATCTCGAATAAATCGGGACTTTCGGGGATCCCTTCAGGGTTTGAGAAACTTGATAAACTGACCTCGGGATGGCAGCCAAGTGATTTGATCATTGTAGCAGCACGTCCTGGTATGGGTAAAACGGCTTTGACTCTTTCCATGGCACGAAATATTTCCGTGGGACAAAATATCCCGGTGGCATTTTTCTCCCTGGAGATGTCTTCGGTGCAGTTGATCACGCGTTTGATCTCTTCGGAAACCGGACTTTCATCAGAAAAACTTCGTACCGGAAACCTGGAAAAACACGAATGGGAGCAATTGAACGTGAAGGTAAAAGGACTTGAAAAAGCGCCGCTTTTCATTGATGATACCCCGTCACTTTCCATTTTTGACCTTAGGGCGAAGGCGAGACGTCTTGCTTCGCAACACGGCATTAAGTTGATCGTGATCGATTATCTTCAGTTAATGACTGCGGGGGGAACCCAAAAAGGAGGAAACCGTGAACAGGAGATCTCCACTATCTCCCGAAACCTGAAGGCTCTCGCAAAGGAATTGAGTGTGCCTGTAATTGCACTTTCTCAGTTGTCCCGTGCGGTGGAAACAAGGGGAGGTAGTAAAAGGCCATTATTGAGTGACCTTAGGGAATCTGGTGCGATCGAGCAGGATGCCGATATCGTATCTTTTATTTACCGTCCTGAATATTATAAGATCGAGGAGTGGGATGATGAAGAAAGATCACCTACAGACGGGCAGGCCGAGTTCATTGTAGCTAAGCACAGGAACGGTGGTTTAGAGAATATTAGGTTGAAATTCCTTGGACATTTAGGTAAATTCGATAACTTAGATGACTTCGATTCTCCATCAGAATTCTATTCCAAGATGAACGATGATGAATCTGGAGACAGTGGTTTCAACACCGGGCATTTCCCAAGTGCCGATGAAGCCTTTGGAAGCTCAATGAATGATTTTAATGATGACGATAACGACGTGCCTTTCTAAATGCTTGAATGAGATCCGAAAAGTTTTTGGACTGAACGTCTTTGATAAAATAAAAAAAACCGGAACTGACAGTACTGTCAGCTCCGGTTTTTTTGTGTTTTTATTTTTCCTGCTATGGTCAGTTTCTGTTTCGGCCTCCCAAATTTTAATTCCAATGGATGCCGATACCCAGAATAACCATTTGAAAGCCTACGGAATTACTTATTGGTCGCTCGAAAATGGCACTAAGGTACAGTGGCTTTTGAACTATAGGGGTGGGGCCTTTTTATTTCCCGATTCCGAAGCTCTCAGGAAAGAATGTCAGATTCGCGGGGTTTCTTTTGAAGTCTTGAGCGATCATAAAACGGGTGAGATCCTCGATGAGATCAATAGTCCTTCTCGGAACATGGAAGCGGTGCTGCTTGAAAAAGCGCCGAAGATCGCGGTTTATTCCCCGCAGGGAAATATGCCATGGGATGATGCGGTGACTATGGTTCTTTCCTATGCGGAAATTCCCTATGAAACCATTTATGATGAAGAAGTCTTGAATGATGCTTTGTTGCTTTTCGATTGGCTGCATTTGCATCATGAGGATTTTACCGGTCAGTATGGGAAGTTTTACCGCAGTTACAGAACCGCACCCTGGTATGTAGAAGATAAAAAGAAGGCTGAAGCCCTGGCGGCGAGGTTGGGCTATGATAAAGTTTCCGAAGAGAAACTGGTGGTAGCATTGAAGATCCGGGATTATGTCGTTGGTGGCGGCTTCATGTTTGCCATGTGCAGTGCCACAGATAGTTTTGATATCGCGCTTTCAGCTGAAGATGTTGATATCGCGGAACCCATGTTCGATGGCGATCCCAGTGATCCCGATTATCAAAATAAGCTGAATTTTCAGAACAGTTTTGCCTTTACCGATTTTATTCTCGAACGAGACCCGATGGTCTACGAGTTTTCTTCGATTGATATGACTAACAAACGACGCATTCCCATGGATGCCGATTATTTTACATTAATGGAGTTTTCGGCAAAGTGGGATCCAATTCCCACCATGCTTACCCAAAACCACACTATGTTGGTGAAGGGATTTATGGGGCAAACTACAGCGTATGACCCGGGCAATATCAAACCCACAGTTTTAGTATTGGGAGAAAGTAAGATCAATGGCGAAGCAAAATATATCCACGGAATAAAAGGAAACGGATTTTTCACCTTTTACGGTGGGCATGATCCCGAAGATTATCAGCATATGGTGGGTGATCCTAAAACCGAATTGGAGTTGCATCCTACTTCTCCCGGCTACCGGCTTATCCTTAATAATGTGTTATTTCCGGCAGCCAAGAAGAAAAAACAAAAAACCTGATTTAAGGATCTCCAAAAATTAATATTTATGAGCACTTTTTTTCAGAAGGAAATTAAACTAGCTGCTAAAAGAAGAGGTTTCCATTTGGTTACTGAAGAAATTTTAGAGCAGTGTAAGGAGGTCAGAGATTTTAAGGTTGGCTTCTTACAGGTCTTTATTAAACATACTTCAGCATCCTTGACCATTAATGAAAATGCCGATCCAACCGTGAGGGAAGATTTTGAAAGTCACTTCAATAATATGGTACCCGAAGATCAGCCATATTACAAACACACTTTGGAGGGATCTGATGATATGCCGGCTCACATCAAAGCTTCTTTGCTTGACACTTCTCTTATGATCCCTATCACTAACGGTAATCTTAATCTTGGAACCTGGCAGGGAATATATTTATGTGAACACCGAAAACATGGAGGCAGCAGAAAACTGGTGCTGACTATAATGGGAGAACAAAAATAACTTTTAAGATTTTTGAGGAGACTACGTCATCCTGAACTTGTTTCAGAATCTGTATCAAAGAGATTCTTCACTTCGCTGCGCTTCGTTCTGAATCACACATTTACTAAAAACAAAAATCCCGCTCTTTCGAACGGGATTTTCTATAAGTGAGATAAAAGTTTTTAATTACTTTACTTTTTTGACGATAGCTTCAAACGCATCAGGGTGGTTCATCGCCAAATCTGCAAGAACCTTACGGTTCAATTCGATTCCTGCGGCTTTCACTTTCCCTATAAACTGCGAATAAGACATTCCGTGCATACGGGCACCAGCGTTGATACGCATGATCCATAGGGAACGGAAGTTTCTTTTCTTGGTTTTACGGTCTCTGTAAGCATATAGCATTGCTTTGTCAACCGCGTTTTTAGCTACTGTCCAAACGTTTTTACGACGTCCAAAGTAACCTTTTGCTTGCTTAAGAACCTTTTTTCTTCTGGCTCTTTTTGCAACTGAATTTACTGATCTTGGCATATTTTTAAATTTTTTTGTAGCAGGCGGCCGGTAATACCGACACTTTTATGAGCCCAACTCCAGGGTTATTAAATTTGGTAAACCATCAAAGGTTCAATTACTTCAAACGTAATTGAAGTTTGATATTATCCTCGTCTGCTTCATGCACCAAAGTGCTGTGCGTCAAGGCAAGCTTTTGTTTTTTAGTCTTCTTTGTTAAGATGTGACTTTTAAACGCATGCTTTCTTTTAATTTTTCCGGTACCGGTAAGCTTAAAACGCTTCTTGGCACTGGATTTTGTTTTCATTTTCGGCATTGTGTCCTCTTTTTAATTATCTCACTTATTATTGTAAACTGAAAAATGCTTCTTCTGAAGCATTTTCAGATCTTTATTTTGATTTCTTAGGAGAGATGAACATGGTCATTCGCTTTCCTTCAAGCTTAGGCATTTGTTCTACCTTCCCAAGTTCCTCTAAATCCTGCGCCAGTCGTAAAAGAAGGATTTCTCCCTGTTCTTTAAATACGATAGAACGTCCTTTGAAAAATACATATGCCTTTAATTTTGCACCTTCTTTCAGGAATTTTTCCCCGTGCTTTTTCTTAAATTCATAATCATGATCATCGGTATTAGGACCAAAACGAATCTCTTTTACTACAACTTTGGTAGCTTTGGCCTTTAATGCCTTATCACGCTTTTTCTGTTCGTAGAGAAATTTCTTATAATCCATCACTTTCGCAACAGGAGGATTGGCGTTGGGAGAGATCTCCACTAGGTCCAATTCCTGTTCTTCAGCAATGGCTAAAGCTTTTTTGGTTGGGTATACACCCATTTCCACATTATCACCTACCAGGCGAACTTCCTCCGCGCGGATCTTTCCGTTGATTCTGTGCGGATCTTCTTTGATTTCTCTAAGAGGTCTTCTTGATCTTTTTCTTCGTATTGCTATGGCTCAAAAATTTTAGTTAAACTTCAAATTGTTTTAAAGTACTGTGTACTTCCTTCTTTATTATTTCGGCGAAGTCTTCAATTGACATTGTGCCAATATCACCTTCCCCATGTTTACGTACAGAAACCGTTCCATTTTCTGCTTCCTGTTCTCCAACGATCAACATATATGGAACTTTACTTACTTCGGCCTCCCGAATTTTCTTCCCAATGGTTTCATTTCGGTTGTCCGTAAGGGCGCGAATTTCGTGATTTTCCAGCAAAGTTAAAACTTTTTGGCTGTATTTTTCATATTTCTCACTGAGAGAGAGAATAGTAGCCTGCTCAGGCATCAGCCACAACGGGAAATTTCCGGCTGTATGTTCCAGTAGGATAGCTACAAAGCGTTCCATACTACCAAAAGGAGCTCTGTGGATCATCACCGGGCGGTGCATCTCATTATCGCTTCCTTTATAAGTAAGGTTAAATCTTTCCGGAAGGTTATAATCAACCTGGATCGTTCCAAGTTGCCACTGTCTTCCTAAAGCGTCCTTCACCATGAAGTCAAGTTTCGGTCCGTAAAAAGCGGCTTCCCCGGTCTCAACTACATAATTCAAACCTTTTTCCTTTGCGGCATTCATGATGGCGTTTTCCGCCTTTTCCCAGTTCTCGTCAGAACCTATGTATTTTTCCTTGTTCTCTGGGTCTCTTAATGAAACCTGCGCGGTAAAGTTTTCGAAACCTAGAGAGTTGAATACATATAAGGTAAGATCGATCACTTTTTTAAATTCCTCGTCCAATTGATCCGGAGTACAGAAAATGTGCGCGTCATCCTGGGTGAATCCGCGTACACGAGTTAAACCGTGTAACTCCCCGCTTTGCTCATAACGGTAGACAGTACCGAATTCTGCAAATCTTTTTGGTAGATCCTTGTAGCTCCAGTGTCCGTTGTTATAGATCTCACAGTGGTGAGGGCAGTTCATCGGCTTCAGCAAAAACTCTTCGCCTTCGTTAGGAGTTTTGATAGGCTGGAAACTGTCTTCGCCATATTTCTCGTAGTGACCTGAAGTCACATATAATTCTTTATGGCCAATATGAGGTGTCACCACCATTTCATAACCGGCTCTCTTTTGTGCTTTTTTAAGGAAGTTCTCAAGACGCTCTCTTAAAGCGGCACCTTTTGGCAGCCATAATGGCAGTCCCTGGCCCACCTTGTGTGAGAAAGTGAATAATTCCAGTTCCTTTCCAAGTTTTCTGTGATCTCTCTTTTTAGCTTCCTCAAGAAGCTCAAGATATTCTTTCAGGTCTTTCTGCTTTGGAAAAGAAATCCCGTAAACACGAGTAAGCTGCGGATTGTTCTCATTACCTCTCCAGTAAGCTCCGGCAACGCTCATTAATTTCACAGCCTTTATAGGGGCGGTGTTAGGAAGATGGCCACCGCGACAAAGGTCAGTAAAGGTATCGTGGTCACAAAAAGTGATCGTTCCGTCTTCCAGGTTTTCAATAAGCTCTACCTTGAAAGGGTTATTTTCTTTTTTGTAAAAGTCCAGCGCATCTTGTTTAGAAACCGAACGCATGTTGAAATCATGTTTTCCACGGGCAATTTCCAGCATGCGGTCTTCGATCTTCTTGAAATCATTTTCAGAGATCTTATGCTCTCCAAAATCTACATCGTAGTAAAACCCATTTTCAATAGCGGGTCCTATGGTAAGTTTAGCACCCGGATAAAGATCCTGGATAGCCTGCGCCATCACGTGAGAAGAAGAGTGCCAGAAAGCCTTTTTTCCCTCGTCGTCATTCCATGTATATAAGGTAAGGCTGCCATCGGTAGTTAAAGGAGTGGTGGTTTCCACCGTCGTATCATTGAATTTTGCCGAAAGTACATTTCGCGCAAGTCCTTCACTAATGCTTTTGGCAACCTCTATTGGAGTGGTGCCTTTTTCAAACTCTTTAATACTGCCGTCGGGCAACGTAATCTTTATCATAATTCTCAATTAAGCTGCAAAGATAATAGGATAATAGGTGCTTTACAATACTTATATATATAGGAGTGCATTTTTCTTTTATTGTTTTGGGCGTTCCCCGCCCCTGGCGGGGTCGGGCTCTTCGCTTCAATCTTTTTGCTTATGCTTCACAAAAAGGATTTCCGCTACGATCCCTAACGCGGTTTGGTTACCTATATAATAGGAGGGAGGAAGTGTTTTCAAAAAAGTGAAAAAAGTTTGCTCTTCAAAAACCACATTTTCAAGCCCTTAAAACGGAGGCTTAAAAAAACCTTAAAAAAGTTGAGTTTGGGACTTGCGAGATTAAAAAGAGGGCGTATATTTGCACCCGCTTTGAGAAACAGCAACGGGTTATGAATCTGAAGTAAAAGTCCAGTAATGACAAGGTCTCCGAGCGAAAAAGTTCTCTGAAAAATAATTGAAATTTCTTTTGGAAGCTAAGAAAAAAAGGTTGTAAGTTTGCAGCCGCTTTCAGCCGCAACAAATGATCGAGAGATCGGGAGTTG
>NZ_JBHTJP010000035.1:1135320-1135813 GCF_042676025.1 Salinimicrobium gaetbulicola
GAAAAGTCCAGTAATGACAAGGTCTCCGAGCGAAAATGTTCTCTGAAAAATAATTGAAATTTCTTTTGGAAGCTAAGAAAAAAAGGTTGTAAGTTTGCAGCCGCTTTCAGCCGCAACAAATGATCGAGAGATCGGGAGTTGTGATCCCAGCAGGGGCGTAGGTTGAAGCTAAAAAAGTTCTCTGAAAAAAGTTTAAAATTTTGTTTGTTTTGTAAGGAAAAAAGGTTGTAGATTTGCATCCCTGTTCTGGTCAAAACGCTTCCTGGGAAGCTTCGAAAAAAATAAAATTTTTTTCTTGCGAGTTTGAAAATCGGTTGTATATTTGCAGCCGCTTAGAACAAGAGCGAAGTTCACGATAAATTATTGAAATAAAATCCCTGGTTTGGGCAAGTGTAGAAGAGGTTCGAATCCTTTTATTTTAACAACGAAACCACGAAAGTGGAAGTTCATTGACATATTGAATTGACAGCGCGTATTATGTTATTTATAACAT
>NZ_JBHTJP010000035.1:1135823-1136051 GCF_042676025.1 Salinimicrobium gaetbulicola
ATCAAAACGCTTCTTAGGAAGCTTCGAAAAAAAATAAAATTTTTTTCTTGCCAGAATGAAAATCGGTTGTATATTTGCAGCCGCTTAGAACAAGAGCGAAGTTCACAACAAATTATTGAAATAAAATCCCTGGTTTGGGCGAGTGTAGAAGAGGTTCGAATCCTTTTATTTTAACAACGAAACCACGAAAGTGGAAGTTCATTGACATATTGAATTGACAGCGCGTAT
>NZ_JBHTJP010000035.1:1136061-1136170 GCF_042676025.1 Salinimicrobium gaetbulicola
TTCGGGGTCATAAGAGGAATTCCTTAGTAATTGTAAAATTATTTAAGATTTAACGATGAAGAGTTTGATCCTGGCTCAGGATGAACGCTAGCGGCAGGCTTAACACATG
>NZ_JBHTJP010000035.1:1136180-1136353 GCF_042676025.1 Salinimicrobium gaetbulicola
GTGTTATTTATAACATGATGCAAAGAATAAGAATTAAGACTAGAAGACTATTTTGAGCTTTTGATCTGTAAAGGTCATAAGAGGAATTCCTTAGTAATTGTAAAATTATTTAAGATTTAACGATGAAGAGTTTGATCCTGGCTCAGGATGAACGCTAGCGGCAGGCTTAACAC